>JACVCD010000004.1 GCA_016742275.1 Gemmatimonadaceae bacterium
CGAAGATCGCATTCGCGCCCCACTCCGGCTTGTCGCCAGCGCGGCACTTGGGCGCGCCACCACCGCCCCACTCGTCGCTGAACAGCATCTGCGTGCCATCGTTGTTGAACGTGGCCGAGTGCCAGTAAGCGAAGTTCGAGTCAGCCACGGCATCGAGACGTACCGGGGCGACCGGATTGCTGATGTCGAGGAGAATGCCGTGACCTTCACACGCGCCGCCGGCCAAACCCAGCGACGGATACACCGTGATGTCGTGGCACTGCGAGTTTTCGCTGATGGCTTCCGACTTGGCGGGCGGCTTGTCCATGCCCTGAGCGGCCAGGAGCTTGTCGACGTTGGCCTTCACGATCGGACGTGCAGCGGCACTGTCGGCGGCGTTGTTCGTCGTTGCACCACGCGCCTTCATGAGGCTGTCGAGCACCGGCTTCACGAACTGCGTGGGAACCTGAATCTCCTCGTTCATCGCCGGGATGAAGTGCATGAACGCACCCGTGGCCTTGATCTTCGCAATTTCAGCCTTGTCGGCATCCGAAGCACCGTGGCTGTGTGATGCGCCGAGACCAGCGAAGATGTTCGCACGACCAACCACGGCAGCCTTGCTCGGATCAGCCAACGGCACCTTGATGATCTCGATGCGCAGGCGCGAGGAACCCGTGTCGTTCGATGCGACGTTGCGGCACTCGGGGAGTTCGCCAGCCGGACGGATGCCGCTCGAACCGGAGATGTAGATGTAGATGTTTTCCTTGTCCTTCGGATCTTCGAGCACCGTGTGCGTATGCGAACCACGGCACGTCTGCACGTTGGCGACTAGCTTGGGTTCCTTGATGTTGCTGATGTCGAAGATGCGTACGCCGCGCATGCGGTCCTTGCTCACTGCGCCAGGGGTACCGCCCGGCTTGCAGTCGATGCGGCCATTGAGTGCTTCGGCCGACATGAACATCAGATTCTTGTAGACCGACACGTCGTTCTGCGACGCGGGGCACTCATAGGCCACCACGAGCTGCGGGTTCGACGGATTTGAAATGTCCCACACCACTGGGCCGTTGTAGTTGCCCTGAATGACGTAGTTGCCGGTGAACGCGAGGTCCGAGTTGGTCTGACCAAGGAAGCCCTTGGGCGACACGGCCTTGGCCAGCACCTTGAGGTTGGACTGATACTCGGCGGCGTCGAACAACCCCGCCTTCAGATTGTTGCGCGGATCAGACGCCGGAGAGGCTGCCGGCGTGGCCTTGGGGCCACCGGCGCAGGCCGAGAGACCGGCAGCCACGGTGAGCATCACCGCGGCGCGGGAAACGAGGCGCATGTGCGTTGGGATAAAGGAGAGCAAGGAGGCCCCGCATTGGACGGGGGTCATGCGTGCAATCTACGCCACTACGCTGATCAGGGTTTCCGTTTGGTCCCCGTATTTCGCCGCTGGTCACACCAAATGGGCTCAACGCCCGTTCGCGACGTGAGTGTCGTCGTGCAGATGTCCCTGACGCTCATCAGCTGGCAGTACGTCAGCGCCATTGGATTGAACGCGCGGATCTGAGCGCGCCAGCGCCGAGCACTATTGTGACACCTCTGGTCCCGCCCAGAAGCGTTTCACATGTCGCCATTTCGTTTCACACCGCAGCGAACAAACGGCCCCCTTGGGTGACTAATCATAGGGGAAATCCCGCGGGGCTTCGCGGGATTTCCCGACGGCGTGGCTAATACCATGTCGTCATTTATTGAGGCAGCAGCGTCAGACGAAGACGTCGAGCGAAGTCATCACACCATTTGGTTCACGCCAGCTGGCCTACGCCTTTCGGCGCATGATGCGCTGCATTCACATATCGCAGGTTCCACGTTTTCCGAGGATTCCCCATGCGTCGATATACCACGATTCTTGCTGCGACTGCAGCTGTTGCTTTGGTAAGCAGCGCGACGATTGCCAGCGCGCAGACTCAGCCGCCAACGCGCCTGCCGGCTGCCAAGGTGGTTGGTGATTCGCTAAAGGCCATTACGGTGCAGAACGATCGCCACACGGCCGTGACGTTGTTCGTCGAAGCGGATCGCGTTGAACGCGCGCTCGGTACTGTTGACGCCAACAGCACGTCCACGTTGGAACTGCCGACCTGGGCGTTGACCGGTCAGAAGAACCTCAAGCTGTTCGCCAAGGCAGAGGGCGAGGGCAATCTCGTTGCCCGCTACTCCCTGCCCGTAACGGATGCGCGTTTGGGTCTGCTCGTGCCGCCCGCCAAGGGCCTGCCGCGCAATGACAGCCTCGTGATCACGCTCCCGAAGGGTGTGGGCACCGCTGCCACGGTAACGGTCGACAACGAGCGCACGCGCCCCGTGACGGTGTTTGCTGAACAGGGTCTCGTATTCGTGCGCCTGGGCGAAGTGGCGGCCAACGATCAGGCCACGCTGGCACTTCCTGCTGCGCTGACGCGCAACAAGGGCGAGATTCGCGTGTTTGCCCGCCCGCAGGGTGCGCAGCAAGTCAGCACCAAGGCCATGCGTCTCAAGGATGGCGACAACATCGCCGTGATCATCATGTAATCGATGAGATGACGCGGATCAGCGACGGCTGCGTCGCGTCATGCAGGGCACAGCGATGACACCACGCTCCGGGGACCAGATCCCCCGGGGCGTGATGTGTTTTACGCCATGCCAAAGTCAGTGGAGCACTCAGTGACGGCGTACAAGCACTGCGCCCACCACGACAAGCAGAATGCCGACAATGCGACCACCACTGACCGATTGTTGAGGCACACCAAACGCACCGCGATGATCGAGAACAATGGCCGTGATCAGCTGTCCGGCGACACTTAGAGTCAGCATGTTCGCCACGCCGATGCGTGGCGCGGCGTACGCGGCTACTGCCACAAATACGGCGCCGCAGAGTCCACCCACCCACGCCCACCACGGGAGTGCACGAACCAGTGCACCATCCGCTGCCGTGCGCTGCCACATGGCAACGACAATCAATGCCAGCGTACCCACCAGAAACGAGATCAGGGCTGCGTTCACCGAGGATCCAACGGCACGCATGAGCGTGGCATTGATCGGCCCCTGAATGGCGATGAGTGTGCCAGCGCCCAGAATGAGCGCCATGGCCAGCGTGGTCGCAGAGATTGTCGGCATGGTTGGAATGTAGACGCAAACTGGATGCGAAATCGGTAGCTTCGGAGTATGCGTGTCCTCCTCGCAGCTCTCAGCGCAATCGCGATGCTTCCCATGTTTTCGGGATGCCGTTTGCTGCGCCCCGGTCCTGTGGAGCCGTTCCATCCGGAGCTGGCAGGACATGTACGTACGGCCAGCTTCTGCGCTGCGGTGTGCACCGACTCGGTGGACATCGTCGCTATGGGTGTTGGCGGCTTTCTTATCGTGCCGTGGCGCGACACCACACAGCTCGTGATGACACCGCCAGCGTACAGCAATCCTGGAGCGCTGCGCGTCGCGCTGCTTGACTACATCGTCGGTGTGCGCAGCAATCGGTCACGAGTGCTGAATTCCGTCAGGCGACTGGCCCACGCCGATTCGGCCCGGTTGTCACGAGTGCGTGCTGTGCTGGTTGGCCATGGGCACTACGACCATCTGATGGACCTGCCAACGCTCGCGCCATGGCTTCCATCCGCACGAGTGTACGGTAGTACCACGGTGCAGCACTTGCTGCATCCGGTGCGCGCCACGCTGCCGACGGAATCCGTCGAAGATCGCATGTCGCGCTCCGCACAGCATCCTGGTGCACCTATTCGCATCAGCCCCAACGTGACCGCACGCGCGGTGGCATGGTCACACGCCCCGAATATCTGGGACTTCGGCGTACGCTATACGATTGCCGATGCACATCAAACCACGGCGCGCGAGACATTGCCGGCAAGTGCACGTGGGTGGCAAATGGGAACCGTCCTCGCCTGGGTCCTGGATATCCACGATCATCAGGGCAATGTGGTGCTGCGGATTTTTCTGCATGATTCCGCCGCGCCACGTGAGGACATGTTACGCGCCGTAGCTGTGATGCAGGCCATGCCACGGGCTCGAACAACGGTGGCAATGGTCATCCCAGCCAACCATGACAATGCAGCGGGCTACCCGGACGTACTACTGGCCACGCTGCAACCGGATCATGTACTGCTGGCGCACTGGGAAGACTTTTTTCGTAGACCATCGCAGCCCCTGCGCATCGTGCGGGCAATCGATGGTTCCGCATTCGCTGGCACACTGAGAAAATTCGTGGGCACTCGCTGGAGCGCGCTGTCCCCTGGAGCCGTGCTCCGCGTTCGAACCGATTCCCCTACCTCTCCCTAGGCTCGACTATCATGCGGATTGCTCTTCGCCAAAGGTGTGCCGTGACTGCGGTCGCTGTGGCCGCTGCTGTCACGACCTTGGCCGCAGTCGGCTCGCAGGCACACGCGCAGTCAGCATCCGTTACGCGCGCATTTACCGGCGTCACCCTGTTCGATGGCACCGCGCGAGCACCTATCAACAATGCCGTGCTGCTCGTCCGCGACGGGCGTGTCGTGGCTGCTGGTCCGGAAAGCTCCGTGCGTATCCCGAGCGACGCGAGACGTGAGTCGCTGCGTGGAAAGTTCGTGATGCCGGGTCTCATCAACGCACACGGCCACGCCAGCAGTACCGACAATCTCGCGACCTATGCCGCCTACGGTGTGACAACCGTGTATTCGCTGGGCGATGAAACACCTGAAGTGTTTGCCGCTCGTGCGGCGCAACGCAGCATCGCACCGCGTCACGCGCGCGTTTTTGTAGCCGGTCCTGTGCTCAATCCGGGCTCACCGACTGAGGCAGTCACTCAGGTCACTTCGCTCGCCAGCCGTGGCGTGGACATTGCCAAGATTCGTGTTGACGACAATCTCGGCACCGCGCGAAAGATGACCCCTGAGGTATATCGTGCCGTCATCGAGGCCGCACATCGCCAGGGGCTGCGTGTCGCGGTGCATCTGTACTACCGCGACGACGCGCTGTCCTTGCTCGACGCCAAGGCCGACTTCATCGCCCACAGTGTCAGGGATCAGGAAGTAGACGACGCATTTGTGCAGCGAGTGCGCGATTCCAAGGTGTGCTACTCGCCGACGCTGATGCGCGAAGTCTCGACCTATGTGTATGAACAGACCCCGGAGTTCTTCAAGGATCCGTTCTTCCTCGCACACGCCAACCGCGAATGGATGAACACCGTCTCGCAGCCGGCCCGGCAGGAAGCCACCCGCACCAGCACATCGGCACAGAAGTACAAGGCCCAGATGCCCGTAGCGATGCGCAATCTCAAGCGACTTGCGGCGGCTGGTGTGCCCATTGCCATGGGCACCGACACTGGTCCGCTTGGTCGGTTCCAGGGCTACTTCGAACTCATGGAGCTCGAACTCATGGTGGACGCAGGCTTGTCCACCACCGACGTGCTGCGGTCGGCAACGCAGGTAGCAGCGCAATGCATGCAAATCGACCGCGAGCTCGGCACACTCGAGCCGGGCAAGTGGGCCGATTTCCTTGTACTCGATGCATCACCACTCACCGACATTCGCAACATCCGCAAACAGCACTCCGTGTGGATCGCCGGAGAGCGTGTCAATATTCCTCCGAGCAACCGCTAGTCAGACGGAATTTCAGGTGGCGATCGTTGCCGCCAGCAGCGCTGAAGATTGTGGTGCGAGACGGTCGAGTGCGTAGGCGGTCATGAAGGCTCGGGCCAGCAACTCTCGCCGGAATCGTGGAGTGATCAACGGATCGGCTTTCAGTCGATCCGTTCGTTCTTTCCCGACATAGAGCCACGGCAATGCCGACGCCGCACCTGACAGACGCTCCGGCATAGCGGCCGTGTCCAGCGCACCCAAATGGAATGCGTCCATCAACACGCGCTCCCACTCGTGCCGGAGTGGATCCACATGCCGCAGCGCACGGAGCTCACGAGCCAACGCGGAACCATCATCGGCCGCACACGCACGTCCGTACTGAATGGCTCGCCGAAGTTCGGATAGCAGATCCACTTCGGCATCATCGGCCTGCGCCTCGGATCTCACGGACGTTGAATCACCCAGGACATACTGGGCCATGGACTGAATCAGCGCGACAGCGCGAGCGGAGTGCTCGGGCAACTCCTCGTCATGCCATCGTTTGGCACTCCAGTCCAGCCACTGTCTCCCGTCGAGCGCGGCGAGCGAATCGGCTACCGCATTCAGTGCCGTCACCAGCGATGGATCATGCAGGGTGTTGGCGGCGGCGCGTGGGCGCACGTCCTCCGACACGATCGTGAGCGCGACATACAGATCGCCATCGGCGTGACGCACCCACTGACGGTCGACATCAGCCACGATGACTTCGATCGGCAGGATGCTCCCGATCATGGTCTCCAGCAGCGTGTGCGTACCCAGCGGCCCCGCGCGCAGTGTCAGCGCATCGAGCGCAGCGTGCTCGTGCCGCGCCCATACATGGTCGGTGACCGATTCACCGCTCGCAGCGCGCGACTGGAAATCAGCGAAGTCCTGTGCCTCCTGCGTGCCGGGCACGGGAGCACCAAGGACCAGCGTCAGTGACGCGAGGGAGTACGGTGTCGTGGTCATGTCTCATAAACTATCCCTCCATCGAGTGCCGGACGTGGTGGCGTCCTGATATGCCGTACATGGCACCTCGCGAGCCGCTCTCAACGAGGATTCGCGCGCGAGCGTAGATTCCGCACGTCGCCCTATGCGACTCGTCAACGTCTTGCCGAATCCATGAACGTTCCGAACGCACAATTCGAGGCGGCCGTCGCGCTCGCCAACCGACTCGATAAGGAAATCGGGCAGGTGATCATTGGCCAGCAGCAGGTCCGGCGCGAGGTGCTGACCTGTCTGCTCGCTGGAGGGCACTGCCTCCTGCGCGGTGTACCCGGTCTGGCCAAGACCCTGCTGATCAAGACATTGGCAGATGCCGTGCACCTCAAGTTCAGCCGCATTCAATTCACGCCTGACCTCATGCCGTCCGACATCGTCGGTACGGAAGTGATTGAAGAAGATCCCACGACGGGTACCCGGCAGGTGCGCTTCATTCCCGGTCCGGTGTTCGCAAATGTGATCCTGGCCGATGAAATCAATCGCACGCCGCCCCGCACGCAGTCGGCGCTACTCGAAGCGATGCAGGAGTATCAGGTCACGATCGGCGGCGTACGGCATCCCCTGCACCGCCCGTTGTTTGTGCTGGCCACCGAGAATCCCATCGAACAGGAAGGCACGCATCCATTGCCGGAAGCGCAGCTCGATCGCTTCATGTTCAATGTGGTGATCGACTATCCGGATATCGAAGAGGAGCGGCGCATTCTTTCCGATACCACGGCCGCAGTCGTCAATCAGGTGACGCCAGTGGCAACGGGCGAAGAACTCGAAGCCGCCCGTCACCTGGTGCGTGCCCTACCAGCCGCCAGCAATGTGGTCGACTATGCGCTCCGACTCGTGCGTGCCACACGGCCGGGTGATTCCAGTTGTCCGGCAGATGTGCGTGCATGGGTGCGATGGGGCGCTGGCCCGCGTGCGGGACAGGCGCTTCTCCTTGGTGCCAAGGCTACGGCGCTCATGGATGGTCGCACGGTTCCTTCACTCGACGACATCAGAACCGTTGCACTGCCGGTGCTGCGGCATCGCTTGCTTGTCAATTTCCGCGCCGAAGCTGAGGGCATTTCTCCCGATCGTGTGATCGGCATGTTGCTCGACGCCGTTCGCGCCTGAGTCACACGTTCGGCATGGATCGAAACGCGCCAGGAGCTCTGCCTCCTACTTTGGTCACCGCCATCGATGATCTCGAGCTGGCCGCTCGAGTGGTGGTGGAAGGACTGCGCGTCGGTGGGCATCGGAGTCCGTTTCAGGGAGCAGGCGCCGAGTTCCACCAGCATCGTCCGTATCGCATCGGCGACGATCTCAAGCACCTCGATTGGAAAGTGTTCGCGCGCAGCGATCGTCTGTATACCAGGCAGTTCCGCGAGTCCACCAATGTCGGGGTCATGCTGGTCATCGACACCAGTGCGTCGATGGACTTTCCGCCGCGTGCACCTGATTCAAAACTGCGTTATGCCATCGTACTGGCAGCAGCGCTCGCGTATCTCGCGATCGAGCAAGGCAATGCGGTGGGTTTCATGAGTCTGGCCGCTGGTGCCCGCGAAGGAGAACCGCGCTTGCACTATCTGCCGGCGCGCAGTGGACGCGTGCATCTGCGCGCGCTGCTTTCGCAGCTTGATGCACTGCAGGCTGGTGGTGTCTGGGATCCTCCGCTGGCCATCGGACGCGCGGCCGAGTTGCTGCAGCGGCGTGGACTGGTGATGGTGCTTTCGGATTTCTACGATCAGGAGACGGCAACCCAGCGTGAGCTGCGGCATGTCGTGCAGCACGGGCACGACGTGGCGATGCTCCAGCTTGTGGCCGCTGCCGAGCGCGATCTTGCCTATCCACAGCAAATTGAACTGCAGGATCTCGAGAGCGGAGCCAAGGCTCTGATCGATCCCGCACAGATGCGCGAGACCTACACGGCAGCCCACGCCGAGTTTCTGGCTCACTGGCAGCAGTTTGCCTGGCAGGAGGGTGTGGACTACGCACGATTCGACTGTGATCAGCCGCCCGAACGCACGCTGCGCGACTACCTGGTGCGACGCATGAATGGCGGACGCGGCGAGCACGCCGCGGTGCGTGCCTGACGTGCTGTGGCTGAATCCCCTCGCATGGAGTGGGCTCGTACTGCTCGCCGTGCCGGTGCTCATTCACCTGTTGAGTCGGCAGCCACCGCGCAGCGATGTATTCCCATCGCTGCGTTTTCTCAAAGCGTCTCCACTAAGACCAACGCGCCGCGCACGTCTGTCGGACTGGTGGCTGCTGCTGATTCGTTGTGCGATAGTGATCGCCGCGGTTGCGGCACTGGCGCAGCCAATTTCAGCGATCCCCAAGAATTCCGACGCCGACTCGGCGCCCGACGTATCCAGCGTGACTATCCTGGATACTACTACGGTGTCCGCGCCAATCGATACGACAGGCGCACGTGTGCTGCGCCGCTCAGCCACCGAGCTACGCCACGCGCTGCAAGAGGCTGTCGCCTCATTGCGCACGCAGGCCGCGCCGCGCGCGATCACGATACGGTCGGCATTCCCGGCATTTTCGTTGGACAGTGTCGATATTGCCGCACTACCGGCCGATGTGCGATTGACACTCGAATCGCATACTGCGCGTGTGCCGCAGGTGAGTCAGTCGACCAGTCGCGACACCATCAACTGGGTGACGGCCCTCGATTCGGCGAACGCGGAGCGCGTGGTTCGCACCGTCGCTGACGCAGGTGGCGATCTCGTGCGGGTTTCGCGGACAGCCTCTGCAGATACTGCCGTAAACCGGACCACCGTGGTGACAAGCACAAACGCCGCGGCTCGTGCTGTCTATCTGCAACAGACAACTGCCAACAATCAAGCCACTGCGGCGTGGGCACGATTGCAGGGGGTTGCTCAGAGTGAAGCACTTGCCACTCTGATGTCAGCGACATCGGACAGTGCGCACTTTGCCCCTGCCGCGCCTGTGACACCGTTGCAGTTCACGGCCAATGGGCAAACAGCCGTCAGCGGAATCGTCCGGGGATCACACGCCGTTGCGCTATCGCATGTAGCTGAACGACCAAACATCGCAGTGGCTCTTCTGTTGGCCGCATCGTCACACGCCAGGCAAGAGGCTCGCGATCGAGTCGCACCGCAGGGTGCGGCTCTAGTTGACACCACAACCCTGCGGCGCTGGAGCACATTGCCGTCCGGGCTTCCTATTGGAAACGGCAACGCGGTGGACCTGCATTCGCAGCCAACGCTTTCCCGCATTTTCTGGCTGATGGTGCTGGCGTTGCTGGCGCTTGAGCACTTCGTTCGTTCCAGACGTCCAGCGCGTAGTACGCTGCAGGCGACGGAGCCGTCGTGACAACGTCACCGGTCACTCGCGCCATAGAGTCTGTCGCCAGACAGCTGACGCGGCGTCATGCGCTGATCGGCGCGACCATTGGATTGGCTTTCGCGGCACTGCTTGAGCTTGTGCCTCTGGTGTACGTGCCGCTCGATGGCACCACACCGACCGCGCAGCGCCTTGCCACTCACGGAATTCGCGCCGTGCTGCTGGCGGGCATTGCAGGCGCACTGTTTGTCGGTCTGCGGCGTGCACGCCGGTCGCACACTGCGATCATCTCGCTGCTCGAACAGCTGCTGCCCCGCTCGCGCAATTTGCTCTTCACCGCCTGGGAGTTAGAGAGCTCGAACGCTTCTTCTTCCGGCGACAACCACGCCACCCATCAGCTGGTACGAGAGCGCGCAGCGCAGGTGGCATCCACAGTCAACGCTGCAGCACTGTTGCCGCTCGCGCCATACTGGCAGCGACTCGCGTTGGCCAGTGCTGCGTGGCTCATCACCGCGTGGCTGGTAACGCGTATTCCGACCGGAGTGGTGGATCGTGCGGTGCGTCAGTCGATCGCAGGTGTAGCGGGCACGGTCGACATCTCGCGCATCGATGTGTCTGTCGTTGAACCAGCGTACGCCGGCCGTGCTTCACGCCGCCTTAGGAACCCGACAAGACTCGAAGCGTTGGAAGGCAGCACCATTGAAGTAACGGTTGCTTCAACGGGTACTTCGCTCACCGTGACGACCGACAGTGGCGAGGTGATAGTTCGCCGACCGGCCAGTGGCGACTTCGTCTGGAAAGGCACCATTACGCGAGACGGATTCCTCGCCGTGACCGCTCGCGCGGAGGATACAACTCGCGCGCGCGTGTCGCGCACGTTGGGTATCTTGGCACAACACGACGCCGCACCCTCGGCGCGTGTCGTACAGCCTGGACGCGATCTCATCGTCGACAGCGCGCGCCGCTCCCTATCCGTTACGGTCGAAGCCACAGACGATCTGGCACTTCGTTCCCTGTCGCTGCTCTACACGAAGGTGTCCGGTGCCGGAGAGCGCTTCACCTTCACGGAAGGTCAGGCACCGATACAGCTCGAACGTAGTGCCGCGACCCGGTGGAGTGCGCGCGCGGTGCTTCCACTGGATTCGCTGCTCGGAGAACCAGGTGACCTCCTCGTGTATCGTGCACGGGTGACCGATGGTCGACCTGGCGCGGAGCCGGTCGAATCCGACGCGTATATCGCCGAGCGCCTGCCGGACGGTGGTGTAGCTGCGGCGGGGTTTGCTTTGGATCCGGATGAGGATCGGTATGCCGTCAGTCAACAGATGGTCATTCTCAAGACTGAGCGTCTGATCGCAGCGCGAAACTCTCTGTCGCCTACGAACCTATCCGAACAGTCGCGCGCATTGGGTAACGAACAGCGTCGCGTGCGAGCCGAATTCGTATTCATGACCGGCGGCGAGTTCGAGCAGGCACTGGTCGTGGACGAAGATGGTATGGCGGATCTCGATGAGTCGCACGAAGCAGAAAGCGAAGGCGACCTCGCCGACGGTCGCATGGTCAATCGCGGTCGCGCAGCGCTCATGACCGCCATTCGCGCCATGAGTCGCGCCGCCTTGGCGCTCAACGAGTCGGACCTTACCAATGCCTTGCGATACGAACGCACGGCATTGGCGAATCTGCAGGAGGCCTTCGCTCGCCAGCGATTCCTCATGCGCGCACTGTCACAGCGCGAACAACTCGATCTGTCGCGCCGGCTCACCGGCTCGCTCGACAGTGTATCGCGTGCGACGCGTGCGATCCCTCAGGTAGAACCCGACACGCGGCGCCTTGGCGTACGATCCATCCTGCAGGACCTAAGCGCGCGCAAGACCGGATCGCCCGCTCTTGGCAGCCTTGCTATCCGTGTGCTGCAGCTCGAACCAGGCTCGGCGCGAACACAGCGCATTGCCGATTTGTTGCAACGTGCCAATGTCGATCGTGTCGGCACGCGTCAATACCAGATTGCCATGGACAGTGCGTCGCTCTTGCTGTCGGAGTGGTTCGCATCCCTGACCGCCGGTGGACAGGCGACGACTCGCTCTCCGGAGTTGCGAGCAATCGATGCCTCGCTGCAAAAGCCAGCGCAAGAGCCAGTGCAAAGGCCGGTGCAGCGATGAAATACGCCGAGCGCGTACTGCGCGTCATCGCCCTGCTTATTGTGGTCGCCGCCATCATCGATCCGGTGTTTACCGTGCAGCGCGCGGTTCCGCCTATCGTCGCGCTACTGTCAGCAGATAGCGTGCGGCATGAAAAGCTCATCGCTCAGACAGAACGTGCACTCTCGCGTACGGCCACCGTCGTGCGCGGACCGTCGCCCAATGCGCAGGCGGTGGTGATGGTCGGATCGGCATGGCTCACCGCGCCGACAACAGATTCAACGGTTCCGCACTATGTCATATCAAGCGCAACCGTTAACGGCGTGCATGTAGAAGCCATCGATGCACCAACATCCTGGGTTCGCGATGCACGGATGAGCATCCGCGTTCGCCTCGCGCGCGACAGTGGTGCGTCTTCCTCTCCGGTGACCTTGTCGCTTCGCGACGAAGGACAGTTGCAGGTCCAGCAGCAGGCCACACTGGCGCCACACCATCGCACCGTGGTGTCACTGCCATTCACGCCGGTACATGTTGGAACACGCGCGCTCGAACTCGCCGTGGTCGACGGTTCGGATACGCTCCGATACATGCTCCCGGTCCAGATATCGACGTCACCATGGCGAGTCCTGGTGTACGATGCGCGGCCTTCATGGCTTTCCACGTTCGTGCGCCGCGCACTCGAGCGCGACAGCCGATTTGTTGTCTCCAGTCGCATCGTCACCTCGAAGGACATCAGCGTAGCCACGCCGCAGTCTGCGCGTTCGATCGAAACACTGTTGACTCAGGCCACGCAGGACGCCGCATCACTTCCGCACGTCATCGTGGTCGGAGCCCCGGAGCGACTCACGTCGCGTGATGTGTCGGCACTTCGGGTCCTGATGGAGGAATGGGGACGTGCAGTGGTAATCCTGCCCGATCACCTGCCGCCACAGGCCAACATTGGTGCGCTGAACACAGTGCTCGGTGTGTCGGCATGGCGTTCATTGTCCTCGGCTCCCACCAGCGCGCCGCACGCCATCGTCCGTGCTCCCGGTGGCACCGGTGACTCTCTGCGTCTCGCGGCCAGCACCATCGCCACACCGGTCACGATGCCCGCTGACGCGACGACACTGGCCGTTGCCTCCGGTGCGCCCGTGGTGTGGACCCGGCCGGTGGGTCGAGGTCTGCTCGTGACCAGCGGCGGGTTCGATGCCTGGCGTTTCCGCGATCCGGCGCAGTCCACCTTCGACGCCACCTGGCGCGAACTTCTCGCGTCGGCGGCGCAGGACGTTAATCCTGCATTTAGCTTCGCGCGCTTGGGCTCCGCCGTCGGCAAAGCGCAGACGCTCACAGAGGCGCTGGTTGTTGCGGCCAGGCCGACGGCGGCCCTTGCTCCGCCAGCGGTTACCCTCATCCGCGATGCGGGTGATTCGAGTAGCGCGTCCGGTCTGCCGGTTGCTGTGTTCCCGACCGCAACGCAGGGCACGTGGTTGACACAGGTCCGTGTCCCCAACGCCGGCACGTGGCGACTTCAGGCTACGCAGCAAGCTGCGCAGAGCGGGGACACTGCGGTCCTCCCCCTGATTGCCACAGCAGACACTCAGGCAGTCGTGGCCACCGTTCCCGATTCTCCTGACGAACAATTGGCCACCTGGACTAACACTTCCGGTGGTCAACTCGTCCCACACGGCGCGATAGATTCGCTCCCTGCGATCCTCGAGACACGCCTCGGTTCCCCGCGCCGGCCGGCTCCGTGGCATCCCATGCGTTCTGTCTGGTGGATCTTGCCTTTAACCCTCGCGCTCGGCGGGGATTGGTGGCTACGTAGGCGGCGTGGCGCGCGCTGATTTTCTTGCGCCAGCAGCAGTTCCAGAAACAGTTGGTCCCAGCATTTCCCCTCCTCCCCGCGTTTTCAGCACATGTACACACGCGAACAGGTCAAAGCCATCACCGACAAGGTGATCGACATGGCCAAGACTGACACCGTCGAAGTGCAGTTCTCCGGCGGCGAACGGTCTGGCACTCGTTGGGCGAACTCGTCCATCACCACCAACCTCGTGCAGTTCGACCTCAACGTGAATGTCACGGTGCGAGTCGGACAGAAAGTCGGCACGTCCAGCACACGCGACATCTCGGATGCTGGATTGCGTGCGATGGTGAACGAGGCGATTGAAGACGCCAAGGCCGCCAACGATTCGAACAACTTGCCGGAATTGCTTGGAGCGCAGGAGTACATCCCGGTTGACTCCGCGCTTCCCAACATGGTGGCCGTCGGTCCTGCAGAACGTGGCCGCATGGTGAAGGAAAGCATCGACATCGCCGCCGCGCGCGGTGTGGTTGGTGCGGGCTACATGCCCAAGAACGACATGGCCAACGCCACGGCCAACTCCAAGGGCTTGTTCGCCTACTATCGCTCGGCTGACCTGGGCTTTGTGCTCACGTGCCGGATGGCCGATGGCAGTGGATCCGGCTTTTCCGCAATCAGCGGTGTGAAAGACTTCAGCATGATCGACGTGAAGGCGCTCACCGAGCGTGCAGCCGGCAAGGCCCTTCGCAGTCGCAATGCCAAAGCACTCGAGCCGGGTCGTTACACGGTCATTCTCGAGCCTCGCGCCAATGCGCGTTTCCTCTCACTCATCACGGGCATCTTTGCGCGTCCGGGTGGTGGCTTTGGTGGCCCGCCGGGCGGTGGTCCTCCGGGAGGGGGCGCACCAGGTGGAGGCGGCGGTGGTGGAGGAGGTGGCGGCGGCGGGGGTGGTGGAGGTGGCGGCATGTTCGGTGGCATCGGTGGCCCCGAGGCCTTCATGCGCGACAAGAAAATCGGCGACAAGATTTTCAGCGAAGCCTTCAACCTCAAGAGCGACGTCGGCAACGGCATTCTGCGTCAGTCCACCATTGGTCCGGACAATCGTCCCGCCAAGCCGGTCACGTGGATTGAGAACGGTGTGCTCCGCACGCTCGGCAACAATGCCGGCGCGACCACCAATCAGAGTCTCGTGCAGGCCGGTACCGATTTGTCGGTCGAAGACATGATCAAGCAGACGCGTCGCGGTTTGCTCGTCACGTCCTTCTGGTACATTCGCGGTGTGCCTTCACAGGAACAGCCGCTGCTTAACACCGGCATGACACGCGACGGTCTCTTCCTCATCGAGAATGGTGAGATCGTTGGACCGGTGCAGAATTTCCGCTGGAACATGTCTCCACTCGTTGGCTACAACAATCTCACGCTCGTGGGTAAGCCGACACCGATGTTGCTTGGCGAATCCTTCGACAGTGGTACGGCGGCGCTCGTACCGCCGGTGCGCATCGAAGAGTTCTACATGACTTCCGTCTCTCCTGCAGTCTGACGCTCGCCCATCGATAGGAAACCACCATGAGCTCTTCCCGTCGTACTTTCCTCAAGCAGTTCGGAGCGGGCGCTGCGCTGACGCTGTATTCGCGCGACCTTTTCGGCCAAACACTCGCCGATTCGCCACAGGGGCTTCCGCTCGAAACCAGATTCAAGGGCCTCGCCGACATCGTGTTGGCTGAAGGCAAGCGGGCCGGCTGCTCGTACACCGACGTACGCTTCACCATGAGCACTGCGCTCCCCGGTGCCACGCTCAACATTCGCCCCGACGGTTCACCGGCTGGCGGCGGTGGTCCGGGCGGATTTGGTGGCGGTCGTGGAGGCGGCGGCGGACGCGGCGGTGCACGCGGTCGTTCGCAGACCATTCCCACCGATGCCGAGCGTCAGGCCGGCGGCTTCGGCGTGCGTGTCATTCACAGCGGTGTGTGGGGCTTTGCTTCAAGTCCCATTCTCACCGAAGACGAGCTACGTCGTGTGACCCGTGTGGCGGTCGAAGTCGCGAAGGCCAGCGCGATCGCGAAGAAGGCCGATATGAAGCTCGCGCCGGTGCGCCCGTATCAGGAGCACTACATCACCCCCATGCTCAAGCATCCGACGTCGGTTTCACAGACTGACAAGCAGGCGTGGGCGCAGGCCATTGCCGACAAGGCCAAGGCCGTGAAGGGTGTGCAGTCGGTGAACGTGGCGTGCACGCACAATTACGAGTGGCGCTACTACGCGAGCAGCGAAGGCTCGTACATCGAGCAGGAGTTGTTCACCACATCGCCCACGATGTCGGTCACCGCGAAGGTTGGTGACGTGACACGCACGCGCAATTTCCCCGGTGTCGCCGGTACGGGTGGTTGGGAGTTCGCCGAGAACTGCAACTTCCTCGCACAGGCGGAAAAGGTGGCCACGGATGCGGTGGAGATGTGCACGGCCAAGCCGCTCGGATCGAGCGGTCTCAAGGACGTGATCATGTCGCCTTCACACGCCATGCTCACCATTCACGAGATCGTGGCCCACGCCACCGAACTCGATCGCATCGTGGGCTATGAAGCCAATTACGCCGGCACGAGCTTCGTGAAGCTCTCCGACGTGGGCAAGCTCAAGTACGGTTCCAAGCTATTCAACGTCACCTGCGACAAGACCAGCACGGGCCTCGGCACCGTGGGCTTTGACGACGACGGCGTAAAGACGCAGAAGTGGCCGCTCATTCGTGATGGTGTGCTCGTTGGTCTGCAGACCAATCGCGAAACCGCGCACTTCATGGGTGAGAAGGAAAGCCGTGGTTGCACCTTCGGCAGCACGTGGCGCGACTATCCGTTCCTCCGTATGCCCAACGTGCATGTGGAGCCGGGACCGGCCAACTCGCCCTCGCTCGACCAGCTCATCGGCGATGTGAAGGATGGCGTGATGATCGATGGACGTGGCAGCTACTCCATCGACCAGCAGCGCTACAACGGCCAGTTCGGTGGTCACATCTTCTGGGAGATCAAGAACGGCAAGATCACCCGTCAGGTGACCGACGTGACGTACAACGCCATCACCACCGACTTCTGGGCCAATCTCGACGGCATCACCGGCCCCAAGGAGTGGGAAATGCACGGCACCGGTGGCGACGCCAAGGGCCAGCCCACGCAGACCAACAGCATCTCACACGGCTCGCCGTGGATGCTGATCCGCAACATCAACGTGGGTGCGGCGTTCGACTAACTAACATATCGATGGTGCTCGCCCAACCAGTGCTTCAATAGAAATACTGAAGCACTGGTTGGGTGCAGATTGCCCGCTCTGGCTTCATGACCAATCATGACTTTCGAGGATCGTGCGACGCTCGAAACTTCTTGAAAAGCCGCCAGTACTGAAATGCGCTGAAGCACATTCCGATTCCCAAGCCCACCAGGACCATCGTCTTGACGGGCGAGTCCGGAAGAAGCGTGTTCACAATGAATATCAATCCGAGTTCACCAAAGAACATGACACTAGCATACTCGTATGCGTGGCCCTTTCGGCGAGCGATATCGCCCAAATATACGAGGCTTAGCACGAGCATCAGAAGTCCGATGGGCAGCGAATGGTTCATCGAAGTTTCTCTCCATTAGGCGTTTACGCGACAGTAGTGTCGGGTCCTGGTTGAATGGATCACACAGGCACCATCTTGCCAAGACAGTGCCTGCGTGAGAAGCCGGACTATTCGACGTTGACGTTTGATTGACGACAGTTATACCAACTGTTCAGTGAACTGGCTGCGGCCCAGCCCGCAGTCAGCACCCCTCCTACAGTGAAAACAACGAGCTTGACTGGTGGAGGCGTTGTCAAAACCGACATGACCAGGGAATGTGCGGCATACTTGGCTCCAACCCAACCAAAGACAGCGAATCCTGCTTGAATCGCATCATTGGTGCAATCAGCCATCGCGATGCTAGAACGTACCAACGCAGGTGAGAACACATCAAAGCCTGATGGTGCGCCACAGGGATCGGCAAGCGACACACCAAATGCATGAGGCGACTGTACGTTCCATCCAACATTCGGTTGATCATACTCGACTCCATGTAACGAATGGTCATTGTCTATGGATTGCACCGAACTCTCCATTTCCATCTCTGGATCGCAAGGGGTGTCACAGCCTCCGCCATACTGGATCAGCTGCTCTTGGCCGTAGATCTCTATGTCAATCGCAGCGACCAAACTCTCAAGTGCATTCAAGTCCTCCTGAGTCGCACAGTCGTCCGGCATTCCCTCATACTCGCAAGCGGTCTGATATGAAATAGTTTCAGGAACGAGAACGTCCGATTCGTCTGCATTAGGCCCCGACGGGCGTTTCGCACCATATTAGACTTCGCCTTGCAAGTCAGCATGATTGCTCTTAAACGGCGAGTCCAATCCTCCAACGCGGTTGCTAAAGAAAGACTTAGCGCGCGACACACCACCGACCGAGTAGTGTCGATAGAAGCCGCGCATTCCATCTTTGTTTCCGGACGAATCGACCCAACTGATTCGGAGTTTCGCCAACTCCGTTCGAAACGCCGCGTCGCTGGGAGCACCCAATGCTCGAAGCACTTGGCGGCGCAGTGCAACCACGCTCTCGCCTTTCTTAGATGAGGCGGCAACCGAGTCCAGCACCTGATTCCAGCGTTTAAGGGAATCCACTGTCGTCCTTCGGAGCATCGAGAAGCGCTCCACTCTCCCTCCATTCCCGTTCGCCTCTTCTACGACAGACCTGGTTGCTTTCGACCTGCGCAAACCACTATCGGCTACAATTGAAGGGCTCGCTGAAACTGCCCCACTAATCAGCTGCGCGGGCCCTTCACTCGAATCGCCGCTACATCCGGTTGCCATGCCCAGAGCGAGGCCAAAGGTAGCAGCACGAAATCGCAACACCATACATTGCTGAGTTTGACGAGCCGACGACCAGAAGTCTTTTCCTTGATTCATCTTCGTAATCTCCGTGTCATGAAGAGTCTATCGCCGCAATTTGCGGCACCTCAGGTTCGCGATTCACGAACCTCACATTTTCTCCTATTGGCCATCAGCGTGCGCCCTAGAAGCAAGAATGCACTACTCGTCCCAAATTCGCAATATAGGAAATTATTCGAAACGGTCCGCCGCGATGGGACTCGAGTCCTATAAGATTCGAAACCGTCAAGTCATCGCGTACACCACGATATTCACACCGAATCGCGTATTGTCGCGACGACGAAACCGCTTGTTCTTCCAGTCGTAGTCCCACTCGCAGCCGTAGTCCTTGTTGGAATACAGCACACCAAGTCGTCCGTGTTGCTCAACACCACGCAGATAGTCGTGCACCACATTGTCGCCCCACCCGTTGAGTTCATGCGAGGTGCGAGGCGGGCCGTCAGGGAACTGAAAGAAGCTCGAATAGACCGGATGATTGCGCGCCAGTTTCGGCATGGCCTTTGGCCCGAACGCCTTCACCATCTCAGCTTCAAATGTCTTGGCGTAAAGCCCATTCACATCGTGATTGCAGTCATCGCTGAAGAGCAAACCACCGTTCTCGACATAGCGAACTAGCCCCTTTCGTTCGGCTTCGCTGAAACGCACGAGCTTATGCCCCGTCATGAACACGAACGGAAACGCTGACAATTCCGCCGAGTCCGCGGTGATGACCACTTCCTGCTGATTCACCGGGATGTCGGTGTACTGCACCACCGCATCGAGGAGATTGGCGCAAACCTTGGGATTGTAGTCCCAGTCTCCAGAGCTATACCGCAGTCGTGCGAAGGTGAACGCATACGGGAACGACGCGCGCCTGGAAACGGCGCCCATAAACGGCGCAGGCGCCGATGCGAGCACGCGAGGCGTGAACACACCGGCGCACAGGGCGGCAATGCCGCCGGTCGCGCTAGTCAGGAAATCTCGTCGGTTCAGCGTGAGCGGATCGCGCATCCCCGAAAGATAGTGTTAGAGAGGCCGTGGCGGCGGCGTCTGACGGTCCGCCATACTGTCGTCCAGGCCGGAACGGAAACGGGTCAGCTCCTCCTCGACCTTTTCCTTTGCCTCGCCATAGCGTTGCTGGATCAGTCCCGAGACCTGCTCCCACTTCCCTTCCATTTGATCAAGCTCGTCGTCGGTCAGCTTGCCCCACTTCTCGCGCAGCTTGCCCTTGACCTGCAACCAGGTGCCCTTGGCCTTGTCGGTATTCATGGCGACACTCCTGTGTGATGGGTTGACCAGCTGAACGGAGTATCATGATTGGCCCGCATTCACGCAGTTGACCGTCCGGCCACATTCTTGCGCTGCCAGACGGGCCGACTGCGTCTATAACTTTTGGGCGATATCGCTCGGCGTTTCATTGTTTGATCTTTGGCGCGGTATGTCCGTCACACGAATAGTCCGTCAGTTTCGCGTAGCCAGTTCCGCACGTGATGCGCATTCCTTATGGCGCAATCACGCGCGTCTGGCGTCCGATTTTGGTCCAGCGTTTATCGCGGAACAGCACGGACTCCGCACGCGATGGACCTGCGGATCCCCGCAGGACGCCACGGGCTTGTCCTGGGAAACACACATCACGGCCGATGTGCCCGGTCGCCTCCTCGCGTGGGCGACTGTGCCTCAGGAACCGTTTCGTCAGACCTGGGACTTGTGGTTTGCCGAACGAACAGACGGTCACGGGACCGATGTGCGACTTGTTCTGGAGTTGGTGCCACAAATCACCGATGGATCGCCCAATGACTCTCGGGACTCTTCCCTTGACGGCAGTGTTGATGGACCTGAGGATCCGATATTCACGGCGGATCCGGAATACATCCTCGATCAGTTGATCCAGCGGTGGCAGGAACTTCTTGCTGCTTCCCGCTGACCACCCTGCTGACTACCCTCCTGTCTCGCGGTCATGGCCCTCACGCCCCGCGGTCCTTCGCAAGGCTTCTCCAATCCGTTTGACCGGCTTACCACGCGCTCACTGACCTGGGGCGCGGTGGTGGCAGCGGCCGTACTTGCCGTCAATGTGCCACTCACCATCCGCAACACACGGCAGATGGAGGAGAACGCCGGCTGGTTGGCTCACAGCCACGAAGTCGTCAATGCGCTTTCCAATGTGTTGGTGGAGGTTCGTGCGGCCGACGTCGGAGTACTGACATCTGCTGTGACGCGGGACTCGCTTGATGCCGCGGCAGTGGAGCTGACCCGGCAAAGGGTAATCGCGCAACTCGACTCACTGCGCGTTCTCACCGCTGACAATCCGCCTCAGGCCCAGCGTCTCATCGCGATTCGTGATGCGGCAAATGCACGACTGAATCGTCTCGCTCTCTTTCAGTCCGCCGCCTTGGAGCGTGGTTCGGAAGCAGCACGACGTCTGATCGTGGCCCGCCGACAGACAACGCGAACCGACTCCCTCAGCCTGGCTGTCGGGGCCATGATCGCGGCCGAGCAGGACCTTTTGGAGCGACGCGCCAGGATTGCCGACGCCACCTACCAGCAGGCCGCACGCAGTGGTGTGTTTGCCGGCATGGCGGCGCTCGTGGCGTTCCTTGGGTTCGTGATCGTCTTGCGTCGCGAATTGGCTGCACGTCATCAGGCCGCTACGCTGCTCTCCGCTGAACGCGAACGACTCGAAACCACACTGCGCTCCATCGGCGACGCCGTCATCACCACCGATCCGGCTGGCAATGTCACCGCAATGAATACGGTGGCTGAGCAGTTGACGGGACGTGACGCGATAACCTCCGTTGGACAACCGCTGGACGCCGTTTTCAGGATTCCGTTCGATCCATCGGTGAGTATGGGTGAACATCCAGTGCGCGCGGTGCTCTCTGGGCGTCTGTCGCGTTCGGCATTGCACCAGGTCATGCTCCGCGCACCTGACGGCACGGAGCGCCCGATTGATCAGACAGCCGCGGCCATCGTCACGTCCTCCGGGCAGCGACTGGGCGGCGTGCTGGTATTCCGGGATGTTTCGGAGCAGAGAGCAGCACAGGAACGCATTCGGGCCAGCCAACAGCGTCTGCAACTGGCATTGCGATCCGCGCGCATGGTGTCATTCGACGTGCCGCTCGATGGTGGACCGATCTCACTGTCGGAGAACGGTCCGGAAGTTCTGGGTTTCCCTGAAGGCACTGTGCTGTCTTCGCTGGATGCCGCGTTTGAATTGGTACACAGCGACGACCTGCCGGCTGTACGTGACACCGTCGCTCAGGCCAGTCTGACGGGAGAGTCCTTCGTACTCGTCTGCCGGGTTCAACGCGCGACCACGCATGACATTGCCTGGGTGGAAGTGCGCGGCGAAGTGCAGCAGACGCGCGATGGACGGCAGCTGCTTACGGGACTCATACTCGACATCTCCGATCGGCGCATTGCCGAGCAGTCGATTCGCGAAAGCGAGTCCCGGTTCCGCAGCATGGCCGACAGCGCGCCGGTCAAGATCTGGATGTCCGATCCGCACGGAGCATTCACGTACCTCAACGAGCGCTGGTACAAGTTTGCCGGCGGCAGCGCGGACGCTGCTGACGCGCTGGCGTCGCCGTTCGATCGCGCACATCCTGACGATCGACCGGAACTCGAGCGGGTGGTTCGCAAAGCGCACGAAGAGCATCGGGCCTATCAGCACGAACTGCGACTCAAGCGCCACGACGGCGTGTATCGCTGGGTCATCAACACTGCCACGCCGCGATTCGGTGCGGATGGACAATGGCTCGGGTTCATCGGCTCCATCATGGATATCGCCGATCGCAAACTCCTCGAAGACGAATTGCGTTCCCTGGCACGCGACCTGTCGGATGCTGACCGTCGCAAGGACGAATTCCTCGCCACGCTGGCGCACGAACTCCGCAACCCTTTAGCTCCATTGCGCAATGGCGTAGAGATTCTGCGACTCGCCGCTCCGTCGCCCGAAATACTCGAACGCACACGTGGCATGATGGAGCGTCAGCTCGTGCAGCTGGTGCGTCTGGTGGATGACTTGCTCGATGTATCCCGCATCAGCAGCGGGAAGCTCGAGCTGCGTGTCGAACCTTTGACACTCGACACCATTGTTTCCACCGCGACCGAATCCACCGCAACGCATTTTGCCACGCGTGGACAACGACTGAATATCACCCTGCCAAAGACACCTGTGAATGTCCGTGCCGACGCGGCCCGCCTTTCACAGGTGCTCGCCAATCTGCTCGACAATGCGTCCAAGTACAGTCCCCGAGATACGACGGTTGAACTGTCCGTCGACACCACTCCCACACATGCAGTTATTGCGGTTCGCGATCAGGGTCAGGGTATTCCGCGTCATCTGCTGAGTCGGGTATTCGAGCTGTTCACGCAGGTCGACCGTACGCTCGAGCGCACCACCGGAGGCCTCGGCATCGGCCTCACGCTGGTCAAGCGTCTGGTCGAGATGCACGGCGGCACGATCGTGGCAGAAAGCGAAGGACAGGGCAAGGGCAGCACATTTACTGTCACGCTGCCGCTGGTATCCGCTGCGCCTCCTCAACCGCCCTCTGCTCCTCTTGCCAATCAGCCGGAAGCCACGAGTTCGGATTCAAGCGACGCTGACGGCTTGTCCATCGTGATTTGCGACGACAACATCGACGCTGCTACAACATTGGAGTCCATTCTCAAGGCCGGCGGACACCGGGTAACCACTGTGCATGATGGACATCATGCGATCGAACTGGCTCGGACCACACGCCCAGCTGCCATGATCATCGATCTGGGCATGCCTGTCCTCAACGGATTCGATACCGCCGCCCGTATCCGTGCGCTGAAGGAAGGCCGCGATATCGTGCTCATCGCACTGACCGGCTGGGGCAACGAAGACTACCGTCGACGGGCGCGTGAGGCAGGTTTCTCACACCATCTGGTGAAACCGGTAGACCTCGTCGTACTCAACGAACTGCTTGGGCGTATCATGCAGGAGCACCCACAACCGGTTCACACGACCATCTGAGCGCAACCCGCTCTTCTTCGTGTGGCTCCACTGCCTCCCACCAGCGCACCTGATAGCCGCATTCAGCGGCTAATCGTTCGGAGAAACGTCGCCACTTCTGCGTGCCCGCAAGCGGCGAACGCGATGGCACGATGGCCGTCATGCTCAACCTCGGCGCCAGTGTCAGTTCGATGGTAGGCGAAACCGCGGCGTCGTTTGGTATCACTACTCCATGCCACGCAGCCTGAATGAGTTGGGTGAGCACGGCCGCGTCCGGCAGGTCCCCAGTGGCGCGTACGCCATCATCTGACGCATGCACCACAAACGTGCCTCGACGCGGCAATATCGCTCTGGCCAATCCCTGCAACTGCTCGATCCAAACATGGAGTGGTACGGGCGGAGCAACCCTGGCCGAGGGGACCGCAGCAGGAGTTGCCAGTCGCGAACTGGCCTCCACTCGTGCAAGTTCAAGCAGTTGCATTGCTCCGCGCAGTTGGCGCGCCAGCTCACGCATCGCCGTTTGCTGTCGTTCGTAGGCCGCAACATCAACAGGTGCTGGCAACTCGGCACGCATAGCCAATGCACCGGCAATGCTGCCGAGGTCATGTACGACCACGCCGGCAATCTCACGCTGCAACTGCGCAGTTTCCACACGATCCTTCGGCATCACCATCTCCGGGGTAATTCTTGACGTCGCCTTCCAGCATCCGCA
Source organism: Gemmatimonadaceae bacterium (assembly GCA_016742275.1). GTDB lineage: Bacteria > Gemmatimonadota > Gemmatimonadetes > Gemmatimonadales > Gemmatimonadaceae > Gemmatimonas. Next base: position 24,395 of record JACVCD010000004.1, read on the forward strand.
TCCTGCTCGTAGACGATCATGCGATCCTGCGTGAGGGACTGGCAGCCCTGCTGTCCGGCGTCGAAGGACTTGAAGTCGTTGGACAGGCAGGTGATGGAGCAACCGCGATTGCCCTGTACCGCGATCTGCTCCCTGATGTCGTCATCTGTGATCTGCGAATGCACCCGATGGACGGCACCGAGGTCACGGCGACGATCCGGGCCGAGTTTCCCACGGCCCGGATCATTCTGCTGACCACGTATGATACCGACGAGGAAGTGTTCCGCGGACTTCGTGCTGGCGCCGCCAGTTATCTCCTGAAGGATGTGGCACCAGCACAGCTCATCGAGACCGTACAGGCTGTGTTCGCTGGTCGCAAGGCCATTGATCCGGCTATCGCGGCAAAGCTGGCGGAGCATGTATCCAACGACGTGCTCACAGCGCGGCAGCTCGAGGTACTGCGCAGCCTGTCTGAAGGGCGGTCGAATATCGAAATCGCCAACACATTGTACATCAGTGAGGGCACGGTGAAGGCGCACATCAAGGCCATTCTACAGAAGCTGGGCGCGCGCGATCGCACGCAGGCCGTGACCATCGGTATCAAGCGCGGACTCATTCGCGCGCTGTAACCATATCTCAGTGATGATGGCGTGTTGGTCGTCACCAATTCGCCTCTCTCATTTGAGGTAGACCCCGCTCTCCCGATTCGGGGGACAAAAGATGGGCCACATGTACAATGGAATGAACGGGTCGCCGGGCGAATACTCCTGAAGCATCAGCGAGCTGCAACGCGCGGTGCATCCACTTTGCTTCCAGGAGAATCATCATGTCGCCAGCTTCGCGTACACTTGCCCTTCTTACGGCCGCATTTCTCTCCACAGCCTGCGGCGAGACCAAGAGCGATCAGGCCGTCGAAACGCAGACTGATGACGGCACGCTCGTCAGCGCGATGACACCGGAAACTGCGAACGCGCAGGGTTCTGCGATGGTTCGCGTGGTCAACGCGGTGCCGATGTCACGGGATCTCATGATCCGCGCCGACGAAAATCATGTGCTTCCCTCTGTCAAGTTTGGGAAGGTGAGTGACTATCAGTCCATCGATCAGACATGGGCATCGTTCCAGGTCGGCGATACGCTGGCCGGTACGTACACGCCCCTCACCACCAATCGCGAAATGCTTACCAATGGTGAGCGCTACAGCCTGATCGTTCTCAAGAACGAAAAGGGTGACAATTTCGAAACGCTGGTCGTGCGTGATCAGTACGTGCAGGATCCAACCAAGGCCGCCATTCGTGTCGTCCATGCGGCACCTGGCGTGAAGGAAGTTATCGTGCAGCCGCGTGGCGGTGAGCGCATCGTCGAAGGCCTCGACTACGGTGAGGACGATGCCTACACCATGGTCGCCCCGTGGGAAGGCGTGCTCGAAATCCGAGCCGATGAACGCAACACGCCGGTGCTCGTGACGCCGAAGGTATCGTTTGAAGCGGGCAAGGCCTATACGCTCGTGGTGTCGCGAGATGCCAAGGGCAAGGCCAGCCTGTTCTGGTTCGCGGACTCCCCGCAGAACTGAGCAGTGACTACGGTGCCGGTTTTGGCCGGCCCGTAGCCAGCGCCACCAATCGATCGGGCAAGTTGTGCATGTCGGCGCCCTTGGCGATGAAGCCAAGGGCGCCGCTTGCATGTGCCTCCTCCGACAACGCGGCATCCACTCGGCCAGACATCAATGCGATACGCCGTGATGGATTCAACGCCATCAGTTCCTTGCACAGCGCAATTCCATCGCCGTCGGCGAGATGGACATCGAGCAGAATGAGATCGAATGATTCGCTCGCGAGCATGGTGCGCGCCTCGGCTGCCGCCGCCGCATGGTGGACGATGGAAAACCGACCTTGAGCCAATACAAGCTCAGAAAGCGCGTCAGCCATGGTGGCGTTGTCATCGACGATGAGGAGTCGCAACGCACTCGGATTCTCTGCTACGGGACGGTTCGGCGTTTCTGACTCGGCAATGGCCGACGGACGTTGGTTGGCCGTGTCTCCCAGCAGTTCCTCCATGGCCCGCACGACGGCTCCGATATCACGCATCGTGCCATTCATGGACTCGAGGACCGATCCCAGAGATGGCGAGGCGCCGTTGGCCGTATCAGCGCCGACCAGGCGACGCGCCACATCCAGACGCAGTTGCATCGGCATGAGATGATTGCGCAGGTCGTGCAGGCAGGCGCGCCACGCCGCGTCACGCGATTCGTTCAGATCCGCCACGTCCTCGCCCATGTGTTCCTGTGATGATGCGCACATATTTCGTCGCACCAATGCTGCTCGTCACGGTAAAAAATGCTGAAACGCTCCGTGATGTGCCAGCGCGTTGTGCGCAACCGCACTGACTGCTCGCGACTCTCCGCGAACGTCGATGCGTGATCTTTGCCCCGAGGTGTTATGCAACCCGCGACCGTGCATGCCATTGTTGTTGACGACAATCAGGACGTGCGCGACAGCATGGTGATGGTCCTGGAATTGATGGGCTGTACTGCACGCGCCCTGGAGACGGCTGAAGAAGCACTGGTGCTCCTGACGAACCCGGAGTCGCGCCCATCCGTTGGCGTCGCCTTCATCGATGTTTCATTGCCCGGCATGTCTGGGTTTGAATTGGCTACGGCGCTTCGTGCATCGGCTCGTGAACGCCGTTCCGGTCCCATCTCTACCCTACTCGTCGCCATGACCGGTTGGGGAACCGAAGCGGATCGCGAGCGCGCGCTCGATGCCGGCTTCGATACACATGTGGTGAAGCCGCTCGATATGAACGCACTGCAGGCGTTGCTCGATGCGGCTCGTTCGCGGCCCGCACGATAGACGGCACTGTAGACAACGCATACGGCTTGGCGCTGAAGCTTCCACATATGCAAACACGAGGGGCCGCATTCGATGAATGCGGCCCCTCGTGTATTCCCCCGGCAGAGTCATTCGGTTCATTGACCCTGCCCGTCAGGCAACGGGCTTGCGGCCCTGGATGATGCGCACGAGTACCATCACGATCGCCACGACCAGCAGAATGTGTACGAAACCGCCGATGGTATAAGACGACACCATCCCGAGCGCCCACAGCACGAGTAGCACGATGGCAAGCGTTGTCAGCATGGGAACCTCCTGAATGATTGAGCGATACGAGTTCGGGATACACAAATGCAGGACAGACGTCCAAATGCACTGCGATCCTCGACTGCAGAGTACCGCCGCCCCACAACAGCCGACCAGTAACCGCCAGCGGAGTCTTTGTCTCCCCCTTTTGGATAGGGGTGACCTCCCCCCGGGAGGAGGGGCAAAGATCGCTCCTCTGACGAAGCGCGCGGACGACCAGAAATCCCTACACTGATCGCAGCAGTCACGGGGCGGCAAACAGGCAACACGCTCCGCTCCCAAATGCAGTACGAACGACAACTCCCCCTCGGAGGCGAAGATGCTGAAGACTTTCCCGACCCTGTTCAATTCCATGCGCAAGGGACTCGTGGCCACCTCCACCGGCCTCGCCCTGACCCTCATCGGTGGTACGCCGCTCGCCCTCTGGGGCCAGGGTGCCACCCCGGTCGGTCTTTCGAATAACACGCCGGTATCCGCGACCTCCATCGCGCGGACCGACAGCACGACGCCCGCGCCGCAGCCGGCGCGTCGCACCGCCCTCTTTGGCAACAGTGGCTTCTATCTGTCGCTTGGCGGCGGCAGCTCACTCCCCTCGCTCGAACTCAATGATCGTGGTTACGAGCCGGGTTTCAACTTGCACATGCCGATCGGTTACCAGCGCCCCAATCAGTTGCTGGGTGTGCGACTCGATCTCGGTTACAGCCGTCTCGGCAGCAACCAGTCGGTCGTCGCCTACAATGGCCAGGGCCAGGTGCTCGGACTGCCGGCTAATCGCCCGCAGATCTACTCCGCCACGCTCAACATGACCGCCCGCGGTCAGATCGGTGCGGTTGGTGTGTACGGCGTGGGTGGCGGCGGTATCTATCGCTTCCATTCCTTCGGTCAGCGTACGCCGATCGGTGAGGAACTGGTGGACGAAAGCGAGATGCAGCCGGTTGAGAACAGCAATGGCAATCGCCTGCGTCGCAACGCCTTTGGTGCCCAGGTTGGCGCCGGCATGGAGTTCGGTATCGGAGCGGCTGCAGTGTTCGTTGAATCCCGCCTCGTGAACGTGTTCGGCAATACGCAGGATTTCCTCAGCAGCCAGGAGCGTCTGCGCGACCGTAACGCCATCCGCTGGGTCCCGATTTCGGTCGGTATCACGCTGCGCTAAAGACACGCAGCCCACGTAGTGCCTCGACTCGGGGCTACCCCTAGTACCAGCAGCGCGTAAATCAGGCGCTCGCAGCAGTCATAGATCATTGAAGTCATAGATGTGGCTTGTCTCCATGGTCAGGCCACGCACACGCCCCGGCGCGTTTCGACGCTGCCGGGGCGTTGTGTTTTCCATCCCCGCGCTCTCCGATTGACGTGCGAGCCTACCATCCGGGAGATACTTTAGCGGATCGACGGCTCAGCGGAGATTTCCATGTTCGCCAAAGCAACGCGTCAGACACAGAGGCTACTGCGGACCACGAACCGATCTGCGCGGTGGTTCACACATTGCCTTCTCGCTGTTGCCGTTGGGAGTTTCGCGGCATGTGATCGTTTCACACCAGCGCGACTTGTGGTAGGCCGCAGTGACACCGTGGTCGTAAACAGCGTACGTCCCACACAACTCGCGGCGCACATGATCAGCAAGTCCGGAGACACGCTCTCCGGATACTCACTCGCCTGGCGCCGTGTCGGAGGTGATGAACGGGACCTTTCGTCAGACGGTGTAGTTGATTGCGCGCTTCGAGCGACCCTCGAAGCAGAAGTCTCCGCTGGTTCAATGTCCCGCCGTTTCACCGTGCTCTGCCGCCCCATCCAGCAGCTGTTCTTTTCTCCCGGCACTGCCCTCCCACTCAAGGGGCCACCCGTTCCCTACGTGTTGAGCGCATTGGGTACTGATGGACAGCCCGTATTGCAGATCGCCGGCACTGTATCCACGGAGGATACCAGTGTGGTCGATATGCGCGACGGCACGCTGATCGCAAAGGACGTTGGTGTGGCACGGGTGCGGGTGACTGCCGGCGACTGCAACGGTATTGCCCCGGTCATTGTGGAGGAGCCCGTGTCGACTGCCGACTCACTTGCCCGCCATCGCCCTTACGAAGAGGAATTGGCGGTAGTCCCGGGTGAATTCCGCACCTGGAATCCGCCTCCGGGACTGGTCTACATCACATTGCAAGGCGACAGCTCGTCGGTTGATGCCTTGCAACTGGCAGCAGCACACGCCAACTGTGCCAAACTTCGTCACGTGCAGCGTGGCATCTCCTGCATGGTGAACGATTCATCGCTCGTGCTCGTACGCCATATGGGCCGCCGTGCCGCGCAGAACGTCAGACTGCGCATGGAAGCCATGCGTCATCCGGACAGCGCTGCGCCATTCTACGGCACTCCCTATCGGCGTGGACGTCACTATTGCAGTCTCATGCTCGCCTCGAACGCCCCCTGACCAGACCATGCCCCCTGCCCTGAGTCGTCCGATCGTCGCTGCATTGCGCACTGTCCTTTGTGCCATCGCGCTTCTTCCCTCTGGCGCGCTGTCTGCGCAAACCATCACCACCCCCCGTGAAGCCGTCGGAGCCAATTTTGGCGACGACTACTTCCTGGCCAACTATCAGCAGATCAGCAACTACTGGCGCACGCTGGAGCGTCAGTCGCCGCGCATCAAGCTGCATGTGATGGGCAAGACCACGGAAGGACGTGATCAACTCATGGCCATCGTCACGTCGCCCGAAAACCATCGCAATCTCGAGCGCTATCGGCAGATCGCCGAGCGATTGGCCAGGGCGGAAGGACTGACGGACGATCAGGCGCGTGCGTTGGCCAAGGAAGGCAAGGCGGTCGTGTGGATCGACGGTGGATTGCACGCCACAGAAACACTCGGCGCACAGCAGCTGGCAGAGACCGTGTATCAGATGGTGAGCCGCACCGATGAAGAAACGCTGCGTTTCCTCGACGATGTCATCATTCTGTTCGTGCATGCCAATCCGGACGGCAATGATCTCGTCGCCGATTGGTACATGCGGAGCAGTGATCCCAAGGCTCGCACGCTGACCGGACTGCCGCGTCTCTACCAGAAGTACATCGGGCACGACAACAATCGCGAGTTCTTCACATCCACGCAGAAGGAGACGGAGAACATCAATCGCGCACTGTATCACCAGTGGTTCCCGCAACTGCTCTACAATCATCACCAGAGCGGTCCGGCCGGCACCGTGGTGTATTCCCCACCGTTCCGCGATCCCTACAACTACAATCTCGATCCGGCCATGCTGCTTGGCATTCAGGCACTTGGCACGGCCATGCACACGCGGCTCGCCATTGAAGGCAAGCCCGGCGCCACCATGCGTAATGGTGCGTCGTACGATGGCTGGTGGAATGGTGGCATTCGCAACACGGCCACATTTCACAACACTATTGCTGTACTCACGGAAATGATTGGTTCGCCAACACCCATGCGTATTCCGCTGATCGCCGATCGGCAGATTCCGCGCGGTGACATGGCGATGCCCGTCGCACCGCAGGAGTGGCATCTGCGCCAGTCGGTCGACTACTCCGTGTCACTCAATCGCGCCGTACTCGATCACGCGTCGCGGCTTCGCGAGAACTTGCTGTTCAACATCTACCGCATGGGCAAGAACTCCATCGAGCGGGGCGGCCGCGATACATGGACGCCCAATCCACGGCGCGATGCGGAAGTGGCCAAGCGTGTGAAGGGTGCCGACTCCATGATCTATGCCGCACAGCATGCGCCGGAGTATCGTGACCCGCGCGGTTATATCATTCCGAGCGATCAAACAGACTTTCTCACGGCCATCAAATTCATCAACGGTCTTCGCGAAACCGGTATCACGGTGCAGCGCGCCACGCAGGCGTTTACGGTGAATGGCAAGCGCTACGCCGCAGGCTCGTTCATCGTACCAACGGCGCAGGCGTTCCGGCCGCATGTGATCGACATGTTCGAACCGCAAATGCATCCGGACGTATTCCCGTTTCCTGGCTCACCACCAACGCCGCCCTACGACAACGCCGGTTGGACGTGGGCGTTTCAGATGGGTATCGCATTCGACCGTGTACTGGAGCCGTTTACTGGTCCATTCGAATCCGTAACGGCGTGGAATGTTGCACCGCCTGCTGGCACGCTTGCTTCGAGCAGCGGCGCCAAAGGCTTTTGGCTCGATCCGCGCGTCAATGATGCGCACCGGGTGGTAAACCGATTGTTGGCCGCGAAGGTGCCGGTGTCGCGCGCTGCAGGCGCCGTGAGCATCGGCACCAACAGCACGTTGCCTGCGGGCGCCTTCTGGATTCCTGCATCATCGTCCGCATCAGCGGTCCTGCGCACGGCGTCAACGGAGCTCGGCGTGAGTGCGCACGGTGCTTCGCGTGCTCCGTCCGATGCCAGTCCCGTTCGCGCAGCGCGTATCGGCCTCTGGGATACGTATGGTGGCTCCATGCCGTCTGGCTGGACCCGCTGGATTCTCGAGCAGTTCGAGTTCCCTTTCACGCGAGTCTTCGCGCCAGACATTGATGCGGGCAATCTGCGCGCGCGCTACGACGCATTGGTGTTTGTCGAGGGCGCCATTCCCGGTACGCAGGGTGCAGGACGTGGCGCCAACAGCGGCGGCGTGCTCGATGAACCGCCCAATCTGCCGGCAGAATTCAAGGGACAGTTTGGTCGCATGAGTCCGGAACGCAGCCTGCCCGCACTCAAGGCCTTCGTGGAAGCCGGTGGCACGATCGTGGCCATTGGCAATTCGGCGGTGAATCTCGCGGCCTATCTCGAGCTACCGATCGGCAATCATCTCGCCAAGGATGGTACGCCGTATCCGCGCACGCAGTTCTATGTGCCTGGCAGTGTGTTGCGCGTGAAAGTGGATACCGCATCGTCAGCTGCCTTTGGCATGGCCAGTGCGACAGACGTGTTCTTTGACGCAAGCCCCGTGTTTCGACTTGGCCCCGATGCCGCCGCGCGTGGCGTGAAAGCCATTGCCCGCTTCGAAGGACAGACTCCATTGCGCAGTGGCTGGGCCTGGGGACAGGAACTGCTGGACGGCGGTGTGGCTGCGGTTGAAGCGCGTGTCGGCAAGGGGCGTGTATTGCTGTACGGTCCGCAGATTACCCAGCGCGCGCAGCCGCACGGGACATTCAAGTTCCTGTTCAACACGCTGTATCAATAGCACGGTCGAGCATAGAATCCCGCCCGCCAGTTGACTAGCATGCGGAGTGTCCGAGTTCACCCTGCACTCCGCGCCGCCGAGCCGTTCTCCGAAGGATGTCCTCCAGGATGTCTTCGGCTACAGCGAATTCCGCCCGGGCCAGCAGGAAGTCATTGACGCCGTGCTGGCCGGGCGCGATTGCATCGCACTCATGCCCACCGGAGCGGGCAAGTCGCTCACATATCAGATTCCGGCGCGTTTGCTTGATGGCACGGTCCTCGTCATCTCGCCGCTCATTTCGCTCATGAAGGATCAGGTGGATGCGGTTGCCGCCCTTGGATTCAAGGTCGCTGCCATCAACTCCACCCTCGATATCGACGAACGCCGCGCACGCCTCGACGCATTTCGCGCAGGCCAGTACGAACTGGTGTTCCTCGCGCCCGAGGCACTCGACGGCTACCTCGGCGACTTCGTGCAGGGCTGTCCCATCTCGCTGCTCGTGGTCGACGAAGCGCACTGCATCAGTCAGTGGGGACACGATTTTCGCCCGTCGTATCGCCGATTGCAGGGGCTCAAGCAACAACTCGATGTCCCGGTGCTGGCGCTCACGGCCACCGCCACCCGTGAAGTCGCACGCGACATTCTTCGGCAGCTTGGTATGAAGAAGCCCGCGGGCTTCAAGGGCACATTCTTTCGTCCGAATTTGCGCATCGGCGTGCGCAAGAAAGGACAGGGTGGCAACACACGCCGTGAAATTCTTACGCTGGTGCGTTCACATGCTGGCGAGAGTGGCATCGTGTATTGCCAGAGTCGTAAGGGTGTTGAACAGACCACGGAATTTCTGGTGAGTCAGGGCGTGAAGGCCCTGCCCTACCACGCTGGGCTCGCGCCCGATGAACGCGCTCGCAATCAGGAAGCTTTTCAGCGGGATGATGTCGATGTCGTTGTTGCTACCGTGGCCTTCGGCATGGGCATCGACAAGTCCAATGTGCGCTTTGTCATTCATCGCGACATGCCAAAGGACATTGAGTCCTGGTATCAGGAAATCGGTCGAGCCGGGCGCGATGGACTGCCGAGCGATTGCATTCTTTTCTATTCGTGGGCGGATGTGATTGCCCACGAACGTTTCCTCGATCGCATTGAAGACGAAACGCTGCGCACGCGCACCCATGCATCCACGGTCGCGTTGTTTAGGCTGATCGAGCGCCCGGAGTGTCGACACCAGGCCATCGTACGCCACTTCGATGAAGCCATCGCGCCATGCGATGCCTCATGTGATCATTGCACTGGTGTCACGGTCGAAGCGCAGGTTGCCGAGGCGGCAGAACTGGAGCGCGTGGCGCGTGGTGGATGGCAGCGGTCGGCATCAGCACCCCGGACTAGTGGCAGCAGCAGCGGCGCCAGTGCTGGTCTCGACGCGCACACGCTTGACGGCAACGATCGCGAGCTATTCGACGCCTTGCGAACGCTACGCCGCGAACTAGCCGACGAAGCCCGCGTGCCGGCCTACATCGTATTCGGCGACCGTGTGTTGCTGGAAATGGTCGCGCGTCGCCCGCACACGCACCGGGAACTGCTGCAGGTTCCCGGTGTCGGCCAGGCCAAGTTGGAGCGCTACGGTGACTACTTCCTCGAAATCATCGGCAATCACGAGCCGTAGCAGCAAGTAACGCCTACAGCTTCTACCAATCGGTTGGTGCGTAGTCCTTGAGAAACTGCCCCCACACATGATTGCCGGTAGCCACACCGGCAATGATTGGATCCACGATACGCGCAGCGCCGTCCACGATATCGAGCGGCGGATGAAAGCGATGATTCTCCACCTTTCGCGCCGCGATCTCGGCCACATCCTCGTCCGTCACCCACCCGGTATCCACACTGTTCATGTGAATGCCGTCCTGCTGATAGTCGGCGGCTGACGTCCGCGTCATCATGTTGAGCGCGGCCTTGGCCATGTTGGTGTGTGGATGACGTGTGGTCTTGTTGTTGCGATAGAACTGCCCTTCCATCGCCGACACGTTCACGATGTGCTTGTCGCGATTCTCGGTGCGCAGCATGAGTGGCTTGAGACGCGCATTGATCAGGAAGGGTGCAATGGCATTCACCAACTGCACTTCCAGTAGCTCCACACTCGGCACTTCATCCATCAGCAGGCGCCACGAGTTGCGTGAGCGCAGATCGATCTGTTGCATGTCCTGATCGAGCTTGCCCTGCGGGAACAGATGCTGACCGACGTCCAGATCTTCCGGTAGCAGGGCCACCTGGGAAAGCGCAGCCGCATGGGTGAGACCGACACGGTCAAGCGCCTGTTCTTCAATGCGCTCAACAGGAGCCAATGCCGCCACCGGTGAGCTGAGTTGTCCGTCATCGCGCATGCCTTCGTAACGCCCGAGCAGACGCTGCGCGACCGGTGAAAGCGTGCTCGCCGCCGCGCGCTCGCCATCCATCATGTGCGCATAGAATGCGGGCGGGCGTCGCACGGTCTGACATGCGTTGTTCACGATGAAATCGAGACGCGACTCGGACTGCATCAGTTGCCGGCAAAAGGCTTCCACGCTCGGTGTGTGACGCAGATCAAGACCAAAGATCTCGAGGCGATCCTTCCACAGGTCGAAGTCCGGCTCCATGGCATAGCGCATGGCCGAATCGCGCGGGAAGCGCGTAGTGACCAGCAGTCGGGCGCCACATCGTAGCAACTTGAGCCCCGCCTGATAGCCGATCTTTACACGCCCACCGGTGAGCAACGCTGTGCGCCCGCTCAAATCCACCAGCTCCGTACGCTTCCGGAAGTTGAAGTCGGCGCACGCTTCACACATCTGGTCATAGAAATGATGGATGTGCGTGAACTTCTGCTTGCAGATGTAGCAATGCTGGGGAACCACGGCCCGCGGAGCATCAGTATTCGGAGTTTCCGCATCCGGAGCGGTCGTTTCCACCTCATCGGCGACTACCGATGACGTACCCGACGCCGCGTCCCCCAGGAGGTATACGTTTGGCGTGGTGAAAATCGGCTTGCGGCGCAGCGTACGAATGCCGGTCTCATGCAGCACTTCATCATCACGCTGCGCCGCCTCCAACTTCCGCTGCCGCGACGTGGCCTTCACCATCTTGCGGCGAGCCCGCACATCCGGCTGGAACACCGTAGCCACCGATTCCACGAAACGATGACGCTCCTCTCCGGGCACCTGCATCAGCAGGGTACGATCGGCAATGACGCGCTCAAGGACCCGCGTCGCCGCGCGGAGCTCTTCTGCGAAGACGGGATCGACCTCGGACGGCAAGCGCGTGGGCGCCTCCGAGGGGGGCACGGCGGAATCGGGCGTAGGAACGGAAGACATGCCCCAAAACTAATCGGCCCCCGCCTCCGAGCGGGACCGATCACTCGGCCACATTCAGCAGGAGCTATTCCTTTCGGAGCGCTTTCACCAGCTCTGATTTTGTCATCCGGCTGCGCCCTTCCACGTTGCGGTCCCGTGCGATGTTCATCAGTTCGTCCTTGGTCCGATCATCGAGGGCTCGCCGCGGATTGCCAGTGCCCTGGGTGCGTGAATTTGCGGTCTGCCCCTTGAGCCGCCGCTGCTTGTTCACCACGCGGGCAGCAATCTCCGACGCCTTCTTCTCGCTACGCCCTTCATCACGATAGGACTCCTTCACATGCTCGTAGGCACGTTCCTGCTTCTGGGTCCAGCCCGGCATCGGAACTCCATCGCTGAGGGAAGAAGATCTCATGCATAGCTCGCACACACACCGTCAGTACGTGTGCGAGCCATGGGATATGCGAACTACTGCCGCGGCCAGTAGTACAACGTGGCGCTGCCGGGTTTGGTCATCGTATCCAGGGCCAGCACCTGCGACATCGGGATGCCATGTGACTCCAGCAACCCGCGCGCTACTTCATGACGCTGCAGAGCATCTCGCAGAGCGGTCACAGTGGCTTCGTGGCGCTGCAGCGTGGTGGTCAGTTTCGCGTCGTTTCCACCCACCACCAGTGGCCGCACATCGAGCACGATGAGATTGGCCGCCGACGTGGGAATGTTGGCAGGGACCTGCGCCTGCTCGATGGTAGTGATAAGACGCCGGAACTCTGCCTGATGCGACGTATCGGGTTGTGCAAGAGTTCCTGCAGCGCTGTCTCGAACAATTTTGCGAACGGAATCCGGCTGCGTTTGCGCCTTGCCCGTATCAGCGACCAGCATGGCCAGAACGAGCTGAAGCGGCAACACGAGTAATACACGCACGATGCGCGCGCGCAGAGCATGATGACGTGACATGATGACCTCCAAAGCATGTCGATGAATGAAGCAGCCGAGTGCGGCCCCATTCCATTCATGGGCAGGAAGCGGACCACAAGCGCACGGCCTCATCAGCCATCATGCGACCCATATCACGCAATCATGTCACGATCGGCTCCGTGCGAGCTCGTCACTGGCACGTGGTTTGCCCTTCTTCGTGCCCATCCATTGTGAGAAACGACGATGCAGCTATTCGATGTTGATTGGCACGCGGTATTCGTACCGACGTTTGCGCTTGCCGAGTTGTTCGTACGCGGGTCGATCATGTATTTGGGCCTGCTCATGCTCATGCGCATCATGCGACGGCAGAAGGGGGCGCTCAATACAGCGGATTTGCTTGTTCTGTTGATTGTGGCCGATGCCGCGCAGAATGGTATGACATCCCGGTACGACTCGGTGACGGAAGGACTCTTCCTCATCGGGACCATCATCGCGTGGGACTATGTGCTCGACCGAACCGCATTTCATTGGCCCGCATTCCGCAGGCTGCTGCACGAGCCGCCGTTGCTTCTCATCAAGGATGGGCAGCTGCAGCGACGCAATATGCGACGGGAAATTCTGACAACGGACGATGTGATGCAGCAACTGCGTGAGCACGGCATTGATGATGTGCGCGATGTGCAGGCCTGCCATCTGGAGCCTGATGGGCAATTCAGTGTCGTGCGCTTCAATGGCCAAGAGGTGGATGTAGCACCAGACAAGCGTCCTTTTCTGTAGGGGCAAGACGTATCAATGCCAACAAACAGGAGGTCCTCAACGAGACAATGGCGACGCGCATTATTGATCGTCGATGTCATACCGAAATTTCTGACACCGGTCACTCATCGCGTGATTCCCCACATCGCGTCTCTCATCGCCAAGGGACGTTATGGGGTCTACGTACTTGCGGAATACAGTGATCGGGGACCCGCAGGACGTGCCGTACCGCCGACGAGATGGCAGCGGACCTACGGGGATTTGCATCACAGCGAATTTACGGTAACGCAGATTGCCGACGCGCTGCGCAACCGTCCTGTAGTCCGCGTGGTCAAGTCTACCCGCTCTCTCTTTGGCACCGACGAACGGCTTACACGCCTTCTCAGACGCCGCGGGATTCGTGAAATCCATATTGTCGGTATTGAAACTCACGACTGTGTGATGGCTACTGCATTGGACGCATTCGATCGTGATTTTATTACCTGTGTGCTGTCGAAAGGCTGCGCATCCAAATCCCCGCGGCTGCACCGCGCCGCCTGCACCATTCTTCGGAAGGTCTTGCTGCTTCGATAGTGCAATCATGGCACGCCCCGTGCGCTGGGATTCCACAACCCATACGCGGAGCTCATCGATGATCAACGAACCCGTCCCACCGTTTCCTCCTCAGCATCAGAAGCGTCCCGGCATCGAAGCGCGCATGTCGCCGCAGCCCAACTTCGAGGGCGCGGAATATCGACCGGCAGACAAGCTCAAAGGCAAGGTCGCGCTCATCAGCGGCGGCGATTCCGGAATCGGACGATCCACGGCGGTACTGTTCGCTCGCGAAGGCGCCAAGGTTGTCATTCTGCACCTCGCCGAAGAACAAGTGGATGCCGACACGACGTTGCAGCATATCCATGAGATCGGTCAGGAGGCCCTGGCGCTCGTGTGCGATGTTCGGGATCCCGATGCCTGTCGCACGGCAGTTGAAGAAGTGGTGCGCACATTGGGTAGCCTCGACATCCTGGTAAACAATGCGGCCTGGCAACAGCGTCAGTCTTCTCTGGCCGATCTCACCGACAAGCAGCTCGAGCGTACATTCGCCACGAATGTTTTGGGAATGTTCTACCTGAGTCGGGCCGCGCTCGAACACATTCCCAAGGGCGGCTGCATCATCAACACCGGGTCCATCACCGGACTCGAAGGCAGCGAAGATCTGCTCGACTACTCGGCCACCAAGGGCGCCATTCATGCGTTCACGAAATCACTCGCACGCAATCTCGTCGACAAGGGAATTCGCGTAAACTGCGTATCGCCTGGTCCGGTATGGACTCCGCTCAATGTGGCCGATAAGCCGGCCAAGGAAGCGGGGCGCCACGGGATGGATACACCCTATGGTCGCCCCGCCCAGCCCGAGGAAATCGCCCCGGCATTTGTATTTTTCGCCTCCAATGCTGATTCCAGCTATATCACCGGCGAAGTGCTCACTCTATTAGGGGGCAATGTCACCGCTGCGTAGTTCAGGACGTCATCGGTGTCGACTTCCGCCCCTGCTGCTTGGAATCCGCCGACTCGTTGTTCGAGCGACGATCGGAATCACGAGCACCGTCGGCACGCTGCACGCGAATCTGATTCTGCACTTCACGCACGCCGGAGATTTCGTCCGCGATATCTTCGGCGAGGCGTTTCATCTGCCGATCACTGGTCGTGCCGGTCAGAGTAACTTCGCCGTCCTTCACCTTCACTTCGATTTCACTGGCGTCCAGACTCCAGTGGCGCTCGAGCTGCTCACTGAGCTCCTCCTGAATGCGCTCATCCGAACGCTTCCAGCCCTTCGGACCACGGCCACTGTAGTTCTGCGATTCGGATGACGACGAGCCACTCGAGTAGCCATTCGAATAGCCGTTGCCTTCACGCTGCCGGCTGCGAAGACTGCCGAATCCGTCTTCCATGAATTCCGATCCGTAATTTCCTGAATCGCGACGGGATTGCTGATTGTAGAAATCCTGCGAACGCGAGCGGTTCTCACGGCTGCGCATATAGGCTCCTCCGCCGTAGTTGTCGCCCTGCGTGTCGCCGTAGTACTGATTGTCCTGCATGCCACGCCACGGCCCGTTGGTCGGGGCTACGGTGCGTCCACCATACGACGGGTATCCTGGTGAATTCGACTGGCGATGCATGGGCGAGCCGAAGTTGTCAGCGTAGTTCTGACCATAGTTCTGGCTGTAATTCTGACCATACTGCGAATCGTATCCGCCAAACCCACCACCATCCGCCTGACCGTACGCATCATTGCGCTGGTCATATCGCTGCGAATAGTTGGTGGGATTGCGATCGTACGGCTCCCAATCAGAGCGACCGCGCTGACGATCACGGTTCTCGAAGCGCCCACGATCACGCTGATATCCATCACCCTGGTACTGATCTTCCGACGATCGATTGCGTTGGCCGTAGGATGAATTTCCATCATCCTGCTGCCATGAACGCTCCCGGCCGATATACACATCATCGTTCTCGCCCTGACGATCGTCTGCGTACTGCGCATGACGGCGCTGCGGTTCAAAACCGCGTGTGGATTCCCGATCCGCCGTGCGCGTGTGTGATTCGCGTGCCATATGTCCGCTCCCGAAATGAGATGTGGCTGCTGCCATGATGAGCAGCGCGCAAACCTATTTCGCAATCACCGTGCCGCGCGGTCGAATGTCATGTAACTCACTTCACATTGCCATCACAGTGTATGCCCATCACCACATTGCAGAGTTCGCGTGTGACACATCACCGGTACTTCTCAACCTCCGTCTACACCGCGCAGTCCTTTGGCTGCAAAGAAGTGCATACGGAGGTTGCACCGGCAGTCCGAACCGTAAGTTCGGACTGCATGAGACTATTCCTGCACTTGTTCGCCCAATCCGCCAGCGCGGATATTCCGTCGTGTCATCAGCTTTTGCAGACTCTGCCGATGCACACCGATAGTCTTGGCAGTTTGAGCCACGTTGCCACCGTGTAGCCGCAACGCTTCTGTCAGATATGCGCGATCAAAATCGCTCAGGATAAGTTCGCGTGCTTCCATGAATGGAAGGTCTCCTGAATAGGTCGTGGAGCTTGGAACAGGACCCGGAAGCACGACGTCCAACGAACCCTCGGCAGGATGCTCCAACGTTTCCAAAAGATAGACAGGAAGATCCTCCAGAACGATCTCGTCGTTCTCACTGAGTACGAGCGCTCCCTCCATGCAGTTGCGAAGCTCGCGAATGTTTCCGGGCCACGAATACCAAAGCAAGGCTTCGGTGACTTCGCGACTCAAAGCCTTGGGAGGTAAGCCGTGACGTTCAGCGAAGTGTCGGAGGAATCGCGTTGCGAGGAGTAGAACATCGGCGGAACGCTCTCTCAGCGCCGGGAGTGAGAGTCCGATGACCTTGAGCCGGTACAGCAGGTCCTCACGAAAACCGCCATGCGCCACCATGTGCTCAAGATTCCGATGCGTTGCCGCGATCACGCGTACATCGACCGCCGTTGGGCGAGTTCCTCCAACACGCATTACTTCTCGGCTCTCGAGTGCACGCAACACCTTGGCCTGCGCTGACGGATCCAGGTCGCCGATTTCATCGAGGAATAGAGTTCCTCCATTGGCGGCTTCGAAGAGTCCCATCTTGTCTCGAACGGCACCAGTAAATGCACCGCGCGTACTGCCGAACAGCTCCGACTCGATCAACTCGGAAGGGATGGCAGAACAATTGAGCGCGACAAACGGACGATTGCGGCGCCTGCTCTCTTCGTGCAATGCACGCGCAACCAACTCTTTGCCAGTTCCACTCTCACCGGTAACAAGCACCGTTGCATCGGTTGGTGCAACACGACGGACCCGGCGAAAGACTTCGCGCATATTCGGGGTAGCGGCAAACATGCCGTGGAACTCATGCGCCGGCGAAAGACGAGTAGACAGCTCCCATCGTGTTTCTGCAGCCCGAAGCAACCGATCGAGATCGTCGCCGAGAATCGGCAATGTCAGAAGCGCATCCCCAGTCACGTACTGATCATCATCCTGCGGTATGTCTGCATCCACGTCGTCAAGAAGTGCCACCGGCAGTTGCGGCTGCGCCCTGCGCACCGAATGCAACATGGACATTCCGAAGGGATCGAGCATACGCCGATCGCATATCAACAGGTCGACAGCGGCAGGCCCAATAAGTGTATCGAGGCGTGAGAGCTGCTCGGCATGCACGACTTCGCGCTTCAGTACTTCAAATCCTGCTTTCAGTAGATCGTGCACAGCGGAACACGCGGTGACGACCAAGACACGAGCGACCGAACGAGGCTCACTCGACGCAGCAGCATCCGCACGAATTGAAAGGTCGTTTGTACCGCCAAAGAATACTCCGTCGGGTGCGATGGTCGCGCCGCCTGCATGTACCTGTAGCATGCACGTATCTCCTTCAGTTGTCGCCACTGCATCGCGGCGACTCCCGGCTGCTTGTAGGTGATTGCATTTCCTTTTCGAAGATTAATTGTATCACACTTTTATGATTTTTTCCGTGATGCATATCATGAAGCCTGGTCATCGGAATTAGTTGTTGCACGCATCAAATCAGTTTTTACAACAACTATCGAACGCGCTACGGCATTCAACAGCGATGCCGAAGTAAATGGCTTCTCGAGGAATCGATAACGCGCAATATCCGATTCATCGATGACTTCCGTATCGGAGTAGCCGGACATCAGAAGAATGGGCATGTTCGGCCAACCGAGTCCTACCCGTTTGGCGAACTCCACGCCATTCATGCCAGGCATCATGACATCGGTCAGCACGAGCTGGATGTCATGCTCGCCATCGGCCAACTGGAGCAGCGCATCATCGGCAGTCTTGGCCACTACAACTTTGTAACCCTGGCGCGTGAGAAGTCGATGCGTCACGTCGCGCGTTCCTGGGTCATCCTCAACGAGCAATACGGTGGCATTTCCGCGTGGCAACTCACTGCGCGAGCGACCACGCTCGAGTGGTGTGACCTCTCCATCTACCGCCGGCAGATAGAGCTTGAATGTTGTTCCCTTGCCGGGTTCGCTATACACCCACACACGGCCACCAAGCTGTGTGATGATGCCATGCACCGACGCGAGGCCGAGTCCGGTTCCCTTGCCTATGGGCTTGGTCGTGAAAAACGGCTCGAATATCCGGGTCGCAGTTTCCCGGTCCATTCCGATACCGGAATCCTTCACCACAAGACATACATGGTGCTGCGCTACATCCTCGACATCTGGTTCCACATTGTCGAGTTCGGCCATCATCGTGCGAATCGTCAGCTTGCCACCGTTCGGCATCGCATCAGATGCATTAACCGCCAGGTTGAGCAGGACTTGTTCGATCTGTACCGGATCCGCCATCACCGCGCTGATGGATGAATCCAATTCGAGAGCAATCGACACGCGTGACGGAAGCAAACGTTCGAGCATGGTCGACGCCCCGCGCACACTTTCATTGATATCCAGTCGAACGGGCTGAAGTATCTGGCGACGACTGAACGCCAGCAATTGACGCGTGAGACCGGCCGCACGATTGGCAGCTTTGAGGATCTGATCAAGATCCCGCGCATTATCACTTCCTGGCTCAAGATCACTTTGGATGATCTCCCCAAAGTTGGTGATTACCGTCAGCACATTGTTAAAATCGTGTGCGATACCACCCGCCAGTCGACCGACGGCTTCGAGCTTCTGCGACTGCTGCAACTGCGCTTCGAGCTGCTGCTGGACCTGTGCGCGTTCCGACATCAACCGGAAGGCGTCCTCCAGACGTTCGATTTCGTCGCGACTGTCAGGCTCGGCAGCCGATCTCACACCGATTGGTGAATGGCTGAGTGCCATCTGATCCACATTGGCCGTCAGCCGCATTACGCGACCACTGATGCGTCGACTGAATAGCCAGGCAAGCGTGGCGCCAAGGATCGCCACGAGAAGCATTACCGGGGTCATGCGCCACAGGAACGAGTTGACCGGCTCCAGAACCTGCTCTTCGGACAGCTGCAGCCAGATGACCCATGGAGTACCACGAATGGGGCTCGCAACACCGATGCCGGAACCGCGCGGGGACTCATCAAAGCTGAAGACCGAATCCGTCGCCACAATTGTGGGAGGTCCGTCCACGACGTTTTCGAGATCGCTCCAGACGCCCGCGTCCGGTTGACCGAACAGCATCGTGCTGGTCCCGATCAACTTCCGTACAGCCTCCGCGCCACGCCCGCGAATGGCACGGGTCTGCACCAGGTATCCAACAAGACTCTCGCCTTCCGGTCGCGCATGCACCGGAATGACGTATTCGACTTGTGCCTGCTGATTGATTGCGAGCACCGGACTGAACGTGGCTTGCATTGGAGACAGCTCGCCTCGCCGATGTGCGCCTTCAACCCAACTGGGCGCCAACGGTGCGTTGTGCAAACTGAGCGTGTGACGAACCACACCGGAGGTATCGACCAGTCGTATACGCAGCAGTGACGAGTCGGTGTTCCGCGTGATTGCGGTGCGCAGTGTTTGTGCCACACGTGCCGAGTCTTCGCTGCCCGTCAGCGCATGCCGTACGTCGTCCAGCGCGGCCAGTCGCATGAGCTCGCTGCGCGCGGCAGGCACACCATCGCGGATGAGTCCTGCCAGCAATGCGGCGCTGGAGGCCAGACGCGCTCCGCTCGTTTCTCGAAGCAGACTGCCGAACGCCCGATGTGCCGACCACATGAAGACGGCGCCAATCAGGAGTACGATTCCGGTCATCAGTGCCGGGAACTTCATGTCGAGCGAAAGCCAGCGACGTCGCATACTCTCCTCAAACATGCGTAAGACAACGCATCACAGAGGCAAATTCTCGCATGGACGCGAGCAACTCACGTGTCAGCACACTTCAATCGTATCGCCTCAAAAGGCGACGATCACATGCACTAATACTGTAGTTCCTACGCGTGGAAGCAAGTCTTTGCTGTGTGACAAATGTTGAAATCTTCCATTCACATTTCATGGATGGTGTGCGATTTCGACTTGATGCACCCGCGATTTGCGGTAGCTTCGGCCTGCCCTTCACCACCTTCCTCCCGAGCCCACCATGGAACAGAAGACGGCGCACGACTTTGATCAGGACCTTCTCATTCTGTTCGATGCCTACGTCCATGGCGGGATCGACCGCCGGACATTTCTTGATCGCGCCAGCAAGTACGCCGTAGGTGGTGTGACCGCGGTCATGTTGCTTGAGCAATTGAGCCCCAAGTTTCTCGAGGCGCAGACGGTCGCCCACGAGGATGCGAGAATTGTCCAGGAGTATGTCGAATACCCATCGCCGAACGGGTATGGGACAATGCGTGGCTATCTCGCCAAGCCGGCGGGAAGCTCCACACGTGCGCCCGGCGTGCTGGTCATTCACGAGAATCGCGGACTCAACCCGCACATCGAGGACATTGCTCGTCGATTGGCGGTGGACGGATTCGTGGCCTTCGCGCCTGATGCCTTGTTCCCGCTCGGCGGGTATCCCGGTGACGAAGAAAAGGCGCGCGAGGTGTTTCCCAAGCTCGATCAAGCCAAGACACGCGAAGACTTCGTAGCTGCAGCGGGCTTTCTCAGGGCACGTCCTGAGTGCACGGGAAAGATTGGCGCCGTCGGATTCTGCTACGGTGGCGGTATGGTGAATTTTCTCGCGACGCGTATCGGCAAGGATCTCTCGGCTGGCGTGGCGTACTATGGGTCATCACCCAACACTGCGGACGTCGCCAAGATCTCGTCGCCTCTCATGATTCAGTCGGCCGAGAACGATCCGCGCATCAATGCCAGCTGGCCCGAATTCGAAACGGCGCTCAAGGCCGCCGGCGTGAAATACGAGCGGCATTTGTATCCCGGTACGCAGCACGGTTTCAACAACAACACAACACCGCGATTTGATGCTGCTGCTGCCAAGTTGTCGTGGGATCGGACGGTGGCGTTCTTCCGGCAGAACGTGAGATAGTGCGGATTCCGTCGGTTGGTTTGAACGGCGCACGCAGAGACACAGAGTGAAAAAAGAGCTGCAGAGAGAATGATCTCTGCGGCTCTTTGCTTTTCTTTGCGCCTCTGTGTGCGCTGTTCAAAGGCACCTGCAGAATCACATCTCTAGAATCACGCCTTCGGCTGCGCGTCCATACCACGCCACAGATTGGATGTGGTCAATTCCGAACGACCACACAGCTTGAGATAGCAGAACAGCTGCGTGCGATAGGCCGCATAGTTGGCCAGCACCAGGCTCACAAAATGCGCACCACGCGTAGCCGGCGGTCCGAACAACTGAATCACGCCACGCAGCTCGTCGTCCGTCATGGCACCAACATGCTCAGCGAACCACGCCGGATGCGTGGCAAGCTTCGCATCGAGACCCGCAAGATCTGCGGCGTCGACTTCCGCCTGCGCTGCGCCCCATGCCGCACCGTCGAACGCGCCAGCCTTGATGGCCTGGGTCAGTACCGGACCCTGCAGTACGAGATAGCGAATGAGCTCAATAGTGCTGCGCTGCTTCTCCGTGGGACGGAAGTCCACCGAGGCAGGGTCAATCTTCGTGATCAGGTGGCGCAGCACATTGACTTCGTGCGTGAGGAGGCCGACCAGTTCGTCCTTGCTGAGAACCATGAGTGCGGAAGATGGAGGGTGGTGCAACAAAACCTTGCTGCAAATTCGCCGTCCACGGCTCAGTACGCCAGCGTTCGCCTCAAATGAAACAGAAATGCGGCACAACCCTTGCGCACGAGTGACCACAAGAAGATTGGCGGCAGAATTCGACAGCGAGGACCACTGTGTTTGACTTTTCCAACGCATTCCTGATTCCGCGCACGAAACAAGAGCGGGAAGGATCAACGGCTCATGACACCGAGTCTCTCGAAACCGCCATTCTCCGCGCCATCACAACACTTCAATGTCCCGATCTATTTCGTCTTTCGTTCTTGAGCAGTCGCCCATCGACTTCGGCAGGTGTTGTGATGCTGAGCATCGATCCGGGTCCCTGTCGATCCGCAGTGACTGCCACGATGCGGATCCGCTCGTATTCAAGTCATGCGCGTGTCGCGATTCAATACGTAGTGCGCCATAGTCGCATCCATGGAGAAAGCCCCGTTCATTCAGTGAACGTCTGCAGCCTTGATCTCCCGACAGACGGGGAAGTACCCAATGCCTGGAGAGCGCGGGTCGAAGCGTTCACTGTCAAAGCCCTTGAACTCTCCTATCTGCATGAACACTTGGAACACTGACACCGCCGGCCCATCTGTCGAGGCATTCATGCGTCAGGACGCCCTTTATGCGTTGTACATCGATCGGCTTCGTGATCTGCACAGCGCGGAACGACAGCAGCTTGAAGTGCTGGCAACGATCGCCGAGTCCGCGCCAGGAACTGAGTTTGGACGAACATTGCTCGGTCATCTGCAGGAGACAGCGGCGCAGGTCATACGCATCGAGCAACTATGCTGCGACCTTCGCACTTCCCCATTAGGAAGAGTGGCGCGCGGTATGGAGGGTCTGCTCCGCGATATCACGGAAATCATGGAACGCGATACGGAGAATGATGCCCGCGAGGCTGCGCTGATCGCCTGTGTCCAGGCGGCCGAACATCTCGAGATCGCGGGGTACGGGACCGCACGCGCATATGCAGCGACCCTGGGGTTGGGTGACCATGAAGTTCTTTTGCAGCAGTCGTTCAACGAGGAATCCCGAACCGACTATATCCTGTATGGGATTGCCCTGAATACCGTCCGTATCGATCCCGACACACTGGATCAAACCGTACGAGAAACGCAGAGTCATCGTGTTTGACGTCCTTGGTCGATCGGAATCGGCAACCGACCACTGTGCACCACCACTGTCGAAGTCCTGCACCATAGTCTGCTTCTCGCACCTGCGATGGGACTTCGTGCATCAGCGTCCGCAACATCTCATGAGACGCTTCGCAACGCACAATCGGGTAGTCTACTGGGAAGAACCGGTATTCTGCAGCGAATTGCCCGCGCCAATACTCGAGCAACGGGTATGCCCAGCGACAGATGTCGTCATCGTAACGCCGAGGCTTCCACAGGATATGCAGGATAGTTCATTCCAGCATGCGCTTCGCCCACTGTTGGATGGCTTGCTCGCTAACTATCCCGGGCCCCTTGTACGCTGGTACTACACGCCGCTCATGTTGCCCTTCTCTCGGCATGTCATTGCGGCAGCGACGGTATATGACTGCATGGACGAGCTGGCCAATTTCCGATTTGCCTCGCCTGCGCTCGGTCCTCTGGAAAGCCAGTTGTTGGCGATTGCAGATATGGTCTTTACCGGTGGATTCAGTCTGTTCGATTCCAAGAAAGATCGCCATCCGCACGTGCACCTCATGCCGTCGAGTGTCGACCGTGAGCATTTTGCCCAGGCTCGGAGCCTGCTGGCTATACCGGACGACATGCGAACGATCCCCGAGCCGCGCATAGGCTTCTTTGGAGTGATCGATGAGCGTATGGATCTTTCGCTGCTGGAACATCTGGCCGATGTGCATCCGGACTGGTCACTCATTCTGATTGGTCCGTTGGCAAAGATCGAAGAATCCGATCTGCCGAGGCGGGCGAACATTCATTACCTCGGCCCCAAACGCTATGAGCAGCTGCCTTCCTATTTGAAAGGATGGGAGGTAGCCATCATGCCGTTCGCGGTGAATGACTCAACCCGATTCATCTCACCGACAAAGACCCCCGAGTACCTCGCCGGCGGCAGACCCATCGTATCCACACGCATCGCCGACGTTGTCCATCAATACGGCGAACGGGAAGGGGTATTCATTGCAGACAACGCGAACACTTTTGTGGCGGCCTGCGAACAGGCATTGGCATTCCCTCGGGAAAGCAGAGATTGGCTCGCACAGATCGACGCCTTTCTTCTGACCCAGAGTTGGGACATCACCTACCGCCGCATGGCGGACCTGGTGGAAAAACAAATCGACGCTCGTCGTTGGGCTCGGCCACTCACCCCGTGGAGTGACTCGTACGACTTCCTCGTAGTTGGCGCAGGGTTCGCCGGCTCCGTGCTGGCTGAACGCATGGCGAGTCAATGCAACGCCAGGGTGCTGCTGATCGACCGGCGAGATCATATTGGTGGGAATGCGTTCGATCGGCAGGATGCGGCGGGAATTCTCATTCACCAGTATGGCCCGCACATCTTTCATACGAACAGTGATGCCATTGTCGAGTACTTGTCTGGCTTCACCTCGTGGCGTTCCTACGAACATCGGGTACTGGCTTCGGTACGTGATCAACTGGTGCCGGTTCCGATCAATCGCAATACGCTCAATCAACTGTACGGCCTGTCACTGGCAACCGATGCAGAAACGGCAGCGTGGTTTGCGCAACGCGCTCGGCCCGCCAGCGGTGGGCGTAACGCGGAAGAGGTCGTGGTAGCAGCGGTTGGACGGGAATTGTACGAGTTGTTCTTTCAGGGATATACCCGCAAGCAATGGGGCATCAAGCCTTCGCAACTCGATGGTTCCGTCACGGCGCGCATCCCCGCCCGAACCAATGGCGACAACCGCTATTTCCAGGACCGGCATCAACTGATGCCAGCCAACGGTTATACCGCCCTGTTCACCGCGATGCTGGATCATCCGAATATCGATGTTGCGCTGGGAGTCGAGTGGAATGAAGTCAGACAACTGGTTTCTGCGGATCATGTGATCTTCACAGGGCCGATCGATGAATATTTCGGGCATCGGTTTGGCCACCTGCCGTATCGAAGTCTGCGATTCGATCATCAAACGTTCGATCGCGAGACATTTCAGGCCGTCGGCGTGATCAACTATCCGCATTCCTCAGTGCCCTACACGCGCATTACGGAATACAAGCATCTCACTGGACAGAAGGCTTCACGAACCAGTATCAGCTACGAGTATCCATCGAGCAAGGGAGACCCGTACTACCCCATGCCCACAGCTCCCGCACAGGCCATGTATCAGCAGTACCGGGCTCTGTCGGAAGCCACGGCGGGTGTGACAATCGTCGGAAGATTGGCAACCTATCGGTACTACAACATGGACCAGGTAGTGGGACAAGCCCTCGCCACCTTCCATCGCCTCACCCAGGAACGCGTGGAACGACTGAAACACAAGACAGATCGCCCCATCGCTATCTGACCCATGCCTGCCACACCGGAAGAGGGATCGGATTTTTTCATTGCAGGTTTTGAATCCGCCTCGCAACGGCGTGCAGACGGCGCACGGCTGGACCTCGTGCAAGCCACCGCGCACGACCGGTGGGCAGCCACGGACTATCGACAATGCGGAAGCCTGGGCCTCCGCACGGTGCGTGACGGGCTGCGATGGCACCGCATTGAGTCACGACCAGGACTGTACGACTGGTCGAGCTGGACTCCCATGCTTGAAGCAGCGGAAGAAATCGGCGTGCGTGTGATATGGACGCTGCATCATTACGGCGCACCAGATCATCTGTGCCTCGGCAATCAACAGTACGTCGACCGATTCTCCCACTTCGCCGCCGCCGTGGTGAAACGACATCGGGAAATCACCGGCAGACCGGCGCTGATTTGCCCGATGAATGAAATTTCGTTCCATGCCTGGGCAGTAGGCGTGAACTACTTCGCAAACGACAATGCTCTCGATTCGCAGTCCGCCAAACGCTGCCTGGTTCAAGCGGCGTTGGCAGCCGTACGCTCCATGCGTAGTGCGGATACCGCCTGCCGCATGATCTGGTCGGAACCGCTGATCCACGTTGCTCCCCACAGTGCACTGCAGGAGAGACCGGCCGAACAGTATCGTCTCGCGCAGTTCGAAGCCTACGAGATGCTCATGGGTAGCTTGGAACCCGAACTCGGCGGTACTGGCGATATCGTGGAGAGCATTGGGCTCAACTACTATCCGCACAATCAATGGTACTTTGAAGGATCTACCATTGCTCTTGGTCATCATGCATATCGACCACTGGCGGACATGCTGGCAGAAGTGCACGAGCGGTTTGCACGCCCTGTATGGATCGCCGAAACGGGTGCGGAAGGCTCGGCACGAGCCGCGTGGCTTCACTACGTGTGCGATGAGGTCCGTGCCGCAGAACAACGTGGTGTGCCCATCACGGGTGTCTGCCTCTTTCCCGTGACTTGCTATCCCGGCTGGGACGACGCCCGCTCCGTGGAAACGGGGCTGCTCACGGCGGCAAATGCGGCAGGAGAACGCACCATATACGCACCGTTGCTGCAGGAATTGCAGAGACAGCGCACGTTGCGCGCCATCCCTGCCCAATTTCCTACCATCAATCTTTCTCTTCGACGCCAGACCCAGGCTCTGTAAGCTTCGCGTGCTGAGCCGCTTTCATGGGCTCCGGCGTGATCTCGGAAATCAACGCCTGCATGCGATTCTTGATCGAACCCGCGACCACATGATCACGGCCGGCCATCAGTGCGTCGAACCCATCATTCGCTACATCAGCCGGCGGATCCTTGTCTGAACGTCCAGCCTTGGTATCCAACATGCCTGCACGAGCAAAGAAGTTGGTATCAGTGGCTCCGGGCTGCAGTGCGGTCACGGTGACACCCGTATCGCGCAGTTCATAGCGCAACGCTTCCGAAAAGGAATGCACAAAGGCCTTGGACGCCGCATACACGGCGTAGTAGGGGCCAGGAGTCAGTGCGGCGATGGAGGAGGTGAACAACACTCTGCCCTCTCCCTGCGCCACCATATCCGGCAATACCAATTTGGACAGCCGAACCAATGAACTGATGTTGAGCGCAATCAGGTTCATTTCGGCTTCGATACTGTTCTCGAGGAACGGGCCTCCCACACCGACCCCGGCATTCAGCGCCAGCGCGTGCACCGGACGTCCAAGTGCGCGCAACTGCTGGTAAAGAATGTCCGCTCCGTCGACCGCCGCCAGATCAACCTGCACAGGGAGAATCTCCTGTACACCGTTGGTTTGCAATGCACTGGGGACCTCATGAATGGCATCGTTCTCTGCCACAACAACTACATCGAAATCGTGACTGAGGAAGGTGCGCGCCAATTCCAGGCCGATACCGCTCGATGCACCCGTCACGACCGCGAGTCGTGACGGGGTTGCACGGCCCGAGCGCCGCTCCGAAATGGTAATGGTGCTGCGCTGCTTGTCCATCATGTACTCCGGAGATGATGAGGCAATCGGTCCATCATGAACGACGAGTCTTGCGAGGCGCTGCACCACTTCGTCCGCCACGTGAGCTGCCGCTGGCTGACTTCGGCGCTTCTGAATCCTCATCGGACGCCTCGTCTTCCTCGTCTCCTTCCTCTTCGTCTCCTCCCTCCTCCTCTGCCTCGCCCTCTTCGTCTCCCATGGCCACGAGTGACCGGGCAAGTTCTGCCAGCGCATCTTCCGCCGCCATTTCCTCTTCAAGAATGGTCTGGAACTGACCGGCAATGTCTTCGTTTCCGATGGCCGTCGCGAGATCCACGAGAATCATGTACGCCGCCATTTCGTAGTGCTCAGCGCGTCGCGCACCAGCGATCAGTACGAGGTCCCGAACATCCTCGTCCGCTTCCGCGGTATGCTCATTGCCTTCCGTGATGATACCGGCAATTCCGGCACAGTGCTTTCCACGCGGCTTCACTTCGAGGGTCTCAAAGACGGACTCTAGAATCTCGACGTGTCCATTCGTTTCTTCGAGATGCGAAGTGAGAGCTTCCTTCAGTTCCTCACTTTGCGCCGTACGGCTCATGCTGCGCAGTGCCTTTGCCAGCTGCTTCTCGGCATCGTAGGCGTCGCGAAGCTCGTCGATCAACAGGTCTTGCAGTGCGTCGGTGGTAGGCATGTCGACACCTTGTATGCATAGGATGGAGTTCGAGCGACAGTCATCGCTCCATCCCAACGTGAAGCAAGTGTCATGCCGAGCGCATATCGTCACTCATGCGTTTCGTTCAGTTGATCACGCATGGCTTTGGTGATCTGCTGCTTGGTGGTCGCATAGTGCGCCCACGGATCGTCGTCGATGCTGGCGAGTCGTTCGGGAACGGAGCGGATGGTGAAGACTTTGGGATTCTTTAGCGTGGCCAGTTCATCCCAACTGATGGGTACGGAAACCGGCATCCCTTTTCGGGCACGAGCTGAATACGCGATGGCTGTGCTGGCCCCTCGTCCATTGCGCAGATAGTCCACGAAGATGCGGCGGACTCGGTTCTTTGGTCCTGATTTCGCTACGAAGATGGATGGCAGAGTCATTGCAGCATGGATGGCGACACTGCGAGAGAACGCCTTCACATCATCCCAACCAGCGCGTCTGGTGAGCGGCACGACCACATGCAGCCCGGCCCCGCCGGTGGTTTTCACAAAGGAAATGAGCCCCAGCGTTTCCAGCAGTTCCCGCACCAGCGTGGCGGCCTGACGTACGCGAGAAAAAGGAAGTGCAGGATCGGGATCCAGATCGAAGATCATCCGATCCGGCTTTTCGATATTGGACTCGACCGCATTCCAAGAATGCAGTTCCACCGTACCCATTTGCACCGTGCCAACCAGTGCCTGCACCGAATCAATCGCTAGTAGTGGCGCGTGGCCGGGATCAAGCGACTTGGGAAGAAGCCGCACACCGGGAATAGAGCGAGGCGCTGCATGCTTCTGAAAAAATGTTTCGCCCTCCACTCCGTCAGGAGCGCGCATCAAGGCAACTGGACGATGCGCAACGTGCGGCAGCAGCCAGGTAGCAACGGCGGCATAGTAGTAGGCAAGCTCCCCCTTGGTCGCACCGGAGTGCGTATCGATCACTCGGTCGGCGTTGGAAATACGCACCCCTTCTATCATTGCACCGTCCTTTTCCGTAGTGGAACGGGTGGATGCGGAACTTTGCGGTGGTGCAGCCTCGCGGCGCACGATGTCTCTCGAATTTCGATCCGCTCTCAGTCCGATGAACACCGGCTTGCGCAGTCGTCCGGCTGCAGTGAAGCCGGCGTGCTCCACATCCACGACGATTGTGGGTTTGACCCACTGTACCTGACTCGCGTCCGGTGGTTTTGCTGACAGGGGCATACGATCAGCTGTGAGCTCTCGCAGCTTACGAGCCAATTGATCGAGTACCACCGTGGAGAAGCCGGTACCCACCTTGCCGATGTAGCGATACTCGCTTCCATCACGCACGGCCAGCAGCAATGCGCCAAGTCCCGTGCGCGAACCTTTGGGTGCCGTGAAACCCACGATCACCCCTTCCTGTCGCTGGGCAAACGTGAGTTTGATCCAGTCTCGCGATCGGACAGAGACATACGCGGAACCGGCGCGTTTTCCGATCAATCCTTCGTACCCTGCCTTCTCCGCCGCTTTCAGGAGTTGCTGAGCATCTCCATCCACCCACGAGCTGAGCAGCAGCAATGGTGAACCGTTCTTCGAAAGAAGGCGGGTCAATCTTTCGCGGCGTTCCTCGATAGACAGTTCGCGGAGATCACGCCCTGCATGAAAGAGCAAGTCAAATGCTACATACCGAATGTCGTGACTACGCCCCAAAGCCAGTGCTTCCTGCAACGCACCGAATTGCGACACTTCGTGCTTATCGAATACGACAATCTCTCCATCGAGCACCGTGCCTTTAGTGCGCAGCCGGCGCAGTGCCTGTATGATCTCCGGCAGTTTGTCGGAATAGTCCTTGCCATTTCGCGAGTACATTCGAGATGACGCGCCATCGAGCTGCGCCAGAATGCGATACCCATCCAGCTTGATTTCGTAGTGGAACTCGCCAGCGGGCGGGCGTTCCATCCACGTCGTCAACATCGGCGCGATGACCGGTGGGATCGTAGCCATGCATTCAGCTCTTTCTGGCGGCCTTTCTTGCGGTCTTCTTCGTCGCTTTCCTGGCCGACTTTTTC
Source organism: Gemmatimonadaceae bacterium (assembly GCA_016742275.1). Taxonomy (GTDB): domain Bacteria; phylum Gemmatimonadota; class Gemmatimonadetes; order Gemmatimonadales; family Gemmatimonadaceae; genus Gemmatimonas. The sequence goes on from JACVCD010000004.1 coordinate 54,426, forward strand.
AGGACCTTCTTTGCCGTCTTGCTGGCCGTCTTGCGTGCTGCAGGTGTGGCCTTCTTCGCCGCCTTCTTTGGCGCCGGCAGTGCACGCAGACTGCCCTTGAGCAGCGCCGTGAGTTCTTCGGTGGATGTGGGAGCTGGCAATCGCTGCGGCGCACTGCCTGTGACCTGTTCGATCACGTGTGTCTTGCCCGCCTTCACCTTGCGTTCGATGAGCGCTTCCACGTCTTCACGAAAGCGATCGTGATATAGCGTTGGGTCCCATGCGGTCGACATCTCCTCGATCAGTCGCTCAGCCATCTGTAATTCGCGTGTGGTGAGGCCCGCCTTCTTCGCGCCACCGGAAGACTGCAGCGCCTCATTGTCCACCACTTCCTCGGCCCAGCGCAGTGTCTCGAGCACCAGCGCATCTCCCTGCGGCACCAGGGCCGCGAGATGCTCCTTGGTGTGCAGCACCACGCGGGCAATGGCCACAGTCTTGGTGCGCACCAGCGCCTCACGCAGTAGCGCATAGACCTTCTCACCACGACGATCCGGCGCGAGATAGTACGGCGTATCGAAGTAGAGAAAGGGCACGTCCTGTTCACCAACGAAGCCGACGATTTCGACGGTCTGTGTCGATGCCACATTGGCGCTCTTGATCTCCTCGTCGGCGAGCATCACATAGTGCCCCTTCTCATACTGAAAGGCTCGCACGATGTGTTCGCCGGTTACTTCCTTACCCGTCGTCTTGTTGATCTTGCGATAGCCGATGGGATCGGCCGTGCGCTTGTCCACCAGGTCGAAGTCCATACCGCGCCGCACGGTGGCAGCGTGTAGCACGACCGGGATATGCACGAGCCCGAAGCTGATGGCGCCCTTCCAGATAGTTCTTGGCATACTGCCAAGAGTGGCAAGTTGTGTGCCGAGTTCAGGTGCTGGAGTGATTCTCGTCAGTTTCGGAGTTGGACGGATCATCCGTCGACAGACCCACTCCGAGCCCTACACCCAACCCACCGCCGAGTCCGCCGCCCATGGCGCCTCCGCCCTTTCCACCTGAATTTCCGCCGCCACCGTCCTTACCACCGCCATCGCGGCCCTTGCCACTCGAAGCACTGCCAGTACGAGCCGGACCTTGCCGCAGTGCAGCCGCCGCAGACGGCGCCGGTTCGAGATCGAGCACACTGCGAATGAAATCGCGCAGCGACACCACCAATGCGGCGGTTTCCACATGACGCCCTGCCACGAGTTCATTCACGACATGTGTGGCCAGACGCACTTGCTCTTCGGTGCCAAGCAGTAGCACATCGGCCAGTGCGCCTTCCACCGCATCGCGCATGCGACGCGCACGATCACTGCGTTCATCGTCGGCCAACCCCGCCAGTCGCAGATCACGCAGATGCGTCGGATCCACCAGTAGATTGCCGGTGAATGATCCACCCAGTGTTTTGTATGCGGCAATCAGGATTTTCAGACGTTCATTGACTTGCCGATTCTCACGTTCGCGCCGTTGCTGAATGGTCTGCATCGCCACCAGGCGAATGCCCACGCCGATGAGCGTGACCAGTGCCAGACCGACAAATGTGGTGAGTAACGCGGACCATGAACTAAAGTCGAGATTGCGCACAAACTCCTCACGAGATGTCGGTGAACATCAGACACAACGTAGCATCGACAATGTCAATTCGTTGCGGAACCCCTCCACACGGGAATGCGCACACCGATCTGCACGGTGGTCATGGGTGCCCAGTCTGTAGTCGTCGTGGTCGGGCCACCATTGGCTCTGGTACGGTCCATGGTAAGGCGAGTCCAGTGCAGGTTGCCGCTGAGCACAATTGTGCGAAAGAATACCGCTGACACCTGTCCACCGACCTGTGGCCTGAACCCGCGTTCGCCACTGCCATCGCTTCGGAGATTCTCAGTGTAGCCATTTGTTCCCACTATGAAGCCACCTCGTAACACGCCTTCGATGTACGCCATGCGCCAGCCGGCTCGCCCGCCGACGCCCGCGCTCAGTCGTGTTGAATTTTCGAGACGAAGGCCACCAATTGCGGTATCTGGATAGGCTGGTATGCAGCCCACATCCCCGCCTCCCGACCCACTGTGATGATCAATAGAGAGCTGCGGAAACAGCTGTCGCCTCCCCTGCAGATCCGCGCTGAACGCTAGACTCGAGTGTCCGCAGTTGGACTGATAGGCGTCGTCAGGTCCGGCTATCCCCGTCCTCAGCGTCAACGACACCCCACGATCCTGCGCTCCAAGCGGGACGGCCACGGCGAGAAGAGCGCCAAGGAGCAGCAGTCGCCCGCCAATCCAGCAGATATCAAACATTGTGGTAAGTTCGTGGAAGTGTCGATCGGTGGGCTACGAATCAGCGAACCGGAATGAACAATCATACCGTCAAACACAGAATGGCGAATTCCCTGATTCTCCGATGTGTCCAATTGCTGGTGTGCTTCGTCACCTGCTTCGCTCCCCTGGCGGAGATCGAAGCGCAGCGACCACTCGGCAAAGCACCGCCCGACAGCGGCAATCCTCGCGCCATCGCGTCCTTTGCCGTTCGCCGCTACCTCACACAGGCGCGGACCATGTGGTTGGGCAGCGAGCAGGTTCGTGTGGGCGGTCAGGGCGACAAACTACTCGGCAAGAAGTACGGCGCGTACGTACACTGTCACGCTCGCGAGACGGACTCCAGGTACACGGCTCCCATTCGACCGGAGTATCGGGGCATCTTCGCCAACAGTGCCTATGCCCTGTGCCCAAGTTGGCTATTGGAGGTGGTGCCCCCCTCCGTTCATCGCGCAACACGACAGGGTCTCTACTTCGACGCCACCTCTGCAGCAAAGCTCACTCTTGCCCGAGACTCACTGCGCACCATCCTCAGCACCTCGCTGAACCGGGCTCCAGGTGACGGCTGGATATTTGGTCAACATATACGCTTCCTCGTCTACGACAGTCTGTACACGCAAGCATTGAGAGCGCTCGAAGAGTGCGGCACGGAGCCATGGCTGTGCGCTGCGCTTACCGCATACGTGCATCATGCGCGCGGCAGCGACAAGGACGCCGAGGCGCACTTTGCACGCGCCATGTCAGCCGTGCCCCCTGACGAGCGTTGCGGTCTGACCGACATTGCGTCCATCCTGCCTCCCGAGCAACGAGACGAATACGAACGTCAAACCTGCGACGTTCGTGACGCACTCGCGCAACGCTATTTCTGGTTGGCTGATCCCGCGTGGACAACTCGCGTCAACGAGCGCCGTGTGACACACATGGCCCGACGCATGGCGGCGGTGCTGCACTCCTCGACCGAGTGCGACGAGCGCTATGACCTGTTTCCAACGCGCGGTGGTCCAGTGGTGCTCGAGATGCTGCTGCGCTACGGATGGCCCAGTCTCAGTACCTGGATCGGGGAGACAACCGACAGCGGGCACGATGGCTATCTTCAGGCGCGCGGCACCACTCCTTCCCCACCCTATTCGACCGCCGAGTACGACGGAGCTCGGGTCGCATTCGGTGCGCCAAGCCTGCTGTTTCTCGACGAGACACGCGCGCCACCGAGTGCATGGCAGCCCGTGGCACCAGCCGGTGCCGTCGGCAGACATTCGCGCAGATCCTCAGACGAGGTGTGGTGGCCGTTTGAACACATCACCATGCCAGGCACCCGAGTCGTGGCGTTCACCGATTGGCAGATCGCCACATTTCGGCGTCAGACAGAGATTCAGATTGCCACAGCTGTCGACATGACAGCAACACGCGCCATCGTCGACTCACTACGAGTTCGTGGTGATACACTTTCGCTGCTCATGAGTCCTGAGCAGGACTCTGTCGTGCGCATTGCCACGCTGGTGGGTGCCGGTGGAAACTCCGCCGTGATGACGAGCCGCATGGCTCCGGTGTCCGGTGTGATTTCGCTTGAACTTCACGGCGGCAGCACTGATCGCATTCTTGGCCGAATGCGTTCGGGCTATCGCGCTCCTAACACGCTGGCGGCGTTGGGTGGAGACTCCATAGCCATGTCGGATCCCGTGCTATTTCGGGCCGATGCTCCGTTGCCAAGCGACGTGAATGCGATGTTGCCGCACATGCTGCCTACGGTGAATGTGCCTCGCCGCAGCATTGGTCTTTTCTGGGAAGTCTATGGAGTACCCGTTGGCGACAGCGTGCAGTTTACCATTGCCATCACACCAAGGCAGCGTCCGGGATTCTTGAGGCGCGCGGTTGCTGCGCTGCGACTCATGGCCGCACCGGTCAACGGTGTGGCGATCGGGTGGAATGATCCCTCATCGGCTCCCACGGCAGCAGTCGACGCTTTGGGCGCACGCACCACGCCAATACTGCCGCGAGCCCTTCGTGTCGATCTCTCGCAGCTCTCACCTGGAGAGTACGTCATCGAGATATCGGCGACCGATGCAAAACAGCGGACCGCCTTGGCGTCTCGGGCGATACGGGTACAGTAAGTGTCGGCGCCCGAGTGCTGTTTTACGGTTTCGGCTGGTATCGCGGATCGCCGGTCTGCCATAGCAGGAACGACATGATCTTTCCCGTCCACTCGGGCGAGTAAAGCAGCTCCGCATGACCGCCACCCGTACGCACCCACACAACGGGACGCGTACCGGTATTGGCCGCCTGCAGTCGCGCCACGTATTTGCCGACCAGCATTTCGCTGCCGAAGTTGTAGTCCTCCGACGCGCTGTGCAGAATGACCGCCGGCAGTTTGATGCGCTCAGGCACCTGATGATAGGGTGACGCCTTCACCAGCGCACGCACACCCGCTTCCGTCTCAAGGTCACCCAACTCGGCGATATTGCGCGCCGCCGTTGGGTCGAGACTCGAGCCACGGATCTCGTCAGGCTGTCCCACTTCATAGAGCACCGCACCAAGCAATTCGGGACGTTGTACCATCACCAGCCCCGGAATGTTGGCTCCGAACGACGTGCCAGTGATCACCACGCGACCGGCTGACGTGTAGCGCTTCGCAATCAGTGCTTCGATCGCGCCGATCATGTCATCGATGCTGCGCTGCTTGTTCTCGCGAGTGGCCGCGCGATGCCACGCGTCACCCAATTCCCCACCACCGCGCACATGTGCGTAGGCGTACACACCGCCTGCCGCCGTCCACGCCAGCACCTTGGGATCGAACTGCGGATCGGCCGACGAACCGAACCCGCCATACGCTTCAATCAGGAGTGGCGCCGAGCCGTTTGGTGTCTTGCCCTTCATCGCCGTGCGATCGTACACAAGCGATACCGGCACGAGAGTGCCATCGCGCGAGGGCGCTTCGAGACGATCTGCAACGATCGATGACGCGGTTGCCTTGTTCGATCCGTCCTCGATGCCAAGCGGGTGCGCTTGGCTATTCGACACACGCAGCCAGCGTGGTGTTGTTGCCCAGGTCTGTACACTGACCACGGCGCCCGAGAGCGTCGGTGCACGACGCAGGAGTTGCACTGTTCCTGTAATCGGGAGTGTTACGCCCTTTGGCTCCGTTGTGCCCGGAACCAGATGCCGCAGAGCAATGGCGCCCGCATCGCGCTCGGTGAAATAGAGCCCGTCGGACTGGACGGAGTAGTTGGTGATCACACCGCGCCGCTCTGGCACGACCGTCTGCCACCTTCCGTTGCCATCGGTGAGCACACGCCGCATGATGGCCCCGCGGTCCGCATTTCGGCGGGAAATGGCATACACCGTATCACCGCGTAGCTGCGGAACACTGATCAAGTCAGCGACGGTCGCGATTGATGTCCAGGTCGGCGCGGTTGTCGACTTGATCTTTGCATCAAACGGTGCCGCGAAATAGTCCGTGCCGTTCTGCTTCGAGCGAAAGATCGATCCCACCAACCAGCGTGAATCCACACCGGTGAGCACGCGTGTTGGCAGATCCACCTTGTCCAGCGTGACGGAGGGATGGACCTCAAAACCAAACAACGGTACATCGGCTGTTTGCGGTGTGCCGAGTCGATGCAGGAATTGCCTGCCACGCGCCAGCTGATCGGCCGGTGAGCCATTGGCGCTGCCCGGCCATCGGCGAGGATAGATGAAACCACTGCCGTCCGGCAGCCACGTCACCTCGTATCGTGTGCCGCTGGTCGACGTGAGCAGGTCCGGAATGACATCGCGCAGCAGCGTACCCGATTGTGCGTCGACCACGCTGATCGCGGCCTTGGTATCGCCTCGCTCCGTGGTGCCAATGGCCACATAGCGACCATCCCACGACGGAGTGAACGCGCGAATGGACGCGCCATTCCGCAAACGCGCCAATGTCGTGTCAGCTATCAGCGTGCGCTCCGTTTGCGCTCCGCTATTGAGTGCGAGCAACGAAGGGTCGTCTCTCAGCCATCGTGTCAGCACGAGACGCGATGAAGACTCGCGCACCAGATCGAGCGTCGGCAGATTGCTCAGGATGCCCTTCATGCGCGCGGCTAACGAATCCGTGCCGACCAGGTGCGCGGTGATGCTGTCGGTGTAGGCTGACTGCGCGGCGAGCCATGTGCGTACGTCGGCGCGGGTTGTGTCCTCCAGCCAGCGGAGGGGGTCGAAAATCGACACGCTACTCACAGTGTCAACTCGCGATTCGAACCTCGTCATGCCAGGAGTTATGGCCAACGCTTCTGCTACGACAAGCACAGGCCCGTCAGTGAGCTTTGCGTTGCAACCCAAGGCGAGCAGCACGCAGATTAGATGCGTTGTCGCACGGACGGCAATACTCACGGTGGAGCGGCAGCTGTAAGTGAAACGAACGCAAATCGCTGGCTTCTTAATAGTCGCCAAATTGCCGACACTATTCGTCATACGCATGAGGACAAGCAGAGCGCCGTCGGAAATCCGCAGCTACTTTGAACTGCAGAGAACGTAGGCTTAGGCGAGATGATCATGTCCAATAGACTTGCGTTACCGGCGATTGCTTCCACGGTGAAATTCGAGCCATTCTACAAATTCGGCTGGTACCTCTTTATGGCAGAGGGCGATTTAGAACGTGGGGTTTCTCGCTTCTGCAGAACGACAGCTGATAAGATGCAATTCAGGAAGGTGGGCTAAATTTTCTAGTCCCGACGTGTACTTCGCATTCGACAAGTATTTTTGCAGCTGAAGCGATCAAACCTCTCGCTCCCTCGATCAATGAAGCCGGTGTGCGCCCAGGCACTGTAAGCTCTGGCATGCGTTCTGCTATTTGATCTTCGACAGACCGCAGCAGCTCTTCTATTTTGGCTATCTTTTCAACTTGCGCACTCGCGCACTCCAGGCGAAAGACAATTGTTGTCCGAAGTGCCCTGGCAGCCTGCGCCAGTCGATCCGCAGACTCGCCAGCCAACTGCTGAGCAGAAGAGAGCTCCAGTGCTCCGGACTCACTCAACCCACGGTGCAATGACTCGGCCTGTTCCTTGATCTTCTCTGCGAACTCGATCAATTCACGTATCGAAGGCTGAACTGCAACGTCATGAAAAAGAGACTGTGTCGGGAGCCACTGAGCATGCTTCAAGTTCTCGCGATTCAAACTTGCAGCTTGCTTGATCGCCTTCCAAGCAAAGATGGCTGAGATAAGCCCTGCTAGCGCGGACACACCTCCGCCAACATCGAGGACACGATCCCATGGAGACTTCGGTGACTCAACTACTATAGATACGACAGTATCTCGGACTGGCTTAGCAACTCGAATCGTATCGTGCTTTTGCAGTGACCGTGATTGAGTGCTCAAGCTCGCTCCGGCAATGGGCTACCATCCTTTAGTGCCTCAACGATGCTCTCATCAACGATGCGAGCGATATCCTTGCCTGTAAACTCATACTTTGCTCGGAAGCCAGCCTCACCCAACCGGCGAATGCATAGATCAAACATTCCGAGAAAAAATGAGCTTGTCAGCACAAAAACGTCTTCCGGTACGTAGATGGAGATTCGCTCGAATTCCTTCTCGAGAGACTCTAAACGAACATTGTCTCTGACGATTTCACCGCGGCCTCGACCCGAGAAAACGCGGACGCCTTTATCCCTGTGCTCGTCTAGGTTGACTACTTTTGACGGCATACTCTGAAGCCTGCTGCAGGTTGGTGGGATCGAGGTAAAAGCGAAGCGAGATGAGTGTGCCAGGAAATGAAGTGGCCAATGTCCTCACCTTGGCAGGATCCGGCGGCAACTCAAGCGAGTTCGGTATGTTGAAGGCAATTGTTCTTTGCCCAGCTTTCTGCTGCCCCTTTGCTGAGAGCTCATATTCTCCATCAAAAATGAGCTGGCTTCGGCCTGAGACTAATGTCATGACAGGTGAAAGACCTGCGGCTGTACTTCCTAGGCGACGAAACGCCTCCATCATTCTTACTGTACCTTGCCCTCTGTTTCCTACTCTATTGGGCAGCTTGTTCTTTCTACTGACCCGCTGCTGGATCGCAAGAAGAGTCCAAAACGTTTCTTCGGCTAGCTTCCTAAAAGTACCGATACGTAGATGGAGATTCGCTCGAATTCCTTCTCGAGAGACTCTAAACGAACATTGTCTCTGACGATTTCACCGCGGCCTCGACCCGAGAAAACGCGGACGCCTTTATCCCTGTGCTCGTCTAGGTTGACTACTTTTGACGGCATACTCTGAAGCCTGCTGCAGGTTGGTGGGATCGAGGTAAAAGCGAAGCGAGATGAGTGTGCCAGGAAATGAAGTGGCCAATGTCCTCACCTTGGCAGGATCCGGCGGCAACTCAAGCGAGTTCGGTATGTTGAAGGCAATTGTTCTTTGCCCAGCTTTCTGCTGCCCCTTTGCTGAGAGCTCATATTCTCCATCAAAAATGAGCTGGCTTCGGCCTGAGACTAATGTCATGACAGGTGAAAGACCTGCGGCTGTACTTCCTAGGCGACGAAACGCCTCCATCATTCTTACTGTACCTTGCCCTCTGTTTCCTACTCTATTGGGCAGCTTGTTCTTTCTACTGACCCGCTGCTGGATCGCAAGAAGAGTCCAAAACGTTTCTTCGGCTAGCTTCCTAAAAGTACCGATTTTGCGGTGGTGAGTAAGCAGCCTGTCGATGTCTTTCCTGAGCATTGACTCCGAGGGCAACGACCTCATGCTTTCTGCAATTGTATCTCCAAAGGAGAAAATTGCGAGATGCACATCACCAACATTTCCGCCTTTGGGCTGCCTTAAATAGGCGGCGATCCACCAGTCGCTCCCTCCAGAATGATCCTCGCAGTTGTTGAGCAGTTCACCCACAAGTTCAGCAAACGCCGCTTGTCCCTCAGGCTTCAGCTCGAAATCATATAGACCTAAGCACTTATCGAGATATTCGACCAGTCTCGTGGCTTCAATATCTGCCGGGCTACTCCGTTTTGCTCGCTCGCCCGTCGCGGCTCCGTTAACCAATGGATGGTAAATAAAATCTGCGGTACCAATGGGCGCTGGGAGACCAATCTCCTTGGGTAGTCCCGTAGCCATAGCAATCTCTGCTATCGACAGATCTGTCGGAAGCGTACCCGCATATACGACTCTCCCAAGTGACCTAGTCTTTCTTACGACCGCATTTAGTACCGCAGCCGCACAGAGGTCAATGTTTGCGCAACTCTCCTGCGCAACTCCTACCCTACCGACTCCGCGAGCTCGCATGTCAGCCAGTGTGGCAATTGCGACTAGCGAACTGTCCGGTTCGTCAATGAATGAGAAAGATTTGGGGAAGGAGACAGTTCTATTTCTGTTACTTGGCCGGTTGGCGATAGCACGCACGCCGCGTGACAGAGAGCCACAGAAGCGATGGGCCGCACGTCTCCGCGCTAGCTGCTTCTGGCGAAGCTGTGCGAGCAAGTTCTTCTTCCTCGTAAGACGCAGACGCGCAGACTCTCGCCTCTTGTGAGCGCGTGTCGCACGTCTGCTATGTCTCCATCTACTCAATTCATCTAGTCTTTTCATGCTTCCGTTACGACTGCGCGCTGTCCCCATGCAGAGCACAGCGCGCAATTTCGAATTAGGCAAGTCCCGCCGTCACCCACACTCACTAAACCCACACACGTGGCACTTCACGCAGCCCTCCGCGAACTCCAGCTGCGAACCACAATCCGGGCACGTGCCCATGAACACTTCACCGCCATGACTGCCGAATTCGATCTGGGGCTGCGCCTGCTCGGCGGCGTGCGGCGGACGCGTGATCGGCACACCAGCAGCCGGCGTCGGAATCGGCGCGCTCAGTGAGTTGACCGGGCCACTCGGCGCAGTGGTCTGACCACCGGCCAAGAGCTCCTGCTGCACGCCCTGCTTCTCACGCCACCACTGTTCGAGCGCAATGCCCACGGCGTCAGGCATGGAGAGCACCTTGTTGGGACCCAGGCCCACGGCACGATCCGACGAGATGCCACGCAGCTGACGGTGAATCTCCTGCACCGAAATGCCGCTGCGCAGCGCGAGTGAAATGAGTCGACCAATGGCTTCGGCATCAGCCATGGCACTGCCACCGGCCTTGCCCAGGTTCAAGAAGATCTCGAACGGCTGACCCTTCTCGTCTTCGGTGATGTTCACGAACATCGTGCCGAGCGGCGTGTCCTTGCGGATGGTCGTGCCACGCAACACATCAGGACGCGAACGCTTGCCACGACGGCTCGCATTCTCGGCTTCCGCGCTGAACAACGACTTCCGCGTACGATCGAGTTCGTTCTGCAGTTCGGCAATCGTGCCCTGCAACTCACCAATCTCACGCTTGGCGGCAACGAGTTCCTTCGCCGACTCGGGCTTCGCTTCAGCCGAGGCAGCAGCCGGCGCGCCATCACGCTTGGCCGCGGCTTCCTGCGTCGTCCCCGTGCTCAGCACCTGACCATCACGCGAACCATCGCGATACACGGTCACGCCCTTGCACTTCATCTCGTACGCCAACTCGTAGATGGCACGCACATCTTCCACCGTGGCCGCGTGGCTGAAGTTCGTGGTCTTGGAGATGGCCGAGTCGCAGTGCAGCTGATATGCCGCCTGCATGCGGATGTGGTACTCGGGCGAGATGCTGTTGGCCGTGGTGAACACACGCTGCCACTTGGCCGGAATCTCGTCGTGATTCACGCTACCGGTCTTGGCAATGCGCTCCATGAGCGCGTCGCTGTACCAGCCTTCCGACTTGGCAATGGCCACGAAGTCTTCGTTCACATCGGGCATCATCACGCCGGCCTGATTGCGCATGAAGGCCACGGCAAACAGCGGCTCGAGACCCGACGAGCAACCGGCAATGATGGAGATGGTGCCGGTCGGCGCCACGGTAGTCACGTTGCAATTGCGGAGCAGCTGCATCGGGCGAATACGCTGACCGTTTGCATCGCGCGCGCAGGTCTCGTCCGGGCCCCAGATGCTCTGCGCCCACTCGGGGAACGCACCACGATCCTTGGCCAGACGCTCGCTTTCCTTCTTGCCCTCGACGTCGAGGAATTCCATGACCTTGCGGCCCATCTCCACGCCTTCCGCACTGTCGTACGGAATGCCGAGGCGCACGAGCATGTCGGCAAAGCCCATCACACCAAGACCGATGCGGCGGATGCGCTTGGACAGCGCATCGATTTCCGGCAGCGGATACTTGTTGACGTCGATGATGTTGTCGAGGAAGTGCGTGCTGAGCGCGATATCGCGACGCATCGCATCCCAATCCACCACGCCATTGTTGACGTAGTAGCCGACATTCACCGAGCCCAGGTTGCACACGTCGTACGGCAGCAGCGGCTGCTCGCCACACGGATTGGTGGCCTCGTACGCACCCATGTGCGGCACCGGGTTGTAGCGATTGGCTTCGTCGATGAAGAACACACCCGGCTCACCGGTGCGCCACGCACCGAGGATCATCTTGTCCCACACATCGCGCGCATTGAGCTGACCCGTCACCTTGCCCGTGCCCGGATCGATCAAGTCGTAGGACGCATTGGCCTTGAGCGCGTCCATGAACTTCGTGGTCACACCCACCGAGATGTTGAAGTTCGTGATCTTGGTGAGGTCTTCCTTGCAATTGATGAATTCCAGCACGTCAGGATGATCGACGCGCAGAATGCCCATGTTGGCGCCACGCCGCGTGCCACCCTGCTTCACGGCATTGGTGCTGCCATCGTACAGTTCCATGAACGACACCGGACCCGACGCCACGCCGGTGGTGCTGCGCACCATGCTGCCACGCGCACGCAACCGCGAGAACGAAAAGCCCGTGCCGCCGCCGCTCTGATGAATGAGCGCCATGCTGCGCAGGGTGTCATAGATGCCCGTCTGCCCGTTGCTGAGCGCGTCGTCCACCGGCAACACGAAACACGCCGACAGCTGCCCCAGTGGCCGTCCGGCATTCATGAGCGTAGGCGAATTCGGCTCGAACCGGCGCTGGGTCATGAGGAAGTAGAACTCCTCGGCCAGCGCCTGCACCGCCCCATCGCTGGCCCCATAACGACGGTCGGCTTCGGCCACGACGGTGGCGACACGCCAGAACATGTCCTCCGGCTTCTCGACAGGCTTACCCTTGGCGTCCTTCACGAGATACCGCTTCTCGAGGACGGTTCGGGCATTGTTGGACAGCGTGACGAGACCTTCCGGGGGCATCTGCGCGAAGGGCATTCGGGGGCTCCTGCTTGTGGCGATGGGCAGAAAAACGGACCGCCTGCACGTCTCCGGGCACGTCCCCGAAGACTCGGGAGGGGGCGACGGCGGGCGGGTATGGTGGCTCTGTTCGTGAGGCCGCGCAAGTACGCGTGTAAGGTGTTGGTGGAGGGCAACTTCCGAATGTCACATCACGGAGTTGCAGGACCGACCGAGTTCTCCACCGAGCACAAGTTTGTGCGCACGACACGCAATGACGCGATCACAGATATGGTCTGATTACTGCCACCAGGCAAGGCGACAGTGATCTGTGACCATTGTAACCTATAGTCATACAATGACTTAAAAGTTCACGACCAATGACCGTTCGCGCACCAGCGCGGCACTGTCCGCGCAGCAAGAAATGTGACGTGTCAACCCCCGAACTATTACCCGGTCGAGGCTGCTTGCTCGCACTCACACCAAACGCTGAGACGTTGCTCGCTCACACGAGCTCACACGATCGTGACTGGGCCGTTGCGGCGAAAATCAGACTCAGCAACACACAACGGCCAAAATCGCAGCCCTGAGGCTGCACTTGGCGCGTACTACAGGCGCGGAATCTCCCCGGACCGGTGTTTCTGCGCCAAGGCCACGTATCGCGCGGCATTGGTCACCGTGCCCGCATGCTGCTGAGCGTCGAGCTGACGCACCACTTTGCCCGGTATCCCGAGTACCAGCGATCCCGGCGGTACCTGCGTGCCCTCGGTCAGCACCGCGCCAGCGCCGATGATGCTGCCCCGCCCCACACGCACCCGGTTGAGCAGAATGGCCCCCATGCCTACCAGGACCCCGTCCTCCAGGATGGTGCCATGCACTACGGCCCGGTGGCCGATCACGCAGTCTTCGCCCACGATGGTCGGCACACCCGGATCGGCGTGAATGACAGCGCCATCCTGCACATTGCTGCGCGCGCCAATCGTAATGCGCTCCACATCGCCGCGAATCACCGCCGTGGGCCACACGCTGGTGTCTTCGGCCAGATGCACATCGCCAACCACCACGGCGGTTTCATGAATGAACGGGAGAGCCATCGATCTATCGTGAGGAGGGAGTGATCAGCACAAAGTGCTCAGAAGAAACCACCGAACGAGACATACACACCGCCGCGCCGCGGAATGCCGGAAGGCGCAGCATAGGGCACTGCACCACCAACGCGCAGGCGATACGGCACATCGTACTGCACCGCCAGATCGAACACGAATTCCATGCCGGCCGATGCCAGAATGCCGTCACGCACACCCGGGCGTTCGCATACGGCTGTGTTGGTCCTCGCCAACGCTGCAGGACACCACGCGCGTGCCGCATCGCTGAACATCGTGATCGACATACGATCCGCATACAGCGTGAATGGCAACGCCGCACGCTCGAACATGGCGAATGGCAGACGATACTCGGCACTCGCACCGACCGCGCGAATACCACGCTGCGCACCAGGCAACACACCGCGCACCGGGAAACTGCGTGATGGATCACCTACGGTAAGCCCGGGCACCACACTGAACGCCGTGCCACTCGTGCCACCAACAGAGAACTCGGTGGCCGTGCGTGTATCGGCCACACCCGCCACACCACGCAGCGCAATCACATGTCGCGCAAAGCCGGGGAATGGCAGTGGCACATACGCGCGCCCGGACACCAAGGTGCGCCACGACCCCAGCGACGGTTGATCCTCACGCCAGCGATAGCTCGTGTTCTGCGACAGGGTAAAACCTTCGTCAATCGAAATACTGCGCCCCGCGAGTCGCGCCGTGGAGAACGCCGTGCTGGCAAACACACTGGGATATCTTGTGCCGCGTCTCAGCAACGAATTGGGCGCGCCAAGCGCAGAGTCCACGTCGGCCGTGAAATCACGGCGCTCGTACTGTACGCCCAGTGTTTGCGACAACGACCAGCGAATGCGTGGCACACTCACCGTGGTACTGGCCGTCAGGAACTGCCGCCGACGTGCAACAAGTCCCAGTGTGACGTTGGAGTCATTCACCACGCCAAAGGTGCCATCCCAATCCTGACTGGCCGATACATCAAATACCGGCACACCAAGTCCGGCGTAGCGATAGCCCGCGGCCGCATCGACTTCACCGCGATTGGGCGCCACGAGTGCGCTCGCAAACCATGTATGGCGCTCGAGAATATCCACGCTGCTGCTCGACGCACCATACGTGGCATCACCCAAACGCCCCTGCCCCATTAGTGGCAGCCAGTACCGCGGCATCAGCATGCGCCACGGGGAATAGCTCTTGGATGGCGAAGTCACGGCACCAACACGCGCATCCGTCTTTGTTGGCACACGATACCAACTGTCGACTGCCATCGCCCCATTCGTATCGAGCGGTGCCACTGCCACCAGAAACCCTTCGGAGCGCTGCACCAACGCCGCCACCTGTAGTCCATCCGGCGACACACTGGGCTCGTACGCACCGGTACTGACGCTGCTCGCCACACGCACATCGGCGCGTGATGTGCGCCATTGCGTGGTATCACCACCACCGGCGCGCACAACCTGCAACGGTGCCGTCTCAATCTGCATGCGCCCACTGCGATCACTGGCCCACACAAGCCGCGATCCATCGGGAGTGAACGACGGACTGGAGTACACCGCACGACTGCCCGTTACCACTTCGCGCACGGCACCCGCCGTATCCAACACCACCACCCGACGTTCACCACTCGGCACCCACTGCACCGCTGCAATCCATCGACCATCAGGCGACCACCGTGGATCGGCCCACAATTCCCCCGCCCGATCCACCGTCAGCGGCACAATCTGCGAACCATCGGCCGACACACGCACCAAACGCGTGATGGCCGCTCCCGACTGCACCGCCACAATTGCTCCGTCAGCCCGCACATCAGGTGATGACAGGCGCGCGCCGTTCGTAAGGCGAACATCGCTTCCGTGCAGGGCATCGCGCGCATAGAGGTCACTGCGCACGACGTACGGATCTTCCCGCTCGAGCTGCGCAAACACCGAACGCGATGCACCGCGTTGCGGCGCCTGCACATCGAGACTGTTGCGCCACGCCACACGCTCCGGCCGCGCCTCGCCAACCTGAGCTACAAAGAGACCGGTAATGTCGCGCCCATTGCTCGCGCTCCACATCAGACTGTCATTCGACAGCCACCGCGGTGCTGCCGCGAAGTATCCATCGCCGCCCACCACACGCCATGCCCCATCACCTGCGCGATCAATCGGCGCAATCTGCAGCGAATCCAGCCATGTGTTGGCGAGCGACTGAAACGAGGCACCAAAGGCACGCCGAGAAGGCATTCCAAGCGCGAAGGGAATAATGAATCCGGCCGATCCGTCCACATAGCGGCGCAGCGCATTGGTGTCGCCACGCGCGGCGCCATGCGCCACGGCGCGTTCGATGAGTTGCGTGCCATATCCGTACGCCGTCTGCCCGCGCGGGAATCGCGTGGTGGCCAGACTCCATCGTGCCAATCGCGGCAGCATGGTGTCCCGTGCCGCCGCACGAGCCAGCAGCGGAAACTCCGTGCCCAGCGCGCGCCCACTACCAGTGATCGCGCTCTCATAGTGCACGGCAATGCCTTCCTTCACCCAACTCGGCGCCAGCATGTTGGGAAAGAGCATCGGATTGCGCCCAAACACCGCGCGTCCCACACGCCAGATTCCACGCGCACGATCAATGTGAAACACATGCGCCAACTCATGCGTGATCACGAGACGCAACCAGTCATCGTGGAATCGCAGTTCCCGACTGGCCACGGGTGGTACGGCATAGATCACCACTCGATTGCTCGGGAACACTTGAGCAAAACCATTGCTCACATCGGTGTTGTCGAGCAACAGCATGTCCACGCGGCCGCGTGGGGCCGCCAGCGAAGCAGACAACTGCTGCCACGCCGATTCACCATGTTGCGCCGCCACACGTGCCAGGGAGTCGAGCGCCGCGGGATAGTGCACACGCAGGTGCGGCGTCTCGATGGTTCGCACCGCACCGCGGGGATCGACCTGCGCTCCGAGCCTGGGCAGCGCGGCACAGAGCAGCAGCACGACAAAGCCAACGGACTTCAGCGCAACCGTCCTTCCGCCAACTCGCGGAAGTATTGCTCCACACCAACCACCAGAGCTTCCGCGTATTTGCGCTGGAATCCTTCATCGCGCATGGCCGCTTCCTGCTCTGGCAGCATGATGAACAATCCCTCGGCGAGCATGCTCGGATACCAGGTGGGCCGAGCAACCGCGAGGTTCTGGTAGTGCACACCGAGGTCGCGCAAACCGAAGCGCGCCATCAGTGCGGTCTGCACATGGCGAGCCAATGGTTCGCTGACATTGTGGAAGAACAATGTGCTGGTGCCGTTGGCGGTGAATGGATTCACACCA
The DNA here is from genome assembly GCA_016742275.1 of Gemmatimonadaceae bacterium. Lineage (GTDB taxonomy): Bacteria > Gemmatimonadota > Gemmatimonadetes > Gemmatimonadales > Gemmatimonadaceae > Gemmatimonas. Next base: position 71,299 of record JACVCD010000004.1, read on the forward strand.
TCCGGCAGTGCGTTGAGATGAATACTGAGGAACGCATGGGCATTGCCACGCCGCGTGGCCACACCACGTTCGGTCAGGCCCACCGCAGCAAGGCTATTCCGCGTGCTGAATACATTCGCGCCGCGTGCCTTGAGCATCTCCACGAGTTTCATGCCCACCGGGAACACGGCATCACCTTCGTAGAGACCAGTAGGCCCTGTTGAGCCAGCCGGCGGATGCCCCGGATCGACCGCAATGGTGAGTCCGCGCAGTGGCTGCGCCGGATCAATGGCCGGCAGTCGACGCACACGCAGCACAAATGCGCGGCGTGCATCGTCCCACATAGAGAGCCAGCCAAACGCGGGCTCCGAAAGTGACAGTGTGACACGCACACGATCGGTCGTTACCTGTTCCCACGCAATGCGGCGAATGAGTGTGTCGTTGCCGAAGATGGGCGAGATATCGGGATTGGCCTGCACACCATACAACGTGAGCGTGATTTCGCGACCACCCGCCTCAACATGATGCGCGGGGCGTTCACCAGTTCCGATCACCACATCCACCCACTCGCTGGCGGGCGAAACGCGGAATCCACCGGAGATGCGGCGCGGCAGTGCTGTACCCTCGGGCATCAGCACCATGTCACCATTGTCCACCCACACATCGAGTGCGCCATCGAGTGCGAGACGCGTGCTGCCACCCTGACGTCCCGTCACTTCCAACACGGTACCGGGAATCAGCAACCACTTGTACGTGCCGCCCGGATTCGTGCGCGCATTCACCACACGATCAGTATCACTCCCCACGGTGTTCGCCGAACGGAGTTGCGCCAACAATCGCGACGTACGCGGCAACGAGCGCACCGCGGGAATACGGAGATCCACACTGTCGCGATCACGCACGACAACCACACGCGCAGGCGCGGCACTGTCGGCCATCCACTCCACCGGAACATCAGTGGACCAGGTCACCGCAGCATCAGCCGCTGAACCGGTTCCCGCCGTAACCAGCGCACGTTGACCGCGCGCACTCTCCACACGCACTCGCGCGTTGCTTGGCGCACGCAGCGACACACGCAACAATTCATCACTGCGCGCCCATGTGCCTCGCGCCGGTTGCAGCGAACCACTGTCTACGCGAAGCGCACCCGTGGCAGACAGCGGCGTGCGCGTGGGGAATCGCACGCGAATGGTGCGACGTGCCGTATCACTGCCGCGTACGGCGACCAGATCATAGCGAGACGCTTCAGCCGTCGGGTTCGGCAACCATCCCAGAAATGCACCGTTTGGCGCGACAGCGACCGCACGCCCATTGATGGTGAGCGTGGCATCGCCGCTGCCGATTGCACCGAGAATGAAATTGGAATCGCGGCTCGTGATGACCTGATTCTCCCCGGGGTATCGCACTTGAATGGCCAGCGGCGCCCCGCGCACGGCGGGAACGGCGGGTAGTCCGGTCTCTACGGCGCGCGCCACGCTCACCGGCCGCGCACCAGCAACAGGGGCAGGTGGTACCGCTACGCCGGACGAGCGGCTACAGGCCAGGGGCGCCAACAGAGTAAGGGCCACGACCCCGAAGTGTCGTAGGCACCGGGTCGTCTTCGGGTAACTGCTCGTTAAAACGTTCGACATATGCTCGGAATTTGACCCACTGGTGAAACGCGGGCCATCTTACGGCCGTCTTTGCTGAACGGGGATGGCATCCGAGGCCGGGCGTCCGACCCTTCCGCTTGAGGCGCCGCCGGTGCAACCTCCGGCGATCCCGTCCGTAGGGGGAGCAGATCCCCCTGCGAGCGCTCTGGCCCGTACCATGTTGCTGTGACCGTTTCCGATTCTCACAACGAGCCGCCATTGGGCGACGGCCCCGCCGAAGGCGTGGTCAATGTCGCCGCAACGGCGTCCGCGAAGGCATCAGCGCAGGCGTCCGCCAGCGACTTTACTGCCGACGATTCAACGTCGGCTGGCCGCATTGTGGCCCGCGTTTTCGCGCTTACCGATGTGGGACGCATCCGCGAGCACAACGAGGACACCTTCCTCGTAGCCGAGCTGGAGACGGGATCCCCCCTCGACTTCGAGCTGGGATATCACGAGATCACGGCCGACGAACATGGCCTGCTGTTCCTGGTGGCCGACGGCATGGGCGGTGCGGCCTCGGGTGAGTTGGCGAGCTCCATGGCGGGCTCTCTGGTGCTCGAAGCGCTGAGGACCCACTGGAGCACCAGCGCGCCAAGCGGCGAGCGCTTTGCCGAAGCACTGCGTGATGCCACGGTGAACGCCAACACCCGCATTCACCAGCACGCTCGTGAGAACCCCGAGCATCGCGGCATGGGCACCACGGCGACCGTGGCCGGCCTCCTACGTGATACGCTGTTCATGGTGCAGGTTGGCGACAGTCGCGCCTATCTCGTGCGTGATGGGCAGGCCAAGCAGCTCACGAAGGATCAGTCGCTCATGCAGCGTCTGGTGGAAGCCGGTGAGCTGACGCCCGAGGAAGCCGAGGTCAGTGATCGCCGCAACATCATCCTGCAAGCGCTCGGTCCTGAAGCCAACGTCACGGTTGATATCACGCATCAGCAGGTCCGACGTGGCGACACACTGCTGCTCTGCAGCGATGGTCTGTCAGGACTGGTCAAGGGTGATGAGATGGCCGAGTTGGCTGTAAGTCATCCCGATGTGCGGGCGTTGTGCCGCGAACTTATCGCACTCGCCAACTCTCGTGGTGGACCGGACAACATCACGGTGATTGCCGTGCGTTTTGAAGGCGACGGATTGGAACACACGCTCGCCACCGACAGCGTCGGATACCGTGCGTATCCATTGGCTGGCACGCTCAATGACCACACGCGAGAAATCGCTTCGTTGACACCGGTGCCGGCCGTTCGCTCCATTCGCACCGACCCAACGCCCAAGTTCGGCACCAAGCAGCCGACACGCGAAGAGCTGCGTGAGACCTATGCCAAGCGCCCCACGCCAGTTGATGTGCCGCTGGTCGGTGCAACGGCACCCGTGCTTGAGGAGCGCAAGCGCGCACTGCAGCCGGTGTATGTCGCGCTTGGCGCCGCGGCCACGGCCGCTCTGCTCTGGACGGCCTGGCAGCTGTATCGCGCTTAACGCTTCCCGGTTAACGCTGCCCGGCTTGGCGCTGCCGGCTTAGCGCTTCCTGAGCAGGCCGCGACCAGCGGCCTGCTGCATCACACGATCACCACTCCAGGCCACAATGGTCGGGCAGCTGAGCCCCATCTGCTGCACCCATCGGGGATCGCCGAGTCCAACAAGTACGATGCTGCGCTGCAGTGCCTCGGCCTGCGCCGCCAGGTCACGCACCTGAGCGATCGTCTCAGGACGCAGTTCATGGCGTCCCTTGGCCGGCAGATAGTCGGCAAAGAGCGCAATGATGAATGGGCCACCGCTGGCAACCGTAGGCGCGCTCACAATGCGCGCATCATTGCCGGCAAGACGCATGGCTTCCACAATGCCCGTACGATCAGGACGACGCGTATCGACCTGTTCGTCATCATCGACGATGGCGAGCTCGGTTACCGCACCCATCGTGGGTATCGGTCCGTTTTCGATACGCAGCACCTTGTCGGCAAGCAGCGCGCCCCATGCAGTATCCGCACCACTTGGCCGACGCCAATCGTTTGGTGGCGACGCCCACTGCGCCCACTTGAGACGACGACGCACCGACTGACGCACGCGCTCGGGATCGAGTGTGCCATCGCCAACAGCCTGCTGCAGTGCATCGAGCGTAGCACTCAATTCGCCAGGACCGAGCAACACATCGCAGCCTGCACGCAATGCAAGCACACAGGCTTCGGCGACCGTGCGTCCTTCACACACACCGGGCAACGTCATCGTGTCGGTCACGATGAGATTGTCGAACTTGAGTTGCTGACGGAGCAACCACTGCAGAATCTCACGCGAGAGCGTGGCCGGCACACGTGAACTGTCGAGTGCCGGATACGCCACGTGCGATGTCATCACACTGGCCACACCACCACTGATGGCCGCGCGGAACGGATGCAGATCCAGTTCCTTGAGCTGATCGGCCGGCGTGTCCACCACCGTGGCTTCGCGATGCACATCCTGCGTAGCGCGCGCGATCCCGGGGAAATGCTTGGCGCAGGCCAAGACACCTTCGGCCTGACACGCTTCAATCCACGCGGTAACCAGCTGCGCAACCTTGCGGGCATCGGTGCCCAGCGCGCGCGTGCCGATAAGGGGATTATCGGCCAGCAGGTCGAGATCACAGACCGGCGCGAGATTCCAGTTCACGCCCATCGTGCGCGCTTCACGTGCGGTGAGGCGTGCGGCGCGTCGGAGCGCTTCGATGTCTCCCATGGCCGTGATGGCCGCAAGCGGCGGCAGTCCGGTGGCTCCGGCAAACTGCTGCCCCGCCCCACGCTCGAGTTCCGCCGCAATCAGCAGCGGATGACGACTCTTGAGCTGCAGCTCCTTGGCCAGCGCGCGTACGCCGTCCTGTTCGCCACCGACGAGTTGGAACCCACCCACGCCAAGCGCCAGCGCCTCATCGATGAGGGGCCGGGCATCAGCAAACCCACGTTCCGGGGTCCACCGCACAACAGGCAGCAACAACTGCGCGAGGTCGCTGCGCGACGGTTCGCTCATGACATCAACTCGACGTACAGGTCAACGGACAGGCGTATACGCGCCCAGGGTACGGGGCGCACGCGCTCCGGTGGCACTGGGCACGTTGCCCGGCCGACCGGTCAGATGCAAAAAGCCAAGCAAGGCAAAGGCGACAGCTTCTTTGGCTTCTGCGTCGAAGAATAACGCATCGAACTGGTGAACGGCGGGAATCGGGCGCCCAAATCGCTCGTGATGCCAGGCGAAGGCCCCGTCGAGCGCGGCCATGAGCAGCGGATTGCGTGCCCCGCCCCCAGAAACGACCACGGTGGCTGGCGCCGTCGGCAACCACTGGGTGTACTGGGCCGCAATGGTCGCTGCCGTGTAGGCCGTGGCGGTGGCCACGATATCAGCATTGCTGGCGTTCGCCGCACGGCAGCGCGCCACAAAATCCGCAATGAATGCCGGCGTGAACAGCTCGCGCCCGGTGCTCTTGGGCGGCGCAATCTGCAGGTACGGCAGATCGAGATAGTGGCGCACGACCTCTTCGAGGATACGTCCCCGTCTCGCGATATGGCTGTCGCGATCGAACGGTTGGTCGAACAACTGGCGTACCACGGCATCGATGATCACGACACCAGGACCAGTATCAAAAGCGAGCACACGATCCTCGCTTTCACTGAGCGGCGGCACCAGTGTGACATTGCCGATGCCACCAATATTCTGCAGCGCGCGCCATTCATGTTCGTGAGAGAACAGCAGGCGATCCGCCATCGGCACCAGTGGTGCGCCCTGCCCTCCTACCGCCATGTCACGCACACGGAAATCGTGCACGACAGCGCAGCCGGTGCGTTCGGCAATGCGGGCCGCATCACCAATCTGCCACGTGCTGTGGCCCGGTTCATGCCACAGCGTCTGCCCATGCGAAGCAATCGCGTGCACGTCATCCGGCTGCAGTGAGGCTGCAGTCATTGCTGCACGCGCGGCATCACCAAGCCAATCGCCGAGGTCCGCGCTCAGTCGGCAATAGTCACGTGCCGATCCCTGCTGCATAGCCTGCTCGAGTCGTTGCCGCTGCGCCGGCTCATACGGCGTCTGAACAAATCCGAGCAACTCCACCGTTGGGCGCGCATCATCTGCACGGCGAATACGCACAGCGGCCGCGCTGATTCCGTCGAGCGATGTGCCTGACATCAGCCCGACGACGACACGCTCTTCAATACGTCCCTTGATATGATCCTCAGCGCGCCCGCCGCTCATGCACCAATCACCGGCGGCGGTGCATGCGGCACCACGCGACGAATCACACCACCAGCGGCTTCGAGCTGCGCATCGGCGGCTTCCTTACCAACACCGAGCAGTTGCATGACGAGCGCCCGCTTGACGCGACCTTCTGCGGCGGCAAGCAACGCCCGCGCTTCTTCTCGTGTTATACCGGTCACTTCACACACCATGCGTTCCGCGCGATCCTGCAACTTCACATTGGTGGCACGCAGATCCACCATGAGATTGCCGTAGCTCTTGCCGATGCGCACCATGGCTCCAGTGGTGAGCATGTTGCACACCATCTTGGTGGCGGTGCCCGCCTTGAGCCGCGTGGAACCGGTGAGCACTTCCGGTCCGACAATCGGCACGATGGCAATGTCGGCAGCCGCACGCATGTTCTCGGGCGGCGGACTGCAGGCAATCAATCCGGTTGTCGCTCCGCGCGCGCGCGCACGCTCGAGTGCACCACGCACATACGGTGTGGTACCCGATGCCGCGATGCCGACCACGACATCCTGCGGTTCTACCAAATGGTGATCCATCATCGCGGCACCAGCAGACGGATCGTCTTCGGCACCTTCGATGGGATTGCGCAGCGCATGATCACCGCCCGCGATGATACCGATCACCATGCCGGGCGGTGTGCCAAATGTTGGTGGACATTCGCTGGCATCGAGCACACCCAACCGGCCCGACGTACCGGCACCCACATAGAACAGTCGTCCTCCGGCGCGAAACGCGTTCTCGATGACCTCGATGGCTCGCGCGATATGTTCACGCTGCGAGGCCACGGCATCGGCCACCTCGCGGTCTTCGGCAGAAATGAGATCGACGATCCCGAGCGGGGACGCCAGGTCGATGTCTACGGTGCGCGGATTGCGACGTTCCGTGATGCGGGGATCGAGCAGCGGTGCAGACACAGGCGTTGGAGAGGAGGACTGGGGTCGCGCATTGTCACGCCCGCAGCGAATTTTCAGTGCGTCGCGCGAGAGCTCGTCGCGAAAGCTAGGAACCGCCGCGAGTCCGAAGCAACCCGCCTCACCCTGCCTTCACTGGTTTTCCAGCCTATGCCGCTGCTCTCCTTCCTGCGCCGGTGCACCACACTCGCCGTCGTGCTCGGCGTCGCCCTGCCCTTGCAGGACGCATCGGCACAGATCCGCGGCCGATCACCCACGAGCATGCCACCTCGCCAGAGCGGCGCACCACGCTGGTGGTTTTCCGGTGGCGCAGCAGGCGTGGTCATGGGCGACATCAACGATGGTGCCACACAGTCCACCTGGACTTTCGGTAGCGACCCATTGTGGCAGTTGCGTGGTTCGATCGAGAAAGCCCTGGCAGGGGGCTCCTCACTTGGTGTGACCGCCGGCTATGGGCTGGTAGACGTGACTCTCACGCCATTTTTGCCCCAGCAGCTACCGGAGACGCCAGACTCGCCGTGCATGAACGGCTGCGAAGCCAATGTTGAATTGTGGACCATGATGGGTCAGTTCCGTTCAGGTGGTGGCCCAGGATTTCATAGCGTCTTCGAAGCACAGGGTGGCATCACCGGCTTTCGCAATCTCAAGACACGCGACAGTACGGCGGTCAGCATCGGCCCCAAGACACAGCAGTTCGATCTGTCGGGTGCGCTCGGCTTCGGCTTCGGCTACACACTTTCGTCTGGCTTCCAGGTCGCGCTGGTGCAGGACTTCGGCATGGGATGGCACAGCAAGACGGATCTGCCCAGCTCTTTCAATCGCACGTGGCGTATTCGCAACACGCGCGCTTCCCTTCGCTTTGCCTTCTGATGCGCCAGACTGTGTTGCCTTCCGTTTTTGCTCGCACCGTGCGCTCCAACACGTACGCGACTTTGCTGCTTATCGGTGCGGCGCTCTCCGCTTGCACGCGCAGTAGCGGTGGAGCCGGCGACTCGCGAATTCCGCCATCAGGTCCACCGACCGATCCCGCTATCCCTGAACGCGTTGCGGCAAAATTCCCGAATGATTGGCGTTTGCCCGCCGGTCAATCGGCCACATTTGCGCCGCAAGTCATGGCGGTCAGCAACAGTATGGACGCCAGTGCAGCTGCCACGGAAATCATGCGCGCGGGTGGCAATGCGGTTGATGCTGCGGTTGCTCTCGGTTTCGCACTGGCCGTGACGTGGCCGGAAGCGGGCAATATCGGCGGCGGTGGCTATTCGGTGATTCGCATGGCCGATGGACGTATTGCCACCATCGACTACCGCGAAATCGCGCCGCTTGCCGCCACACGCAACATGTATCTCGACGAGCATGGCAAGCTCACCGACAAGAGCGTGTACGGGCATCTCGCCTCGGGCGTGCCTGGTGCGGTTGCCGGTCTCAATGCACTGCTCGAGCGCTATGGCACCATGCCACTGTCGCGTGTCATGCAACCCGCCATCCGTCTCGCGCGTGATGGCTTCATCGTGGATAGCTCATTGGCGGGTTCGATTGCGCGTGCCAAGTCCATGGTCACACGCTATCAGAAGAGCACACCGTATTTCCCGAATGGAGAGCCAGTCCCGACTGGTACGCGGCTGGTCCAGCCCGATCTGGCGCGCACACTGACCGCCATTGCTGAACAGGGCACGGCAGCATTCTATCGCGGATGGGTCGCCGATTCTCTGGTGGCCGAAATGCAGCGTGGTGGTGGCATCATCACACGCGCTGATCTCGCGGGCTACACTCCGGTGTGGCGTACGCCCATCCGCACAAGCTTTCGCGAGTACTCGCTGCTTTCCATGCCGCCATCGTCTTCTGGTGGTGTGACGACGGCCGAAGCGCTCAACATCCTCGAGCAGTACCCGTCGCTTCCGGCATACGGCACGACGCGCTGGTTCCACCTGGTGGGCAGTGCGTATCAGCGTGCGTTCATCGATCGCAACGCCAAACTCGCCGATCCGGCCTTTGTACCGGTGCCGCTCGCACAGCTCACGAGCAAGAGCTACGCGCGTCAACTGCAAGGCACCATCAACGACACTCGCGCTACGCCCACGCAAAGCCTCGAACCGCAGATGCAGGCGTTGCCGCGTGAACCGGAACACACCACGCACTACTCAGTGGTAGACGCAGCCGGCAATGCAGTGGCCACGACGACCACACTCAACAACTCGTGGGGAAGTGGTGTGTGGGTGCGCGGAGCGGGTTTCATGCTCAACGACGAGATGGACGATTTCGCCGCACAGCCGGGCAAGCCCAACATGTTCGGCCTTGTGCAGGGTGAGCAGAACGCCATTCAACCCGGCAAGCGCATGCTGAGTGCGATGTCACCCACGATCGTTCTCGATCGCAACAATCAGGTGTTGCTCGTGGTTGGCGCAGCGGGTGGACCAACCATCATCACGGGCACCAGTCAGGTCATTCTCAATGTGATTCAGCATCGCATGAATCTGGCCGATGCAATGCGTGCCCCACGCATTCATCATCAGGCGCTGCCGGATTCGCTCACGTTCGAAGCAGGCGGTATTGCTCCTGCGGTTCTCGACTCACTGCGCAACATGGGTCACTCCATGCGACAGCTGCGAGCTCTCGTGAACGTGAATGCCATCATGCGTGTGAAAGGCGGCTGGGAAGGTGTGCCCGAACCACGACGGGCCGGCGGGGCGGTTGGCTACTAAAACAGCGACCGATTAACACGGATTACACGGAAATCAGCAGAAACGACACGGATACAGCCTTACATCGCTGTATCCGTGTCGTTTCTTTTTTGTGTCCGTGTTGATCCGTGTAAGTCAGTTGCTGTTGAGCAACGCGCGAATCGTTACGGCGCCGCCGCCGGACGCACCGTGATCGGACCATCAAGCGTCACCGCAACCGTCGCACCACTGTTGAGACAGGTCGCATAGTCAGCCGTGGCCGCAGCCGCTGCCGTACCCGCGGCCGCACCAGCCGCCGCACCGATCACCGTACCCTTGGTGTTCTTGCCGATCACCTGGCCCGCGATCGCGCCGAGGATGGCACCACCGGCCACCTTCTTCGCATCGTCCCCCTTGGTCGCCGCACGAATGCGTTCAGTGCTCGCCGTCTGCACCGTGGCTTCCACCGGGTACGTCTTGCCACCAAACGTCACCGACACCAAACGCACCTTGAGATACGTCTGATCGTTCGAGTTCTTGGCGTTCTTCGATTCCGTCACTTCGAACGTGCCGGTGGCACCTTCAGGAATCGAGATGCCATTGCTGGCCGGCACCGCTTCGGCCAGTGACGCCGTGAACTTCTCACCAACGCTCGTGCCATTCGTGCACACCTTGGCGTTCGACGCAAAGCGCATCGACGTACCCGTGGCCACCGTACCCACCACTTCAGCGGCAGGTGTCGGGGCCGGCGTGCTCGGCTTCGGCGTTGCAGCCGGCGGGTTGTTGGTCGACGGACGCGGCGTAGCCGGACGCGGAGCCGATGGACGCGGCGTGGTGGCTACTGGCGGTGGCGTTTGCGGCGCGGCAGCAGGCGGCACGTCCTGCAACTGCGGCTGCACGCTGTCACGCTGCGCCATCGAAAGATCGCGGCCCAGGGCAGTGTCGCTGGCCAGCCCCTCCCCGTCGGCGGCCTTATCACCGCAGGCAGCAAGCGTAAGGAGAGCAGCCGTCGACATCAGCATCGCGGCACGGGTCGGTCGGGTATATTGACGCATGAGCGAACTCCGGGAGAAAAAGGTCGCAGTAGAGGGGCCGTTGGGCGGGGCCAATCTCGCCACTCCCACGAATTAACGGGCGGCGCGGCCGGATGCCAACGGTGCGGACGCCACAGCTGCTCCGGCGCCTCCTTCCGTACTACCACCCGTATCGGGTGCAAGTTGCGGTCGGACTGGCCTCCGTCATTGCTGCGGCTGGTTTATCTACCCTCATCCCGACCTTCCTGCAGCGCGGGATCGATGCACTTCGTGACGAAGCGCACATTTCGATTGTGATGAAACTCTCAGGATTCATGCTGGGCACTGCCGTGCTCAGCGGGACCCTGAGATTCACCATGAGGCAGCTGCTCAACGGGGTCAGCCGCCGAATCGAGACCGATCTGCGCCGCGATGTCTTCGAGCGCCTCACCACACTCGACGCCGCCTGGTATGGTCGCTGGCGCACCGGCGACCTGATGGCCCGCCTCACCAACGATCTGAGCGCCGTCCGCATGGCCGCCGGCCCCGCGCTCATGTACCTGGTCAATACCATTGCCGGTGGACTCTTCGCCCTCGGCATGATGGTGCGGATTAGCCCCACGCTGACCCTGTGGGCGCTGCTCCCCATGGCAGGACTGCCGCTGCTCATGCTCAGGCTTGGAAAGCTGGTGCATCTCCGCTTCGAGGCCGTGCAGGCGCAGTTCTCGCAGCTCACCACCCGAGCACAGGAAAATCTCGCGGGAGTTCGGGTCGTGCGGGCCTATCGTCAGGAAGACGCCGAGGTCGCGCGTTTTGCCGCACTGGGCGATGCTTACCTCGAAAGCAACATGCGGCTCGCGCGACTCAATGGTTTGATGAGTCCGGGCTTTGCCATGCTGGCGGGTCTGGGTGGTGCCATCACCGTGGGTGTTGGCGGCACGCAGCTCATTCGCGGTGACATCACCGTTGGTGGCTTCGTGGCATTTGGCATCTACCTCGCCATGCTCACCTGGCCGCTCATCGCCCTTGGCTGGACGACCAATCTGTTTCAGCGTGGCGCAGCCAGCATGGCACGCGTGCTCGAACTACTCGATGCACAGCCACTGGTGGTGAAGGATGAGGGCACGCGCGCGTTGCCTGCGCATCAGGGAGGCCGATCACTGACCTTCCGTGACGTGGGCTTTCACTATCCCACGGGCGCAGACGGAACGCCACGTTGGGTGCTCCGTCATCTGTCATTCCATGTACCGGCCGGTTCCACACTCGCGATTGTTGGTGCGACCGGCTCCGGCAAAAGTGCGCTGCTCGATCTCATCACGCGCGCCTACGATCCGCAGGAGGGTGACATCCTCGTGGACGATGTACCCATCCGCGATGTGCCGCTGTCTGTATGGCGTCGTGAGATCGGTGCCGTCCCGCAAGAGGCTCTGCTCTTCAGCGAAACCATTGGCGAAAACGTGGCCTATGGTCTCGACGAGCAACACCCGACATGGCGTGCATCCAATGCCCCGCCCGAAATCATGGATCGATTGCTCGAAGCCGTTGGCATTGCACAACTCCGCGAAACCATCGATGCATTGCCGGACGGTCTGGCCACACGACTCGGCGAGCGTGGGATCAACCTCTCCGGCGGACAGAAGCAGCGCACGGCGCTGGCACGCGCATTGGCGCGTCATCCGTCCATCGTCTTGCTCGACGACGCGCTATCTGCTGTCGACACTCACACCGAAGCGGCCATCCTGCACGGACTGCGTGATGCGCTGAGTGGCCGCACGGCGCTCATTGCATCACATCGCGTGAGCGCCGTGCGAGAGGCAGATCAGATCATCGTACTCGATGAGGGGCGCGTGGTCGAACACGGCACTCATGATGCACTCGTGGCGGAGGGCGGTCACTACGCCACGTTGCTACAGCGTCAACAACTGCTCGACGATATCGAAGCGAGTTGAATTGGGTTGGCGTGCCAGTCGGGTCTTCGCCTTACAACCGATCCACGAGGAATTGCGGCGTCAGCGGCTGTAGCCATGCCGCCAGGCGCTCGAACCAGCCCGTGAACATCAGAATGCCAACGAGCACGAGCAGGCCACCGGCGATCTGATTCACGCGACCGATGTTGTGCTTGAACTTCTGGAAGAAGCCAAGGAAACGGTCGAGCAGCAACGCGCTGAGCAGGAACGGGACGGCGAGGCCCAACGAATACGCCGTCAACAGCACAATGCCCTTGGTGAGTTCGGTCTCGTTGGCCGCCAGCAGAAGAATGGCGCCAAGCGTGGGGCCCAAGCACGGCGTCCAACCGGCACCAAAGGCAATACCGACAATGACGGTGCCAAGGTAGCCAAGCGGCTTGTCGCTCAAATGCATGCGACGCTCCTGCTGCAGTGCGCCAAACTTCAGCACGCCCAGCATCCAGAGTCCCATGAGCACCATGAGCACGCCACCAATGCGCGCAATCCATACGCGGAATTCGCGCAGCAGCTGACCAAAAGCGCTGGCGCCAGCACCGAGTGCAACGAAGATGAACGTAAAGCCGGCAACGAACAGCAGTGCGTGCACGACAGCCGTGCGACGAGCACGCGAGACGTCATCAAGGCCCATGCCGGTGATGAACGTGACGTAGCTCGGCACAAGCGGCAGCACGCACGGACTCAGAAAGCTGAGGAGACCGGCGGTAAATGCGACGAGCAGGGAAAGTGATTCGGGTGCCATGAGAAGTGCGGAAGTGTGTCGGACACTGGCGCGCGGGCACCAGCATCATCGTGTACCGTTATCGGGCAGAACCGCGGCGACAGTCGCCGCAGAGCCCGTAGATCACCAGACGGTGGCGCTGCCGTGAGTAGTCATGCGCCTCGGCGAGCAGTGTGGTCATGCGTTCGAGTCGCTCGTCGCGAAACTCGGTTACACGACCACACACGGTACAGATAAGGTGCTCGTGGTTCGGCACCCCGCGTGAAGCTTCGTAGCGTTTGAATCCTTCACCAAAATCACGTTCGACCACGAGTCCACTGCGCACCAGCACATCGAGTGTGCGATACACGGTTGCCGTGCCCGCACTCGCGCCGCGTGTGCGCACTTCGTTGGCCACATCCTCAGCCGACAAATGTCGATCGGTGCCGAGGACCACGTCTGCAATCACGAGACGCTGCGCGGTCGCCGGCAGATTGTGATCACGCAGGTACGTGCGAAACGCCTCGCGGTCGGCCGCAATAGCTGCTTCGTCGCTCGCGTGACTCATGATGTGTATCAGCCCTGCAGATCCATGCGCAGCGCGCGCGCAATCTGCGCGGCGGTGTAGCGCACGATTTCCGATTCCTCACCAGCACGACGCTGTACACCACGCACCACGGTTTCCACCGTGACGAGCGGCGCATCGGCTTCAGCCTTGAGGTTCGATTCCCACTTGCCGCGTTCAGGGCCCTTGATCACGTAGCGATAGCGGGCAGTGAAGACGGTGTGGCGTTCTTGCGGTGCAGGTACTGGAACTGCGAGAGGAGCGCTGGCGGGAACTTCGCTAGCACTGAGCTCGCTAGCGATTTCTGCGCTAACGGGAGTTTCGGATTCTTCAGTGTCGGAAGCGTCAACAGCGGATGCATCAGCAGCGGAAGCGTCGACAACGGAAGCATCTGTGTCGGAAGCATCCGCATCGAGTTCCGATTCGATCTCAACTTCTTCCAGCGCGAGTTCGGGGTCCAACTCCTCTACGGTCTCCACGATCTCAACAGGCGCCTCCACCACCGGACGGCGAGCCGCAAGCACGGCAATGCCCGTCTCGACGGTGCCCTGCCTGAGCGGCGAGAAGAGATGCAACTCCTCGATGAGCTCGAGCGGGACTTCAGCTATTACCGCGCGAAGAAAACGCTCCGCGATTTCCGATACCGGGGCGTCGGCCCGATCAGATACATCTGCGCCCCCTCGCGTTGCCGGCTCGGTGGGGGTGTTCGCCTGCGATTCTTCGTCGGATACGTCTGAAACCGGAACGCTCATCAGCACCACTGTCAGGGGACTCGAGAGAGCGTCCGTACGACCCGCTCCCTGGGCATCCCGGTAAGATCACCGCCCGCTGGCACCCCAAACAAGCGACCGGACGCCACTTGCGTTCAAATTGAGATTATTTATCTTATTTCTTAGATAGTGCCTTACAACTGATCGTTCTAACAAACTACTGCTCTCAGGAGACTCTCTCCATGTTCGCGTTTTCGGCCACCCGTCGCCTCACCGTTGCCACCCTGATTGCCCTGCCCACACTGATCGCGGCCCGTCCGTTGCCTGACGCCAAGCCCCATGTGGTGGACAAGGCGCACAGTGAGATCAACTTCGTGGCGGACTCCCGTATGCTGAGCGCCCACGGCTTCTTCGGAAAGTGGGACGCTGATGTGAAGCTCGACGCGGCCAACTGGAGCAACTCCACGGTGAGCATCACGATCGACGCTGCCAGCATCAACACGCGCAACGATCAGCGCGACAATCACCTGCGCAGCGCCGATTTCTTCGATGTGGCCAAACACCCGACCATCACGTTCAAGTCGGTCAGTGTAAAGTCGACGGGTGCGAACGCCGTTGCCATCACGGGTGACCTGACGGTGCGTGGCACCACCAAGCGCATTGTCGTGCCGGCCAATCTCGTGTTCTACGAGCAGGGAACGGGCCGTTTCCGTGGCACGTTCACGATTGATCGCCTGCAGTACGGTGTGAGCTACGACTCGAAGCTCAATCCGATTCAGAAGGACGTGCAGGTGCAGTGGGATATCGCGTTGAGTGAGCCGAAGGCCGGTAACTGAGGCGCAGAGTTGTTTCCAGTCTGCTGATGCCAGCGGACCTCCAGAGTCCGTAAACAGCTTACGCAGAGAAGAAGAGAGCGCAGAGAACGCGGAGTGGCTGCATTGGCAGTCCTCTGCGTTCCCTGCGCTCTCTTTTTCTCTGCGCAATCAGTTAGCGGTGTTCGAGGGCGGCCCGGCTCGCGCTACATCGAGAATCCCTTTCACCGCCCGCACCATCGTCGCCTCAGGTTGCACCAGACTCACCCGGAACTTCCCCTGCCCTGCGGCACCGAAGGCGATACCGGGTGTGACCACGACACCAGGCCCCTGCATGAGTGCATCCACCCACTCCCAGTCTCCAAAACCCGACGGGACATCGAGCCAGTAGTACATCGTGGCATTGGGCGGTGAGACCTGCCATCCCCCCTGCGCAAGCGCCGCAGCCACCGCATCACGACGTGCACGATATCGCGCCACAGTCACTGGCACGAGCGACGCATGATGCGTAAACGCCGCGGCACCGGCGTGTTGCGCCAGTGTGGACACGCCGTAGCCGATGTTCGAGCGATAGGCATCGAGTCGCGCGATCGCGTCCTGCTTGCCGGCAACAAATGCAATGCGCACACCGGCCATGCTGAAGCTCTTGCTGCATGTATGCGTTTCCACAGCCACACGCGACGCACCAGGGACCTGCAGCACACTGGGCACAACAAAGCCGTCGTAGGACAGCTCGCTGTATGCCAAATCGCTCAGCAACAGCAGTCCACGCGATTCGGCGAATGCCACATACCGCGCCAATTCATCGAGTGAAACCGCATGTGTGGTGGGATTGCTGGGATAGTTCACCAGCAACACACGTGCACGCGCCAGATGCTCCGCTGACACCGCGTCGAGATCCATCCCGCCATCAGCACGGAATGGCACAAATACCGGTTCGGCGCCCGCCAGTTGCGTGGCACGCGCATACACGGGGTAATACACCTCCGGCACCAGGACCACATCACCCGGATTGCAGTGCGCCAGCAGCAACTCGGCGATGCCTTCCTTGGAGCCAGCGAGAGCAAGCATTTCGCGTGCAGGATCGATCACCACGCCAAAACGATCCGAGAGATATCCTGCCACGGCTGCCGCATACGCCGGATGCGCCTGGAAATACGGATATCCGGCAACAGAACGATCCTGTGCGATCTGCTGCAATGCCTCCACCACAACGTCCGGCATCGGTCCATCCGGACTACCGATGCCCACATCGATGAGTGACTTGCCCTTGGCGCGCATGGCGGCGCGGCGGGCATCAAGCTCGTAGAAAACGTACGGCGGAATGGCGTCGAGATGGCGTGCGGTCATGCAGCAAATCTAACCGCAAATGCCACCGCACCTGCATCACAGGCCGTCTACAGCAAACTCACGGGATCCCGATCGACAATGAGCCGCAGCGCAGAGTGTGTGGGAACCGGACACCGTTCCGCGACGTAGCGTGCCACACGCGACATGAGTCGCGGCTGTGCCGTCTTGAGCAGGAAATGCCAGCGCCACCGATCCTTGATACGGTCGATCGGACACGGCGCTGGCCCCACCAACACCAGATCACGAAGTCCGCGCTTCTGAATCAGTTGCCGTAGCCAGTCAAAGGCTGCCTGTGCGGCTTCGGCCGTGGCGCGCTGATCGGTTCCACTCAGCACCACATTGGCCAACGCCACAAACGGCGGATACGTCGGCTGCCGACGATGACCGAGTTCTTCGTGCACAAACCCCACATAGTCGTGACGCAACGCGTGCCGAACGGCGTGCGCATCTGGGATGCGTGTCTGCACCAGCACATCCCCACCCTTTGGGCCACGACCCGCACGACCGGCCACCTGACTCAAGAGCTGAAACGTGCGCTCTGACGCCCGAAAATCCGGGAGATTGAGACCGGTATCAGCGTCCACAACACCAACCAGCGTCACATTCGGGAAGTCGAGTCCCTTCGCAATCATCTGCGTGCCAAGCAGGATATCGACTTCGCCTCGCCCAACACGATCCAGGATCTGTGTGTGCGCCCACTTGCCGCTGGTAGTGTCCACATCCATGCGCGCAATGCGCGCCTCGGGGAACCGTTCGCCAACCAGACGCTCCACCTGCTGCGTACCAAGACCGCGCCGCTTCATGGCGTCGGCGCCGCACTGCCCGCACGCCCGTGGCACCGATTCCTGATGCTGGCAGTAGTGACAGATCAGTGCCTCAGGCAGCCGATGATACGTGAGCGAGATGCTGCAATGCGGACACACCGGCACATCTCCGCAGGCGTGGCACTGAAGAAACGCGGAATAGCCACGGCGATTGAGCAGCAAAAGACTCTGTTCACCGCGCTCGAGTCGGGATTCAATGGCTGCCAGGAGCGGTGGACTCAACACCCCCAGTGTTTCGTCGTACGGCATATTGGGAGCACGCTGCGCGAGCGCGGCCTTTGTCACCACCCGCATGTCCACTACCTGCACCGGCGGCAACTGCGCCCCGCCAGCGCGATCGGGAAGGGTCAGACGTGTTGCCTGTCCGCGCTCGGTGCGCTCCCAGCTCTCAAGGCTTGGCGTTGCACTGCCCAACACCACCAGCGCGCCTTCGGCACGCGCACGCACGATGGCCGCTTCGCGCGCATGATACCGTGGAGTTTCGGACTGCTTGTAGCTACCCTCGTGCTCTTCGTCGACAATCACCACCCCGACGTTTTCCAGTGGGGCAAAGAGGGCCGAACGCGCACCCACGGCAATACGCCGCTCACCACGACGCAGTGACTGCCACGCATCGAGACGTTCACCGTCGGAAAGTCCCGAGTGCAACACCGCCACATCATCGCCGAATGCACCGCGGAATCGATCGACAGTTTGCGATGTGAGGGCAATCTCCGGCACAAGCACAATGGCTGTGCGCTTGGGCTCACGCAGTACGGCGCGCAGCACCTCAATGTAGACCAGCGTCTTGCCGCTGCCGGTAATACCATGCAGCAGGAACATGTGTCCCGGCTCGCCGGCGAGTATGGCCGCGATGACTTCCCGTTGCGCCGCCGAAGGATTGGGCGGAGGTGTGACACCTTCACGATTCACGAACGGGTCGCGCGCCTGTGCCACATCAACAACTTCGACCAGTTCGCGCTTCACCATGGCCGTGATGACACCGGCCGAGCAGTTGGCCTGGGTGCGTAACGCCTCGATCGGCGCTTCCCCGCCCTGTGCTTCAAGCAGTTCGTACACCACACGCTGTTGCTTCGCTCGAGCGAACAGTTGCTCGCGTTGCAGGAGCGACGGAAGATCCTGCGTCAGTCGTACGACACGTGTGGTCTTCTGCGTGGGGCGTGGTGTGGCGGCCTGAGTGAGCGCCGTGGGCAACATGGAGCGAAGCGTGAGCCCAAGCGGCGCCGCGTACCAATCGGCAATCCACCGCGCCGTTTCGATCAATGGCTGCGGCAGTGATGGCGCATCATCCACCACCGCTTGAATGGACTTGATCGTCACCCCAGCCGGTGGTTCCGACGGACCAAGACAGATGCCGATTTCCGCGCGATTCCGAAATGGCACAACCACGCGTGTACCCGGCTCGATGGGCCAGGCCATCGTCGGTGGCACGCGATAGGTGAAGGTGCGGAACAGCGGAACCGGAAGCGCCACTTCCACACAGCGAGGATCGCTGCTCGACACGTCGCGTGACACGTCGTGTGCTCCCGTCACCGGCGTTCGCGCCTCAGCGGCGCGACACTCCGAGCCCCAATGCATCACCCAGCGTGACCTGTCCACCGGGAATGCCAGGGCCGACAAACGGATCATCGGCCAACAGTGCTGCACCATCGAGATCCGCGTCATCAAGCAGCGGCGAGAAATGCGCGGCGGGAGCGATACCCAATGTGGTCTCGATCATGCACCCACACATCACCCGCATACCATGTGCCCGCGCCACCGCGATCATGCGCAGGGCTTCGCGCAACGATCCGCACTTGGCAAGCTTGATATTCACGCCATCCACGACGCCTTCGAGCTTCGGGATATCGCTGGCCACAAGGCACGACTCGTCGGCAACCACCGGGATGGCCGCACGCTCGCGAACAAACCGGAGACCGGCGAGATCCTGTGGCTGCAGTGGCTGCTCCAGCATGTCGACGCCAACCGCGTGCAACGCATCGAGCATGCCCAGCGCCTGCTTGGGTGTCCACGCCGCGTTGGCATCCACACGGAGAATGGCATTGGGCGCCTCTTCACGTACAATCCGCAACACTTCGCGATCCCAGCTCGAGCCCAGTTTGATCTTGAGAATGGGATAGTGGGCGGCTTCCTGCACGCGCGAGCGCAGCGTCGCTACGTCGGGGGCAATACCGATGGTGAAGCTGGATTGCGGGGCCGCCGCGCGATCCAGTCCCCAATAGCGCCAGAGTGGAACGCCGAGTCGCCGCGCGGCCAGGTCATGCAGAGCCGCACTCACCGCACATCGCGCGGCGGCATTCCAACGCAACGCCTTCTCCAGTTCACGCTCGATGGCATCGATGGACCAGGCATCGGCATTGGCCAGAAGCGGCGCAAACTGCTGCAGTGCCAGCAACGCCGAGTCCGCCGTCTCACCGTAGAACCGACTGGGCGCGGCCTCACCCCATCCTTCCGCACCATCGGTATCCACCAGTCGTACGAACACCGTGCGATAGGCGCTCTGCCCGCCACGCGCAATGATGAACGGGTGACGGGTGTGAACCTGGAGGATTTCCGCGTGCAGCAGCATGGGAGATGCGGTAAAGGAGTTGTCTGTATGAATCTGTGTGAATCAGAATGGCGTGAGCCCTGACGCACGCGCAGTGCGGGCCGTGCGGAAGTCCGCACCACCCACCGACGCCAGAAACTGCACGAGCGCATCGCCGAGCTCGAATCCGCGATCGTAGCGCTCAGCCGGTTGCTTGGCGAGGCATTTCATGACGATGGCACTCAATGCGGCTGGCACGCGCGAGTCGACCTGATCGGGAGCAACCGGCGCTTCATGCACATGTTTGTAACCCACGGCATAGGAATCCTCGCCATCGAATGGCGGATGCCCAAGCAGCATTTCGTAGAGCAGGAGACCAACCGCGTAGAGATCGCTGCGCCCATCTACTAGGCGCCCCATGGCCTGCTCTGGCGACATGTAGTGCGGTGTGCCCATCGCGCGTCCGCTGGCCGTCAGTCGACCATGAAAACGCGCCGTCGCGATACCGAAATCGGTAAGGGCCACATTGCCGTCTTCGTCGAACAGGATGTTATCGGGCTTGATATCACGATGCACCACACCGCGGCGGTGCGCGTAGTCCAGTGCACTCGCTACCTGCGCCGCAACAGCGGCCGCTGTGGTGGGTCCAACGGTCTTCCGCCTCGATAGCAGATCAGCGAGTGAACCACCGGCATAGTACGGCATCACGAGAAACTCGAGTTCGCCGGTGGTACCCATATCGGCGATGGCGCACACATACGGGTGCACCAATCGCGACGCCGCTTCCGCCTCGCGCCGAAAGCGCTCGCGCATTTCCGGCTCCTGCGACAGCGAGCGATGCAGCACCTTGATGACCAGTGGACGACCCAGCACCGCGTGACGCGCAAGATACACGTGCGCCATGCCTCCGCTGCCCAACCGCTTCACGATCGTGTAGCGATTGCCGGTGGCAGACCGCAGCTCACGCAGTTCGTCATCGGGCACGTCCAACGGTGGCGCCGCCACCTCGGGGAGCGTGGTGCCACACCGCGTGCACGTAGCAGCCGCAGCGCGATTCCAGGTGCCGCAGTCAGGACAGAACATCGGGAAGCGGACGGAAGGGTGAGGTCAGGCGATCGCTCGCCGCCGGAGAAACAAAGCTAGCATCCCGGCCAACGCCACCTGAATGCCCAACAGCCACCAGAAACCATGCGGCCAGGTGGACAGTGGCATATGCACAAAGTTCATCCCCCACATACCACTGACCATGACAAAAGGCAGTGACAGGGTGGCCACCACCGACAGGCGCTTGGTCGATGCGCCGAGCCGATTGGAAACCTGGGTGAGATACGAGTCCATCGTGCTGCTGAGCAGGTCCCGATATGTGTCGAGCGCATCGTTGATACGCAGCACGTGATCGTAGATGTCGCGGAAGTAGATCTGCACTTCCGGCGCGACAAGCGACGTGGGACGATTGGTCAGCACATTCAGCACCTCACGCGATGGCTGCAGATAGCGCCGCAGCGTAAGCACCAGTCGCTTCACATGGAACACATCGCGGAGCGATGACTCGTCGAAATCGACAAACACACGCTCTTCGAGGCCATCGATAAACTCGTCCACCTGATCGAGGATCGGGAAGTACGCGTCGATGGTGGTATCGAGAATGGCGTGCAGTGTCCGCTCGGGTCCTCTCGCCAGCAGTTCAGGACTGCGCTTCAACATGTCCCATACATAGTCCACCGGCGACACCGGTCCGGCATGCACGGTGACCAGGAACGACGGGCCGAGGAAGCAGTGCAGATCCTTGCTCGTGAGGTCGTAGGGGTCGTCGGTATCATGCGCCAACGACACCACACGCATCACGATGTACAGAAACTCGGGATACTCTTCGAGTTTGACGCGCGAAGAGGGATTGAGCGTGTCTTCCACCGCGAGCGGGTGGATGCGGAACACCTTTTCGAGCAACGCGTGCTGAGAACGCACCGTGGAATCGATATCGACCCAGAGTGGTCCGCCCTGCGCCAACAGACTCGGGATGTCGCGCGGATGGCACGCGAGGACATCAGTCCCCTCGGGCGACCGATAGATGGTGCGCGGCAACGGGTCCGGCGTTCCCGGCACCGAGGTGGGAACCACACGCACCGTCACGGGTGACTCGACACCAACACCACGGCGGGCGGCGCGCTGACTGCGGGATAGACGTTTGCGCGTCATCGATCAGCTCAGCGATTCGAGATGCACGAGCACCGCCTGCGCCACCGCTTCTGGTGCGTAACCGCCTTCGAGTGCACTCACGACACGACCACCACACCAGTGCGATGCGCGATCCACCAATGCACGCGTCATGTGCCGCACATCGTCGAGTGTCAGCGTGAACGCACCGAGTGGATCACCCGCCAGACAATCGAATCCGGCGCTGATCAGCACGAGATCCGGTGTGAAATCCTTGGTGGCGGCGTCTATCGCCGCATAGAGCGCGTCGAGATAGCGCTGTGGCGCCAAGGCTGGCGGCATTGGCACATTCCACACGTTGCGATGGAGTCCACGATCATCTGCCGCACCGGTGCCAGGATACCACGGCCACTGATGCATGCTCACGAAGCGAATGCGTGAATCATGCTCCACCAACGCCTGTGTTCCGTTGCCGTGATGCACGTCCCAGTCGACAATGAGCACACGTTCGCAGGCATGCCGTGCAATGGCATAGTGCGCGGCAATGGCCACGTTCCCGAACAGACAGAAGCCCATGGAGCGATCACGTACCGCGTGATGCCCCGGCGGACGGACTGCACTGAAATTACGAAGCGCTTGTCCGGAGAACGCGAGATCGACACCATCGAGTACACATCCCGCGCCGGCCGTCACCGCGCCCCAGGAACCACTGCTTACTACGGTATCCGGATCAAGACGCCCACCACCCTGCTCCACCGTGTGGCGGACCTGCGCGATATAGGCACGATCATGCGCCAATGCGAGTTCGTCTTCAGTGGCGTGACGTCCCTCAATGTGCTGCAGCGCTTCGAACAGATCGAATCGATGTTTGAGCGCGCGCGGAATCGCGACCAGGCGCCCGACATGTTCGGGGTGTTCCCAGCCCGTGTCGTGCTGTCCACAATCCGAATGCGAAAGCAGGGCGACGCGTGTAGTCATCGAGTTGTCATGACAGACAGCAAAGGTATGGCTGTAGCGGGATCAGCGCGCACCTCGCAAGCGACGCGATCCCCACTCGAAACACAGGAGCCCCAGCGCCAGCACTCCAAGCCACGGAGCAAGATGACGCGAGTCCCGTGTTGAACGTGTGGGGCGCACCGCATCCTGACCAGAGGTGGGGCCACCAGAAGTCGTCCGGGCAGGACCAATCCACGAAACCAGATCGGCATACGGCGCGCCAGCACCAGGATGTGGATCACGGCCCAGCGGATCACGACCTACCGGTGCGGCCGCTACAGCCCCCACAGCCGAAAGTGTGTTCCGCCACCAGGCACGATGCGCATCAATACCGTCATCGCGCCCCTCCATGCGCCAGCGCCACAGCTCTCGATAGGCTACAGCCAGCACGCGACCGGCGCCGCGGCGACGCGCCACCATCACGGGTTCGTCATGGCCATGACCACCACCGGCATCACCTGATACTTCCTGCAGAACGACAGCGTCGGGTGCAGTTCGCAGTTCCCAGGCATCAAGACCAGACAGCGGGGCTTCCGTAAGCAGAGCACCGGCAATGCCTCCGCGGCGCTCCGTAGCCACTGCTGGACGCATGGCAGACAGCGCGGGAATACGCAGTGCATCGCCGAGCAGGATCAAACCGCCACCGGCGTCGACAAAGCGCTGCAGACCGGTACCGTCCACCGCCACACTGTCCGTCACGACAACGGCCGCATATCGCGTGGTATCGAGCGGCGTGGCCGGAGCACCGAGCGTGACCTGGGCCGTGGGCGCAACGCGCACGGCACCATCCACCTTCCACCCCAGTTCTTCGAGTGCCGCAACGGTGAACTTGTACTCCCACCCTGGAACGCCAAGGACACGCACCATGCGCACGCGCGTGGAATCGGGCGTATCGAGCGACACCGTGCTCGCGCGACCGGACACGGTGAGTGGCCAGGTGGCAGAACGCACCCGCCAGGACGATGGAGTGGTCGCAGATTCTGTTGGCACCGAATCGAGCACACCACCAGCGTCGCGCAAGACCAGTGCATGGTGGTGACCGGAACTGCGCACGAGCAACTCGTTGCCTGGAGTCGCTACACGAGACACTGTCGCAGCGAGGGTCGCGTCTCGCGCCGAATCCGGAACGAGCGCCCAGGCAACGGACACTCCCGACAACGGGAGTCCACCAAGCAATGCCCGCGAAGAATCACCGGGAATGCGAGAGAGACCCAACAGCAGCGTATCGGTACGCACAGAGTCACGCGGCTCCGCACCGCCACGTACGAGATGACGCAACACCACGGAATCCAGCGACTGCGCGCCAGATGAGACAGCCTGAGTGATACGCGGCATTCCCGCAGCACTGGGCGACGCACCGGTCCACATCAACCAGGACGCCCCAACGATCGCCCCAAACGCCACGACTCGAGCTACGCGCTCAAGTACGATACGGGTCGCATGGACACGTCTCACGGGCACGTCAGCGCGTGAGTGCATACACCACCAGATTCACGGCGAACTTGGTGTTGTCCACGGATAGAAAACGCTTGTTGTCCGGATGGAAACTCCACTCCGAGCTGTAATCCTTGTTGGAGTACAGCACACGGATACGCCCATCGCGAACGACTGCATCAAGCTGTTCATGCACGAGATTGTCGCCCCACCCATTCATCTCATGCGAGGTGGTTGGTGGACCATTTTCGAACACGAAGAAACAGCGATACAACTCGTGGGAATTCGGGAGTGGCAGAAGCGGTCCGGCTACGCGCCCGATCTCTTCACGCACCGTCTTGTGAAATGCTCCGTCCACATCATGGTTGTGGTCGTCGACAAACAGCAAACCGCCACGTGTGAGATAGCGCCCCAGTGTCTCCGCTTCCCGAGTGGTGAACCGCACAGGCAAGTGGCCGGTGAGATAGAGCAGCGGATACTGAAAAATTGCATCCGAAGCCAACGGCACGATCACACCTTGCGGACGCACCGGCAGTGAGGTGTAACGCGCAATCGAGTCGATGACATTGGCCGGCACCAGCGGCGCCGAATCCCAGTCACCCGACTCATATTGCGCCGTGGCAAACACGAACGGCGCCGCGATTTCGCTCTCGGCGCTCATGGCGTGCCTCCGCTGCCCCAGGGCGCACTGACACCGCGCTGCACATTGCCAAGCACACGACGCGCTTCCATCACCGGCACTGTGATGTCGTTGCCACCAGCCAAGGCATCGAGCACACGCGCCAGTGCTCCAGCAAACGCGGGTGCATCAGCAAGCGATTCCGCACGCAACAGCGCCAGCGAGTCGCGAACTATGCCAGCATTCTCCGGCCGAGCTGCCGCCATCTCCACCGCACGAACCAACCGGGCATCACGCTGCGCGTCCTGTTGCGCCAGACGCACGCGGGCCGATCGCGGGAGTGTTTGCCCAGTATCCTTTCCGATCAATCGCACCTTGGCGATGTCGACAATGACCTGCGGCGGACGCCCTCGCAGGTACAGTCGACTTGCTGCACGTGAACGCTCGATGGCCTCGAGGGCGCGCTCCATGGCGGGAATTGCGCCATGGGGATCGCCCTGCTCCAGTGCACGGCCAGCATCCCACATCGCATTGTAGGCTTCGAGCAGCGGCTTGTTAATGGCCACGATGGGTGAGTCATTGCCCTCTTCGAGCATACCCGACGTGCTGTTGGTGCCCATCGCCAACTTGCCGCCCTGCGCGTCTACTCCATGATCATGCCCGTCACCGGCATAGTGCGCATGCTCGGCGCTGGATTCGCCACTGAGCCTTTGGAATACCACATCACCAACCGCCAGCCGGAGGCGCGCCTGATCCTTCGCGAGTCGCAATGATTCCCGCACCACTTCTGCACGCGTGAGCCGACGCTGACGTGCGTCCAGCTTCTGCGTGAGCATGAGCAGCATGCGCTGGCTCAACAGCGACGAATCCACAGCCGGCGGCGGCGCTGGTTCCACCGCCACCGAGTCATACTCGGCGGCGCGCGCAATGCGGAACGCGCGTGTTTCACTGCTGCCAAATTCGCGCGAAGCCAGTGGATGTGCATCGCGGGCCACCGCCCGTAGATGCACCACGTCTCCTGGCTGCAACTGATACGCGGCAAGATTGAAGACACCACGCCAGGTCACATCTCGAGCTCCAGCGCCGAACTGCTGCGCCGCGACCGTCACCGTGCGCACGGTGAATCGTTCACCTTCACCTGAGCTCACAATGAGTTCGAAGTGTGCGCGCGCCACACCCAGGTCATCGTGGGCGCGAGCGAGCAACGGCAACTCGCCAACGGCTGCACGAAACACACTATCGCGCGCCGGTAGTTCGAGAGTCACACGAGGAACCGAATCGCGAACGCCTTCGACAATCAACAGACGTGACGTGCCACCACGCGAAACACGTAGCGCCTGTGGCGACTCGTTGGCCACGATCTGCAATCGCCATGCGTCGTCATCAGGCGCACGCGAAACCGCAACAGCCTTGTCCTGTGTGATCGCACTGGAGTCGGCGGCTCCACCTATCGGTACGAGCATGGCCTGCGGGCTATCGCCATCCCCGGATACTGAGACACGACTCCCGCTCAACGCCTGAACCGACGTCACATCCTCGTACGATGCGGACGCGCGTCCCGTGTATGCCGGTGGAGTTACCGTGACCTGCCAGCGTCCCAGCGGATTCGCTCGCGCAGACTCGCCACCGATGGCTTTCCCGCCCACTCCAGCGGATGCGGCCATTTCACGTAGCGAGGGCGCCATCTGCGGCACCACGATCAGCAGAGCCAGCGCGCCGAGCGCAAACGACAGCGACCCGCGCCACAAGCTCCAGCGTCTTTGCGACAGCGCCCGATCAACCGGTACGCGGGCAAGCTCACGCCGCGCGGCTTGCTCCAGTGCAATATCTGACGCAGTGGCCGCAGCAGGGCTTGGCACGTTTGACTGCAATGCACGTTCCACCCACGTCACCAACGTGTGTGTCGGTGTACCGGCGCCTTGCTCTTCCATCCAGAGCGCCACCCGTGGCAGCGATATGGAGTTCCGTAGCGTGTGCCAGCGCGCGTAGAGCACGGCAAGACACGCAACGGCAACCGTCGCAATCCGGAGCAGCCAACGCGCACCTGCTGCCAGTGGCCACGCAACAAGCAAGGCGCGCCATAGGAGCGTGGCAGCAAGCGCGGCTCCCAATATCAGCAGGAGGACATGCACTTGCCCATCACGAACAAGCGTGCGCTGTGTGCGCGCAACCTGGGCAAGCAGCGCCGCAGAATCTGCGGTATTTCCGGAACGACTGCCCACATCCGCGCGTGCTGTCATGTGCGAAGCCGCCATTCGAGCAGAAGCGCGCCGATCGCAACAGCCAGCAATACCAGCGTCCACACGGAACGCACCGGAATTGCAGAGGGATCTGTAATGGCGCGCAGGGTACGCACCTCCGCTGGGCGGTTCACACTCGAATCACCAGCCTCCACACTTGCCAGGGAAGCTGTTGGTAGAGTCGTCGCCTCGCACGTTCGCACGACAGCATCCAGCATTCCACGCGCATGCGGAGAAAGCAGCAGATCGCTTCCCGGTGACACAACCACTGAGACCTGCACCTCGCAGAACTCGGCGCCTCGACGCGCAATCGCCGCCGGCGTTCCGTCGTTCCACCAGGCCACCGTACGCCAGCGTGCAGAGTCAGTGTCCGATGATGCGGGGACCACTACAGGTGCCGAAGACACGCGGACGAATGGCCCGATCAATGTCTGCCCTTGAGCCGATACAGCACCCGCCGTGTCCGCATTGGCTGTGCGCAGCCAACCACTGGGCAAACCGGACACTGGCCAATGCACTTGCACACTAACGCCGTCTACCAATGCCGTCCTGGCCGTAGCGCTGTCACCACGATCGATATGCACTTTGCGCCCAGCCTGCTGAGCGCGACTGGTCGACGGATAGGCTAATCGCATGGCCGCCATGACCGGATCGTCAGGCGTGGCATTGGAAAACTCTACGGCCACCGTAGGCGTCAGCGCCGAATCCGTGTCACGCGCACCTGCGGTAGCAAGCGTGATATGCCCCGGCCACCGCGAACGCCATGCGTCCCACACCCGCCGTTCCGCAACATGTGGACCCGTCAACACGGTCAGAGCAAGCGTTTCCACGCGCGGCAGATCCTGCAGGACACTCGGCACTTCGCGGAATGCACGCACGATGGCCACACCGGGGTCCGTGGCAACACCGGATACACGGCGCCACTGCACGCTCGTATCGCCCGCGCTACTCAACCAACGCACACTGTCCGATGCGACCACCGAGTCCGGCAATGCACCGTCAACCAGAATGAGATGCGCGTGCCGCGAGCGATCGCCGTAACAACGCGCACCACTCAACGCGAGACCGATGCATAGCAGTGCGAGGACCCGCAGCGCCAACAACAACAGATCACTGGGGCGCGGTTGACGTGCCACTGCTCGCGCCGTCGTCGGAGGCACAAAGCGGGCAGTCGGCAACAACAAGTCAGGTGGCTGACGTACCGAGAGCAAATGCCATGCAACCGCCACCAGTGAGGCAGCAATGCTGGCCCAGAACAACCAGGGCACGGCAAAGGTGATCATGTGCTCGTCGCCAAACCAGCAATAACACCGCGCACCGCACGCGCGGGAATTTCCGAGGTGCGCACTTCACGATAGCCGCATCCGGCCGCACGCCAGCGCACCGCCACGTCCTCCCGGAACGCTGCAAACGCCTCCTGATAGGCCTCACGTCCACGTGCGGGCATAATGTTGCCACGCCCATTCATGTCGGGGTCGCGAGCGAAGAACGTTCCGGCCGGCGGATCGATCTCGGCGACCGACACGACATGTACAAACTCGATGATCGCACCAGCGACCACCTGCGCCGATGCAATCTTGAGCAGCGCATCAAGATCGCCCAGCGCATCACTCACAATCACGATACGACTGCGAGCCGACAACGAAGAGAGCAGCGGTGCCAACGCCGCACCACCTGACGTCTCATGCACCGTTTGCGCACCAAGTACCCGTGCCACGTCGGCGATCGTGCCGCGACGTGCGCGCGGCGACAACCGGGCCGGCGCCGATGGCATGCCGACAACAAGCCCCACCGGATCGCTGGCCGCGTGTGCAACCGCAGCCAGCCCCATGGTGATCTGCCGAGCCATGTCCCATTTACTGAGCACATTGCTCGCAGCGTCGGCACCACGGAACGCCATGCGCCCGCTCCCATCGACCAGAAACCAGGTATTGAGCAATGCCCGGTCTTCACTCACGCGCACGAATGCACGATCGCTGCGCGCCAGCAGCTTCCAATCGAGCGTCTTCGGATCGTCGCCCTGACGATAGACTCGATACTCGGTGAATTCTCCTGCCGTGCCACGCTGGATTGAACGGTGCACACCCGCAGGCGCGGCACCGACCGCGCGGCGCGCTGGCCAACGCACGCCGCGCAACGCGTCGAGCAGCGGACCGTAAGCCGAAAGCTCAGGAATCATCTGCCGAGCCGTTGACTACAACGCGCTCGATGGCTCGGCCACGTGCGCCAGCAGGGCTTCGATGATGGGCTCTGCTGTCACGCCATCCGCTTCGGCTGCGAAGTTCGGCAGAATGCGATGACGAAGTACTGGCATGGCGACACGGCGGATGTCCGCAGGTGAGACAGCAGCGCGACCAGCCAGCAACGCCGAAGCCTTGGCGCCGAGGATGAGTGCCTGTCCTGCGCGGGGACCAGCGCCCCAACGCACATACTGCCGCACCAGCGCTGGAATCTGGGCTTCCTGCGGACGCGTGGCGCGCACCAGACGCGCCGCGTACTGCAGCAAGAGGTCACTGCATGGCATGGCACGCACTGCTCGTTGCAGTGCGAGCGCATCTTCACCGGTGAACACAGGCACGATAGGATCGCCACCCGAACCAGTGGTCGCGCGCAGGATGGCCACTTCGTCCGCTTCGGTGGGATATCCCACGCGAATGTCGAACAGGAATCGATCGAGCTGTGCTTCAGGCAGCGGATACGTGCCTTCCTGCTCGATGGGATTCTGCGTTGCGAGCACAAAGAACGGCTCGGGCAAACGCATGGTCTGTCCGGCAGCGGTCACGCTGTGTTCCTGCATGGCCTCGAGCAGCGCGGCCTGCGTGCGCGGTGGCGCGCGATTGATTTCGTCGGCCAGAACGATGTTGGCGAACACCGGTCCCTGAACAAACCGAAAGGCACGCGAGCCGCTGCCGCTCTCTTCGAGAATTTCGGTGCCCGTGATATCGCTGGGCACGAGGTCTGGCGTGAACTGGATGCGACGAAACACCAGTTGCATGGCGTCTGCCACCGACTTGATCATCAGTGTCTTGGCGAGACCTGGCACACCAACGAGCAGGGCATGCCCGCCAGCAACGAGCGCCATGAGAATTTCTTCGACCACCACTTCCTGACCCACCACGCGCTTGCCAATCTGGGCACGGAGTTGGCGGACAGATTCGATCAGACGCTCGGTATCGTGAGACACGCACGACTCGGGTGGGGAGTCAACATGCAGGGCACAACGCCTGCAATCACATGCAACAGGCGGCCCGGGAAGGTGTGATGGAGCGCGTGCAGAGAGGCTGCAGAACTCAGCGCAGCGGTCGACGCCGCCGCGGCGTGAGGAACAACGTCGACGCATCCTGCGCGCCGCACTGTTGCAGCGTCATGTTCTCATCGTGCACTTCCGCGCCGTGCAGCTTGACGAGCCACGTATCCAGCTGCGCGACATCCGGCAGCAGGTTGCTCATGGCAGCTGCCTTGATATCGCGAATACGCGAACCCGGCGCACATTCGACACGCACCGCATCGAGCACTTCGGCAGCCTGCACGCGCACCGTCCACGACGTGGTGCCGTCCTGCGCGACACGAAGCACTTCAGGTCGCACACGCAGCGCGTTCACGAAATGCGAAGTCACCGTGCTCATGATACCGGCTCCGCTTCACCGGACTCGAGCAACGGCGCGACGACCTCTACACGCGGCGGCGCAGGCGGCAACGACGAGAGGAAGCGTGCAATCTGCTGATCGAACATGTAGCTCGACCCGGACACGGATGTGCCATCGGGCGTCTCGCGTGCCGCGAGCGCGATCTCCTCACCACCCTGACCACGAAGTACGACATGCGTCGGGCCCTGCTTCTCGAGAAACGCCGAATACACGCCGCCACGCTGCGAGAAAAAACGCACCGCTTCCGAAAGAACATCGGCAACAGGAAGCGACGTGAGGCGCTCCTGCAACTGGCGAGACGATTGCTGATGAGACACGGACATACAAACGAGGGGCTGCGGTTCACGAACACGGCGTACCCACACGGTTCACACACGGCGCCGTGGAGCGCAACACACTAGTCGTGTGTTGCGGCTACCGGAAACACGAGGCGAATCTCCTGTTCTCCGGCATCAGGGCCTGCCTCCATTTCGAGACGCAGATCCCCGCCCAATCGGCTCACCAATGCACGCACCAGTGGCAGGTCGATGACCGCGACCGCCTGCTTCACGGTCGCGTACGGACTGCCGGGCTCCCAGTCGAGCGCAGCACTCCGCACCTGAAGTATACGCAAGGGATCCGGGGGAAGTTGGGGCTCGGGACGATACGCGCCCCCTGCACTCTTTGTGGAAACCGGCTCCAATACGTCGACGCCGCGCCAGCCGACGGTCAGCGACAGAAATCCGCGACCCAGCCTGATCTCGACCCGTACCTTGCCGTCAGATGAACAGGCACCACACACCCCAAGGCCAAGTGCCAGCTCCAGGGCCTGCCTGAGCAGCGCTCGGTCCGTCACCATCGTGGGCAGCAGCACTGTCGGCTCATCCAGCTGGATGGGGATCATGGGTGCGCGGGCTCGCCATACCGCAACCGCTTCACGCACCGGCTCGCGGGGATCGACATCATCACCACGCACAGGCGTGGAAGCGTCCGGAATGTTCAGCAGCGCAGCAGAATGCGCGGACAGCGTATCGATTGCCCGCAAGCGACTCTGCGCGTCGCGCACATCATCGGGCTGCGACAGACGCACCAGCGCATCGACCAGCATGCGCTCATGTCGTGCACGCGTGTGCTCGCGACTCGCCCACTCATTGGCCTGCCCTTCGAGTTCCGCATTCGCGTCAGCCAGTGCGGCATTGGCGCGACGCAAGGCATCTGCCCGGCGCGCCTTGTCCGTCACCGCGGCCAACTGATCTGCCACCAGACGCACCAACGTGCGCTGCTCATCGGTGACACGTCTGGCATCGGCAAAGTAGAATGCCACCGCACCGATTGGCCCATCAGCCGTTTCGAGTGGCGCTGCGAGGATGGAACGGAACCCCAGTTCACGCGCGACATCGTACCACGGCTCCAGCTCAGGATCCGACAGCAGATCCGGAACTTCCACCATCCGCCGCTCGGCCACCGCCAATCCACTCGGACCGTCACCTACACGCACACGCAGCGCGCCAATCCACGCGCGATACGGCGCGGGCCACTCGTGCTGCGCTACCGGACGCAACAACTCACCGTCACTGCCCAACTGCATGACGAGCGAAAATTGCGCACCAAGCAGCGGCGTTACCCGATCGAGCGCAAACTGCTGTACTTCACTCGGATGGTCGGCCCGAAGAAAGGCGTGTGCCACTTCGCGAACGGCCAGCAGCTCGCGCGAATCTGTCACGCGTCCCGCCGCGGACGCTTCGGCGTGAGCGGGCGAACCTCAAGACGATGCACCAGCACCTGCGGCGGTGTTGTCACCGCGAAGTGGACGGCATTCGCCACATCATCCGGTTCGAGCATCCACGACGTGTTGGTGCCGGCAGGGAAGAGTTCCGTTGCCACGGACCCGGGCGTCACCACCGAAACACCCACACCAGCATCGCGCACTTCGAGCATGAGCGATTCCGCGAATCCCATTACGAAGTGCTTGGTGCCCACGTAACACGTGCCACCCACAAACGTATTGCGTCCCGCCGTGCTGCCGATGATGCACACATGGCCCTTTCCTCGGGACACCATTCCGGGAAGCACGGAGTGAATCACGTAATACAACGCGTTGACATTCACATCCACCTGATGATGCCAGTCTTCAGGCGTCGTTTCGAGGAACGGCTTCAAATGCGCCACGCCGGCGTTGTTCACGAGCACATCCACATCGAGGCCGGCAAGAGCGGAGGCAACGGCGGCGCCGTCGGCCAAATCCACGCCCAATGTGTGCACGTTGGCACCAAGCGCACGACAATCCGCGGCAACGCCTTCCAGGCGACTCGCGTCACGCGCCACCAGAATCAGGTTGTGCGTGGGCGCGAGGCGCCGTGCGATGGCGTGGCCAATGCCACGCGATGCCCCAGTCACCAGGGCCGAAAGACGAATGCGGTCGGTCATGTCCCACAATCTAGAGGACATGACCAACCGCACGCATCGCCTACGGCGACCGTCCGTCCGTTGTTACGGTGTCGCGCTGCACCCCGTAACCACCGTGCACTTGGGATCCACCGGCGGCAGCTTGAGACGCGCCAGCTCGGCGTTCACCGCCGTCAGGTCCGTCTTCCACACCTGATTCAGGGTGGCCTGATAGCCGGACAACTCCTTGGTGAGAATGCTCAGAATCTCCGGCATGTACGTACCCGGCGGTCCATCGCCACGCTCCGACATCGACAGCAGGTTGGCCAGGCGATTGTTCACCTTGATCGGGAAGTTGAGCGGATCCTGACCGCTCTGATTCTTGACCTGGTACACGTTCACTTCCACCGCCGTGGCGTTGCCACGCAGTGTCTCGCCCTTGGCCTTGAGCTGCGCGTCGTCATTGGCGCGCTTGTAGCGATCATCGAGTTGCGCCTTCACGCGGCGAATCTCGATCACGGCACGCTGCGCTTCGTTGGTCTTGTCACGCACCTGCTTGCCAAAGGCATACTGGCGGCGCAGGTCGGCGTCGGTGACCTCATCGATGAGCGGGCTCCGCTGAATACGGAGCGGTGCCTTGAGCTCCTGACCATCCGCCGTGAGACGCACCGTGTAGCGACCCGGCGGCAGCGCGGGGCCCGCAGTGCCGGCTCCCCACAGAATCATGCCGGGGAAACTCTCGATGCCGGTGGAGCGAAGATCGAATGTGAAGCGCGAGAGTCCGGCCGTGAGCGGGAACGTGTTCGACGTACCACGACGACGTCCACCGCCCGCCTGTGCGGCGTTTGCGGCCGTGTCCCCTTCAAACTCACGCACCACCGCGCCGGCCGAATCGAGCACGGCCAGAGTTGCACGCACCGGGCGCGCGGCAAACCGCCACGTGAACGTCACACCGGGCGACGAACGCAAACCCGGTGCCGGCGTGAACAAGTGCGAGCGCGCCGCCAGCACCGTCGGCGTGGCCTGACGCAGCGGCGCGATGTTGTCCAGCACCCAGAAGCCGCGACCATGCGTACCAATCACCAGCTCATCGCGCTCCACAATCAGGTCGGCCACCGGTACATCGGGCAGGTTGAGTTTGAGGCTCTGCCAGTTGGCGCCGTCGTCATACGAGATGTAGACACCATGCTGCGTGGCCGCGTACAGCAAGCCGCGACGCGTCGGGTCCTCGCGCACGGCGTGCACATAGTCTTCCGCGCCAAGACCGTTCACGATCTTGGTCCACGTGCGGCCGTAGTCCGTGGTCTTGAAGATGTACGGCGCGCGGTCATCGAGCAGTGGACGACGTACCGACATGTACACCGTGCCCGCATCGTGCGACGAGGCATCAAGCTGCGACACACGACCAAAATCCGGCATGTCCTTGGGCGTAATGTTCGTCCACGTCTTGCCGAAGTTGCGCGTCACGAACACCAGGCCGTCGTCCGAGCCCGTGAAGATCGTATTCACATCCTTCTTGCTCGGTCCGACGGAGAAGATCGTGCCATACACTTCGGGGCCATTCATGTCACCCGTGATCGGACCGCCCGACTTCTCCTGCGTTTCCGGCGCATGACGCGTCAGATCACCACTCAGATTCATCCACGTGCGTCCGCCATCGCGCGTGGCCCAGAGGCGCTGCGACGAGACAAACAACAGCTTGGGATCGGCCTGCGAGAAAAGAATCGGAAACGTCCACTGCCAACGCTCACGAATTTCCTTCGATGGCTCACCCGAGTAGAACCACGGATACGGATTCACTTCGCGGGACAGACCGGTGCGCTTGTTGAACTTGTCGACGTAGCCGCCGTTGTTGGTGCCAGCATAGAACACGTCGAGATCGAGTGGATCCGGCGCGATATATCCGGGTTCGCCGCCACCCACCTGATACGACACGGCCATGCCGCCCTGCGATTCCTGGCCCGGTGCGGCATTCTGCCGCCCCATGTTCCAGTTCATCGGCGTGCACAACGTGCTGTTGTCCTGCTGTGATCCGCACACATGGAACGGCACGTGCTTGGTGGTGATCACGTGATACCACTGCTCGGTCGGGAAATCCTGCGCGGTGTACGCTTTCCCGCCGTTGAAGGTGACCGTACCGCCACCATCATTGCCGGCCACGAGATGCTCCGGATCATCCGGATCCACCCACAGATCATGCCAGTCGGAATGGCTGCCCTGGCCGATGCTTGTGATGGTTTTTCCGGCGTCATCCGAACGGAAGAACGACACATTCTGAATGAAGACGCGATCTGCGTTCTTGTGATCGGCGTACAAGTGGGTGTAGTAGAATGCACGCTGACGGATGTTGCGATCGCTGTTCATCAGCGTCCACGACGCACCGGCATCGTCGCTCTTGAACAAGCCGCCATTTTCGTTTTCGATCAGCGCGTACACGCGATTCGAATTGGCCGCCGTGACCGCCACACCAATACGCCCCACGAGTCCCGAGGGCAGTCCCTTGGCGCGCGTAATCTCGGTCCACGTGTCTCCACCATCCGTGCTCTTGTAGAGCCCTGAGCCCGGACCGCCCGACGACATCTGATACTCCTTGCGATACGCTTCCCACAGCGCGGCGTACATCACGCGAGGGTTCGTGCGATCGAGCACGATGTCCACAGCGCCGCTGTTCGCGTCCTTGAACAACACGCGCTTCCACGACGCGCCGCCATCCGTACTCTTGTACACACCGCGCTCTTCACTCGGCGCGCTGTACTTGCCAAACACCGCCGCAAACACGATGTCCGGGTTGGTGGGATGCACACGGATCTTGGAGATCGCGTCTACCGTGCGGAAGCCGATATGCTTCCACGTCTTGCCGGCATCACTGCTTTTGTAGATACCGTCGCCGGGCATGATGTTGCCGCGAATGTTGCTTTCGCCCATGCCGATGTACACGACATCCGGGCTGGACTCGCTCACAGCAACGGCGCCAACCGAGGCGCTGGTGATCTGACCATCGGTCACCGGCTGCCAGGTCTCACCACCATCAGTGGTCTTCCAGAGACCACCGCCTGTGGCACCGAAATAGGCTTCGTTCTTCCGACCCTTCACACCGCTGGCGGCAATCGAACGACCACCGCGATCGGGGCCGATGTTGCGCCACCGGAACTGCGCACGGAACGCACTGTCGAGCGTGGCAGGAGCCAATGTCGGGGCAACCACTCGTGGCGGTTGCGTTGGACGGGTGGCCGTTGCCGGTGGCTGCAGGAGCGCCACGGCAGGAAGAGCCAGCCACGTCAGGGGACGCATGGACATCTCAGGACGGGAGGGGGTGGAGGAGACGCAAAGCCAACCCGCCAAGGATGTACGTCAGATTAATGCGGTGCAACTCGGGTACGGCTGGTCACCATTTTGGCGCGGATTGCATCATGCCGACGCGTCATGGAGACGCGGAGCTGACGGGGAGGCGTAGTGTCGGGGGTGGATCAACTCGACGAGCTGAGCGGTGAGGTGATCGGAGCCGCAATTGACCTGCATAGAGCCTTGGGGCCTGGGCTCCTCGAGTCCGTTTATGAGGAGTTGCTCTGCGCTGAACTCGCGGAGCGCCGCATTGCCTTCGAGCGCCAGGTAGCAATTCCCCTCATATACAAAGGCATTTCCATTCGAAAAGCTTTTCGAGTCGATCTCATTGTCGAGGGCCGGCTACTCGTCGAACTCAAGTGCTCCGAACGACCGGCGGCAGTCAATGAACGCCAACTACTGACCTATCTCCGAATCATGCAATTGCCATTGGGTCTGCTCATCAACTTCGGGCAGTACCGATTGATCGATGGAGTGAAGCGTGTTGCCAACGGCTACCACCCACCCACCGAATAGCTCAACTGCTCACGCAGAGAAAAAGAGAACGCAGAGCCGCGGAGCTGTTTCTCTGCGACTCTGCGTACTCACCTTCTCTGCGTGAGCAGTTAACGAACTATCAGTGGAACGAGTTGCTGCCGATCGCCCCTCAGCGTCTCAATCGACGAGCTTCCCCGCCAAATACCCCTTGAGCTGCGACACATCCACCCGGTCCTGCGCGAGCGAATCCCGATTACGCACCGTCACCGTCTGATCACCCGTGCTCTGCCCATCCACGGTGATACAGAACGGCGTCCCCACCTCGTCCTGACGGCGGTAGCGCTTGCCGATCGAACCCGTCTCATCGTAATCCACCGGGAACGCACCACGCAGATCGTCCACGATCTTGCGCGCCATTTCCGGCTGACCGTCCTTCTTGGTGAGCGGGAAGATCGCCGCCTTGATCGGCGCGATGGACGGCTTGAGACCGAGCACCACACGCCCTTCGCTCTCGCCTTCGACCGTCTCTTCGCGATACGCATTCACCAGCGCCGCCAGCGTGACACGATCCGCACCCACCGACGTTTCGATCACGTAAGGCACGTAGCGCTTGTTGTTCACCTGATCGAAGTACTCGAGCTTCTTGCCCGAATACTGCTGGTGCTGCGACAAATCGAAGTCGCCGCGATTGTGCACGCCTTCGATTTCCTGATGACCAAGGGTGCCACCAAAATCGAACGTCACGTCGAATGCGGCGCGCGCGTAGTGCGCGAGTTCCGTGTCCGTGTGCTGATGGAACTCGAGACGCTCCGGCGACAACCCGAGATCGAGATGCCACTGCATACGCAGCGCCTTCCACTGCTCGAACCACTCCATGTCGGTGCCGGGCTCGACGAAGAACTGCATCTCCATCTGCTCGAACTCACGCGTGCGGAAAATGAAATTGCCAGGCGTGATTTCATTGCGGAACGCCTTGCCGATCTGCGCGATGCCGAACGGCACCTTCTGACGCGCCGACTGCTGCACGTTCAGGAAGTTCACGAAGATGCCCTGCGCTGTTTCCGGACGCAGATACACCACGCTCGAGCTCTCCTCGAGCGCACCCATGAACGTCTTGAACATCAGATTGAAAAGACGCGGCTCAGTCAGCGTGCCCTTGTTGCCACAGTTCGGGCACACATTCGCTTCGAGCTTCTTGGGGTCCATCTTGTCCGCGCGGAAGCGGGCCTTGCACTGCTTGCAGTCCACGAGCGGATCGGTGAACCCCGCCACGTGTCCCGATGCTTCCCACGTGCGCGGATGCATCAGAATCGCGGCATCAAGACCTTCGATGTCGTCGCGCGAACGGACCATGGCATTCCACCAGCGGTCCTTGATGTTCTTCTTGAGCTCTACACCCAGCGGACCGTAGTCCCACACGGATCCCGTGCCGCCATAGATCTCGGACGACTGGAAGATGAAGCCACGTCGCTTGCACAGCGACACGAGCTTGTCCATCACTTCGGGAAAACCGGCCATGGGAAATACCGAACGGGGTACGGGTGGAGAATGACGGGTCAGCGGGTCAGGTGCGCCACGATGGCATCACCATGATCGCGGCCATTCTCGATGAAAATGCGATTCGCCTGATTGCCCGAGGCGATCACTCCTGCAAGGTAGACACCCGCAAGAGGCGTCGCCATCGTGAGCGGATCGTGCGCCGGAATACCGGACTCGGCGTCCAGTGGCACACCGATCTGTTCGAGCAAGCGAGTTTCCGGCAGAAAACCGGTCATGAGGTACACCTGCGTCGCGTGCAAATGCTCCTCACCCGCCGGCCCTTCGAGCACAACGCTGTCTGCTTCGATGGCCTTCACACGGCTGCCGAAGCGTGCCTGCACCGTGCCTTCCTTAAGCCGCGCCTCGATCACCGGGCGCACCCACGGCTTCACGTTCGAATCGAGCGACTCGCCAAAGTGCACCATGGTGACGCGCGCCCCCGCTTGCAGCAGATCCAGCGCCGCGTCTACGGCGGAGTTGGCACCGCCCACTACTACGACATCCTGTCGCCAGCCAGCGTGCCCCTCGTGATAACCATGTCGCACATGCGGGAGTGATTCCCCCGGTACACCAAGGGTGCTCGGGCGTCCGAAGTAACCCGTCGCTACCACCACGGCATGGGCGGCAATTTCCTGCGCCACACCACCACGCGTACGCGTCGACAACAACCACCGCGCAGGACGCGCCGGGTCGGGCTCTCCGGCACGCGAATCCATCCGCACGGGGCGCATGGACTCCACGTTTTCAAACTGCCGTACATCGAGATCGTACAGCGACGCCACCGCGCGGTAGTACGCCAATGCATCACGGCGTGTCGGCTTCTCGGTGGCCACCACGAACGGCACACCACCAATCTCAAGACGCTCGGCCGTCGAGAAGAACGTCATGTAGGTCGGATAGCTCGCGAGCCCCGACACCAGACAGCCGCGGTCGAACACCATCGCGCTCAAACCCGCGCGTTTGGCGGCAATCGCCGTCGCCAGCCCACAGGGGCCAGCGCCAACGACCGCCACATCAACCGTGACCACAGTCATGACGAACGAATCCCGCGCTTACGAGACTTACGACGAATGCAGCGGAATGATCTGATCGCGACGCGTACCCACGCTCACGAACGAAATCGGCGTTTCGCACAACGCTTCCAGGCGATCGAGATACGCACGCGCGGCCGCCGGCAGATCCTCAATACGACGTGCATCCTGCGTGGACTGCTGCCAACCCGGGAACCATTCGTAGATAGGCTCCGCACGCTCCAGCAACGCGAGATCGGCCGGGAATTCCGTGTACACATCATCACCCACGCGATAGCCCGTGCACACCGCCAGCTTCTCGAGCGTGTCCAGCACATCGAGCTTGGTGATGGCGAGACCCGTGAGACCGTTCACGCGGGCCGCATAGCGCACCACCACACCATCAAACCAGCCACAGCGACGCGGACGTCCCGTGGTGGCACCGAACTCGTGACCAAGCTGACGCACATGGCTGTGTAGCGGCTCTTCGAGCTCCGTGGGCAGCGGGCCATTGCCAACGCGTGTGGTATACGCCTTCACCACGCCGAGTGCGCTATGCAACGCCATTGGAGAAATGCCAACACCCGTGGCCGCACCACCAACCGTCGTGTTGCTCGACGTCACGAACGGATACGTGCCGTGGTCGACATCGAGCAGTGAACCCTGCGCACCTTCGAGCAGCACCGCGGCACCGCTCTTGATGGCGCGGTGCACGCAAAGGCCCACGTCATCGGCCAAACCAAGCAGACGCGGCGCCAGTGCGCTCAGCGTCGCCATCGTGTCATCCACCGATGCGCGCACATCACTGCCCGAGCGCTCGAGCTGCGCATTCGCGCGCTCCACGCCCAGTGTGACCATTTCACGCAGACGTTCGACGTTACGGAGATCCAGCACCCGCACACCGCGCCGCGCCACCTTGTCCTCATAGGCGGGGCCGATACCGCGACCCGTCGTACCGATCGCCTTGCTCGCCGCGCTCGCCTTGTCCACCAGCTTGTGGTAGGGCATGACGAGATGCGCGCGCTCACTCACATAGAGCCGACCTTCCACGTCCACGCCATCGGCGATGAGCTCGTCGATTTCCGTGAACAGGGTCTCCGGGTCCATGACGACGCCGTTGCCGATCGCGCAGCGCACGCCGGGGTGCAGGATGCCGCTCGGGATCTGATGCAGGACGAAGGACTTGTCGCCGATATGCACGGTGTGACCGGCATTGGCGCCGCCCTGATAGCGCACCACCCAGTCCGCCTTCTCGGCCAGGACGTCGACCAGCTTGCCCTTGCCCTCATCTCCCCACTGCGCGCCCACCACCACGACGGTACGCGTCGTCGAATCGAACATGCGATCAGTCTCCGGCGGCCGCGTGGGCCGCGCACACAAAAAAACGCCCCGCGGACGGTCCGCGGGGCGTTGTAGGAATCTAGCCCGATGGGGGCGTGAAGCAATCCACGAGGGCGGATTTACCCGGTTCCGCTGAGCCGACCCACCAGGGCGGCAAACAGCACCACCGCCATCACGGCCACCCCAAACCCCACCTTGGTCGCCGCGGCCACGGCACGGCCAATCAGGGCACCAGTCGCCACCTGGACCGGCTCCCCCCGCTCGCTTCGCGCCACGGTGAATTCGGCCAGCAGGGCGCCCACAAAGGCCCCGGCAAAGGCGCCAAACAGGCTGCCCACCACGGGAATGGGTACACCCACAAAGGCTCCGACCAGACCGCCGAGCATGGCGCCCCAGCCGGCCCGGCGCGACCCGCCGTATTTCCGGGCATAGCTGCCCGAGATCGTGAATTCGAGCACTTCGGCCACGATCACGAGGGCCGAAGCCACCAGCAGCGTGATCAGCCCCACACTACCGTCGGGGACGGCAATCCAGTACGCGAGCACACTTCCCAGCATGATCCAGAGGCCGGGAAGACCCAGAGGAACAAGGACCAGCCCAAAGAGCAGGCCCGCCGTGAGCAGGAGGAGAGCAAGCATGCTCTTCCTACGCGCAGGGCGGGCCTGAGTTTCCTGCCGGAGCGTCCTCGCCACTCCGTGAGCGGCGGGCACCAGCACACTGTTACAACAAGCCAGCCGACTGAAGACGCGCGCGAACCGTTGCCAGCTCGTCGCCACCCACCGGCAGCAGCGGCGACCGCGGCGCACCACCATCGAGACCCACCAGCGTCATTGCGGCCTTGATGCCTGCAGGACCCATGGCACCGGCAATATCCGTGGCCAATGGCGTCAGCGTCTGCTGCATGGTGGCAGCGGCGGCCGTGTCGCCCTGCTTCCAGGTGTCCACCATACGACGCACCGCAGGCCCGGCATACAGTCCGATAGCCAGAATCGCGCCCGACACACCGAGATCGAGTGCCTGTGCGACCGATGCACCACTTCCGGTCAACACACGGAAAGTGTCGCTCTGTGACTCGAGATACTGCGCAAGCACCGGAAGATTGCCGGCACTGTCCTTCATACCGATCACGTTCTCGTGCTGCGACATTTCCTGAATGAACGCGGGGCTCAGCACGAGATGCGCGTAAGCCGGCATGTTGTACACGAGCACAGGCAACGGACTGGCATCAGCCACTGCGCGGAAATGCGCGAGCAGCGCCTGCTCGGTCATGCGCTTGAGGAAGTAGTGCGGCGAGATCACCAGCACCGCATCGGCACCCGCCTGCTTGGCATCGCGCGCGCGCGAAATGGTCTGCCGTGTGCTTTCGCTGCCGACACCAGCGATCAACCACTTATCCGACGGAATTTCGGCACGGGCCCACGTCAGCAGTTGCCGACGGTCTTCATCATCGAGCAACGCCGACTCACCGCTGCTGCCGCCGATCAGCACACCATCCATGCCGAAGCCGAGATGCGCGCGAAGATTGCGGGAGAACGCGTCGCCATCCAGTTCACCCGAGGCAGTGAACGTGGAAACGGCGGGCACCATGAGCCCGCCGAGTTGAGAAACGGTGAGATTGGCCATGCCAGCAAGCTAGTTGCAGGCCCGCATGGCGTCATGCGGTCAATCAGCGGACCTGATTAACTGCTGCCGAAGAGACTCTCGAATCCGCTGCTGTATCCGTCGCCTTCGAGCGGGCTTGGACTGGTCACCGTGCCATGGCCTGACGGACTGGTGGCCAGCGGCGGCAACGTGGAACCGGTACCAAGCGGGTTGGCTCCCAGCGGTGCCATGCTGCCCGTGTGCCGCGCATTTGACGTGGGCACGCCATGTGGAGCCGTCGACGCGGCGGCACGCGGTGCCGCCGCCGGTCCCTTGCCCAGCGTTGCCGCCGATGCACTGGTGCGACCCATACGGAATCCGAGTTCGAAGTCGGCCGGATTCGTGGCCGCCGCGCGCGCGGTCTCAAACGTGATCTCGTCGTTGTTCACCAACTCCGTGAGGTGCTGGTCGAACGTCTGCATGCCGTACTGCGATCCATCGGCCATGTAGTCGCGAATTTCGGCAATATTGCCATCGGCGATGAGATCACGAATGGTCGACGTGTTGATCATGATTTCTGCCGCCACCACACGCCCCTGCCCGCTCTTGTGCGGCAGCAAACGCTGCGACACCACCGCATGCAGCGATTCCGCCAGACGAATGCGCACCACCGTCTGCTCTTCAGGCGGGAACATGGCCACGATACGCATGATGGTGCTCTGCGCATCCGGCGTGTGCACGGTCGAAATAAGCAGGTGACCCGTTTCCGCCGCCTTCATGGCCGTATCAATCGTCTCGGCGTCGCGCATTTCGCCGATGAGAATCACATCGGGATCCTGACGAAGCGCCGCGCGCAGTCCCATGCGGAACGTATCGGTGTCGATGCCAACTTCACGCTGCGTCACCGAACTCTTGATATCGGTGTGCAGAAACTCGATCGGATTCTCGAGCGTGAGGATGTGCTTCTCGTACGAACCATTGATCTCGTGCACCAATGCCGCCATGGTGCTCGACTTGCCGGAGCCCGTTACACCGGTCACGAGAATCATGCCGCGTTCGGTGTGCGCGATGCGCGTCAATACCGACGGCAGTCGCAGCGATTCTACCGTGGGGATCTTTTCGGGAATCACTCGCATCACGATCGAGTGCGCCGCCCGCTGCCGCATGATGTTCACGCGGAATCGGCCCACACCCGGCGTGGCCCAAGAGCAATCGTAGTCGCGGAGTGAATCGATCTGCGCGCGCTCCGAATCGGTCTGCATGAGATGCAGCGCAATGGCGCGCGTCATCTCCGGCGTCAGCGATTGCTTCGTGAGCGCGACAAGGCGGCCGTCGATGCGTGCCCGCACCACGTCGCCAGCCTTGATATGCACGTCGGAGGCCCCACGTTCGACGGCTGCTTTGATGATCTTTTCAATAGCCACGGGTCACACGCACCGAGAGGGGTGAAGCGGAGCCTGAACTCTCCATTTCCTGACGACCAGGCCCCACCCCCCGCAACCCTAGGCTGGCAGCGCCAGCCCGTCCAACCCCACGATCTCGCGCACTTCACGCATGGTCTCCTGCGCCAGCGCACGCACGGTGCTGGCACCCGTGCTCAGCGCATCGAGCACCCGCTGTGGCTCGGCTTCCAGCAGCGCGGCGCGCGCACGAATGGGCGTGAGTTCGAGCACCACCCCCTCGTGCAGCACTTTCTTACAGTCCATGCATCCCCAACCGGCGGATTCGCACTGCTGGCTGACATGCGCCACCGTCTCCGTGGCACTAAACGCCTTGTGCAGCTGGAAGATGTTGCAGACGTCCGGACGGCCCGGATCACTCTTGCGCACACGCTGCGGGTCGGTCATGGCCGGACGCAACT
The DNA here is from genome assembly GCA_016742275.1 of Gemmatimonadaceae bacterium. Lineage (GTDB taxonomy): Bacteria > Gemmatimonadota > Gemmatimonadetes > Gemmatimonadales > Gemmatimonadaceae > Gemmatimonas. The sequence continues at coordinate 115,774 of JACVCD010000004.1, forward strand.
TCTGCCAGATCTCGTCATCCGTTTCCAGCAAGCCGACCGTGTTGCCGAGCGACTTGGACATCTTGGCATTGCCATCGAGACCCATGATGCGCCGCGTCGGGGTGAGCAACGGCTTGGGCTCGGGGAAATACTCCACCCCGAACTTGGCGTTGAACTTGCGCGACGCATCACGTGCGAGCTCCAGGTGCTGCACCTGGTCCTCGCCCACCGGAACCGAATCGGCACGATACAGCAGAATGTCCGCCGCCTGCAGCACCGGATACATGAGCAGTCCGGCTGGGATGCTCTCCATCTTCGATGACTTGTCCTTGAACTGCGTCTGCCGTTCCAGGTCACCGAGCGGTGTAATCGTGGTGAAAATCCACGACAGTTCCGTGTGCTCTGGCACGTCACTCTGCATGAACAGCGACGCCTTGGACGGATCCACCCCAGCGGCCAGCAGCGACTTGGCCATACCCCATCGACGCGCGCGCAGCACCGCCGGGTCATACGCACCGGTGATGGCGTGATAGTCCACGACGCAATAGATCGCGCCGGGGTACGTCTCCTGGAGTTGAGTCCAGTTCTTGACGGCTCCCAGATAGTTGCCGATGTGCAGTTCGCCCGAAGGCTGGATGCCACTGAAGATGCGTGCCATCCTTCAAACGTAATCCGCCCTTCTACCGCCGAGCAACGCAAGAACACATGACCGGTCCAACATCCCACCAACGCCAGGCCTGGCGTGACATTGCCGCCGACGCAGCGTCGCAGGCTGGCGCTTTCATTCGCGAGGAATCCGCTTCCCGCGAAACACTCGTGTGGGAAGAGAAAAGCGCCACCGACTTCGTCAGCCGGGTGGATCTCGGCGCGGAGGAAATCATCCGTCACCACTTCGCGGCCCTCGCACCGGAAATCCGTGTGGTCGGCGAGGAATTGGGTGGTGGTAACACGACCGATGGCTTGGTGGCCATCGTCGATCCGCTCGATGGCACGACAAACTTCCTGCATGGCTTCCCCAACTACGGTGTATCTATCTGCATTGCGCTGGATGGTGAACCACAGGCTGGTGTCGTGTACGATGTCGCGCGCGGCGGACTTTATCACGCCACGCTGGGCGGCGGCGCTTTCGTGGACCAAAAGAGACTCCATGTGTCCACTGTGACCACGCCGGCGCGCGCACTGATTGGCACCGGCCTGCCCTTCAAGGATGTCACACGCGCCGACGAGTATCTGCGCATGCTGCGCCGTCTCATGCCGGTGGTATCGGGTATGCGCCGCGCAGGGTCTGCCGCGCTCGACCTGTGTGATGTGGCCAATGGACGCTTCGATGCATTCTGGGAGCTTTGGCTCAATCCCTGGGACCTGGCGGCCGGCATTCTGTTGGTGCGCGAGGCCGGTGGACGGGTCACCGATCTCGAAGGTCGTGATGCTGGTGTGGTCGGTGGCACCATTGTGGCATCCAATGGTGTATTGCACGACTGGTTCCTCGACATCCTCAACGATCGCAATCAATGACGACACCACTCGTCGAATGCGTACCGAATTTCTCGGAGGGCCGCGATCCAGCGGTCATCGCCGCCCTACGTGAAGCCATTGCCTCCACGCCGGGTGCGCACGTACTCGACGTCTCAAGCGATGTCTCGCACCATCGCACGGTCATCACATTCGTCGCGCGGCTGGATGCCGCCGTGCCGGCCGCGCTGGCCGCGATGCGTGTAGCGCGTGACCGTATCGACCTCAATGCGCACGCGGGCGTGCATCCGCGCATCGGTGCTACCGATGTGGTGCCATTCATCCCGCTCGATGGCACCACCATGCAGCAGTGTGCGGCACTCGCAGCCGAATTGGGTGCGCGGGCGGCCAGTGAACTCGGCATTCCCGTGTATCTGTACGAACATGCTGCGCAGAAGCCCGAGCGCCGGAACCTGGCGCATGTGAGAGGCAGCGGCTTTGAAACGCTGCGCGACATCATCGCCACCGACCCCGATCGCGCGCCGGACTTTGGTGCCACCGCCGTGCATCCAACCGCCGGTGCCACGGCCGTCGGAGCTCGCGATTTTCTCCTCGCGTACAACGTCTACCTGGGCGGCGAGGAAAATCTTCCGGTGGCGCAGGCCGTCGCTCGTGCCATTCGCGAACGTGATGGCGGACTACCCGGACTCAAGGCCCTGGGGCTCGCGGTAGACGGACAGGCCCAGGTCTCCATGAATCTCGTGGACATGGATCGCACCGGTCTCCATGCCGCATATGACGCTGTAGCAGGTCAGGCCGCGCGCCATGGTGTTGACGTGACCTGGAGTGAAATCATCGGACTGGTACCCGAACGCGCGTTACTCGATGCGGGCGCACACCATCTGCAGCTTCGTGAGCGCGCCGAAGATAAGGTGCTCGAGGCTCGACTGCGCTCGTTGGCCCCATCAACACCGGTGCCATTGCTTGATCGCATTGCTGCGGCTACGCCAACACCCGGCGGCGGCAGTGCCGTAGCACACGCCGCCTCACTGGCGGCGGCCGTAACGCAGATGGTAGCTGGAGTCACGCTGGGCCGTCAGCGCTACGCGCACGTGGCATCCGAGATGGAAGTGCACCTCGAAACCGCGCAGCAATTGCGGGTGACACTCGATGCCCTGGTCGTGGCCGATGCCGAGTCATTCGAGGGTGTGCGCGTGGCGGCGCGGCTGCCCAAGGGCACTCAGGAGGAGGAGCAGCAGCGTGCCACAGCCATGCGCGAAGCGTTGCTGCATGCGGCCGCCATTCCTCTGGAAACAGCGCGTGTAGCGGTCGATGTTGCGGCCTTGGCGGCTACGCTCGCCGAGCGTGGGAACCAGAACGCCGTGGGGGACGCGGCGGCGGCGGCCCTGTTGGCGGAAGCCGCATGTCGCGGGGCTGCCCTCAATGTGCGCCTCAATGTTTCCGGACTGGATGACGAGGGCGCGGCACGTGGTGCTCGGCTGGCGTCTCAAGCCCGGGCGCATCTGGACACGGCCTCATTGCACGCCAGACTGGCCGAAGCTGCGGCAGAGCGTAGTTTGTCCCAGACGCCATGAAGACATCTGCTCTGCTTTCGCTTGGTGCAGCCCTGCTGCTTTCCGCCTGTGGGTCGGTCCGCCAGAACCGATTCCCTCCGGCTCCTGCCGCCGGCGCGTCGCCCGTAGCCCGGGATAATTGCGACTCGCGAGATCGCACGGCCACTCTGATAGGGCGTCTACAAATGACATTCAAGGGCGCCGCTCGTGGAGAGGCTGTCGTACGGATCGTGGGCGAGAGTTACGACTCCACCATCCGCATCGATGTCGCCACGGGATCGTCGTTTGAATTGCGCGAAGACAGCTACCGCGTGCGCGTCACCGTCGACGGCTATCGTGCCGTGGAAGAAACGGTGAAGGTGGTCTGTGGCAAGGATGTCCCCTTAGCCATCACGCTGAACCGGCGCTAGCGCTGATACGCAGTCGGCCGAAGTCCAATCGCTGAACTTCGGCCGACCAAGTTTTCACGTCTACTTGCTCCAGGGCGGCACGACGCCATTCATGCGCGCGTAGGCGATGGCCTGACCCAGGTGCTCATGCAGGTGCGTGGCGGTAAGCAGCCACATGCCCTGCCCCGTGCTCTTCATGCCAAACATGCTCACCGGTGCAGTCAAAGACGCCGGCGTGGACTTGGCCATTGCGGCGCGAAGATGCGCAAAGCTCTGCTCCAGCTCCGCCACGATCTGATCCTTGCTCAGCGCGCGCTTCTCGTAGGCGGTGACTGAAGCAAAGTCGTTGGGCTTGATGCCAGTTGATGCTGGCATCGCATGACCCATGCCCGATGGAATGAAGTAATTGTCGCTGGCCACGTGAAGAAACACTTCACCAACGGAACGCACACCGGCACCGGGACGCCATCCCATCTTGTCGGCCGGCATGGCCTTGGCGAGCGCCACCAGCTTCTTCTGCACACCATCGACATCGTCGGTGAAGTCCGCCATGATCGAACCACCTGCGGCATTCTGCGCATGAACAACCTGCGACGCGCTCACGCAGGCGACAGCAAGTGCAAACGCCGTAACGCGAAACGACACACGCTTCACAAAACACTCCGGTTGGGGATACCGGAAAAACTACGATGAAACGCGCGGCGTCACAGCATGCGGTAGAGCTTGCTCCAATACATGTCGCGAACGGTTTGACCGCCGACTAGACATCGATCGCTATCGGCCGCGAATCCGGCTCCATCGCACCTGCCACATTCCCTTCCGAATCGCGGAACCACAGCAGGTGTCCCACGGTCGGGATTGTCGTCGGTGGCATGAGAATCTGCCCGCCTGCGGCTTCGATCGCCCGCGCCGTGGCGTGAATATCCGACACAGCGATCGTGCATTCAAAGCCCGTCATGCGTTCGCCTTCCACCAACGTACGCCGACCTTGCAGGGAACCGAAGATTGCCGGCGTTTCGGCCGTCGATCCGGTTTCGATCATGTAGAAGTTCGGTGGTCCCCAGGCATGGAATCGCCAACCGAACACGTGTTGATAAAATGTTTGTGCCCGATCGAGATCGTCCGCGTTTATCGCGAAGTGCCGTACCGGTGACGATGGACCACCGCGCACCTGCTCTTCTCCTGCCGCCATGAAACACTCCGTCAAATGGAATCGGTGGGAAAGGCTTTGTTGAACGCCACCAAACTAGCCTCTCTCCTGAGCGGCGGGCTTGCGACATATTGACAGATTATGTCGACTTCTCGCCAACCCTCGGCAGTAGTACGAACCAGCAGCATCGGATTCAGCGCCGGGTATCGCTGGAATCGGCAAGGCAGTGAATGGGGACAGCTCGTATGGGCGACCGGCGGTACCATCATCGTGCGCACGACAGACAGCGGTGGATCCCTACCACGCGAGATGCGCTGGACCGTTCCCGTCCGTCAGGCGCTCTGGCTTCCGCCACGCACGCCGAGTGTGGTGGAACTCACTGGCCGTGGTGTATTGCGCAGTGTGCATGTGCATGCGTCGCGATTGGCCAACGCCCCGACCGTGCCTCGGGTCCTGGCACTTGAGCCGCTACTGCGGGAACTACTGCGTCGCGTGTTGACGCAAGAAACGCTGGCAACAGAGGTACCACGCGACATGCGGCTGCTGCGGGTGTTGATCGATGAACTCGGGGCTTCCGTGATACCCGAACTGGCGCTCCCCATGCCACAGGACTCGCGCGCCAGACGCGCGGCATTGAGCTTCATTGCAGACCCCACCGGCGAGACCGCCTTGACCGTGCATGCCCGAAATGCAGGCGCCAGTTTGCGTACGCTGGAGCGATACTTTCGCGAAGAAACCTCACTCGCCCTTGGCGCATGGCGTCAGCGCGCGGCGTTGCTCCATGCGATCGAACAACTCGCCGCCGGCGCCTCGGTCACACAGGCCGGACTGGCAGCGGGCTACGACAGCACCAGCGCCTTTGTGAACGCATTTCGCAGGCTCACCGGCACGACACCGGGAAAATATCCGAGGAGATAACTGCGCATACCACGTTAGCGAACCACGCTAGCGGTTGTACGCTAGCGAATTCCGCTAGCGCAGTTGGAGCAGTTCACCGATTGGGCGAAGTCTATCGTCCCCTCTCCTTCGCATAGCGCGCCTGGTACGCCGCGCGTGCACGCTGTGCGTATCGAGCACAGCCCGTCTTGTCGAGCAGCGAATCCGCGCCGACTGCACGACCCTGCGCCACACGCTCCCACAGACGCGACGCACCGGGATGCGGCGTCACCAGCATACCACACGGCATGGTCTCAAGCGCACGATGTCCCCGCTCCACCGCTTCGGCCAGACCACGTTGCGCCGTGAACAGAAAGCCGTCGGCGCTGATGGGTGTTTGACTGTCTGCATAAACCACGTCGACACACTTTCCGCCGTCGCAGCTCTGCCAGCTCCACGTGGTGCTGCCCGGTGTGTGCCCGGGGGTGGCCGTCGCGCGAATAATCAGCGAGCCAACACGCAGCGTATCGCCGCTCTGCACCACCTGGACACGCGACACCTTGGGGTTGTCGAACGCCAATCCGAACTGAGGATCATCCGATGGCATGACACCACTTTCGAGTGCGCGCGCACTCCATGGCAACGCGGCGACACGCGCACCATTCAGTGCAGCGAATGCCGCCGTGGCCTGCGCATGGTCGTAGTGTACATGGCTCGTCAGAACCAGCTTGATATCGCGCGGATCCGCGCCAACCGCGCGGATGTTCGCCAGAATCTGCGGCACCGTGACCGACAGCCCGCCATCGATGAGCACGTGGCCAGCAGGTGACGTAATCAGGATGGTGGAGAGATCACGTGTCCCCACATACCACGTATTCCCGTGCAACTTTACGGGCGCGTGTGGGATGCTCCACTCGGCGCATGACTCACAGCCACCCGCGACGGGTTTGCCACCAATCGTGTAGGTAGTGGGAACTGGTGACGGTGGTTTGGCCCCCTGTGTCACCTGTGCCGAAGCCGAAGTTGTGTGCAGACAGATCACGCTGCTCAACAGCATGACCAACTTCGCCTTTACTCTGCGGCTCTGCATTTCTCTGCGTCTCTGCGTGTGCTGTTCAATGAAGCCGGCCGAACCACGAATGCTCCCGTGTACGCCGCAAACAGCAAACGGTTTCAACCCAGCGTGAGGATCCGCGGCCCGTCTTCGGTGATGGCAACCGTGTGTTCAAAGTGCGCCGAACGCTTACCGTCAGCGGTCACAACGGTCCACTTGTCGCTGAGCGTCTTGGTCTTGGCTGTACCCACATTGACCATCGGTTCGATGGCAATGGTGAGACCAACACTGAGCTTTTTGCCGCGCTTGGGCTTGCCGTAGTTGGGGATCTGCAATTCTTCGTGCGGCGAGAAGCCGACACCATGTCCCACCAACTCGCGGACCACAGCGAAACCGGCGTCTTCGACCACCGCCTGAACGGCGGCACCAATATCGCCGACATGATTGTCGGCAACTGCCGCAGCAATTCCCGCATCGAGCGAGCGCTGCGTCACGTCCATCAAACGCTGCGTGACTTCATCGATCTCGCCAACAGGAATCGTGATAGCGGAATCAGTATACATGCCGTCGAGCTTGACGCCCACGTCAACCGTCACGATGTCACCCTGCGAGAGGATGCGCTTCCGCGACGGAATGCCGTGCACGATCTCCTCATTGATGGAGATACAGGCGCTGCCAGGGAATCCGTAGAGTCCCTTGAACGCCGGTTCGGCGCCGGCATGCGAACGGATGAAGGACTCGACAATCTGATCGAGCTCCATCGTCGAGATGCCGGCACGCACGTGCGCCTTGGCGTGCATGAGCGTGGCGTGCAGAATCGCACCGCCACGCGCCATGATTTCGATCTCACGTGGCGACTTGAGCAACGTCGCCGGCGCCGTGCCACCGAGAGGCATCACGAAATTCCGAGCGCGCCAAGCATGCGCGCTTCCACTTCATCCAGCGAACCGATGGCATCGATGCGCACGAGCTTCGCGCCATGCGTGCTGTACCAATCGATCACCGGCGACGTCTGATCGCGATACACCTGCATACGCTTGCGAATGGCATCTGGCTCGTCATCCTTGCGACGCACGAGCGTGCCCGTCATGCCGCCTTCCGTGCAGGTCTCGCCCGGCTGACGACCAAAGAACGGGCGCTGGCAGGCTTCGCACGTGGTGCGGCCGCTCAACCGGCGTACCAGCTCTTCCTCATCGATCTCGAAGAGCAGCACGGCGTCGAGGTTCTTGCCGAGCGAGGTAAGAGTGGCCGCGAGTCCGTCGGCCTGAGGCGTGGTACGAACCACTCCATCGAGAATGGCGCCCTTGGCTGCAGTCGGTGCAGCCAGCGCCTCCTTCATGATCCCCATGATGACCGCATCCGGGACGAGATCCCCGCGGTCCATGGCCGCCTTGGCCTCGAGGCCGAGCGGCGTGCCGTCCTTGACGGCGGCACGTAGCACATCGCCGGTCGCGATCTTGGGAACACCAAGGCGAGCGGCAAGCCGCTCGCCTTGAGTCCCCTTGCCCGCGCCCGGCGGTCCAAGGAGCACGATGTTCATCAGGAAGTGTTAGAAGCCGCCCTGGGTGGCCTGACGGCCGCGGAACTTCACGCGACCCTTCTTCATGAAGCCGTCGTACTTGCGGAGCAGCAGGTGCTGCTGCATCTGCGCCATCGTATCGAGGGCAACACCCACGACGATGAGCAACGACGTGCCGCCAAAGGCGAAGGGTACGTTCACGAGTCGCGCGATCACAACCGGCATCAGCGCAATGAACGTGAGGAAGAGCGCGCCAGGCAACGTGATGCGCTCCACGACCTGTTCAATATACTCTGCCGTCTTCGCACCCGGCTTGATGCCCGGCACGAATCCACCCTGCTTCTTCAGGTTCTCGGCCAGATCGACCGGATTGAAGATGATGGACGTGTAAAAGTACGTGAACAGCAGGATGAGCACCGCGAGCAGAACGATGTAGAGCCACGGATTCGGGCCCTGCGGATTGAAGTACTCCGCAATCTCCTGCAGCTTCGGATTGCCGCTGAACTGCGCGAGCGCACCGGGAATGACGATGACCGACTGCGCAAAGATGATCGGCATCACGCCCGCGGTGTTGATGCGGAGCGGAATGAAGTTGCGCGCCGCTTCACGCTGACGCCCACGAGCCATCGTACGCTGCGGGATCTGGATGAGCACCCGTCGGGCAGCCACCGTGATCGCCACCGTTCCCGCCACGACCGCCACCATCGCCAGCGCCAGCACCACGAGCGACAACGGCGCGATAGCACCCGTCGACACGAAGTTGATCGTCTGGAAGATGGAGGGCCACATGGCCTCCACGATCGAGAAGAAGATGATCAACGATGCGCCATTGCCCAGGCCGCGCTCGGTGATCTGCTCACCCAACCACATCACGAAAATCGCACCCGTGGTGAGGAAGAGCATCATCTGAATCGTGAACCACGGACCAGGACGCGACACGGCTGCGGGCAGCGACGCGGTGAAGAGCGCAAAACCGTACGCTTGCACCAGCGCCAGCACCACCGTGAGGTAGCGCGTGTACTGCGTCAGCTTTTTCCGGCCTTCCTCGTCCTTCTGCATCTTATCCACGTTCGGCAGCACCGCACCCGCGATCTGGACGAAGATGCTCGCCGAGATGTAGGGCATGATGCCGAGCGCAAACACCGTCGCACGCGACAGACCGCCACCCACGAACATGTCGTAGAGGCCAAGAAGGCCACCGCCCTGCTGGCGGGTGAAGTAGTCGGTCAGCGCCTGGACATCGATGCCGGGCGCCGTGATATGCGAGCCGACGCGATAGATCACCAAACACAGGAACGTGAAGGTGATCTTCGCCCACAACTCAGGCGTCCGGTAAATGTTGGAGACAGCTTGCGCTGCCGCGTTGTTCTGTTCTGCCATGCGCTGTGGGCTCCGTTATCAGCTGTCGATGCGGCCACCGGCCGCTTCGATCTTCGCCTTGGCACCGGCGCTGACACGCACACCCTTGACCGTCAGGGCACGCGGCACATCGCCATTGGCCAGAAGCTTCGGGGCACCCTGTCCGACGCGGATCAAGCCCGCCGCCAGCAGCGATTCCACCGTCACTTCATCACCCTGCACCCGGGCCAGATCGTCGAGACGCACGAGCTGCGCCTCTTCACGGAACGGATTGGTGAAACCACGCTTCGGGATACGACGCGTGATCGGCATCTGACCGCCTTCGAAGTGCGGCTTGCCACCACCAGGACCGCCATGACCCGAACGGGCCATGGAACCCTTGTGACCCTTACCGGACGTCTTGCCCAGGCCGGAGCCCGGACCGCGGCCCAGACGACGGCGCGAGCGATGCGAGCCCGGCGCCGGCGAGAGGTTATGCAGGCCGATCTTGTCGACCGTCTCGTTCTTGGCCATCGGTTATCCCTCCACCGGCGTCACCTGAACCAGGTGACGCACCTTCTTGAGCTGACCGCGCAGCGAGGCGGAATCCTGCTGCACGACGCTGGCCTGATGATGACGGAGGCCGAGCGCCGCAAGCGTCGCCCGCATCCGCCACGAATGGCCGATGGCGCTGCGCACCTGCGTGATCTTGAGCTTCCCGTTACCGGGCGCTTCGAGCTTCGGCGTCTTGGCCGGGCCCTTGGACGGGTGCCACACGAACGTCCGCGGCATTATGCAACCTCCGCGGCCACCACGGCCGCCTTACGGATGTCCACGGATTCCGTCTTCGACTTCGCACGGGACTTGTACCCGATCTGAGCCGGGTCGAGCCCACGCTCCTTCGCAGCCAGCTCCACCGTGATGAGGTCCTTGAGACCATTCACCGCGGCGCGCACCATGTTGTGCGGATTCGTCGAACCGAGCGACTTCGTGAGGATGTCGTGAATACCGGCGCACTCGAGCACCGCGCGCACCGCACCACCGGCGATCACACCGGCACCCGGCGCAGCGGGCTTCATGAGCACCTTGCCAGCGCCATGCTTGCCGACCACTTCGTGCGGGATCGTCGAGCCGGTCAACGGGATGCTCACCATGCTGCGACGGGCGGCGTCCACGGCCTTGCGGACCGCTTCCGACACTTCGTTCGCCTTACCGGTGGCAAAACCGACCTTGCCCTGTCCGTCGCCCACCGCGACCAGCGCGTTGAACGAGAAACGACGACCACCCTTCACGACCTTGGCCACGCGATTGATCGCAATCACGTTCTCGACGAGATCGCTCTGCTCACGCTCCTGCGGCGCGTTGCGGTCGGGACCACGGCCACGGCCACCACCATCGCGGCCGCCACCCTGCTGACCACCTTCGCCACCGGGACCACGGCCACGGCCGCCACCCGGGCCGCCCGGACCACGACCACGGCCACCGCCCGGGCCACCCGGACCACGGCCACGACCGCCGCCTGGGCCACCACGTCCGCCGCCGCCGCCGCTGCGCGGCGCGCCACCCTGATTCTGTCCGTCAGCCATGATCAGAACTCCAGCCCGCCTTCGCGGGCTCCTTCGGCCACCGCCTTCACGCGGCCATGGTACTGGTAACCAGCGCGGTCGAAGACCACCTTCGAAATGCCGGCCGCCTTCGCCTTCTCCGCCGCGGCCTTGCCGACAGCGAGCGCGCGCTCCGACTTCGTGCCGCTCATCCCCTCGTCGCCAACGGTCAGCAGCGTGCGCTGCGCGACGTCGTCCACGATCTGGGCATAGATGTGCTTCAGGGAGCGGAAGACCACGAGGCGCGGACGCTCTGGAGTTCCGTTTACTGCCTTGCGCACACGCAGGTGACGACGCTTGCGCCGTTCTGCATTCGTGCGCGGGATCGCGATCTTGGCCATTACTTGCCTCCCGCCTTGCCGGCCTTGCGCCGGATAACTTCGCCCTGGTACTTGACGCCCTTGCCCTTGTACGGCTCAGGCTTGCGGAAGCTGCGGATTTCGGCCGCGACCTGTCCCACGAGTTCCTTGCTCGCGCCTTCGATCACCACCGTGGTGGGATTCGGCGCCGTGATCTTCACACCGTCCGGCGTCTTGTACTCGATCTGGTGCGAAAAACCCAGCGAGAGCAGCGCGCCATACGGCTTGACTTCGGCCTTGTAGCCGACGCCCGTGATTTCCAGCGTCTTCTTGAAGCCCGTGGTCACACCTTCAACCATGTTGGCAACAAGCGTACGCGTCAGACCATGCATCGCCTTGTGACGCTCTTCGTCTGACGGGCGCTGCACCTTGATTTCTGCCCCTTCCTGCACGAGCACCATGTCGGCCGGGAGGACGCGAGCCAGCTCGCCCTTCGGACCCTTCACCGACACCGCGCTGCCGTTGATCGCCACCGTCACTCCGGCCGGAACCGGAATCGGGCGCTTACCAATACGTGACATGTTGGTTGCTCCTTACCAGACGAGGGCGAGGAGTTCGCCGCCAGTGTTGGCTGCGCGCGCGTCACGGCCCGACATGAGGCCCTTCGACGTGCTCAGGATGGCCATACCGAGGCCATTGCGCACGTGCGGGATTTCGGTGGCGCCGACGTACTTGCGAAGACCCGGCGTCGACACGCGACGCGTCTGACGGATCACCGACTGGCCGCCGTGCGCGTACTTGAGGATCACGCGGAGAACGGACTTGCCGTCCTCGAGTTCTACCGTGCGGTAGTCCTGGATGAACGCGTTCTCCTTCAGGATACGCGCAATCTCGACCTTCACCTTCGAAACCGGCATGTCGACGCGGCGGTGCTTGGAAGCACACGCGTTGCGAATGCGCGTCAGCATGTCGGCAATGGGATCGTTGAGGCTCATGCTCTCGGGGTTCTCCTATGGTATCCGCGCTCAGCGGACCTGTAGGAAGTGAATGGAGGACCTACGTGTTACCAGCTCGCCTTGCGAACACCCGGGATCAGGCCGTTCAGGGCCATGTCACGGAGCGCAATGCGGCTGAGGCCGAAGTGCCGCAGGAAGGCACGGGGACGACCGCTCATGCTGCAGCGGTTGCGCACACGTGTCGCCGACGAATTGCGCGGCAGCTTATGCAGCGCATTCACAGCCGCCAGCTTCTCTTCCGGCGTGCTCTTCGGGTTGTTGATCGTGGCCTTGAGCGCCGCGCGCTTCTGGGCAAACCGCTGCACCAGTTCCTTGCGCTGCTCATTCCGGGCCAGCTTGCTCGTCTTCGCCATCAGTCAGTCCTGGGAATTAGGCCGCGCTCGGCTGCGCCACTTTCGGCGTCACCGGCTTGTCGTCGCCACGGAACGGCATACCGAGCTGGTGCAACAGCGCAAACGCATGCGCATCCTTCTCGGCCGATGTGACAAACGTAATGTCCATGCCGTGGATCTGCTCGACCATGTCGTAGTTGATCTCGGGGAAGATCATCTGCTCCTTGATGCCGAGCGTGTAGTTGCCACGACCGTCGAACGACTTCGTGCCGAGACCGCGGAAGTCGCGGATACGCGGGCACGCCACCGTCACGAAACGATCGAGGAACTCCCACATGCGCGCACCGCGCATGGTCACCGACGCACCGATGTCCTGACCTTCGCGGAGACCGAAGTTCGCGACCGACTTCTTCGCCTTGCGGCGCACCGGCTTCTGACCAGTGATCAGTGCGAGTTCTTCCACCACCACGTCGAGCAGCTTCGGCTGCTTCACCGCTTCACCCACACCGCAGTTGATCACGATCTTTTCGAGCGTCGGGATCTGCATCGGGTTGGTGAAACCGAACTGCTTGGCCAGGCTCGCCCGGACCGTCTGCTCGTAGTGCGCCTTGAGACGCGGAGCCGCCACTGGCAGCCCAGCACCCGCGTGGTCGCGCTTCGTGAAGTCAACGGCAGCGCGCGTCGTAGCCGCGCCACCCTTCTTCCCGCCGCCCTTCGCCGGGGCACCACCCTTGGCCCCGCCGCCCTTGGCAGCACCGGCCTTTGCTCCACCCTTGGCGCCACCCTTGGCAGCGCCCTTTTCCTTGGTCGCCATCGTAGTTACTCCGGTCAGCGCGAACGGGGAATGACTTCACCGCTCTTCACGCCGACGCGCTCCTTCGTGCCGTCCTTGTCGATGCGCGCCTTCGTGCGCGTCGGCTTGCCGGTCTTCGAATCGAGCAGCATCACGTTCGACGCGTGGAAGGGAGCCGCCATCTCGATGATGCCGCTCTGCTCCTCCGCCGTGCGCGCCTTGCGGTGCTTCTTCACGATATTGATGCCTTCCACCTTGATGCGGCCCGTCTTGGGGTACACCTGAAGGACCTTGCCTTCCTTCCCCTTGTCGTCGCCACGCATCACGCGAACGGTATCACCCTTCGTTACGTGGATCGCTTCACGCGACGCCTTGAGGGCGTGACGCGCCGCGCCGAGGCGCTGACCGCGATCCGTCTTGTAGTACACGTTCTTACGCATCTCAGAGCACCTCAGGGGCGAGCGACACGATCTTCATGTAGCGCTTCTCGCGAAGCTCGCGCGCCACGGGGCCGAAGATACGCGTGGCCTTCGGTTCGCCGTTGTCGTTGATGATCACGACCGCGTTCTCGTCGAAACGGATGTAGGAACCGTCCTTGCGACGCGTTTCCTTCACCGTGCGAACGACCACCGCCTTCGCGACGTCGGACTTCTTCACCGTGCCGTTGGGGAGCGCGTCCTTCACCGCCACGATGACCCGGTCACCCAGGCCAGCATAACGGCGGCGCGTGCCGCCGAGCACGCGGATCACCAGGGCGCGCTTGGCGCCACTGTTGTCCGCCACCTTCACCACCGATTCCTGTTGGATCATGGGTCAGGTCCTCAGCGTGCGCGTTCGACGATCTCGACCACACGCCACCGCTTGTCCTTCGACAAGGGCCGGGTCTCCATGATACGGACGGTGTCGCCGACCTTCGCCGAGTTCTCCTCGTCGTGCGCCTTAAGCTTGCTGGTCTTCGTCACCATCTTGCCGTACTGCGGGTGCGGCATGCGACGGTCAATCGCCACCACCACCGTCTTTTCCATCTTGTCACTCACGACCAGCCCGACGCGCACCTTCCGCGCGGTCCGTTCGGAGGCGCCGTTCTGCGCGGCGCTCGCGTTGTTCATCTCTGCCATCGATCGGATTCCGGTTAGCGGCCGCGGCCGACGAGCTGACGCTCGCGCTGCACCGTCTTGAGGCGCGCAATGTCCCTGCGGATGCTGCGCAGCCGCAGCGGCTCTTCCAGCGCTTCGGTGCCGCTGCGGAACCGGAGGCGGAAACGCTCCTCCTCCAATTCTCGGATGCGGGACACCAGCTCGTCGTCAGCCAGACCGCGGATCTCTTCAGCCTTCATGGGTCACCGCCTCCTCGCGAACAACAAACTTGGTTCTCACAGGCAACTTCGCGGCGGCCAGCGACATCGCTGTCTCGGCCAGTTCACGCGTCACGCCTTCGATTTCGAACATCACGCGGCCCGGCTTCACCACGGCCACCCACAACTCCGGCGAACCCTTACCCTTACCCATTCGGGTTTCGGCCGGCTTCTTCGTGACCGGCTTATCCGGGAACACCCGGATCCACACCTTGCCGCCACGCTTGATGTGACGCGTCATGGCGACACGGCACGCTTCGATCTGGCGGCTGGTGATCCAGCCCGGCTCGAGCGTCTGCAGACCGTAGTGCCCGAAGGACACATCCGATCCACGGAACGCGAGGCCGGTGGTCCGGCCCTTGAACATCTTGCGGAACTTGACCCGCTTCGGACTCAGCATCTCTTAGTTCCTCAGTTGCCGGTCGAGTAGGTCTTGCCGCGACGATCTTCCACGATCTCGCCCTTGAAGATCCACACCTTGATGCCGATGGCACCAAACGTGGTTCTCGCCGTGCTCGTCGCGTAGTCGATGTCGGCGCGCAGCGTGTGAAGGGGCACCCGGCCCTCCATGTACCCTTCAACGCGCGCGATCTCGGCGCCACCGAGGCGGCCGCCAGCCTTCACCTTGATGCCGAGGGCACCCATGCGCATCGCACTCTGCACCGCGCGCTTGAGCGCACGACGGAACGAGATACGCTGGGCCAGCTGCGCCGCGATGTTGTCGGCCACGAGCTGCGCCTCGACTTCCGGACGCTTGATTTCTTCGACGTTGATGCCGACTTCCTTGCCCGTAAGCTGAGCCAGCTCATCACGCAGCTTGTCGACTTCCGCGCCCTTCTTGCCGATCACCACACCGGGACGTCCCGTGTGGATCGTCACCACAACCTTGCCCGGCTTGCGCTCGATCGTCACGTCGGCGATCGCCGCGTTGTCGAGGCGCGCCTTCAAGTACTTGCGCAGCAGCGCGTCTTCCTTGAGCAGCGCCGGCATTTCCTTCTTCGCGTACCACGTCGAACGCCAGTTCTTCGTGACCCCGAGGCGGAAGCCGATCGGATTGGTTTTCTGTCCCATTAGCGCACCGCCTCCGTCACGACGATCTCTACGTGGCTGGTCCGCTTCAGCATCGGCGTCGCACGGCCCATGGCCGCCGGCGTCCAACGCTTGAGCTTCGGACCTTCGTTCACGATGGCCTTCGTGATCACCAACGCGTCCACATCCAGCGACGTGTTGGCCGCACGGGCCGCCTGCTCCGCGTTCGCCACGGCCGAGTTGAGCGTCTTCTCGATCTGCTCAGCCGCATGCTTCTTCGAAAACTTCAGCAACGCCAACGCGTCGTTCACACGCTGACCGCGGATCTGGTCAATGACCAGACGCATCTTGTAGGGCGACTGACGCGTCGTACGCTGAATGGCACGCGCCTCGATCCCGGCCTTGATAGTCTTGGCCATGGGTTACTTGCCTCCCTTGCCCTTCTTGGCGTCCACCTTCTGTCCCGCATGACCGCGGAACAGACGCGTCGGCGAGAATTCGCCGAGCTTGTGGCCGACCATGTTTTCCGTCACGTACACCGGGATGAACTTGTTCCCGTTGTGCACGGCGAACGTGTGTCCAACGAATTCCGGCAGGATCGTGCTCGCGCGCGACCAGGTCTTCACGACCTTCTTCTCGTTCTTGGCGTTCATCGCAACCACCTTCGCCTCGAGGCGTTCGGCGACAAACGGACCCTTCTTAATGCTTCTCGACATATCGGTTCTCGTTTCGCCTGGCGGTTACTGCGTGGCTCGGCCGCGCTTGCGGCCGCGCACGATGAGACGCGTCGACGCCTTCTTCTTGTTGCGCGTCTTGACGCCTTCCTTCTTGCCCCACGGGCTCACCACGTTGCGACCACCGCGGGTACGACCACCGTGCGGGTGATCCACCGGGTTCATGACTTCACCACGCACCTTGGGGCGCTTGCCGAGCCAACGGCTCTTGCCGGCCTTGCCGTGCGACTGAAGCTCATGTTCCGAGTTGCCCACTTCGCCGATCGTCGCCATGCAGTTGCCATGCACGAGGCGCATTTCAGTCGACGCGAGACGCAGTGTCACATACTCGCCTTCCTTCGCCACGACCTGGGCAAAGGTGCCGGCCGAGCGGGCCATCTGGCCGCCCTTGCCGATCTTGAGCTCGATGTTGTGCACCGACGTACCGAGCGGCACTTCCTTGAGCGGCATCGCGTTGCCCGTGCGCACATCGCTGCCCGGACCCGCCACCACCGAATCACCCTGCTTGAGACCCTTCGGGTGCAGGATGTAGCGCTTCTCGCCGTCCGCGTACTCGATCAGCGCGATGCGCGCCGAACGATTCGGATCGTACTCGATGTGCGCGACCGTACCCACGATACCAAACTTGTTGCGCTTGAAATCGATGATGCGGTACATGCGCTTGTGGCCGCCACCGATGCGACGCATCGAGATGTGGCCATGATTGTCGCGACCGCCCGACTTCTTGATCGGCTCCAGGAGCGACTTCTCGGGCGTCGAACGCGTGATCTCGGCGAAATCCGACACCGAGCGGAAGCGCGTGCCCTTCGTAACCGGCTTGAACTGACGAATGCCCATGCGACTCAGCCCTCGAAGATCGCGATGGTGTCGCCGTCACGCAGCTTCACAATCGCCTTCTTGGTGTGGGGGCGGCGTCCGATCGACTGACCGACGCGACGCGCCTTACCACGCGCATTCGACGTCCAGACACCGGTAACCTTGACGCCGAACAGCTGCTCGACGGCCGCCTTGATGGCGAACTTCGTGGCGTCAGGCGCCACCTCGAACGTGTACTCGCCGCGATCCTGGTAGGCGGCGGACGTGCGCTCCGTGATGATCGGGCGCACGATGGTGCGATACAGTGCACTCATGGCTTAGCCCTCCGCCTGAGTCGAGGACAGCGCCGACGATTCGATCACGACGACGTCCGACCACAGGATGTGATACGTGCTCACGTCGCTGTACGGCATGACGTGCGCGCGCTGCAGGTTGCGGGCGCTCAGATACACGTTCGGCTTCACGCCGTCCGTCAACACGAGCACCTTCTTGGTCGCCACACCCAGCTTCTCGAGCAGGCCGGTCATGCTCTTGGTCTTCGGCGCGCTGAAGTCGAGCGCGTCAACGAGGACCACCGCATTCTCCCGGGCACGCGCGTTGAACGCGCTCTTGCGCGCCAAGGCACGCACCTGCTTCGGAACGATCTGCGTGTAGCTGCGCGGCTGCGGACCGAACACGGTACCACCGCCCGGCCAGTTCGGCGCGCGCGTCGAGCCCTGACGGGCGCGACCGGTGCCCTTCTGCTTCCACGGCTTCTGGTTACCGCCCGTCACTTCACCACGCGTCTTGGTCTTGGCCGTGCCCTGGCGACGATTGGCGAGGAACGCCTTTACCGCCTGGTGCATGACCGGCACGTTGACGATCCCGTCAAACGTGCCCTCGGGGAGCTGGCGCGTGCCGCCCTGCTTCCCCTGCGCCGTGTACACCGGCGCCTCGAAGGTCTTGGATTCCGCCATCATGATCAGCCCTGCTTCCGCACGAAGACGATGCCGTTGGTCGGCCCCGCCACGCTGCCGCGCAGATAAATGAGGTTGCGCTCCGCATCAATCTTCTCGACGCGGATGCTGATTGCCGTATGCTGCTTGTTGCCGTACTGGCCGGGCATCTTCTTGCCCTTGATCACGCGCGACGGGTCCGTACCGGCGCCGATGGAACCCGGCTTCCGGTGCTTCGTGTTACCGTGCGTGTTCGGACCACCGCCGAAGCCGTGGCGCTTCACAACACCCTGGAAGCCACGACCCTTCGACGTGCCCGTAACCTTCACGCGCTCGCCGGGGGTGAAGATTTCCACGGAAATCGTGTCGCCGATGTTGTAGGACGGCGCTTCGGCGTTGCCGGGCGCGTCGTCGAGGCGGAAGCTCTTGAGCACGCGCGGCGCAGCCTCGAGGCCCGCCTTCTTCGCATGTCCGAGCTCTGCGCTGGTGGCACGACGACCCTTGGGCGTGCGCTCACCCTTCTTGTTGGGGCGCGCCGTGCGCTGGGCCCCGTATCCGAGCTCCACCGCTGAAAAGCCCGCCTGATCCGCCGACGTCACCTTCACGACGGGGTTTGGCGTGGCCTCCACCACGGTGCAGGGCACTTGCTGCCCCTGCTCGTTGAACAGCTGGGTCATGCCCAGCTTTTTGCCGATGATGCCGATCATGAAATGACTCACTCCGTACGAGTCGCGGGGCCCTTGCGGGACCACCGTTGGACTGTGGATGAAACCGCCCTGTGCGGCTCCATCTGTACTACTCACAGCGCTTTTATCTTTACGCTGTCCGACCTTACGCCTTCCCAACCTTACGCCGTGAAACCGTAAGCCAGCCTACCTCACGCCCCTGGGGAGCGCGTCCTACTCAACCTTGATTTCGACGTCCACACCAGCCGGCAAATCCAGCTTGGTCAACGCGTCCACCGTACCAGCGCGCGAATCGAGGATGTCGATCACCCGCTTGTGGGTCTTCAGTTCGAACTGCTCGCGCGACTTCTTGTCGACGTGCGGCGAGCGAAGCACCGTCCAACGCTGCGTCTTCGTGGGCAGCGGGATCGGGCCTGACACCGACGCGCCGGTCTTCTCGGCGGTGCGGACAATGTCCGCCGACGCCTGATCGATCACGGCGTGGTCGAATGCCTTGAGGCGAATGCGAATGCGGCCAGCCATCTGAGTTCCTTGAAGGGAACCTTCGAACCGCGGGCACCGGCGTACCGGCACCCGCAGCGCGAAAGTCCTGGTTAGGCGAGGATCTTGGTCACGACGCCGGAGCCGACCGTACGGCCGCCTTCACGGATGGCGAAGCGCAGCTGCTCTTCCATGGCGATCGGGATGATCAGCTCAACCGTCATCTCGATGTTGTCGCCCGGCATCACCATCTCGATGCCTTCCGGCAACTCGATCGAGCCCGTCACGTCCGTCGTGCGGAAGTAGAACTGCGGACGATAGCCCTTGAAGATCGGCGTATGACGGCCGCCTTCTTCCTTCGTGAGCACGTACACCGTGCTGACGAACTTCGTGTGCGGCTTGATCGAGTTGGTCTTGGCAAGCACCATACCGCGCTCGATTTCCTTCTTGTCCACGCCACGGAGGAGGAGACCGACGTTGTCACCGGCCTGGCCTTCGTCCAGCAGCTTGCGGAACATTTCCACGCCCGTCACAACGGCCTTCTTCTCGGCGTTGTAGCCAACGAGCTGGACTTCTTCACCGACCTTGATCACGCCACGCTCGATACGACCCGTCGCCACCGTACCACGACCCGTGATCGAGAACACGTCTTCGACCGGGAGGAGGAACGGCTTGTCGATTTCACGAGCCGGTTCCGGGATGTAGTTGTCGAGTGCGTCGTAGAGCTTCTGGAACTCGGCCACCCACTTCGGATCGCCGTTGATCGCGTTGATCGCCGAACCACGGATCACCGGAGCGTCATCACCCGGGTATTCGTACTTCGACAGGAGTTCACGGACTTCGAGCTCGACGAGGTCGAGGAGCTCTTCGTCTTCCACCAGGTCGCACTTGTTGAGGAACACGACGACCGTCGGCACGTTCACCTGGCGAGCCAGGAGGATGTGCTCACGCGTCTGCGGCATCGGACCGTCAACGGCCGAGACCACCAGGATCGCGCCGTCCATCTGCGCGGCACCCGTGATCATGTTCTTCACGTAGTCGGCGTGGCCGGGGCAGTCGACGTGCGCGTAGTGGCGCTTCTCCGTCTCGTACTCCACGTGCGACGTCGCGATCGTCAGGATCTTCGTCGAGTCACGACGGCCCTGCGACTCCGAGGCCTTTGCCACTTCGTCGTACGCGACGTACTTGGTGCCGTAGCCCTTGTCCGCCGAGATCTTCGTGAGTGCAGCCGTGGTGGTCGTCTTGCCGTGGTCGACGTGGCCGATCGTTCCCACGTTCACGTGCGGCTTGTTCCGCTCGAACTTTGCCTTGCCCATGGTTCCAGTTCTGTGTTGGGTAGTGAATGAGTGGGTGAGGCTTACGCCTTCACCTTGCTGATGATCTCTTCGGCCTTCGACTTCGGCACTTCCTCGTAGTGCGAGAACTCCATCGAGTAGACCGCTCGCCCCTGCGACATGCTGCGCAGCTTGGTCGAGTAACCGAACATCTCGGCAAGCGGCACAGTCGCCGAGATCACCTGCGCCTCACCACGCTGCGTCATGCCGCCGATCTTGCCGCGCCGCGAGGAGAGATCGCCGAGAACGTCGCCCATGTACGCTTCAGGGCTCACGACCTCGACCTTCATGACCGGTTCGAGCAGGCAGGGGCTGGCCTGCTTGGCCGCCTCCTTGAATGCCATCGAGCCGGCAATTTTGAACGCCATTTCCGACGAGTCGACTTCGTGGTACGAGCCGAAGGTCAGCTGGACCTTGACGTCCACCACCGGATAGCCGGCGAGCACGCCATTTTCCAACGCTTCCTTGATGCCCTGTTCCACGGGGCCGATGTATTCACGCGGAATGACACCGCCCACGATCTTGTCTTCGAACACGAAGCCCTGTCCCTGTTCGGACGGCTCCATGTTGATGACCACGTGGCCGAACTGACCCTTACCGCCTGACTGGCGGATGAACTTTCCTTCCACCTTCTCGACGCGCTTCTTGATCGTTTCGCGATAGGCCACCTGCGGACGGCCCACGTTCGCGTCAACCTTGAATTCGCGCATCATGCGGTCGACGATGATCTCGAGGTGCAGCTCGCCCATGCCGGCGATGATCGTCTGGCCCGTTTCGGCGTCGGAACGCACACGGAACGTCGGATCTTCTTCGGCCAGCTTCTGCAGCGCGATGGCCAGCTTGTCCTGGTCAGCCTTCGTCTTCGGCTCGATCGCGACGTCGATGACGGGGGCCGGGAACTTCATGGCCTCGAGGATGATCGGATTGTCTTCCGTGCAGAGCGTGTCGCCCGTACGCGTGTCCTTGAGACCGATCGCAGCGGCGATGTCGCCCGCGCGCACTTCTTCGATTTCTTCACGCTTGTTGGCGTGCATCTGCAGCAGACGACCGACACGCTCACGCTTGTCCTTCGTGCTGTTGTACACGTAGCTGCCCGACGCCATCACGCCCGAGTAGACGCGGAAGAAGGTCAGCTTACCGACGAACGGGTCGGTCGCGATCTTGAACGCGAGCGCGGCAAACGGCGCATCGTCCTTGATCGGCGCTTCGACGAACGTTTCGTCGTGGTGCGGCAGGTGACCCTGAATGGCAGGCACGTCAATCGGTGCCGGGAGGTAGTCAATCACGCCATCGAGGAGCGCCTGCACGCCCTTGTTCTTGAACGACGCGCCGCAGAACACCGGGATGAATTCCATCGCGATGGTGGCCTTGCGGATGGCGCCGCGGATCTCGTCCATGCTGAGCTCTTCGCCGGCGAGGTACTTCTCCATCAGTGCTTCGTCGTGTTCGACGGCCGCTTCGATGGCCTCGTGACGGGCCAGTTCGCAGGCATCCTGGAACTCGGCCGGCACTTCCACCACCGAGAACGTCTTGCCCATCGTCTCGTCGTGGAAGATGTACTGCTTGCGCTCGAGCACGTCGATGTGACCCGTGAAGGTCTCACCCGAACCAACCGGCAGCTGCAGCGGGAACGCGCGCTTGCTCAGACGGTCACGGATCATGGACAGGCAGCGATCAAAGTTCGCGCCGACGCGGTCCATCTTATTCGAGAAGATCATGCGCGGCACGCGGTAGCGGTCGGCCTGACGCCACACCGTTTCCGTCTGCGGCTCCACACCCGCCACCGAGTCGAGCAGCGTGACAGCGCCGTCGAGCACGCGGAGCGAACGCTCCACTTCGACGGTAAAGTCCACGTGTCCCGGCGTGTCGATGATGTTGATGCGGTATTCCGGGCCACTGCCCTTTTCATGCGACTGGCCGTGACGCATCCAGAAGCAGGTCGTGGCAGCAGACGTGATCGTGATGCCGCGCTCCTGTTCCTGTTCCATCCAGTCCATGGTGGCAGCGCCATCATGCACTTCACCGATCTTGTGCGACTTCCCCGTGTAATAGAGGATGCGCTCGGTGGTCGTGGTCTTACCGGCATCGATGTGCGCCATGATGCCGATATTGCGGTAATGCTCGAGCGGGGTCGTACGTGGCATAGTCTTCGGTCAGCGCCACCGGGGCGGCGCAGTGAGAGATCGAGTTGACCAACCGGATGAACCAGTCGGGCTGACCAGCAAAAAAACGGCTGGACCAGTCCCCCTGCTGTTAGGCAGAAGCGGTATCCATCCGCTGTCGCCGGGTACGCTCGCCGCTGCTGCACGAGTGGGGACCCAAGCGCGCCTCCGGTCGAAGAACTGCAGACTCCATCCGGTGACGTTGAATTGGCTGCGTTGCTTTTCGGGAGTTCTTCCTTCTCGCAAGGAGGAACCGGTACAGCGTGTCCTGTCGGTATGCTGACGTGGACGCCCCACCAGACTGCGGTGGCCCATGGGTGTCGGCCGCAGATCGCCGACGGTGTTTCAGGGGTGTTGCAACGACAAATCTTGGTGCAGAAGACGCGATAGGAAAATCCGCATTTTCTGACAGACTCCCAACTTCATCAGGTCTGTTGTCAATGTCAAGCGGTGTTTGCCGAGTGTTGCAGAGTGTTGCTCCCGGTTTTCTGTCGTGGCGCAGGTGGGTTTCAACTGCGCACGCAGAGCCGCAGAGAGTCGCGGAGGCGCAGAGGGGACCGGAGACGCTTCGGGGTATGACCGCCTCGCCGTTCAATACTTCAGTTTCTATCCTAGCGCCCCCCTTCTTTGTTGGCACACCTCTGCGGCTCTGTGACTCCTCTGCGCCTCTGTGTGTGCGGTTGAACGCCGTCAGCCCACGCCGTGTACCAGCCAACGGGCAATTGAGGCACCCACGCCACACCTCCGGACTGAACCGTTTCACCAGTGCAGCAGTTTGGGGGTGCATTTCATGGTAACATATTCATGTTGATCGGCCCTTCTGTGACAGTATGCAGT
Organism: Gemmatimonadaceae bacterium; assembly: GCA_016742275.1. Taxonomy (GTDB): domain Bacteria; phylum Gemmatimonadota; class Gemmatimonadetes; order Gemmatimonadales; family Gemmatimonadaceae; genus Gemmatimonas. The sequence continues at coordinate 139,516 of JACVCD010000004.1, forward strand.
GCGGGCTCGACCATATAAGATTTGCATTTGCAACATGTTATTGTCATTTTTCAACACCGAGCTCAACAGTAAGCTGTGATAACAGTGCATGCTCGAGGTCGGCTTTGGTACGACTGATGCTCTATCTAATTGTCGAAGGCCCCTCCGTCTTTGGAGCGCGCCGATTACATTCGAGCACCATGAGGCTCACCATGAAGAAGGCCATCCTCGCCGGCATCCTTGCGGCGTCCATTGCATCGAACGCCGAAGCCCAGACGACCTGGGCCAACTGGTCGCTGCCATCGTCCTGCACCGGCGATGTCACCGGAACATTCGGCACCGGTACGGTGACCTTCAGCGGACCGTACAACGGTGTGCAGTCGAGCGCGCTCGGCGCCGGCAGCTACTGCACCAGTCCTGACGCGAACGGAGCGTTCGCGTTCAACACTGGTGGGGTGAACTACTGGCAGCCGACGGCGGCGTACAATCCGCTGCCCGACAATGCGTCGTTCATTCAGCAGGTGGAAGGCGTAAAGGCAGCCTACAACGACGAGCAGGTGTTTCAGGGCTACGTTTCCAACGGCACCCGCACCGTCACGTTCAGCGAAGCGATCATTGATCCGTACATCGCCTTGATCAGCGTAGGCTCCAAGGAGCTGGATCTTTGGGTCGAATACCAGTTTGACCGCGCATTCACCGTGCTTTCGTATAACGATCCCCTTCTAAATCCCTGGGGCCCCGGTTTCTACGAGATTCTCAACGACGGGAAGACACTGCGCGCGAAGGAATTCAGTGGCATCATCCAGTTCAGCGGCTCGGTCAATGCCCTCTCGTTCACATTGAACACGAACGAAAACTGGCACGGCTTCTCCGTCGGCGCGCCAACTCAGGTACCGGAACCGGCAAGCATCCTGCTGCTCAGCGCGGGTGTGGTTGGACTTGGTGCTGCAGCACGTCGGCGTCACATGAAGGCGCGCTCCTGAATCGCTCCTGAATTCGGGCTAACCCTCAGCGGTAACGCTCGCCATATTGTCGCCCGGCCCGTCTTGTGACGGGTCGGGCGATTGTGCATTCCCCGGCCCCGTCCTCGTGGCACCAGCGGTGGAACGGTCGTGCGCTGATCCACCTTCGCACCGTCCTCAGCCCTGCGCGTCCTTTTTCTCCGGTCGTTCGATATGTCCGCAGCTCCGGTCACCCATAAAGTTTGTCTGGTCATCGGTACGCGTCCGGAGGCCATCAAGATGGCTCCGGTCGTGGCCGCAATTCAGGCGCACCCGTTCCTCGAGCCTCTGGTCATTGCAACGACGCAGCATCGGGAGATGCTGAAACAGGCCCTCGATGTCTTCGGTATCGTGCCCGACATCGATCTGGGGTTGATGCAGAACGGACAGAACCTCGGTGTGTTCACATCACGTGCGATGGCGGCACTCACCGAATGTTTCCTCGAACATCAGCCACACTTCCTCCTGGTCCAGGGTGATACGTCGACGGTAACCGCCGCGTGCCTCGCTGGCTTTTATCAAGGCATACCGATTGGCCATATCGAGGCCGGACTGCGGTCATTCGATCTTTCGAGTCCGTTTCCTGAAGAGGTCAATCGGCGTATTGCGACCTGCACCGCCAACGTGCACTTCGCCCCGACAACAGAAGCACGCAACAATCTGATTTCCGAAGGCATCCCCGAAGGCGACATCTTTGTCACCGGCAACACGGTGGTCGATGCCATGCACATGATTCCACCGCGCGCAACATTCGACACACCAGCGCTCAACGCCATCCCGTGGGATGACAGCCGTGTGCTGGTCACGACGGTGCACCGACGCGAGTCGCTTGGTGAGCATCTGGAAGCCATTTGCGACGCACTCGAGGCGATCGTGCGTCTGCATGCGAACGTGGAGGTGGCGTTCCCGGTGCACCTCAATCCGCGTGTGCGCGATGTCGTGCATTCAAGACTGGGCAACATCCCGCGTATTCATCTGCTGGATCCCCTGCCCTACCCTGAACTACTCGAATTGCTGCGCCGCTCGCACTTCGTGCTGTCTGACTCTGGTGGTATTCAGGAAGAAGTCCCGAGTCTTGGCAAGCCCATTCTCATTCTGCGCGACACCACGGAGCGGCCAGAAGTCGTACACGCGGGATTCGGTGAACTGGTTGGCACCGATGCCAAACAGATCCTCGCGCGTACTTCGGCGCTACTCACCGACGATGCGCTCTATCGCATGCGCACGTCCGGCAAGAACCCCTTCGGCGATGGACGTGCGGCATTCCGCATCGCCGAAGTGATCGACACGCTGCTGCGCCATCCCACCGAACGACGTGGGCCACGTCGCCTTGATCACCAGCAAGTGCACGCCACCCTCGAACGACTTGCCATCTCGTCCGTCGACGCGGAATGACCCTCCCTTCCCTATCTTTCGTGTCAGACGTGAGCCCCTCCTCCGCCGGAGTCCGCTAAGGTGTCGCGCGTAACAGGCAAACCCTCCCGGCGTATCGATCAATTGCGTGACCGCGGATTCCGCGGTGGACGTATTGCTCCACATCGGGCCATGATCGGTCTCGAAATTTCGTGGACGCTGGTCGTGGACATGCTCGTGCTGCCGCTGATGTTCGCGGTCGCGATGTTCGCGCTGCTCGATCCACTCATGGAAGCGTGGCGCGCGTTCTTCAATGCCATACGCGAACCCCTCGGGCTCCCGGGCGTCATCACAACCCGCGTGTTCGAAGTGGGACCACTCGGTGTGGCCATCCCGTACTTCACCGCGGGCACTGTATGGCCGGAAGCGCGCGACCTGCAGACTGGATGGCTGGTCACCCTGGTGCTCTTTGCCATCAGCTTCTTCCTCAAGGGACGCTGGCTGCCGTTTGCCTATCTGCTGCGTTTCGTCGCCGCCGTGCAGCTCACAGCACAGCTCTGGTTCACGTTCGCGTCACCGCCGTTCACCTACGACCTGGCATCATACGTGGCCGGTCTGCTCATCTGCGGTGTCGTGATCCTCGTACTGTCGCCATTCCTGGTGGCGTTCACGTTTCACATTTTCGACTTTCTTCTCTGGCAGAAAGTCGCGATGGGCTCATTGCTGCTGGCACACCTGAGTGTGCTGCTCCCGCTTCAGGCAGCGGTCCACACGTGGATCATTCATCGTGCGTCACTGCTGTCGTTGCCGATGCTGTTTCTCGTGTTCGGCGTACTGCTCGACGTGTTCGTGTACGTCGCGTTGTACGGTTGGGGCATGAGCTGGCGGTCGGGTGGTGTGCTTGATGCCGTCGATCGTCGTCCGCCCGCCACTCCGGCACGCTACCCCGAAGATCGTCCGCGTCCGACACCGACACCGCAATCCGTTCGCGCCATCACACCCATCGGTTCGCAGATCGTGCGTGCCCTGGGTTATCGCGCGCTCGGCTATGGGTCGATGCTGGTGCGGCGTATGGGACTCGGAGGTCGCCTGTGAACGCCGTGGTGGCCTTCGCCAATACCGGACTGTGGGTGTGTATCGTCATCCTCGCGATCTACACACTCCGGCACTACTTCTTCACGCTCAACCGGCTTTTCGGTCGGCATCGTCAACCGTTTGTCGATGTCATCCAGGCCGATTGGCCGTCGCTCGTGGTCTTCGTTCCCGCACACAACGAAGAGCGCGTGATCCGCGATTCGCTCGACGCGCTGCTCACCTGCGACTATCCCGAGGATCGACTCAAGATCGTTCCGGTGGATGATCGGTCCTCCGACGGTACGCGCGACATTCTGAAGGAGTACGCAGAGAACTATCCGGGACGCATCATCCCTTTCCTCCGTGATGAAGGCATCCCCGGAAAGGCGGCGGCACTCGCTGATGCCATGATGCTCCATCAGGACGAGATCTTTCTCGTGTTCGATGCGGACTACATCCCCGGCGAACGCCTGCTCAAGCAACTCGTCTCGCCATTTTTCGACGCCGAAGTTGGCGCGGTCATGGGTCGCGTTGTGCCGCTCAATGTTGGTCTCTCCCTGCTCACGCGCCTGCTCGACCTCGAACGTGCCGGTGGCTACCAGGTAGACCAGCAGGCCCGCATGAATCTGCGACTCGTGCCGCAGTATGGTGGCACAGTCGGTGGAGTACGTCGCGTTGCCCTCGAACAAGTGGGCGGGTGGAACGTTGACTCGCTGGCCGAAGACACCGACCTCACCGTACGACTCGTGATCGCTGGATGGGAAGTCGTCTACCAGAACCGCTCGGAGTGCTACGAAGAAGTACCGGAGACGTGGGAGTCCCGCATCCGGCAGATCAAACGCTGGGCCAAGGGACACAACCAGGCCCTTCGCCGCTATGTCACAGCGCTCATCACCAACCGGACGCGCCTCCCGCTTTCACAGGTGATCGATGGCGTGCTGTTGCTGGGCGTGTTTGTTGTGCCCCTCGTGCTCGCGGTGGGTTGGTTTTGCACCATCGTGTTGTTTTTCGCCGGCTACCCACCGGAATGGGGACGCTTCACGGTGCTGGCCATCTCGTCCTTCAATACGGTCGGAAATTTCGCCGCGTTCTTCCAGGTGGCAGCCGCGAGTCGCCTCGATGGCTCACGTGAGCGCATTCGTATGCTGCCGTTCCTGTTCCTTGGATTTCTCGTCAGCACATTCGCCGTAGGACGTGCTTCGTTGTCACGCGCCTCATGGCTCCGCGGTCAGCCCGTTCAGTGGCAGAAAACCGAACGGCATCGCGAAGGGCGTGCGACGACCAATGGTAAGGGAGGCGCCAAGTAATGCCATCGACTCCCGGCATGACATTCCTGCTGCTGTTCCTGGCGTTCATCGTCTGGATGGCTCTACCGCTTGTTCCTGCGTTCCTCGAACTCCTGCGTCCGCGCGACGCGGCGCCACTCAGTGCCGTAGGCAACGACGCCGGCAGGCTGACCTACTTTGCCGACTCCTTCACCAAGCGCGCACAGCGTGAAGGTCTGCTTGGCACCATGGTACCGCCTCGTCTGTCCGATGGTACACCGGTGCTGTCGCACTCACAGGGCGCACCGCTGGCCAGACAGCGGAAGCCGTTTGAGCAGATGGTGGTGCTGATGGATAGCGAGCCGCTACCGGAAGGTTGCGAGCTCGCCACTGAAGTGCTGGCCCGACTCACCGTTCGCGGTTCACGACGCGTGACCTATCGCGCCCTGCTCGGCCAACGCGACGTGTATCTCGGCGACGAGTCCACCGTTCTACGCTGGGTGCACGCCCGTGGGCGACTGGAAGTTGCCAACGGTAGCCGTCTCCTGGGTCGCGCCACAGCCGAACGCACTATCGTTCTCGGAACGAATGTGGTGTTCGAGCGCCTCGAGGCTGGCGTCATCCGCGTCACGGACCAGGAAACCCAGGAAGCGGCGCTGCTGCCCACTGGCGCATACGAGCGGTTCGTACCGAGTTATGGCAAGCAGCTCACGACCGGATACTGGCGCATCGATGGTGGGTTGCCCATCACCGCAGGGTCCGCATTCATCGGCTCCGCCATTTCCACGGGCGCCATCGTGGTGAACGAAGGTGCGCGTGTGACCGGCTCACTCAAGGCGCATGATGAAATCATCGTGCGTAGCGGTGCCGTTGTGGTGGGATCGCTGGCATCACGCAAGCGTATCACCATCGAGCGTGGCGCCAAGGTCAGTGGCCCGATCATCTCCGAAGAAACCATTGTGGTGGAAGCCGCCGTCATTGGCAGCAGTACCAAGCCTACGACGGTCACGGCGCCGGTGATTCGCCTGCTCCCCGGAGCCACGATCTACGGCGCCGTCATGGCCAGCGAGAACGGACTTACGGTCGCGTAGGCCGTGTGATTGGCGGGAGCGCAGGGCGCCAATGCGCCCGCTCCCGCCGCAAATGCAGCAGTTCCATGCACGCGCGAACAAAGTCGCCAGGGCGCACCTTCGATCCCGAGCGGTGCTCCCATTGTGCCAGTGGAGCTTCGTACACCACGTCGGTGAGTCTTCGCGTTGTGTTGCTCAGAACAAACACTGCGCGCGTCAGCATCTCCACATCAAAAATCCAACGCGAGCGGAACGGTGTGCTGAGCACTTCCTGGAGCAGTGATGTGCTGCGAAAGAGCTTGGCACCACATTGCGTGTCGTACGAATCAATACCAAGCAATATCGAACTGCACGTAGCAAAGAGTCGCCCGAGATAGTGGCGCAACGCGCGTCGGTGAATGTTGCGTCCCAAGGCACGCAAGCGAATTCCGAACACCCAATCAATCGTCGGGCGCTCGCACAGCAATTGTCTGAGCGAAGCGACTTCTTCAAGCGGCGCCGCCAGATCGGCGTCCCAGAATCCGCAGAGCGCTGACTGTGTCATGGCCTGCGCCAATCCCTGCCGGACCGCTTCGGCCTTACCCGAGTTTCTCGCCAGATGCAGCACGGAGATACGATTGGGTACGCTGGCCGCGAGATTGTCCAGCATGACGGCTGTGTCGTCCGTGCTGCCATCGTCTACGAACAGCACACGCAACCAAGCGTCACGCTGCAGCGCGGCCCGGAACGCGGCGCCATCGAGCCGTGCGGCCTCGTTGAAGCAAGGCACAACCAGGGTCAGTGCCGCATCCTTCGGAGCACTAACGTCTGATACGCCAAGGTGAGACTCACTCACCTTTTTCTCACCACGGCCAGCAGCGACAAACCAATCGGCAATCGCCCGGACGGAATAAAGAAGCGCTCCAATCGCCATAGCCGGAACAACAACTGATTGACGAATGGTGATGGCATCAACGCGTCAACATGATAGCCAAACAACCGCTCCTTGAGACGTTGCAGTACCGCTATGGGAAGCAGCACCGTATTCATGTACGTCAAATACTCCACCTGCAGTCCGGCTTCCAGGACATGCGCACGGAGTGTGGCGGCGGTATAGCGACGATAGTGATGGTGCGTTTCGTCGTGCGGCCCCCAGAGCGCGGGAAGCGCGGGCACCGTGATCACGAGCGCGCCGTTCGGTGACAGGCGTTTGCCGAGTGCCGAGAGCGACGGAACTGGTTCCTCGAGATGTTCGAGTACATCGAACAGTCCGATGAGATCGAACGCTACACCTTCAAAGGGTATCGGAGACGGTAGCGCACCGCCGTCTATGGTCACCCCTGGCAGTGTCGCGGCCACAGCCCGCGCATCTGCATCGTACTCGAATCCCCACACAGAACCGAATTGCGCGAGAAGCGGCAGATTGCCGCCAGACCCGCATCCGGCGTCGAGTACGCGTGCATTTGCCGGTAGCGCCAGTGTTCGGATCGCCCGTTCGATGAAAAATCGTCGACCACGAAACCACCAATGGTCTCGCTCGGACTGCGCCATCAGCGCAAAGGCGTCACGATCCATACGTGGTCCTAGGGCTTGGGTAGGCGCCAGAGGGCCGTTGACGGCCAGTTGGGTCGACTCCATCGCTGCACGAGTTGCAAGCCAGCTGTGCTGAACTCACTCTCGCGAGATTCCGGCAACAAGACATAGTCGGCTTTCACCGTGGGCAGATCCTTGGCATAGAACGGCCCGAACGGCGTGATCACATGATGCCGATAATCACGACCCATCGCGTAGTAGCCCGAAGGCTGTGATGCGAGGTTGAGCACGGTCGAAGGCGGCAGCGTTTCAATTGCCGAAGGGATGGGTGGCCGCGGATCCTGCAACAATACGTTGTATGCCGCGCCACCGGCCAACTGAAAGCTCAGCGCGCACATGGTGAGTATCGCAGACGATGCGCTCACACCGATCGCCACGCGTGAGGGCACGCGCAGCAGCAAGGGGCCAATGAAAACGAAAGACAGCAGAATGGGAAAAAGACCGTATCGTGGCACGATAACACCGGTCTGAATCCAGGCCGCTGCCGTCAACAACCACACGAGCCATAGGAATCGGCCGTGACGCATGCTGCGCGTAGTCCAGAAGCCGGCCAACACCGCAAACACCACGATGACAGCAACAGCGGCTCCGAGGCCTGTTTCAAAGCCGAGCACATGCCCCGCTTCGCGCCATGGATACGCCAGACGTTCCCAGGTACCTGAGGGAGCCGGCAATCCCGCAAGCAGCTGCCCCAAGGGAATTCCGGGCAGACCGGCGACCGAGAGCGGAAACACCGGGTTTCCTTCGCGAATGGCATTTCGCGCATACCAGAAAACCATTCCGGGCAGTGCGGACACGATGAGAATGGCCGCCTGCGGTGCAAGCCAACGCACATCGACGAGAGGCTGCTCGAATCCTTCGCGCAACACATCACGCGCCGCATACCACAACCAGAACAACCCGAGAATGACCACCGGGGGGCCGGCCGAATACTTGGCCCCCATTGCCAGCCCGAGTGCAATACCAAAACCCGCCGTCAGCAGACGATCACGTGCACCTGTATCGCGCCACAACACGAGAAGCCAGGTAGCGAGCAACAGGCAGAGTGCGGTGAATGTGTCGCTGTAGACCACCATTCCCTGATAGGCCAACACCTGCAACGAGGCACTGATCCCTGCAGAGATTCGCGACGCCTGTTCCGGCATGCCGATATCTCGGGCCAGGCGGTACACCACCCATACCGATGCGATCGCGCTTGCATAGGACGGTAGGAACGACAGCCGGTCTGATCCGAAGGACAGAATCCAACGTACCAGCAGTTCGAAGTTCCCTGGATAGTACGTGACCACTTCACCAGCAGCGCCGGGTTCGAGACGACCCGTTACCAGCCAGCGGGCTGGCCGCGCGATATGGTCACTAAAGGAATCGTATCCCTGAAGTCCAGACAGCCCGGCCAGCAACACAACCCCTGCAAGCACGGCCATCACGATCAACACAGCAGTTGCCCAAGGCTTGAGCAACTGTTCTGTGGTACGCAACAGAACATGTCGTTCCCGCGTGACGCGATTACGCGAAGCGTCAGTCACACCACGCGACACCAGGAAAGCGCCCGCGCGTGTCACGTACCAGATCACACCGAGCAGCACGAGGTGCAGCGCGGCGACATTCTCATTGGTGACCAACCCAGCGCCGTCTGGCCATCCGACAGTGGCCAACAGCAGTGGTGGTACAACGAACACACCAAGTCCGACCACGAGTCCGAGTGGTGCGGCGGCACGCTGTCTTGCGATGGACACGAATGCCGCACGATACACCAGCCAACCGCTCGCGACACTGGCCAGCGCCGTCACTATGGCCGATGTGATGGACAGCCAGGTGCGCGGAACGTGCAGCGAAATGGTGGAGACGCGTGGCGCCTTCACATACGAGGCAATAACAAATCCGAGATAGTCGGCCTGCTCCAGCCATATCGCGACGGCGCGACTCTGCCACAGATACAACATGGCGCTGAGCGTGCATAGAACAGCGAGCGACACGGAAAGCCGTGCCGTGATCCGGTCGGACGGCGTCTCCGACCGAATCGCCGCGTCAGAAATCGACGAAGTACGTGAGTCCAATGGCACGCCGCTGGAAGACATCCACCTTGTTTTCGTAGTCGAGTCGCACCGAGACACCACTACGCTTGGTCACCCACTTCGATACGAACGCCGACGCGAAGCGGCTCTGGAATCGGGCGTCGAATGGTGTTGCGGCAAGCAGCCGATAGGCTTCGTTGCCGGCTCCAACACCTCCGCCGATCCAGAAGCGTCCCTGCGTTCCCCACTGACCTCCCGCCTGCCATGCGTGCGAGCGCGCACCACTCGCGCGATCCTCATTGAAGAACACGGCGCCATTGTAGATACCACGTCCCCGATACACGGTGGGACCCACGGAAATGATGCGGCCACCTGCGCGCTTGTCTGAATAACGCAGGTCGGTGAAACCGGTAGAAACCAGCACGCCCGGCATCTTGGGTACAGACAGAAACAGCGTGGCATCACTGCGAATACGAGGGAACAGCACAGTGCCGCGATCGGGCGCGGTGCCAATACCCACGATGGCGTATGCCCATTTCGTGAGATTGACGTAGGAACCCAGACCGACCGCTTCCTGATGCCCTTCCGGACGCTGCTGGGAGCCCAGCGACAGGAACGGACTGACGCGCTTCCCCGAATACAGCAGACGCGCATCCTGGCCGGTCCACACACCGTATCCGTTGTCTGCGGAGCTGTAGTAAGTGCTGGTCTGCAAATGCCACGACGCCGGGCGATCCGGTGCAATGACGCGCGCGCTGTCCCGAGCCTGAGCCTCGAGCAGTGCTGGCGTAAGCAGTACGACGGAAACGACCGTACGTCGGATTTGGCGCAGGAGGGGCATGTTCGTGGGCTGACGCAAAGTGGCTGGCGTGGTGATGCACAAACGTGGAGTCACATACACGCTTGCGCCAGTCGCGGAACGACGATCATGTCGCGCAACAATCACGGCAGACGGAAAAACGAATCGCCCCAACCGAGGTTGGGGCGATTCAGTGACAGCGGTGCGTATGAACCGCCGTTTACCTGGTCACCAACGGTAGTGCGCGAACGCCTTGTTGGCTTCAGCCATGCGATGCGTGTCTTCCTTCTTCTTGATCGCATTGCCTTCACCACGCGACGCCGCAAGCACTTCGGCCGCGAGCTTCTCGGGCATGCTCTTCTCGTTGCGGTCACGCGAGTACGAGATGAGCCAACGCATGGCCAGCGCGGTACGACGGTCCTGACGGACTTCGACCGGCACCTGGTACGTGGCACCGCCGACGCGGCGGCTCTTGACCTCGATCACCGGCTTGAGGTTGTTCAAGGCCTGCTTGAACACGCCCACGCCCGGCTGGCTGGTCTTGGCTTCCACGATGTCCATCGCACCATAGAAGATGCCTTCGGCGGTGGACTTCTTGCCCTGCGTCATCAGGTTGTTGATGAACTTCGAGACAGTCTGGCTGTCATAGCGCGCATCAGGCAACACGACGCGCTTCACGGCACTCTTGCGACGGCTCACTTCTTCTTACCTCCGGCGGCGGGCGCAGCGCCCTTCTTGGGACGCTTCGTGCCGTACTTGGAGCGGCTCTGATTGCGGCCGTTGACGCCCGAGGCGTCGAGCGTGCCGCGGACGATGTGGTAACGCACACCCGGCAAGTCCTTCACACGACCACCGCGCACGAGCACGATGGAGTGTTCCTGCAGGTTGTGACCTTCACCAGGAATGTAGGCCGTCACTTCGAGCTGGTTCGTGAGACGAACACGCGCAACCTTGCGCAGCGCCGAGTTGGGCTTCTTGGGCGTCGTGGTGTAGACGCGGGTGCACACGCCACGCTTGAACGGATTGCTCTTGAGCGCGGGGGCCTTGGACTTCTCCACCACGTCCTTTCGGGCGCGGCGGACCAGCTGGTTGATCGTAGGCATCAGGTTCTGGTAGCCCAATGGCGCAGAGCCATCGGGACGTTCGTACTCCGACTTCTACGTGGATCGCCTCGCCAACAAACTGGGGTCCGAACGCGAGGCGGCACGGAACAGAACCCTAAGCTTAGGCAGGTCTTGAGGGTGGGTCAACTGCTCCACCTCAAGCTCGACCCAGCGACACGGAATCGGCTTGACCGCCCGACTCCGAACATTTACCGTAAGCTCCCCTCCGCAGCAGGCGAATCCGGGGTCCATACCACGGCGTAGGGCCAAGTGCATGAAAGAATTGCCGTGCATCATTTGGCGGTACCGTGGTGTCTCAAAAACGACACCAACGAGGTACGACGGCTTGGTGAACCACCTTTGTAGCCTATGACTAACGACGTGCCCCGCCATGCGTCCACATAGAGGATCGTTGGATGCGTGGAGACGCTGTACATTCGTGCTGCACCTGATCGCCCCTGAACGTGAACTGCCGTGAGTGATTTCCAGGCCCGACTCCAAAAAGCGCTCGATACCGATTTCCTGATCGAACGGGAGCTCGGTGGAGCGGGCATGTCTCGTGTTTTCGTTGCCACTGAGCGGGCCCTGCAACGACGGGTGGTGGTCAAGGTATTGCCGCCAGAACTCGCGGCCGGCGTCAATGTCGAGCGTTTCCGGCGCGAAATTCAATTGGCCGCGCAGCTCCAGCATCCGCACATCGTTCCCCTGCTCGCGGCAGGTGACGATCACGGTCTGCTGTGGTTCTCGATGCCCTATATCGAGGGCGAATCCCTGCGCGGCTCGCTATCGCGTCAGGAGCGTCTGTCATCGCGCGATGTCGTGCGGATTCTGCACGATGTGGTCGACGCACTCGCTTACGCGCACGCGCGCGGCATCGTGCATCGTGACATCAAGCCCGACAACATTCTCACGTCGGGCATGCACGCGCTGGTCACCGACTTCGGTGTGGCCAAGGCGCTGAGCGCCGCCATTCCCGTGCATGGCGGTACGACAACGGGCATGGCGATCGGAACGCCCGCATACATGGCACCGGAGCAACTGGCCGCAGATCCGGCTGCCGATCATCGCGTCGATCTCTATGCCGTCGGCCTGCTCGCCTATGAGTTGCTCACGGGACGTGGTCCCTTTGCTGGCACGTCACCGCAGGCCACGCTCGCCGCACAGCTCACGCAGATGCCGGAGCCTCCGCATCGCACATTCAGCGATATCCCGGAAGCCCTCTCTGCGTTGATCATGCGGTGTCTCGAGAAAGACGCGACCAAGCGTCCGGCAACGGCAACGGCCTTGCTCGCAGAGCTCGAAGCTTTGCCGCCGATGTCCGGTGCCACCTTTGCATTGGCCCGCCGCCGGCGCGTCGCACCCTGGATGCTGCTGACTGGTACTCTTGGCGCAGCAGCCGTGGTCTGGGCGATGGTGTTCCGTCCTTGGCAGCCCGCCGTCGGCGCTGGCATTGCCGACTCACTTCGCGCGCGCGACACGGGCCCTGGAGCCGGCGTACGCTCCATGGACATCGCCCGACGCGATGCGCGCAGCAATCCCGCTGTTCGCGCCGACAGCTTCATCGTGGACACCATTCCGGTGTTTCGCGAACTGGGAGACGGCGCACCAGCCGTGTCCGTGCCATTGGTCATTACGCGGGCTGAGTCACTGGCCATCGCCGAAGCCGTACGTAAGCGTCAGGCCGAATCGAAGCCGACACCGACTCCCGCGACAGCGTTAGTGGCGTCCTCTGCGCCAGGTGCAGTCACAAATCGCGACAACCCTGGTGGCCGGGTCGCTTCAGCGCAGGGTACCGCTTCAGGCATTTCAGGCAACACCCGCGTATTCGTGCGAACCACCGATGGTGGTGCGGAGATCGATCGGGAAGCGCTGCTCGCGGAAGTCGGCCGGATCTTTGCCGACTCCATGCTGCGCGCGCTCAAGCACATGGACTCGGCCATGGCCACCGCGCCGCGTACCATGCGCTTCACTCAGCCAAGACCGAATGTGCCGGCCGTGGTGACTCCGCTCATGGCACCACCGCACGATTCACGACTGCGCGTTGTGGTGACGCCATATACGAACTCCACCGGACGACGCGATGGCGCGTCGACCGCACGTGACCTGGCAGAGGAAGTCCGCGACGCCATCGCCGAGGAACGCTTCGATGTCGTGCCGCGCGAGATGGTCGACAAGGCCATGCGCGTGCTGCCGGACAAGATGGCGGTGGGCTGGGCGCTCCGCGCGGACTATGTCGTCAGCGGTTTGCTCACGATGCGCGCCGATTCGGTTCTCATGATCACCATGCTGACCGACGTCCGAACCGGACGATTCTCCAAGGGTTCGGAGGTCGTGGTCTCGTTGACGGACCCCTCGCGCGCATTCGATGTGGCGCGCAAGCAAGTGACCGCCTGGCTCGACACGGCGGCTACGCTGGCAGGCAAGCGTGGCGGTGGACGGGGCGGGCCAACGGGCGACCTGCTCCGCTAAGAAAATCGAGAACTCCGAAGCGTATCCTGGGTAACAGCTGCTGCTGCGCCCTCCCTCATGAGTGCTCCTCATGCGCAGCGCGACCGGCGAACCGGAGATTGCAATGAGAATTTGGGGCCTGGCGATAGGCGCCTTGTTCGTGTTGGGCTGTGCACATGCGGCAAAACAACAGGAACGGGTACGTCGGGCCGTGGATTTGGCGGATTCGCTGTCGGCGTTCCCCGAAACCGAACTGGCAGCAATCATCACGTACTCCGATTCTCTCGGGCGTCGCGGTCCGGAACGCAAGTATGCGGGAATGCGTGGTACACAATGTGTTTCGCTTGCGTCCCAGGTCGATCCCACGACGGCGATTGCAGCAGCACAGCGATTGATCGAACGCAACGAACGTGTGCCGTTCGACTCACTCGACCTTTGGAGTCTGTGCGCTACGCACAATTGGCAGCTTGCCTTTGGACTCTCGGGAGAAATCCCACTGACCTGGTTGGCAGATCACGCGGCGACGTCCTTGCTGTCCATTCATGCTGCGCATCGCGCCAAGGGTTTGGTCCGGTTCGACAGTGCGTTGGCCGCCACACTCGCTCGAGGGGATACAACCCAGGCCCGCAGTGCCCTGGCGCAATTCGCGCTTGAGATGTGGGTGCGCGCACAGGCGCGGCTTGAGCGCCCACTGCGCGGAATTCATGATCAGGAGCACGCCGTGCATGATCTGGCCGCTGGCATGCCGCTACGATTTGCTGCCTTGCCGCCCATTCCCGCCACGTCGGATTTACTCGGCGAGTCCGAAGCAGAGTGGGCCGCGCGCTTGTTCACGACTGGCGCAGAGTGGACCAAGGGCCCGCGACGCAGTTGGTGGTATCGCCTCTCCCTCGCGCCTTGGGTTGCCATGGCGAAATGGGATGCGCTCGATTCAGCGGCCACGCATTCACTTACGCGCGCACCGGGCGACTCCGCACTCGTCATGGCCAGACCGCTCGCGCATTGGTATACGGAACGCGCACGCCCAGCGGCGGCGGCCAGAATCGACTCTCAATTCGATCACGCTGCGGCGCAACTTCCACGCGTGGATTCGGTTCGCTACGACGGTTTTGACAATGTGCTTTCAGCCGACGACGACGAATGGCGCTATGGCTTTCTGCCGGATACGCGTCGCAACATTGATCGACGTGGATGGGTGGTGCTCGATCCCATGTGGACGACCCCCACGAATGAAATCAGGCTCGCCAAACGGGTGCGTGTCGCCGAGTCGGACTATCTCTATGCCAATGTGACGCGAGTAGGCCAGAGTGGAAGTGAAACACATGCTGGTCGACTGCACCTGCGCCGTGGGCGCCCTTCGATGCGATGGCAGTTCGTAGAGGACCGTGGAGGATTGCTACACTTCGAGCGCCTGTGGGACGGGGTCGTCCAGCGTATTGCGATCGAAGATACGCGAGAGTGGTGGAAGGCTTTCAGCGGTGGCAGACAACGCGCCGCGCAGATGGGAGTTTGGGCCATTGCGAAAAACACTCCGGATTGTGAATGGCACGAGATTCCGATCACCGCAACGGCCTGCGCCGAACGCCAACGAGCCCTGTGGACGGGTGTGCGTTTCGTGGGTCGCATGGACACAGTGGATGTCATGCTCGCGCGGTTCCGTGCGGCCTCTGATTCAGTCGACATGCATGTGGAGAGCCGCATCCCGCTCCGCACATTTCCGCATCGTGACTCACCGCGTGTACGACGGGACTCCCGCATCATCACCACGCTGTTCCTGCGCAATGAACTTGGTGGTCCGATCATCGAAAAGACCACGGAAGCCGCCCTGCTCCCGAGCAATCGCATCGCCCTTACGCATCAATGGGACGTACGGACGGGAACGGGCCAGGTCATGCATCGGGTTGAATCGTGGGAGGCGTCCCGTGACGCCGCAGCTCGTGGAGTCATGCACTTCTCATCTGATGCCGCGATTCGGATTCCGGTTCGTGGTTTTGGTATGAGTGATGTCTTGATCACCGGGAATGCCGTTGAGAACAGACGGCCGGCACAACGCTGGAGCGATTTCACTTTCACACCGAATGCCGGCGTCGTGGCGCAAAAGGAGCGCTTCTCGTTGCTCTGGGAGATTTATGAGCTGACGCCGGGTCCCGATGGACGCGTACGATGGCGTGTGGATATCCGGCGCGAGGCTGGTGAGGCCACGACCTCCGCCGACATGCGTGACGCATTGACCACAGCGACAAAGGCCGGTGCCAAGGTCGAAGCAGATGAACCCGATGCGGCGTCTCTCAACTACACGCGCGAAGCTCCCGCCCGTGCGGTCATCGTGGAGCATGTGAAGCTACCCATTCCTGAGAAAGCGCCACATGGACGGCATGTGGTATCGATCAAGGTCACCGATCTGGTGAGTGGTCGATCGGAAACACGAAGCACTCCAGTCCGCGTGCTGCTCCCTTCGTTGCAGCAACGCATCAACACCACGCCCCCCGCACCACTGGTCGCTCCATCGATGGGGATGCCGACGGGATCGAGACCCGTAGTGCGTCCGCCTCGTCCTCCAGTCGACGAGAATCGACTGCATTGATGACTGGTCCAGCACGTCGCGCACACCACGTCGCAACTCACTCGGCACAATAGCTCCCTCCCCAATGCGTGTGATTCTTCTGCTGGCCGTCTGCACGGCGGCTCTGTGGTCTTGTCGGCATGGTGCGCCAGCATCGGAGCGCGTCCGGCGCATGATGGAGCTCAAAGACCCATGGGAGGGGAAAGGCGGCTCCGTCCTGGCAGGGATTACCGTTCAAAGTGATTCGCTTGGCAGACGAGGCATACTGCCACGTGAATATCCGGGCATGCGCCTGACCCCCTGCATGGTCGACAGTGCGCAAAACAATGCAACCATCGCGCTCAAGGGGGTACGCCAATTGGTTGCGCGGAATGAACGCGTGCCATTCGACTCCACAGAGTTGATTGCCATGTGCGTGCATCACGGCTGGACGCATCTTTTCAATCTCGTGGGTTCACCACCATTGTCCTGGATTGCAGAGCAGACCGTCTGGCAACTGCTCTCAGTGCACGTGGCACATCGAGCACAGGCGCTAGCAAGATTCGATTCTGCTCTATCTGCGACGGCCCGCCGCGGCGACTCGATCAGCGTCCGCGATGGGTTGATTCCTTTTGCTGATGAGCTGTGGACCCGCGCACAGGCGCGCCTCGAACGCCCACTGCGCGAAGTACAGTCTGAGGAGCAACGCGTACACGACCTCGCCGCCGGCCTGCGACCTCTGACAACCTTGGCGCCAGTTCCTGCAACCTCTCGATTGCTTGGTGAATCGGAGGCAGAATGGAGCGCGCGCCTTTACGCCCAAGCCGCGCGGCTCTCCACGGGCCCCGATCGCAGTAGGTGGCTTCGAATGGCTTTGGCACCCTGGGTCGCAATGTCTCGGTGGGCCGCGCTTGATTCAGCAGCGAAGGACATGTTGCGATGGGCGCCCAATGACTCTGCGTTGGTAATGGCCGGACCGCTGGCCACCTACCACCTGGCGGGCAGCAATGTGTCACGTCTCCCGGAAGCTGAAGCGGCCTTCCAGAACGCCTCGCGGTACCTACCGCGTGTCGATTCGGCCCGCTTCTATGACTTCGATGGCATCTTGACGCGAGACGACGATGAATGGCGATATGGGTTTCTCCCGAACGACCGATTGGATATCGATCGTCGCGGTTGGCTCGTTATTGATCCGATGTGGAGCACGCCAGTCAACGAAGTGCAGCTCGCGCGAATGGCTCGCATGGCTGAAGCAGACTACCGCTACGCGCAGCATGCGCGACCGGGACAGAGCGGCAGTGAAACACCCAGTGGTCGTGTCCATATGCGCCGGGGCGCGCCATCAGCGCGATGGGAGCGTATCTATCCCGGTCGATTCGACAACTTTCGATATTTCCGTCGGACCTGGGATGGCCTTACCCAGGATATGCAGGTCGAAGATCTGGCAGAATGGTGGCGCGCGTTCGCCGGTGGGCGCCAACGGGCGGCGCTCCTTGGATTCTGGACCGTGAAGCAGCGCTCGTGTCTTGATCCGCGATTCCTCAATGCCGCCTATCGCTGTGTGGAGCAGGAACGCGCAAGCTGGAAGGGTGTCCCCTTCGTTGGCACCATGGACACAATCGACGTCATGCTGGCCCGATTTCGTGGAGGACTAGACTCGATGGACTTGCATGTTGAGGCACGAGTCCCGCTTCGCTCGTTTCCCCATCAGAAATCGGCGAACGTACAAGCGAATGCACGAATTGCCACCACACTTTTTCTGCGGCAACCGATGGGCGAGCCCATCGCAACTCTTTCGACTTCGGATCCACTCCCGCCCAAGGACCGCATAGCCTTCGTGCAGCAATGGCAGACGCGCGCTGGACCTGAAGAAGTGATGCACCGTGTCGAGGCCTATGAACCGCTAAGCGCAAGTGCCGCTCGGGGAATCATGCACTTCAACTCCGACGCTGCCATTCGCATCAACGTCCGCGGCTTTGGCATGAGCGATGTGTTGATCACAGGCCATGCAGTTGAGCAGGTTCGCCCTGCGGTGCGGTGGAACGACTTTGTCTTTACACCCAATGCGGGTGTTGTCCTTCCCAAGGAACGATTTTCGGTCCTGTGGGAGATCTATGATCTCACACCAGGCCCTGACGGGCGCATCAGATGGAGTGTGAATATGCGCCGTGAGACTGGAGAAATAGTAAACAACGTCGACATGCGCGACGCCTTGACCACAGCTCGCAAAGCAAGCGCGAAAGTGCTTGCGGACGAACCCGATGCGTCATCCCTCAGTTACACCCGGGAGGCGCACGCCAAACCGGTGGTCGTGGAGCACATCAAGCTACCGCTGCAGGGAAATGCACCGTATGGGCGCCACGTGGTCTCCGTCACGGTCACCGATCTCGTAAGCGGTAAGCGTATCACCCGCAGCACAGGTGTTCGACTTCTCGTGCCATCGTTGCAGCGTCGACTGGATCCGATAGTACCTGTGTTGCCTTTCAGGTGACTCCTACTCGACCGGCTTCCCTGGTGGAGTCAGATCCAGCACCTCACGCACGCGACGCAACAACTCGCTCGGCACAAACGGTTTGGGCAAGTAGTGCAAACTGTCGGTGAACTCGCCAAGACCATCCGCTGCCTGTTGCGTGTATCCCGACATATAGAGCACGCGTAGTCCGGGCGATTGGCGCAGCAGCTCTTCGGCCAGCTCGCGTCCTCCCATATGCGGCATCATGAGATCGGTGATGAGCAAGTCCATCGGCCGCTCCATTGCGCTCACCAAACGCAGTGCCTCAAGGCCATCTGCAGCGGAAACAACCTGATAGCCATGCGTAGCCAAAGCACGTGCAGCGACTGCGCGCACGGCGTAGGTATCCTCAACCAACAACACGGACTCGGTACCACGTGATGTCGGCACGTCAGCCTTCGGCAACACGCTGTCTACTGAGCGTGCAACACGCGGGAGATACAGGCGGAACGTGGCCCCTTGTCCGAGCTCACTGTAGCCGGCCAAATGCCCACCGTGCTGCTTCGCGATACCATAGCACACCGCGAGTCCCAATCCGGTACCCTGCCCCGCGGGCTTGGTCGTAAAGAAGGGCTCGAACACATGATCCAAGACCTCTGATGACATACCAACGCCGTTGTCGCTGACGGCCAGCATGACATACTCGCCCGGTGTGACATCGGCGCGCGTGGCCGCATACGCTTCATCCAGCGTGACGTTGGCTGTCTCGATGGTGAGCCGCCCACCACGCGGCATTGCATCACGCGCATTGACCGCGAGGTTGACGAGGATCTGCTCGATCTGTCCTGGATCAGCCTCTGCGGCACCGATGCCCGGTGCCAGGAGCGTCACCATTTCGATGTGTTCGCCAAGCAATCGGCGTAGCATGCGATCAACGCCAAGGGTAACGGCGTTGAGATCGATAACACGGGAAGCGAGCGGTTGTCTTCTGCTGAAGGCAAGAAGTTGGCGCGTGAGCGTGGCCGCACGTTCACCCGCACTGGTGATCTCGGTGAGACTCTCCGTGAGCGGTGCCCCGATACGACGCAACTCGGGACGCGAAGCCACTTCTTCGCGCGCGAATGTTGCGTGACTGAGAATGACGGTGAGCAGATTATTGAAATCGTGCGCCACACCGCCGGCGAGCTGACCAACAGCATCGAGTTTCTGCGAATGGCGCAGCTGCGTTTCCAGCTCAGCGCGTTCGCTCACATCGCTGATGACAACGAAGTGACCACTGGCCACCACACGCGATGAGACAGGTTGGCCAGCCGCTGCGCCGGCTGTCGCCCCGACCGTCGCCTTCGTTGGCGTTGCTGTGCGATGCACCAGCGATACCATGCACCGGGCTTCTTTTCCGTCGGCACGTAGCAGCGTCGTTTCGAACACAATGGCCGAACCGTCGGCGATGGTGCGTGTGCGCGACTGCAAGATCGTGCGTGCGTCAGGCGGGAAGAGATCGGCAAACGACATGCCGATCAGTGCTTCACGCTCACGACCAAAGAATGCCGTGAATGCGCGATTCACGAAATTGAGCGTGCCGGTTGCCGACACATCACCAATGAGCAAGGGAATACCGTCGGTCACCATACGGTACTGCTCTTCGCTCACTCGAAGCGCCCGCTCGGCAGTTACACGCTGCGTCACATCATCCGCCAATACGAGGCGTGCGGCCTTCCCATCAAACTCAATCGGAATGGCGGTAACCGAAACCAGCATGATGCTGCCGTCCTTGCGCAGATGCCGGAACGGCTCATCAACATGCACCCGTTGCTCCTCCGACTGGAGCCGGGACATATGCATCAACGGTACATCTTCCGGTGGGCGGATATCGACAATGGTCATGGACAGAAACTCTTCGTGCGTCCAGCCATAGCGCGTCACCGCCGTACTGTTGACCGCCAGAATCGCGAGCGATGTGTCATCGTACACCCACATCGCACCAGGATTGCGCTCGAACAGGTAGCGATACCTGGCTTCCATCCGCTCGAGTGATTGCGTGCGCTCCGTCAGATCATCCGCCATGCGGTTGAACGCACGCGCCAGAGGACGCAGTGGTCCCGATGCATTCACATCCGCTCGCCGTCCAGCTTCTCCACGTCCCAGTGCACGCGCGTCAACAATGAGTCGCCCAATCGGTCGTCCCAGTCCGCGTGCCATGTACGCGGCCAGCAGCAGTGCAGCTGTGAGAACAAAGCCTGCCAACAATGAGCTGCGCAGCAGTACATCCCGTTCGACACCAGCCAGCAAAGCCGTTGGTGTCGCCACGAAGATCAACCATGGCGTACCAGCCGCTGGCAGATACGCACCGAAGCGATGGATGCTGTCTATGCCGAAAAATTGTCCACTGCCTCTACGCTCTCGCAGTATCTGCTGCACCGACGAATCGGCGCTGAGATCACGCCCCACCCAACGCTCGGGGTCAAGACTGCGAGTAACGATAAATCCCAGTGTGTCCAATACCGCAACCACAGCATCACCAGGAAATTGTGGAACGGCCAGCATCTCCAGGAGATGATCGAGCTCCGATGATACCGTCACCAACCGGACAATCTCTCCGCTGGCGGAGACCACTGGTAAGGCGGATCCAACCACCCTTCGCCCCGTGATGCGGGAGACAACAGGTTCTCCCACGGCAAATCGTCGAGTCGCAATGGCGTTGCGGAAATACGCACGATCACCAACCGATGGACGCACTTCGCCTGGCGCGTACGGATAGGCGTGCGCCACGTTGCTACCGTCGGGACGATACACACCGACGTAGCGGATATACTCGGGTAGGCGATCGTCTATGCGTCGCAGCAGTTGGTCAAGTTCTCCTGCCGGAACTGCCGTATCGGCGCCGACAGTCGATGCGACCAACGACAAGATCGTCTGCTGCTCACGAACGAAATCTTCGACGCGACTGCCGACGATTCGCGCCACACCTTCAACCTCGAGACGCGCCTGATCGCGTGCATCACGCGCCAGCTCACGAATGGTGTAAGCCGTGAGCAGACTCAGTGGTACGGCAACAGCCAATACGATTCCGGCCAGCGGCGGCCAGATCGAACGCATGGCGTTCGCGGCGCGCGGGTCCGTGCCTCCCGTGGTCCCTTCGTCGGGCATCCTGGGCATAGCCTCGGCTTCAGAATCGCGATACTGCGGTGAATGACAATCTTGACATCAGCCAACAACTGAACCTGCGGTCATAACGCAGAAGCGTCAATTCGTGTTCCTGTACTAAGGCTCGGAACACTTAGTCCTAACTGGGAGGGTGAGAGGTCGGAGGTGGCCGGGAGGGTTCGCTTTTGGACGATCTATCCAGCGGATGGGTGAGAGGCTGAGAGGGCCAGCTGGAAATAGACATTGAGAGGGTGAGCAACTCCGGAGCCCAGCTCCCGGAGGTTCGGCGGAAGGGTTGGGTGTGCGTCAGAATGTGTCGACTGGCGAAGAATCGGTGCGACACGCGAGAACATCCGGCCCTATCGTGGCACATGCCCCACAACCCATCGAGGCTACAGGTCATTGATCGGGCGTTTGCATTGGCCGTGGCGATTCATCGCCTGGCCGACCGTCACGCCGAGGCTCTTGCCAGTTGTAGCCCTAGCCTACGTTCGCAACTTCTGCGCGCAGTTGACTCCGTAGCGAGCAATCTCACCGAAGCCACCGCCTTCGACGCACCGAAGCGCTGCCGCGCATTTCTCCGAATTGCCATCGGTTCATGTAACGAGGTTGAGTTGCAATTGCGACTCGCAGTCGCTTTGCAGGCGCTACCGGAATCGGCAAGCACAAGCATCGCGGAGACCGTCACCGTTCGCCGCATGACCTACGGTTGGATGAAGCATCTGGAGGAAAGAGCTGCAAGAGGGCTACCGTGTGAGTAATGCTCACATCACCAACCGCAGTCCTTGCTCCAGCACCTCCGAGCACCGGCTCCTGAGTTGCCCACCCTCTCAATGTCTATTTCCATCTGACACTCTCAGACTCTCAAAGTCTGAGAGTCTGAGAGTCTGAGAGTCGAGAGTCGAGAGTCGAGAGTCGAGAGTCGAGAAAAGAAGACGGCCGGAAGAACAAGTCTTCCGGCCGCCTCTCATATCTCAACTCTCAGCCTTCAGATCACTCGTCAGGCATGGTGAATGCTGACGGCTCAAAGGATGGCAGCAGCGCCTCGAAGTTGGGCTCCAGCGCCTCTGGCACCGGCTCCGGCTCGGGGAGCGAATCGGACTCCACATCCACTTCCTGGTATCGGTACATGCCCGTACCGGCGGGGATGAGGTGACCGATGATGATGTTCTCCTTGAGACCCAGCAAGTCGTCGCGCGAGCCACGAATGGCCGCGTCGGTGAGGACGCGCGTGGTCTCCTGGAAGGAGGCCGCCGACACGAACGACTGCGTGGTGAGCGAGGCCTTCGTGATACCGAGGAGCAGGGGTTCGGCCGTTGCCGGACGAATCTTGCGCTTCTTGGCATCCTCGTTGGTATCGCGGAACTGCGAACGATCGACATGCTCGCCTTCGAGCAGCTCGGTGTCCCCAGAATCCGCAATGCGCACCTTCTGCAGCATCTGCTTCACGATCACGCCAATGTGCTTGTCGTTGATCTTCACGCCCTGCAGGCGATAGACCTCCTGCACTTCGTTCAGCAGATACTCCTGTACCGCGCGCGGGCCCTTGATCCGCAAGATGTCGTGCGGATTGACCGGACCTTCGCTGATGCGGTCACCAGCGCGCACGCGGTCACCCTCGTGTACGCGGAGGTGCTTGCCTGACGGCACTTCGTACACCTGCTCGGCCTGCGACTCGTCGACCTGCCACACACCCTTGTCGATGGTCGCCGGACGGACGAACACCTCGCGCTTGCCGCGCTTGATTTCGCCAAACCGCACGAAGCCGTCGATCTCGGAGATCGTGGCCGGATCCTTCGGACGACGCGCTTCGAACAACTCGGCCACGCGCGGCAGACCACCGGTGATGTCGCGCGTCTTGTACGCTTCGCGGCTGATCTTCGCGAGGATCGTACCAGCCGGGATTTCCTGTCCATCCTCGATCGTGATGACGGCGCCCACGGGCAGAATGAAGTCGCGCACGCGCTTCTCCTTGCCGCCCTTGTTCTGCCAGATCTCGATGTGCGGGTGGAGCTTCTTTTCGCGGTCTTCGATCACCACGCGCTGACGGAGACCCGTCAGTTCGTCGAGCTCTTCGGACAGCGATTCGTCTTCCACGAGGTCCACGAAACGCACCGTACCTTCGATATCCGCAATGATCGGATTCGAGTACGGGTCCCACGTGAACACCGTGTCTTCCTTCTTCACGACCTGACCATCCTCGACCATGAGGTAGGCACCGAGCGGCACCTGGAGGCGGGCTTCGATGGCGGCGTTCTTGTCCGCCGACGCCTTGATGATCAGTTCACCTTCGTACGACGTCACGACCTTCTGGCCTTCCGGGTTGAGCACCGTCACGAGACGGTCACCGAACTCGATGACACCGGCCTTCTTGGTCTTGCGTGCCGTCTGCTCGGCGATACGGGCAGCCGTACCACCGACGTGGAACGTACGAAGCGTCAGCTGCGTACCCGGCTCACCGATGGACTGCGCCGCGATGATACCAACGGCTTCGCCCAGATCCACCATCTGCATGGTGGCAAGGTTACGGCCGTAGCACATGCGGCAGAGACCACGCTTGGCTTCGCAGGTGAGCACCGAGCGGATCTTCACCATCTCGATACCCGAATCTTCGATCGCCTGCGCCATCTCTTCCGAGATGAGCTGACCAGCTTCCACCAGCAGCTTCGGACGACCGGCCTCGTCGCGCTCCATGGGGTCGAACACCGCGTCCGCCGCCACGTTGCCCACGAGACGCTCGGCGAGCGGCTCGATCACATCTTCGCCTTCCTTCAGCGCCGACGTATCGATGCCGAGGATCGTGCCGCAATCCTCTTCGGCGATCGTCATGTCCTGCGCCACGTCGACCAGACGACGCGTCAGGTAACCGGCGTCGGCCGTCTTGAGCGCCGTGTCTGCCAGACCCTTACGCGCACCGTGCGTGGACGAGAAGTACTCGAGCACCGACAAGCCTTCACGGAAGTTCGACTTGATCGGGTTTTCGATGATTTCACCGATACCACCGGTGAGCTTCTTCTGCGGCTTCGCCATGAGGCCGCGCATACCCGCCAGCTGACGGATCTGGTCGCGGCTACCGCGTGAGCCGGAGTCGAACATCATGAACACCGGATTGAAGCCACCCTGCGACTCGCGCATGGTCTTCACCATCGCGTCGGCGATGTCGGTGTTGGCGTGCGTCCAGGTGTCGATGACCTTGTTGTAGCGCTCGCCGTTCGTGATGTTGCCCGTCGCGTAGGCACGCTGGAAACGCTCCACGCGCTCCGACGCTTCCTTGAGCAGCGACTCCTTTTCCTTCGGAATGTGCAGGTCTTCGATTCCGATCGACACGCCACCGCGCGTCGCGTTACGGAAACCGAATTCCTTGAGGCGATCGAGCAGCGCCACTGTCTCCGCCAACCCCGCTTCGCGGTAGCTCTCGAAGACCAGCTGGCCCAGCGCCTTCTTCTTCATGTCGAAGTTCTTGAACGACAGACCGGCAGGCACGATCACGTCGAACAACACACGACCGGTGGTCGTGGTCATCCACGTCGGCGTTTCGGCGCGACGATCCAACCAGCGGCACGCCGTCTGATACGTGGCGCGTCCGTTGGCGATGGCCATTTCCACTTCGGCCGTCGACGTGAACGCCGGCAGCTTGGCCACCCACGCCGGATCCTTGGCGTGCTTGTCGAAATCCGTCGGCGCCTTGGTCGCGACGTAGCAACCGAGCACGATGTCCTGCGACGGCTCGGCGACCGGACGACCGTCCGACGGCTTGAGGATGTTATTCGACGACAGCATCAGCACGCGCGCTTCGATCTGCGCTTCGAACGAAAGCGGTACGTGCACGGCCATCTGGTCACCGTCGAAGTCGGCGTTGAACGCCGCGCAGACGAGCGGGTGAATACGAATGGCCTTGCCTTCCACGAGCACCGGCTCGAACGCCTGGATACCCAGACGGTGGAGCGTCGGCGCGCGATTGAGCAGCACCGGATGGTCGCGGATGATGCCTTCGAGCACTTCGTACACCATCGCGTTTTCGCGCTCGACGATCTTCTTCGCGCGCTTCACCGTTTCCGCTTCACCGCTCTCGACGAGCTTGTGAATGATGAACGGCTTGAAGAGCTCGAGTGCCATGGCCTTCGGCAAGCCGCACTGATGCAGCTTGAGCTCCGGGCCCACGACGATGACCGAACGGCCCGAGTAGTCCACGCGCTTGCCGAGCAGGTTCTGACGGAACCGGCCCTGCTTGCCCTTGAGCATGTCGGACAGCGACTTGAGCGGACGCTTGCCGCGGCCACGAATGGCCTTGGAGCGACGACCGTTGTCGAACAACGCGTCCACCGCTTCCTGCAGCATGCGCTTCTCGTTACGCAGGATGACTTCCGGCGCACGGTGCGAGATCAGCTTCTGGAGACGGTTGTTGCGGTTGATGACGCGGCGATACAGATCGTTCAGGTCCGACGTCGCGAAGCGGCCGCCATCGAGCGGCACGAGCGGACGCAGATCGGGCGGAATCACCGGGATCACGTCCAGGATCATCCACTCCGGACGATTGCGGATTTCACCGCCTTCACCCGACGTACGGAATGCGTCGACGATCTTGAGACGCTTCAGCATCTGCTTCTTGCGATGCTGCGACGTTTCACCGACGACGTTCGTGCGCAGCTCCTCGGCCGTCTTGTCGACGTCGAGACGCTTCAGCAGTTCACGCACGGCCGGCGCACCAATGTCGCACTGGAACGCGGCGTCGCCTTCGGCCTTGGCCTTCTGGCGCAGCGTGAGATACTCGTCTTCGTCGAGCAGCTGGCGCTCACGCACCTCCTGATTGCCCGGATCGATGACGATGTAGTTGCTGTAGTAGATCACCTTCTCGAGATCACGCAGCGTGACATCGAGCAGGTTGCCCATGGGTGACGGCAGGGTCTTGAAGAACCAGATGTGCGCGACCGGCACCGCTAGTTCGATATGACCCATGCGCTCACGACGCACCTTGCTGAGCGTGACTTCCACGCCGCAACGGTCGCAGATCACGCCACGATAGCGGATGCGCTTGTACTTGCCGCAATGGCATTCCCAGTCCTTGACCGGACCGAAGATGCGCTCGCAGAAGAGACCGTCCTTCTCAGGCTTGAAGGAGCGGTAGTTGATGGTTTCGGGCTTGGTGACCTCGCCCCACGACCACCAGGTGCGCAGACCGGCCATCTCCAGCCGCTCGCGCTCCTTGGGGTCCTTCGGGCCGCGAATCTCCTCTGGCGAGGCGATGCGGACCGACATGTAGTCGAACGCGGACGCGCGGGCTTCGCGCGAGCTGCGGAAATCGATCATGTGTTATTCCTCTCCGCCGTTGCCAACGTTGTTTCCACCGACATCGATCAGTTCCATCCCGGGGCCTTCCGACGATCCGAGCGTGACCTTGATGCCGAGCGCCTGCAATTCCTTCACGAGCACGTTGAACGACTCCGGGATGCCCGGCTCCGGCAGGTTCTGACCCTTCACGATCGCCTCGTAGACACGGCTTCGGCCGTTCACGTCGTCGGACTTGACCGTCAGGATTTCCTGCAGCGTGTGCGCCGCGCCGTACGCTTCCAGCGCCCACACTTCCATTTCTCCGAAACGCTGACCGCCGAACTGCGCCTTGCCGGCGAGCGGCTGCTGCGTAACCAGCGAGTACGGTCCGATGGAGCGGGCGTGGATCTTGTCGTCGACAAGGTGCGACAGCTTGAGCATGTAGATCTCACCGACCGTGACCGGTGAGTTGAACGTCTCACCGGTACGACCATCACGCAGACGCACCTTACCGGTGGGCGTGAGGCCTGCGAGGCGAATGAGTTCGGTGGCCGCCGCGTCGACATCGGCGTCCTTGCCACCCGTCACCAGCGCCGCGAGGGCCGGCTGACCGATGCGCTGTAGCGTTTCCGCGTGCGACATCGATGCCTGCGCCTCGAGGGCAGCGACAGCTGCTGCGGCATCACCCGGCAACTCACCCGTGTCCTGGCGATGAATCGCGATGGCTGCCTTCACGGCATCCGTTTCACGCTCGGCCAACGTGCGCGCCGAACGCACCGCGAAATCCTTCACGCGAGCGAACAGGGCCTTCGTTTCAGCCGACATGTCCTTGCCACCGAGATCGTTGATGTTGCCATCGCTCAGCAACGTCACCTTGTCCGGCAAACGACGATCCGGCTTGATGTCGGAGAGCAGCACCTTGATTTCGGCCGGCGTGGCATCACTGGAGCCATCGCCAAGGACCAGCGTTTCGCGCGCCCAACGCACACCGGCGAGCTTCATCAGCAAACCGATTTCGCGCTCGTTCGCGCCTTCGAATACCGGTGTCTTCGCGTAGAAGTTGAGCAGCTTCGCGGCCCACCCGAGGTGGGTTTCGAGGATCTGCCCCACGTTCATGCGTGACGGCACGCCGAGCGGGTTGAGCACGATGTCCACCGGACGACCGTTCGGAAGGAACGGCATGTCTTCTTCGGGAACGATGCGCGCAACAATACCCTTGTTGCCGTGACGACCGGCCATCTTGTCACCAACCGAGATCTTGCGCTTCTCGGCCAGATACACCTTCACGAGCTGAATCACGCCCGGCGGCAATTCGTCGGGCTGCAGGATGCGGTCGATGCGCTCTTCCGCACGCTCTTCGATCCGGCTCTTCTCTTCGTTCGCGGCGTCGATGAGTTCGCGCACACGATCGTTGGCCTTCTTGTTCTCGACGCGGAACGTCTTGAGATCAAGCGTCGCGAAACGCAGGCCTTCGAGCACTTCCTTGGTCAACGTGGTGCCGGCGGCAATCGCCTCTTCCACCGTGCCGGCCTTGAGCGCCAGCGATACCGTCTCGCCGGTCAGCACCGTCGCAAGTTCGGCGTCGCGCACTTCGTTGACGCGAATCTTCTCTTCACCTTCGAGACGACGCACTTCACCGATGCGCTCACCACGATCCTTTTCAACGACCTGATCTTCGACACGCGAGAAGATCTTCACGTCGATGACCGTGCCTTCCATACCGGGCGGCACCTTGAGCGAGCTGTCCTTCACGTCCTTGGCCTTCTCACCGAAGATGGCCGTGAGGAGCTTCTCTTCCGGCGACAGCTCGGTCTCACCCTTCGGCGTGATCTTGCCGACGAGGATGTCACCCGGCTTCACCTGCGCACCGATACGCACGATACCGCGCTCGTCGAGATCGACCAGCGACTCCTCGGCGACGTTCGGGATTTCGCGCGTGATTTCTTCCTGCCCGCGCTTCGTGTCACGCACGTGCAGTTCGAGTTCCTGGATGTGAATCGACGAGAACACGTCGAACTTCACCAGGCGCTCGGAGAGTACGATGGCGTCTTCGAAGTTGTGACCGTACCACGGCATGAAGGCCACCGTGACGTTGCGACCCAGCGCCAGCTGACCCATTTCGGTCGCGGCACCGTCGGCCAGCACTTCACCCTTCCCGACCTGTTGCCCCATCCGCACGAGCGGACGCTGGTTGATGGCCGTGTCCTGGTTGGTACGCCAGTACTTCTTGAGCTTGTAACGATCGAGGTGACCAAGGCGCGCGAGCGGACGATCCGACTCCACGGCACCTTCGATGAGACCGGCGTCGACGATGATCTCGTCGGCCGTCACATTGGTCACGATACCCGGACGGCGCGCGATGATGACCGCGCCCGAGTCCACGGCGACCGTGGCTTCGAGACCGGTACCAACAAGCGGCGTGGCCGGATTGAGCAGCGGTACGGCCTGACGCTGCATGTTCGAGCCCATGAGGGCGCGATTGGCGTCGTCGTGCTCGAGGAACGGAATGAGCGCGGCGGCGATGGAGACCAGCTGCTCCGGCGCCACGTCCATGTAGTCGATGTTCGTCGGCGGCTCGAGCGGGAGGTCGCCTCGCTTACGCGAGAGCACCAGTCCGTCCACGAACGTGCCGTCAGGATTGAGCTTCGAGTTGGCCTGCGCGATGATCGCGTCTTCTTCGCGGTTCGCGTCGAGCCACACGATCTCACCCGTCACACGGCCTTCCTTCACCACGCGGTACGGCGTCTCGATGAAACCGAGATCGTTCACGCGGGCGAAGCAGGCGAGCGACGTGATCAGACCGATGTTCGGACCTTCAGGCGTTTCAATCGGGCACATGCGGCCGTACTGCGAGTAGTGCACGTCTCGCACTTCGAAGCCGGCGCGCTCACGCGTCAGACCACCCGGGCCGAGCGCCGACAGACGACGCTTGTGCGTCAGTTCGGCGAGCGGGTTGGTCTGGTCCATGAACTGCGACAGCTGCGACGATCCGAAGAAGGCCTGGATAACCGCCGACACCGTACGGGCGTTGACGAGATCATCGAGACTGATCTTTTCCGGATCGGTGTTGATCGACATGCGCTCCTTGACCAATCGCGCCATACGCGAGAGACCAACGGAGAACTGGTTCGCGATCAGCTCACCCACCGAGCGGATACGACGATTGCCCAGCTGATCGATGTCATCCACATCGCCGCGGCCTTCATGCAATTCCACGAGCTGACGCATGATTTCCACGAAGTCTTCCTTCGTGAGAACCGTGGTGCTCATGGGCGTATTGAGGCGCAGACGCTGATTGATCTTGTAGCGACCGACACGACCGAGGTCGTAGCGCTTGGGCGAGAAGAACAGACGCTCCAACGCCTGCTTGGCCGTCTCGCGGTTGGGCGCATCGCCCGGACGGAGAAGCGCATAGATCTGCTTGAGCGCTTCCTCTTCGTGCTTCGTCGGATCCTTGGCCAACGTGTTCTTGATGAGCGTCGACTCGGCACGACCCGAGGCAACGAACACGAACACCTTGACGATGTCGGCCTTGCGGATGCGCTTGATCACCGTGTCGGTGAGCTGCGTGTCCTTTTCGGCAACAACTTCGCCCGTATCCTGATCGATGACGTCGCGCGCCAGCGTGCGGCGCACTTCGCGCTCGCCGCGGTCGATCGCGTCCTGTTCATCGCGCAGGTCAATCTGGGTGTACGACGCGAAGACCTTGATGCTCTTGACGCCCTGACGAACCAGGCGGTTGAGCACTTCTTCGGTCAGCTCGTCGCCTTCGCGCACGAGCAGCTCGGCCTCGGAGCGCTCCCGCTCAGCCTTGGCTTTCTTGGTCTTCGGCTTCGGCGCATCAGCCGCCGTTACTTCTCCCTCTAGGGACAAGTCTTCAGCGATGATGGCACCCAGCACTTCGCGCTGGTCGTTGCGGGTCTCGCGCTTCTTGACGAGGTCGAGATCGCGCTCGGCGAAGAACAACCGCAGAATGTCGCGGTTTTCTCCGTAGCCGAACGCACGCAGCAGCGCGGTGGCCGGGAACTTCTTCTTCTTGTCGATGTGGACGTAGATCACATCGTGGATGTCCACGGTGAACTCGACCCACGAGCCACGGAACGGAATGATCCGTGACGACAGCAGACGCTGGCCGTTGGGGTGCGTGCTCTCTTCGAACACGACGCCAGGCGAGCGATGCAGCTGCGACACGATGACGCGTTCCGCGCCATTGATAACGAACGTGCCGAGCTCGGTGAGGAGCGGCAATTCGCCGAGATAGACTTCTTTTTCGATGATGTTCCGGGGACGCTTGCCGTCGCCGGTGTCTTCGAAAATGACGAGTTGCAGGGTGGCCTTGAGCGGGGCCGAGTACGTCATGTCGCGCTCGATGCATTCGGCGACCGTGTACTTGGGTTCGCCCAAGCTGTACCGGACGAATTCCAACGAGAAGTTCTCGTGGACATCCGTGATCGGGAACAGGTCCTTGAAGACGCGCTCGAGGCCGACATCCTCGCGTTCCTGCGAGGCCGCATCCAGTTGCAGCAGCGACTCAAAAGCGCGCGTCTGGATATCCAGCAGGTGGGGCATATCCATGCCCGTCTCGAGCTTCGCGAACGAGATCTGGTTCATCATATCCTTAAGGGGCTCACCCTCGTGCGGGGTGCGCGGGACCCGGAACGCCCGGAACGGGCAGACCGGAGGCGCAAAGCGCTCCGTCCCCGGGGGCATCGGTCAGCAGAAACTGACCGATGCCCCCGGGGCGGAGCGTTCCAAAGCGGAACTGCGATTGTGCGACGTAAACCCTTCGGCTGGTGCCTGGGGATTACTTGACTTCGACGCCAGCGCCTTCGGCCTCGAGCTTGGCCTTGATCTGCGCCGCTTCGTCCTTCGACACGTTTTCCTTCAGGGTCTTCGGCGCGCCGTCGACCAGGTCCTTGGCTTCCTTGAGGCCCAGGCCGGTGAGCTCGCGCACCACCTTGATGACCTGGATCTTCTTGGCGCCGGCTTCCTTGAGGATAACCGTGAATTCGGTCTGCTCTTCAGCTGCCGCAGCCGGGGCCGCAGCGCCGCCACCGCCGCCAGCGGCAACCGCGGCGATCGTGACGTTGAACTTCTCCTTGAAGGCTTCGATCAGCTCGGACAGTTCGATGACGCTCATCGCGCCGATCGCGTCGAGGATTTCGTCCTTGCTCAGGGTCGTGTTAGCCATGGTGGTACTCTCTCCGTATGTCTCCCCCAGGGAGCCTGGGGCGTGTAATCAGGCGAACGCCTGGGGATCTCAGTTGGAGCCTTCGAGCTGCGTCTTACGGGCGTCGAGGGCGAGGGCGAACATCATCGGGATGCTGTTGAGGTAGCCAGCGAACATCGACAGAGCTTCGTCGCGCGTCGGCAGGGTGGCCAACTTCTTGACCAGTGCCTCGTCCACGGCGTTGCCTTCGTAAATGCCGCCCTTCACTGCGGGCTTCGAGTCGTTCTCCTTCGCAAAGTCGGAGAGGACCTTCGCCGCCGTGATGGCATCCTGCGCAACAACGACCCCTGTGGGGCCACTGAGGCGCGTGCCCGCCAGGCCCGCTTCGTTCACCGCGCGGAGCGCCAGCGTGTTCTTGATCACGACGTAGTCCACGCCCGCCTTCTTCAGGCGGCGACGCAGATCCGTCATGCGCTTCACGTTCAAACCCGTGAAGTCGGTGTAGTACAGCGCCTGAGCGCCGCTGAGCTTGGACACCAGCCCATCGACGAGGAGCTGCTTCTGAGGCTTCTTGGCCTTGGTCTTGGCTTTCATGAGTGCGTCTCCCTCTTACCGGTACGGCGTGGTGTCGATGGTGACGCCTGGCCCCATGGAGCTGGAGATCGCGACGTTCCGGATGTACACGCCCTTGGCCGCCGACGGCTTCGAGCGAACGATCGTATCCATCAGGGCCGTGAGGTTGCTCTCGAGCTGGTCCGGCGTGAACGACACCTTGCCGATCGGGGCGTGCAGATTGCCACCCTTGTCGACGCGGAATTCGATCTTGCCGCCCTTCGATTCGCGAACCGCCTTGCCCACGTCAAACGTGACCGTGCCGGCCTTCGGATTCGGCATGAGACCGCGCGGACCGAGGACACGGCCGAGCTGGCCGAGCTGTCCCATCTGGTCCGGTGTCGCGATCAGCACGTCGAAGTCGAGCCAGCCTTCCTTGATCTTCGCGAGGAATTCGGTGCCGACAAAATCGGCACCCGCTTCCTGCGCTTCCTGCACCTTGGCGCCGGTCGCGATCACGAGCACGCGCATCGTCTTGCCCGTACCAGCCGGCAACACGACCGTGCCGCGCACCACCTGATCGGCGTGACGCGGATCGACACCGAGGCGCACCGCGAGTTCGACGGTCTCGTCGAACTTCGCAAAGGCCATATCCTTCACCAGGGCGATCGCCTGCTTGACTTCGTACGACTTCGCCTGGACGCGACGCTCACTCGCGGCGCGGAACTTCTTGCCATGTGTCTTCATAAGGCTCAGTCCTTCACCGTGATGCCCATGGAACGCGCCGCACCGGCGATCATCGCCACCGCGGACTCCATGGAATCGCAGTTCAGGTCGGGCATCTTCGTCGTCGCAATCTTCTCGAGCTGCGCGCGCGTGATGGTGCCCACCTTGTTCTTGTTCGGCTGACCCGAGCCCTTCGGAACGCCGATCTCCTTCTTGATGAGTTCCGCCGCCGGCGGAGTCTTCAGAATGAAGGTGAACGACTTGTCCGCGTAGATCGTGACCTCGACCGGGATGATCATATCACCGCCCTGCGTCCGAGCATTAAACTCTTTGCAGAAGCCCATGATGTTGATACCCTGGGGACCGAGGGCCGTACCCACTGGGGGCGCCGGGTTCGCCTTACCTGCAGGAATCTGCAGCTTGACGAATCCAGTGACCTTTTTGGCCATGCTACTTCCTCATCGCGAGTTCCGCCGTGGGACCATCCCACAGCGGTCTGGCTACCACTTTGTTTTGCGTCGGGTGGTGACGACGTCCCCAAGGGGCACCTGCCAGAAACTCAGTACCCGCGGAGCTGCAGGTAGTCGAGTTCCACGCTCGTCGGCCGTCCGAACAGACTGACCGACACGCGCACCTTGCCCTTTTCGGGCAGGATTTCTTCGACCGTCCCGTTGAAGTCGGCGAACGGACCCTCGGTGATTGCCACCGCCTGTCCCACGAGGAATGGAATCTCCTCGCGCACCGGAGCATCGTCGGTTGGATCCGCCTGCCCCAGCAAGCGACGCACTTCGTCGTCGCGCAGCGGCATCGGATCCCGATCCTTCCCCACGAACTTGATCACGCCCTGAATGGCGTTGATCTCGTGCAGGGTGTCCTGCGAAGCCACCATCTCCACGAGCACATAGCCCGGGAAGATCTTCCGTTCGACAGTGACCTTCTTGCCGTTCTTGATCTCGACGACTTCCTGCGTCGGCACGAGCGCCTGACGAATCAGACGATCTTCGGGAGCAGCCGGATCCGTGTCGATCTTTCGCTGGATCAGGCGCTGCACCTTGTTCTCATGCCCAGACGTCGTCTGGATCGCATACCACCGGTGCTCAAGCATCGACACTGTCATGATGTTCGGCTCAGCCGACCAGCATGGCAGGCAGGCGCACCAGCAGGAACTGGAGCGCCACGTCGACCAGACCGATCACCGCGCCAAGCAACAGCACGAAGATGATGATCTGGATGGTCGCCGACTGCAGCTGCGGGCGATCCGGCCAGGTCACCTTCTTCATCTCGGCGACCACGTCATGATAGAACGTGACCATCCGCGTGCCGAACCCCGCGCGATTCACCTCGACGGGAGCGGTCATGGCTTACTTGGTTTCCTTATGCAGCTGATGCTTGTTGCAGCGCGGGCAGTACTTCTTCCACTCCACGCGCTCCGGATGAAGACGCTTGTTCTTCATCGTGAAGTAATTCCGGTTCTTACACTCGGTGCACCCGAGGATGATCTTCTCGCGCGGCATGTGGCGGCTCCGTGCTGCTCTTCAGTAATGCCTGTTTTTGCGTCGACTGGGACACACCCCACCAGCGCATTCTCAGCAGACTGGCGCGCGCTCAAGAGCGCCGACACCTGACTCCACTGGTGATGCCTGAACGGGGTGAGCCTTGCAACGTAGCAGCGACGGTAGCCCCCCGCAAGTCACGGGCCCGCCCTATCCACATGACCTCATTGGCGACCGCAAGTGACGGCCCCCAAGGCTCTTACCTCCTGGAATGGCCTCCCGAACCCCGCCCGAATGGACGCGCAATCCCCACTTTTCCTCGAGAACGGAAACCACACCGGCGGACTCTTTCCTGATATCGCAGATGGTGATGTCACGCACCGTCTTTCACACACGCAATTCGACGGATTCAGACGGTGGATTCACAGATGGATAGTGCGCCAACCTTTGGCCTGGAAACCTTTGGGGATGTCACCCTGGGCGACGATGGTCGCCCGCTCCCGCATGCGCAGGTCATCCGCAATGTGGTGGCAGAAGCCGAGTTGGCAGACGAAGTGGGAGTGGACCATTTCGGCATCGGGGAGCATCACCGCTCGGACTTTGCCGTAAGCTCACCAGAACTCGTACTGGCCACCATCGCTGGTCGGACCTCCCGTATCACGTTGGGCTCGGCGGTCACGGTACTCAGTTCGGATGATCCGGTTCGGGTCTTCCAGCGCTTCTCTACGCTCAACGCGACCTCCAACGGACGAGCCGAAGTGATTCTGGGCCGTGGCTCGTTCACGGAATCGTTCCCACTCTTCGGGTTCCCGCTGTCGCAGTACAACACGCTGTTCGAAGAGCGCCTGGCACTGTACGCCGAGATTCTCGAGTCAGACCGCACCATGCTGCCGGTGAATTGGCAAGGCACCACACGCGCGCCGCTCGAGGGACAGCGGGTGTTTCCCAGCACGGAGACCGGTCACCTGACGACCTGGATCGGAGTGGGTGGCAGCCCACAGTCGGTGGTTCGTGCGGCGGACTACGGGTTCCCGCTCATGCTGGCCATCATTGGTGGTGATCCGCAGCGCTTCCTGCCCTTCGTTCAACTCTATCATCGCACGTTGGCACAGCGTGGTGCGGCCGCGCTGCCCATTGGCATTCACTCTCACGGCTGCGTGGCGGAAAGCGATGCAGAGGCGCGCAAGGTGTTGTGGCCATCGTGGCGAGAAATGCGCGATCGCATCGGGTCGGAACGTGGTTGGCCTCCAACCAGTGAACACGAGTTCGAACACGAAATCGAGTCGGGTTCGATGTATGCCGGAGCGCCCGACACCGTCGCACGAAAGATTGCCGACTCGATGCTGGCCCTTGGTGTGCAGCGGTTCGACATGAAGTACAGCGCCGGTCCGTTGTCGCACGACCACATGCGACGCACGATTGAGTTGTACGGCCGCGAGGTGATTCCGCGTGTGCGGGCGCATCTCGAAGCGGCTCGCGGAAAAACGGCGACTGCTGCGGGTGTTCAGGTCGGCGGCTGATCCAGCGCGCTGATCAACTCATCGGCCGCTGCACGACCGGCCCTATTGGCTCCAATGGTACTGGCTGACGGACCATAGCCCACCAGGTGCACGCGTGGATCGCGTTGCACCTGTGTGGCGAGCCGCCCCGTCATCACGATGCCACCACCTGGCTCACGCAACTCGAGCGGATCCAGGTGATCGAGTGCACTGAGGAATCCCGTGCACCAGAGAATCACATCGGCATCAAGTGTGCGACCATCGTCCCACATCACGCCGGTGGAGGTGATTCGCGAAAACATCGGCAAACGTGTGAGCACTCCGCGAGCGCGCATGGCTTCAATGGCCGGCGTCACGGGCAAACCGGTCACCGACACAACCGATTCAGGTGGGAGTCCGGCGCGCACGCGATCATCAACCAGCTTTACGGCACGACTGCCCGCGACATCATCGAACGGGCCTTCGCGAAAAACCGGTTCACGACGCGTCACCCAGGTAGTGCGCGTGATGTGTGAGATCTGATCGAGCAGTTGAATTGCTGAAATACCGCCGCCGACAATCACGACATGCTGCCCCACGAACTCGTCGGCTGTTCGATAGTCGCGCGTGTGCAGAGTGCGTCCACCGAATTGCTCGGCACCAGCAATGTGCGGGATATTCGGCTTGGTCCAGGTGCCTGTGGCATTGATGATGCCGCGCGCGGAGATTTCGCCGCGTGAGGTATGCAGCAGATAGCCCGTATCGTGGCGTTCGACCTGGTCGACCTTGAGTGGTCGATACACCGGCAAGGCAAACCGTTGTTCATAGGCCGCGAAGTATCGGGGCACGGCATCGGCTGCGAATACGGACGCGGCAGACGGATCGACCATATCACTGAAGGGCATGCCCGGCAGATCGTGAATGCGATTGACCGTGCTGAGCGTGAGTGATGGCCAACGATGCTGCCATGCACCACCCGGCCCGCTCTCCTGATCGAGCACGAGATACTGTCGTACGGGGGCCAGACCGCGCAGCGACAGATGATAGGCCGCCGACAATCCTGCCTGACCAGCGCCAATGACCACGATGTCGGTGCGAAGCCGCGGGCCGAAGGCCATGTCACTCCGAATGAGGCGCGATCCCACAAACGACGAACCCCTCGACCACGGATGTGGGAGGGGTTCGCGAAAGACTTGTAGAGAGCTCACGACCGGGATCGAACCGGTGACCTCATCCTTACCAAGGATGTGCTCTGCCGACTGAGCTACGTGAGCGGTACCACGGACTGCCACGATCGCGTTCGCCAAAGCGTACGCGATCGTGGCCAGACAGCCAATGTAGCCACCACGGTGCACCGGATCAAGCTGGAGTCCGTAGAGGCTGTGCGAGGTGCTTACTCAGGCAGCCGTGGCCTCGCTTCCTGCTTCACGGCGTGCGCGCTTGTCGGCATACATCGCTTCATCGGCCAGCCGCTGCAGCGTGGCCAGCGACGAGGGATACTCCGGCAGCCAGGTCGCCGTACCAGTGCTTGCACGCAGTGCAAAGCGACGTTCGGAGCCCGCATTGAAGGCCGTCAGCGCGCTCTCCAATCGTGCCCGAAATTGCGTTGCAGCAGTGGCCGCGGTTCCGGTGAGCAGCACCGCGAACTCGTCTCCGCCAAGTCGTGCCACGACGTCCGAATCGCGCGCGACATCCTGCAGCAGTGCGGCCATCTCGGTCAGCGCCACATCGCCGACATCATGGCCCAGTGTGTCTTTGATGGTCTTGAAGCCATCCAGGTCCACCATGACGAGTGTGAGCGGTGCGAAAGTGCGCTGCGCGAGCGCGATGTGCTGCCGCGCACACTCGGCGAAACCACGGCGATTGAGCAGACCAGTGAGCGCATCATGCAGCGCCTGCCGATGCAACTCGTCCTGCACATTGGCCAGTTCACGCAACGTGGAGCGCAGTTCGATTTCGGCCATGGCCGCCTGCGCGAGATCTTCCAGGATCTCAACCTGTTCCGCCGTCCATTCCACTGGGACGGAGTTGATCGCGCAGAGCGCGCCGAGGCAGTCTCCCTTGGGAGTGCGAAGCGGCACACCGGCATAGGCCGTGGTATCGAGCTCCGTGTGCCCGCGGCTCTCTCGTAGCGTGGGATGTTGCGAAGCATCCGCAACAATGAGCGGTGCATTCTGTCCTGCCACGTAACGGCAGAACGAATATGTGAGTGATGTGCCCCGCTGTGCGGCCGCCCAGTTGTCCAAGCCAAACATGCCCGGGAAATGCTGCGCCTCGGTGTCCACGAGCGTTACAAGGGCCGCGGGTACACCAAGCAGTCGCGCCGCCAGGCGCGCCAAACGATCGAGCACCTGCGATTGCGCACCCGGTTCGAGCAGACCGGACGCACGCAGCGCCTTGAGACGGGAGGGGTCGGCCAGTCGCCCCTGCAACTCGTCCGCGTCCACGAGATCCGCAAAGCCGGTGTTGAAGATCGTGATCACACCGGGAAGTATCGGAACGCGGCTCAAACTCCTGCACGTCCTGTGAACGACGTGATCATTCGCCCGCAAAACACAAACGGCCGCCCCTGTGATAAGGGCGGCCGTTCACGTGACACATGTCGTGCTTCCAGAGCGGGAGACGGGGCTCGAACCCGCGACATCAAGCTTGGAAGGCTTGCGCTCTACCAGCTGAGCTACTCCCGCAAGTCGTCCTACCCGGTCAGTCACAACCGGTCATACATACTGCACCTGCACATGGTGGGGGAAGGATTCGAACCTTCGAAGGCTTGCGCCGTCAGATTTACAGTCTGATCTCGTTGGCCACTTGAGTACCCCACCCAAGTTCGTTCGCTTCTGCCCCGAGCGGGGTGGAAGCTGACGAGGGGGCTCGAACCCCTGACCTGCTGATTACAAATCAGCTGCTCTACCAACTGAGCTACGTCAGCAGCAAGGACCCGACCCGCCGGAGTCCCCAAGGATAATGGCTCCCCGGGCCCGGCGGTAGTGACCTTTGGTATGACCTATCCACGCCGCCAGCGTGTTCCCGACGGACCATCTTCGATCAAAATACCACGCGCAGTCAGTTCTTCCCGCACCGCGTCGGCGGCAGCGAAGTCACGACGCTCACGTGCTTCGCGCCGTGCAATGAGACGGCCTTCGACCCACGCGCCCAACTCCGCGTCAGTTTCCTGCTCCGGTACCAGATCGAGCACGCCATCCATCAAACGAAATGCTGCGCGAGCACGCTCGAGCGCCGCCGTATCGGTGCCCCCCGCATCGAGCTCACGATTGGCTTCGGTGATGAATGTGAATAGCACCGCCATCGCTTCCGGTGCATTCAGATCATCGAACAGCGCATCGAGGAACAGCTGCTCGGCGCGTGTTGCGGCTTCCGCCAAGACCGGCGTAGCGGCAGTGGCTTCTGCCAGACGACGTGCAAAAGCTCCGACACGATTGACCGCCGCACGTGACTGATCGAGCGATTCTTCGCCGAGGTTGAGCTGCTTGCGATAGTGCGCACTGAATACGAAGTGCCGATACGCGGTGCCACTGATGCCCTGCTCGCGCATACCCACGACATTGGTGACGTTGCCGACTCGCTTGGCCATCTTGGTGCCGTCGGTGAGCAGGAACTCCCCATGGCACCAGCACCGGGCAAACTGCTTGCCCGTGGCCGCTTCACTCTGAGCAATCTCGTCTTCGTGGTGCGGGAAGATGAGATCGATACCACCGGCATGCAGATCGAACGTCTCGCCAAGGTACTTCATGGCCATGGCCGAGCACTCGAGGTGCCATCCGGGACGCCCACGTCCCCAGGGCGAATCCCAGGCAGCACCAGTGGCCTCGTCTTCCGGCTTGGCCGACTTCCAGAGTGCAAAGTCCTGCGCGTTCTCCTTGGCGTATTCGTCCTGCGCCACACGAGCACCGGCCTTCACTTCCCGCTTGTCGAGTTGCGACAACTTGCCGTAGTCGGCGAATCGATCGATGGCGAAATACACCGATCCATCTTCGGCCACGTACGCCACGTCGTTG
Source organism: Gemmatimonadaceae bacterium (assembly GCA_016742275.1). Taxonomy (GTDB): domain Bacteria; phylum Gemmatimonadota; class Gemmatimonadetes; order Gemmatimonadales; family Gemmatimonadaceae; genus Gemmatimonas. Next base: position 180,036 of record JACVCD010000004.1, read on the forward strand.
GCGACGAGGCGTTCCACCAGCGCGATCATCTCGGGGATGTGCTCGGTGGCCTTGGGATAAATCTCGGCGTCTTCGATGCGCAGATAGCGCCGGTCCTGGTGGAACAGCGCCGTGAATGGCTCGGTGACCTGCAGGATGTTCTCGCCATTGGCGGCTGCCTTGCGAATGATCTTGTCATCCACGTCGGTCAGGTTCATGACCTGTTCGACCTGCCAGCCCACCAAGCGGAACGTGCGACGCAACAGATCCTCGAAGAGGAACGTGCGGAAATTGCCAAGATGCGCCGGGTTGTAGACGGTCGGTCCACACGTGTACATGCGCACCGTATGACCATCGGCGGGCGCAAACGACTCAACGCGGCGCGTGAGCGTGTTGTACAGGCGGAACTCGGGCATCGGCATGCAGGAGTACGGGGAGTCGTGCGGATGGCGTGTCGGGGACCTCGACGCCAATCATGGTTGCCCGAACAGGATAGACTCGGACGGTGGTGTCGTGAAGTGTAAGTCGTGCACCCGTCCGTGGTGAAGCCAGAGTGTGCGTACGTTTGTCGCAGGGGTCGCTCTTTCCGGTCGCTCGTGTAGGCGACCACGATGTTCGGCTGCCCATGACACCGGTTCTGGTCCACTCGTCGTCGAGGCGGGCCGCCGGCCATCGGGAGTTGGCGCCACAATAACCAGAGCACCCCCGGCTTCACGTCGGCTCCGGGCCCAGCGGCGCCATGCCTGCAGCTCGTGACGCGGTACGGCTCCCTCCCGGGATCCACGCAGCAGGTGCACCACCGGGGAGCGATGAACGACAGGGCCGACCTGTCCAGGCCCCGTCTGCCCCGCAATTTCCAGTGAGCGCACTTCCAGATCCCGCCAGCCTTCCAGCACGGCGGGGATGACAGCGGCACGTATGCTCGCACGCCGAACGCGAACACCGGCCGCTTGCGTGCGCGTGCCATTCCATCCGGGCAAGCGATGCCAGGGAACTCCACCCTCGAGCGCAGCCAGCAACACGCGAGCGGCGGCCGGATCTTCGTGGCGGACAACCACACAGTCTCCACGACATACGACGAGGTGCACGCGATCAAGCATTCGTGCGGCAATACTGCAGGCCGGCGGCATTCCTGCACGCCATTCAGCTGTTACTTCGCGCAGCGCAAGCAGCGGTTCCGGTGTGCGATGGGAGGCAATCATGCCTCACGGTATGGGTGCACAGCGTCGCCAGTTGCACCAATTCATCGCCTGTAGTGTCCTTCGAACGCATCGCATCGCGATCAATTGCGCGATGCGATGCGGTCAACTCATACGGATCGCACCGCAGAACCCTTACGCGTGCGATGAAACCGCACGATAGCCTCGGCGATCGGTTGTCCGCTGAATCGCACGGGATCGCTGCAGGGGAGGCCGGTCTCCTTTTCCGCGTCGGCGATGGCTCGACGCGCACTGGCGTCGTCGAGGTCATACGTGTTGAGCGCCAGAGCGATAACTGGTGATGGACGCACACCACGCATGCTGTGTTCGTACAGCGCAATAACGTCACGTAGTGGCGGGATTGGTACCCAGTCATTGCGATGGATCGTCGTGCGCGAGGGTTGTCCGCACAGCACCATGGCATGCGGGAGACTGCCGTGCATGAGCCCCAACGTGACGCCCGAATACGACGGATGCAGCAGTGACCCCTGCCCTTCAACGAGCACGATTTCTGCGCCTTCGGCTGCCTCGAGTGTCAGCGCTTCTGCTGCGCCGGCAATGAAGTCCGCCACTACGGCATCAACGGCAATGCCACGCCCTTCGATCAGAATGCCCGTTTGACCCGTGGCTGCGAAGTGCACCTTGGGCCCCAACGCGCGCACCGCGCCCTGCACCTGCAACTGCGTGGTCATCTTGCCGATGTTGCAATCGGTGCCAACGGTCAGGATGATGGTCTGCGACAGTTGCTGTACGCGCCCGGTACCGACATCGAGACTCGATGGGGCGCGACGCAAATCGCGAATGGTCGCGCCAGAAGCACGGGCGAGTGATGCGAACTCGGGGTCGTCACCCAGGAGGTTGTGCAATCCGCTCCACACATCGAGACCACTGCGCAACGCCGCCGCGACTATGGGACGCCACGCATCGGGGAATTGACCACCCGCCGGTGCAATGCCGATGAGCAACGCCTTCGGTTGCAACGCCATGCCCTGATCCCAGCTCGCAACGACCGGGATATCGCCACTGAAGCCGAGTACCGACTGCGCCGTGCGCCCAGCAGAGGTGCTGTCGAGCACTGCAACCACTTCGTGTTCGCAGTAGCGAATGCAGGCGTTAGCGGTCTTCGACGACAACGGGCCGAAGCTGCCTTCGGCAAGGATCAGGAAGCGGCGTGAGTTCGGCATGTCCGGAAAATAACGAAGCGATGGCACTGACCGATCCGGTGCCATCGCTTCGTCCATACTGGTCAAGCTTGAAGACTACGAACGCGGATTGATCTGTCCGAGTTGTTCGATTTCGGCGATCAGTTCTGCTTCAGCGGTCTTCTGCTGCTCGGCGGAGGCTGCAGAGGCAGCCGCCGCCGGCAACTGAGCCTGCGTACCCGCGCTTTCGGCCGGCTGTGCGGCACCGGCACCAAGCTGCTTGGAAGAAGCCGGCGCACCGGCCGACAGCACGCCCATGCGCTGCTTGAGTGCCATAAGCTGCATGTCCGCGCTCGCACCGCCACCTGCGCGCTCCAGCTGCTTGAACTCGCCGGCGAGGCGATCGCCACTGAACTCGTCGTCGATTTCCTGCGCAGCCTGCAGCTGACGTTCGTTGGTGGTGATCTTCTCTTCCATCCGGGCGAACGCTTCGAACGCCGAATTCTCGGAGAGTCCGGACATCGTCTGCGAGATGCGTGCCTGCGCTTCCGCACGGCGCTGACGCGCCAACAGCAGATTCTTCTTGCGCTTGGCCTCTTCGATCTTGTCGTTGAGATCACGCAGCGACTGCTTGAGCTTCTCGGTCTCGAGCTTGTGCGCTTCCCACGTCGTGGCCAGCGCTTGTCCGTGCTCGAGATGTTCCTGACCGCGCATCAGCGCCTGCTTGGCGAGATCGTCGCGGCCTTCCTGCACCGCGAGCATGGCACGCTTTTCCCAGTCGTCGGCGAGCTTGAACTCGGCGTCGGCCTGATCCTTGAGTCGCTTTTCGTCGGCAATGGCGGCAGCCACCTGCTGCTTGGCCTTTGCCAACTGATTGCGCATGTCGACGATGATCTGATTCAACATCTTCTCGGGGTTTTCCGCCGAGGAGATGAGGTCATTCAAGTTCGACTTGATGAGAGTCGAAAGACGGTCGAAGATACCCATGGATCAACGAGCCTCGCGGAAGGCGGCGAGCTCACGCAAATGCGTGGTGAGCGAAAGAGTCATGCTTTCGAATGACGCCAGGAATTCTTCGAAATCCAGATGCGCGAGTTCGAGAGCTTCAGTGAGTACGATGGCATCTCCGTCGAGACCATAGGCGCCGTGCAACAGATCGGACGCATTGAGCTCGAGCAGCCGCTTGTTGAGCGCTGCTGCCTCATTGGTATCGGACGGAATGGGCATCACCTTCACGCGCAGCAGCACAACCGGTGGGTTGTGCGTGACCACCACGTCGAAATCGAGGGAGCCACCGGGTTTGACCACCCAGAGACCGGGTTCGACTTCCTCATGCGAAGCCCCCTCGGTATTCAGGCGATCGAGAAATGCTTCAATGTCTTCGCGCGTGACCATGATTGATGTCCTGTTAGTAACGGGTAGCCTATCATACGGAGCCGACGCCCGTCGCGTTTCGCCGCACGTGACACAAGATACCGCGCGAAACGATCCAGCCGCGGCTTACCCGCGCAACATCCCCAGGACGGACTTCACCAGGTCGCCGCTGTTGGTTGGGATGCTGCCGCCAGGCGTGAGCTGATTTACCAGTTCCGGAAGAACCGCCGCGAGTCCATTGCTGGCTTCGGACGGGCTGACGCCGGCCTGGGAAGCGACGGAGGCGACTGAATCGGCACCGAGCACCCGTTCCAGCTGCGCGCCACTCACAGCCGTGTTGGCTCCCGTACCAACCCACGACTGCACGACGTCGCCCAGTCCACCGGACTGGAACTTCTGTACCAGCCCCTCAATGCCGCCGTTCTGCTGCACGAGCGTTATGGCCGCTGCCAGCAGTCCGTTGGCGCTCCCCTGTCCGCCAAACTGCTTCAGCAGCCCGCCCACGATCTGCTGCGTATCACCACCCTGGCCGCCGAGCAACGAGCCAGCGACCTGTCCCAAAGCGCCGTCGAGCAATCCCATCGTTCCTCCTGCTGATGCAGGTTATGGTGCGCACGTAATGTTCTCCCTTCCCGGCCAACGTAGCGTGCCTTCCCACGTCTCGCCTACCCCTGCCTCCTCCATGTCCGACGACACCCCAGCGCCAACTGAGACCGAAGGCCGCGCCATCATTGCCATCGCTACCCTCGCCGCATTGGCCGATGGTTCGCATGATCCGGACGAGCGCGCCCGCATCAATACCGTCGCCCAATCGCTCGGTTTGTCGGACGCCGAGGCGGTTATTGACGCGGCCTCCCGAGGTGCTCTGACGCCGGCCATGGTGGCGGCCGATCTGACTTCGCCGACGACCCGTCAGCTCGCCTATGACACGGCGGCCGCCATCTGTCAGGCCAATGGCTGGCGGAATCCGTCCGAATCGGCCTTTCTGCGTGAGCTGGCCTCGACTCTCGGTGCCGATCCCGTTCCTGCCCAGCGCGCGGGAGACGTCGACCATTTGTCCCAGGCCACCGCCTCCTTAACATCGGCGGCGGCCGGTTCGTCAAAAGAGATTCCGTCCTCAGGTCCTGCCGCATCCGCTCTCGACGAGCACATCCTCGACCAGGCCATGCTCACTGCAGCACTCGAGCTGCTTCCGGATCGTCTGGCCAATCTCGGTATTCTGCCACTGCAACTCCGACTGGTGCAGCGCATCGGACAGCATCATGGGCAGGCTCTCGACGCCTCACAAATCAAGGACCTCGTCGCGACGCTTGGAATCGGAGCGGCAGCCCAGGTCCTCGAGAAAGTGGTGCGTCGTTCCTTCGGCGGCCTCGCAGGCGGTCTGCTTGGTACAGCCCTTGGTGGATTACTTGGCGGATCGGCCGGCAGCGTAGCAGGTCTCGCGTCGGGTGCCGCCGTGACCTTTGCCGCGACCTACGCGCTGGGCCACGCCGCCGACCAGTACTACGCCCAGGGACGGCAGCTTTCGACATCGGACCTCAAGGCCCTTTTTGCACGGTTCCGTGACGACGCGGATACCATCTTCCCGCGTGTTGAGCAGCGCGTGCGGGATCTGGCTCGCAGCAATCAGCTCGGAGGAATCCTCCGACGCATATGATGGCGCTGCGGACGACTACTCGTCCCAGCCGCTGACACCATCCGGCATTCTGCCGGTCCCACCTCCCCCACCACTCAACGTCGCACACGCGGCGCGAGTAATTCACCGGACCCCTCCCGGAGACCCATCCATGTCCTACCTCACGCGTCCCGTCGGACGCTGGAGCGCCGGCCTGCTGCTCGCTGCAACGGCCAGCACTCTCCCCGCCCAGAACAACGCCCAGGCCACCCAACCGGATGAAAACCGTGCGGTGAAGGCCAACTGGTCACTCGCCAATCGGTTCAACACCGCGGCGCTGCGTGGCATCACGTACACCTTCGGTGTGCAGCCGCGCTTCCTCGGCCAGTCGGACACGATGTTCTACAACTGGCGCGATCGGAACGGCAATCGATTCATGCTGTATGTGCCGTCGCCCACGGGTGGCAGCAAGCGGCTGTTGTTCGATCCGGCCAAGATGGCTGAGCAGCTGACGCTCCTTAGCAAGAAGCCGTACGACGCGACGAATCTGCCGTTCCAGACCATCACGTTCCTCAAGAGCCATAAGGGCTTCCGTTTCACCGTGGACACGGTGCGATACGAGTGGACGCTGGCCACGGAGACGCTCAAGTCGCTGGGTCGCCCGGCGCGCAACGCGCCACCGCCAGCTGACGAAGAGCGTGATACGCAGGGTGGTGGAGGCGGTGGTGGTGGTGGTGGTGGTGGATTTGGCGGAGGCGGCGCTGGTCGCAACTTCCAGAACTACAATCCCGACAGCACCGCGTTTGTCTTCGCGCGCAATCACAATCTGTACTTCGTCGAAGTCGGCAAGCCCGACACCATCCGCATCAGCACCGATGGCGTGGAGCACTACAGCTTCGGCTTCCGCGACACGACGGAGAATCGTCGTCAGCTGAACGCACTGAGTGGTGGCGGCGGTCAGCAGAACCAGGGTGAAGACGACGAGCAGGAAGACAACAACTCCACCGACATGCGCGTGCGTCCGGGTGGCTCGTGGTCGCCCGACGGCAAAAGCTTTGCCGTGGTGCGTCGCGATCAGCGCAAGGTGAAGGAGCTGTTCCTCGTGAACGTGCTCGCCAATCCGCGCCCCGTGCTGTTGCACTACAAGTACACGATGCCGGGCGAAGACGACGTCACGCAGAGCGAACTGTGGGTATATCGCCGCGGTGAGCCGGCCATCAAGCAGGTCAACGTGCGCAAGTGGAAGGATCAGTCGCTGCAGGATCTGCACTGGCCGCTCAACGGCGACAAGCTGCGTCTGCTGCGTCGTGATCGTCCGCAGCGCTCGGTGGACTTCATCGAAATCGATATCGCGTCAGGCGCCATCAAAACGCTGTTGACGGATGCGATCGAAGGTGCCGCACTTGAACCCAAGCCCATTCAGTATCTCAAGAAAGGCGGTGACTTCCTCTGGTGGTCACAGAAGACCGGCTGGGGCATGTACTACGTGTACGGCTTCGACGGCGGTGAGAAGAACGCGCTGACGACAGGTCAGTGGAACGTGAGCCGCGTGGTCAAGATCGACTCCACCACTGGTCAGGTGTGGGTGGCCGGTCAGGGTCGCGAGCCCGGCGAACAGCTCTATCAGACGCACCTCTATCGCGTGAACGCCAACGGCTCCGGCCTCACGATTCTCGATCCGGGCAACGCGCACCATGCGTTGACGCTTGGCGAGAACGGCACCCCCAGCTTTGTGTCACCCACGAAGCGCTACGTGTACGACACATACTCGCGCATGGATCAGCCGCCGGTGTCGGTCGTGCGTGATGGTTTGACGGGACGTCAGATCGCCAAGCTGGAAGAGATGGATTTGACCAAGCTCAAGGAGCTGGGCTTCCAGGGTGCCACACCGTTCTCGGTGAAGGCGGCGGATGGTGTCACGGAACTCTTCGGCAACATGTGGAAGCCGATCGACTTCGACAGCACGAAGAAGTATCCGATCATCAACTACGTGTATCCGGGCCCGCAGACGGAAGCGGTCACGACCGGCTTCAGTGTGGGTGGTGGCCAGATGCAGCTCGCGCAGCTGGGCTTCATTGTCATTCAGGTCGGTCACCGTGGCGGCTCACCGCTTCGCTCGTTGGCGTACCATCGCTACGGCTACGGCAACCTGCGTGACTACGCCCTTGCCGACAAGAAGGCGGCCATCGAGCAGCTTGCGGCGCGTCACAGCTACATCGATCTCGACAAGGTCGGTATCTACGGCCACTCGGGTGGTGGCTTCCTGACGGCTGCGGCCATGCTGCTGCCGCCGTACAACGAGTTCTTCAAGGTGGGTTGGTCCGAATCGGGTAACCACGACAACAACATCTACAACCAGAACTGGAGCGAGTGGAATCACGGTGTGCGCGTGATTGCTCGTGCGGACTCTGCGCGTGGTGGCGCACGTGCTGGCGCCGGTGGTGCAGCGGCAGCCGCGGCGCAGCGTCGTGGTGGTGCAGGCGGCCCGGGTGCTGGAGCAGCGGCGCGTGAAGTGGTGCAGGACTCCACGAACTACGACAACGTGCGCTTCGAAATCCGCGTGCCGACCAACCAGGATCTGGCCGCGAACCTCAAGGGCAACCTGGCCCTGATCACGGGTGACCTCGACAACAACGTGCACCCGGGTGGTACGATCAAGCTGGCCAATGCCCTGATGCGCGCCAACAAGCGCTTCGACCTGTACATCTATCCCGGCGAGCCGCACGGCTACCGTGGCATGGTGGGTACGTACAATCAGCGCATGCTCATGGAGTACTTCGCTGAGCACCTGCTCGGCGACTACTACCGCGGCAACAGCGAGATCAAGTAATTCTCACTGAGTGAAACAGAGCGGCCCGGTGGCCCTGGCATCCCGCCAGTGGTCACCGGGCCGCACTGTTTTTCGCTCAGGCTATTCGTCTACAATGGGGAGCTCCGTGTAACGGCGATACGAAACCGCCGTACCGATGCGATGCAGGACATGCAGACCACGGAGCGGTGCGCCAGCTGTGTGTTGCGACAATGCCTCTTTGAGTCCGTGACAGAGATGACTGTTGCAGATCGCCGAACGCATATCACGCGGCAGTGTGCACCCCTTGGTGCCCTGGTATACGCATCCCGGCACCTGACTGCGCGCTGGCAGTCGCGAGCGGTACGCTTCCGCGATATCCTCGTCGCTCATGGACGGGTGCCGCTCGCGATACTCCTGCATCGTCCGTTCGTTGAGATACGCGTGTTCTCCACCGCCGCGGCAGCAATGCCCACGACAAGCAGCACACGCCGTTCCGAACAACGCGCCCACATCGGCTGGGAGTTCGGCTGGCTGCGCCCGATGCCGTGCGATCTGTTCCGGTGACTGCTTTCGCGATTCCTGCAATTGCTCGCGCACATGAGCGAGCAGCTTCGCGTGTCGCCGCTTCGAGGCAACACGTGATGCGCTCTTGTTGCGAGGCACAACCGCGATACCGCGCTGCGTATGATCGGCAGACGGGGGTAACGACACCTCTGCCTGAGCTCCGAGCGCGCGCGCTTCCTCCCATACACGATTCAGCTCGTCGCGCGCGTCCTGCAGGCGACGCAGAGATCCTGCGTGCAAACAGGCCGGCGCTTCACAGGTACCCGCACGCTGGCGCAACGCATCAAGCGGCGCCTGACACAGGGCACAACGGGGAGCGGTCGACAGCGGCACGGAAGACGACATAGCCGAATACTACCGCAGGTTTGCCCAGATGACGGTACATTGTTGCCATGCAAACTGACGTCCAGATCGAATCGATTGCTCATGTCATCGAGCTCGCCATTGCCCCGGTCTTCATGCTCACCGGCATCGCGGCCTTGCTGGGTGTGCTCACCAACCGATTGGCGCGCATCATCGATCGGGCCCGCTTGCTGGAGGGTGGTCTTCCCGACCTCACGGGAGAGCACAAGAGTGTGGCCAGCGGTGATCTGATTTGGCTGTCGCGGCGCGCGCGTCACATCAATCGGGCAATCAGCCTTTGCACGATGGCCGCGCTACTCGTATGCCTGGTCATTGCCGTGCTGTTCGTGAGCGCATTGATGTCATTCAATGCTGCGCAATTCATCGCTGCGCTATTCATCTGCACGATGGTTTGCCTCATTGCGGGACTCGTGAGTTTTCTGCGCGAGATCTCGCATGCCACCCGGTCGCTGCGTATTGGCCCGCACTGACATTCGGCGAAGCAGCATCTCAACTCGCCGATACACAACGGGCCACCAGTCAGATGACTGGTGGCCCGTTGTGTATTTCACTCAGACGACGCGATTAACCGCGGAGCTTCGTGACCTGCTCAGCGGCCGGACCCTTCTGACCCTGCACGATGTCGAACTCGACGCGCTCGCCCTCGGCCAGGGTGCGGAAACCGCCGCCCTGAATGGCCGAGTGGTGGACGAAGCAATCCTTCGAGCCGTCGTCGGGCGTGATGAATCCAAAGCCCTTGGCATCGTTGAACCACTTCACCTTGCCGGTCGTACGCATGGCACTGCTCCTGTTGCTGTGTGTTCGGAGTCCGGCCCTGCCGTACGCACCGAGCACTCGTGTTGGTTCGCGGACCATACCCCCGCGCGGGTCGCGGTCGCCAATCGACAACCGCGTTGCTTTCAAAATCTCTCTGGACTTCACAACAAAGGGACCCGCTTCGCAGGTCCCGTGAGTCGCCCGCTATCGCGCTTCCCGCGCCGTGGCGCGTCCATATTGATCTGAATGCTGCTAGACGCTAAAGCGCCTCCGCACAAGTGTCAACACTGATTTTTTGCTGGCCGGTCACGAGCGCGTCCCACGTCCGCGATCCACCCGTTTCCCCACGTACGGTCGAAGGAAAGCGTCGCGCTCCACACCACGGGTCCGGCACCACTCCCCCTCATCGTCGGCCCATTCACATCACGGATACCGACCCCGGTACCGCTTTACATCGCGGGTGGCGACGCACAACGTGGAGGAGGTCCGTCGCCCATCCCTCTCCCCAAGGAGCCCCGATGAAGGACGCTCAGCTCAAGGCCCTCCTCAAGAAGACGCAGCAGAAGGCCACGCAGGTCAAGAAGCCCACGCGCCAACCGTACGACCCGACACTCGAAGCGACGCGCAGCAAGCAGGAAGCGGACGACTCCGACGCCAAGGAAATTTTCAAGGAAATGAAGCGACGGGAATTCTGAGCCACCGCTCCGTTTCGAAACCCCTCCCACCCGTCACTGCGTAGGGGAGCCGTGTATTCGACCCCGACTCCCCGTACGGACCCAGCATTCCTCGCGCTGCAATCAGCGCTGGCTGGACGATTCTCTCTTGAGAGTGAACTCGGACGCGGAGGCATGGGAATTGTCTTTCTTGCGCGCGACGTCATTCTCGAACGACCGGTTGCCATCAAGCTGCTGGCACCAGCATTCGGCGCGCGCGAGGATATGCGTCGGCGCTTCCTGCGTGAGGCGCGCGTAGCGGCGCAATGCTTTCATCCGCACATCGTACCGATTCACGAAGTCGCCGAGTCGGGCGAATTGGCGTGGTTTGTCATGGGGTATGTGCAGGGTGAAACACTTGCCGACCGTCTGCAACGTATCGGGCCGCTTCCTCCTGACGCAGTACGCCGCATCGGACGCGAAATAGGGTGGGCGCTTAGCTACGCCCACGAACGCGGCGTCGTACATCGCGATGTGAAGCCAGAAAACATTCTGCTTGAGCAATCCACCGGCCGCGCACTCATTGCCGATTTTGGTATCGCCCTGCCAGATCGCGCCACCCACGCTTCCGGTGAGGTTATGGGTACGGCGCGATTCATGGCACCGGAACAAGCGCTTGGCGATGCGGTGGATGGACGGGCAGACCTGTATGCACTGGGCGTAACGCTCTATCTCGCATCCACCGGCCACTATCCGTTCGAAGGGGCATCGGCAATGGCCGTTGTCGCACGACAAACAACCGCGCGTGCACCCTCGGTGCGACAGCTGGCCCCCGGTCTACCGCATGCACTGGGGAATGCCATCGATCAATGTCTCGCACCAGTCCCCGACGACCGATACGACAATGCGGCGGCGTTTGTGGCCGCGTTGGAGCGTACGCCCGAGGGTGGTGAATTGCCCGCCGAGGCTCGTGACATTCGCCAGGGGATGTTGTCCACCGTGAACCTCGTGGACTGGGGAATCGCGATGGCGCTCGCCGGAATCTTTCTCGTCATGGGTGAAACACCGCGTTCTTTCGGACGCAGCCTCATGGCAAACATTGTGCAAACGGTGTTGTCCTTCACGGCACTGGTGACGGCGCTGCGTGGTGGGGAAACCGTTTGGTCAGTCCATCGGGCGCTGCGCACGGGTGTTGATCCGGACATCGTCGTCGACGCGCTTGCCCCGGGACCATCAATTCCGCATCGGGCATCCGGCCCACTCAAGGCAATAGCCATGCTATTTGCCGGCTTTCTGCTGGCATTGGGACAGGCGAAGGCAGACGAGTTGGGATTGCCTTCTGCGCTCCACCTGCTGGCCAACATCCTGACGTGGATTGTGCCTCCTGTGCTGATACACCGGGCCATCACCGGACTCCGAAGTGGATCGGGTGTCAGCGCCTGGTTGTACAGCTTCATTCGCAAACCGCTCGCCCAGCAATTTGTGCGCTTGCTTGGAGGCAGAAAGGCGGGTGCGGCCGCGCGTCCGGTACCTGCCAGTGCACCAACCGAGGTGATGCTCGAGCACGCAGCCGACGCCATTTTTGCGCGACTCGCTCCAGCAACCCGCGCGCAACTCAGTGCGGTGCCGGGCGCTGCCGCAGCGTTGGCACGCGAGGCCGAAGCGCTGCGTGCACAAGCGCACATCGCGCAGGCGCGCGGTGAACGGCCCGAGATTGAAGCGCGACTCGGCACCACCATTGCCGCGCTCGAGAGCATTCGGGTTGATCTTCTGCGTGTTGAGGCCGAAGCGGCTGTGCCCGGCAATCTCACCGAACAACTCGAAGTCGTGCAAGAACTGCATCGGCGTATTGACGCCATGCAGGAAGTAGAACGCACGCTGTCCAGGCAATTCAGGGAACCAACACCGGCCTGAAGGCGCTGTATCTTGAGACCAGTGCGTGGTTCCTTCATCTCCTCCCCGCCCTGATGCCATGATGCCCTTCACGTTCGATCTCATTCCGGCGCGCGCGCGGCTCGCCACCCTCGCTGTATGCGCCGTATTCATAACCGCGTGTACATCCGGTGATCGTGCCCCTGCCGATACCACCGCGACCGCCACGATGTCCAGTGATACGGGTGCGTGGCAGGATGGTGATGAACAGATCGCCTGGTCCAGCGACATTGTGGACGGCAACATCACGGAGATCACCGAACAAGTCACGTTCGGGACTGATGGGCGCGCTGAACGTGTGTTGCGTTTCACGCCGAGCGGCAGTTTGACAGAGTTCCGCGAAACGCGAACGCAAACCGTCCAGAATTCCGCTCAGTCTCCCTCCACCATGCGCGTGGAGTTGCAAGTGACATTTGCGGGTGACACGGTAGTCTCTCAATCCAAGACCGTCGACGGTGCACCATCGACGGTGCAACCGTACGATCTCGACAACATTCGTCGACACGCGGCTGCCACGTTGCAGCAGCTCCGTCTTCCCGATTCCTCTGCCGCCGCACGTCGTGACTGATTTCGAAACACTTGGCGCCTTCTATCTCGGCAAGCGCTACGACATTCCTTCGCGCACACGGCAGAACGACTACGTCCTCTACGACGCGAAGGACCTAACCACTCATGCCGTGATCATCGGCATGACCGGCAGTGGCAAGACTGGCCTTGGTGTTGGCCTTATTGAGGAGGCCTTGATCGACAAGGTGCCCGTCATTGCTGTCGATCCCAAAGGGGACCTAGGCAATCTGGCACTGCGCTTTCCTCGCCTGGCAACGCAGGATTTCGCTCCATGGGTAGATCCTCAACAAGCTACGAATGCTGGTCTTACGCCGGAGCAATTCGCGGAACAGCAAGCGGCGCTATGGGAAAAGGGGCTGGCTGGGTGGGAGCAGGACGGCGCGCGCATTCAGCGCTATTCCGATGCTGCCGACATCACGATCTACACACCCGGCAGCACCGCAGGACGGCCACTGTCGCTACTCAAGGCCTTCGACGCGCCGCCTCCGGTTGTTCGCGATGATGCCGAGGCACTGCAGGAACGTGTGAGTGCTACGGCAACCTCGTTGCTCGCGCTGCTTGGCATCGAAGCCGATCCGATATCGAGCCGTGAGCACATACTGCTGGCCAATCTCTTCCATCATGCATGGAGCGAAGTCCGGAGCCTCGACCTCGCCGGCGTGATTGGCGGTATTCAGAATCCGCCGTTCACCACCGTGGGCGTGATGCCGCTTGATACGGTGTTTCCGCCAAAGGATCGCATGGCATTGGCCATGCAGCTCAACAATCTATTGGCAGCACCTGGTTTTCAGACGTGGATGCAGGGAGAGGCGCTCAATACCGCCAATCTGTTGTATGACCCACAAGGGAAGCCACGCGGTTCCGTCATCTCCATTGCGCATCTGAACGATGCGGAGCGCATGTTTTTCATGACGCTGCTGCTGTCGGACATTCTCGCGTGGGTACGCACGCAGCCCGGCACCGGATCACTGCGCGCCATTCTCTATATCGACGAACTGTTTGGCTACATGCCGCCGGTGGCCAATCCGCCGAGCAAGGTATTGTTGCTTACGCTACTGAAACAGGCGCGCGCGTACGGACTTGGTGTGGTACTCGCGACGCAAAATCCGGTGGACCTCGACTACCGTGGACTATCCAATACTGGCACCTGGTTCATCGGTCGCCTGCAGACCGAGCGAGACAAGATGCGCGTGATGGAGGGTCTGGAAGGTGCTTCCGGAGGTCAGGCGTTTGACAAGGCGGCTATGGAACAGACCATCGCAGGACTTGGCAAGCGTGTGTTTCTGCTGCATAGCGTACACGAACCAACTCCCATCACGTTCGAGACACGCTGGACACTGTCCTATCTCGCGGGACCGATGACGCGGGAACAGATACGGCAGGTGAGTGCGCTTTCGGCTCCATCCGCTGCCGCACCAATCGCCGCGGCTCCATCCGTATCCGCCCGCACATCAACCACAGGTGCATCTGGCGAGTCGCAGTCGGCTCCGCCAGTACTGCCGCACGACATCGCGCAGTACTACTTGCCAGCAGACGATGGCGATGATGCCATTGAGTACTCGCCTGCCATTGTTGGATTGGCCGATGCAAGTTTTGCGAACGCAAAGCTCGGCATCACCGAACAGCGCCGCATCACGTTGCTCGCCAAGGTAGACGACGGTCCCATTGCGCTCGAGTGGGACGGTGCGGAGCGACTCGACATCGAACCAGCATCGTTGAGCAAATCACCGGCATCGCCGGCGCGATTTGCGGCTGTGCCACCGGCAGCGGCGAACGCCAAGAGCTATCCGGTGTGGAGCAAGACGCTGCAGAAGTGGGTGGTGGCCAACGAACAGATCACGCTGTTCAAGAGCGCGGCCTACAAAATCACGTCGAGTGCGGGAGAAGCCGAGCGGGATTTCCGCATCCGACTACAGGTTCTGGCGCATGAGGAGCGTGACCGCAAGATCGATGCGCTCCGAACCAAGTATGCCACGAAACTCTCGACGCTCGCCGACAAGGTGCGTCGTGCCGAGCAGTCCGTGCAGCGTGAGCAGCAGCAGGCCTCACAGGCCAAGATGGATACTGCCATTTCTGTCGGCGGAGCAATTCTTGGTGCGATCTTCGGGCGAGGCAAAGTAGGTGCCGGTACGATTGGCAAAGTCGCGACAGCCACTCGTGGAGCAGGACGCGCGGCGCAACAGGCCGGTGACGTCACTCGTGCGCAGGAAAGTCTCGAAGCGGTTCGGCAGCAATACACCGAACTCGAGTCACGTCTGCAGGAAGAGGTCGATGCGCTCGGCGCATCTTACGATGCCCAGCAGGAGACGCTGGAATCGGTGGTGGTGAAAGCCAAGGCCAGTGACGTGCAGGTGCAGATCGTGGCGCTGCTGTGGCTTCCCCATCGGCGTGACGCACAGGGAATGACCATCGCCGCCTGGCGATGATCAGAGCAATTCTGAATCGCGTGTGATTGGATCGCGCTGACGGGTGCACTTTGGTGGCACCTGGTCAGCGTGGATCAAATCGCGCTGACGACGTAGGCTACCACGTAGGCCAACAGGAACGCGAGACCGCCCTGCGCGATTGAGCTGGTATCAAGTCGCAGGGCGTGAGCACGAGGACGACGGCGAAGAAACGGCATTGGAAACTCCGGGCGAAGGGTCGGTTCTATTTCGACGCTTCTCACCCTTGAGAGGTCACGGCGACCGGATAGCAGGTGGTGCCGGGCGGATTCCATTTAGTGACCAATCGAACCGTGTCTGCCGGATGAAGAACCGTCCCTTCTGGATCAACTCGCGCCCAGCCGGGAAGAATGGAGCGAGATACACTCCCAGTTCTGCTGGGGTCGCGGCGAAGTCCGAGCGGTAATACGTGAAGATAGGACTCAGCCAGAACACGCCGTTCACAAATCGATTGCGGGTGGTATCGCCAAGAAAGTCCCGGGCCTGTGCATCGAGCTGATCGTTCAGTCGGTCGCCCGTATAGGCCTCATTGCGAAGCGACGGAGCGCCACGAGCGGCCGATACCAAGGCGAAGTGAATGCGCGGTTCGCGAAAATGCTTCCGAAGGATACGATGCTCGACTTCGTCGAGAGTCCAGCTCCGTCCCGCAGCCTTGCCGATTGGTTCGCTCCACGGCCCCTTGAGCCGCAGCACACCCAGCGTGCGATTGATATTGCGGATCGATTCACGCTCGCCATGCGCGATGATGAGCTGCACGGTCCACGCATTGTAGGCGTTGAGCCAGAAAGCAAGTCGTTCGTCTTCGTCGAGTCCGTCCACCGTGGTGGATGCCAGCGTCGAGAGATACCGCGAAAACGCTGGGTCACGGGCAACGGCATCGTAGTCCACCTGACCCTGCCGCACGTGGCGCGACACCACCGCATCCCATTCACGGTGGTCGACCCGCCGTCCATCCGAGCCAGCGTCCGGCCGAGCCCCCGAGCGAGCATCCTGTCGGGCGGGCTCCTGTCGGGCAGGCTCCTGCGCGATCAGCTGGCCGTGCGGAGCGACCGGCATGACCGCGCCAGTGGTCAGCGCCGCGAACACCAGCAGGCATCCGCGAATGCGGCGGCCCATTATCGTTCACCCATGTCTGAAGACTGGTTGCTGGGAACCTGGCGATTGATGCGTGCGGATCCGGCGCTCGACTTTGCGCCCGGCGTCCGCATGGAATTTCGCCCGGATGGCCAACTTTTGTACCACGTGGACGTGGGCGGCAAGGACACGGTTATCGACCTCGTCTACCGCCAGGAAGGGGAGCTGCTCCACACCGACAATCCGGTTGCCCCACATTCGGTGACCGTGCGTATCGTGCACGGTCAGGGCGACGTACTCGTACTGGATTTTGCCGGTGCGCAGGCATTGCTCATTCGTGAGGCAGAGCTTTCTCGGCCGATCTAGTTCGCCCAGATCGGCCATAATTGACAGACACCGGGGGCGGTGGCCCGTCGGTGGACCTTACGGACCGTAGACGACGGGCGACGTGCCCTGGCGGATATCGCGCGCGCCGGCAGCCACACCAGAGCCAACCGCCAGGCCAGCGGTCAGCGCCGTGCCCAATCCGACCAGCGGCAGGACACCGGCACACAGGCTCCCGACCAGAAAGACTGCGCCACCGGCAAGCCAGGGAGCGCCACCCTTCTGGATGGCATCAACATATCGCAGGCGACTGCGCACAAACTTGCGCGTAGAGCCATGCAGGACGATGGCCAGTATGCTGGCAATCGCAAAAGACAGCAGGAAGGAGATCATGATTCCTCCGGGGTGTTGGGGCAGGCTGGCGATCTTTGGACCTTCCGCGACAGCCAGGTGCTGATCTCCCTAACGACGCCCCGTGCCGGAGGTTTCAAGCAGTGGTCGCCGTGTCGTTCCGCCACGTGATCCAGGTCGCCAGTCCGCAACTCTAGCGGCGCCGGGGCAGCTCGGCTCGCGTGAACTCAAGGGGGACGGAAAACAGCGCCCGGTCGAGACGGCGACGGCTGATCGCCGTGACTTCCATCATCACCTCTCCACTCTCACGCGCGAGACGCAGCGGGAACCCGGCGTTGGCCAACGCCTGCTGCATCGGATCCACCGCGTTTCCGGCACCGGCCAGGAGGGCGAGCGGGTTGAGGTACGTCCCAAGCTCCGACGACAGGCACGCCACCATGGTGCCACTGGCCAGTGTCACCCGCACCTGTTCACAACGCTGCCCCGCAATGGTTTCAAAACGACCGGTACGGTCGATGCCAGGTCCGGACAACGGGGCACGCGGTGACGGTTCCGCAGCCGGTGCCAGGGAAAGCTCACTGTAGCTCGACTGCGTGTTCATGAGGATGTACGCCTTGGACTCGGCGGGGATCATGAGCACGCTCATGGCGCCACCCGGAGCGTTCACCCGCATACGGCCATCACGGACGAAGTACTCAACCTGCTGTGGAACCGATGATGGGGCCGCGCCGCTGGCGCGCGCCGCCATCGGGGGCATCACCAGTCGCATCGTGACAACCCCTTCGAACGCGCGGCCACCGGATGTCGTTTGCGCGTCTGCAGCGGTAGTGGCCGCGGCGAGACCCAGTACCATCATTACGCCTTGAAACGCACGCAGCATACGCATGTGCCTACGCGATACCAACTTTCATGGCTTGCATCACCAGTTCAGAGAAGCGGTCGATTTCATCCAGCGTGCTGTACACGTTGGGCGTAATGCGGATCCCCTTGAACTCGGCGTGAGAAATGGGCGTTTGCACCACACGGTACTTGCTCATGAGCCAGTTGCCCAACTTCTCGTTGTCGAGACCGTCGACCGCAATGAAACCGATACCACCACCCCACTTCGAATCGAGTGGTGTGAGCACGCGCACGCGTCCCTTGCCCTCGGCAATCAGACGCTTGGCCCAGCGATCACGCAGGAAGCGCAGACGTGCGGCCTTCCGCTCGGCGCCAATGGTCCGATGAAACGCAAGTGCGACCGCCACAGCATTGTGATTTGCTGCGGGATGAGTACCGATTTCCTCGTACTTCCGAATGTCTTTTTCCTGCCCAGGATTCTGCGCCATCAAGGGCCAGATCGTTGGAATCTTTTCGCGACGTACGTAGAGGAATCCCGTCCCGATAGGTGCGGTGAGCCACTTGTGCAGGCTGGTGCCGTAGTAGTCGCAGCCCAGTTCATCGCGCGTGAATGGGAACTGCGCGAAAGCATGTGCACCATCGACGAATGTCTCAACTCCGCGCGCCTTGGCCATGGCCACCAATTCCTTCACCGGTAGAATCTGGCCGGTGAGATTGGTGATGTGCGTGATCTCCATGACACGCGTTTTCGACGTGATTCCCGCCGCGAAGGCATCGACGATTTGCTGGGGATCCGTGCACGGCACCGGGAAGGATATTTCCTTGATCACAATCCCTTCACGCGCCGCGCGCTGCTTCCACGCGTTGACCATGCGCCCGTAGTTCTGATTGCTGATCAACACCTCATCACCGCGCTTGAGATCGATACCGTAGATCAGCGTGATCAGCGATTCGGACGCGTTACGCGTGATGGCCATTTCTTCGGGGTCGCACCCGAACTCCTGTGCCAACTCCCGACGCACGACTTCGATGCGGGGTTCGAGCGTCTGCCACATGTGAATGACCGGCAGCTCATTCGAAAACCGTAGATCGCGCTCCAACTTGGCCATGACATGCGCCGGCGCTGGAGAGCATCCCCCGTTGTTCAAGTTGATCCAGGTGCGATCGAGCTCGAAAGCACGCTGAATCGGCTCCCAGAAATCCTCATCAGATGCCAGCTGTTCTGCTGATCCGATGCGATCGGGAACGATTCGGTCATTGGCCACGCGCGAGGCATCGAGCAGTCGATGAATCGCGTCGGCGGCGTACACCGGCGAGGGAGTGATGGCGGGCAGCGCACTGGCGCCGGCCATGGCGGTGACAAATCGGCGACGGTCCATGCCGAATACTGCGACAGGAACGCTCGTCCCGCGAGGGGCCGTCTCGGCCCAGCTGCCGGCGCACCATCGCGTTTCCCCTCGCCGCGTCGTAATCTCACCGCATGATGCCCCTGTCAGCTTTCCGCGCGCCGCTCACGCGGCTGATCGCGTTGTCCGGTATTGTCCTCAGCGCCTGCGCTCAGCCACTCACCATAGCGCCCAGTGACGCCGCCACGGTGCTGGCCCACCGCACTATCACTGCGCCCAATCCCGGTGAAAAGGGTCCGCGGACCGTCGGACACTTCTACTACGGCAGCGGCAAGGACATTCGGCGCCCCGAGTTTCGCGATTCCATCACCTATCGCACTCGTACGGTGGATGCTTCGCCCTACGCGCGCATGGAGCCGGCTCAGGCCAAGAGTCGCAAGAAGTACTGGGGGTACGACAACACGGCCTTCCCACTCAACGGGCGTGTGTGGTATCCCCAGGGTGAGGGCAAGTTTCCGCTCGTGCTGGTCGTGCACGGCAATCACGACATGAAGGAATTCTCCGACCCGGGTTACCAGTGGCTCGGTGAACTGCTGGCTTCCCGCGGATTCATTCTCGCCTCGATCGACGAAAATTTCCTCAACGGATCCATTCGCAACGAAAACGATGCGCGTGGGTGGATGCTACTCAAGCATCTGGAAGTGTTTCGCGCCTTGAATGACTCAACGGGGAAGCCGTTGTTCGGCAAGATCGATATGACGCGCATTGCGCTCATGGGGCATTCGCGCGGAGGTGAAGCCGTGGCGATTGCCGGTGCGTTCAATCGTCTCCCGGCTTATCCGGACGACGCCACACAACGCTTCAACTTCAACTTCGATATCAAGTCGCTGATTGCCATTGCGCCGGTTGACGGACAGTACCGACCCGCTGAACAGCCCACGCCCGTGAGTGACTACAACTACCTGGTCATTCATGGATCGCACGACGGTGACGTGTCGAGCTTCTCGGGACTCACGCAGTACAACCGTTTCCGCTACACACGCTCTGGTCCCGAATTCAAGAGCGCTATCTGGATGCACCGGGCCAATCACGGTCAGTGGAATACCGTGTGGAACAACAAGGACAACGGCGACTATTCCGTGCGCGCCCTGCAGCTCAAGGCGCTCATCGACGGCGAGGAGCAGCGACGGTTCGGGCGTGTGGTGATCGGCGGATTTCTTGAGGCCACCTTGAATGGTCGCGATGAGTATCGCGCCATGTTCCGCGATTATCGCACAGCCGGTGACTGGTTGCCGCCAACCATGTATCTCACCCGCTACGCGGATGCGCGCACCCAGTTCCTCGCCACATTCGATGAAGACGTGGACGTCACCAGCGGAACGGTGCGTGGCGTACGTCTGTCGGGCGATTCGCTGAGCACGTGGCGCGAAGCCGACATGCCCTCGAGATCGCGCGCCAATACCTTCCGCAGCAATGCCGCCACTCTGGGGTGGAACAACACCCCGATCGGCACTGATACGACCACGCCGCGTTGGGCCGCCCGGTTCACCGTTTCGCTTTCGGACTCCCTGGTGCAGGCACTCGCGCTCTCCCCGCGCCATGCATTGGTGCTCACTGTT
This sequence comes from Gemmatimonadaceae bacterium, assembly GCA_016742275.1. GTDB lineage: Bacteria > Gemmatimonadota > Gemmatimonadetes > Gemmatimonadales > Gemmatimonadaceae > Gemmatimonas. Next base: position 200,969 of record JACVCD010000004.1, read on the forward strand.
GGCAGCACCGATCAGAAGCCTGGCGCACGTCGTGTCACGCGCGACACCACCAAGCGGGATAGCACCAAGTCCGATTCGGCGTCCAAGGCGCGTCCCCCGCGGCCAGCCAACCGTCCGCCGGCCAAACCGGCAAAGGACACCGTGGCTCCTGATCTCACCCTCGAGCTCGAGGACGTGAATGGTCAGATCGCGCGTCTGCCACTCAGCACATTTGGCGCGGTGCGCATGCCCATTGAGAGCTACATCTACCGCCGCCGCGGCCGCGACAAGACGCAATTTCCGACACTGTCGGAACCCGTCATGCAGACGTATATCGCTCCGCTGACTGCCTTCCAGGGCAGCAATAGCGCGCTCAATGTGTCCAAGCTCAAGGCGGTGCGGCTGGTGTTTGATCGCAAGCGCGTTGGCGCTATCCAGCTCGATGACATCGGTATCGTACGGCCGGAATAATTTCCGGAATCGCCGTTCAGCTTAGAAGCGTGTACGAATACCGAATGTGAGTGTGCGCCCCACCAGCACCGCCGTATTGTCCGGGGCGCCACTCTGCACGTCGAATAGATTATCGCCGCTCATCACGGCCGTGAGATCACCCCGCACGCGCCACATCAGTGCGCCACGCCACCGGGTCACACTGGCCTGTTTCGTCCAGTAGTTGCGAAGCACCTGACCTTCCACCGCGCGCAGATCGGTGGTGTCCGACAGCATCGTGCCAATCGATACACGGTCGTACGACATCCAGTCGGAGGCATGCGATAGGCTGCTGCTGATCGACCAGCGTCCCTTCGCCCACATGGCCGTGAGACTGGTGGTACGCGCCGGTACATCGAACATGCGATCACCGACCTGCAATTCACCACGATAGCCCTGCGCCACCTGCGCCACGCGACTGTCCACCAACGACATGGTGCCGGCCAGTGACAGGCCCGCCCAACGTGTGGTGCCTTCGAACTCCCATCCGCGATTGGTGATGGCACCAACATTCTGCAGCGTGTAGCGCATCGACTTTACGACACGTCCACCACCAGTCAATGCGTTGGTCACTGTCGGCACGGCTTGAATGAGACCATCAGCACGCTGATCGAATCGCGTGACATGCAATGCGAATCGCGAACCCGCCAACAGATCCACCCCGACTTCGGTGCCACGCTGCCGTTCGGCTTCCAGAGCCGCCGACGCTGTCACCAGATTGGATCCCGTCGCAGGCGCACCAAACGCGCCGCCGAGGCCACCGCCCCCCGTGCCGTTGTAGGCCGAAGCCTGCCCCATCCAGGACGCACTGCGCAGCAATGAACGAGCCGGCCGAATACCCGTTCCATATGCCGCGCGTGTCTTGAAGGACCAATCGCCCAAGTCGCGTACATGCGCCAGACCGAGCATGGGCAGCAACGATGTCTGCGGCTGCGGTGTGGCACCAACCGTACGTTCGACGCGACCACCAACAGAAGCAAACCAGGCGTCGCGCCAGGCCAGCGTGCCCTGCATCAGTCCACCCAGATGACGATAGCTGTCATACAGAACAGCATTGCGCTGTGGCGCCTGTATTCCAGGTGGATGATTGTTATTGGCCGTCTCCATCGGTGGGGGCGACAGATCGGGTGCGCGCGACATCGACTCCTGCGTGAAGACCTGCTCAGCACCCAGTGTCACGGTGGCGAGCAGTTGGGGTGCAAGATCGAAACGTCCCACGCTCCGAAGACGCGTCGTCAACCGATGCGCCGAGCCATTGGAATCGCCGAGTGTCGCAACGGTGTTGAGGCCGAGCGGGCCTGGCAGCGCCGTACTTGCGAGTCCATGCAACATGTAGCCGTCGATGCCGCTGATGAGCGTGTGCGTCCATCGCAACGACGGCATGATGGAGACACTACCACCAACGGTGTACTGCGTGACATCCTGACCGGTCGCGCTATCGCGCATACTTCCGGTTCCATTCAGTGGCGCAGTGCCATTGCTGGCATTCGCTTCCTGGCGCGAGAAGCGGACAAGTCCGTTCCACACCGCACGATCACGTGAGTAACGCCCATTGATGTCGGCCAGCAGTCGCCGTTCGGCCGCACCAGGCAAATACTCGCCGACACTTCCGGCATTGATTCCGGCGCTCAAGCTCCGCGCCGCCGTGCCAGTGCGAAGTGTGATCGCATGATCCTGCACAAATGGATCGCGGCCGACCAATGATGCACTCGCCACACCCACCATGCTCGAGAGCTGTACTTCTGTATTGCCCTGCGTTGTGCCGTCGTACCGCGTCAACACATTCACCACGCCGCTGATGGCATCAGCACCATACAGCGCGGCGCCTTGCGGCCCACGAATGATCTCGACACGCGCCACGCGATTGGCATCGAGCTGCATGACCAGCAGTGGATTGGCCACTTCGATGCCATCCACGTACACCTTTGGAGCGGTCACACCGAACGAACTCGCACCACGAATACTGCCGAATCGCGCGCTCACCGATCCGGCTGTGGTAGCCCAAGTCCAGATGCCTGGCACTGACAGTTCGAGTGCATCACCTAGCGTGCGCACACCATGCTGACTGAGTGTGGTTCCCTCCACCACATCGAGCGCAAATGGCGACCCGCGTTGAGCCACACCATCCGGTGTGCCAGTGACCACCACGCGGTCGAGTACACTCGTCCGGCGCATGACAACGGGGTCCGCAGCGGCCTGCGCTACGGGTACCTGTGCTTCGCGCGTGGGAGCCAGCACGACACTCGTGGCTCCCACGACGATGGCGCGGAGTGCAGAACCTTCGAGCAGTTGTTCGAGCAATGCCCCGAGTGGGACTCGCTCGACGGCCAAGCACACACTGCGTTCCGCGGGTAGCAGGTCCGCACTGTACGACACGGAAATGCCCGTACGACGCGCCATCTCATCGATGGATGCACGCACCGTAGTTGTCGGCAAGCGCAACGTCACAATGCGATCCAGCGGCGTTCCCCACAGTGCAGCGCGCTCGGCGCTTCCAACACGTGTGATGCACGCCGGATCATCGCGATCCATCGGCTGCTCCTCAGGCATCGCTCGCATGTCACGCGGAAAGGCAAATGCCAAGAGCGCGATACACACGCTCCCGGCAATTCGCCGCCGTGACTGGGCGACGCGATGTGAATCGGGTATGGTCATCGCCGTGCGGCTGGCGGCGCTCCCTGCGGTATACTCTGCGGTACAAGGCGAACAGTATCGCCGCTCTGCGCGATGTCGGCGCCAAGTGCCAGCGACAACACCTGCAGTACTTGCGACAGCGAGTCTCCGGCAAATCGCGTCGTGATGGTGCGGGACGACAGCACCGGATCACTCACCTCGAGTGTTACCCCGTACCAGCGCCACAGATCGGCGCGTACCTCAGCAAGGGGCGCGTCACGATAGGCCAGCTCGCCCCGGGTCCACGCCACCTCGGCCTCTCCAGCCACACCGCGCTCCACCCGCAGTGAGTCCGCGATCACATCACCACGATCGCCTGCAGCCAGTTCGACTTCGGCCGAGGACGCTCCACGTGGCGCCACAGCCACCCGTCCTTCGGTCACAACCACAGCAACGCCACCTTCTGCCATGGACTTCACCGTGAACGCAGTACCGATGTCACGCACGGCCACCGCACCTACGTGCACGACAAACGGCCGCGAGGCATCGTGCGTGACAGTGAAATGCGCTGCACCGTCGAGTGTCAGATCGCGGGCGCCGGCAGCGTAGGTGTCCGCAAGCTTGAGCGTGCTACCGGGGGCGAGCACCACCTGCGTTCCATCTACCAGGGTGAGCGTATCCGTGTTGCCCACTTCCGTACGGTATTCCTGTGCAAATGTCGGCGCGTCGGGCTTCCGATCGCGCATGACCAGCATGGCCACCAACCCGGCAGCCGCGGCAAATCCGAGCGCGCGCCACGGAGCCCGACGACGGGCAGGCGCCGCTGAGCGGCGAATAGACGGTAGGGGCGGCGCGGGTGGCAGTCCACCGCGCTCCACACGCAGTGGCGTCTCACCGATCGCACGACCCGCAGACGGGGTCATGGTCGAGGCATCATACGCCTGCATACGAGCACGCACGGTCTCGAGCGCCGACTCGGCATTGATGATCAACGGCGCTTCACGTTCCCGACGCGTATCGCGCTGCGCCTCAGCCGACTTGAGGAGCGACAGCAGTGTCTGCTCTTCAGGGTGCGACGCCAGCCACGCCTCCACCACGGCCGCTTCCGCCGGGTCGCTTTCGCCGGCGAAAAAGCGAGCGAGCGCCTCCCCTTCGGCGTCGCCCCCCATCGTCGGATCAGTTCGGAGATCGTCGGTCATACCCCTTCAACACGGCTGGTGAATGGAACCCTACCTCGGGCATTAGTATATCAGGACCCCGGCGCGCGTGCGCCGGGCCGGCGCCTCCCTTCTCCCCCACCCATCGCCCGTGACAGAATCCGATCTGCTGGCACGCCTCCGGGCTGGGGACCATGCGGCGTTCGATGCGATCTTCCGTCAATGGTACGAGCCGGTCGTGCGGGTGGCCCATCGGATTCTGCGGGATCAGGGGGTGGCCGAAGAAATCACGCAGGACGTGTTTCTGGAGCTGTGGCGTCGCCGTGAGTCATTGCCTGACGGCAGCAGTGCTCCCGCCTATTTGATGCAGGCGGCTCGCAATCGTTCGCTCAATCATCTGCGCCACCTCAAGGTGCAACAGAAGTCCCAGGTGTTTGTGGAAGCGCTGTCAGAGCCCAGCGAGTCCGCTGATGCCGACGCACAATCCGCAGAGTTGTCGGCGGCAATTCGTACGGCAATCGATGGCCTGCCTCCTCGCACGCGCGAAGTCTTCGTGATGAGTCGCGAGCGCAATTTGCGGTATGCGGAAATTGCCGACCTGCTCGGCATTTCCGTGAAAGCGGTTGAAGCCAACATGAGTCGGGCGTTACGTCATTTACGCGAGCGACTCGCACCGTTCCTGTCCCGCGAATCGGGTGACGTGGGGTAGGACGCAGGCCGCGTGTCACTCGGGCACTACAGCATCACGCGCAAGACGCTGCACACGACATGCGTGTGCGCGCACGCGCCTCTGCCGGAGCTCCTGCGATGTCTGTCTCTCCCTTCACGCCCATGCGCGCTGGTGCAGCGCTGCTGGCACTGGCCACTCTAGGCGCGTGCTCCACTGACTCGATGGGTCGACCATCGGCAGGGGACTTCGCTGTCGGCGGCGCGTTCTCGTCCACGCCAGCAGGCACGGACCTCACCTCATCGAGTTACGCCGCGTCGGAAAGTGATGAAAGCTGGACTGGTCCATACCGCGGTCCGTTTGGTGGACCTGCAGGACCGCCACTCGGTGGACCGGCCATGCGGGGTGGACCAGGCATGGATGGACTGATGGGAGGCGGACTGCAGGGCGACTTTCGCGGTGAAGGTGCACCGGGACGCGGACCACTGCGTGGTGCATTCGGTGTGCGTATCGATTCCACTTGTACCGTGGCCGGCAGCGACGTGACGTGCGCATCCACGCGCAATGGTTTAACGGCGACAACGATCTACACGATCACGTCGCTCACGGGTGCTGCGCAGACAAAGGTCGATACACTTACAACCAACACCGTGCGCACGCGCACGACCGTATCCGGTACCACGACACGTGGTGGTGGACGTGCGCCGGGCCGCGACACCGCCACACTGCCCACGATCACGGCGACTGTGAACAACAGCAGCGATCGTACGGTGACGGGTCTCGCGCCAAGCAGCACGCAGCGCACCATCAATGGCTGGTCACGCAGCGCAGAAACACTGACCGGCACCAACCGCGAAGGTGATCGATTCACCGCCGTGCGCACCGCGAGCGACAGCACGAAGGGTCTCGTCGTGCCGGTCAGCAGCAGTACGACACCGACCTACCCGACCGCAGGCTCTGTGGTGCGTAACATGTCCGTGCAGACCACCATCACGGGTGGTGCCACCACAACCAATACGCGTAAGGAAGTGCTGACCTACAACGGCAGCACCACAGCGACGCTGGTGATCACGGAAAACGGCACCACGAAGAATTGCACGATTGCGTTGCCACGTGGGCGCCCCAGCTGTAGCTGAAGGACTCCTGCTGGTCGTGCGATGCAAAACGGGCGGCTGTCATTCGACAGCCGCCCGTTTTTACTTGAGTCGAAATCCGATGCGGTGCGACACCGGACGTCCACCTCGCATGGGCTCCATGGCGTAGTCGAGCGAAATCCGGTCGACGGTCACTCCGAGTCCGGCGGTCACCAATGGTTCGTCCGGTTCACGCGGCAAACGTAGTCCTTGCCGAAAGACGATGGCTACACCCTCAATGGGTATATAACCAAGTTCGACGCCACCAGCAGGTCGCACAAAGCCATCAGCTTCCACGATGAGCTGTGTTTGCGCACCAATGTCGAAGTACTCACCCACCGGGAACATGCCACCACCAAAGCCAACGCCGAACCGACGAGGCAATACCGTCTCATAATCCACGATGCGTGGACCGCTGCCGAGGTTCTGTGCCGTGATGGCAAGCGACCCGGGTCCAAATGGCATGGCGAAGCCGAGGTCAAATGCCGCCGTGCGATCATTGAAGCCTCCCACGCGATCCTGAACGTACTTCACACTTGCTCCAAATCGCATGCCCTTGATGATGCGACCGACACCAATGGTGGCGGCTTGACTCGCAGCATCGACGACGCCGCCATCGCTCAGTCGGGGAGTACCCTGACGCAAGGCTTCATCATATCCGAATGACGGTGCGCGCCATTCAAGCAATTGTATGCCAACACCCACTGTCATTGAACCCACTGTCGTAACGGTTGCCGCACTACCGGCCGTGGCGGCCGATCCATAGCGCTGCATGGAGACCGACAAGCCACGCGCATTGACCAGCATGCCGGGATTGGCAAACAGTGCATCGGCATCGTTGATCGCCAGGTTGGCATTGCCCATGGCCAGCGTGCGCGCACTGACTGGTGCGCGCAGCACGAGCGGCCCCTCACCACGCTGCGCCGCAGCGACAGACGGCCATGCAACGCCAGAGCACAGCAACGCCACCACACCCAACAGCCGCGCCGACTGGCACAGCGCAAATACATGCTTGCGATTCGAGATGATCATGTGTCAAATGAACTGCATGAATGCAACACCCGCCAGCACCGAGCAGTCCTGGAAACTCGGTCCTCTGGTTCCGCAAACGCACCGCAACTGGCTTCGCTCGCTAGGATGGTGGCTCATGCAACGTGCCGGCTGGCGATTCACCGGCGCGATGCCCAACCTGCCGCGCTTTGTCGTCATTGTGGCGCCGCACACATCCAATTGGGATTTCGTGCTTGGTCTCAGTGCGAAGTGGGCACTGGGACTGGATGCGCACTGGTGGGGCAAAGACACACTCTTTCGCCCTCCACTGGGATGGTTCATGCGCGCCAATGGCGGTATTCCGGTCGATCGTCGCAACAAACAGAATGCCGTTGAACGCACCATTACCATGATGACGTCGCGTGAGCAGTTCACCCTCGCACTGAGCCCCGAGGGCACACGAAAGCGCGTGCAGGAGTGGCGCTCGGGATTCTGGCACGTGGCCAAGGGCGCCGGCGTACCCATTTGCTGTGTGGCCTTCGATTGGGCACAGCGCGAAGTACGCCTGGGCCCAGTTCTCACGGCCGATGAAGACGATCCTGCCACAGGCATTGCCCGCGTGCGGCGAGCGTTCGGCAACGTGCGCGGCTACGACGCAACGCAAAGCCTGGGCAGCGCCTAGACCGGGCGACAAGAACGCGACGAAATCGTCGCATTTTCTGCGTTTTCCCCCTTCCGTCCCGCCGGTCCCGATCGGAACTTCAGGGATCCCTCACGGAGAGATCCCTGTATGCGTGTGACCACCGTCGGCGTGGTGGGAGCCGGCGCCATGGGCAGCGGCATTGCCGCGCTCGCGGCGTCTGCAGGCTGCCGCGTCGTCCTGCTCGATATCCCCGGCGATCCCGACCCGGCGTCCCCAAACCGCAGCGCCCCTGCGCGCACCGGTCTGCAAAAGACGCTCAAGGCCAAACCGGCGGCGTTCATGGACGCCAGCGCTGCTGCGCGCGTGCGGACAGGCAACACCGAAGACGATCTCGGATTGCTGGCCGAATGCGACTGGATTTGCGAAGCCATCATCGAGCAACCAGCGCCCAAGCAGGCTCTCTTCGAGCGCATCGAAGCGCTCATGAAGCCCACGGCGATCATTTCGTCGAACACATCGGGCATTCCCATGGGCGTGCTGCTCGCCGGACGTGGTGAGAAGTTCCGTCGCCGATTCCTCGGCACGCACTTCTTCAATCCGCCGCGGTACATGCATCTCCTCGAGATCATACCGACGCCGGAAACCGATCCCGCGGTCATCGGCGCGATACGTACATTCGCTGAGCGTACGCTGGGCAAGGGCATCGTCATTGCGAAGGACGTTCCGGGCTTCGTCGCCAATCGTCTCGGCGTGTATGGCATGGTCGCCACCATGCGTCGCATGGAAGAACATGGCATCACCATCGATGAAGTGGATGGCCTGACGGGCGCACTCATTGGTCGCGCACGCACGGCCACGTTCCGCACGGGTGATCTCACCGGCATCGATGTGCTCGGACATGTCACCAAGGGCATTGGTGCTGCGACCGGTGAAGACTTTTCGATGCCTGGCTGGGTACACGAGCAGCTCATTGCTACGGGCAAGCTGGGCGACAAGACAGGCGGCGGTTTCTACAGCAAGACCAAGGAAGGCACGCTCACGTTCGACTGGAAGAACGGGCAGTACGTGCCGCAGCAGCGCCTCGAAGGTGGTGAGATTGGGCAGCTCATTCGCATGCCACTGGAGCAACGTCTCAAGGCGGCAGTGAAACTCCCAGGCGCGCAGGGCGCGTTCCTTCGCGATCATCTCGCGGACGCTGCGCACTACACACTCACGCTGGCCTCGACGCTGGCGTACGACATCGTCGCGATCGATCGCGCCATGGAGTGGGGATACGGCTGGGAAGCCGGTCCCTTCCAGGTGATGGATGCGTTGGGCCTTGACTGGTTGCGTGAACAATTCAAGGCGGATGGCAAGGATATTCCGCCGCTGCTCGATCAGGCACAGGGTTCGTTCTACAAGGGCGAGGATGCGCTCACCTTCGACAGCACGTATGAGCCGGTACCGACAATTCCGGGCCGCATCTCGCTTGCGGGTCTCGCGAAGAGCGGACGTGTCCTCGAAGAGAACGGCTTGTCGCGTCTGCTCGATATGGGTGACGGTGTGGCCTGCTTCGAATTCCGCAGCAAGATGAATAGCCTTGGCGCCGGTGTACTGGAGGGGTTGGCGAGCGCACTCCGCAAGGTGGAGAAGCTCGGCTTCAACGGCCTCGTCATCGGCAACGAAGATCCACGCGCCTTCAGCGTGGGTGCAGATCTGTCGCTCGTGTCATTCGCCGTGTCGGCTGGCGCATGGGATGACATCGAAGCGTCGATCAAGGCGTTCCAGGACGCGACGATCTCCATTCGCCGCGCACCGTTCCCGGTTGTTGTGGCACCTGCTGGCATGACGCTTGGCGGCGGTGCCGAGTTCACGTTGCACGCCGATGCGGTGCAGGCACACGCCGAGACGTATATGGGTCTCGTGGAAGTGGGTGTGGGGCTACTACCGGGTGGTGGTGGCACCAAGGAACTGCTTGTGCGATTCACCGGCGAGCTGCAGCAGTATGAAGAAGTCGATCTGTTTGCTGCGGTGAAGCGTGCGTTCAAGCTGATTGCCTTTGCCACAACCAGCACGTCGGCCATGGAAGCGCGCAGCTACGGCATGCTTCGCGCGAGCGATCGCATCAGCATGAATCGCGATCATCAGCTGTCCGACGCCAAGCAACGTGTGCTCGATCTTGCACCGGGGTATCTCCCACCGACCGAGCGCACCGTTCGTGCGCTGGGCCGCGAAGGGATCGGCAATCTTGAGTATGCACTGTGGGCGGCGCAGGAAGCCGGTCAGGCCAGCGCGCACGATGTGCGTGTAGGCCGCGCCGTGGCGTATGTACTGTGCGGTGGCAACGGCGCCGCGCGTGATGTGACCGAAACCGATATCCTCGACCTCGAACGCGAACAGTTCCTCTCGCTGCTCGGCACCAAGGAGACGCAGGAGCGCATCGCGCACACCCTCAAGACCGGCAAGCCGCTGCGCAACTGAGCGCGAGGAGCAGAACGATGACTGAAGTCGTGATCGTGAGTTGCGCGCGCACTGCTGTTGCGCGTGGAAAAGCAGATGGCGCACTGGCCAATCTGCATCCGGTGGATGTGTCGTCGGCGGTGATGAAGGCTGCCATCGACCGAGCCGGCATTGAAGCGGGTCAAATCGAAGACGTGCAGTGGGGCTGCGCGATGCCTGAAGCGTCGCAGGGGCTCAATCATGCGCGTCTGGCGTGGCTGCGTGGTGGTTTTCCCGTGGAGACCGCTGCCGCCACTATCAATCGATTCTGTTCCAGCGGACTGCAGGCGGTGGCTTATGCCGCGCAGGCTGTTGCGGCAGGACAGGGTGACGCGGTGTTGGCCGGTGGCATCGAGATGATGTCGCAGGTACCGATGTCCGGATACAACGCGCGACTCTCTCCGGAGATCGTGGAGTCGTACATCGGCATGGGCTTTACGGCAGAGCGTGTGGCCAAGCGTTGGGAGGTCACGCGTGAGCAGCAGGACGCGTTTTCTCTCAATAGTCAACAGAAGGCGGCCGATGCGCTTTCGCGCGGGGTGTTTGCCGATGAGATCGTGCCCATGACCGTTCCGCAGTATGCGTGGCAGGGTGCCAAGAAGACCGTGACCGAGCGGGTATTCAGCGTGGATGAATGTCCGCGTGTGGATACCACGGCTGCCGGTCTGGCCAAGCTGCGCCCGGCCTTCGTGTCGACGGGCTCAGTGACGGCGGGCAATGCCAGTCCGTACTCCGACGGCGCCGCTGGTGTGCTGGTGATGTCCGCTGCCGCGGCCAAGGCGCAAGGCCTCACGCCGCTTGCGCGTTTTGTGAGTTTTGGTGTGGGTGGTGTGGATCCAGACATCATGGGTGTTGGCCCCATCAAAGCCGTGCCCAAGGCACTCAAGCGTGCGGGTCTCACGCTCAACGACATCAAGCTCATCGAATTCAACGAAGCCTTTGCGGCGCAGGCGCTGGCCGTGATCAAGGAGCTCGAATTCGATACGTCGATCGTGAACGTGAATGGCGGCGCGATCGCGTTGGGTCACCCGCTCGGTGCGACCGGCGCCAAGCTCACCACGCAGCTGGTGTACGAACTGCGTCGTCGAGGTGGTGGCTACGGCATGGTCACCATGTGCATTGGTGGCGGCATGGGGGCGGCAGGCATCTTTGAGGTGTATGCCTGAAGAGTGAACTGCGCGAACTGCGCTAGCGGAGTATCGCTAGCGGTAGTTCGCAAGCAAAACCAAACGCCACAGGGAGCGTCGCTCCTTGTGGCGTTCTTGTTGCTAGCGCAGTTCACGCAGTTCCTCTACGTGATCGACCCCGGCTCTATCCCACGCAGTGCGAAGACGCGCGCCACCGCTTGCCCGATCTTGTTGTTGGGCGTGCTCGCACCAGCGGTAATGCCAACACGCAGCGGCCCTGTAGTCGGCAACCATGGCGACATGGTGTCTTCGAAATGCTGCTTGTGAATGCGGCGATAACGCACGGCATTTCCGACGACATCGATCTCGTCAGGATCAGCAATGTGGTACGTGGGCACCTGTTCGGCACACAACGCGGCCAGCGAAATGGTGTTGCTCGAGTTGTAGCCACCCACCACGACCATGAGATCGATGGGCTCGCGCAAGAGCTCCATCACCGCATCCTGACGATCCTGCGTGGCGCTGCAAATGGTGTCGAAGGTGCGAAAGTGTTCGGCACGATGTGACTCGCCATACGCACGATCCATCGCGTCGCCGACCGCTGCACCGATGGCCAGAGATTCACGAGCCAGCATGGTGGTCTGATTGGCTACGCCAATGCGCTCGAGATGTACATCGGGGTCAAATCCATCCGACGCGGCCACCGCAAACTTTTCGAGGAAAGCTTCGCGCGAGAGGGCCGGACGCGGCGTAGTCTTGCCGGCCTTGGCCTCGATGTAATCCATGACCAAATCGGCTTCACCCATGTCGCGAACGACGAGATACTGACCACCGGCGTACTTCTCCACCTGCGACGCCGTAGCCCGCGTCTCCTCGTGGTAGTACTTGCCATGGATAAGCGAGGTGAAGCCATCGCGCGCGTAAACCTCCACGCGCTTCCACACATTCAGCACTGAACCGCAGGTGGTATCAACCACCACGCACCCCAGATCTCGCAGTGTCTGAAAGTCCTGAATGGTGACACCGAACGCCGGCAGAATCACGACGTCCTGCGGTTCCACGGGTGCGTAGTCGAACCCCTTGCCGCTGGCCGCAAGAAATACCACGCCCATCTCACGCAGCTTTTCATTCACGTGTGGATTGTGGATGATCTCACCGGCCAGGAAGATGCGACGATCGGGGAACTTGCGGCGTGTCTGATACGCATAGTCCACCGCACGCTCCACACCGTAGCAGAAACCGAACTCACGAGCCAATCGAACCGTGGTGTCGCCGACTTCGAGCACGTAATCGCGCGCGCGCAGCAGATCCACGAGCTGGCCGGTGTAGTCGGCAGCCAGCGTGTCCTGGACCTCGGCCTTGAGGCCAAACCCCTTGCGGACGTACGTCGGTTCGGCGGATGGAGTGGGAGATGCCATACGCGAAATCTAGCGGGGGGCCGAACCCTCGTGCGAAGCCTTCAGAGCCCTCTGAGAGGCCTGCGCTTCCTCCACGCTGCACACAAACGGCAGAAGCACCGACCGGAACTCGTCGGGGATGGACCGCTTCTTGAAGGTATCGGACGCCACGCATACCACGACCATGGCGGCCGCTGCCACCAGTGTCCCGTTGGCTTGCCAGAGATCCACATTGATCGTGAGCGAGGTGTCGCCCATCCGGGAGACGTACGTCACCGTGGTCAAGGGATCATCGATGCGTGCGGGGGATACATAGTCGATGGAGAGGTGTCGACGTGGCATCCAGAACGGGGGATTGTCCATCAACCGTTCGTAGGGAAATCCGGCGGCACGCATCAGCTCCTGCTCTGCCATCTCCACGAAGCGCGTGACGGCGCTGAAGCGCATGATTCCCACCAGATCCACATCCGCCCAGCGGACACGATCGGTGATCTCGAACGGTCGTGCAGTCATCTTCGTCGTGGCTTGATGTAACGAACGGCGCGAGAACCCGCGCGTCAGGAAAAACCCACTGGCCGATTCTTCCGACACAATGCACCCTCAAGCTATGTACCGGACTCTCTTTGTGCCTATCGATGGCTCCGCGCACAGTGCGCGGGCCTTGCCGGTTGCTGTCGCCATTGCGCGAAAGACCGGCGCCCGTATTCAGCTCGCGCTCGTGCATGATCCGAGTGCGTACATTCCCTTTGTGCCAGGTGAAGTGGCCATCCCGGTCTTTGATCAGGATGTGGTGAATGCCCATCGCGTGCGTGACCAACAGGTGCTCGACGCTTCGGTGGCCCACCTGCGTTCGGAAGGATTGACTGCAGACGGTGTCGTGCTAGAAGGCACTGTCGTTGAAGCCCTCGAAGAGCATTGTCAGGGACAGTCGGTCGATCTCATCATCATGACCACCCATGGACGCAGTGGATTCGAACGACTGCGCGTGGGCTCGGTTGCATCGGCGTTTCTGTCGCGCGCCACATCACCGGTTCTGCTCGTTCGTGGCAGCGGCAGCGAGTCCGGAGATGATACACCGGCGCTTCCGACTGGTCCGGTACTCTGCGCGCTCGACGGTTCGGCATTCGCTGAACACTTGCTGCCTCATGCCCAGGCCCTGGCGTCTGTTGCTGGGGTGGGCTTGCTACTCGGCGCCATCACCGTCCCGCACGCCATCCCGATGGCACCGTTTGGCGCTGAAGCACTGCTTGCCGACGACACGGCGCTCGCCGCTGAAGAAGAGGGTCGCGCTGGCTATCTCGAACGTTTGGCAGCAACGCTTCCACCGGGAACGCAGGTAGAGACGGTCACCGACATGAGCGTGGCTCGCGCGCTGGTGGAACTCGCGTCCAAGCGTGGTGCAGGAGCCATTGCACTCGCCACCCACGGACGCGGCGGCTTCAAGCGTTTCATGCTGGGCAGCGTGACCGATGAAGTCATTCGTCACGCGACCACGCCGGTGCTGGTCTATCGTCCTTCGGATTCCGAAGCGTAGTACTCGGGAGCCAACCAGGGAGCCAGCGCGTAAGCGACCATAGGTTCGTAGGCGCGCTGGCGATCCACCAACCCTGCTGTCAGAATGCCCACCGCACCGCGACCGTGTTTGGTGCCCACGGTGCGCGCTTCGGCATCCATGGCCAGACCGAGTTCTTCGCCTGCGCGAATGCGACGCGCTACGGCATCTGGAAGCGGGATCGACAGGGATCCGCCCAACCCTTCCATGCCCGTGCGGTCCACCACCACGCACCAGGCGCAGGTCCGCATACGGCCATTGGGCAGCACCACCACGCCCCCTTCGAGACCAACGCCCAGCGTGGCGTGAGGAGCCGCGGTGAGGGCCGCATGGGCCCGCTGCCGCGCACCGGCCTGCGTCTCTTCGTCACCGAGAGGCTGATCGGCCACTCCGCTTTCTACAGGCACACCGGACACCGTCGCCGTGGGCACGATCTGACGAATCACCGCTTCGACAGCCGCGCGTTTCACGGGATTGGTCGATCCCACGACGATCTGTAGATCCGTAGGCCAGTGCGCAGCAGTCATATCAGCAGCAAAAACAAAGGGAGAAGTGCGTCGATGAGCTCGTGGCGCTTGCTTGCAGCCACGTAGAGAAGTAACCTCCCATCCACCGCTTTGACCATATGCCCGTCACCTCTCTCAAAGCGCGGCGGGTCGATTCGCGCGAACGTGCGCCCGGTCCGATTTCGCCGCGATCTCGTCTCTGGCTCGACTTCGTGAACACCGACGCGGCTGCGCAGCAGCCCGGCGGGGATTTGTTGCGCGATTTCGAAGCGCTACTGACGTGGCTGCAGACTCAGGCCGCTGTTGACGATGAGCGTGCCTCTGGCATTCGTCGTCGTGCGGTGTTGCAGCCCGCCGCAGCCGCCGCGACGCTGGTGGATGCGCGACGCGTTCGTGCCGCGCTACGTGCACTCGCCGAGCGTGGCCAGCACATCGAGCGCGTGCGTGATGATGCGCTGATCGAGATCAACCGTGTGCTGGGCCGCAGCGCCGGCACCCGCCGTCTCGATCCGCTCCCCGAAGGCGGCTTCTCCCGCATTTTTGTGCCGACGGGTGATGCCTTCGCCGGTCTCATGATTCCCATCGTGGAATCAGCGGCCGACACCATGATCATCGAAGAACTGCCGCGTGTTCGGCGCTGCGCAGACCCGCGGTGTCATCGGGTGTTTCTTGATGGCACCAAGAATGGTCTTCGCCGCTGGTGCGATATGGGGACCTGTGGCAACCGGGCCAAGGCCGCTCGTCATCGCGCACGAGCGCAGGGCGCTGCGTGAAGGACGGATTTTCCGACAGCTATCACCACGGACATCACGACCCGTCGCATCATGCGGCGTCAGAGCATCGTGACGAGTCGCTGAGTCCTCCACGTGCACATGAAGCAGTAGATCCGCTTTCACTCGAGCGCGGATTCGTGGCATCGCTGCGATGGCTGGTGTCTGAAGGCGATGCCCGTGGCGTGCGCCGAATCGCCGTGGAATTGCGTGCACTACGTGAGGCGCTGGCCACCCTCGATGAAACCCGCGCGGCCCGTGATGAACAGACGCGGCGCGCCGTGGAGCTCGAGCGTGACCTGCATGCCGCACTGGCCATGCTCGGCCCCGGCACGGCCGTGAATGGCAATGGCACACTCGTGCAACGCCTGGCACGACTCCGCGACCGACTGGCAGAAGATTCCGCCACGCGGCGCCAACTCATGCTGGAGCGCGACGCCTGGCGCGCCATGTGCACACTGCTCACGCAGACGCGTGCCGGTGTGCAGGAGATGCTCGAGATTGCCGAGTCCGAACGCAATCTCGCGCTTGGTCAGCTCGATGTATTGCGGGAGCGGGTTGTCGAACTCACCGTACTGCACGATGATGCGGCTGCACAGGCGTCGTCATCCAGACAGGAACTCTCGATGCTGCGCGAACAGCTCCACGTGTGGGGTGATCGCGTCGAACTGGCGCTCGCCGAACTCACCAGCGAAGCGCGGCATCTCGCGGATTGATCTGCGGTCGCCTAGATGGCTGGCGCGCGCAGGTAACCCATCTCCACGGCGTAGTCGGCAAGCTGTCTCTGCAACAACCGGCGTCCGCGGAACAGCCGTGACTTGACCGTGCCTTCAGGCACCCCAAGTACGCGCGCGATCTCTCCGTAGCGCAGCCCTTCGAGATCACTGAGCATCACGGCGGATCGATACTCATCCGGCAATCCGCGCAATGCTCGTGTGATGCCTTCATCGAGGAACGAGTCATAGAATGCCCGCTCCGGGTCGATGGCCTGCGCGGCTTCAAACACCGCCCATCCGTCGTTGTCATCAGAAGGATGCACCTCACGTGCATCAATGCGACGCATGCGACTCACGAACACGTGATACTGAATGGTGAAAAGCCATGCGCGGATATTGGTCCCCACATGGAACTGTTCCCACCGCTCGATCGCTCGAAGCAGCGTATCGGATACCAGGTCTTCCGCATCATCACGTGAGCGCGCCAGCTTGAGCGCAAACGAGTACAGGGCATCGAGGTGTACCATGGCTTCGCGATCGAATTCTGCCCGCCGCGTGGCCAGATCGGGAAGACTCACCATGGACGTGCCCCCCGCGCATCGTCACGCACAGATTGCCGCACATGCATGGCGATGAAACGTTTGAGATCGATCGCGATCCCTTCCAGGACGCTCAAATCGCGCTTGACGCGTG
Organism: Gemmatimonadaceae bacterium; assembly: GCA_016742275.1. Classification (GTDB taxonomy): domain Bacteria; phylum Gemmatimonadota; class Gemmatimonadetes; order Gemmatimonadales; family Gemmatimonadaceae; genus Gemmatimonas. Next base: position 217,879 of record JACVCD010000004.1, read on the forward strand.
TCATGAGCACCGCGCCTTCCAGCGTGGCAATGATGAAGCGCGACAGCCGAACCGCGTCGACGTCGTCAGTGAGCTGCGCGCGTGCTTCCCACAGCAATGAGCCGATCTGACTGGCCCATCGCTCAAAGACCGCTTCGATGCGAAGCCGAAAACCTTCGTGCGCGTCCGCGAGTTCTGCCGCGAGGTTGCCGAATGGCGATCCATGTCGGCCACCGTTCTCCGCCTGCAGCGCCACCACGCCATCGATAAAGAGATACAGACGCTCGATGGGGTCGATCATCGGCTCGCGCAGTACCGCGAGTCCGCGTTCGGCAAATCGTTCGAATTGCCGGTTCAGGACTTCGTAGCCCAGTTCTTCCTTGGACTTGAAGTAGTGGTAGAAATGGCTTTTCCCACTCAGCTTCGCGCCCTTGATAACGTCGTCAACCGACGTGGACGTGAATCCGCGCTCCGCAATCAGCACAGCAGCGGCGTCGAGAATCTGCGTGCGGCGTTGAGTCATGGCTAAGAGGATAGGACCATGTGGTCCATAGCGCAAGTTCAGGAAATTAAGAAATCCTTAGCGCCACATCGTCATTTTCCAGAGGAGAAATGAAATCCCACAGCGGAGTCCGCTAAGAAATTTCCTTGACTAGTACCACGTAGTCCGATCACGTACTGGACATCCGGAGGCCGTCACCATGGCCGACCAATGCCGTATCAGGGATGAGCCGAAACTGGTATCCAACACCAGTTCCCCTTCACATTGGACGATCTGACATGAAGACCACCATTCATCGCTGGGCACAATCAACAGGTTGGCTTCCGGAACTGCCCCTGTCCGGTCGGAACGATCAGTTGGTTCTCATGTTTGGCCCCACTCGCTTTACGGGTACGTCTCATGAGGATCTTCGCCGTCACTTTCCGATGGCGGAGATCGTGTACGTCAGTGGCGGCGGACAAATGTATGCGGACGCCACCGCTGAGCTGGCCGAGTCGGATGATGTGGTTTTGGCCGCATTGCAGTTCGATGACGTCACCGTCCATGCGCGCGCAGTATATGATGTTACTCGGACGTCGAGTGTGGAGAGTGCCTCACGTCTGGCCGCATCATTCCCTCCGCTTCCGGAAGGCAGTCACCTCTTCGTCTTCACTGAAGGGATTGACGTGCGCGGTGATCGCTTCATTCACACGCTACGCGAGCACTTCCCGTCCGGAATTTCAATTTCGGGTGGGCTCGCATCGAATGGACTGGCCCTGACTGACTCCGTTGTGGGATTGAACGGACCGGCCACGCGGAACACCGCCGTTGCCGTGGCGGTGTACGGCCCACGTGTTCGCATTGCCTGCGCCGTAGCGCAGGGCTGGACGGCCTTCGGCCCCACGCGACGCGTGACCAATTCGGAAGGCAGTCTGCTGACGCGACTCGACGATGAACCGGCGCTCGGTCTCTATCGGCGCTATCTCGGGCCATTTGCCGAAGAGTTGCCCGGTAGTGCGTTGCTCTTCCCCCTGGCCGTCAATGCACCCGGTAGTCGCCATGACGTGGTGCGCTCGATCCTTGGCGTGAACGACAATGACGGCACCATGGCCTTCGCGGGCGATGTACCGGTCAATAGCACGGCGCGCTTGATGCGAACCAGTGAAGATCAGCTTATCGACGCCGTTGAACTCGCCACGCGAGATGCGCTGGAGCAGATGGGCGATGTGTCAACGGATCTCGCCATTTGTGTTTCCTGCATTGGCCGGAATGCCGTACTCCGGTCGCGAACAGAAGAGGAAGTCTCCAGTTGCCATGGCACGGGCGGCATCTCTCGCGTGATCGGCTTCTACAGCAACGGAGAATTCGGTCCGTCTGCACGAAGCGGCGAGGCCTTGGCGACGGACCGCGATGGTCCTGAGGACTATGTGATGCACAACCAGTCCATGACTATCACGCTTGTAGGTGAAGGTTGACACGCCACCCGTTTCTGGAGCGCCAGCTCCGCCGCTTCAAGGTTCACGACGTGGGGGCCATGGCTCCCGTGCTCGATTCCGTGAGTCGCATGCTGGAGGATGCCGAGCGGCAGCGGATGCTGGATGAGGTGGCCATGGAGGCACTCTCGAACGAGCTGTACGAACGGTATGAACGCGCCGAACGCAGCGAGCAGCGATATCGCCGGCTCATTCACGAGAGTCCGCTGGCCATGATCGTACTCCATCCGACAACACGAATCATCGAAACATGGAACGGAGAAGCCGAGCGCCTCTTCGGCTATTCGTGTGTAGAAGTGATGGGAAAGCCGATCGGTGAGCTCGTTCTATCACACACGATCCCGTGCGCGCTGAATCGCCAGGTCGACACACTGCCGCACGGTGCAACGTGCAGTGTCGAACTCGAGCTGCTGCACCGTGATGGTGGCATTCGGGAGACGGCTGTCACATTGCAGCATCTGGCCCTGGCGGAACGACCAAGCGTTGTGGTCCACATTCGCGATCTCACCGAGAAGCGGCGCGCGGCGCGGCTCCGTGAAGAGAGCGACGCACGCTTTCGCGCGTTCTTCCAGTTTGCGGGCGTCGGCATTCACGTACTCTCCTTCGATGGTGTCATCCTGGAGTCGAATGACGCGGCAGACGCGCTACTCGGCTATGCACCGGGAGAAGTCATCGGACGAACTGCCACGTCGCTGTCACCCGAAGAAGACGTGGAAGCCACGCGAGAACTTGGGAGAGAACTCCGAGCTGGGCTACGTGATTCCGCTACCGTGGAACGCCGATTTTTTCACAAGGATGGTCACCTTGTATGGGGCCAGCTCACGGTCTCCATCGTCCGCCGTGGCGATAAACCGCAATTCATCGGCATGATCCAGGACATCAGTGAACGCAAGCGCATGGAAGCCGAACTCATTCGGCAGGCGTTCAATGACGATCTCACCGGACTTGCCAATCGCGCCCTCTTTCGGGACCGCCTCCAGCACGCAATCCAACGAAAATCCCGCACAGGTGACAAGATTGCCGTGCTACTCCTGGACCTCGACGGATTCAAGCGCGTCAATGATTCGCTCGGGCACACCGCGGGCGATCTGCTCCTTCGGACTGTTGCCGGTCGATTGGCAACGGTACTTCGCGCTGGTGATACTGCAGCACGTCTTGGCGGTGATGAATTCGCGATTCTGATCGAACAAATAGATTCGCCCGAACAACCGGCACAACTTGCGGAACGTCTGGTTGAGGTGATTGGTCGTCCGTCCCGTATTGAAGGACGCGATGTGTCGATCGGTGTGAGCATTGGGTATAAGGTGGCCCATCTAGACGACGATGAGGTCACGCTCCTTCGCGATTCTGATACGGCGATGTACGCGGCCAAGGCCGCAGGTCGTGGAACCGTTCGGCAGTTCGATCCTGCCATGCACAGACAGGCACTGGAGTGGCTGGAGCTCGAATCCGACCTCCGTGAAGCTATCGCTGCCGAGCGCCTACAGATTGCGTATCAACCATTGGTACAGATGGACAGCGGCCGCACGATCGGCGCTGAGGCGCTTGTCCGCTGGCATCATCCTATTCGCGGTCCGATTCTTCCCGGTTCGTTTCTGCCGATAGCAGAAAGCACTGGCCTCATTGTTCCACTGGGGCGTTGGGTGCTTCGCGAGGCATGTCGACGCGCCGGCCAATTCACTGCGGAGGCGGGGGCACCATTCACCATCAGTGTGAATCTCGCGGCGCGTCAGCTCGAGGAGCCCGGCCTGCTGAACGATGTGCTCGATGCACTCGAGTATGGAGGCCTCGCACCTGAACAACTGGTACTCGAGCTCACGGAGAGTGACCTCATGCGTAATCCGCATAGGGCACTGCAGCTTCTCAACGAGATTCGCGAAACCGGTGTCCAGATCGCCATCGATGACTTCGGTACCGGCTACTCATCGCTCAGCTATCTGCAGTTCCTGCCCTTTACAGAACTCAAGATTGACAGAGCATTCGTACAACGAGTCGGTGAGAGCGATCGCGATCGCGCACTCATTCGCACCATTGTTCAGCTGGCAAAATCCATGGGAGCCGTAGTCGTGGCCGAAGGGATCGAAACGGACGAGCAGCATGAGCACCTATCCAACCTCGGATGCGACATTGGACAGGGATACTTGTATAGCCGTCCGATTCCGGCCGAAGACTTCTCCGAGTGGCTGTATCGCACCGCACACTCACTGGCGCTTTCCTGAATCTTCGTAAGGGCGGCGCTGCGATACCTCAGCGCCGCTTCCCGCGATGCCGTCCTCCAGGACCCTTGCCGCGCCCACCCGGCCCACCACGTCCACCACCCTTTCGTCCGCGCTCATAGCCACGGTCGTTCATGCTGCGCTGACCATCGCGAGAGTCGCCTCGTGATCCATCGCGTGGTGATCCATCCCGTCGTCCGTCACCGGTGCGTTCCTTACGCCGGTGATAGGCCTCGCGCTCTTCATCGGTGAACGGTTCGTCCAACCGGTCCTGCAACTCAGGCAACGTGGCTGCCCGCACAGCACCGCGCTGCCCACGAACGACCACGAAGCGCAGCGTGCGATCGAGCTTTGGCAACTCTTCTTCGATCAGTGTGCGGGCCAGCTTCTCCGGCAGACGCAGCCGCACTACCGGTGTAACAACGCCGTCCTCTTCCTCGATGTCATAGTCCAGCGTGACCGCACGATCGCGCACCTCAACGGAACCAGGCAACGCGCGCGCGGTTGCGACATCGGCATCGGAAACAAAGTCCCGCCGATCAAGCAGCATGGGCAGCGTGCGAATGCGCTCCCAGCTCGTCTCTTCTCCCATGCGCGCCTGATACCACGCGGCCAGTTCCTTCTGACCGAGACGCGGAGTTCGCGCTCCGAGCCGGCGATAGACTTCGCGAATCTCGTCTACCACCGGTTGGTTGCGCCGCACACTGGCATGCCGCAGTTCCCCACGTGCAGCCGCTTCGGACAGCAGCGCACGCGCAGCATCGGCATACTCCGGTGGGAACTCCGGCAGTGGCTCACTTTCACGCGAGAGTTCAAAGCCGTAGTACGTCACACGCCGACGTAAGAGCACCGGCGAGTGCTTCCGTTCCGCATCCAGCGCCAGCTCCGGCGGATGACGCTGTGCATGCTGCCGCACGAGATCCATGGACAGCTGCGTGCCTTCAATGGCCGCGCGCGCGTTGCCATGCCGATCGGCGAAGTAGCGCAGACTTCCGGCTACGGCGCCCCATGAACCACAGACGCTGGTTTTGGAAACGCGCGCTTCATGCCCGTCTGCCGTCTGCTCTTCGATGACGAGATCAAATGGCATGAAACGAGCCAGCAACTCCGCGAATCGCCGGTGCGTGGCGTGTCCGGCCAGCGGCAGCGTCGTGGGAAGTGCCACACCCACGCTGCGATACACACTGGCCATCGCCAATGCGGCATCTTCGAGCGCCTTCACCAGCACCCCACGCTGCTCGGCCCAATGCGCAATGCGCTCCGCGTCGAAGAGATGACGCGAAAGACCGTACACTTCGCCAATGTAGCCGGCCACTCGGAAGGCTTCGGCGTACACATTGTACGCCGTAAGATGATCACTCCCTCGTACAACCAGCCCTTCGAGATCGCGCCCTTCGCGCGTCATGCGATGCAGTGAATCGATGCCACTCATGACAGCCAACGCGGGCAGCAAATCGTCATCACCATTGACGATGAGCTCACCCCATGCGCGATCCACTGGCAGCGCTTCAACTGCACGACCATACGGCGTGAGACGATCGTTTTCTATCAGTCCGCGATGCGTGAGATGCTCGAGTGCGCGCCGATACGACGCGCGATCGAGCGGTACCGGCAAGTCGAGTGTGTCGGCGCGCACGCCAAGTCCGGCGCAGGTGAGCGCTACGCGCTCACTGTCACCAGCCAACTGGAACTCCGGCTCGGTAGGCCGCAGCGCCTCGAAGCGAATATCCCGATCACTCAGGATGTACACACGTCCGCCCTGTACACGCCCGTGCACACGACCCGCCATCTGCAGAATTTCATTCGCACCAAGATGCACGCGCGTCAGTACGTTGCGCCCGCGATCAATGATGTTCGTGAACCGCGTGTCGTCGATGATGACCGTATCGAGGCCCGGCACATTGAGCGCACTCTGTCCGGCGGCGGTCATGGCCAGGAAGTACGGCTTGGCGACTACACCCTCGAGAAATGGGCGAATGACACGAATCGGTTCGCCGCCGTGATAGTGCGCGGCGCTGATGCGCGGGAATCGCTGACGTACCCATTCTGCCGCTTCTTCAACACCAGCGCGCGTCGGCAGGAAAATGGCCACGCCACGCTCGCTGCGCGCGAGCTTCTGGAGAAACCGATCATCGAGGAATGTGAGCGGCTGCTTGCGCTCCACTTCCACACGCGCAGCCTTGCTCGCATCGAACGCTGAAACCTCAAGGACATCGGCGCTTTCGAGATAGCGCGAGTAGAACGAGGGATCCACCGTGGCCGATAGCCAGATGAATCGGCAGCCGACGCGCTTGCCCAGTGCGAGACAGAGCTCGAGCTCTGCACTGGTCTGGTGAATTTCGTCGACGATGAGTGTGTCGGACGCGAGGATATCACCGTCCTGAAACCATCGTCGCGCAATGCCCGTGGTCACGATGACCACATTCCACGAGGGCGTTTCCGGCGTGGCTTCACGCTCACGATTCACCACACCAACACGCAGTGTCGTGGTCCCGAGAATCGTTTCGGCAATCGGGCGAATGGCCAGTGTCTTGCCGGTGCCAGTACCAGCGACAATACCAAATCCCTTGCCACTCGCAGCCAACGATCTCAGATCGTGGCCACGTGTCCTTTCGAGAAAGGTGTCGAGGTGTAGCCCGACAGCCAGCTCAATGGTCTCGCAGGCCGCCCGTGTGGGGGCGATGACGATGACGCGTCCGGTGGACGGCTTGGCTGCCAGGTAGGCCGCCTGATCGGGCGGCAGGTAACGGTCGGTTGGATTGCGCACATCTCAAGTTACGCACCTGCACCCCTCGCAGTACGTTGGATGTCCCTCGGCGGACTCGGCCATTCCGTCAGTACCATTCTCCTTTCCATGCTGCGCGACGAAGTCTCCCGCTCCGGGATCCCCATCCTGTTTGCCTTGCTCGGCCTCTGCACCATGGCATACGTGGCGCGGGTCCGCGGTGAGCGCCTCGCGCGATTCTGGACCATCGCGTGGGCATTGCTGCTCGCGCGTTTTGTCTGGAACAGGATCTGGGGCACGCCCTTCCCTACGCTCGAGTCGGCGTGGGTGGCGCAGGTGCTGCGCGTGGCGTTCGGTGGCGCCGTGCTTTCGGGTGTACTGGCTCTTCGCGGTGAGCATGTACCGCATCGACCACTGATGGCACTAGCCATCACGGCACCAACATTTGGCTACACCATTGATGTCGTGTTCAATTGGCCAGGACTGGGCAGTCTTGTCGGCCAGTTCACGATGCTCGCGCTCTTGCTCATTGCGAGCGTGCGTCTGGCTGATGCGGAGTTGCTACCAGCACTCGAGCGACGCACCACCGGTCTCGCGCTCGCAGTCTACGCCCTGGCGGCCGCACTTTCTCCGCTCATTCCCGACGGCAGTCCCGCCTTCGGTGTTTCCACCTTTGTGGCCTGGTTCGCACAATTGGTGACCATCACCGGCGTGCTGGCCACGTTCTTCCGATTGAGCTACGCGCGCGAGATCGAAACACGGGCGGCTCTCGAGCGACGGCTCACCAGCGCACTTGGTGAATTCGTGGCCGTGTGCATGCACTGCAAATCCGTGCGTGACGACAGCCAGCAGTGGCAAACGCTCGAACGCTATACGGCGAAGAAGACATCCACCCGACTGTCACACGGTGTCTGCGACAACTGCGCGGAGCAGCACTACTCAGACGAGCATCCCATCAAGCCCGCCTGAACATCACACTCAGCGCTGAATGAGCTTGACGCGCTGACCCTTGTTGAAGATCTCGATGCGGTCGGCGCGACCATCGCGATTGGTGTCCGTCCACACCTGCAGCAGTTGACTGTTGGTGTCGAGGAAAATCGCCCGCCATGGCACACCACCACGTCCCTGGTCGGGAATTCGCAGCACGAATTCGTTGGTGCCGAGCCACTGCATGATTTCCGTGCTCGGCCGCCCCTGAAGCACATCGAGCGTGCTGCGCATGGCCGGCAGCACCTGTGGATACGCGCGCGACGCAAACTCCGGCAGATCGTCGCATCGTCCATCCTTGTCGCGATCCAGGCAAACCGGCGGACCAAACCGCTGGTCGTCGCACCAACCGTCTTCATCACGATCCAGACAGGCCGACGATCCCGTACCCGGTGGTGTGGAACCCGGCGCGAAGTAGCGGGGATCATTGACGGCACCGCCGGGCACCAGCACGCCACTCGGCGTCACGTACCCGCCATATGACCCCATGGGCCCCTGCGGTGACACCGCGCCTCCCGGATATGACGACGCCGGCGCTTGAGACGCCGGCGCATCGCCGTGGAGTTGGGCATCGCTGATCTTTTTGGCCTCCCAGGCGTCACGCGCCCGCGTATCCGGCTGCGCAGCAAGCGGGGGAACGAGAGGCGGCCCCTTTTTCTCGGGCTTTAGACGATTGATGGGCAGATCATCGACCTTGCGCCCCTTGGACTTGTCATCGCCATAAATGACCCGACCATTTGCCGGCTTATTGCGGACAGCGGACGCACAGTCCGTGGGCGCCGGCTGCTGATTCGCCGGCACACCATCGACCCACACCCGGCACATCCCAGCCGGCGGCAGATACTCCTTGGGAATGGAGTCCTTGGCCTGCGTCTTGGGCGTACGCGCGTCCTTGTCGGCTTTTGACTGGGCAAACGCCGACGTTCCCGTCGCCATCAGCGACAGGACCACGCCAACCGTCAACACCCGCCAGGAAGTACGCATCATGACAACTCTCTCCACCGGTGATCATGCTGCCGGTCCACCACGGACCGTACGCTGGTCACTCTGCCGCGATTGAGGTGCACGGACCGTGCCATCTCCAGGAATCCCGTGCCGTACGTCGATAAGTATCGGCACTACCGTACCCTACGGACAGGGGGAGGGTCCTGAGAGTCACGGGTTTTGGGCCATGTTGTCGCGCTCCGTGGACACTCAGGGTCCGAAATCTGGACAACACATTACCCGGAACCCGAACCCACAACTCAGAACCGATCAGTTCTGAGTCCTGAGTGCGGGTTTCGAGTTGTGAGTCTCAATCCCCAAACGAAATCCCAATCATCCGCGCCGTTTGCACGATGTCATGCTTGGGATCCACGCGCTTGGTTTCCGCCAGCACCTCTTCGATGGGAAGCGTCACGAGATGTGGTGACTGCAGGGCCACCATATGCCCCCACTTCTTGTCGGCCACAGCCTGCACGGCCGCCGCGCCAAAGCGCGTGGCGAGCAGGCGGTCATAACCCGTTGGCGAGCCACCGCGCTGCAGGTGCCCCAACACCATCGAGCGCGTCTCCTTGCCAGTGATCTGCTGAATGTCGTACGCAATGCGTTCGGCGACGCCACCCAACCGGCGCTCCTGACCCGGCAACGACGCGCCGATGATGGACTCGCTGCCGCCCTTGGGCTTCGCGCCTTCAGCCACCACCACGATGCTGAAGCGACGACCACCCGCATCACGCTGCATGATCTTTTCGCAGACCTTGCCGATCTCCCATTCGATTTCGGGGATCAGAATAACGTCCGCGGTTCCGGCGACACCCGCATGCAACGCAATGAATCCAGCTTCGCGGCCCATCACTTCCAGCACCATCACACGATCATGCGATTCCGCCGTCGTGTGCAGCTTGTCGATGGCTTCCATCGCGGTGTTCACCGCGGTGTCGAATCCGAAGGTCGTGATGGTACCCGCTACATCGTTGTCGATGGTCTTGGGCACACTCACCACCCGTACGCCCTTCTCCGACAACTGATGGGCAATCTTGAGTGAACCATCACCACCGATGGAGATGATGGCTTCGATGCCAAGATTGCGTGCGTTTTCAATCAGTTCATCCGACCGATCGACGTTCTTCCATGAACCATCCGGCTGCTGGATGGGATAGGCGAATGGACTGCCGCGATTGGTAGTCTTGATGATCGTGCCACCCTGCGCCGCGATGCCTCGCACGGTGTCGGACGTGAGGGGGACGATTTCATCCTCGCCCAGCAAGCCCGCAAATCCGCGCTTGATGCCGAGGACATCCCAGCCACGAGTACGCGCCGAAAGCACCGCGGCCCGAATGACCGCGTTGAGACCGGGCGCGTCGCCGCCGCCCGTGGAAATGGCAATCCGCATGGGTTCGGAAATGGTCAGGTGGTGTTGGAGTCCGCTCATAATCTACCGCGCAACGACGCAAGCAGCAGCGTCCCATGCGTCGCCATCGTCCCATGGACGTCAAAATGATGCAACACGGCACGCCGTGGTTCGCGATAGTGTGGCCCATGAGACCTGTTCCAAGTCGTTCCAATCGTGATTTCCAATCGCGCGCGCGTACGCATCGACGCGGAGTCACACTTGTGGAGCAACTGGTGGTGCTAGCCATCGTCGGCATACTGCTCACACTCGCGTTGCTCCGCACTGTGCCCATGCTCGACGCGGTAGTCGTGGAAACCGGAGCTGCAGAGGCGGCTGACCTGCTGGCCTATGCCAGAGACCATGCGTATGCATCCGGCGCGCGAACGGCGGTGCATATCGATGCACCACACCGCCGCATGACGGTGCACGCCGGTGCCGACACGTTGGCGCGTGCCGACTTTGCGGATCGTCGTCTCACATTGCAGACCACGCGGGATTCCATGGCCTACGGTGGCAACGCACTGGGTGTCGGTGCGGCCAACCTGCGCCTGATCATTTCGCGCGGTGCGCGCGCCGATACACTGACGATCTCGCGACTGGGCCGAGTTCAGCGTCGGTAGTGTGCGCCAACGACTCCTGCGTTACGTACCGAAATCGAAACCCGGCACACTCACGCGCGGAATCTCCTGCCCAATGGTGCGTTCGATCGTACGCACCATACCGATTTCTTCAGCGCTCATGAATGTGTACGCGTCGCCCGTGCTGGCCGCGCGCCCAGTACGGCCGATGCGGTGCACGTAGTCTTCGGGCTGTTGCGGCACATCGAAGTTGATCACGTGCGTAATGCCGCTGATATCGAGTCCGCGCTGCGCGATGTCGGTGGCCACCAGCACACGCAACTTGCCGCTCTTGAAATCCTCGAGCGCCTGCATGCGTTCGCGCTGCGACTTGTCCGCGTGCATGGCACCGGCATGCACGCCAGCACCGGCCAGGTCACGCACCACGCGGTCCGCTCCACTCTTGGTGCGCGTGAATACGAGCACCGACTCGTGATCATCCTTGGTGAGCAGATGCACGAGCAGATCATTCTTGCGATGACGCGGCACCGGATACACGGCATGGGTCACTGTCGTCGCGGCACTCGAACGACGGCCCACCTGCACCACCATCGGCTTGCGTAAATACTTGCGTCCCAGCGCTTCGACTTCCGGCGGCATGGTGGCCGAGAACAGCAAGGTCTGACGATACTTCGGAATCTGATCGACGATGCGATTGATCTGCGGCGCAAAGCCCATGTCCAGCATACGATCCGCTTCGTCCAGTACCAATGTCTCGAGGTACGTGAAATCCACGTTGCGCTTTTCGAGATGATCCAGCAGACGTCCCGGTGTCGCCACCACGACATCGACGCCCTGTCGCAACGCACGTTCCTGCGGCTCATAGCCCACGCCGCCGTACACGGGAATCACATCCACCGGCGCGTGGCGGGAATACTTGCGCACACTTTCTTCGACCTGAAGACAGAGTTCGCGAGTCGGCGTCAGTACCAGCACACGCGTACGGCGCGGACCACCCAGCAGACGATGCACCACCGGCAAGGTGAAGGAGGCCGTCTTGCCGGTTCCGGTTTGCGCCAAACCAATCAGATCACGGCCACGCAGGGCCAACGGGATTGCTTCACGCTGAATCGGGGTCGGGCGCTCGTACCCGGCGTCGTGGAGTGCATCGAGCAGGGGCGCCGCCAGCCCCAAATCGGCGAACGTCACGTCGCCGATCATCGCATCAGGATCGATAATTGTCATGGATGTGGGAAAGCTAATCGCGCCGCGCGTTTACGCGCGCCACAAGGCGCGAGAAAGCGCCATAAAACGCTATCCCAGCAGCAATTCCCGCCCCGCCAGTTGGGCCGTCAGTACCAGCCGGAAGGTCACGTCCACGGACCAGCCACGCTGCGCGTCCTCCCAGGCCGCGTCGAACAAGGGCGCGGCCGGCCACGCCCAGACCGGTACGTGCACCGGCATCACCACCGAACGCGGCGGGGTCCACACGCCATGCCGATCGCGATCCCCAAGCATGCGGTCCAGCAGCCGCCCCCAGCCCTCATGGCGGGAGACAAAACCCAATCTCGCCACGATTTCCAACCAGGCGAGTGCACTCACGATGTCGCTATCAAGTGCGGTTCGTGTCGCCAGAAAGTCACCTAGCGCCAGCTCGGGCTGATCGGAAACCGAATCGCCGATCACCTGAACGGCCGACTGACGTGGCCACGGTTGAGTCAGCCAGATAAACAACCGATCCATGAACTCGCCCTGCTCACTGCAGAAGGACGGCATGTGTGCCAACATGGCCAACAAGTGAAACGATGGCGGAGCGGCGTCCGGGTGCAGTACATGCTGATTGCCTTGCCGAATCCACGGCTTGGCTGCGAGCGGCGAGCGCAGAAAGGCGTGCACCCGATCAACCAAACGCCGAGCGGCACCACGGAGCCGCGGATCGGCTTCGTAGCCGGCGTGGGCCAGCGCGGCGGCAGCGGCCTCCCTCAGCTGACGGCGGCCATGAAGCACAAGCTCTTCATCGTCATCCGGCGGACGCAGTTCAGCGAGAACTGTCGGATCAAGATCCTCGGCCAGCAGTCGGTAGAGAGCACGTCTCGTGGACTGCAGCGCCGGTGATTCAGCGTCCCAGCCCAGCTCGAGTAGACGCCGATAGGCCGGGATCGTACCGACGCCGGTGAGTGTGGTCCCATTGGGAACGCTCAACCAGCCTGCGGGCCAGGTTCCGTCAGCCTGCTGCTGGCCGAGGAGATGCCATCCGGACCGACTGGCGTAGGGAAGGCGAGACAGTGCCGACGGATTTCCGGTTGCGACGCCGGACGCGACCGCCGTGCGCATCCCGGGAACCCATGGGAGCACATCGCGAAACAGACGCCCCTGAACCCCGGCTCCCGCAGCATTGAGGAGCCAGCCAACCGGAGCCAGCACCGGTGGTGGGGGCGGCGGCGGGGGCGGCGCCACAATGGGCGCGTCGAGCAATTCACCGGGGACCGGGACCACGTCGTCGGCCGGAAAGCCCGGAATGGACGGGGGAAGGGACACCATGGCGCTAACGTACCGCCGATCCTGTCATCCGCCAGTAGCGGACGGTTCGTCCCCAATCTTCTCCACGTTCCGAAGGACGGGAATCGGCAAACCTATTGCCAATTGGCGACTTAACGTTTTCGCGATTTCAGCGTCTCACCCCCGGAGCACCGTCAGCATTGACGGTGCTCGTCCCCCTTTCCATATCGGAACCCAGTCTATGAAGACCTCGCTCCGTCTCTTTGCTGCCGTTGCCCTTCTCGCCGTTGCGGCGCCCGTTTATGCCCAGGGTGGTGGCGGCGGCGGTGGTGGCATGCAGATGTCTCCCGAGCAGCGCATGGCGCGCCAGAAGGAGATGCTGTTCAAGGACATCACGTTGACAGCCGATCAGTCGACCAAGATCGACACGATCTTCGCGCAGTCCGCGCGCAAGCAGATGGAGGCCATGCAGGCCGCTCGCTCCGGTGGCGGTGACCGTGCCGCGATGGGTGAAGCCATGCAGAAGCTGAACAGCGATCGTAACACCGCTCTCAAGGCCGTGCTGACCGACGACCAGAAGAAGAAGTTTGACGAGAACGTGGCCGCCATGCCGCAGGGTCGCCGCGGCGGCTTCTGAGCGTAACCCGGCGCATGTAGCTCTGCGCCATCGGCAGTAAACACAACTGATGGGGGCATCCCGCCAACTTGCTTAAAGCAACGGGCGGCGGTGCCCCCATTGGCGTTCCGGCATTAGCCTTCACCCGCATGGTGGTGTCGACTCCTGACCGGCCGGTGCGCTGATGCGCGGAGAGTTCGTCGATCTCGGCGGCGTCCGGCTCTACTGCTATGCGTTTGGTCAGCGCGGGGCAGGACACCCCATCGTGCTCGTTCATGGGTCGTTCACCTCGTCGCGTCTGTGGCAGGATGTCCTGCCGCGATTGCCCAAGGGGCATCGCGTACTGGTGCTCGATCTACTGGGACACGGACGCAGCGATCCGCCAGGGACGGCATCCATGACCGTCGCCGGTCATGCCGGACGTGTGTCGCAGTTGCTCGACATCATGGGTGTTCAGGAAGCCGTCTTGGTCGGGCATGGCATGGGTGCAGCAATTGCCGCACGCGTGGCACACGAACAGCCGGACCGTATCGCACAGCTGATGCTCGTGAATCCGGCATTGCTGACCAACACGCCTCGCGACGCGTTTCTTACGCGACGCATCAGTCGCATGGCCGCGTTGGTGCCACTGTGGAAACGACTGTCACCAGCCTGGATGGCCTCTGCGCTGCACGCGGCGCTCCTGCCCTGCTTTGCACATCGGGATGTTGGCGCACGCTCTCTCGACGTGTATCTCAAGCCCTATATGCTGCGCCCAGGCCGTGATGCGGCCTGCGCACAACTCAAGGCGCTTGGGTCGTCACGACTCGACACGATGGAAGCCTTGGCACCCAACGCCATCCGATGCGAAACATCACTGGTGCTGGGCAGCGCCGACCCATTTCTCAAGGAAGCCCGGACACGTCGACTGAGCGCCGCACTTGAGACCGCAACAGAACGCGCATTGGTCGTTCATGTATTGCCCGGTGTCGCACACGTGGCGCCGGAAGAAGCCCCCGATAGACTCGGCACATTGGTCGGCGAACTCTTGGCTCGCTGATCGGACACGAACCTCTACTTCTGATCGTCTCATGACCGTTGATCGTCTCGCCACCATGCGCGCAATGGCCGCGCGTCAGCCGGACAATGCGCTCGTGCGATTTGGCCTCGCCAACGAATTGCTCAAGGCCAATCTTCTTGAGGAGGCGGCGACGGAACTGGCCGGATATCTCGCCAGTTACGATGACGAAGGGAACGGCTGGCTGCGCTATGTCGACACACTGACGGCACTGGGCAAGCGCGAACAGGCGCGCGAAGCGGCCCTCAAGGGTGTGGAAGCCGCCACACGATACGGCCACGGCACACTGGTGGCGGAATTCGAAGAGCGACTCGACGCGTTCTGATTTCTACCAAGCTCGCGGCGCAACGCACTTCGAGCTTTCGAGCAAATCAGAGACGCCGGCTTTCTTCCGCCGCGTCGAGCACGTACCCCAGATCACGCGACAACGCGCGCGCTTCCTGCGTTGCACTCGTCAGATCGTGCGCGGCGGCGTCCACACCCATCGTGCGCAACTTGACGATGTCGAACCGCAGCGAGCGCAGTGCCATCGCCGCGTTGTCGAGCTGGCGCTGCATGGTGTCGCGCCGCGTAGCGAGTTCCTGCAGCGATGCCCGCTGACGCGTCAGCAGTGACAAGCGCCGCTCGTGATCCGGTGTGTCAGCAGCCTCGCCTTCGATCACGGAAATGCGGCGCTCGAGATCGGGCAGCACGCCACCGGGCAGATCCCGATCCAGACGCTCGAGCCCACTCGCCAATGCACCGACGCGCTCGAGCAATGCGTCCGCTGTTGGTTCGACATCGGGCACCATCATCCGATCAGCTTCAGACAGCTTCCCGGTGATTTCCTGAATGACCAGGCGATCGTCTGCAGCGTTGCGCACGGTCTCGCCATACTTTGACGCCAACACGGTGGAACCGGCGTGACGCTCCACGAGCTCCTGCAACTTCATTTCGTGCGAACGCGTGTCGTGCGACGCCGCAATCTTGCGCCAGCCCTCACCCCATGCTGCCGCAGGCGATACACCAACACGGCGCAGCTTGAGGAAGTCCATCATGGACATCTGCAGGAACGCTACGGATGCCAGGAGGCCGCCGAAGAACGGCACGAGCATCGGCTCGGCATTGAAGCTGGCCCCAATGACGAGTGACACGGTACCCACGCCACTCGCGATGGCGAGCCCCTTCACATGCTTGCGGAAGCGCACGACCCGGTCAGCAATTTGCGCCGGAGTCATGAGTGGGCCCTGCGGCATCGGCAGCGTCGACGTATTGCGACGCCAGAAACGCAGACGCGAGACCTGCCGTGCCGGTCGCTGCGCCTGCTGCTGTTCGCGCCAGAGTTGTTGCTGCACCTCGCGCTGATCACGTACCGCGCGACGCCAATCCTTGATGGCTTCCTTGTTCGCCTTTTTCCACTCACGACGTGCGCCGCGATCCGCACCGGCAGGCAGCGGCGGCAACTGCGGAATGGGTGGCAACGCACCGGGAGCAGCATAGCTGCGCGGTGCCGGTTCAGCCTCGCTGATCACACGCGGCGACCAGTCTTCCGCACGATGACCGAAGCGGTGCTCATCGCGGTCCGTGCGAGCAGGAGACGCTGGCGGCGCACCATATGGCACGAGCCCACGGCCATTGGCGTGTGGCACAGCCGGATTGCCATGCATCGGATTACCGGGAACCAACGCCGTACCACGCTGGAGATGACGCAACGCATCACGCAGTTGCAGCGCACTCTGCCAACGATCCTGTGGCCGCTTGGCGAGACAACGTTCGACGATTTCAGCGAGCCCCGGCGGTGTGTCCGGGCGAAGTGCGCGCACCGGCACCGGTGTTTCGCTCACATGCTTCATGAGCATGGCCGGCGTATTCGGCGCCTCAAACGGCAGGCGACCCGTCAGCATCAGATACGCCACCACACCGACCGAATACAGATCGCTGCGTCCGTCGACATCCTTGTCGCCCATGGCCTGCTCAGGGCTCATGAACGCCGGCGTGCCCACGGCAATACCGGTCTGCGTCAGACGTGATCCACTTTCGGCAGCACGTGCAATGCCGAAGTCGGTGACCATGGCGCGGCCCGAATCCCGATCGAGCAACACGTTGTCCGGCTTCACATCGCGATGCACCACACCCGACGCATGCGCATAGGCAAGTGCGTCGGATGTCTGCTCGAGCACATTGGCAACGAAGGTGAAGGCTGGGCGCGGCTCCCGCTGCAAACGGAGTGCGAGCGTTTCTCCCGTCACCAGCGCCATCGCGAACGCCACCATGCCCTGCGATTCGTGCACCGCATAGATGGGCACGATGTGCGGGTGATTCAGCCGTGCCGCGGTCTGTGCTTCACGCACGAAACGCTCACGCACATCGCTCCGGAACGCGAGATCCGGCGGCAACACCTTGAGCGCGACCTTGCGCTGTAGTCGCACGTCTTCGGCCGAATACACCACCGCCATGCCGCCACGCCCAACCTCGGCGCCGATGAAATACAACTCACCGATGGCCGCAGTTATGCGGTCGCGTAGCATGTTGCCGTCGGTGGCGAATGCGCCGCCCTTGGCTGCGCCGTTGGGCGTGTCCACCATACCGACGCTCACGTGCCCGAACGTGCCGCCGTGAGATCGCGCACTTCGCTCATGGCCTGCACAGCGATGTCCACTTCACGTGCGAGCTGCATGGCCTGTTCGGCCACCAGCGTCACGCTCTGCACATTGCTGTTGCCAGTGCGGAGACGCACGAGATCGAGTCGTACATTTTCGAGCGCCATGCGGCAGCTCTCGAGCTGCGCGCGACGCGACTCGATCTTTTGCTGGCCGTCGAGAATCGCGCGGCGCTCACGGCGCAGCTGCGCCAGACGACGTACACGCGTTTCACTGCGACTCGTGTCGAGAGGATTGGCTTCGGCTTCGAGCGTCGTGATTTCGCTGTCGACGCGAGTCAGCTGACCGGTGCCCATTCCCTGCTCAAGACGCACCAGATCACGGGCAATCGTTTCGACCTTGTTCACCAGATCGATTGCCGTATTCGCCACATCCGGAATACGCTTGCGCTCATCAGGCGGCAGCGTGCCGAGCAAACGGCCGATTTCCTCGCGATCACCGCGCGCGGCCTGCACCAGCGACAGATACTGACCCAACTCATCGTCTCGCACCGGCGCCTGCGGTGTGTGACGCGAACCTGTGGGATTCCCACTGGCCGGCGTCGGGCCCGTCGGTGCGAGCACACCGGACAGCCGGCCACGCAAACGGCCCTGCGCGCGCAGTTCTTCGCGCTTCTTGGGGCTGAAGGTCGCGACCACGCTGTTGCCCATGTCTTCGATGACTTCGCCAGCGAGTCGATGGCGGGGCTGACGGAGTACGTCCTTCCAGTCGAAGCCATCCGACCAGAGCTTGGCGTACTTCCAGGCAATGAACACGGTCCACACCGTGGTCACGCCCCAGAAATCCGAGTTACCGAAGATCGAGAAAAACAGGAATGCGCCGTTGACCGCGAGATACGGTACCAGCGACTTCCGGAACTTGACGACCGGTGGCGCTTCCCAGCGCGCGAGATCCGACGCCGTAGCCGTATAGCCATCGACGTCCGTCGGCATGTTGTTGCCGGCCGGGAACGGAACCGGCGAATAGCCACCGGGTGCAGCAGGTGCACCCGTCAGGGTGCGCTGCGTGTAGGCAGGCGCCTGATAGCCGCTGCCCGGAGTGCCCGGGGGCGACATGGGCATACCGCCAATGGGCGCGCCATTGAACGACACCGGTGCGGCTGGTGCCGGCATCGTGGCCGATGTCGAACCCGGAGGTGCAGGCGGCACAATACCGGTGCGCAACGCCTTCACCATTTCGGTGGCGCTTTGGAAACGATGATCCGGATTCTTTTCAAGCAACCGCATCACCGTGGCCGCGAGATCGGGCGGCACATCGGCACGGCGCTGCGAAATGGGGACCGGCTGTTCTGCCAGGTGCTTCACCAGCAACGCGGGCGTGCTGTTGCCAAGGAATGGCGGTTCACCACACAGCATCTGATACGCCACGATGCCGAGCGAATACAGATCGCTGCGTGCATCAAGATCGCGATCACCAGAGGCCTGTTCAGGTGACATGTACGCCGGCGTACCAATGGCCGTACCGGTGGCCGTCAGACGCGACGTTTCTGCGCTGTCGCTGGCAGCACGGGCAATACCAAAATCTGTGACGAGCGCACGGCCATCGATGGAATCGAGCAGGATATTGTCCGGCTTGATGTCACGATGCACGACGCCACGCGTATGCGCGTAAGCCAGCGCCTCGCCGACTTCCTGAACCCAACGACGCACGTCTTCGATGGGAAGCGGGCCACGCTTCTGCAGCTTAGCGGCGAGATTGTCGCCGTCGATGCACGCCATGACGAAGAACACCAAGCTTCCGACTTCGTCAACCGAATAGATCGGGACGATGTTCGGATGACTGAGCTGCGCGGCCGTTTCGGCTTCGCGCAGAAAGCGTGAGCGGACGTCGCGCCGGAACGACAGTTCGGGCGGCAGCAGCTTGATCGCGACGTGTCGCTTGAGACGCCGGTCCCGGGCCCGATACACGATGCCCATGCCACCACGACCGATCTCCTGATCCAGCTCATAGGCGGCGCTGAGCGCCTGCTCCACATGGGCGCGCAGCTCGGCGTCTTCAGCAGATGGCGAGACGGATTCGGACACTCGAGGGGGTCTAAGGAATTCGGGCCGGTTCCTCCTAGTGTAGCACATGGGAGGACACCGGAACAGCACGGACCGGCATCGTCTCGCTGCCTGACGCACCCGAGACCGGGAACACGACAGGCAACTGGGACAACCCGCGTCCCTACGTACCCACCTGCCAGAAAAGTTCCAGCCTGCCAATCAGCCCGCCACACAGATGCAGAAGAAGCATTCGGGCGTCGAACGACCCCGCCCATGCTGCTGCCGAACTGGCCGGATCCGGGCACAACGGCAGGAGCCTTGCAGTACAGCTCATAGACGACGCCTCCGAACGCGACAGTTTGGCAGTAAAGTCAGGGTGCGGTTCCTGCGGTGTATGAGGCGTCATTCCCTCTGCTCAGGATTTTGTCATGGGTCAGCGTCAGACACTTCCGGTTCTGCCATTGCGCGGAACCGTCATGTTCCCCGGAATCACCGCTCCGATTGCGGCCGGTCGCCCCGGCACTCTGCGGGCCATTGAAACGGCCCTCAAAGGTGATCGGCTGGTGTTTGCTGTCGCGCAGCGCGACAACAGCGAGGAACCCACACCCGACATCCTTTTCACCACCGGCGTGATCGCACGCATTGGCCAGGTTCAACGTGGCCTTGGTGGTGTGCAGTTGCTGCTCCAGGGCGAGCAGCGTGCCACAGCGTTGCAGTACAGTGAAGTCGATGGGTACCTGTCGGCCGTGTTGGTCCCGGCCGAAGAGATGATGCCGCTCGACCTCAAAGACGCCGCATTCACGGCGCTCCATAAGGAAGCGCGCGAGCGGGCTGCAGAACTCGGCGAAAAGCGCGGGCTTCCTGAGGAAGTCGTGCACCAGGTACTCGACTCGGTCGAAGACGCCGGCCGTTTTGCCGACCTCGTGGCTGGCTACATCGAGCTCACCGTTCCCGAAAAGCAGGGACTGCTTGAGACGCTCAGTGTTGAAGAGCGTCTTCGCCGCGTCCTCGTGCACGTGCAGCGCCAGATCGGCCTGCTCGAAGCCCAGGAAGACATCAAATCGCAGGTGCAGGAAGAACTCGGTGAACGTCAGCGCGAGATGTTCCTGCGTGAGCAGCTCAAGGCCATTCAGAAAGAGCTAGGCGACGACGACACCGGCAAGGAAATCGCCGAGCTGCGCGAAAAGATCAGCAAGCTCGAGTTGCCGAAGGAAGCACGTGCCGAGGTAGAGCGCGAACTCGGTCGTCTCGAGCGCGCAGGTCGCGAAAGTATGGAAGCGCAGGTCATCCGCACGTATCTCGAGTGGATCGCCGAGCTGCCGTGGAATTCGCGCAGTGATGATCAGCTCGAACTGGCCAACGCGGGCACCATTCTCGATGACGACCACTATGGTCTCAAGGATGTGAAGGATCGCATCCTCGAATTCCTGGCCGTGCGTCAGTTGCGTGCGCAGCAGGTGGCGGCCGAAGTGGCGACCACTGGTGAGTTCCCGGTCTCCAAGCTCAAGGGAGACACCAGCGATGCCAATCCGGCATTGGGTGGCGCTGATTCAGAGCGACAGATCACCGACACGCGCGAGGCCAAGTCGCGTGCCATGGCACGTGGTCCAATCCTGCTGTTCAACGGTCCGCCGGGTGTCGGTAAGACGAGTATCGCCAAGTCGATCGCCCGGGCACTCGGACGTGAGTACGTGCGTGTGGCGTTGGGTGGTGCACGTGATGAAGCTGATATTCGCGGTCATCGTCGGACATATGTCGGTGC
The DNA here is from genome assembly GCA_016742275.1 of Gemmatimonadaceae bacterium. Classification (GTDB taxonomy): domain Bacteria; phylum Gemmatimonadota; class Gemmatimonadetes; order Gemmatimonadales; family Gemmatimonadaceae; genus Gemmatimonas. The sequence continues at coordinate 239,249 of JACVCD010000004.1, forward strand.
CATGCCCGGTCGCATCATTCAGGGCATGAAGCAGGCCGGCACACGCAATCCGGTCTTCCTGCTCGACGAAGTCGACAAGCTCGGCCAGTCGTACCAGGGCGATCCGTCGAGTGCACTGCTCGAAGTACTCGATCCGGCGCAGAACGACTCGTTCACTGATCACTACCTCGGCGTGCCGTTTGATCTGAGCGAAGTGCTGTTCATCGCCACGTCGAACTTCATTCAGAATATTCCGGGCCCGCTGCTCGACCGTATGGAAGTGGTCGAATTCAGCGGCTACACGGAACGCGAGAAGGCGGAAATCGCCAAGAAGTACCTCGTGCCGCGTCAGCTGGAAGAGTCGGGGTTGTCCAACCGCGATCTTGATTTCAGCGACGATGCGGTGATGAAGGTCATCAGCGAGTACACGCGCGAAAGCGGTGTGCGTCAGCTCGAGCGCGAGCTTGGCAAGGTGGCCCGCAAGGTAGCCCGTCGTGTTGCCATGGGTGACACGGGCACCATCGACGACAACGTGATCAGCGCCGAAGAAGTGCGCGAGTTGTTGGGCCGTCCGAAGGTGCACCCGGAGCGTGCAGCGGAGCATGACGAAGTGGGCATCTCCACGGGCATGTATTACACCCCCATGGGTGGTGACATCATGTTCGTTGAAGCCAGCATTCGGCGGGGTTCACGCACACGTCCTGTGACCGATGAGGAAGAAGTACGCGTAGGACCCATTTCACTCATCCTCACCGGTCAGCTGGGTGACGTGATGAAAGAAAGCGCACGGGCTGCGCTGACTTATGCCACCAATAACGCGGAATTGTTGGGTATTCCGCTGGATCGTGTGGCTAGCGCCAGTGAAGCGCACATCCACGTGCCGGCCGGTGCCATCCCGAAGGATGGTCCGAGTGCAGGCATCGCGATTGCTACCGCACTCGTCAGCGAAATGTCCAACCGCAAGGTGCGGCGCGATGTGTCCATGACGGGTGAGATCACACTGCGCGGACGTGTACTCCCCATCGGAGGCGTGAAGGAAAAGGTGCTTGGCGCCCATCGAGCGGGCATCAAGGACGTCATCATCCCGAAGGCCAATGAAGCGGACCTCGAGGACGTGCCAGCGGAAGTTCGCGAGCAGTTGTCCTTCCATCCGGTGGAGACACTGCGCGATGTGCTGCGAATCGCGCTCGTGGATGCACCAGCCGCTGCTGCGGTTGAGGAACTGATCGGCGTGTAAGGTCGTCCCGAAGGTCGTCGTCAGATGCGTGGGTACCGGGCCGGGAGTGGCGTTTGCAACTCCCGGCCCGTTGCGTCCGTAGTCCCGGCCATGAGTCATTTTCTCGCCAGTGTCCGGACCGGCGCCTGGGTGGGCGTCGATGCGATGCGCGTGAATCCGCTGCGCACACTGCTGTCCACCCTCGGTGTAGTCATTGGCGTGGGATCATTGGTCGCCGTGCTCTGTCTGGGCGACGGCATGGAGCAAGCGGCACGCACCCAGATCGAACGCGTGACCGACGTGCAGACCGTGAGTATTTCGGCACGCACGAGCGAACGCGTGGATGGTCAGTCCTTCCCCATTCGCGACTACCCGATTTTCACACCGGTCGACGCCAAGGCCGCCCAGACTGTCCCGCTCGCGGAGGCCGTGGCATTGCAGATGGCGGGCACGAGTACGGTCGATCTGCCTGAGACCGGCAAACGTCGCCAAACACAGATCACCGGTACTCTGTCGCGAGCAGAAGACTTCTATCATCTCGAACTCGAAGCAGGACGCTTCTTTACCGAAGCAGAAGCATCACGCGGCACACGCGTGGCCGTGGTGTCCTGGTTGCTCGCCCGTGATCTGATGGCCGGTCGTGCGCCGGATCAACTGCTCGGTCGCACGGTGCGCATCAATGGTCAGCCGACTGAAGTGATTGGTGTACTCGCACCATACGAAGGCGAGCGCGATGGCAGTCAATCGGCCATGGTTCCCTTTGCCGCCGCACCAGCGATGCTGCCACCGATGGCAAACCCGCGCCCCACCACTCTCGTCGTACGAGCTCCGCGCGTGGAACAGGTCGGAGCACTCGAAGCCGAGATACAGGGTTGGGTGGCCGAACGATGGGGCAAACGGAGCGAAAAAGTACAGGTCAGCACGTCAAAGGCGCGACTGCAGCAGGCCATGCAAGGCATTCTGATGTTCAAATTGTTTCTTGGCGCCATCACGGGCATTTCACTCATTGTCGGCGGTATCGGCATCATGAATGTGTTGCTTGCTTCCGTCAGCGAGCGCACGCGAGAGATTGGCATTCGCAAGGCCATGGGTGCGCGCAGTCGTGACATCCTGTTGCAGTTTCTCGCCGAATCGGTGGCGGTTGCCGGCACGGGCAGTGCCATTGGCATCGTGATCGGACTGATCGCCGCATTCGGGATCACGGCGATCATTCGATCGCAATCCGAAGCCGGTTTTCTGCAGGCGAGTTTTTCACCGTCCACGCTGGCCGTGGCCGCGCTGGCACCGATCCTTGTGGGGCTGATCTTCGGCACCTATCCCGCGCGACGTGCGGCCCGCCTCAGTCCAATCGACGCGATTCGTCACGAGTAGACGCTCGCCTCATTGACGGATAGTGAAGTTGAGCGGAGGCGCCTCCCACACGGTTGTCGTGCCTCGCAAGACGCGGATGTTGAGTCGTGATGCACCAACTGCCTGACCAATGAGTGCCCCACCTGCTCGGTCGCCCTCCCAGCGCGCCCGCGTTGGGTCTTCGATCACGACTGGCAATGCGTGATCGGGATGTCCTGAGAGCGAGATCCATTCGTTGCGTGGTGGAATGTCGTGGTCATCCGGTGCGCGCCCCTGTTTCACGAAGTACACGCGGAGTTCGCGACGTCCACCTACGGACACAATGGGAAATCCGTGCCAGTGATCGTCATGCGAAAACATGACCTCACCGGAAACGGCATCTTCGACGACGATGCTGTTGATGGACAGCGCATCGGGCCCACCGGGTGGTGACGCAGGATCGCCCTCGCCACCACAGGCCACGAAAGAAGCGACCAGTACCGCCGCCAGTGCTGCAGACTTGAACGGGAATGACATCGCTTTGAAGTAAGAGGCAGTTAGTCGTCAGCGTGCATCGGCACACGACGCAGCGGATGTGACGTGGATGTCGAGCCACGGCGTGACCATATCGGCATGGGTTTCGTGCCACACGAGAAAGCGCACGCGTGTCCGGCCGACTGCGAGCCCCGTCAATCGCCCCCGTCCTTGCAGGGGCTCCCAGGACACCAGTGGCTCTTCGCTTTCCGCCCTGAGATCGAGGTCGCGGCGTGACGCCAGTTCTACTGGCTGGCCGCGAAAGTCGATCGCCCGTGCGGTAAGTGTTCGCGTCGTGCCATCACATAGCGTGAGGGGACCACCGCTCCACGTGCGATTGTCGTTTGTACGGGCCAATTCACCTGTGCTGATCGAATCGACGAGCACGATATCGGCGATTTCGGCGTGCGGCGTAACAACGGCGATGGGATGATCGCATGCAGCAGCAACAGCGAGCGCCGATGCGAGCCACATGCGGAACACCCGTGGTCTTGGTTTCGCGAAGCGCATTACCAGCTCCACCGGTAGTGTGCTCGCCAGTTACGCCCGGGTTGTGGCGCTACCTGCTTGGCACGCCACAGGTGATCACGCCACTCAGTATCAAGTGCGTTCTCCACCGACAGCATGATCTCATGCAGTTGGGCGCCTCGCATCCACCGCCGACCGAGACTGGCTTGCAGGGTGACCCATCCTGGCGTAGCGCAGTACTCGGCCGGCAGCAATGTCGGCGACACCGTCCGCTGCGATGGCAATGCACATGACGCGGAGGACACGACCGGCGAACGTGGCACACGCGATTGACGTGCCGCGGCGTCTGCCGTAAGCGTCGCGCTCCATGCCGTGCGCTCCCAACGAGATTCCATTCGTGCCCGGATTGGCGGCATGGCCGGGAGCGCATCGCGTCCGGTGGTCGTATGTTGTGTTCCCTGAACCCACGACCACGTGCCTTCGAGACTCAGGCCACGCACATGTGGTGATGTCCAACGCGTGCGGGCTTCTGCGCCATGCAATCGTGCGTTCACCTGATCGGCGCGATACACGTTGTATCGACGTAGTCTCGGATCCGTAATAGGTTGCCCGGACAATGAATCGACCAGCGGACGCTGCACAATGAAATCGCGCATATGCATGGCAAACAGGGCGAGTTCCGATGTCCATGGTCCGTGGGCAGTGCGCAGAAATACATCGAGTCCAACCCCGCGTTCACCGCGCAGCTCGGGATTGCCGACTTCATACGCATAGGTGGCGAGATGTGGCCCCGCCGAAAAGAGTTCTTCGATGGCGGGCGGGCGAAATGCGCGTGCTACGCTGGTGCCTATGGTGATACCTGGACGCAGCTCCATGGTCAGCCCTACAGCACCAGTGACTTCTGTGAAGGCGCGGGTGCGCACATCCGGCACCAGACGAGTGGGGGTGCTGTCGAGTGGTGTGATAACGGAACGGTCCAGTCGCGCGCCCCATTGCAACCGCACCGAACGCGCAGCACCGAACATCATCCGTACGAGTGAATCGAGTTGCCAGTCTTCCATCATGAACACCGCGGCCGCTCGCATGACAGCCGGTCTCGTGCCAGTGAAGCTTCCGTCCGCACGAAAATCTCTCCACTGATGCCAGACACCCACATTACCGCGAATGGGTGTGCCGCGTATTGGTGCGCCTTGCCTCTCGTATTGCGCCAACACATCGGTATTGGCATGGAGCTGACCAAAGCGCGTACCAACGAATCCTCCGCGCTCAAGTTCGGACTGGGCAAACCGCACATACTGCGATGACGCGGAAACCTTGGTGAATCGCGGCCGTGCGTCGATGATGGTCTCATTCTTTTCGTTCGGTGCGATCGCGCCACGTTCCCACGACAGATCGACCCGCCCGCTCCTGCGCGAGAGATCCACATACACACCGCCATCGTGCGCACCAGGCAGTACGACATCACCGAAGCTGCTGGGAACACCGTAAGTGCTGACCACATCGCGCGCCGCGCCTCCTACACGCCATCGTCCACCGGTGGCTCCGATGTCCAGCAATGCAACGCCTGCACCGATGTCATGCCCTCGTGCGTCGGAATACGGGAGTGCACCACCTGGCGCGCGCGTATTGCCAGCCGTTCGCCAGGCACCACCAGCGCGCCATGCCAGTGCCCCATATCCGCCATGCAATTGTCCCTGCGCCACACCGCCGTCATTGACCGATTCACCTTGCCCGCTCATACGACCTGCAAGGATCCGCTCGCTGCGTGCCGTCGGCACATCATCCCGCACCACATTGATCACACCACCGAGGCTGTTGCTTCCGAAAAGCAAACCGGCAGGCCCGCGTATGATTTCCACACGACGGGCCGTCATGGGATCGATGGTGACTGCATGATCGGGCGCGGTGGTGGCGATATCGCCCGTCCGCTGTCCGTCCTCCAGAACAAGCACACGATCACCCGTAAGTCCGCGAATCACCGGCTGGGTAGCCATCGGCCCATTGCTTCGCGCTGTAACCCCAGGTTCACCGGCCAGCGTTGCCGCAAGTGACGGTGCCAGGCGTCGATCCAGCTGGCGTCCTTCGAGCACACTGACCGGACGCGCCATCGATACTCCGCCGCCCTGCACGGCCGTAATACGCACAGAGGACAGCACCTGCGCGCGGATGGAGTCCACTCGTGCACTGTCGGGTCGCACAGTTGCTGTGCGACCTGCTCCAGTGGCTTGGCCAGTTGACTGACCAGTGGATTGACCAGTGGATTGACCAGTGGATTGACCAGTGGATTGGGCGTGCAGCGCAGTCGCTGTGGCACCCATGCTCACGAGTGCCAACACGAGACAAAGCGCAACACAACGGAGGCGACCACGCACCGCTGACGTGCTCAACGCTGCAGTGTGCGATTTTCGGCCACACCAAGCACCACGATGCGCTCCGGCGTGCCGCCAACCTGTAGTGTGCGCGTCAACGAGGGCACACCGTTCGCACTCAGCGCGATTTCGTACACACGACCCTGAGTCGGGCTTGTCATGTACACGGCGCCTTCAACGAAGGCAAGAAATGGCGTGAGTACCGTGCCACTGGTCGGCATCGCTGGCACGACGCCACCCAATGTACCGGTCACCTGTCGTGTGCTCATGTCGACGATGTACAGCGCACCAGTGCGTCCAAGCACGACGGCAAATCGTCCGCTGTGATCGATGTTCGCCGTCCAGTCGAGATCACTGTTCGGCAGGATGATCGGCAGCATCGTGCGCGTCGATGCCTGCGTGACCCCCAGACTCCGTGTTTGTGTGCTCACCGGTTGTCCACGAAGGGACATGAGCACGAGGAAATTGGATTGCCCATCGCGCGCCCAGACGGTGCCCACACCAAATCGTGTATCGGACGCGTGCACGAACTTGGTGAAGGTGGCTCCCGTACTTCCCGTGCTCACGAGCAGCGCACCATCGGCGCAGCCGTAGAGGGCTCCCGTACTATTTCCGGCCAATCCATGGAGCCCCGTGCAATCACGGGAACGTCCCACCTCCTGACCGGCCCGGTTGTAGACCACCACACCAAGTGGAGACGTCCCGGCCGCGGGATCGCGCAATGATGCGGAGACGAATGCCCCATCCGCCGACGCCATGCCCGCGCCATGATGGGCAGATCCGGTATTCACCGTCATCGTCGGAGTGAGATTGCCACCAGCGACTCCCTGTTCACTCCACAGGCGCACATTGCCGCTGCCATCGAAATGGGCAGAGACCCAGTCACCGACATAGTTGCCATGGATGGGCACTGAGTCCGTGAAAAAGCCCAGTATGCGTGGCGCCGTGAGTACACCACGATCGCCCTGTGCGTAGACACCGCCGTCAATGAATCCGACGCGATTGCGGGTCTGGAAATGAGCGAAGGCGACGCGTCCCTTCGCGGTATAGAGGTAAGTCACGCGGGATGGCAGCCCGCCAATGGAGTCCACTCGTTGGCCATTTGACGCCTGAAGAACCCGGACAAACGGGGCAGTATCAGATACGACCAGGCGACGGAATTCACTGCTGGGAACCGTATCCTCACCGTTCCCAGTGGGAGAATCGGAGTCGTCGCAGGCAGCGAGTGCGATCAGCGCGACTGCCAGCAACGGCAGCGGCCGAGGGCGGCGGGCAAAAGACATGTGGGGAATGGGCTGGAGGGTTCCACAATCGGTATTGAGTTACCGATCTCATTAACAGCCGATAAGTAAAATCTCCGTATTGCGATGTCAATATCGTTAAGCGATCCACGTTGCCCCGCAGCAGAACGTGGCGCAGCCCGATCAGGCTCGGGTCAGCTCTCGCAGGACGAGACGGGTCACACGGCGCGCGAGCTCGTCGGCGGAGCCGTCACCATGCTCGGCAGCGACGGCAATGGCGCGCTCTTCGAGTGCGCCCAGGCGGGCGCCGAGCTGAATGCGATGCGTGGCACGGGCGAACCGATCGAGTTCGAGTTGCAACGCAGAGCCAGCGCGGCGTGCACGCGCATCGGCAATGGCCGGAGCACTCCGCTCCTCGAGTGCAGCCAGTGAAACGATCTGCAGCAGTGTGTCCTGTGCGCTTTGTACAAGCGCGTCGTCCGACACAGCGCCGGGGACTCCGAGGTCCACCCAAAGCTTTGCCGACGCACAAAGACTCTGCAGCGTCTCGACTTCGTCGCCACCAATCAGCGGCGACGTGACCTGGATAGCAAACACCACCATGCACGCCTGAGCAATGGCAGCATGACGGGTCTCCCAGGGCACCACTTCGAGACCGTATTCCGTCGCCGCGGCCTGTGCACGCGCATCGGTGCGGTTGGTGATGCGTACGACCGTGCGCTCCAGCGGCTGGCGCTTTAGCGCTTCCAGTACGCCACGCGCCGCGTCGCCCGAACCCACGATCAGGAGTGATCGTTCGGCATCGGCATGCACACGGGCCTGTGCCTCTGCCTGCGCATTCACAAACGCCGCCAGTCGCGCGTGCACACGCTCTCCCAGCGCAGGATCGGCATCACCACCCATCGCGACACGAATATGGCGCGCAGCATCGATGGCATGGCGGAATGTGCCATCGAGCGCGCCGCGCGATGTGCCGACATTGCGGGCGGTAGTCCACGCCTGACGGACCTGACCCAGAATCTCCGGTTCGCCATAGCGCGCGGATTTCATTCCGGCAGCCACGGCAAACAGATGACGCACCGCGAGATCCGCGTCAGCCCGCTCGACTCGCAATGCAGTCGAAGACTGGCTCAACACCTGATGCGAGAACCATGGCGCAAGCTCCGCCTCGCCCCACCAATACAGCTCTGTGCGATGGCAAGTGCTGACGAGCACCGCGTCAACCTGCTGCTCGCGCAAAGTCGTCAGCATGTCGCCGGTTCGCTCCGGTGACAACCGCACACCGCCCACCTGCTCTGCTGCACTCGACTCGTGCGAGCAACCCACCACGTGAAACGGCAGGAGGAACACGTCAGTTAACCGAAGCAGTAGTCGCCAATGCTGCAACAGATCCAGCTACAGCGGATCCAGCTGCAACCGACTCAGACGCGCATTGCACCGCACGTCCTCCAGCGAACTTCTCACGCGGCAAACCTGAATCAAGACGCGAGTGTATGCGTGATGGTACCCCACGGCATGCGGTGTTCACACATCCGGGGCATTTGCTCCGGTACTGCGTGCTGAAAGGCTCGCCTGAGTTGAGATGTGCAGAAACAATATCTGCCAGCGCATCGAGAAACTCGGGACGCGCGTTGAGTGCTGGTGCCCGCCTGAATCCCGTCATGCCATGGGCATGCGCCAACTCAGCGTATTCGATATCGAGCTCAGACAGCGTCTCGATGTGATCACTGGTGAAAGCGATCGGCACCACGAGCACGTTTTTCTGACCACGTGCCGCGAGCTGTTCGATCACCGTCTCCGTGCTCGGACCCAGCCAACGCACTGGCCCGACTTCCGACTGATACGTGACGAGGTACGGATTACGCATTCCGATGTTCTGCACCACACGGCTCACCGTAGCCGCAATCTCCGAGGGATAAGAATCACCACGATCGATCACGGAGAGCGGCAGGGAATGCGCACTGAACATCACCAGCACATCGTCACGATCAGCTGCCGGATATTCCTCGAGTCCGTCCTCAATAGCGCTGGCCATCGCACTCACAAACCCCGGATGCTCACCCCAGCGATCGATGATGCTCCACTCAAAGGCATCTTCGAGTCCCGTGCGCTGTGCGGCCCGCCAGAGATCATTGAGACTCGAACCAGTGGTCGCGCAGGACCACTGTGGATACTGCGTGAACGCCACCGCGCGCGTGACCCCGTCGGCCTGCATGGCCCGCAGGGCATCGTCAGCAAAGGGATGCGTATACCGAAAGGCCACGTAGAAGCGATGCGGGGCCGTCTCCGGCGACATCTCATCAAGCCGACGGCACATCGCCTCACCCTGCGCCGTTGTCCAACGCAGAATGGGTGAGCCACCACCAATGGCTTCGTACAGCTTGCGAACCTTCGGCGCACGACGCGTGGCGATGAACTTTCCCAGCACATCCTGAAACGGCAGCTGGATGATCTCGCGGTCGGCAAACAGGCGCAGCAGAAACGGCTCTACATCGCCGAGCGTGGCCGGACCGCCAAGATTCATCATCACGATGCCGGTGCCGCCGTTGGCTTTGCCTCTCGTCTCTCCTCTGGTGCCACCGATCTGCGAAGACGGTGCCGGGGTGGGGGTCCGGCCAGGCGATGGCACATCGGTGGGAGTCATCCGTCAATTTTCGATCACTGCACCGACGCATTCCATTGGGTTCTCTACCGTCGTACGCCCCGTAGTGTTACGGAGCAAATCACCGACTGCTTCAATCGGGTTTCACAAAGACATTCAGTTGCATCTTGAATGGAATCAGTGACCGATAGGGCCAAAACGGAAGAGCGCGAGCGGCCACGCCGTGGCGCCCGGTTCGGTACCCATCAGGAACCATTCCGTGTAGCGTCGATCAGCGGGGGTGGCAGTCGTGGCAATAGCCCCAGTCGCACGATCGAGCTCAACAGGCACCACGCCCGGTGGCGGAGACCAGGCACCAGCACTTCTGCCTTCATAGGCCGACGCGATGACGCGGCCCGCGATCGGAGCAGCCAGCGTACCACCAGCCGCACCCGGCGCAATCATCGCCGGCTTATCAAAGCCCAACCACACACCGGTCACCAGTTCGGGTGTCATACCGACGAACCAGACGTCGGCGTTGTCGTTGGTTGTACCGGTCTTGCCGGCAACGGGCACACTGGCTGGCACCATGCGCCGAAGTGATGTCGCGGTGCCACGCGTCACCACATCCTGCATGATGTCGCGCATGATGAAGGCCACGCGCGGATCCATGGCTGCGCGCAGTGGTGCACCGGGCGCGGTGTGTACCACACGACCCGTGCGATCTTCGATGCGTTGGAGGAAACGCGGTTCCACTGCCACACCACCATTGTCGAAACTGGCGTATGCGGCAACAAAATCGAGCGGCTGCACGACACTCGCGCCGAGTGCGCTCGATGGATACGGCGCAATGGGCGCCCGCAATCCGGCACGCCGCGCGAGTGCGGTGACCGAGTCCATACCAATCGACAACGCGAGTTGCACGGCCACTGGATTGCGTGAGCGTGTCAGTGCCTCACGCACCGTAAGCGCGCCCTGAAACTCGTTGTCGGCGTTGTCAGGCGAATACACCTGTCCGTTATCGAGACGCACGCGAAGCAATGTGTCCGCCACCATCGCGTTGGCGGTCAACCCCTGCGCGATGGCCTGCGCGTACACAAACGCCTTGAAGCTTGATCCAGGCTGCCGATTGCCGTCGATGGCCCGATTGAAGCTCGATCGCGCGTAATCACGTCCCCCCACAAGCGCCCGCACATCACCGCTCGTGGGGTCAAGTACCACCACCGCGCCCTCAAGGCAGTCATCCACTCGCGGGCGCTTTGACGCCGCTGCGTTTGCTGGCGCGGCCGTGGTCGACGCGGCGCACCGCTTGCCTCGAAATCCCGGGCGCGATTCGATCTCATCGATGCCACGACTCAGTGCGTCCTGCGCGCTACGCTGCAATCCGGCATCCACCGTGGTGACGATGCGGAACCCGCCCTGCATGACCTGCACACCGGCACGCTCGGCCTGTACGCGCACGACATCAGTCACCCATGGTGCAAGACTCGCCGCCCGATTCACCGTGCGTACGGGTTCACGCTGTGCGGCGGCCGCCTGCGCGGCCGTGATGTACCCCTGCTCCGCCATCAACGCGAGTACAGTATTGCGGCGCTGCCGATTGCGATCGGTATTGCGCGCCGGATCGTACTGCACGGGACTCTTGGGCATCGAGGCCAATGATGCAGCCTCCGCCAACGTCAGATCCGCCGCACCCTTACCGAAATACTGCCGCGCGGCCATCTCGATGCCAAATGCACCACGACCGAACGAAATCTGATTGAGAAACGCTTCGAGGATCTGCTCCTTCGAGTAGTGCTTCTCCATTTCGCGCGCTGCGACCTGTTCGCGCAGCTTGCGAGTTGGCGACCGATCGCGACGGTCGATGATGTCCGGATGCATGTTGCCCACCAGCAGCTGCGTGATGGTGCTGGCACCACGAATATCTCCCTTGGTCACGGCGTCCTTGAGCGCGCCGGCTACACCGACCAGATCCACACCATCGTGCTGGTAGAAGCGCTTGTCTTCAACGGCAATGAACGCCTGCCCTACATACTTGGGCAGAGTGCGCAGCGGTATACTGAGTCGACGTTCGCGGCCGATCTCACCAATCAACGTGCCGTCGCGGGCCAATACCTGCGTCACCTGAGGCGGTGTGATGATGCGCCACGGCTCACCAGTGCTCTGCGCAGGTGCTGAGCCCGCAGCCGCGGCACCTCCCTGAGCATGCACAGGAGTGACCACCGCTGACAGCGAAAGCAAAACTGTGCCGAATGCCACAAAACGAGGCGTGAAGACCATACAGAATTCTACACGCGTCTCATATACACGGTTCGGTGACTCCCATCACATGCTATCTTTACCACCATGCCTGGTGATCCGATCCGCCCCCTGACTGTAGCCCTCTGCCAATTCGCGCCCCGCAAGGGTGACGTCAATGGCAATCTTGCCCGTATCGGGCGACTCTGCGCGCAGGCCGCTACACTTGAGCCCCGCCCGCAAGTGGTCCAGTTCCCGGAAACAGTCCTGTCCGGCTATTTCGTGGAGGGCGGCGTCCGCGAGGTGGCCTGCACGGCTGGTGCATTGGCCTATGACCTCGACGACGCCTATCGCACTGCGTGCGCCGCAGCGGGCTTCGAGGCAGTTCCGCTCGATATCGTGATCGGATTCTACGAGCGCTGGCGCGATACACTGCACAACAGCGCGGCCTACATCACGATGGGACTGGATGACGGACCACCGGTCATCCGTCACGTGCACCGCAAGAATTTCCTTCCCACCTACGGCCTCTTCGACGAAGAGCGTTTCGTGGAGCGTGGCACCGATATCCGAGCCTTTGAAACACCGTGGGGACGTGCGGCATTGCTCGTGTGTGAGGACGCATGGCACTCCATGAGCGGCACGCTGGCCGCGCTCGATGGCGCGCAGTTGGTGTTTGTTTCTTCAGCAGCCCCTGCCCGTGGTGTATGGCCGCGTGCAGACGGCGTGCCCGGCCCGTACAGCGCCGCGCGCTGGGAGCGTCTCATTCGCGACATCGCCGAAGAACACGGTGTGTTTGCGAGTTTCGTGAATCTCGTCGGCACCGAGGGTGGCAAGCGCTTTTTCGGCACGTCGCATCTCGTGGGACCTGGCGGTGATGTACGCGGTCGCGCACCGGTGTGGGACGAGAGCTTTGTTTCGTTCACGGTTGATCTCGATGATCTCGTGCGCGCGCGCGCGGACAGTCCGCTCTTGAGTGACCTACGCGTCGCGCTGCCTCACGTGCTCGACAACGTCCGTCGTATTACGGACGGCGTGAACATGCCGGTGTCGTATGATGGACCTGAGCCCGCCGCCGCTGACCTGCTGCGTGGTGCTCGCGGGTTCACGACTGGCGAGTACGCGGTACCCACCGACGTGCTTCGCCGCGCCGATACCGTGGTGCGCGCACTTCCCGAGCAGTTGCCGGTCATTCGTCATGACATGCGGCAGCACGGCGGACCGCCACCGCTCACCCTCGATGCAGAACTCACAGAGGAGTGGCTTACCGGGTTTCTGCGTGAAGAGATGACGCGACGCGGATTCGGGAAGGCCGTGATTGGCATTTCCGGTGGTGTGGATTCCGCAGTTACAGCGGCACTCGCCGTACGCGCACTTGGCGCAAGCAACGTGATTGGTGTACGACTACCCTATCGCACGTCGAGCCCGGAATCGCTGGCGCACGCGCAGCTCGTCATCGATGCGCTTGGCATCGAATCCCGCACCATCGATATCTCACCGGCTGTTGATGGCTACCTCGCCAACGAGCCTGATGCCGACGGAGCGCGCCGCGGCAACGTCATGGCGCGTACGCGCATGATCGCCTTGTTCGACTTGTCAGCCCGCTATCGGGCGTTACCCCTTGGCACTGGCAACAAGACCGAACGCCTGTTCGGCTACTTCACATGGCACGCCGATGATTCACCTCCGGTCAATCCGATTGGTGACTTGTACAAGACGCAGGTGTGGCAGCTCGCGCGTCACCTGGGTGTGCCGGAGATCGTGGTGACCAAGGCGCCCACGGCAGACCTGGTGGTTGGTCAGACCGACGAAAGCGATCTCGGCATCAGCTATCCGCGCGCCGACGAAATTCTGAACGGCATGCTGCACGGTTACTCGCACGATGCGCTTCAGGCACGAGGTTTCAGCGACGAAGAACTGCGCCTCGTATCGCGTCGTCTGAATGGCACGCACTGGAAGCGGCGCCCACCGGCTACCGCGCTGGTCAGTCAGTCCGGTATCGGCGAGTCCTACCTGCGACCGGTGGACTACTAAGGTCTTCGCTTCCCAGCATCATGCTCGCGCACGTCAGTCCCGCCACATCTGGTTGGGATCGACGTGCGCGAGTTGCATGCAGTAGTCCGCAATGCGTTCGACCGCCTGCTCAACAAATGCGGCACCAACGGCTGCCACAGCATGAATGGGATTGCCCACTCCCGTATCATCGGTGACCTGTGTCCATCGACGCGGCATCCACGCCCATCCCGAACGCACGGCGGGGAACACGCTGGGACGTGCGTGACCATTGCCCCAGGTCGTGCGATCCGGTTGCACCAGATGTGGCGCGACATGCAGCATGGCCGCCGTCTCGAGTTCACCAGCGTGATCGCCGGGCTCAGCAAACACGGAGTGATCGCCAGCCTGCCACCAGTTCACGATGGACAGCACGACCGACGTGGACGGCTGTAGTTCCCGCACCAGTGCCCGAAGCTCATTACCGCCATGCGCATTGAGCAGCACGAGCGCACGCACGCCGTGAGGCTCGAGACTCTGAATCACGTCGTACAGCACCGCACGCTGTGTGCTTGGCATGCAATTGATCGTGAACGGCAAATCGAGCTGCGTGGTGTTGACACCAAACGGCAAAGCCGGCAGCGCAACAACGTTGGTACCGCGCGCGATACACCGCGCCGCAACCTGCCCGGCCACATGGGTGCCGAGGATCGTGTCGGTTCCGTACGGCAGATGGGTGTTGTGTGGCTCGGTCGCGCCGAATGGCAATAACGCCACCGGCCACTGGGTGTTGCGCATGGCGGGCCAGGCCTGCTCTTGCAACACACCCGACTGCGGTGCGTACGCCGAAGAATCCGTCACGTTCAACGTCCCATTTCCGCGAACGTGTCGCACTGACGTGCGTCGCCACTTTCGAAACCGCGGCGAAACCACTGACGCCGCTGCGCCGACGTACCGTGCGTGAACGACTCCGGGCTCACACGACCGCCACCCATTTGTTGCAGGCGATCATCGCCAACCGCAGCGGCGGCATTCAAACCTTCGTCGATGTCACCAGGCTCCAGCATGCCGGCGCGCGCCGCGTCATGCGCCCACACGCCCGCGTAGCAGTCAGCCTGTAGTTCCATCGCCACCGACAAGCGATTGCGCGCACCAGGATTTTCACCCTGCAGACGGCGAACCTGCTGCTCGGTGCCAAGCACGTTCTGCACGTGATGGCCAACTTCATGAGCCAACACGTAGGCCTGTGCAAAATCACCGGGCGCACCAAACTGTGAGTGCAACTGATCGAAGAACGACAAATCGATGTACACCTTGTCGTCACCCGGGCAGTAGAACGGACCAGTCGCCGCCTGACCAAGACCACACGCGGATGGCGTGGATTCGCGGAACAGCACGAGCTTGGCGTCACGATACTTCGAGATCTGTCTCGCCCAGGTTGCCTGTGAACTGTCCAGCACAACCGATACGAACTGCACCATGGGTTCTTCGTTCGCATCCTGCAGCGGCGCGGCCGCACTACCGCCAGGCGCAGTCGCCGAAGGCACCGACAATCCCCCGCCATCCCCCGCTCCACCAGCGATTGGTGTAATGAGGTCACGCTTGAACACGAGACTCAGGACGAGCAACACGACGAGGCCACCAAGCCCCACCCGCATGCCACCGCCACCACCGCCGCCAAAGCCTCCACCCATGCCGCCGGCACCACTGGCGCCGCGGCGATCCTCGAGATTGCGGCTCCGGCCGCCTGGTGTCCAACGCATCGTTTGCTCGATTCGATATGAGGAACCCGCTCCGGTCAGCGCGACGGAACGAGTGAGACAAACTCTACATCATCACTTCCCACGGCGCGAAGCCACACCAATACCTCGGCAATACGTTCCGGCGGATAGACCCCACGTGATCCGGTCATCATGCGCACCAGTCGCAACTCGTTCCCGACAAGTGACCACGTCGATTCATAGCTTCCAAAGAAGCTTGTCGCGCGCGCGTTGGGCGGAAGTTCGGCTGTCCAGCCGGGTGGAAGCGTAGCCTTCCACTCCATGACGGTGACACCTGGTGGAATCACACGCGATGCGTCGATGGGCAGGCGTCGCGTTCCCAGTGCTTCGAGTGATTGCACACCAGCAGCGAACTGTTTGGCCGGACCACGTAGTGGTGGTGGCACCTGCAACACGCGACTGCTTCCTACGGTACGCCACGCGCGATCATAGCGCACGGCATATCGTAAGGCCGGCGTGGTCCCGAGATCGCGACCATTGAACGCCTGCAGAGAGTCCACGGTCACGTCACCCAGCACACCACCGCTGATGCGTTGCGACATCGAGCGGGTCAGCGCTGAGCGACGCGCGGAGTCCGGTGCACTCACCATGGCCATGCGCATGGCCATCGCCATCATGCCGGTTGCGGTCTCCTCTCCCACACCGACGGCGCGGCCTTCGCCATCGATACGAACAGTCAATCGCGTCGTACTGCTCTGCGCAGACGCCGAGGCCACCGGCAACGTGACCGGCACAGCGTCACCTCGCACGGAAACTTGCAACGCAAATGCCCCCTGATACGACGTAGGCAATTCACCGAACGGCAACAGTTCTGCCGTCAGGTCTGTGAAATGCCACTGTCCGTCGATCCGCACCGCTGCAATCGCGTGATTGAACTGCAGCACCGAGGGCACATTGGCCAACGGACGCCCCGTGATGTTGAGCAGGACCGGCTCAGCATCGATGCGCGCTCGCCGGAGCAGTGCAATGAACAGTGTCGCCTTGTCCTTGCAGTCACCGACTCCAGTTCGCAGCACCTCCTCCGGTGTGCGCGGCTGATAGCCACCCTGACCAAGCGAGATGGACACGTAACGCACGTCCTGTGCGACCCATCGATGTAACGCGCGCACCGTGTCGATTCGTGTCCGTGCGCCCGACGCCGCAAGCAACGAATCCGCACGTTGTGCCACCGCCGGCGACACGGTATATCGCGACTTCGCCAGCGCATCGTACCAGGACGCAACGGGAGCCCAAGTCCCTGCGGGACCAATCAGTACACTGGCCACCACGCCATTCGAGTCCGAAGCAAACGGCTCATTGCGAAGGGGCAACTGATCATCAGCCGACCACACGTACACTCGCCGCCCCGCAGTATCCTGCTCGGCTCGTCGCGTCACGAGATTGCGTTCAACGATCTGCACCGGCAGCGAGCTTGGCACATCCACCACGAAGCGTGAACGCCGTAGGGGGACAGGACCTCCCAGCGTCCATCGCGCCATGAAATCGCCTGGACGCGGCGGCGTACGCTGTTCAATCGTGTACGCCATATCGATGATTACGCCCGGTCCCACACCGGCCAGGGAAAGCCGGCGTACACGTTGCCCCGTGTAAATGGGATTGCTCATGGATACCGGAACTTCCGCATCCTGCGACTGAGCCACCGAGTCGCTGATCACTTCTCCATTAAGGCGCAACACACGAACCCAACGCATCGTGAGCGTTTGGGTCCCGCCCTGATACGCCAACGCACGTTCAGCAGCCGATCGAGCCGCATTGGCATCGAGCAATTGCACGACCTGGCGCAGTTCCAACCGCGAACGTCCATCGGACTCGAGCCGATAGACCGCCTCATCGAGCAGCGTCACGAATGGCACGCCACGCGCCCGCGCGCTGTCGAGTGCCAGGCGAACGATGGTATCCGAGGGCTGCGGAGCCAGAGCGCCGGAGCCAGTCGCCTGCTGCGCACCGATGCTCGTGCTGCAGACAGCCAGCCCAAGCGCTGCGCCGATGACTTGCATTCTGATTCGCGCGATGCCGCGTAGTCCGGTCATCGGCCAATCATAAGGTCTCCGGCGCTACATCATCAACAGCAGCACCGTCGCCGCCAGAATGATGAGCAGCGCCGGAACCAGCGGCATCGCGCGAAGCGGTTCCCGAGGCAGCGATCTCGGCGCCGATCGAACCATCACGCCGCCATCCGATCCGATAGACCGGCGAATGCCAGACTGACTGCCCGCCTGGCCCCTCGTTTGAGCGCGCGTGTGACATTGCGCGCATAGCGCACAAAGTTCGCACCGGCCCAGGGATGCCGGGCAAAAAACTCAAAGGGCAGCAAATCGCCCTTGAGACGATTGCAGGGCGCGCAGGCCGACACGAGGTTCCCGATATCATGGGCTCCGCCCCGAGCCAGCGGAATGACATGATCGAGAGTAGCCGTATGTTGATCGAGACGAGTCGCGCAGTACACGCAGCGCTGACCGCAGTCCCGAAGCGCCCCTTTTCTCAAGGCCTGTTTCTTGGCGACCTGTCCCCGAAATGACGACGCCCCGACTACGGCGCGGGCGCCGGAAGCGGGGCGGGATTTGGCGAGGGGACGACGACGCCGACTCGGTACGAGTCGGACGCTGGTGGCGCGGGACGAAGACCCGCGCGATCGGACGCTACCGCGAGTGGAGCGCATCATCCTCCTGGGGAACCAGTGGATCCGACAACGCCTCAGCACCTTCGCAATTGCCCGCCGCGCCACACGCGCTGTTGCTTGCAGTCGCGAATGCTTTGCGACTATAGGGTTCGGACGCGCCAACCGTCAAGAGTGCACTCGACAATTTCCGCAGTCGAGACGCAGCCGATGCAGTTCCTTATCGAATCCGCGTCAGTTCTTCAGCGGATCCCGCAGCATACTGCCGATCCGCGCCGCCATTCCGTCGAGCTGCTGACGATTGGGCATCACCGATCCTGGGAACGGCAACGACACATCGAACCCGTCGCCTTCCCGCCGCGGAATGAGATGAATGTGGTAGTGCATCACATTCTGGCCGGCGGCGGCGCCTGAGTTCACCACGATGTTCATGTCCGTAGCACCGGCCGCCACCTGTACAACCGGGATGAGCCGTGTCGCCACTTCATAGAGATGCAGACCGACATCGCGCGGAATGTCCTGCAACACCTCGTAGTGCTCGCGCGGGACGACCAGCACGTGTCCCGGGTTCACCGGTTGAATATCGAGGAAGGCAATGGCCGTCGCATCCTCGTAGCAGATCGAGACTTCCGCCGCGCCCTGAATCAGGTCGCAGAAGATGCAGTGACCAGTGGATGGCGTGCGTGGAGACTTGGGTGCGTGCATGGGCACCAGAAGGGCGGGCGGTAGGAATCGTGACTCCTGCCAACCTGTTATCAGGACCAGCGTGCGGCAACCGCTATCCGTAACGGTGTGGGGCCTGTCCTGAAGCCATTGTGATGTCTTTGGACCGGCGCCCCCTTTCCCGGGACTGCTCTGCTAAATTACCCGGGTACGCCGCATAATCTTCCGTTCTCAACGAGCTTGCCGATGGCCACTTCGACCCGTCCGAGCCGCGCCCGAAAGGGCGAGGCCGCCGAGCCCGCCCAGGCTGACTCCGCGCTCAGCCGCGAGCAGCTTCTCGACGCATATCGCGTCATGTACACGTCGCGTCGGCTCGATGACAAGGAGATCCAGCTCAAGCGGCAGAACCGCATTTTCTTCCAGATCTCCGGGGCGGGCCACGAAGCCATCATGACCGCCGCCGGCATGGCTCTGCGTCCTGCCTACGACTGGTTCTTCCTGTACTACCGTGACCGTGCGCTCTGCCTGCAGTTGGGCATGACGCCGGCGGAAATGCTGTATAGCGCCGTTGGTGCGGCCATCGACCCCAACTCCGGTGGTCGTCAGATGCCGAGTCACTGGGGCAAGAAGGAACTGAACATCGTGTCGGTTTCCTCACCGACCGGTACGCAGTTCCTCCAGGCCGTTGGCAGCGCCGAATCCACGTTGCGCGCCCGTCAGATCGAGATCAGCGACGACACCTTCCCGGGTGACGACGTTACGCTCGTCACGACTGGTGACGGCACCACGTCGGAAGGCGAGTTCTGGGAGTCGCTCAACACGGCCTCCAATCTCAAGCTGCCCGTCGTCTACATCGTCGAAGACAACGGCTACGCCATCTCGGTGCCGGTGGAAGTGAACACGGCCGGTGGCTCGATCTCGAAGCTCGTATCGTCGTTCCCGGGTCTCTACATCCAGGAAGTCGACGGCTGCGATCTGCTCGCGTCGTATGAAGTGATGCAGCGTGCCGTGCAGTATGCCCGTGAACGCAAGGGACCAGCGCTGGTGCACGCGAAGGTCATTCGTCCGTATTCGCACTCGCTGTCCGACGACGAAGTGTTCTATCGTCCGCAGGAAGAGCGTGACGCCGACGCGGCGCGTGATCCGCTCACCACGTTTCCCAAGTACCTCATCGATCAGGGTCTCTCCACCGAAGCGGATCTGCAGGCGCTCCGCGACGCGGTGGATGCCGAAATCCTGGCGGCCACCGACGACGCACTCGCGCAGCCGCAGCCGGCACCCGACTCGGTGATGTATGCCGTGTACTCGCCTGACGTGGACCCGACGTCAGAGCGTTTCGACACGGAAGACGACCCGCAGTTCAGCGGTGAGCCCACCACCATGGTGGATCTGCTCAACGCCTGCATGCGCGACGAAATGGCGCGCGACGAACGCATCCTCGTGTTCGGTGAAGACGTGGCCGATGTGTCGCGCGAAGAGTACCTCGGCAAGGTCAAGGGCAAGGGCGGTGTGTTCAAGGTGACACATGGCCTCCAGAGCAAGTACGGCAGCGCCCGTGTGTACAACTCGCCGCTCGCCGAGGCCAACATCATGGGACGCGCGATCGGTCTCGCGCTGCGTGGCTTCAAGCCGGTCGTTGAAATCCAGTTCTTCGACTACATCTGGCCGGCGTTCATGCAGATTCGCGGTGAACTCGCCACGATGCGTTGGCGTTCCAACAACGCGTTCAGCGCGCCGGTGATCGTGCGTACTACGTACGGCGGCTACATCCGTGGCGCCATTTACCACTCGCAGACGGGTGCGTCGCTGTTCACGCACAACCCGGGTCTCCGTGTGGTGTGCCCGAGCAACGCGCTCGATGCCAATGGTCTGCTGCGTACAGCCATTCGCGGCGATGACCCGGTCATCTTCCTCGAGCACAAGCACCTGTACCGCCAGACGTACAACAAGGGGCAGTATCCGGGCCCCAACTTCATGATCCCGTTCGGCAAGGCGGCTACGCTGCGCGAAGGCAGCGACATCACGCTCGTGACGTACGGTGCCACTGTACAGCGCGCGCTGGTGGCAGCGAAGCAGATTGCCGAAGAGGGCGGACCGAGTGTCGAAGTCATCGACCTGCGCACGCTCTCACCGTGGGACGAGGAAGCCGTGTACGCCTCCGTTCGCAAGACGGGCCGCGTGATCGTGGCGACCGAGGACTCACTCTCGTGGGGCTACGGCGCGGAAATCGCCGCCCGTATTGCCGACGAGTGCTTCGCGTGGCTCGATGCGCCAGTCAAGCGTATCGCCAGCTCCGATGCGTTCGTTGGCTATGCGCCACAGCTCGAAGACGCCACGCTCCCGCAGGTGGAGACGTTCCGTCAGGCGTACCTGGACTTGGTCGCGTACTGACCTCGCAGCTTCGCTGAAAACACAAACCCCGGACTCATAGAAATGAGTCCGGGGTTTGTGCTCTCAAGACTCTCCGAAACAACTACGCCACGCGCTTGAGCGTACGCCGCACGCTATTGCCGTCCAGCTGGAATTGCCCAACCAATTCCGCCAACAACTGCGCTTGGCTGGCCAGCTCTTCGCTGGCACTTGAGCTTTCTTCCGCGCTCGCCGCCACAGCCTGCGTTACGCCATTCATCTGCGACATGGCAGTATTCACCTGGGTGACACCTTCACGCTGACCATCGGACGCGCGGGTGATTTCGCCCACGGCGCTGAATACGCCTTCCACCTGGCGATCAATTTGCCCGAGGCGCTGTTCGACTTGCTTCGTGATCTCGCCACCGCGACGTGCACGCTCCAACGACTGTTCAATGAGCGCGCTGGTCTGACGTGCCGCCTCAGCTGAGCGAATGGCCAGTGCCCGAACTTCTTCAGCAACAACCGCAAAGCCCTTGCCTGCATCACCGGCGCGCGCGGCTTCCACGGCCGCATTGAGTGCCAGCAAATTCGTCTGGAACGAGATCATGTCGATGGTCTTCACGATCTGCGCCGTCTGATTCGCCGAATCACCAATGGCTTGCACGGCTTGCGACAATTCCCGCATTTCGTCCACACCTGCCTGCGTCGTACTGCGAGCTTCTGTTGCAAGTCCCTGCACTTCACGCGCCGAACGCGCGTTGCGGTCAGCAGCACCGCCCAATTCAGCGAGACTGGCCGAGGTCTCTTCGAGCGAAGCGGCCTGCTCACTCGAACTTTGCGCCAGCGACTGACTGGTCGTAGAAATCTGATCGGCAGCACTGGCGATCTGATTGGTCGACGCCGACACGTTGGACAATGCTTCACCAAGCGCGACAATCGCCTGATTCAGTGAATTCTTGATCTGCGCATGGTCGCCCTGATAATCACCCTGCACGCGGTGCGTGAGGTCGCGAGCGGCCAGACGCGAAAGCACCGTCGAGGCTTCCTGCACAGGCAGGATGACGGCATCGAGCGTGGCATTGATTCCGCCCACGAGTTCGCGGAACGCTCCCTGGAATCGCTGCGCTTCACCACGTGTGGACAGTTCACCTGCCGTCGCGGCATTGGCGAGGCGTGTGCTTTCCGTAATCAATCCCGACAGCGACTCATGCAGCCGAACAAATGACGCGCCCAGCACATCTTCGGCGCTGCGCGGCGTGACGTGCACCGACAGATCGCCGGCGGCAATCCGCTGTGCGGCTGTTGCCAGCGACTGCTGTGCGGTGATCATTTCGGCAAATGCGCGCGACAGCTCACCTGTTTCGTCCTTCTGCGTGAGCGGCGTCAGCGAGCGCAGATCACCCCGCGCCAGGCGGCGCGCGGATTCTGCCATGTCGCGCAGCGGCGAACCGATCAATCGCGACAGAAACACACCAGCGGCCACTGACAGACCAACTGCAAGCAACACGACCACAATGATGACGCGCATGGCGCTGGCTGCTGCCGCCTCATTGGCGGCTGCCAACTTGCCAGCATCTGCAACCTTGGCGTCCATGATTTCTTCAATGGCGGCTTCCACAGCCTTGGCCCGCTTGAACATTTCGTCATTGAGCAGCGCCACGGACGCATCACGCTGTCCCGACTCAGCCAACGCCACCACACTGTCGCGAATCGGTACGAACGCCTGACGCGCGACTTTCAGCTTCTCCGCTCGCTCCCGCATTGCGGGGCTGACGATCGTGCGCTCAAATGCAGCAGTCGTCGTATCCAGATCGACCTTGAGATCAGCCAGCGCTTTCTTGCGTTCAGCAAACTTCTCAGGCGTCGGGGAATTGAAGATGGCGTCGCGCACATTGACACGGACGCGCTGGAACTGCTTGGCCACCTGACCGATCTGCGAAAGCGGAACCGTCATGCTTTCGTAGAGCACCTTGTCCGCGGCCGTCATTCGACGTGCCGTCAGAATGCTCTCCACTCCCACGGCAGCTGCCGCCGTGGACAAGAGAAGAAATGCGAGAATGAGTTTTGTCCCAATGGGACGATCCAAGAACCAACGCATTGGCCGACGCCTGAAAAGAGAACAGGTACCGCTGGTCACGGAAATGCGCCCTCGCACCCCGGATCACGGTACCTGTTTTCCAGTTTCGTCCAAGATCAATACAACTTTAACGTCGGATTCAGACCGTTACGTGCCTTTGGCCTGAGACCGGGCCACGGATGGTCAAACCGGTGGCTTTTTCTTGAGCAGGCCACCCAATCCCTTCTTGAGCGCATCCTTACCGCTGGTCTTCTCCTCTTCCTTGGGCTTTTCGCCCTTGCCCGACTCGGCCTTGGCGCTGTCCATGGAAGCCTTGGCGTCGGCCATGAGCTGGGTCATGTCCACCACTTCGTAGCCCTTGGGGACTTCGAACATGGACGCATCAATGCTTCCGGACTTGAGGTCCGTCACTTCCATGGTCAACTGATCATTCGTGACCTTGCCCTTCTTGTCGGTCTGCGACGACCAGGTCACAGACTTGAGGGCCAGCCCCGACTTGCCGTAGGTCGTGTTGTACTCCTGGAGCTGCGCCGCCAGTTCCGGATTGGTGGACTTCACACCCGCACCAAAAGACTTGGCCCACTGCTCGAACGAACCCTGACCGAAATCGATCGTGGCAATCCACTGATCGCTCGAATCGTTGGTCACGACCTTCTGATCGGGCATCATCATGGCCTTGAGCTCCATCGTGCTCGTGTACCAGGTGCGCACCTTGCGGGTCTTGTAGCCAAGGATCGTTTCACCGGCGCCCATGTCCTTGAAGCGGAATGACGTATTGCTGATCGTCATCTTGAGCATGGGATTGTTCATGAGCGCGCCGACGCCGCTACCAAAGCCATCGGCGGTCATCATCATGGCTTTCTTTTCCTTCGGGTCGACCACGATGAACTTCTGCGTGTTTCCCTGAATGATGACGTAACCGCCCTTGTTGCCGAGTGGCGAGACACCTTCCACGTAGTCCATGCGGATATTGCCATCCTGCATGCGCACGGTCGTGAACATGCTGGCGGCTTCGCGGCGACGCTTGTCCTCGGCGGTGGACGTGACGCGATAGTTGAATGTCACGCCAGTTGCGCGCGCACCCTCAGCGGCTGGCAAGGTCTTGATCGGCGGAAGCGGGCGTGCCGCCACCAGCAGGGCGCCTGCCATGAAGGCAAGACCACCAAGAGCGCCTCGCGTCGCCCAACGTCGGTGCAACGGGATCGTCATCGGATGTTCCTCGGAGAAAGTGCCATGCTACGGTGTTGCCTGACGTGATGCACGAAAACTAGGGAGTCACTCGGAGGCTGTCGAGAAAACGCTTGCCGGCAATTGTAGCAGGCACAACGGCAGTGGAGTGCGTGAATGCGTTGCCAACATTCACCGCCGAAACGTTCGTGGCTCCGCGCGCGCGCATGATGCCCTGCGCGGTGAGCGCATTCTGCGGTGGGACATCGATATCCGCACCACCATAGTAGAGGCGAACCGCCGCGTTGGGTTTCCAATCGTAGGTATCGTTGTCGATCAGCGCCTGCCAGAATAGATCGTTCTTGTCGAGCGAAATCTTCGCAGCAAAGGTGAGGTTCAGCAGATCACGCGGTGTGCGCGGCAGTGTTGCCAATTGTGCATCCGTCACCGAACCATTGAGAATGGCGTTTGTCACCGTCAGCGCATCACCAATCACGAACTGATCGAGCGCACCGAGGTTGTACACGGTCGCCATCGAACCCGCGAGCAATGCCGTATAGCCAACGGCCGGCGGATACGGCGGGTTCAGCAGCAAACGCACAGGCGCCAGGCCCGCCGCCACCTCCACACACACCACGCACC
>JACVCD010000005.1 GCA_016742275.1 Gemmatimonadaceae bacterium
CCCACTCTCTACCGCTTGCAGGATCTCGACGATCTGACTCTCGGTAAACTTCGATCGGCGCATGGTACCTCCTGAAATGCACCGTCAAAGTCTAGCTCACACTGTCTGCTCTTGGGGGAAGCTTACGAGGTCTTCGGGACGGGTAAGAAGCTAAGTGCGTAAGAGTCTCAAAACGCATATCGCCTTTCTCGAACGGGAACGGCAGCGCACGGATACCGATCTCGCCGAAATGATCCGAGACAGTGCCGTGTGGCGAGAACGTGACGCCCTGCTCCGCACGGTCCCTGGTGTTGGCCCCGTGCTTTCGCGCACGCTGATTGCCGACCTGCCAGAACTCGGTCGCCTCTCCCGCCGCGCCATTGCCAAACTCGTCGACGTGGCACCGTTGAGTCGAGACTCCGGCACCCTGCGTGGTCGACGCTTCGTCCAAGGCGGACGCGCCACGGTGCGCGGCGTGTTGTATATGGCCGCGCTGGTGGCGACCAAACGCAATCCCACGATTCACGCCTTCTACGTGCGCTTGGTGGAGACCGGGAAGCCAAAGAAACTCGCCTTGATCGCCTGCATGCGGAAACTGCTGACGATTCTGAACACGATGGTCCGCACGCACACCACTTGGCACGTGAACCATGTTACGGAGGCACTCGTCATCGCTTGACTTTCAAGACAGTTGCTAACGCTTATTAGACCGCGTGCGATCACTGCAGCCCGCTTTTGTCTATACCGCTGATTTTCGCAGTATAGACAATCCGGTAAGGACGGATCCGCTGCACAGCGCAAAGCACAGGACCTACTCGGGGATTGTCATAACCTCGCCAGATTTGAACCACTTGCTCTTCTGTGCGTACGCTAGCGCCTGTGCTGCATCCTTCGCCCAAAGCACCAGCGCCAAAGTCTCCTTGGCACGACTGCTGGTCACATATAGGAGCCGGAGCGTCCGGTCAATTGACGTCTCCTTGCCCTCCTTCACGTTCTTGACGTCGGAATCGCCGAGAGGGGCACCGAAGAGGCGGTCGTAAGCAAATAGACTGCCAGCGGCATCTTCGTCGTCCATCACGACCATCACATGGTCAAACTCCAATCCCTTGACCACCTGATGCGTCGCGAGATGAGACTTTCCACTTAAGTAGGTCTTGAACCGACGAAGCTGAATCCAAGGTGACTCAAAGAGCCCATGCCAGCCACGAGCCAATCTATCCTCGAGGGCCTCCGGCTGCTTCGGCTTTGGCGCAGGTGGTGGTGGGTTCTTATCGTTGAATGCCGTCACCAGCCGCTTGTCAGGCTCGAACAAACCAGCCTTGAGCACTGGTGCAAGCACCTCCCGCACGGTCGCTGCAGGCTTGACGCACGCTATGGCGAAGTCCTCAACTGCCCGTTGATACGCATTGAGCAACTGTATGCGAGCTTCACTGTCTTCGGGTAGCTGATCGAGCCGGTCGTAACGATGCAGCACTTCCGTAACGGCAAAGTCTGATGGGGCACCGCCATCCTTGAAGCAGTCGGCAAGCTCCATCGCTTCCCACAACAGCATCTGAACTGCCGCTGGTCCGGAGACTTCGCCATTTGCATCTGGACGAACCGAGTCGGGGTCAAGGAGCGACAACGCCTCGAAGACCTCTAAGAAATCGCCACGGCGGGCCACCAAAGAATGCTCCAGTGCGAGCACTTTGTGTCCAGGATTGCCTGGCTCCCAATCTGCCAAGCCGGTCGTGGCCCGCATCGCAGACTCGCAGTGCGCCTCTCTGCGAAGCTTCTCCGCTGCCGATGCGGATGCATTGCCGATAAATATCCGGACCATGCCGGCTGACTTCTCTTCGCGTGGATGCTGGTGAACAACCTTTGAGGATTGGGTGCGCCCTTCCAACTCGGAGTCCCATACTTCATTGATAAAGTCAACGATGCGTCGTTGGCTTCTGTGGTTCATCTCCAGCTTTGGCGTTGCCCAAGCTTCTGGAACCATGTTCGGAAGGTCCGCATGCCCATCCAAGTAGATACGCTGGCGATGGTCGCCGAACAGCCCCAGCATCAGCCTTGGCGGGTCTTCGGCCACGACCTCCAATAGCGCATCCAAGACGCCTTTCATCGTGTCCTGAGACTCGTCGATGAGGATGACGGGATGCTGGTCGCGAAGGATACGACGAAGTGTAGGCTTGTGCGTGAGCAGCCAGGTGGCCAAAGCTAAGACTTGCGAATGGTTCAGCGCGCCGTCCCCGTGACGCTTCCGATCCGGACTGTAGGTGAACTGCGTTGTCGCGGCGAGAGCTGTGGCCTTGGCCTCAAGCTCCCCGATCTTCTCCCTGTCTTTGTCGGTCGGAACTCCGTTCCTCCGACCTGCCGCAGCATCACGCGCCTTCTGAAGCGCATCTGCATTCATGGCCAGAAGTGCTTCACGAATGTCGTTGTCAAAGCCTGCAATCAGGTCCCAGCAGAACGAGTGGATGGTGGCGATATGCGTGAGGTCGCTCGTGCCAAGGCGGCCGGTCACCACGAGCGCGGCGTTCTTCGTGTACGTGATGATGCGAATCGTCTGAGCACGAGCCCTCAGCTCTCGCGCGAACCTGACAGCCGGGGCACCTTCCGCTTGCGTGGGCTCTCCCTGCATACCCCCCGTGAGTTTACGCAGCGCGGCCACTAAGGTGCGCGTCTTGCCGGACCCGGCACCGGCAAAGAGGAAGAAGCTCCGCGGTGGCGCGCTGCTGATGTAGCCCACGATTTCGTCGACAACACCAGCGTCACGTTCCTTGGGATCATCTTTCACGGCAACCATCACTCCGACCCCTGCTTCGAAAGGGCCAGCTCTGTGTCGAGCCAGGCCAGCGCATCGGCGATATATGCCGGGCAGGCCACCTTGTCGCCCAGGCTAATACGCTCGAACATAGTCGCAGCGAACTCAGCCTTGGCAAAGTTTTCCCGCAGCATTGCATGAAGGTCTTTGCCAAGTGCCACGAGGTCCGGTTGCGCAATAACCGTCTTGACAGCCGCGTGCAGGGGGCCTACCGGTTTCGGCGGCGGACTCTCGTCTTCAGCTGGCTTCTGGTTCTTCTGTTCCCCTAGGTCCTTGAACCAGTCGATGTTGGCTAGGATCAACGAGTCTTCAAAAGAGCTCGGCCATGGGCCGCCCTTTTGCACTGGGATCTGCCACGCAAATCGGACCCGCCCACCGTTCCCATTGCTCCAAACCTGGTCTGCGTCCTTCGGCTCAGCCAAGAGATGCAGCTGCTTCTGCTTGGGATGCCAGCCATTGAGCGTGTCGTTTCCGCACTCGAGCAATGCGGGATCGACGATTGCTGCAGCTTTTCGAACAGCCCTGCCTTTGGCGTCTTTTGTCACCTCTACAGGGTCCACATCAGTGATTACCACTGTCGGGATGCAGAGCCTCTCAACAAGCGGGCGTAGCCGATGTGCGTGGCGCCCGCCCAAGTCGAGAAAAGAGATGTATCGCTTGTCGAGCTCGTGGAAGTCGCGCTCAATGAACAATGGGACG
The DNA here is from genome assembly GCA_016742275.1 of Gemmatimonadaceae bacterium. Classification (GTDB taxonomy): domain Bacteria; phylum Gemmatimonadota; class Gemmatimonadetes; order Gemmatimonadales; family Gemmatimonadaceae; genus Gemmatimonas. Next base: position 3,485 of record JACVCD010000005.1, read on the forward strand.
AGCATCCTTTCCGCAGCGCCTTCGACGAAGATCGCGGCGTCAGCGAACAAGAGGTCCGTGTGCTGCACTCGAAAATAACGTTCAGCGAAGGTTCGGGTTTCCCTATCGGTTCCGAAGGCGGTGGCCAGGTCGATAACGTCTGAACTCGGCATCCCGCTCGCAGCTGTTGCAATCCGCCGGACGTAGCGAAGTCGGTCGAAGTTCTCGGCGTGAGCCAAGTGACTCGCGTGGGTGCTGATGACCAACTGACTACTTAGATGGGCATGCTCTGGCGCCACAGGCCCGATGAGCTCTGCTGCGCGTCGAGGGAAGATGCGCTGCACCTGGACATGCAGGTGCGCCTCGGGCTCCTCCACCAGCACGACATGCACCGCCGCAGGGCTGCCTTGGTCCGGTTTCAATCTGGAGTCTCGGAACGAGACCAGCTGATAACTCAACGACTGCAGGTTCTGGTAGCCGAGCCCGATTGAATACTCCGGAAGATAGACATCCGCCTGCTGGCCTTCGATTCGATATTGTACAGCCGTACTATGGTCAAGCAGATCACCAGTCTGGATACGAGTTCTGAAGTAAATCTCTTGGGGATCGTGAAGCGTCGGATACCCGAGCTTCTTCACATCCTCAATGGAGGGTGTTAGCGCAACCTTAATGCGAGCGTCGAGTTCTAGTTGGGCAGTGGCGATGGCGGAGACTAGCTCCGGTTGATGGCCCTGACCTGTCGTCGCGACATTGAGGTGCTGCCGCGCGTACTTTAGCAACTGATTGGAAAAGAGGCCGACACGGTGCGCGCTCGCTGTGGGTCGGGTTTCGGCTTCTTCCGTTCCTAGGCCACGCTGCGCAGGAACGAAATCGACGCGCAAAAGCTTGGAGAGCTTGGTGCGATCCACAGGCGCGGCCTGTGGAGTCAAGCTCTGAGGTGCACCCAACGGGTTCGCAAGCGGTCCAATGGCCGGATCGAGCTTGTAAACCAAGACGCCTCCAAGATCGGCCGGATAGCGAAGCCAGTAGTCGATGAGGTCGACCGGCCACGCGTAAGCCTCCTTCTTGAGGTCTTTCACGGGCTGCCGAGCCTCTCGGTACCGCCAAGCCAACTTCTGTAGCAACTCCACCGAGGAAGCGGGCTCAAGCCGCAGGCGAACGCCTACGGCTCCCCCACTCCAGTTCAATGATGTGATGAAGGGCGCGACCAGGTTGTAGGCCCCCTGCTGCGCATCGAACCAGAGGTCCAGCGTAGGCATGCAGGCCAGAAGCGCAGCCAGTTGCCCCTCCCACCTGGCAACGTCGCCAGTGGCCGAAACGGGGTCCTCCGTCAGCTTCTCCCACTCCTCGCCGAGTGCCTTTAACGCGGGCCACTGGTCGAAACTAATGTCGAAGGCGCCGAAGACCTGTCCTGTCGTCGCTAGGAAGTTGCGTACCGCTATGAGGATCGACGTCTTGCCACTGTTGTTGGCACCAACCAGAACTGTCGTCTTCTTGTCGATCTGAACCCTAGTTTGGGCCAGACGCCGGAAACGACTGAGCTCAATGCATGACAGGCTGACATGGGGAGCCTGTGGGAGATTGGGCAGTTGCGCGCTCATCAGATTTCTTCGAGTGATAAAGCCAATTGCGTCGAAACCCCGAGTCCGGACTCCAACACTGCCGGCGCCATAGTGTTTTGCGAACGGAGGGAGGCTCGCTAGGGCAGACTGGCCTCCGGGTGAGCGAAAAGCGAGGGTCAGCGCGTAGCCAGCGTCCCAGGCCTACGCGGACCTACCCAACTTCACGCGATATCATCGACCTAGCAAATCAAGGCGCATTCCTATGAGCACGTTGCTTCCAACATCCGAATGCTACGAGAAGCAGTATCCACCGAGCCAAATTTTCATCATAAGTGTTCTTTGTCGGCGCTTAGGCACGCTGGTGACAGCGATGAAGCTTGGCCGGCGCCCTTTTGTCAAGTTCAGATTCCGCGGTAAACACACTGACCCCTACGATTGCGTTGCACAAAAGAAATGCAACTGGCTCGAAGGGCGGCCAGAGTCTTGATCGATCGCAACCATTTTCTTCGTGCACAGAGATCTCGATTCGCAACAGCAATGTGTGCCTGAGTACTACACACGCCGCTTAAGTCTCACCTCAATGGAGGCCTCAACGCCAGCCGTGGCGACACCAACACTTCCCTCACCAGTAACCGCAATCCCAATCGTTATCTCATCAACACCATACTCAGCGACTTCGGCCTTCACACGTCCGGCGATGGCCTGCACCGCGCCGATAACAACCTCCAATTGGGCGGCAAACTGGTCCGCAGGAATTTCGAGTGCGGTTTTCGCTATTGCCTTCGCGATAACGCCATGCGTTACGCCACCGAGACGATCCTCCGATTCGACGGGTGGGAGTGCGTCAGCAACGATTAATCGGACGATATCAGACACTGTGCTCTCTCCGCCTGAAGTTAGTCATAAAGTTCGATATCAAAATAGTTCACCACTTGACGCATGGACTGCGCTAGCCCTTCAGGATTCGGACCTCCTGTGCTGCCCATGTAGAGACCGACGCAGTCGGAACCAGGCCCACTGATTGACACCAGTGACCCACTGTCACCGGCATGACCTGGTGTGTCAAGAAACACTCGATGCGCTACCAGATTCCCATAGTAACTCGGATGATCGTTCACTCGTAGTACACTAGCTGCAAATCCACCCGAGACCGCGCGAACAGTCACATTTTGCCCAGGCGCGACAGCAGAAGCAAGCGGCAGGGACGTTACGGAGGAAGGGAGCTGGCCGCAGTCGAGAATCGCCGCATCTATTACTGTAGTTCCGTCAACATCGGCGACAGGCAATGCACCGCTTGGCAGCATTGGTACTGTTACGCCAGGCCCATAGCCAACGCCAGCTAGTGAATGACGCGCAATAACGATTCCTCCTGCCCAAGGTGGGCCCAAAAACCTTTTGCTTGAGCGTGGTCTGGCATAGCAAGCCGACGCCGCACCTAGAGGAACCGGCGGAGCGGCAAATTCAATCTCGCGATATTCGGCGAGGACTGGGAACCCTTCAATAATTCGTAGTGGCGATAGCTGCTCATCGCTTGCTGCTTGTTCCTGCGGTTCCCTCTGCTGCTGCAAGCCAATCACAATACCGAAGCTATAGCCGATGCCTTCTTGTTCAATGAACGGCGCATCGAATCGAATCCGAGCACGCTGGCTGCTTCCTCGCCTATCGGTCGCGTTCAACGAAAACGGAATGAATCCAGCCGAGAAATCTATTATCGCTGGAGGAGACTGCGAACGTCGGACGGAAGGCAATCCAAACATCGCGGTTACTATTGAGGTATCATCGAGTTGAGCAAGTAGGTGCATTGCCCAAGAATACGATCGAGCCTCATCGGACTTAAACCCAGCCTGTCCTACCAAGCGCTGTACCCAAGGATCCATTCCCGATGGGAAGTCTTCTGGGACTAGTGACCAAGCATCTGCAGGTAGCATTGCCAATTGAGCTATAGGGGAAACTTCTATTGTTCGTCTAGCGCCGTTATCCCTGGCACATCGTAATAGTATCGCACGCGAACAGACCGAGCAAATCACGCTTCTATGATCGCTCGACTGCGCGCTACGTCAAAGCACCAGCAGACCTGCCACCAACGTGATTGATTTACCCAGCCCGCACCGATCCGGACCCACGAACCCAAGAGGTATCCAACAGCGTTTTCGTTCGTGGTGGCAGACATCTTGGATCTTATCGTACATCTTGGATGCGCTCTGCAAGTATGACTTCAGCATTCTCGAAATCAGGCCCATCCCATCTATTGTGTAGACAGAAAACCGCCATGAGGCTCTCGCGGTATGCGATGGAGCACAGTGGGGATCTTGCACTACTTCATAGGCACTGACTCGAGCGACGGCGCCTCTCGCAATATGCGAGCAACAAGGGAGCATCGACAGAGGCGCGTGTGATGCGAACCAAAGGTAGAGCGTGAAGCAGGTGCAATGTTGCATCTGACAGTAAATCTCTCGCTGCCCATAGCTCCCGCGCTCAACCAATTAGAGAGATGCTTCGCGTATTTATACCGCCTTGGCCATAGACTTGACACTCTGATAGGGAGCCGCAGTGGCTCACACGAAAAATGGCGCTCCAGGATCTTACGATTACCAACCCAATTCGGACCTGAAACGAAACGCCCGTAATTCGGAGTACCGATGGCCTCGTTGCATGCCGCTTTGCCAACTGGCGCTGAATCACGCACGACGTCCCCCCACCTCCTTCTCCTCGAATACTGACTGGACGATCCCCTCTCCGTTAGTCGCTAAAGAGGACGAAGAAGTATCGGGCGGTCACAGTGCACCACCCGGCACCGGCGCCACGCCCTGCGAAGCAAGAGGCACCACAGGTATGCTTTCATTCGATGGTGCCACTCCCCGCGCGACCAGAATGCGGCGATCGATCCCGCGCAGAAGCTCGCGGATCAGTGCCATGCACGCCGGTGAGTCGAGCGCAGCGGAATGGTGACTGCCGTAGTCCACACCCGGCTCGAACTTGCTAGTAAGGTCGATGTCCCAAACATTGTCGGGAAGCTTTTGACTTGAGTCTAAGCCGCTACGCCCTAGCCGACGTTTGCCGAAGTGCTTTAAACCAGCGCTCGTGCCCAACACCGAGTCCAAGCCCGTATAAAGCGCAGTGATGCGGTATGCGAGATTCGCCATCCCTTCGCCAGGCGTGTTGCCGATCATCTCTCCACTGGAGAAGAGGTCGTTGTCGACGTCCGCTGCTACCAGCAACATTTGATTGATCAAACTAACCAGCAGCGGACGGTTTTTTCTGTTCCACACGTCATACATCGCCTGCTCAACCACGTAAGCGCCCATACTATGTGCGATTATGCTCGTTTTGGCGCGGCAGGCCTTTGCACCGGTGACGCCCTGCTTGCTCACCAGCCAGTCATACAGCGCCGAGAGCACGTTAGTGAGATCGTCAGCACTTCGGCGCGCGTCCTGTCGGTCGGGCAGGTAGCCTCCCACGCTCCCGTCGCTGGGCCAAGTGAACAGAATGCACTCTCCGAGGCCAGCTTGGTTCGGGTTATCGATAAAAAGTTGATCGGTGATCGACTTGTAACGCGATGCAGCGCCGTCCCAGTCGTTGTTGTAACCGTGGACAAAGACTGTGACATGCCGTTGATCTTCCTGATGCGCGTCATCCAAGAGTGGAAATGCTGCCGCTGCTGCCACTAGTTCTGCCTTAAACGCGTCAGGCGCCAACTCTTTCCAAGACGAGAGTTTGCGAATCTCCACGGCAGTCGTACTGAGGGGACAGACGTAGTATCGCACGACGCCCTCTTCATCTTTACCTAATTTCCTGTTCTTGCCCGAACCGGTCGGCTTGCGATTGCTAATCATCCAGTATCGACTTGCCATTGATTCCTCCCTTACTGTTTGGAGTGAACTTCTTCGCACAGGTGATTGCTCACTAAGACACATTTCTCGTCTTTCCACGTCCTCCATTTGAGAGAGTAGAGGCCGTGGTGCAACGTCGAGCCACATGGCGCAGCGTAGCGATGACTCGCTCGCGAATCCGACATTGGAGATTGCGAGTTCTCTTTCTCGGATATTGCGGGGTCTTGCATAACACCGGGATTGCCTTCCCGTTCCATCAATTGCAGCTCATCGCTGTGTCGTTGAACCAAGAACGCTTGACTTTCAAAATCCTGCGCGACATCGAAAATTCTCCGCGCAGTGTGCGGGTATTTGTCGTGAGTGTAATAGTCAAACGAAGCCGTCACTCGCATGAGCCGCGTCGCGGAGGGGAGCATGACGACATGACGAATCACCTGATGCACTCCGGGACGCACGAAGTAATAGCCTATCTCCGCAGGGACAATTGACTCACGTTCTACGACAGGTAGCCACAAGGACGCATCCTTTTCGGTGCGGGCAAGCGTAATACTTGGCGAGTCTACATGCACAGACACACGAAGGTCATGCAGTCGGTGTTCAACAAAGCCCTTGTTCTCGAAGACGAGCCATACTTCGGCCAGAATTGCCCCCGCGCCATTCGGCCAGGGAAAGAAGCGGCACTCCAGATCGAACTGCACGCGTTGCTTGCGCTGGTTCTGCTCAAAAAACCAAAACCCAGCGCCAAGGATACCCGCCGCAGATACAATGCCTGAGACAGCGTTAATCCAGTCGACCACGCTAGACATAACTGGGGATTCCCGACAAAGGTCCATTCAGCCCCGACGCGGAACCACAGACAACAATCACTCACTGTGGCGCACCTAGCGGCGTGTAAATCAACACAGCAGGATGCGATCTCAGTTTCCAGCGCGAATGTACAGGCGAAACGGCGCCCACCGCTAGTGTGTATTTCTGGGCTGCTAGTACATGCAGGCGAATAGCACCACCGAAGAGCCTACTGGCTCGCTAGTCGACACGCGGACACTACAGCTGCCCCGTCCCACCCCACCGCCCCAGTATCTCGCGATACTCCGCATCCTCATACCGGGACAAGAGAAACGCCCTCTCATACTCCGGCCTCCCCCTACCAACAATTTGCCCAGCAAGTAGTTCCGCAGCCGCCGGCGCCGCCATCAGCCCAAACCCGCTGAACGCCGCGCACACGTACGCACCATCGGCACCTGCGGGTCCGATTAGCGGCCGATTCTCCACGGTCTTGGTGTAGTAGCCGCCGTCCACATAGCAATGCGGCAGACGCTCAACGTACGGCGCGAGGCCAGGCGCCAATGCACACATGCCGCGCAGCACGACCTCCGAGTAGTACGGATCCTCGGGCAGCGGAAACTCCGGCACGTCGTATCGATGATCGCCGTGATAATCCCACAGCATCAGCACCGTTTTGCTCGCGCCGTAGCCCTCGGGGCGCAAATGAATGCCGGCCGGCAATGACTTGGTGAGCCACGCGGTATCGGAATCCGCGGCAAGCTCGACGCGCTCGTCATCGCTCCACGCCAAGGGCACCGGGTCATCGAGAATCACCAGCCCCGTGCCACGGTCCACCACGCCGTGCACATCCTCCACGGCAATCTTGTAGTGGGCTTCGCTGAACAGCGGCAAATCCATACCGCACATCGCACCTACTTGGCGGGCATGCGGCCCGGCGGCATTCACGAACACCGGGCACGCGATCTCAACGCCCGCGCCGCCAGCCAACGCCACACGCACACCACTCACTCGGCCGCCAACCTGCGGCACAGCCTCGACACGCCCTTCCACCAGTACACCACCAGCCGCGCGGAACTCTTCCAGCAACTGCATGCCCAACTGCTGCCCACTCAACCACCCGCAGCGCCGTGCATGCAACACGGCACACACATCGCTCGACAGCCACGGGAAGTGCGCGCGAATGGCCTCACGATCAAAAAACAGGTCCGCACCATCGGGATGATCCTTCCAGCCCATCGAGGCCGATCGCACATACGACGACGCCTCAGCCACCGACGCATACCGTCGCACAGGCCCCGCCCCCTGAGCCGAAGCCAACGCAGCACTCGCTTCAAACTCGGCCGCCTTCTCGGCGCGCGCAGTGGCATACACATACCCGCGTCGGTTGAGCAGAAAACGATTGCCACTGTGCTCCGCCCACTGCTCGAGAATGTCGATACTGCGATTCATGAACCGCACCATCGCATCATCCGGACCGGGCCACCAATTGCGATAAGCTTCGGTGCTCTTGTCACTCGTGAGCGCCATCGGTGCGTGCTCGCTGACAATCACCACGCGCAAAGCCTGCCCCACCGCCAACGCATGCGCCGCTGCCAATCCCGCAATACCCGCTCCACACACCACCACATCAGCGGTCATCGCACCCGCACCACTCATACACGGGCCCCGGCGTGAATACCGTGAGCCCACAATGCGCGCTCACAGTGTGTGGCCGTCCACGATTCGCCAAGCACTTCACGCAGCACCTGCGCCCGCGCCACCAATGCCGCGGCATACTTGCGATAGTACACGGCCGTCCACGCGATCTTGCCCAGTTCGTCCACGTGCGGCGCCATCTGCTGGGTCACGATCTCGTCGAAGAACGGAAAGCGATGTGGGTCGATCACCGCCAACACCGCTGATGCGGTAGCCGGCCCTACACCACCCAGCGCACTCACTGCTGCCACTGCCTTTGCCGGCACATCCAGCAAGCCACTGGCTTTGGCTGTGGCGTCTTCCACCGCACCCGGCGGATTGTTGCGTACCAGCACGAGATTGGGCGCGCGCCACACACCACGCGCCATCTTCCATTCGGTGATGCGCACCATCTCATCATGCGTGACATGATGCGGCGCACGCGCTGCGATCAACGCCGGCAGCTCAAACCGATACCACTGATCGTGCCCCGCCAATCGTTCGCTGGGCAGTTGGGCAATCGCATCGTCGTACGAGGCCAGCGCGTCCTGCCAGGGCGCAGCGTCGGTGTGCGGCCAGAGTGTGAAGGTGGGCATGGGCGAAATATGCAGGCGGGTTCGACTAGCCGAGCAGATCCCGCAACACATACCTCGGCACATGCTCCGCATGCCCCCGCCGTACCGCATCGGCCACCTGCTGCTCGAGCGTCACACCCGTGAGCAGCAACGCCGACGCAATGCCCACGCCATTCGCGCCCTCGATATCGGTGTGCAGCGTATCGCCCAGCATCACGGCATCGCGTGTGTTGACCCCGGCCAGCGCCGTTTCGAAATGCCGAGCGGCCGGTTTGCCCAACAGCTCGAAACGCGGCGCGTCTTCATGCAAGAGCAACCCCAGCGCGCGCTCGATGAGTAGCGCCAATGCACCCGCCGTCAGCCCAAAGGTGCCCGGACCTGCGGGATACACGAGATCGGGATTGGCCAGCAACAAACGCGGCGGACGACCAGCCCGGCACGCCGCCAACACCATGTTGAGCAGCGAGTCGAGATCGTTCAGCGTATCGAACCCACCTTCATCGGCAATCACCACGGCGTCCGCAGGGTTCCGCACACTGGGCTCCACCACCTCGGCGCCAACCGCCCGCGCATAGTCGGCCGAATCGGGCGTGCCGAGCACCGTGACACGGGCATTGCCCAACCCATGCTCCACCAGCGCCGGTCCAATGAGCATGCCCGAACTCATGACATGCTCGGGACGGATCATGATGCCCAGTCGCGCAAAACGCGCGCACACCCGCTCGGGTGAACGCGACGCGTCGTTGGTCACAATCAAGAACGGCTGTCCACGCGCATTCATGTGCGCCACCGCCTGCGCGGCGCCAGGCAACGCGCCACTGGCGTTCACCAGCACGCCGTACGCATCGAACAGCACCGCCTCGTAGCGATCGACCAGTTCGCGAAACCCGATAGCCTCGGGCAATACCACCCCACGGTCCGTCGGCAGATCAGCAGGGGAATCAGATGGCAGCAACGCAGTCATCCCTGAGAGCTAGACGACCCGCCGAGCGCGCACAAGTTTGGTGCATGCGCCCATTCCTTTCTCTCCGTATTGCCGGTGCCGCATGGTGTGCGGCCGTCCTGATTCCCACCGCCGCCATTGCGCAGTCTCCTCCGCCGCCTCGCGCGGCATTGGCCGAACCCGCCCTCTCCCCCGATGGCCGCGAAATCGCCTTCGTGAGTGGTGGCGACATCTGGACGGTACCGGCCGACGGCGGGGAGGCACGATTGATGGTGGCGCATCCAGCCGGTGAGTCGCGCCCGCTCTATTCGCCGGACGGCACGCGCCTGGCCTTCTCCAGTACCCGCACCGGCAATGGCGACATCTACGTGCTCACACTGGCCACCGGACAGGTGCAGCGTCTCACGTACGATGACGTGGCCGAGGTGCCCGGTGGGTGGTCGCGCGACGGTCAGTGGCTGTACTTCAACAGCGCGTCGCAGGACATCAGCGGTATGCAGGATGTGTATCGTGTGCGAGCGAGCGGTGGCACGCCCATGGCATTGGCCGCTGATCGATACGCCAGCGAGTTCTTTGGCGCTCCCTCACCCGATGGTCGCACACTCGCCATCTCGGCCCGCGGCACGGCCAGTGGTCAGTGGTGGCGCAAGGGACGTTCGCACATCGATGAAGCCGAGGTCTGGCTGGTGCGCGATGGTGGCGCAGCGGCGCCCACGTACTCACGTCTCACCGAAGACGGTGGCAGCAAGAATCTCTGGCCCATGTGGTCACCCGATGGCAACACGGTGTACTACATGAGCGACAAGAGTGGTCAGGAGAATCTTTGGTCGCGCGCGGCCGCAGGTGGCAATGGCACGCAGCTCACGAACTTCTCCAATGGCCGTGTGCTCTGGCCGAGCATTTCGAACAGTGGCAATGCCATCGTGTTCGAGCGTGACTTTGCCGTATGGCGCTACGACGTGGCATCCAAGCGCGCAGCGCAGGTGGCCATCACGTTGCGTGGCGCCAGCAGCACACGCGGCACGGAACGGCAGACACTGAACACCGGTTTTCAGTTTGCGTTGTCAGGTGACGCCAAGAAGCTGGCCATCATCGGCCGCGGTGAATTGTGGGCCGCCGATGCGCGCGAAGGTGGCGACGCCACACGCCTGAGCAGCACCCGTGAACTCGAAACACAGCCACGCTGGCTGCGTGGTGATCAGGCCGTGGTGTACGTGGCATGGCGTGCCGATGGTGGACGGCTCATGCGCCGCGAAGTGGTGGCCGGCACCACCCGCGAACTCACTACCACTGGTGATGCGAGCACACCGATTCCGAGTCCTGACGGACGATTGATCGTGTACACGAAGGACGGCACCGAACTCCGTGTCGTGAACGCCGACGGCAGCAATGATCGTCTGCTGGCGCGTGGCATCTTTGGCCGCGCACCATTTGCCGGCAGCGGCGGTATTGCGTGGAGCCCCGACAATCAGTGGGTGGCCTTCCTCACCCGCGGTGCACATGGCTTCAACAATGTGCACGTCGTGCCGGCTGCGGGCGGTGAAGCACGTCCGGTGAGTTTCCTGGCCACTTCTTTCAGTGGCGACTTGCTGTGGCACCCCGATGGGCGCGCGCTGTACTTCCTGACCAGTCAACGCACGGAAGCTTCGCGTTTGATTCGTGTGGATCTCGTGCCACGCACACCGGCATTCCGCGAAGATCGATTCCGCGATTTGTTTGGACCACGGCCAACGCCTGCTCCAGTTGCGCCACGTGACACTGCCGCCCGCCCCGACACCACCACTCGGCGGGCTGCTACCACACCCGTGCGCATTGTCTTCGACGGCATCGCCCAGCGCGCCAGTGTGCTCGACCCGGGCATTGACTTGGGAAGCATTGCCATCACGCCCGATGGCCGCACCATGCTCATCTCGAGCAGTGGCGGTGGACAGCCCAATCTCTACACCTGGTCACTCGACGAGCTTTCACGCGATCCGGCCACACCGCGTCAGCTCACTACCACCGCAGGTTTCAAGAGTGTGGTGGGCTTCTCCGCCGATTCGCGCGAACTCTGGTTCACCGATGCGGGCCGCCTGCAGATCCTGCCATTGGCCGGTGGTGCCGCGCGCGCCGTGGCCGTGAGTGCCGAAATCGAGACCGACTTCCACAGCGACAAGTGGGCCGCATTTGATCAGGCGTGGACCACACAGCGTGACCAGTTCTACGATCCCAAGATGCACGGCGCCAATTGGGAAGAAGTGCGCACGCGCTTTACGCCGGTCGTGGCCGCCGCGCAGTCACCCGACGAATTCCGTCGCATCCTGCAGCTCATGGTTGGTGAGCTCAACGCGTCGCACTCGGGCGCCAGCGGCCCCACCGGATTTGCCGCCACACCAGTCGGCAAGATGGGTGTGCGCTTTGATCGTGCGGCCTACGAAGCCAATGGCCGCTACGTCATCAAGGAGCGTATCGCGCTTGGCCCCGCGTCGATCAGCGGTCTTCAGGACGGCGATGTCATTCGCAGCGTGAATAGCACACCACTCACCAACACCATCAATCTCGATTCACTGATGGGTGGCACGATCGGTCGTCGGGTTGAACTCTCCATTCAGCGCAACAATCGCGACACCACCATCGCCCTGCGTCCCATCAGCACCAACGCCGAAAAGGGTCTGCTGTATCGGCAGTGGGTGGAGGAACGTCGCGCGTACGTGGCGCGTGTCTCCAATGGACGTCTGGGCTATGTGCACATGCCCGACATGAGCGCCGAAGCGCTGAGTCAGTTGTATGTCGATCTCGATGCGCAGAACTTCGCGCGCGATGGTGTGGTGATCGACATGCGCAACAACAACGGTGGCTTCGTGAATGCCTACGCGCTCGATGTGTTTTCGCGTCGCGGCTACATGACCATGACCACCCGCGGCTCCGTCTCCGTACCGGCGCGCACGCAACTCGGTCAGCGTTCACTCGAAAAGCCCACCGTGCTGGTGGTCAATCAGCACACGCTCTCCGACGGCGAAGACTTCACCGAAGGCTACCGCACCCTGGGGCTCGGCCCCGTGGTCGGTGAACCCACCGCCGGGTGGATCATCTATACCAGCAACGTGAACCTGGTGGACGGCACTTCGCTGCGGGTGCCCTTCATTCGGGTGGACGGCGCCGACGGCAAGAACATGGAGCTGGTGCCCCGCCCGGTGGACGTGAAGGCCGTGCGTCCGGTGGGTGAGTCTTACAGTGGGCGAGACAGCCAACTCGACGCGGCGGTCCAGGCCCTGCTGGCTAAATTGTCACGGTAGGGCATCCGGCAAGCCACGGGCATATCACAAATCAGATCTTCTTGAAGATCTTTAACAATCGCACTTGGCAAGCGCCCCCCTGATCGTCTATCTTTTGTAAAGCGATGCACGCGTAAAAGCGTGGACATGTTCCGACAGAACGGGCCTGCCAAAGCGAGCGGGCCCGTTTCTGTTTGTGTCGTAGCCGCCGAGTGGCGGCGCCCGTCGTGAGGGCGATCACGAGCACGTGGAAGTCGGTTTCGTTTTGCATGGGCCCTTTGGGGCTGCTGCTCCGACCATCCGAACAACAGAGCAGCACACAGAGGACAGTACCATGCGTACGACCGGCACAGTGAAGTGGTTCAACGACGCCAAGGGCTTCGGTTTCATCACCCCGTCCAACGGCCAGAAGGATTGCTTCGTGCATCACTCGGCCATCCAGGGCAGCGGCTTCAAGTCGTTGACGGAAGGCGAGACGGTGGAATTCGACATCGTGCAGGGCCAGAAGGGCCCCGCGGCCGAGAACGTCGTCCGCTCGCGCTAAGCTGAGCATTACGTCGGGCGCGTGGCCTCCGGGTCACGCGCCCGACGTATGTCGACCCCTCAGGAAGCTCACAACAGAAGCTCCTCGCGGTCGACCATTGCGTGCATCGAACGCCAGGGTGATCCGCCCTGCTGGTCGGCACGCCCCTCGCAAATGGAGTCGCCATGATCGAACAGGCATCGCCCGAGCGGATTCTTGATTTTCAGCTCGGACCCGATCGCACCGCCTTCCTGGCTTCCCACCGCGCGCACAGCGTGGCCTTGCGTGAATTCACGCGTTTTACCGAGACCGTCGTCAAGGCGGCCAAGGCCATCGCCACCGAAGCGGCTCTCGAGCCCCCGGTCATGCGCATGTCCCCCGAACGCTGCATCGTCCAGATCGGACCGGTGGCCCTCACCGCCGCCCACATCAAGAACGGCAGCGACGTCCCCCTTGGCGGACAGTTGCTCGCCATCGTCTGGCACGGCACCATCGCGCCACGCGGTGAGCACATTCCCGAGCGCAACGGTTTCCGCGGTCACGTGAAACCGCCTGAGCAGATCTGGGAAGAGTCGTGTGTGGTATCCGCAGACAACGAAAACAACTGGCACTGGCATCCGAACGGTCTCGAGAAGGAAGGCTATACGTCGACCGAACTCGCTGAACGCTGCCTGGCCCAGCTCTCGCAGGCCCTCGAAACGCATCGGCCCGATGCAGACCTCAAGACGGAGCGCGCATGAAGCAGGACATGATCGAATTTGAAGGTGTGGTAACCGATGTACTCCCGAGCACGATGTTCCGGGTGAAGCTGGAGAATGATCACGAGGTGCTGGCCACGGTCGCCGGCAAAATGCGCAAGTTCCGCATCCGCATTCTGGCGGGAGATCGCGTGACGGTTGAAGTGTCGCCGTACGATCTCAATCGCGGTCGCATCACGTTCCGCCACAAGTAGTCGTCGCTTCGCCTGTTGTGAGCCTCCCTGCCATGCGCGCGGTCCAGCTCACTGCCCCACGGACTCCCGTGGTGGATGCGAATATCCCCCGTCCGGACATTGGTCCGGACGATGTGCTCGTGCGCATTCGTGCCGCGGGCATTTGTCATTCAGACGTGCACTACCGCGGCGGTAAGTCGCGTGTGGAACCGCTTCCGCTCACGCTTGGTCATGAAGTGGCCGGTGAGATCGAAGCGGTTGGTGCCAATGTGCCAGCATCACGTATCGGTGAGCGTGTTGCCCTGCACTACCTGGTGACGTGCGGCGGATGCGATTGGTGCATCAACGATCGCGAGATGTTCTGCGACAAGGCACTCATGCTCGGGCACTTCACCGACGGTGGATGGGCTGAGTACATCGCGGTGCCTTCACGCAACGCCGTGGTGCTGCCGGACAATGTGCCATTCGAGCATGGCGCGATCATGATGTGCAGTTCGGCCACCTCACTGCATGCGCTTCGTCAGGGACAGATGACGGTGGGTGCGCGTGTGCTGGTGATTGGTGCCGGTGGACTTGGCATGTCGGCCATTCAGCTCGCGCAGATCCTTGGTGCGAGGCAAGTACTCGCAGTGGATCGTGATGCGGGCAAGCTCGCGTTGGCGGCGCGTTATGGTGCGGTTACGGTGCAGGCTGGTGCCTCAGTGTCGCCTGAAGATCTGGTCAGCGCCGTGATGGACGCCACGCAGAACGCCGGTGTGGATGTGGTGCTCGATCTCGTCGCACACGAAAGCACCGTGACGCTGGGCATTGCCGTGGCAGCACCACGCGGCCGTGTGGTGATCGTGGGTATCAATGACAGACCGCTTCCGGTGGATACGTATCGCGGACTCATTGGCCGCGAAGTCACACTGGTGGGCAGCAATGATCACACGCTGCGTGAGCTCGAGGAACTCATGGGCTACGCCGCCGACGGACGACTGCGATTGCATGACGTGGTGGCGGCCACGGTGCCGCTCGATGCGGCGGCCATCAATGGTGTGCTTGATGCGCTTGAGCGTGGTCAGGCGCCGACGCGGACGGTGGTCGTTCCCTAGAACGGCCTGTAGCCGCGTCGCCTGAGATTGGCCACGGGAAGAAACAACGGTTCGGGGAGATGCTCCCAGTCGAACCATCCCCATTCGTCGCACTTGTCGGGCTCACGCACTTCGGCTTCGCCGCTGTCCCACTCGGCCAGCATGAACACCGTGAGATAGTGCCGCCCTTCGGCCGCGAATACATCATTGGTCCACGGGCCTTCGCGTAGCGCCGTAATACCGAGACCGGTTTCTTCCCACACTTCTCGCACAGCACATTCGGTTGGTGTTTCGCCGAATTCGAGATGGCCACCGGGAAACTGCCAAGTGCCGGTGCCATGAGCAGAGATACGGCGACCGAGCAGTACGCGTCCGCTTCGGTGCACGATGACCGCCACGCCGACTTTTGGACGATTGGGTTCCGTGCTCATGGCTGGCTCACAGGCGGATTCCTACTCGATGTGAAACGTGGGCTCGCTGCGCACATCGGTCAGCACCGACTGCGCGATGAAGCACTCCTCGTGCGCCCGATGGTGCATGGCCGCGTCCTGATCGGCTGTTGGACCGGGTTCGGCATACGTGACCTTGGGACGCAGTACCACTTCGGTCATGGCCATCTTGCCGGCAGCGTTCTTCGCCATCGTGCCTTCGGCGGCGTCTTCGTAGGCATTCACCGTAAAGCCGCGTCCCGCTGCGATGGAGAGAAACCACAGCATGTGGCACGACGACAGCGACGCCACAAATGCTTCTTCGGGATCGACCGCGTGCGGATCGGAGAATGGCAGCGGTACAACCGATGGCGAGGAGGACGCGGGCACCGTGACACCGCCATCGAAGGTCCAGCGATGGGCGCGGTTGTACTTCTGATCGGTGAAGCGCGCACCATCGCGCTCCCAGGTGATGGTGACGCTGTATTTGCTCATTGTGCGTTTTTTGCGAGTGTACCCATAGGCTGGCCAAGTCTGACTGGCGCACCCACGGTGAGCGGAGCTATGTGACCAAAGTCCGGCGAGCAGACCAGCACCACGGTTGAGCCGAATTCGAAGTGGCCGAGTTGCTGGCCTTTGCTCATTGGAACCGGTGTGGCGTAGTCGCGCGCATCCACCACACGGCGCCGTGCGTTGGTATGCAGATCATCGAACGTGAGACGGGTCATTCCTACCATGGTGGCGCCAACGGGCACGATGGCCATTACGCCTCCATTCACGCCCTCCATGGTTATGACAATGCGTTCGTTGACCGCAAACAGCGAATCCACATGCGTGACCGCCGCCGCATTCACCGGCCACAGCGCGCCGGGAACGTACACCGCACGCGTGATGTTGCCGGCCGAAGGGGAATGGATACGGTGATAGTCCTTGGGCGACAGATAGAGCGTAGTGAACGTGCCACCTTCGCAACGGGCCGCGAGGGCGGTGTCGCCACCAAGCAGCGCCTTGAGCGAATAGTTGCGACCCTTGGCTTGCACCAGCGTGTCGTGCTGCACCTCGCCATACGCGCCAACCGCGCCATCGACAGGGCAGATCATGTCGGCCGCGGCCAGGGGCCGAGCATCAGCGACAAGAGTGCGGGTAAAAAATGCGTTTACGCTTTCGTAGCTCTCGAGCGGAGAACCAACCTCGGCCAGGTTCACACCGAACACCCGAGCGTAACCGCGGTAGACTGAAGCGCGCCAATCGGGTCGAACACGGAGAGAAGCAAGCCAACCAGCAACACGGCTCATGCCGTGTTTGGGCAAGACAGTCAAAAGCAGGATCAAGAGTTGTTGCATTCATCAAATATAAAAGCGCAAGCGGGAACTGCGTGGGGGCTCACAACCCAAAGCCCGCGGCAAGTCGCGAGCCCCCCGCTGTTCAGCTTACGCCACTACCGTATCCGCGACCCAGTCACAAAATCATATAGCGTCAACCGACGAACGCGGTAAAACGCATCCCAATAGCCGCGGAGAGCACGTACATACGCCTCCAGCGCCTGGTCCTTTTCATTCTGCGCGATGAACAGATTGTTGATATCAATTCTGCCGATTGAGTAGCGATTGCGAGCCACTTCGAATCGCTTGCTACCGACCGTGTCCGCCTTGGCTGCCGTGACCAACTGTCGACTCGCCTGTTCCAGTTCCAACGCCGCGAATCGGGCATCCTGAATTCTGCGCTCTCGCAGAACCTTTACATCTGTTTCGACTCTTTCCTGATCGGCCTTGGCGGCTTCAATTCCCGCTCTTCTCGCTCCCCACTGGATGAGTGGCATTTCCACTCCGACCGAGAACTGCTGGCTTTGTAGCGGCGACTTGTAGGCTTCGTTGAATGTTTCGGCGGTCTGGTTGTAACCAACACTCGCAGTGACCGTGGCACCGAATCCGGTATTGCGCCGCGCTTCCGCAACACGACGCTTCTGCTGCATCATCTGCAAATCGGCATCACGCAGTGCGGCGCCATTGCGGAGTGCTTCAGCCACCGCAACAGCCGTATCAATCTTCACATCAGGCACTTCGTTGGTGACTGACAGTGCCAGCATGGCATCGTTTGGCATCCCGAGCTGGAGTCGCAGTGCGGCTTCGGCGCGTTGTTCGCTGAGTTTTGCGGCCTCGAGGCTGTTCCTGGCTCGCAGTACCTGCAGCTCACTTTGCAGCAGGTTGTCTTCGCCAATACGACCGACTTCGTATCGCCCACGATTGAGCGTGAGCAGCGTGTCATTCACCTCGGCGTTGGACAGCGCATTTGCCAATGACGCCCGCGCCGCGAAGAGATCGAAGTAGAGCGCGGCGGTCTGTTGGGCAATGCTCTCGCGGTTCTCGAGATACATCTGCTCTGCCGCGTCAATGCGCAGATCCTGCTCGCGATTGTCCCACGCCAGCGTATTGAGACGGAAGATTGGCTGACGAATACCAACCTGTACCGGATTGCTACGCCAGAGTCGCGTATCGCGCTCACCAAGGATGTTGATATTGGTGACTCCCGACTGGATGAACAGATCACCGCCGGTGTATGGCAGTCGCTGTCCAAGCTGCAAACCAAGTGATGATTGCCGCTGCTGCTGGGCGGCAAAGCGCGTGGAGCCATCCGGCTGCACCACGGGAATGATGGCGCGACTGTATGTCGGCGCATCACCGGTGAGCGAGATCTGCGGCAACAAACGTGCGTTGTACGCCTGATCGCGATACCGCGCGGCATCACGGGTGCGTTCGGCGGAGCGAGCGGAGGGACCGCGCTGCTGGGCCATGGCGATTGCGGCATCGAGGGACAATGGTTGGGCCATTGTCACCGTCTGTGCTGCTAGTTGGTTGAACTGCGCGGATAGCGCTAGCAGAGAAACCGCTAGCGGTATTGGCGCTAACAACCGCAACGGCGCGAACGGGCGCGTGGGATGAGCTAGCGCTTTTACGGGCGCGAACGGGCGCGTGAACGACTTGCTCATTCGTACCTCAGGCAAACGACGGGATCCTGACGGGCGGCGCGCCATGCGGGGAGGATGCCAAAGACCAGGCCAACAGTGATGGACACACCGAAGGCCACGATGACGGAGATGGCTGACACAATCGTTTTGATGTCGGCAAAGCGTTCAATACCGAAACTCAGCGCCCCTCCCACCATGATGCCGGCAACACCACCAGCGAGGCTGATGAGAATGGCTTCGGCGAGGAACTGCGCGAGGATTTCTTTCTGTGTCGCCCCGAGCGCGCGACGCACGCCGATTTCACGAATGCGCTCGAGCACCGAAGCGAGCATGATGTTCATGATGCCGATGCCGCCGACAATGAGCGAAATGGAAGCAATGGCACCAAGCACGAGATTGAAGATCGTGCGTGTCCGCTGCTCCTGACGGAGCAATTCTTCCGGCACCGTGATCTCGAAATCCACCACACTGTTGTGGCGGCGCTCGAGCATACGCCGCACGACTTCGGCGGTGGTGCTCACAGCTTCGGCTTCTTTCACTCGCACAATGAGCCGGTCGAGCTGGTGATAGTTGCGCTTCTCAGCCTGGCGATCGGCGTCTTCCTGATTGCCGGTGTTGGCCACAAACACCACCTCACCATCACGCGCTGCCTGTTCGATATCCCGCGCACTGATACGCGCGCGATCCCGGTAGCGCAGCAGCATGGTGGGCATGGGGATGTACACATCGAGATTGGCGTCGCGAATACCAAGCCGCTGCGCCGTCTGTTCGCTCAGTGAGCGGTCAGCCAGCACGCCAACCACCGTAAGCCAGTTTTCACCAACCTTGATGGTGCGGCCGATCGGATCTTCGGTGGTGAAGAATCGCGCCTTCACTCCGGCACCGATAATCGCGACCGGCCTCGCATTGGTGATCTGCGCTGGCGTGAACTGATGCCCTGAGGCCAGTTCGAGATTGAGCAGCGAGAAGTATGCCGTGTCGACTCCAACGAGCTTGCCGCTCCGGCGACGGCCCTCGCGCGTGATAAGTGTATTCAGCACGATCTCCCCCGAACTCTTTTCGACCTCGGGGATGATGCGCGAAATACTTTCACCATCGCGTGCCGTGAGCCCCGGCGTAAAGCGACGCGGCTGCTTTTCACCCGCCGCCTGCGCCGCTTCCTCCTTCTGCTCCACAATGGGCTTGACCACAATGTTGTTGCTGCCCAACAGACGCATCTGCGCCAGGATTTCCTGCTCGGCGCCGCGTCCAATGGCCAGCATGGCAATCACCGAGGCCACGCCAAACAGGATGCCAAGCGAAGTGAGACCGGCTCTGAGCGCGTTGTGCGACAGCGCTTCAACACCAGCGCGCAAGGCAAAGGCTGCGGTGGCGCTGAATGCACGCCACCGCGAAGAAAAAGAGCCTGCCATGATCAGGGAGCTCCGACGCGCTTGACGCCGATGGCCGTATCGCCGCGCGGCACCGGTTTGGCCGATGCAGGCAGCGCAATCAACGACAACTTGAGCCCATCGGCCGGCGCTGAAAGCAGCACACGATCCGATTCCGTGAGACCTGCCGTAACCACCACCTCGTCATCGTTCATGGCACCGGTCACGATTTCCTGTCGTACGGTGCTGCTACCGGTGCGCTTGTACACGAAGGTGGTGCCGCTGTCACTCTGCACCGCTTCGAGCGGAATGAACAGCGCGTTCTTTACGGTCTGCGTGAGCACCGCATTGGACGTGGTCATGCCAGGACGCAGTGTGGTGTCAGGCTTGGTGATGTTCACGTGCACTTCGAACACCTTGGCATCGGCATTGGGCCGCTGCTCACCGACATTGGCCACCTGACTGATCACCCCTTCGAGCACCTTGCTGGGATCGGCGTCGAGCGAAATGCGCACCGGCTGATTCACCGACACCTTTCGCACATCGATCTCATTCAGATAGGTGACCGACTCCATCTGCAGAAGATCCGGCAATGTCGCGACCGTGGGTTCCCATGGCGTGACCTGTGAACCGGCCGTCTTCTTGCGACCGTTCCACTCCTTCACGTAAATGACCATGCCATCAGACGGCGCCTTGATGGTGAAGCCTTCCATCACCGTCTGAATGATGTTGAGACGATTGCGCTGCCGATCGAGATCGGAGCCCACCTCACGCATCTTGGCCTTGGCCTGTTCCTGCTTGGTCTTGTAGTCGCTGGTGGCCTTGGTCTGCGCGCGAGTGGCTTTCTCAAGATCGATCTCGGCCTGTCGCTTTACGCTGGGCGCTTCGAATTGCGCCTGCTCCTTGGCAATGCGCTTTTCTTCGAGCTGCAGTTCCATGTTGCGCAGATCTTCGCGTGCCTGCGACAGTGTGAGTGTCGTATCGAGCTGCGCCTGCGTATGCTGCGCCTCGGCCTTCTGCAGCGCGAGCATGACTTCCTGCATCTTGGTGGCCAGCGGCGATCGATCGAGATCGGCCACGACGTCACCGGCTTTCACCACCGTGCCTTCGGGCACGATGGTCTGAATCTTGAGCTGATAGGCCTCGGCCTGCTGCGTGTTTGGCGGCAGCGTGATCTGCACAAACTTCCGCGCCCGCAGTTCGCCTGCCGTCGTCACCAGAACGGTGAAGTCGCCCTTCTTGACCGGCACAACGCTGGTTACAGCGGCTGCGCCGTCCCCATCGCGCGCATAGACCAGAGCAGACGCACCGACCAGCAGCACACCAACGGCAAGGGCGATACGCCCCCGGGACGCAAAGAATCGACGCATGGGCAGGGCATTGGGAGGGACGAGGGAGGCAATGGCGACGCCAACATGGAGAGGGGACACCGACTGCGTAGCCGGTGGGCGCGCCAATTCAACGACTTTTCATCCACTGTTAACCGAAACGTCATCCGTCCGGTCACACACCCGCTGGAACCATTTGCGGAGCATGCGATGCGGGTTACCCCGCGGATGGATCCGGGATCCAGTGGCCGGCGGGACGAGACGTTCCTCGCCCGCCGTGCCGTTGGACACCCTAAGCCCCATCCACGGTTGCGTACCCTTTACGCCGTTCGCTCACGCCGTCTCGCGTACGGTTTCTTTACGCCCTTCCAACCTTACGCCCGCAGTCTCTTTACGCTTTTCGCTTTCAAGCGTGAATGTATTTCTCGAAGACCGAGCTGAAGTCCTTCCGCATATGCTGATCGAGAACCGCGCTATTCAGCGCCCCCAACAACGCCTGGTAATGCTCCACCACCGCGCCCGGCGCGAGCTGGCCATTCAGCTTCATCATGGAGCCGAGCACCGACGCTGCTGACATGGCATTGTTGCGCCCCGCCTCGTCGCGCCGCTGCAGCTTGCCGATGGTGTGCAGCGCCTTGTAGATGTCCTTCAGCGCTTCGAGGTAATCCTTGCGCACATCGATGCTGAACAACTTGTCGCCGATCGTGAACTTGAGTTCGATGTCGAGATCGATCGTGCCCGCCGTCTCGATGGAGACATGCGACAATGCATAGTGCGAGAAGTCATAGCGCTTGATGGTACGCTTGCTCGAAATCGCACTTTCACCATCCACGTGAATGAGCGCGAGATTCGTGAAGCAGTACTCGTCCTTCTTCGACTTGATCAGGAAGTAGATCTTTTCCTGATCCTCGTGGAAGAGGTAGTCGTCGGCGTCGACCTTGTCGAAATCTTTTGGCTGGACGATGATGCCGATGTCGCTGAGGCCCAGCGCCTCGGCTGCGAACTTCTTGAACATGCCAGGCGTCCTTGCAATGGGGTGAAACGTACATCGCATCCTGCGATGCACGTCGGCGGAGAATCTACGTGCTTTGCACGCAATTGGGGCCGTGACCCGTTCGGGACATGGGAATGGAAAGGCCGTGACACAGCGAGCCGAACCTTCCGGTCCCTTTCACTACCAGGTGCCTGTGTCCCGCCGTCTCCCCACTCGTGCTGCAAAGTCCGTCATGGCTACCGCCATGGCCGCTGCAGCTGTGGCGCTCGCCAGCTGCGCGCCCGACTCCCGTACCACTGCACCGGATCAGGTGCGCGCCCGCGCCGATGTAATCGCACCGAGTGCACTCATCGGGACGCTCTTCATCAACGAAGTCGAATCCAACCAGGGTGTGCCCGGTGACTGGATCGAGCTCTACAACGCGGACAGCACGGCTGTGGATCTCAGCGGCTTCTACATCAAGGACAACGACGATACGCGCACAGATCGTATACCTTCTGGCACGGTGATTCCCGCCGGTGGCTACCTCGTGCTCGAAGAGAACGGTGCGTTCTCCTTTGGACTTGGCGCGGCCGACAATGCGCGTCTCTATGGCGCGGATGGCACCACATTGATCGACAGTTATGCGTGGACGTCGCACTCCACCACCACGTACGCCCGTTGCCCGGATGGTTCAGCCAACTGGGGAACGAGCACGCTCGTGACGAAGGGCGCGGCCAATGACTGCAGTGTCCGCATTGTGATCAACGAAGTGGAGTCCGACGGTGATGCCGCCGGTGACTGGGTTGAGCTGTACAATCCGTCCACCTCACCGGTTGATCTCGGTGGTCATATCGTGCGCGACAACGATGACACGCACACCTATGTGATTCCGAGCGGCACGATGATTCCCGCGCAGGGCTTCCTGGTCATTCTCGACAGCCAGTTGGGCTATGGGCTCGGCAGCAATGATGCGGCGCGTCTCTTCCGCCCGAATGGCACCACGCTCGTGGACAGCTATGCGTGGACCAGCCATGCCTCGACGTCATATGGTCGTTGCCCGGATGGCGTTGGTGCATTCGTGACGACGGCAGCCACCACGCGTGGCACGGCCAACAGCTGCGGCGCTGCTTCGAACGCCGTGAAGGTGAATGAAGTCGAAAGCAACGGCGACACCGAAGACTGGGTCGAGCTGTACAACACCAGCTCCCAGGCGGTCAATCTCTCGGGCTACGTGTTCCGCGATAACGACAACACGCGTGGCTACACGATTCCGTCGGGTACGACAATCCCCGCCAATGGCTATCTCGTGCTGGCGGAAAGCGCGTTCGGCTTCGGTCTTGGTGCTGCGGACGAAGCGCGTCTGTTTGCACCGGGCGGAGTGACGCTGGTGGACAGCTACAGCTGGACCACGCATGCGAGCACCACGTATGGTCGCTGCCCGAATGGCACGGGTGCATTTGCCACCACCACCGTGTCCACACGTGGTACGGCCAACAATTGCGCCGGCGACATTTCGTATCTCGCGTGGCCGGGTGATGCGACGGTGACCACCGTCGATGCGGCCAACACGTTTGGCAGCAACATGAGCGGTCTGTCGTATCAGGCTGTGGCCGGTCAGGCCACCGGTGTGGTGTGGGCAGTGAAGAATGGCCCGGGCACGCTGTATCGCCTCACGTATCTCAACGGTCAGTGGACGCCGCGTGCTTCGCGTGCGTGGACCAACGGCAAGGCGTTGCGTTACCCGGATGGAACGGGCGACGTGGACGCGGAAGGTGTGGTGGCGCGTGGTACGGCCATCTACGTCTCGTCGGAGCGCAACAACAGCGCCAGCGGCACGAGCCGCATGAGCATCCTGCGTTACAGCGTGGCCACGGAAACGGGTGCAACGCTGATCGCCACGCACGAATGGAATGTCACGGCTGCACTGCCGGCCGTTGGCGCCAATCTCGGCCTCGAAGGCATCACGTTCATTCCGGATGCATTCCTGACGGCCCGCAGCTTCTATGACGAGAGCAAGGGTCGCGCCTACAATCCGGCCGACTATGCGAACCACGAAGGCGGTCTGTTCTTCGTCGCGGTGGAAGGTACGGGAATGGTGCACGCGTTTGCACTTGATCATGTGGGCGGCAGCTACACCCGCATCGCGTCGTTCAACGGTGGTTATAGCGGCGCCATGGATCTCGCGTTCGATGCTGAACTGGGTCAGCTCTGGGTCGTATGCGATGATACCTGCCAGGGTCGCACCGCGGTGCATCGCATCGACACGCAGTCCGGTTCCCCGACGCTTGGCCGCTTCACAGTGCGTGAGCGCTTCGAGCGTCCAACGGGCATGCCCAACACCAACAACGAAGGCTTCACGTTTGCGCCGCTGGCCGAGTGCGTGAATGGTCGCCGTCTGGCCCTGTGGTCCGATGACAATCAGCTCTCCGGCTTTGCGCTGCGTCAGGGCTCCTTGACGTGCTCGCCGTTCTGAGTTCCTCTTCCCTGACGATCCCTTCCATTCGCGGAGTTTTCTGATGTTGCAGTCTGTACGTCGTACCGTTGTGGCCTTCGCCGTGGCGGCGGTGGTTCCCAGTGTCATGCAGGCGCAGGTCACGTATTCGAGCTTCTCGGATTTCCTCGCAGGCGTGACGTCGCATGGCATCGACACGTTCGATGATCTCAACTCGGGCGTGGTGTCCGGTCCGCTTTCGCGCAGCGCCGGGAGCCACAGCTACTCGGTGGCAGCATCGGCATCGCCGCTCAACCTGTTCTATCCGATCGAGAATGGCTCGAGCAGTGGCGACTGGTGGTTGTCGGAAGAAACCGCCGGCACCAGCATCACGTTCAGCGGATTCGGATCGAACGTGCGCGCCATTGGCGGCAGCTTCTTCGCCACGGACTTCAATGGCGGCGTGAGCGGTACGCAGCTTCGCATTCGTGCGCTGGATGTGAACGGCAACGTGTTCGACGATGTGTTTTCGCCGGCCACCGCGGACAGCTTCTTCGGTGTGCGGTTCGACTTTGCGCTGGCGTCGTTGCAGATCTCGGCGGTGAATGATCAGTCCGGCGTGTACTTCTTCGCCACCGCCGACGATCTGGTGCTGGCCGAGTCGCGCAGCACGGTGCCGGAACCGTCGTCACTGTTGCTGCTCAGCGTTGGTGCGGCGGCACTGTGTGTGGTGCGTGTGCGTCGTCGCGACTACCGCTGAGTTTTCGCCTCACGAAAACGTCACACGGTAGCGCTCGTTAACTGTCACGCCCCCGGCAGCAATCGCGGCCGGGGGCGTGTGCATTTTGTGCGCTGTATCACTGTCACATGTGCGTTGCGCAATCGTGACCGTGGTTGTGCCCTCACGGTCATGCGGCCTTGGAGTGAGACTACGAGTTTGCGATTTCTGCTGAATCACTCGCACTCTCATTCCCCGACTTCCCATGCTGCCAATTCCCCGACGCGCCGCTGCGCGGGTGTACGCTGCACTGACACTGGCCATGGTGGCTCTTGCCGCCTGCGCGGAACGCGCACCAGTCGCACCCGCTGACGATTCACCGATCGTTCCGCGTCTCAATGGCGTTCCGATGCCGACCGTGCGTATCAGCGAATTCCATTACGATGACGCTGGCACCGATTCCGATGAAAAGATCGAGATCAGCGGTCCAGCCGGAACTGATCTGAGTGGTTGGAATCTCGTGCGCTTCAATGGCAGCACCGCATCGGCTGCCACGATCTACACATCCCCTGGTCTTGCCGCCGGTTCGCAGATTTCGGCGCTGCCCTTCCCGTCCGGCACGATTATCCCGGCAACCTGCGGCGATCGCGGTGTGCTGGTGATTTCGTACGCCGTTGATGGCTTGCAGAATGGAACGGCCGATGGCTTTGCACTGGTGAATGCGCAGGGCGCCGTGGTGGAGTTGCTGTCGTACGAAGGTGTGTTTACTGTCGCGAGCAACGCGGCGGTCGCCGCTGGCATGACGTCCACCGATGTTGGCGTGTCGGAGAATGCCGTCCCCGAAGGACAGTCGTTGCAGCGCACGCCGGCCGGTACGTGGTCGCCTGCAGCGCAGAACACGTTCGGCGCCTGCAATGACGCCGGCGAAACACCTCCGCCTGCCGTTGTCGCTACGGTGACCGTGTCCCCGTCCACTGCGACAGTGGCCGTTGGTGCGACCACGGCATTGTCGGCCGAAGCGCGCGACGCGTCCTCGGCTGTCATTCCCGGCACGGCTTTCACCTGGAGCTCGGAAACACCTGCGGTGGCAACTGTATCGCCGACTGGTGTGGTGACTGGTGTGGCGGAAGGCACGGCTACGATCAAGGCCACGACAGCCAATGGCGTGTTCGGAACCGCCACTATCACGGTGAATGTGTCGACGCCGCCGACGGGTGGTCCGGTGCGCTTCACGGAAATCCACTACGACAATGCGGGCACGGATGTCGATGAACGCATCGAAGTGGAAGGTCCCGCCGGCACCGATCTCACCGGCTGGAGCATCGTGCTGTACAACGGCAATGGCGGTGCCTCGTATCTCACACGTGCACTGACCGGCGTCATTCCCGCGACGTGCGGTACGCGCGGCGTGGTGGTGGAAGCCATCTCCGGCATTCAGAATGGCGGTGCCGGCACCAACACCGAGCCCGATGGATTTGCGCTGGTGAATGCACAGGGTGAGCTGGTGGAGTTCCTGTCGTACGAGGGCACGTTCACTGCAACAACAGGCGCGGCATCAGGCGTTACGTCAACCAGCATTGGTGTGGCACAGGACGGCGCACCGGTCGGCATGTCGTTGCAGCGCAATGTGGCGGGCACTGCCTGGTACTCCGCCTCGTCGTCATTCGGCTCCTGCGCGACGGATCCGTCGTCCGGTGGTTCGCACAGCATCACGATCTTTGGTCGCAGCTCGAGTGATCCGGATCTCCCGATCGGCTATCAGGATCAGCTGTTCGCTACCGTGCGCGATGCCAACAATGTGGTGGTGAATACACCGGTCACCTGGACCACCGAGCCGTCGGGTATCGCCACGGTGGACGCGCGTGGTGTGATGACGGCGCTGACTGCTGGTGAAGTGGTGATTCGGGCGGAAGCACTTGGTGCGTCGCGCACGCTCACGCTGCGCACGATTGTGGCCACGGCAAGCGGCACGGCTTCCTACGTGGGGCACACGGCATTCGGCGACCCGATCGACAACACGCCGGACGACGACTACATCCTGCGCCGTACGGAGTTCACCTCGTCGTGGAATCCTGCGCGTGGCATCCCAAATTGGGTGGCCTACAATCTCGAGGCAACGCACTTCGGTTCACAGGATCGCTGCGACTGCTTCACCTTCGACCCCGAGCTGCCGGCCAACTTCCCGCGCTACACCACGGCCGACTACACCGACGCCGGTACGTTTGCCGGCTATGGCATCGATCGCGGCCACCTGGCGCGTTCGTTTGATCGCACGAGCGGCAGTCTCGACAACGCGCGCTCGTTCCTGTTCAGCAACATCATTCCGCAGGCCGCTAATGTGAATCAGGGCCCGTGGGCGCTCTTCGAAAATCACATTGGCGATCTGGCGCGGTTGAACAATCGCGAGGTGTACATCGTCACCGGTGCTACGGGCAGCAAGGGCACGGTGAAGAACGAGGGCAAGATCACCATCCCCACCCATGTGTGGAAGGTGGCCGTGGTGCTGCCGCGCAATCAGGGTCTCGCGGATGTATCGGATCGCAACAACGCCGAGGTGTATGCGGTGATCATGCGCAATGATCCCGATGTCACTGGCGGTTGGGAGCAGTACCGCACCACCGTCGATGCCGTGGAAACGTTGAGCGGTTACGACCTGCTGTCGCTGCTTCCTGATGACCTCGAAGTGCAGATCGAACGTGGCAATCGTTTCCCGACGGCCGTATCAAATGGTCCGTGGAGCATTTCGGAAGGTGCATCGGTCGCGTTTGCCTCGACCGGCTCGTTCGATCCCGATGCGGGCAGTACGCTCTCGTACGCGTGGAACTTTGGTGATGGCACCGCGTCCACATCGCCAAACCCGAGCAAGACCTATGCGCAGAGCGGACAGTACACGGTCACGCTCACGGTGACGGATGAACATGGCGCGTCGCATCAGGTAACGCAGACCGCTACCGTGTCCAACGCCGTTCCCGTGGTCACGCTCACACCGCCCGCCACCTGGACGGCTGGCAGCGCCTCGTTGCTCGGCGTGCGGTTTACCGATGCCGCCGGCACACGCGATGCGCCGTACACGGTGCGTATCAACTGGGGCGACGGTACGCCCATCACGCAGTTCTCGTCGCTGGTGCTGCCCACCGCGCCGCTCAACCGCAGCAAGAGCTACGCGGCGCCCGGCACGTACACGATTGTCGTCACCGTTACTGACCGCGATGGCGGCGTCGGGACGATCTCGCTTCCCATCACGGTCAACTGAGTCAGGGTTCACTCATGCGCATCTCTTTCAACACACTGCGGCGTGCCATTGTCGGAGCGGCTGCGGTTACGTCAGTTCTTGCAGCACCAACACTCACCGCGCAGACCATCGAGCAGGCCGGCAATGGCATCCCACTCTACGGCGTGGGCGTGCCGTCGATTGCCACCTTCGGTCAGACATTCGTTTCTCCGTTGGATGGTCTGCTGAACAGCTTCAGCTTCTGGTTGTCCAACGAAGGCAATGCGCCCGATGCCAACACGGTCGACGCGCAGGACCTCAAATTCCGTGCGTACGTGATGGCGTGGGATGGCGGCAAGGCCGTGGGTCCGGCGCTCTATACGAGTGACATCGTGTTTGGTCCGACGCAGGTGGCGCAGGAATTTGCGTTCTCTCCGGCGTCTCTCAACGTGACGGCCGGTACGACCTACGTGGCGTTTCTGTCAGCGGCCGGTCTGTTTGGCGACATCGTGGGCTTCCCGTCATCAGCACTGTTGCTCTCCGATGAAGATGGCAGCGGTGGTTCGCTGGTCTTCCTCGACAGCGGAGATGATACGTCGCTCTTCACCAATCCCACGGCTGATCAGGCGTGGATGACAGGAACGGAGTTCGGGGCGCCTCAAGCGCAGTTCAAGGCGGCGTTCAGTACGACGGTGCCGGAGCCTGGGGCGGCGGTGCTGTTGGTGACAGGTTTCGGTGCACTTGGACTGGTACGGATTGGGCGTCGCCGGACAGCATGAATCGCGAGTCAGATCGTTAACTGATCACGCAGAGGAGCAGAGACACGGAGAACGCAGAGAACCTGATCGAGGGGCTGATATCTCGTCCAACCAGCTCCTCTGTGTCTCTGCGGACTCTATCTCTCTGCGTGATCAGTTAACGATCTTCCCTCCACACGAGTGTCACTGAAAAAGAAGGGCCGCTCGCATTCCCGCGAACGGCCCTATCTATTGCCTCTCTCTATCCTCAAGCCAACGTAGTGGGCCGTCGACGCGCACGAATGGTGGGCAACACACTCATCACCGCCAACACGAAAGCCGACGACAACTGAATAGCCGACCACGGACTCGGCAACTCCACTGCGAGGCCAAGGAAAATCAGACAGAGCGCGATGCTGTTGGTGATCGCGCCGGGCTGATATGCCGGCGGTGCATCACCGAGGCGCCGTGTGCGCGCATACAGGAAGCCCGACCATGTCAGGAATCCGAGCGATAAACCAAGCCCCAGCCAACCGATATTTTCCAACATGCCGATTCTGGGGTCAGGTTAATTCAGCGCATCCCGAGTGGATGCAGCCGACGGCGCGCAGGTCCAATCTTTGTGAATAATAGCACATCGGCGAGGGTGGAAAACAGCCGAAACGGCTTCTCCTGGAGGCCTCAAGCCGCAGAGAATGCTGCGAGCGCAACCTGCCGCGGCGGTTCGATCGCATCCGTAATTCGAAGACGAAGCGCCGACAGTGTGATGGCGTCAATGCGGCTCGCTCGACGATGGCCGATGGTGGTGCCAGCCATGAGCGTTTGCCAACCCGTGGATGTTCGGCCCTCGAGGGTAAAACCGGCCACACGCTGCCCGTTTGCGATGTCCTCACGAAGATCCACGGCACTGATGGTTACCGCACGCGGCAGGGTCACGGTGAGCGTCGCCTGATTTGCCCCTGATGCCTGCCACTGACGTGCCGCACCCTTGGCTATATCGTTGGCGAAACACTCCGTGATACGCGATCGCATGGCCGTGAGATGCTGCACATCGTTCTCATGAAAGAGCCCCGAGGTCGTGGGCGGTACGTTGAGCAGCAACTTGCTGTTGCGTCCCACGCTGGTGAACCACAGCTGCTCGAGATTGTCCGGCGTGCGCACCTTCGCATCTTCTGCGGGATGCCAGAACCAACCCGGGCGAATGCTGACATCCGTTTCACCGGGTCGCCACACCGTACCATCACGATCACCCTCCTGCAGCGAGCGCATTACCTCGGCGCCCTCGAGACCTGGCACGGGAACGATCTCGGGTTTCACCATGCTCCAGTTGGTTTCACCGGCGACACCGCGTTCATTGCCAATCCAGCGTAAGTCAGGACCAGCATCGGAGAACATCACCGCATTCGGTTGCAACTTGCGAACGAGCGCCCATGTAGCAGGCCAGTCGTAGACCTGTCGTTTCCCATTCGGCCCTTCGCCATTGGCCCCATCAAACCACACCTCATGAATGGCACCGTAGCGTGTGAGCAACTCGGTCAGCTGCGCGCGATACACCTCGTTGTAGCGTGGTGAATCGCCATACGACGAATGATTGCGATCCCACGGCGAGAGATAGAGACCGGGACGCAAACCGTCGGCGTGACACGCATCGATGAATTCGCGAACAAGATCACCGTTGCCCCCGCGAAACGGACTCGATTTGACCGAGTGCGATGTCGTGGCGGTTGGCCACAAACAGAAGCCGTCGTGATGTTTGGCGGTGAGAATGAGCGCCTTGGCTCCAGCTGCTTTGGCTGCGCGTGTCCACTGCCGGCAGTCGAGCGCAGACGGATTGAAGATCGATGGCGATTCGGTGCCGTCGCCCCATTCGCGATTGGTGAAGGTGTTGACGCCGAAGTGACAGAAGAGCGCGACTTCGTCCTGCTGCCAGGCGAGTTGCGGGCGGGAAGGACGAGGACGTGATGCACGTGCCTGTGCGAGCAATGCCGGTGCAGCAGATAGCGCGGCGGCCGAGAGAAGGAATTCGCGTCGGGAAAACGGCATCACTGTATCACCCGCCTCTGTCGAATGTCCGTCGATGAAGCCCCAAGCATCAGACGAAAACTTCCAGGTTCAACCACCCACTTGAGATCGCGGTCGAGCAGCGCCAGCGCGCTGTCTGGCAGCGTCATGTCCGCCCATCGCGATGCACCGGGTTCCAGAAACGCGCGCGTGGTCGCTTTGAGTGCAATGAGCGGCTGCGAGACACTCGTGAGTTCATCGCGAATGTAGAGCTGTACGACTTCATGGCCGGCCCGCTTGCCCGTGTTGCGCAGCAGCACCCGCACGTGGCGCGATGAAGGCGTATCTCGGACGACTTCCATTGAGTCCCAGGCGAACGTCGTGTACGACAATCCATGCCCAAATGGAAACAGTGGCGCTCCGCTGCCATCGAGATAATCGTCGCCACGCCCCGTGGGTTTGTGATCGTAGGTGAGCGGCAACTGTCCTTCACGCTGCGGGAATGTGATCGGCAAACGACCCGATGGATTCACGTCGCCAAAGAGCACATCCGCCATGGCCGGTCCTCCCTCTTCTCCCGGATACCAGGCCATCAGCACCGCGTCCACCTGATCGAGCCACGGCATGGTGACGGCGCTGCCACCCACAATGACCACCACGGTTGGTACACCGGTGGCCGCGACAGAACGAATGAGTCGTTCCTGCGCGCCGGGTAATGCGAGGATGGATCGATCGCGGAACTCCCCTTCTTCTACACCGACCACCACAACGGCGGCTTCGCTCGCACGCGCAGCGGCCACGGCTGCTGCAATCCGCCGCTCCGTTGGCAGTGGAGGACCGGCCTCCCACGAGAGCTTGAACTTCACATTGCCACGTCGCTCATGAAACTCCACGCGCAGCGCATGCTTGCCCGCCGCGAGAGTAACGGGCGCGCGCCATACCCCCGCACTCCGTTTCTCCCATCGGTCCAGCACGAGTCGATCATCAACCCATATACGCGCACCATCGGCACCCTCAATGGCCAACGCACGCGCACCACCGGCCGGCACGGTCATCGAACCTGTCCAGCGCGCACTGTACCAATCGTATGGCACCCCCGCGCCCGGCGATGAAAGCGTCCAGGTGAAATCGATAGCAGGGTCAACGCGTGTCAGCGTTGGTGCACCGCGCATGTCGGGGTTGTTCCAATACTGCGCTTCGAGTCCCGGAGCACCGTTGTGGGTGAGTGCTGTTGCCGGCACGGGAGTCAATGCTTGCGCAAGCCGTCCAGGCCCAGCAGCGTAGTTCACCGTGAGTCCAACGCGCGCCTTGAGTGCACTACGCAGACTCACCGGCGCGATGCCAGGACCACTGTAGCCTCCAAGCCGTACCGAATCCGCATCCACTCCGATAAGCGCGAGCCGTCGCACGGTTGAAGCAAGCGGCAGTACCGGAGCGGTTTGCCGACGTGGGGTATTGCGCAACAACACGATCGACGCCGCAGCCGCCTCGCGTGCAAGAGCGCGATGCGATGCATGACCGTTCCAGTACGCCGCGCTATCCGGATTGATTGGCGCGTCATCAAACAACCCGAGCGCAAACTTGACGCGCAACACGCGAGCCACCGCACTATCGATCACCGGCATCGGTACCAGCGATTGTTCGAAGGCACGCCAATAGGGTCGTTGCTGCTCGAACGTACTTTGAAACACCACATCGAGACCCGACTTCCAAGCATGTGCCCCTGCTTCGGAGGAGTTGCGCTCCGTACGATGCAGCACCGTCGCACCACCCGTTGCCGCCGCATCGGAAATCACGAAGCCGGGAAATTTCCACTGGTCACGCAAGACTGTCGTCAGCAGATAGTGACTCTGTGTCGCGGGATCGCCGTCCACACTGTTGTACGCCGTCATCACGCTACGCGCGCCCGTCTCCTGAATAGTCGACTTGAAGGGCGGAAAGTGCCGTTCCATGAGCTCTCGCGTGCTGGCTTCCACGGGATAGCTATCACGCCCACCGGTGCCCACGTTCGCCACGAAATGCTTGGGCGTGGCCACGATGCCGGCCTGCTCAAACGCCCGCACATGCGCACGCCCCATCGCGCTTGTCAGCCAGGGGTCTTCGCCCAGTGTTTCCTCGGTGCGTCCCCATCGCACATCGGTGGCGATGTTGATGACGGGGGAGAGCACCATGCGAATGCCGCGACTGCGTGTTTCGCGGGCGGCGGCTTCATGCACTCGCGCCACCAGAGCCGTATCGAAGGTGGCGGCAAGCCCGATGGCCTGCGGAAATACCGTCGCCCCTTCCCGCATCAAACCATGTAGCGCCTCATCGAAGAACAACGAGGGAATGCCGAGCGGGGTCTTTGTGCGAAACCACTGCTGCATGGAATCAAGATGGGCGGCATGCGCACGGGCGGCCGCCCGAGGGCCGATGCCGGGTCGCGCATTCACCTGCAAACCAAAGATGCCCGCCTGATAGTCGTGTGCCGGGTCATCGAGGTCACCCGGCGTCATGTAGAGCTGCCGGAATTTCTCCAGCGGTCCCATGCGCCCGAGCAGATCCTGCGTTCGCGCGTCCACCGATTGCGTGCGGTCGCGGTATATGGGTTGCGCTGGTGTCGCCAACGGCACCAGCAGGGTGACACAAGCCAGCACAGTACGGTGGAACACGGGCATTTCCATCGATGGGGCAAGGGGGGCTTGATGCTTCTACCGGCTGGAATGTCCGGATCATACGCGCAAAGCGCCAGCAATCATGCTACGATTGTCAGCGGTCCGCACCTCCCTGCCCCCTCACACCCACCACTCGACCCATGATCAAGAAAATCCTGCTCGGCCTTTGTCTCGTGGTGCTCGCAGTGCTTGTCTACGCCACATTCCAGCCGGATTCGTTTGCGCTCGAGCGTCGCACGACGATCAATGCCTCACCGGATTCGGTGTTTGCACACATCAACGACTTTCATCGCTGGGATGAGTGGTCGCCGTGGGCCAAGCTCGATCCGAACATGAAGGTCACGCATGGTGGTCCGCCAGCCGGCAGTGGAGCCGTGTACGGATGGACAGGCAATAGTGACGTAGGCGAAGGACGCATGACGATCACGGAGTCAGTTCCGCCCTCCAAGGTCGTGATCGCACTCGATTTCATCGCACCGATGGAAGCCAACAACATTACGACGTTCACGCTCACACCGAACGGGGCCGGAACGGACGTTGTGTGGCGCATGGAAGGACCGATGAACTACCTGAGCAAGCTCATGTGCGTGTTCATCAGCATGGAGCGTCTCATCGGCCCCGACTTCGAGAAGGGTCTCGCGCAGCTCAAGACTGCGGTTGAGCAATAGACAGAGCGACGGCCTGCACCAATTCACGTGCGCCATATGGCTTCTGCATGAAACGCACGTGTGGGTCGTCCAGCAGTCGTTGCGCAGCCACCGCTTCACTGAATCCGCTCGAAAGAAGAACCGGCAGCGTTGGGTGAATGGCGCGGATAGCCTTGAGCGTCTCCTCACCATTCATGCGCGGCATCAGCATATCGAGCAGCACCATATCCACATGTGATGTTTCTTTGAGGCGTTCCATGGCTTCCATGCCATCGGACGCCTCGATCACATGACACCCCGCGCGCGTCAGCACACGACTGGCAAGTGAACGCAGCATCTGCTCGTCGTCGACCACCAACACCGTGGCCCCCAGGTGCTCCGGGAAGAGCCCACTGTCTGGTGCCGTATTCTCGAGGGGCGGCGTCCCACCAGCCTCTGTAGCGGATGCTGGCAAATAGATGCTGAATAGACTGCCACGACCGGGTTCCGACACGATGTCGACCGCTCCGCGATGCGCGCGCAGAATACCGATCACGGCCGCGAGGCCCAGACCGCGCCCGACAAACTTCGTGGTGAAGAACGGATCGAAGATGCGCCGCAGTGTCTCGCCCGACATGCCACCGCCAGTGTCAGCCACCTCCACCACGACGTACAAGCCAGCAGCCAATGACTCGAGACCATGCGCCGGTGTCACGTCTCCATCCCGCACATGACGCACAATCGTGCGGAGAGTGACCACACCATCGGCCTCGCCAATCGCATCCGCTGCATTGCTGATGAGATTCATCACGACTTGACGCAGTTGCGTGGCATCCCCTTCAACTGCAGGAATCGTCTCATCAAGTTCGAACCGCAGCTCGACTTTCTTTGATACCGCCGCGCGGAGCAAGCTGGCCGTGCCACGCACCAGAGCCGCAACATCGACCCGCGTGATGGTCACACGTCCCATGCCAGCATAGGCCAGCATCTGTCGTGTGAGATCGGCAGCTCGCTCGGTGGCCTGCTCGATGTGCTCGAGCGGTAGACTCGGTTCCGCCGAGCCGTTGAGCTCCGCACGCGCCACTTCCGCATTGGCCCGAATGACACCCAGCAGATTGTTGAAGTCGTGGGCAATGCCGCCGGCAAGTAGCCCCAGACTCTCGAGCTTCTGGGCTTCCTGCATGCGCACCGCGTCGCGCTGCCGCTCTTCTTCTGCACGTCGGCGTTCGGTGACATCACGTGCGGATCCGGCAAAACCCGTGGGCTTACCCCGATCATCGGTAATGGCACTGATGGTGACCTCAAGCACACGCTCTTCACCGCGCGCATCGATAGGATAGTCGTAAGTCACCGGCAATCCCGTGCGCAGGACTTCATCCTGCTGCGCAGTCACGCGGGCTACGACTCCCTCTTCCGCAATGTCCTGGCCACTCAGACCCACAATGGTATCGACCGGTCGGTTCACCATACGGGCGAACGCCGTGTTCACTGCCGTATACCGACCATTGAGATCCTTCACCCACAACGCATCGGTGCTGTTGTCGAGAATTGCACGCTGACGGCGCGACGCGTCCCGCAGAGCTTCTCCGCTGGCCGACAGCTTGGCTTCCGATGCCTTGAGCTGATCGAGTTGATCCTCAAGCAATCGCTGATCATCGCGCAATTGCCGGCGCCTCCACGCGTCTCCGAGTGTCTGCAATCGGAGCAGGTGCGCCCAGTATCCGCACAACGCCACCTGCACGAGCGCTATGCCGAAATGAAAGAATAGCTTGGTGAAATCCACGTACCTTTCCGGAAAGAAATGCACGGGATATCCCGAATTGTGCAGTCCAGCAAACAGCGAGTGCTGCACGATGATGAGCAGCGCACCAGGCCACATGCAGCGCCAGTCCTGGTAGACGATCATCATCGTGAAGGCCGTGAAGAACCAGAAGTGCTGCTCGGCCTGACCATGCAACTGATAGATGTGCAGTGCCACGAAGGCCTGCTGCGCCACACCTGACAATGACCGCGTGAAAAACGTTCGCGGGAACAGCCAGACACTCAGGCCGAAAATGGCGCAGGTCAGGCTACCAACCAGCAGCGTGGCGAACCAAGTGCCGTGATACAGCGCCAGCAGCAACGCCAGCGCCATATGCGAAACAAGAAACCAGACCATGAGCCGATCGCCGCGCGCATAGATGCCGTCCATGATTTCATGGACTTCCTCTGGCGAGAAGCCGTGCTCGTGCGTGGGCACGAGCATCGCGACCGAATCTTTGGTGCCGTGCGAGAGTAACGGCATCAGAGTCATGGTGGGGTCCTATGGGGAGTGCCCGACAATTCCGGGGACCTACCCGGTAATGATCGACCGAATTCCCTCTATACTGGAGCAAAGCATGCTCGTTCACCAGCGGCCCCTGCCTTGTCGTGCCACGTTCCAGCCCGTAGCGTAATCCGATCACGTCAGATGAACGCATCAACACATATGACGTCCATTCGGTACACCTCCTTCCCGTGTCCCGCCTCGTGAACCGTTACGCCGCCATCACCGGTTGGGGCGATGGGCTCCCGCCCGCCGTTCTCAGCAATCAGGATCTTTCCACCTTCCTTGAAACGTCGGATGAGTGGATCGTGCAGCGCACCGGCATGAAGGAACGCCGAGTGTCGCATGTGTCTGCCATCGAGATGGCGACACTCGCCAGCAGGCGCGCGCTGGCATGCGCCGATCTCGACCCTGCCGCACTCGAGCTCATTGTCTACGGCAGCTGCTCACCCGACGAGCAGGTGCCGAACTCGGCGTCCGGTGTGCAAGTCGCGCTCGGCGCCACGCGTGCGGCGGCCATGGATGTGAATACGGCCTGCACCAGTTTTCTCTACGGACTCTCGAGCGCCACGGCGATGATCCAGAGTGGCATGGTTCGCAATGCACTCGTGATCGGCGTGGAGTACATCAGCCCGTTCATGGACTGGAGCAATCGCAATGTGGCGGTGCTGTTTGGCGATGGCGCCGCGGCCGTAGTGCTGGAAGCCAGTGACACACCGAGTGGCGTGATTGGCACCGTGCTGGGGTGCGACGCCGAAGCGAGACAAACACTGCGCGTGCGCGGCATGGGGTGCAGCTACGTACAGGGTGACTTGCATTACGGCGACACACTCTGGGATTTCGATGGACAGGCCATCTTCAAACGCGCCGTGCATGGAATGAGCGAAGCCTGCGCACGCGTGATGCGGGAAGCCGGCGTGACTGCCGACGATATCGATCTCGTCGTGCCGCATCAGGCCAATCTTCGCATCATCGAAGCGGTGGCAAAGTACGCAGGCGTGCCGATGGAGCGTGTGATGCTCACCGTGCAACGCTACGGCAATATGAGCGCGGCCACGGTTCCTGTGGCGCTGTCCGATGCACTGAGCGAGGGACGTGTGAAACCGGGCAGTTTGCTGCTCATGCCGGGTTTTGGTGGCGGACTGACATTTGGCGCGCTCCTCGTGCGGTGGGGATCGCGTGTCACGCCGCTCCGCACATCAGATGCGGCTCTTCCGCCTACCGCACAGTCTGCGCTCGAGATGGTCAACGCCATCCGAGCGCGTCAGGACCCACATGGTCGCTCGCTCGACGCGCTCATGGCCACCCGCTTTATCGAAGCAGCGGGTGGCTGAGTAGATCAACCGATCGAACTTAGAGCGACGAAGACGCTGCAGATCCGGCGGTAACCATTTCGAGTTCACCGCCGGTGACGATGAGCTCTTCGCCTTCGGTGGCCATCAACGTGGCGCGCTCGCCCGTGAGCGTATCGAAGTTCTGCAGCAGACCGTTGCCGACGATCTTGGCGTTCACCAGGGCACGGCCACGACCGATCTTGAGACGGGTGCGGCCGGACTCGGTGGCGTCGATCTCGACGCGCGTGTCATCCAGGTGCACCTGTGCGTCGCGGGTCTCCACGACAAATGGACGTGCGTCCGCTGTCGATTCGATCACGCCGCGTCCGCGATGCATCGTGATGAGGCGCGGCTTGGCGTCATTGCCCCACCAGAGTGAGAAGTCACGCACGATCTGTGCGGAACTGCCCGGCTCGAGACGAAGTGTGACGCCATCCGGCATCTCATATGCTACGGCGCGCGTCGTCGCCGAAACACGCACTGGCGTGGCGCGAAACATCACGAGTGCCGTGAAGCCGGCCGCGGTCATGGCCGCGAGAAGCGACAGCGCAGAGTTCCTGGCGGAGTGCCCAAGAACGCGCGTGGGTGCTGTGCCCGTCGGGTCGAGGATCATGGGTCGCTAGGCAAGAGAAACCGTCTGGCGCACCGTCGGTGTGCAACCACGACTGAGGCCTGTCCAAACCCGACGCCGGCCTGAGAGTTCCCTAGTCTAAATTGCGGAAACCCAATACACAAATAGATTTACGCGATTGGACTTACGGTACAACCCACTTAAGAGCCGACTCAGACCATATTACCACGCTTCGGCACGGAGAGGTACGGGTCGTGGCAGGAGTGTCCAATAAAGAGGCGCTGGGCGGCTGGCTTCGTTAACTGATCACGCAGAGAAAAAGAGGCACGGAGAACGCAGAGACTGATGGCCTCTGTGCCCTCCGCGCCTCTGCGTCCTCCGCGTGAGCAGTTACGGATATTGGTTTAAACCATTACCCGCCGACGCGCCGTGGCATCTTCTCGACTACGGCCACGGCAGCGTCAACACCGGATACCGCGGACGCAACTCCGGCCGATCGTTGCCGGCATAGAAGCGCGCGATGTCATGCCGTGCAGCCGCAACGTGCGCCGACTGTGCAGCATCAGCCGACACCATCGCCTTGAGACGCGTGTCCAGGCGATTCACATGTGTCAGCGCCGCCGCACGAACATCCGGCATCGCCCGCGTATCACCCGCCATGTCGAGCACCGCATCGAGCGCCGCACGCTGTGATGCACGCAGCGCCGCACGTTCGGCCGACGATGTCGGCGCAGCGGCACCCCACGTACGCTGCACCACCGCCGACAGCACTTCATCGAGTGACAGCTGACGCGAATCACGCGCCACCTGCTGCACCAGACGTGCCGCACGCTCACGATCGAGCAGATAGCCGATCACTTCCGTGGCCAGGCCGCCGGCCAGTGAAATGGCATCGAACGTGACACCACCACTGCCTTCGATCCATGTCTGATCGGTATTGAAGCCCGGCGGCGGCGGCGGGATGAGCTTGATCACCTTCTCCGGCACCACCAGCTCGGCCGGCGTGATGGCGTCGAGCGCCATCGTGAGTGCCTTGCGCTGATCGACGGCCGGAATGACGGTGGTCGGCGTCTGTCCATCACCACGCAGTGCGAAGGTGAAGTCCATGCCGCCTACATACTTCGACAGGCCTTCCAGCGAATAGCGGTGATGCAGATAGACATGCGCAAATCGCATGTTGAGCAACGCCAGCGGCTCACCAGGCTGAATGGCGCGTTCGTCGAAGGCATTCATCATGATGCGACGCACCTTCCGACCACGCTCCACACCTTCGAACTGCGTCGCGCCTTCTTCCCAGCGCGTCACCCACGGCATCGAGCCGTTGGCATTGGCATACGTGTCGTTGATGAATCGCACATTGCGTGCGAGTCCATCCTTCATGATGCCATCGAGACCTGTGCGCTCGGCCGCCGCATCGGCATACCAGTGATAGCCGAGATTGATGGATAGCGAGTCCCATGCACCCGGGCCTTCGCGGAATGCCTGACGCAGGTCAAGCGTGCCATCGGCATTCGGCAGAATGATCGGGAACGGGTAGTCCATCACGCTCGAGCGATTCTGCGACGACGCGATGTAGTTGTGCGACAAACCAAGCGTGTGTCCGATTTCGTGCGCCGTGTGCTGACGTCGACGCGCCATGGCGAAGGCTTCCGCTCCGACATTGGGGCCACTTGCACCAAACGCAGGAACGGTGCCCGCCCAGATGTTGTAGTCGACAAGCGAACGCCACGCGTCCATGCGGACCACCGCGCGCAGAATTTCACCCGTGCGCGGGTCGCTATAGCTCGGACCGACACTCGGACCCGGTCCCGTGCGGTGCACCCACATCAGCATGTTGTAGCGCGCATCCATCGGGTCGGCACCGGCTGGCAAGTCGAGCACGCGGAACGCGTCCTTGAAACCCGCGCCCTCGAACACCTTGCTCCACCAGTTGCCACCAGCGCGGAATGCTTCGCGATACGGCGCCGGAATACCGGGATCGAGATAGTAGATGATCGGTGTGACCGGCTCCACCAATTCGCCACGCGCATAGGCGGCCGGATCCTTCGGCACCAGGCGCCAGCGGTTGATGAACCCACCGCGATAGTCGCCGTCGTATCCCTTGCTGAGGTCGAAGAACTGCGTACCGCCGTAGCCGAAACGCGGGTCGTACGAACGCGGACGGAAACCCGCCGTGTCCGGAAGCGCCACCAGTGAGTGATGCTCCTCGAACGTCAT
Source organism: Gemmatimonadaceae bacterium (assembly GCA_016742275.1). GTDB lineage: Bacteria > Gemmatimonadota > Gemmatimonadetes > Gemmatimonadales > Gemmatimonadaceae > Gemmatimonas. Next base: position 44,487 of record JACVCD010000005.1, read on the forward strand.
GGCGCGCGAGTCCGGCGCAACAGCACCACGACCCCGCGGTGCCGCATCGGTCACGAACGTCAGGACCGCATGCACTTCCGCATTGCGCGGGAAAGCCTTGGTACGCTCGGTGTCGATGTAGCTGCGCTGCACATCGAGTCGGTAGTTGCCAACGCCAGGTGCAGCAGCCGCCGTACCGCCAGCACTTCCGCCATTCCGCAGTCCGTCGATCACACCATAGGCGTCGCCAAGAAACACACTCGACGCGTCAACGGTGATCACACCGTTGGTATCGCGCTCGATGGGTAACGAGGCCACGATGGATTTCGGGAAAGCATCACTGGCCGCCTGCTGATTGCCTGCATCCCCACGCGGCGCACGCGCGGTGTAGTTGTCGCGCACCATGAGCACACGATTTCCGCGTCGCTCGAGCCGCACGATACCGCTTGGGCCAGTCTGACCACGATCGAGGCTTCCAGTGCCGAGACCGGTGGCCAGCGTGACCTGGTGCAGGAACGGCACGTTGAGCTGCGCGCGAGGAATTTCCAGCAGCGCCCGATTGCGGGACTCATCCACGCGCACGCGCAGAAATGCATCGGACTGGGCCGCCAGCGGTGTGGCGAGCGGCGCGGCGAGCAACGAACACGCCGCAATCACGGCGGTCATCGCAAGAGACCGCGGACGAACAACGTGGTTCGGGATCAGAACACTCGGCATCGGGCACTCGGCATCATGGCACGAACGGAGCGCGCAGCACCTGCCGAGGTGACGCGCGTGAAGGGAACCGCAACTTACCCCGTGGCCGTCGAGGGAGCGAGCAGTTGGTTCACCAATCCGGAGGTTCGCCCCACTGTGCGCTGCACACCGGTCGCCAGAATGGCATGATCGCCGAACAGGGTGACACGACGCTTGGCGCGGGTGACGCCCGTGTAGAGCAGTTCCCGAGTCAGGATGGGCACATCCTGCTCAGGCATCACCAGCAGGACCTGATCGAATTCCGATCCCTGTGATTTGTGAATGGTCATGGCCCACGCCGTCTCATGCGCCGGAAGGCGTGAGGGTGCAAGAGCGCGAACCGATCCGTCGGGTTGCAGGAAGTGCACGGACATGCGCGTATCATCCTGAAACACGACGCCAACGTCACCGTTGAACAGATTCGTCGCGGGATCATTGGCCGTGATGAGCACCGGGCGATGCGCGTACCACCCTGTGTGCGCGAGCCCACGACGCGCGAGCATGCGTTCGATCAAAAGATTGACCCCCTGCACACCTCGTGGTCCCTCACGCGTAGCAGCAAGCACCCGGAAGCGCGCCAGCGCGTCAAGTGCTTCTACCGGAGTCTGTGTGCGCAACAGTGTGTCGAGCGGTTCCTCGATTGAACGCTGCAATGCCGCCGCACTCCATGACTCCATGGATACATCATCGTAGGTCGCGTCGGTCAACACATCGCGTGCTTCGTTAACCGCGCCCTGTTGCAGCGCAGAGGCCAGTGCGCCGATTCCTGGCTGACTCCCGAACCGCCACGAGTGCCGCAACCGAACCACGGATTGTGCCAGGGGGGCAGTTGCCGGAGCGGCATGTGCGGCGCGTACGACATCGCCGAGTACAAACCCTGTATCCACACTCGCCAACTGATCGGGGTCACCGAGAATCACGACACGTGCATCCGGGCGCAACGCCGAGAAGAGCGCGTCCATCATCAGGATATCCACCATGCTTGCTTCGTCGATCACGATGACATCGTGCGGCAGTGCATTGCCCGGGCCGTACCGGAATGTTTCGGTCCACGGCTGGTATCCCAACAGACGGTGCAACGTGGCGCCCGTGGTCGGCAATTGCCGACGCACTGCATCCGACAATTGCTCACGTTCAGCTGCTGCTCCAATGGATTCCACGAGACGTGCTGCCGCGCGACCAGTTGGTGCCGCAATGGCCACCGTCAGCGACGGATCGGCATGCAGCAACAGTGCGAGGATCCGCGCCGCGACGGTGGTCTTACCGGTTCCTGGTCCACCGGTGATGAACGTCAGTGATCGATCGAGTGCGGCCTGCGTGGCAATGGCCTGCCAATCTTCCTGCGTGGCGGCTTTGGGGAACAACGCAGCAAACTGCACCTCGAGATCTGGCGCACTAACGGGCGCGACCTGCGCGACGCGTGTGCGAATTGCCGTGGCCACTCGCGATTCTGCCGCGAAGTATCGCGCGAGATACAGACGAGAGTCGTGAAGCACGAACAGTGATGGCGCCCTGTCATCTGCTGTGCCGGCAGAATAAGTCGATGTACACACACCGCTCTGTCGCAGAAGAGACTCCCAATTCTCGAGCCCTGGGGCCGCGAACGAAGTCTCGCCCAACACGATCGTGCGCTCAGCGTATACGGGCAGTTCCACACAACTGTGCCCCTGAGCCCTCTCCGCACTGGTCAGCAATGCTGTACAGCGCAGCAATTCTGCTATCGAGGCACTATGGGAATGCTGAAGTACCAGTCGCTCGACATAGCGTGCGAACGCTTCGTCGAGCGGAGATACGGCGATCGCGACGGGGTTATGGGTGCTCACGACACAGGTCCCGCGGTCTCGGGATCAATCGCCGCGCTCAATGCTTCGATCAGCGCACGATTTGGACGATCGACATACCAACCCTGTGTTGGTGATGCGTTGAAATCTCCGAAACCACGCAGGAAGGCGTAAGCGGCTCCTCCGACATGCTGATCGTAGTCATATCCCGGCAATCGATGCCGGAGGTACCGATGTACCGCTACGAGATAGAGATGATACTGCAGCGTGTAGTGATCGGCCCACATCACTTGCTGCAGTGCATCGGGAGCGTACGCCGTCGGCGACACCCCGAGCTGATTGGATTTCCAATCCACCACCCACCACCGTCCCTCGTGGGCGAAGAGCAGGTCGACGAAGCCGGTGAGATATCCGTGCAATTGCGTGGGCCCCAAGGCACGTAACAATGGCGCATATGCCTGCGCCGCCGAGCTACCGTGCACCTCGAACGCATTGGCCAACGCGTCTCGCGTAAGCTCCATCGATTGACGGGCCATGGGCAGCAGGAACTGCCACTCATGCTGAGCGTGTGTCTGCACCACATCGCGAAGCGCAAAAGACTGCGCCGCCGGAATGGGCGACGCATGGGTACGCTCCATCATGTCCACCACGGCCACGATACGTTCGTCATGTGCGGTGTCTGCCATCCCTTCCTGAGTCAGATGCGCAGCGACCTGCGCCGTGAGCTCCGATCTTTTGGCAGCGAATTCCGCATGTTCAAACAGGGCGTGCAACACGACACCGGCACGGCGCCCAGCAGGGAACGAGCGAAAGTCGTTTCGCGGCAGATCGCGGGCCCGTGGTTCCACGCTTTCAGGATCTGCCGGGGTATCCCCATCCACATCGCGCACAATCGCCGGGATCGGCTGCACACCGCTGGCCTTCGTTCGCGTCAACGAGGTAAAACTCGCGATGCGATAGGTATCGAACCGATCAGCAGGCGCCGGAGTGATTGGCAGGGATCGCGCACGCGGTTCGAAGTCGGCGCTCGCATCTCCTTCGACTTCGGTGCGCCTGGACAGATGCAGTGTGTCGACCACTTCCAACGCCATCTGCTCCGGATGCGACGCTACAACACTCTTGAGCAGTGACTCCCAACCAGCGGGCGTCGCCTCGAGCGTGGCCGCGACGTCGGCTGGCTCGCTGCTTCCCTGCACCGGGCCACACAGCAGATAAGACAACGCACTGTGCGCCGACACCGGCTTGCGCTGCTGACTGATAGGTCCCCATCCGAGAACGGTACGAAAACGCGCACGAGTGAGCGCCACGTACAACAGGCGGCATTCCTCGGCCAGTCGTTCGCGATCTGCCGCGCGCTGCCGTTCGGTGAACTGCGATGAACCATGATCGAGCACAACACCATCCTGCTCGCGCACCAACACTGGCTCGTCATCCCCAACCGGATACGCCCCCCACAGTGTGGGGCAGTAGACCACGTCGTACTCGAGGCCTTTACTCCGGTGCACGGTCACGATCTGCACAGCCGAGGCATCGCTCTCGAGGCGCAATTCGGTCACACCCGGTTCACGCTGCCTGGCAGCAGCCGTATCGCTGCCACCGGTGGCGTCTTCGATGTGCGTAGCCAACCAATGTAGCGTGCCTTCGATGTTCAGCTGATGGCTGATGGATGCAGCATGAAGCAACTCCACCAGATGTCGCACGTTCGTGAGCTGTCTTTCGCCGTCTGGCAGCGCCAGGAGACGTTCGGTGACGGTACGCGAAGCAAACCAGGCCTGCAGCATGGGCAACAGTCCGCGCACGTTCCAGAGGGTTCGCCATTCCTCCACCTCGTCGGCAACCTGCGTCCACGCAGTCTCCGACTCCGGAGCAGCGAGTTGCACCAGCTCCTCATGTGAAACGCCCCAAAGCTGTGTAGCCATGGCCGCCCGCAGCCGACGAACATGACGCGGCGTGGCGATTCCTTCGAGCACGAGTTGCAGCTCGCGCGCTTCCGCGCTCGCCATCACGTCGCCGAGTCCGGCAACGACCGCCGGAACACCGGCGTTTCGGAGCTCGGCTGCAACGTCGACTCCTTCACGCGTGGTGCGTACGAGTACCGCCAGCCGACCGGCTGGCCACCCCTCGCTGAGATTGTGCACGATGTGGCGCACGCAGGCGGCATATAGCAGACGCCGCGCCTCCGTAGCACTTACAAACTCCGGCTCGCCCTTCTTGTTCGTGTTGTGAGGAATGAAGAGCCAATGCAATGCGTGTGAACCACCCGGCAACGCCCACTCTTCAGCGGGACTCTTTGCCGCCGTGGTTGGATGAAACGCGATCGCGGAGTCGATGAAGGGAGTCGGGTGTCGCTGGAACAACGCATTCACAGCACTCACCATTCCCGATGTGCTGCGGAAGTTCCGATCGAGCGTGAATCGGCGGTCGGCAGTGGCAGCCGCGTCCAGATAGGCATGGACGTCTGCGCCGCGAAATGCATAGATGGCCTGCTTGGGATCGCCAATCAGGAACAGCGGGCAGTCGGTCAACGCCGTACTGAAGATCTCGAACTGATGCTGGTCGGTATCCTGAAACTCGTCGATCAGCGCCGCATGGAACTGCCGACGAATTTCCTTCGCCAGCTGTCCACCGGGCCCCTGCATGCGCAGCGCATAGCTGAGACGACCAAGCAGATCATCAAACCCGAGCGCCTGACGACGCTCCTTTTCCGCAGCGACGGCACGAGCGATGGAGTACACCGCATCAACACGCAGCGCCTGCTCAAAATGCACTAACGCAGTCTCGAGCTCACTCACTGCCACGGCAATCGGCCAGTCCGCCAGTGCCTGCGCCGCATCCTTCCCCTTCTTCGTGCTTCGGCTGACAGCGCCGACCAACGCATCCACACCTAGCGGTGCGAGGAGAGCCGGCAGTGTCTCGACATCCGTTCGAATCGCGGATTCGATTTCACTCCACAGTGTCGCCCGACGTGTCGCACTACCAAGCAGGGCATCCTTCTTGAACGGCACATCCGCAAGCAGGTGCTCGGCCTCTTCGCTATCCCAGATTCGCGCCACCTGCGCGGACGCCTGCAACACCGCCGCACGTTCGGCTTCCAGCGATCGATCAGGATCAAGACGCACCCCGGGCACACGCTGCGACAGCCGATAGTCATTCAGGAATACATCAGGCGCCCAGTTCTGTCTGGTGACATAGGCAGCAACCAGCGAATCCATGTACACCCGACGACGCCACCAGTCGTGCGCGGCACGCTGCACAATATCCTGCTCATCCTCGAGCAATGCCGCGCCAAAGGGTGTCCCGCTCTCCAGCGCATACTCGTCGAGCACGCGCTTGCAGAAACCATGAATCGTGAACACAGCCAAACGATCGAGCGATTGCACTGCATCCTGCAGTCGGCCGGCAGCATCGCTTAACCGGCCTTCTGCCATCTCCAGCAGCTGCTGCGCCCGCTCGTCCGTTGTATTCGGCTCCAATCCGGAGTACACGCGATGCGCCTGTCGTAAAACATCGCGGATTCGGGTCACCAGTTCACTGGTGGCAGCCTTGGTGAAGGTGACCACGAGAATGTTCTCGAGCCCTCCAACCATCCAGGCACCGTCTGGCGTGCGCGCAAGGAGCAGACGCACGACACTCATGGCAATGTTGTATGTCTTGCCTGTGCCGGCACTGGCTTCGATCAGTGATATGCCTGACGCAAACGGCGACTGATCAACACGAAACCGCTCCAACTCTTCGGTGCGTGCCCTGTCTCGTGACGGAGAGTTCATAGCGCGCTCTCCGTGTAGCCATGCCAAAAGGCTTCGCTCCACAGTGCAAACGGCTCCCAGCACACCTCGAACGGTTGCCATCCGCGCCACAGCAGCGACACCCACGGATCGTGTGCTTCACCGGCAGGGCCAAAGTCTCCCGGATCAAGAAAGGCACGCTGCAGCGCCAGACGATCCACGTCCCCACGCTGCGCCGCCTCACGGTACCGCCACGCGCTGTCAGCAAAAAATGGCACGGGCATGGCATTGATGGCACGATACCCCTGCACGAGCACATCGAGCTGCGTGGCCGCATCCGGTAATGGATCGAGTCGCACGGATTTGTCGGTCGCGTGCAACCAGGTAGTCCCGTCTCCCATCTGTGCCGCACGCACAACGTGAAGGATCCATGCCTGCAAACGATCGCTGGCCTTGAGACGCGCAGCGCGCACACGCCATTGCCCACCGTCGAGCTGCCCGGTCAGCGTACCATGCACCTCCCAATCGGGACCAAACAGCTGTACGGAGATTGGATCCTGTGTCGCGACATCGCGTACACGACGCAGCAGGGGACCGAGTTCATCCTGCAAGCGGTCATACCAGGCCAATCCCAGATGGGCGGGCGGGAGTTCACCTCCTGCCGCGACATACTGACGAAACGCGGCATCCAGCGGCGCCGAGGCCAGCGCACAGTCCAACATGGTCTGTTGCAGACGTGTTTTGCGGAGCGCACCGACCGTCATTGGCTCCACATCCTCCACCGCATCAGCTCCGCTGCTCACATCCAGCGCTAGCACCCGCCGAGCGTACCAGCGCGCCGGATTCCGCCATGCTTCCAGCAGATCGGCAATGGATATACGCTCACGCTCGCTGCCATTGTTTGACGCCGCGCGATTCCGCACAGGCGTTGGCACATCTGGCAATATCCGAAGGAATGGCGCCGCATCGCTGCGATCTTGCGCGGCACGAACCGCTGCGGCCATCCGACCATCAAAACTGAACAGTCGGGTATCTGGTGCGCTCTTCTTGTCTTCGGAGTTTGCCTTTTCGACTGGCGCACCGAAGTACGCCGAACTGAATGGCTGCAAACGATGCCGCCATACCACGGTCTGTCGGGGTGAGATCTTGCCAGCGGAATCGCACCGCGCGTCGATGTGCTCCAACAACTCGGCGATTACAATCGACGGCGCCAGCTCGCGGTTGTCCACCTGCGAACGCGCCACATAGCTCAACACCAGACGCGAACCAGCACACAGCATGGTGTCGAGCATCAGCTGTCGATCGTCGGCACGCGCATCGCGGTCACCGCGTGTCGGCGTAAGCCCAATCAGATCGAAGGCCGCACGGCGCTGTCGCCGCGGGAAGGCATCGTCACTGAGACCCAGCATCGCAATCACCCGATGCGGAATCGCGCGCATGGGCTTCATGGCGCACAGTGTCATGCCGCCCGTCAGAAACCCACTGGACTGCTCGTGTTCATCCACAACACCGAGTAACCAGTCACGCATGACTTCGAACGATACGGCGGTTTGGCCCGCGTGGGTTGCCACCTGATGCAGTTCACCAATCGTACCAAGAAGCGATTCAATCGCCGCCTCTTCTTCCGGCGATTCTCCCTCGAGCAACCAGGAACACAACGTCCGCAAATGCAGGCGCCATTCAGCAAGTGTACGTGCCTGTCGTGCATCGACGCGCCACGAAAACACGCGATCTACCCACTGAACGAATGCGCCGAGTAAGGCCGTATCACCGGTTGTGTCGCCGGCCAACGGCCGCACACCATGCACGAGTGTTTCTACCGAGCCAGTCGCGTATCCCGCAAGCAGGCGATCAAGACCCTGACGCCAGCTGTGATCATCCACCGCTGGCAGATCGTACTCTGCGGCGCGGGCGGTTCCGGATTCACCCCAGCGAATGCCCGACTGTTGAACCCACGCCACCAGTCGGTCGAGCTGCGCGCCGGGAATGCCGGCGGCTCGCCGGACCGGTGGGATCAGCAACAAGTTCAGCATCTCGCTGGCCGTGCAGCGCGATGTCACCAGCTCGAGACATTGACGCAGTGCGCGTGCTGGCGCGGCCTCACGCACGAGCGTGCGATCGGCCACCCGGAATGGCAATCGCGGCAAACCATCGTGCTCATTGCCAAACACCGACTCTGCCAGTGGCGCATACAGTTCGACATCGGGCACCATCACCAGTACATCGTGCGGACGCAGCGTGGGATCAGCTGCGAAAGCATCAAGCAAGGTATCGCGTAGCACTTCGAGTTCACGGAGCGGCGCGTGACACTCGTGCACAGTGACAGAACGATCGTCAGGAGGCAGTACCCACGGATCGCCTGCGGTTTCCGGATGGCAAGCGTCGGCCTGTAGTCGCTGCAGGAGCGTAGACGGGAACTGATACGGTCGCGCCAGATGCTGCACTGAGGATCCAGGAACATGCGCCGATAGCGCCACCAGATCCTGCAGCAATTCCTTCGCGGCCGTTCCGAGACGTACTGCCAGCGCGCTTCCTGTCGCAGGTACATACGCCTGTGTTTGCCAGCCTGCATCACCCGGAGACAGCACGTACACATGCACCGGCACAAATCGCGCAACCGCCGCGAGCAGTCGAACGAAAAGCGGCGGCAACGTGGACACACCAAACACCGCGAGACGTGATGGTAGTCCCTCGGGCGGCGTAGCGACCTGCTCGAGTCGCTCCACGGTCGTCGTGAGCCAACGCGCGAAGTGCATGGGCCGCACTCTGCCGTGTGAAGCTCGAGTCAATCGCTGCCACAACACGGCCTGCCACTGTTCCGCCTCAGTGGCAGTCTGCAATGCCCCCGTTTCCCAGCCGAGCAGCATGTCCGGGCGATACAGCCGGTACTCGTCGAAGCGGGCCGTGATACTGCGCGCCAGGCCAAAGCGTGCGCGATCATCCGATGTTTCGAGATATCGCCGCAGCGGCGCGCATGCCGGATCCATACGCACACTGTTGTCGTTCAGCAGCTCGAAAACCCGCCACGTCAGCGCCGCTTCGCTGAACCCCTCATCGAGCGCGCCAATACCCGCCATCTGCGAATCATTGCGCAGACGTTCCGCGAGTGCGCGGCAGTAGGCCGCCGGAAATGGCAACGCGATGGATGCCGCGCAGCCGCGGCGGCGAGCGAGTTGCTGCCGCACCCACCGCTCCATACCCAAGCTCTGCACGATGATCACATCGTCTTCGAAGGGCGATACCGGCGTGACCGCCAGATCCTCGTCGAGACGAGCCAGCAGCGCCGCCGGCGCGTCGCCGGTGACCAGATGCAGTCCAGCCATGCGGGTCAGCGCAGTGACTTGTCGGCGGCAATCACCGCATGCAGCAGCACATTCGCACCATTGGTGATGTCAGCGGCGTGGGAGAATTCCCGCGGCGAGTGACTGATACCACCGACACTGGGCACGAAGATCATGCCCATGGGCCCGAGATGCGACATCTCCTGCGCGTCGTGACCGGCGCCACTGGGCATACGCTGATGCGTGAACTTGAGTGTATCGGCAGACTGCTGCACCCAATCCATCACACGTGGATCGGCCAGCGCCGGCTTGCTGTCGGTGAGACGGGCAAACTTGAATTGCGTACCAGTGGCTTCCCCGATTTCACGGCCGAGTTGCTCGAACTGCTGCGTGAAACGTTCGATCGTGGCCTGCTCGATGTCACGCAAATCCACCGTGAGCACCACCTGCCCCGGAATCACATTGGTCGTGTTGGGCGTGACATTGACACGACCCACCGTGGCGACCTGACGCCCGGGTACACGACGAATGGCGTCATTCACCGCCACCGTGAATCGCGCTGCGGCGAGCATGGCATCCTGTCGCTGATCCATGGGCGTGGCGCCGGCATGATTGGAAAAGCCGGTGATGGTGATCTCGAACCACCGCAGCCCCACGATGCCCTGCACCACACCGATCTTCTTGCTGGCCTTCTCGAGCAATCCACCCTGTTCGATGTGCAGTTCGAGATAACATGCGACATCACCTTCCTTGCGCCGCACCGAGGCAAGTTTTGCGACATCGCCACCAATGAGTCCGATGCCCTCACGAATGGTCTTGCCACTGCGTGCGACCTTGTCGAGATCGGCCTCACTGTAGAGGCCCGCCCACAACCGACTGCCGTACGTTCCGCCCTCTTCGTTCTGCCACACCACGACATCGAGAGGGTGCGCGAGTTGCATGCGGCGCTCGGCCAATGTGCGGGCCACCTCGATCGCACCAAACGAGCCGACGGGACCATCGAAGTTGCCGCCGTCCGTTACCGAATCCACGTGCGAACCAATCACAATGGGCTTGAGCGCAGGATTTGATCCTGGCACGCGTGCTACGATGTTGCCCGCCGCATCGATCACGGGGGAAAGACCGCTTTGCTTGAACAGGTCGAGCGTAAATGCGCGTCCGGCAAGATCCCCCTCTGAGTACGCCACGCGGTTGATGCCCGTGGGCGTACGACCAATACGATCAAACGCCGCGAGCCAGCCATTCAACCGATCACCGTTCACGGTGATGGTTTGCGACGAAAGCCCAGAAGTCTTCGCGGCGCCACGCGCGCCGGCATTTGCCAGCGACGGAATCAGAGGCAGCGCGGCGAGGGCAGCGCTACGCTGCAGAAAATTTCGACGGTCCATGTCTCGAAGTTACATCCGGGCATGTCGCCGCGCGTTGGGCTTTGGGGCAGACGGCGGTCAGACCGTGGTCAACACCTCGACCCCACCGGCGCGCACAACAACCGTGTGCTCCATGTGCACCGCCAACGCCCCATTGTGCGTGCGATACGTCCAGCCATCGTCATCTTCGACGATGCGTGCCACGCGGCCAGCGAGCATGGGTTCCACCGCCAGCACCAGCCCCTCGTGCAAAACCATACTGGCGTCCGGATCATCCCAGTTCGGCACTGACGGCTCTTCATGCAGCTTGCGGCCGATCCCGTGCCCGCACAGCTCCTTGAACACCCAGCCGCCGTTGGCACGCACACTGCGGTCAATGGCCGCGCCAACATCACGCACGCGACGCCCGGGCAGTGCCGCAGCCAAACCGGCCTCCAGCGCCTCACGCGCCGTACGCAACAGCTGCGTGCCCCCCTTTGGCGGCGCGCCCACGGCGACGGTTCGCGCACTGTCCGCCATGAAGCCATCCAGCTCGAGTGTCACATCGAGCGTGACCAGATCACCATCGGCGAGCACCCGTGCACCGGGGATCCCATGCACGATCTCGTCATTGACACTGATGCAGGTGAAACCCGGGAAATCGTACGTGAGACGCGGAGCGGAACGTGCGCCGGCCGCCACAGCGTGCTCCTCGGCGATTGCGTCCAATTCCGCCGTGGTCACTCCCGGGCGCACCGCGTCGCTCATCAGATTGAGGGTGCGCGCCACCAATGCCCCGACACGGCGCATTCCCGTGAGTTCCTCTTCCGTTCGAATGGTCATGGCCCGAGTATAGCGTGCTGGGACATCAGCCGCCGGTCGGCTGGGACCAAGGGACTTTCAACATCTGCACGTCGACCGCCATGGCTTTCACTCCGTTTCCCAACCCCGATCTCGAAAGTGCCAACGACCGCGGGTCGTTCGCCACGTCGAATCCGGTGGACAATGATCTCGGCTTCGGGCGAGTGGTGGCCAACAATGCCCGCGGGCGATTTCTCACACGCAATGGGCAGCCGACCGCACGCAAGCTCGGCCTAAAAGGGGTTCGGACCGCACGGGCCTATCTTGCGGCGCTCAATGCGCCCTGGAGCACATTCCTGCTCTGGACGGTCGGAGTCGTGTTGCTCATGAATGGCATGTTCGCGCTGGGTTATCGTGCACTGGGCCCCGAGGCGCTGTCAGGCACGGAGACGCTTGGCATTCGGGATCCGTTTCTCGCGGCCTTTGCCTACAGTGTCGGCGTCTTCACGACGACCGGCGTGGACGGCATGCACGCCGTCGGTGTGACAGCGCACGGCTTGACCATTCTTCAGTCGCTGCTCGGACCGCTGGTTGGCATGATCGTGGCCGGCATCGTGATTGCGCGCCTCACCCGTCCCCGTGCGCAGCTGCGGTTCAGCGATTCGATGGTGATCGCACCGTATGAAGGTGGCCGTGGTCTGATGTTCCGCTTCGTCAACGAGTCCATTCGTGACATCACGAACGTGCGCGTGAGTGTGAGTCTCAGTTGGCTCGAAACCTTCGATGGTGTGCGTGAGCGCAACTTTCATCAGTTGGCGCTCGAGCGGTCCGACGTGCCGTTTTTCCCGCTGCATTGGACCGTGGTGCATCCCATCACGCCCGAGAGTCCATTGCGCGGTGTCACGCCGGATCGCCTGCGCGACGGCAATGCGGAGATTCTCATTCTCGTCACGGCCCACGAAGACACCTTCTCCACGCGTGTGTCTGTGCGGCAGTCTTACACTTGGGAAGACGTGACCTGGGACGCGAAGTTCTCGAGCATTTTCATCGAGTCGATGGATGAACATCTCGCCATCGACGTGGAACGCCTCAGTCGTCTCGATCGTCTGCCCGAGGGCACGACACGTACAGCACCAGAAGCGGAAGGATCGATGGTGCTGTAGCAGATGCCGTGGTGATCAAGTAGTGATCAGGGCCACTCACGATCAATGGTGGTGGCCTTGTCCACGCATGGCGTCGAGATCCAGTTCTTCTTCGAGTTCACGCAGCACTTCGTCGGAAATCGCACCTTCGTTTCGAAGTCGCAGCAGCAGCCTTCGCTCCGCTTCGCGCATCCGGCCGCGCACCTTGTCGCGTGAATGCATGCGATCCATGGCCCGATAGCGATCCACCCGATCGCGCAGCTCGGACTTGAGCCACTGCGCGTCCTCGGGTGATGCCGTACCATCGCGTACGGCGTCCTCGAGTTCGTCCTGCGCGCGCCGAACCGCTTCGATGCGCGCGAACTGCTCCTCCTGCCGATGATGCGTTTCCGGCTTGAAGGCCATGCGCCGAATGATCGGCGCCAATGTGCAGCCCTGCACCACCAGCGTGAACAGAATCACACACATGGTGATGTACAGAACTTCCTGTCGATACGGAAATGGTGTGCCATCGGCCAGCGTGAGTGGCAACGCGAGCGCCGTGGCCAACGACACGATGCCGCGCATGCTGGTCCACGCGACAAGAGCCACTGACCGCTTGGGCGGCGCCGGATCGCGTCGCGCGACTTCCGCACTGAGCCAGCGTGGCAACCACGTGGCGACAGGCACCCAGATCAAACGCACCACCACCACGACCACACTGATGATCAGGCCGGGATAGAGGAGCGATGGCAGTTCGCTCATGGCCGTGGACTTGATCAGCGCTGTGAACTGCATGCCAAGCAGCACGAAGATCATGGCGTTCATCACGAACACCAGCAGATCCCATACCGCGCGCGACTGTACTCGCGAACGCGGACCCACCGCCGTGGACAGATGCTGCCGCAGATAGAGACCGCCAGCCACACAGGCCAGCACGGCCGACACATGCAGTTCTTCCGCGAGAATCCACGCCGCGTACGGTCCGGCAAGCGTAAGCAGAATTTCCGGCAACTCGTCGTGCGTGCGCTTGGCGGCCCACACAATCAACCACGACACGAACAGCCCGATCAACACACCGGCGCCCGCGTCGAGAAAGAAGCGCACAATGGATTCACCCACACTGAACACACCGGTCACTGCCGCCACCACGGCCGTGCGATAGAGCACCAGTGCCGACGCGTCATTCACCAGACTCTCACCTTCGAGAATCACGATCACCCGTCGCGGTACGGGCAATCGCGACACCACGGCGGCTGCAGCCACGGCATCGGGCGGCGACACGATCGCACCAAGGGCCACGGCAACCGCCCAGGGCATTTCCGGGAACATCATGCGTGCGACGATGGCCACGCCAGCAGTCGTGGCCACCACCAATCCAATGGCGAGCAACCCGATCGGCCGCCGATTGGCCTTGAACTCACGCAGTGACGTAAAAAACGCCGCAGCCCAAAGGATGGGCGGCAGAAACACAAAGAACACGAGATCCGGCTCGAGTTCCGGAACCGCGATACCGGGAATGGCCGCCAACAACAGACCCGCCAGCACCTGCAGCACAGGAGCTGGTATGGGGAGTCGTCGACCAAATGCCGTGAGCGCCACCACGAGGGTAGCGAAGGCGAGGCCGACCAAAATCGGAGAGTGATCGTTCATGTGGGCATCAACTTGTCACGGCGGTGCCGTTGGCGCAGCACTTGAGCCCCACACCCGGTCATATTTCTGAAGACCGCCCCTCAAATCCCGAGATCATGTCCGCGCTCTTCACACCGTTCGCCCTCCGCAGCCTCACCCTGCGCAATCGCATTGGCGTGGCGCCGATGTGTCAGTACTCGAGCATCGATGGTTTTGCGACGGATTGGCATCTCGTGCACCTGGGCGGGTTCGCCACCGGCGGCGCGGCACTCGTGATCTGCGAAGCCACGGCCGTCGTTCCCGAGGGACGGATCTCGCCGCAGGACTTGGGCATCTGGTCGGACGAGCATATCCCCATGCTCCAGCGCATTACGAAGTTCGTGCGAGCGCAGGGTGCGGCCCCCGGTATCCAGCTCGCGCATGCGGGGCGTAAGGCCAGCACCAAACGGCCGTGGGAAGGCTCGGGTGAGGTAGCGCCGGAAGACGGTGGATGGCAGGCGCTGGGACCGAGCACCCGCGCATTTGCCCCCAACTATCCGACGCCACGTGCCATGTCGACCGACGACATTGCGCACGTAGTCACCGCCTTTGGCGACGCCGCACGCCGCGCACTCGCTGCCGGGTTCGAAGTCGCGGAGATTCACGCCGCGCACGGATACCTGCTGCATCAGTTCCTGTCGCCGTTGGCGAATGATCGCACCGACGCCTATGGCGGTTCTCTCGAAAACCGCATGCGTCTCACACTCGACGTGGCGCGCACCATACGTGAGATCTGGCCCGCCGAGTTGCCGGTACTCGTACGCATCTCGGCCACCGATTGGGCAGAGGGCGGTTGGGATGTGAACCAGTCGGTTGTGCTGTGTCAGGCGCTGCGCGAACTGGGCATCGACCTCATCGATGTGTCATCCGGCGGACTGGCCGCACATCAGCAGATCGATGTCAAGCCGCTATACCAGGTGCCGTTCGCTCGGCGTATCCGGCATGACGCAAGTGTTCCTACCTCGGCCGTTGGGCTCATCACCGAGCCCGCACAGGCCGAACAAATCGTGAAGGACGGCGACGCGGATTTGGTGCTGTTGGCGCGTGAACTGCTGCGGCATCCACGCTGGCCGCTCGAGGCGGCGCACGTACTGGGGGCAGATGGTCCGTGGCCGGATCAGTATGTGCGGGCCAAGCGTCGGCGCGCGTAAGCGGTGCACGTAGGCGGCGCTGGTAGGTCTACTGAGGAAACCGTTGTAAGAACTATGGTGACTTAGAGGGCATCCGGGCCACGGCCCATCAGATGCCCTTTACCCCTGTTCCTATGCGTCGCATCCTCGCTTTTGCCATCGCTTCGGCGATTTGCAGTGTCTCCGCAGTTTCGCAGGCGTCCGCTCAGGCCCCTGCCCTCGTGGGCAAGTGGAACGCCGAGTGGGAGCTCGGCCGCATGGTCGAGAATGGTGAAGTCACCGCCATCCGCGCCAATGGTGTGATTTCCGTGGAAGCCAGCGGCGACTCACTGCTCGCCACGATTCAGGTTACCAAGCGCAGTGACAATCGGCCGCCGGCGCCCAATGTGGTTACGCTGGGAGGCCGCATGTCGGCGCGTGGCGCCACCTTCGTGCAGAAGCAAACCGTGCGCCTCAACATGAATGGTGAGGAACAGACGCGCGAAGTCACGGTGACGTGGACGCTCAACGCGGAAGGCGACAAGCTCAATGGCAGCATGGCGCGCGAGATGCCGTTTGTGAGTGAAGCGCCGGCACCGTCGGAGATTACGGGGACGCGTATCCCCTGAGTCTTCGTGGGATGAAAGTTGGTTTGAACAGCGCACGCAGAGCCGCAGAGGAAAAGCAAGAGACGCAGAGGCTCAAGTAAACGCCTCTGCGTCTCTTGTCTTTCTCTGTGGCTCTGCGTGCGCAGTTCAAACCAACTAGCCGCCGAGCTTACAGATATGCTCCCACTCCTCCGCCGTCACCGGCACCACCGACAACCGACTCACCTTGATGAGCGCCATGTTGGCGAGCGCCTTGTCAGCCTTGATGTCTGGCAACGTGACCGGCGTACGGAATTTCTTGACCGCTTTCACATCCACCATGAACCAGGTGGGATTGGCCGGGTCTGAATCCGGATCGAAGTATTCGTGCGATGCATCGAGCGCCGTGCTATCCGGATAACCTTCGCGCACGACTTCGCAGATACCCACGATGGCCGAGGGCTCGGCGTTCGAGTGGTAGTAGAACGCACGGTCACCCTTCTTCATGCCGTCGCGCATGAAATTCCGCGCACTGCTATTCCGCACGCTGTCCCACGACGTGGTCTGCTTGGGCGCTGCCGCCAAATCGTCGTACGAAAAGACGTCCGGCTCCGACTTGATCAACCAATATCGGCGCTCGCCTTTGGCGCGTGTGAAGACATGAGCCCAGGCTCCCTTTTCGTAGGGAGCCGATTGTGGGGCGCGCTTCTTGGCAGTCATGTGGTTCGCTGCGTCAGGTCATGCAGCAGCGACTGGCACCACAGCCAGCGGGCGCCGGGGCACTGGCCGCACCATTGGTGAATGTGACCAGTCCACCGCACACGACGCGTCGCACGGGCGCGCCAGTGTCGGGGTGCACGCTGAGCGGCTCGTCCGACATGGACTGCCGCACTTCGAATCGCTGCGGCGCGTCGGCCGGTCCAGCGGGAATCGTCTCGTACACGTACATGGGCATATCGGAAAGATAACCACCGTTGATCGCAACGGTGTGGGCCGCGTGCTACATTCGCGCTCCCCCGAACTCCCCTCCATGCCGATTGCGCGTCGTTCTCACCTGACTGGCACCACGGGCGTCGCCCTGGGTCTCGCTGCGTGCCTCACTGTTCTCCCAGCCGCGTTACTGGCCCAGGCCGCGACAGCGGCTCCGGCCACTTCGCCCGCCGCATTGACTGCGGCTGCCGACCGGGTGTTCGCCCAATGGAACTCCACACACACGCCGGGCTGCGCGGTCGGTGTTTCCCGTGGCGGTCAGGTGCTGCTGGAGCGCGGATACGGCATGGCCGATCTGGCCGGCGAACGTCCCATTACGCCAAGCACGATTCTTGAATCGGGATCAGTGGCCAAGCAGTTCACCGCCGCCGCCGTAATGGTGCTGGTGGCTGATGGTGTGGTGAAGCTCGAAGACGACGCGCGGAAATGGCTACCGGAACTTCCCACCTACGATCGCCCCATCACGGTGCGTCATCTGCTGACGCA
Source organism: Gemmatimonadaceae bacterium (assembly GCA_016742275.1). Classification (GTDB taxonomy): domain Bacteria; phylum Gemmatimonadota; class Gemmatimonadetes; order Gemmatimonadales; family Gemmatimonadaceae; genus Gemmatimonas. The sequence goes on from JACVCD010000005.1 coordinate 62,099, forward strand.
CACCAGTGGTCTTCGTGAGTGGAGCAATCTCGTGGCATGGCAGGGATGGCCACGCGGCACGCGCATGCACATCCAGCCCGATGTGTTTGCACTGATCACATCGCAGAAGGTCACCAACTATCCGGTGGGTGCGCACTACTCGTACACCAACTCCGGATTTCTGCTGCTGCGCACACTGGTTGAGCGCGCCAGCAAGCAGACCTTCAGCAACTTCACACGCACGCGCATCTTCGAACCGCTGGGAATGAAAAATTCATCCTGGCGTGAAGATTACACACGTATTGTGCCGGGATTGGCGCAGGCGTATGAGCCCGTAGGTAGTGGATTCCGGCTCGATATGCCGTTCGACAACATCATTGCCGCCGGTGGCATGTGGACCACCGTGGGTGATTGGCTCAAGTGGAACGAAGCGCTTACCAACAAGACGCTGGGCAGCGCGGTTGTCGACTCCATGACGCAGCGTATGCGTCTCAACAACGGTCTCGAGATTGCGTACGCACTGGGACTCACGGTTGGTCAGTACCGTGGCACGCCGGAGATTCAGCACTCGGGTTCCACCGCTGGCTACAGCACCTTCCTTGCTCGCTATCCATCACTGGGCAATCTCTCCATCGCCGTGATGTGCAACGTGGCCGGCGCCGGTGCTACCGGCTACACCCGCGCGTTGGTGGATGCGCTGCACCCCGAACTGCCGCGTGCTGCCGCTCCGGACACGATCACCACCGATCAGTCTCGCCTGCTTGAATGGCGCGGGTACTACGAAGACACACGCTGGCACACGATCACGCGCATCGACACGGTGGGTGGTGTCATGCGACAGGGAGCTACACCGCTGCGCGCACTGCGCGATGGCTCGTATCTCGCCGGTGGCCAGCGCATGCGCTTTGCAATGGACGCTGATGGCAAAACACGCACCACGCGCTTCACCACCAGCGATGGTGATTCAGTGGTGTGGAAGTGGCGGGCTGACGCACCGTGGCGCCCGACTGCAACTGAGCTGGCGGCATTCGAAGGTCGTTACCGCAGTGGGGAGATTGACGCCACCTGGACCGTATCGGTCCGAAATGGCCAACTCACCATGAGTCCACGCGCCGGTCTCGTTCGCGCACTGGTGCCTACCGTACGCGATGCATTTGATAGCCCGGGTGAGGCCGTGTGGTTTACCCGCGATCGCAAAGGACGCGTGACTGCCATGCACTTTGGCTCGGCCCGCGCCTGGGATTTTGTTTTCGAACGGCTGCCCTGATTTCAACTCGACATGTCCAACACCGCTACTCCTGTAGTTCTTATCACCGGCGCCGCTACTGGTATTGGCGCGGCATGCGCCCTCGCTTTTGCCGACGCCGGCTGGCGTGTCGGCATTGCCACGCTGCCCTCCACTCGTGACGAAGCCGATCAGGTTGCCGCACAGTGTGTGGCGCGTGGCAGTGCAGCGCTCGTCTTGCCACTCGATGTCACGAACGACGCCCAGTGCCGTGAGTCGGCCAACGCGCTCGAGGCACACTTTGGCCGAATCGACGGATTGGTCAACTGCGCCGGTGTGACGCGCTTCGTGCCGCATCATGATCTTGAAGGACTGCCATCGAGTGAGTTCGGCCGCACCAACGATGTGAATGTGCTGGGCACCTTTCAGATGATTCGCGCCTGTCGCGGTGCACTGGAGCGGAGCGGACGCGGTGGCGTCGTGAACTACTCCTCCATCGCCGGTCTGTCGGGCGTGGGTTCCTCAGCCGCGTACGCAGCAAGCAAGGGTGCGGTCATTGCGCTCACCCTTTCGATGGCGCGCGCGCTGGCTCCACACATCCGGGTCAATGCGATCGCTCCAGGTTATGTGGCAGGCGGATTGCCAAGCCGAGTACTGGATGCGGATGCACTGGCGGCTGTTGAAGCGAAGTATCTCGAAACACAGCCGCTCAAGCGTCTCCTGGTGCCCGACGAAATCGCGGCGCTCACGCTCTTCCTGCTGAATGGCCCGGCTGGCATCACCGGCGAAGTCATTCGCATCGACAACGGTCTGCACCTCAACGGGTGAGTCACAGGTGAATCCCATGACAGCAAGCGCATCACCGTCCATCGCGTTCATTGGCACCGGCTTGATTGGCACGCCCATGGTGGAGCGTTTGCTCGAATGTGGACGTCAGGTCACCGTGTGGAATCGCACACGCGACAAGCTGGCTCCATTGCTTGCGGCCGGAGCAAAGGAAGCGAGCAGCGCGCGTGCGTGTGCTGACGGCGCGGCGTTGGTCTGTCTCTGTCTCACGGACACGACAGCGGTAGAAGAGGTGATGTTCGGCAACGACGGAGTGGCCACAGTGCTCAATGCGTCGCAGCTCGTGATCGATCTCTCGAGCATTGCACCAGATGCCACCGCTCGCATGGCCACCCGTCTTCGCGAACAGTGTGGTGCGCATTGGCTGGATGCGCCGGTATCAGGCGGCACACCGGCGGCACGCGCCGGCCGTCTCATCGTATTTGCCGGTGGCGAAGCCGACGACATCACGCGCGCCGCGCCCGTGTTTGATGCGCTCTCGCAGCGTGTGACGCATATGGGCGGAAACGGGGCCGGCCAGTTGGCCAAGAGCTGCAATCAGCAGTTGGTGGCGTGCAATCTCATGGTCATCGCCGAGATGATTGCGTTTGCCGAAAAGTCTGGCGTGGATGCGTCGCGCATGCCGGCCGCGCTGGCCGGTGGCTGGGCCGACTCACTGCCACTGCAGGTGTTTGGCCCTCGTATGGCGGGTAATATCGATACGCCGCGACTTGGTGCCGTGGCCACGTTCCGGAAGGACATCGAGCAAGTCGTGCGACTGGCAGAGGATGTTGGCGCCGATGTGCCCATCACCTACGCGGCACTCAGTGAGTACCGCCGCGCCATCGCCGATGTGGATATCGGGCCTGATGCTGATGCCTCGCGCCTGGTGCGGCTCAGGCGCACATCGGAAGACAGCAGTCTCGCGGAGGCATTTTCGTGAGCACACCCAAGGACCAATCGACCAACGCGCCGCGTCGATTCCGTTCGCAGGCTATTCACGAAGGCACGGTTCGCGCGGTCACGCACGGTTTCCTCGAAGCACTCGGCCAGGACGCCGACGAAGTCGCGCGCCCGCACATCGGAGTGTTTCACACCGGTGGCGAGATGAGTCCGTGCAATCTCGCGCTGCGTGATCAGGCCATGCACGCGCGCACGGGCATCTATGCGCATGGTGGTATGCCGCACGAGTGTCCCGTAGTATCGGTAAGTGACGGGCTCAGTGTAGCGCATCGTGGCATGCGGTACTCTCTCGTGTCACGTGAGCTCATTGCCGACAGCGTGGAAGCCAGCACCGAAGGCCATCAGTGGGATGGCATTTTTTCTATTGGTGGCTGCGACAAGAACTTGCCCGGTCTCATTATGGGCATACTGCGCTGCAATCTTCCAGCGGTGTTTGTGCACGGCGGCGCCACGCTTCCCGGGCATTGGGAAGGGCGCGACACGCATGTCGGCGAGACATACGAAACCATTGGACGCGTGCTCGCCGGTGAAGCCACGGAGGAGGAGCTTCGCGCGCGCGCATCGATCTGCATCCCGACGGCCGGCGCGTGCGCGGGTCAGTTCACCGCCAACACGATGGGCATGGTGGCGGAGGCACTGGGTCTGTCACCCATTGGCTCGAGCACCATTCCCACCGTGTACAGTGCGCGTGCGCCGATGCTGCGCCGCGCCGCCGCCGTACTGATGCGTGCCGTGATGCACAATGCACCTCTGCCACGCGATATCGTGACACGACAGGCGCTCGAGAATGCCTGTGCTGTGGTGAGTGCAACGGGTGGTTCCACAAATGCAGCGCTGCATCTCCCGGCCATTGCAAGAGAAGCCGGTGTGGAATTCACGGTGCATGATGTGGCCGCGGTGTTTGCTCGCACGCCGCTCATTGCTGATCTGCAGCCTGGCGGCAAGTTCCTCGCACGGGACGTGCACCACATTGGAGGCGCTGGCGTCGTCATGCGCGCGCTACTGGAAGCGAATCACCTGCATGGTGACGCCATGACATTCACCGGCCGCACACTGGCCGAAGAGTTGGCAGCTTGTGCTCCACCGGACGGCAATGTTGTGCGCCAGGTGACCAACGCACGCTCACCGAATGGCGGTGTCACCGTGCTCACAGGCTCACTCGCGCCTGACGGTGCGCTGCTCAAGGTGGCAGGTCTCGACGCGCTGGTGCATCGCGGACCAGCGCGTGTGTTCGAATGCGAAGAAGACGCGCAGGAGGCGGTGGTGAATCGTCGCTATGAAGCCGGCGATGTCATCGTCATTCGCAACGAAGGCCCCCGAGGCGGCCCCGGCATGCGTGAGATGCTCGGCATTACGGCCCTGCTCTATGGTCAGGGCATGGGGCAGCGTGTGGCGCTGGTCACCGATGGTCGCTTCAGTGGCGCCACGCGTGGTCTCTGCATCGGGCATGTCTCACCCGAAGCCGCGGTTGGTGGCCCGCTCGCGGCGGTGCGCGACGGAGACATCATCGCCATCGACGCACGACCTGAGGCCACCAGCATTTCACTCGAAGTGATTGCAGAGGAACTGGCTCAGCGATTGGCTTCAACGCCTGATCGTTCGCAGCCGGTCGCGAGCGGTGTACTAAGCAAGTACCGACAGCTCGTGGGTTCAGCAGATCGGGGCGCGACGACGCACTGAAATCAACTCAAGGTATCGCGCGGCGCCGCTGGCAGAGCCTTCATGCACATGGCGTACACGTGATACCGCACTTCGCCCGGCTTGAGGACACGCTGGTCACCGGCGGTATCCTCAGCGTCGGTCATGAGCATTGGCGGTCCGTACACATTGAACAGACAGTCGGCGTCGCCCTTGCGGAACCGCAGTGAGCCTTCGTTCGGTGCGTCACGCGGATCGGGTGTGCGAACCCAGCCGGTCGCACGCACACGCTCATAAAAGAACACCGCCTCGGGCTGCACACCACGTGTGGTCCCACCCGCTGCGGTGACCTTGCAGCCGACCTGCTTCTTTCGAGTGCGCCAGTCGTCGACCGTGTCGTGTTCGACCACGGTCTTCATCTGTCGATCACCGCGGAGGAACGCGTCGGCGTCCACGCACAACGGGTGATTTACTGGCTGCGCGGGCGACATCGCAAATGCGAGCGATACGAGAACGGCGAGTGTGGGAGCCATGTATGCAAGCTGTACTCGTTGGCTCGCGGGCGCTACGTGTGAATCCGGCTTGAAACTGATTCACACGGATTGCACGGACAACAGCAGAAACTTCAGGATACTGCTCAACCTCTTTGCATGCGGTTCCTGTGGTTTCCGCCACTTCCGCAGTTTCCGTGTGAATCAGTTGGTGAATCAGCAGCGGTCTTTCAACGCCGCCGCACTCCACCTCGCCCACCGACGATGATCGGCACACCAACGTAGCCGGAATAGAACGGACGATATCCCATCATTCCGAGCCCACCGTATCCCCATGGTCCGAGTGCGCCGTAGAACCACGGATCATAGAACGGATAGTTGGCCCACGTGCGACGCGTACCCTGTTCTTCAGTGCTGACTTCGAGCGGTGCCACATTCACCTGCGCGTTGCCTTGTACATCCTTACAGGTTCGCTTCTCCTTGTTGGCCTTGGCAACGAGCTTGCCATCCATCCAGAGTTCAACGTCCTGCTTGGCCGATGATGTGAACTGCACCTGCTCATGTGCGGCGAGTTCCACCGGTGATTGCTCACCGCTCTTCTCGACACTGAGCGCCGCCGTGATGGCTTTGTCGCCGTCATTGCGCAGCACGAATGTGTCGTCGCAGAGATAGCCGAATGTCACGCGTGAAACGTCGGCAGCATTCGTACGAACGAAGCCGCCAATCTGGGCATATGCGGGTTCGGCAAGCGTCATCGACGCGCCAACCAGCACAACCGTGCCGAGTGAACGGAACATGAGGTGCTCCTGCTGCCGAAGCAGCCAATGCAGTGTTGGAACGCGCAACATCCGTGTGCGGCGTTCATGAAGAGGAACACCGCTGAGTCGTGAACACCCTATCAGTTGATCTATCAGCTGATCTATCAGCGCAACCGTCCCATCGGCGTATTAGATTCGACGCGCGTCATCCCACCTCAAGCCAGGATCCCTCCGATGCGTCCTCGCCCGTCCCGCGCAACTCATGCACTGATTGCGCTGCGTTCCTTCACCCTGCTCTCCGCAGTGTTGGTCGCCGCCGGCTGCACCACGCAGCGCTATGCCCCCGATCACGCGACGCATACGCCCGTTCCGGTTTCCGACGATGTGACGGCCAACGCGCCGGCTCCGAGTGGCGGGCCAAGCGCCGATGATCACATGGCGCATATGAGCGCAGCGGATCTCGCGGCTCCCACGATCGCGAGTGGCGCAGTACGCGGCGGATTTTTCCAGGACGCCAAGTTGCCGGCCAGCAATGCCGGCGCCGCTGAACGTCTCAAGGCCAGCCCGCGCCACAGCGAATGGGTGAAGTTCCCGTCGGCGCCTGGTTCGACCGATTCCGTCATGGCGTTTGTCGTGTACCCGTTCAGCAAGACCGCGTCGCAGAAGGCACCGGTCGTGGTGGTGGTACACGAAGTGTTCGGCCTGTCGAGCTGGGTGCGTGGTGTGGCCGACCAGGTGGCCGCTGACGGCTTCATTGCCGTGGCGCCGGACTTCCTGTCGCGCGTGCGGCCAGGTGGCCCGTCGTCGGTGGAGCTCAACTCGGACACGGCGCGCGCCCTCATTCAGCGCGTCAACTACGAGGAGCGCGTTCGCATTGTGAGCGCTGCTGCCAACTACGGCATGATGCTGCCGAGTGCCACGCAGCGTTATGCCGTGATCGGGTATTGCTGGGGCGGCACCACATCATGGGCGCACGCCGTCAACGGCGGCGTGAAGGGCTTCAGTGGTGCCGTGCCGTTCTATGGAGCGCCGTATACCACAGGTGGCCGCCCAGCCACGGCAACCGAACCGGCTGTTCCGGCGTCAGTCGATGCCGACTCGCTCAAGAAGATCACGAAGCCCGTGCTCATGCTGAACGGCAGCGGCGACGCGCGCATCGGTGCCATGATGCCGGCCATCGATTCCATCATGAAGGCCAACAAGAAAAACTACGAAGGGCACAACTATCCGGGAGCCATTCACGGCTTCCTGCGCGCGCAGGGCGACCCACGGGCCACCAATCGCAACGAAGCCGAGGAAGCCGCCAACATCGCGGCCACCAAGGATGGTTGGCCGCGGACGGTCACCTTCCTCAAGAAGCAGCTTGGGGTGAAGTAAGCGCGGGTTCAGTACCAGCTGACACCACCGACTGGCGGACGGCACGCAGCACACGCACCAGTGCCGCCGCCGGTTCGGTCGGGCTCAATGACACCAATTCATCGGTTGGGCTTTCGAGATTCTCACCGCGGGTGCGGTACACGCCCCACCCGCTGGCCTTGCCCTCCAGCAGCATGTCGACCACCGGCACCCCCAGGGCGCCCGCTGCATGGGCTATGGACGTATCCGGTGTGAAGACCACATCAGCGGCTCCGGCCACGGCAAACGCGGCCCTCAGCGACCCCGTGGGCGCGATCGGCGCACCGACCAGATCTGCCAGTTCCTGCGCCCGGTCCCCTTCATGCGGGGCGGCCATGATCAGCACCTGCAATGAGGGCTCCACCGCCCGCGCCTCGTTGATCACTTCCGCATAGTGAGATGCCGGCCACCATCTAGCGGCCTTTCCTGCGGAAATGTTCACAAGAAGGCGCAATGCTGTCCCACAACTGGCGTCATTATTGCCGGAGAACGTATTGGTCCAGACAAGCGCCCCACCCACCCGTTCGACTTCAGAAAGTACGAGAACCGGGGCTAGGTCGAGCGTGGCATGGTCCGGCCGGAACGGCGGAACCAACAAAGACAGGTGATCGACAATGTGCGACTCGAGCGGCAGCGACGGAGTGGCCGGATCCAGAATGTGGTCCAACCCACGCCCAGAAGTCCCCACGCGCCGCCGCGCGCCGATGGCCAGCATGATCATCAGCATGGTCACCGATGGCGCCGTCGGCATGCAGTCCACGATCACATCGTAGTTCTGCGCCCGGGCTTCACGCACCACCCGACGCATGGCCGCAAACCGCTTGCGGTCAAGCACCAGCACAGCGCGAACGGCGGGTTCGCTGGCAAGCACCGCCGCATTGGCCGGCGCCGCCAGCACATCCATCACGAGTCCTGGAGCCCCACCAATGGCGCGGAGCACCCCGGTGGTCACCACCATGTCGCCAATGCGATCAGGACGCAGAAACAGCACCCGCATCGGCCCTTCGGCTCGTGCCCCGCGCGGTAGCCGATCCCGAACCCAGATGGCACCAGCCAGCACCCGAAACACGCCGCGACGCCACGCCAACTCCAGCGCTTTACCTGCGCGCTGCAGCCGACGACGGGGTGGGTGAACCGGGGTTGAAGCCAGGAGCTCAGGCAAAGAGGTGATCAGGCAAAGTGGAACGCCAAAGCGCCCACCAGGAGAAGCACCAGGGCATCCCAGCGCATCATGGGCTCACGCATCGAGACGTGGTCCTCGGGGTCCAACTCGCCCGCCAGGAACGCAATCGGGTATTCAGCCGTCGTCGAGAACATGCGGTTGACTTAACGTTGTTTTATAAATGGAACTGCAATTGATACGATATAAAGACACGCAGGGGTTTACAACCCGCGCGGTTGCCGGTCCGAAATCGTCGCCTCTACAGCTTGTGCGTGGACAACAGCAAACTCGTTTCCGTGTTCGCCACCCCACGCACCTTGCCGATTTGCCGCAGGACTTCATCGAACTCCTGCAGCGTTTCCGTCCCCAGTTCGGCGACGATGTCCCATCGGCCATTGGTGGTGTGCAGGGCCCGCACCTCAGGATAGCCACGTATGACCTTGAGCACCGTATCGGCATCACCCTCGGTGCGAATCATGGTGACAGCACGCACACGATGCGTCGCGGCCTCCGGAGCCGTACGCACCGTGAAGCCGAGCAGCACTTGCGACGACACCAGCTTGTCGATGCGGTTCTGGATGGTGCCGCGTGACACCTTGAGATGCTTGGCCAGCGACGCCACGCTTTCGCGCGCGTTTTCGCGCAGTCGGCTGATGAGACGAACGTCGAGATCGTCCATGGACAAACGAGAGATTGCCTGGTTACCGGGTTACAAACAGCAAACCCCGGCTGGTGCCGGGGTTTGCTTCCAACCGTGCCGCAGAACTCAGCGATTGTTCGTGTAGTCCATCGCTGGTGCCGATGTGCCTGTGGTACCCATCGTTCCGCGAACGGCGATGGTGTGACTGCGCCCGGCGATGAACGAAACACCCGTACGGGTCACCAGGTTCGTGGTCGAACCCGGAGTCCGCAGGAACAGATCGTACACCGCCATCGGCACCGGCGTGAAGGCACCCGCCGTCTTGTACGCGACCGCACCACCGATGGGAACTTCCGTTCCGGTGACCTGATTGCGGGCGTACAGAATCATGGGCTGCGAGTTGGCACTCGCATTCACGAGGCGCACCAACGACTGCGTGTAGTCGAAGGCTTCCGGAATCGCGTCTTCCACGATGAAGGCTTCGATCGTCTTGGCCGTGGTGTTGTACGTACCACTCAGGTACATCGTGTAGTTCTTGTTGGCCTCGAGTGCACTGGAGACCGTGCCAACGGCCAGATCCTTGTCAACCGTCGCCACAATACGGGCAGTGAACGTGTACTGCCCTGGATTGATGGCCGAGTAGAACCCACTGGAACCGACGCCGCCATAGGCGACGCCGGTGGTGGATTCGGCGCCGGTGGCTGACGTGGTCGCAGTCAGTTTGGCGTCGTTGGCGTAGAAGTGCACGCCGGGTGCACCGACACCAAAGTTGAAGAAGCGAATGCGGGAACCCGGCAAGGTGCCGGTGATGTCCTGCACGGCGTTCTTCTCACAGGCACCGAGCAGCGCGACCGCCGCGAGAACCGCGGTCACCCGGCCGGCGATCGAGCGAATTGAACGAAGTGATGTCATGGCCGGTTACGGTTGAGTGATCCAGAGCGGCTTGGTATGGAAATCGATCGCGCGACCGCCGATGGCGTCGAGAGCCGGCACGTTCCAGATGTATTCCGAGTTGTAACGGGGCCGGATACGCTGCGCGACCTTGCCACCGTTGTCACCAAAGAGATTGACCGGCGGCGTAAAGCCCGGGAACACCTGCTTGCCGCTGGCCGGATCGATATTGGTGTAGTTGTAGCGACGCATGTCCATCCACAGCTCGACGTGCGCCCAACCCCACTGCGCGATGTACTTCTGGCTCATGATGTGCGTGAGCGTCAGACCAGCCGCGGTGGGCATGATGTTGGGGTTTGCCAGGAACGCATCACGTTCGGCGGTGGTGATCTGCGTCGGCGTCTGATTGTCATCACGATTGCGCGCGTTCACGAAATCGAAGTGCGACGTGATGCCGTTGCGGTACGCCGCCAGCGCCGTTGCCTTGTCACCAGCCTTGTAGGCCGCTTCCGCCTTGATGAACTGAAGCTGCGAATAGGTCATGGCCGGCAGACGCGACTTCTCGGAGAAGATGTAGCGACTCGGCACTCCAAGACCACCGGTGCCGGCGTAGCCGTGGAAGTTGTTCGGCTGCTGTGCCGCAGCGAGCGCGCCGAAGTTCACCACGTTGATGTCGAGACCGCGATAGACACCATCCGGCGCAGGCGCCAGCATGCGGGACATGCGCGGGTCGACGGCACCACCGAACTCGGTACCATCCATCAGACCGACCACAAAACGCGTCTGACGATAGTTGGTGAGGTTGTTGCGCGTACGGGCCCAGAAATTCATGTCATCGTTCTGGGTGCCCGGGTACAGCAACAGGGGATCGTCCGCGTTGCTGGCGAGCGACTTGTCCACCGCGGCGATGACATCCTGCGGCTTGTACGTGGACTTGTTGCTGTAGTGGTTCAGGTTGAGCGCCAGCATGCCATACGCCAGCTTGATCCACTTGGCGCGGTCGCCACCGTAGATGCGGTCGGTGCGGGCAAGATAGGCCTGATCCACGGCACCGTCGGTGCGCTCCAGGTTCTTGATCGCCTCGGTCAGCAGGCGCTGCACTTCCTGATACGCAAATTCCTGAGTGTCGTAGTCGAACGAGAAGCGTGATGCATCGATCGCCTGCTTGATGATGATCTCACCATGCACGTCCGTGAGTTGCTGCCAGCCCCACGCCTTGAGGATGTAGGCGACGCCAAGCAGGTCCCAGCGCTCCTCGGCCTGGGCCTTCGTCGTCATGTCGACGAGGTTCTGCCCCAAGGCCCAGTACACATCACGCCAGAGCTGCGCGCCGTTGTCGCTGCCGGCGTCATAGCCCATGCGATCCCACGTGCTGATCGTGGTGCCCGGGAGATACCACTGCTGTGTGTAACGGCCGATGAAGCGGCCATCAAACTGCGGTGACGTCACCATCCAGTGCAGCATCGGCGTCAGATACAGATTGGCCGACACCGTCTGCGGTGCGTTGGGATTTTCGTTGACGTCGAGGAAGTCGTCGCAGCCAACGGCTGAGAGCGAGAGGGCGCCGACCAGCAGCGCCGCGGAAAGTCGCATCGTCTTCATCAGTAGTTCACCCGCAGGCTGAAGGCGATACCACGCGGAATCGGGAAGTTGCCGGCGTCGATACCGGCAGCGCCGGAACCACCCACGGCGGCACTGTTGCCGCTCACGATGGGATCAAGACCGGAGTAGTTGGTGAACACGAACAGGTCGGTAAGCGTGAGCGCAATGCTGGCTTCGCGTGACTTGAGCAGCGACGCCGGCAGGGCGTACCGCAGCGTCATATCGCGGAGGCGCAGCCAATTGATGTCCTTCTCGATGAAGAGCTCTTCGGACATCGCCGTGTAGTACGCGTTCTGCACCGCCGGAATGACCACGATGCTGTTCTTCGTCGGGTTGGCCGAGTTCTCCTTGCCATCACGCAGCACGCCATCGATGACACGCGGACGCTCACGATCGAGCGTGCGATCCGTAAGACCGCGCGTGGTCAGCAGGTGCTGGGTGCCGTTGAACACGTCGCCACCGCGGCGCACATCCCACAGCATGGACATGGTGAACTTCTTGTAGCGGAACTGATTGGTAATACCAACCGTGAAGTCCGGCTGACGATCATAGCCACGATCGATGAACACCGACGAACGCAGCGGCATACCGGAGGTCGGATCGATCAGCAACGCTCCAGCGTCGTTGCGCAGGTAGTACCAACCCGTCAGCGAGCGCGTGGAGAGACCCGGCATAAAGCCGCTTCGCACGTTGCCGTAGAGCCAGGTATCCGAGAGGTACGATTCCGGCAGCTCGTTCGGCAGGCCGAGCACCTTGCCACGTGAGCGATCGAAGTTGGCGATGATGTCCCAGCCGAAGTTGGCCTTGTTGACCATCTTCGCGCGCGTCGTGATTTCGAGACCCGTATTGCGCGTGGACGCACCGTTCAGATTGAACAGAATGAAACCGGTGCCGTACGAACCACGGATGTCATTGACGATCTGATCGGTGGTCTCCTTGCGGTAGGTCGTGACATCGACGCCGAGACGTCCACCGAAGAAGCCCATGTCCGCGCCGTACTCATACGACTTCGCGAATTCCGGGCGCAGATTGAGGTTCGGGCCGGTGAAGCCGTATCCGTAACCACCACCCGACGTGAGCTTGTACTCGAGCGCCGGACGGAACGCGTATGGACGCGCATCCTTACCCACTTCGGCATACGCGGCACGCAACCGAGCCGTCATGAACTTCTTGATCGACGGTACCGCGTCATCCAGCACGAAGCTGGTATTGACGGAGGGGTAGAAGAACGAGTTGCGCTCGACCGGAATGGTGGAGGTCCAGTCGTTACGACCCTGCACGGTGACAAACCAGTAGTCCGACCAGTTGAACACGGCCTGACCGTACAGACCAATCAATCGACGCTGCGACATCGTGGTGCGCGGCGTACGCAGGCTGGTGTTGTTGATCGAGACGAAGTTCGGATCCAGGAACTGCATACCCTGAATGGCGTTCACGTTCGACCGGTAATCGTTGACCTGATTACCTACGAGACCGCTCACCGACAAGCGACTGGTCAGCTTGATCGGCTTGATGCTGAGAACCGTCTGCGTGTTGATGCTGCGCGTGACATCGGTGGCCACATCGAGCACACCATTGTTGTTGACACCGGCGCCTGCACCGTCCGGGTGACGCAGAATCAGATTTTCTGCGGTGTACCCATCGGAGCCGATATTGAAGCGCAGATCAGCCCACTTCAGCGGCGTGAGAACGAGGTTGAGATTGGCAACGAGGCGATTGTTCTTGTCTTCGCGCTTGTTCTTGTTGACCGAGAACCACGGATTGTCGATTTCGCTCGTGGCCGCCAACTGCGTGATACGGCGACGTCCACCTGAAGCCGTGAGGTAGTTCGACGCATCATCCGTCTGCGGCCACATCAGGAGGCCCATGAGCGGACCATTCACGCCACCGATGATACCGTCGTTCCGCGCCTGGGTGTACGCCATCGACAGGTCGACCTTGAGCCAGCTCTTCACCTGCGCCTGGCTCGCACCCGTCAAGTTGATGCGGTTGTATCCGACGTTCGGGATCACACCGACGTTGTCGGTCAGACCGAGACCCAGACGATAGTTGATGCGATTGTCGCTGGAACCATCGCTGAAGGTCAGATTGTGCTGCTGTGACACGGCCGTGTTGAAGAAGCCGTCCACATTGTCGTAGAACTTCGTGCCAGCCGGGTACGGGTTGCCGAAGTAGAAGAACGAACCCAGAAGGTCACCAGCGACCGACGTTGACGTGGGTCCATAGACCTGCTGCAGTTCGGGCTTACTCCGTGTCTGGTCGAAGCGCACGTTGTTGCTGTACGTGAACCCGCCGTTGCCCGCCTGACCACGCTTGGTGGTGATGACGATGGCGCCGTTGGCGGCGTCGATGCCGTAAAGCGCTGCGGCTTCCGGGCCCTTCAGAATCACCAGGCTTTCGATGTCGTCCGGATTGATGTCGGCCGCACGATTCGTGAAGTCCACGCCGCGATTCGAAAACGCGGTGAGCGAGCTGCCGTCCGACGCGAACACGTTGGTGTTGGTCGTCTTGTTGTCGAGCGGCAGACCGTCCACGATCACGAGCGGCTGGTTGCTGCCGGAGATCGAGCTGACACCACGAATGGTGATGGAGCTCGATGCACCCGGCATACCTGATGTGCTGGTGACTTCGACACCGGCCACACGACCCTGCAGACCGTTGATGAAGTTTTCGCGACCGGTCTGCGCGACATCGGAGCCCTGCACGGTCTGCTGCGACACGCCCAGGCTTCGCTGTCTCGCCTGCTGACCAAGTGCGGTTGTGACCATCGCGTCAAGATTTGCAGCTGCCTTGTCGAGCATCACGTTGATGATGTTCGCGCTGCTTACCTGACGCTCCTGCGGCAGATAACCAATCAAACGGTATTGAATGATCTGACCGACACTGACACGAATGCTGTAATCACCAGTCGTGTTGGTTTGCGTGCTGGTGTTGGTCCCCTTCACGATGACAGTAACACCGGAAAGGGGGACACCTGCTTCACGGCTGACCTTGCCGGTCACGACCTTGTCCTGGGCGACGGCAGGCGTCGTCCAGACCAAGGCGCCTAGTAGCGCCGTGAGGACTCTGATTTTCATAGGAGGGAGTCGCTGGAGGGTGGGAACTGATTGCCGACATTAGTTCGTAATGGGGGTCACTGTCAAACCTTCCAGTTATCAGGATGGCACCATCCGTTATCATTTTGTCCAATTATTCTCGCATTTTGTCATATTTTTGTGCTTGTTGCTGACATAGGCGTCGACGCAACGTTGTATCATGTCCACGGTACACACGCCTCTATCCACCGATGGCCTCGTACAGCTCATCGGCGTGCCCCTCGACCTTGGCGCCAGCCGCCGGGGTGTCGATATGGGCCCATCCGCAATGCGGATCTCCAGCTTGGTGCAGCAGCTGTCACGCCTTGGAATAACCGTCCAGGACGTTGGCAACGTCACCGTTCCCGAACGGGCCACCCTGTCTGGCGCACCAGACGCGGCATTGCTCGCCATCACCCAAGTGTGCGCGGAGCTCGCTCAGTGGACCGCCACGGCGGTGCGTGATGGAGTCCGACCAATAGTGATGGGTGGTGATCATTCGATTGCCGCAGGATCTGTGGCGGGGACGGCAACGGCATTCGCAGAGAAAGGCCAGCGCATCGGTCTTCTCTGGCTGGATGCCCACGCGGACATCAATACCCCCGAAACCAGTCTGAGCGGCAATGTGCACGGGATGCCGGCCGCCCACCTGCTCGGCCTTGGTCACCCACCGCTGGCCCAGCTGGCCTCGGTCTATCCGGCCATCCGTCCGGAGCACCTGGTCTATGTGGGACTGCGCGATCTGGACGAGGCGGAACGGGAAGCCATCCGCGCCCTCGGCATCCGAGCCTTCACCATGCGGGACATCGACGAGCGCGGCCTGCGCAGCGTGATGGAAGAGGCGCTGCAAATCACCACCACCGGAACTGCCGGCGTGCACGTGTCCTTCGATCTCGACTGGGTCGATCCTGCGGTGGCCCCTGGCGTGGGAACGCCGGTACAAGGAGGAGCCACGCGCCGTGAGGCCCATCTGGCCATGGAGATCATCCATGACAGTGGCGCGATGCTGGCCATGGACCTCGTGGAGGTCAATCCGATCCTCGATCATCGCAACGCGACCGCCGAACTCGCTGCCGATCTGGTGGCGAGTGCGTTTGGACGCCGAATCCTCTGAATCCAACAGAGGAGGAACGCATGGAAGCACACACGGCATCTCTGACGGAATCGCTCTCACCGCGCACGAGCGAGTTCATCGCGCGCGAAGATCGATTTGGCGCCCACAACTATCGTCCGCTCGATCTGGTGATTGCCGAGGCTCATGGGAGCTGGGTCACCGACGTGGATGGTCGTCGCTATCTCGATTGTCTGAGCGCGTACTCCGCCGTGAATCAGGGACATGCGCATCCGCGTTTGCTGCGCGTGATGACCGAGCAGGCGGCGCGTGTCACGCTCACATCGCGCGCATTCCGCAATGATCAGCTGGGCGCGTTTTGCGAGGCACTGGCGACCCGCTGCGGGAAGGAGATGGTGCTGCCCATGAACACGGGCGCCGAGGCCGTGGAGACGGCCATCAAGGCGGCGCGTCGTTGGGGGTATCGCACCAAGGGTATTGCCGATGGACAGGCGCACATCATTGCCTTCGCCAACAATTTTCATGGGCGAACGACCACGTTGGTCGGTTTCTCGAGCGATGCGTCCTACCGTGCTGATTTCGGGCCCTTCGCGCCCGGATTTTCGGTCGTACCGTTTGGCGACATTGCGGCCGTGCGCGCGGCCATCACGGCCAACACCTGCGCGGTGCTGGTAGAGCCCATGCAGTGCGAAGCCGGTGTGCTCATGCCACCAGACGGCTTTCTGCGTGAGCTGGCTGCGCTCTGCCACGAGCAGAACGTGCTGCTGATTGCCGATGAAATTCAGACGGGACTTGGCCGCACCGGTGCATGGTTCGCCTGCGACCATGAACAGGTCTCACCAGATCTCTATGTGCTCGGCAAGGCCCTCGCTGGCGGGTTCTATCCGGTGTCCGCCGTGGTGGGTTCACGCGAAGTGCTGGGACTGTTCGAGCCGGGCTCCCACGGCAGCACATTCGGCGGCAATCCGCTGGCCTGTGCGATCGCCCGGGAAGCCCTCGCCATTTTGGATGACGAAGGACTGGTGGAGCGAGCGGCCACTGAAGGCGCGTGGCTCGGCCTGCAGCTCGAGGCACTCACGCATCCGGCCATTCGTGCCGTACGCGGCCGTGGGCTCATGTGGGCTATCGAGTTGAACGAACCAGCGAGGCCGTGGGCGGAGACACTCAAGGCGCGCGGCATTCTCTGCAAGGAGACACACGGCACGGTACTGCGGCTGTCGCCGCCGCTGGTTACGAGCCGGGATGATCTGGCGTTTCTGGTGCAGCAGTTGCAGGCGGTATTTGAGCATCGGAGTGCCGGGATCTGAAGCGAGCGGTATTTTGCGATTCACGTCTGATCGCTCCCTCTACCGCCGCTCATGTCCAGCCCGCTGCCGCTTCCCGCTGTTCCGCCCCGTCTCCCGTCGCGCGTACTGGTCACCGGCGGCGCCGGTTTCATTGGCAGTGCGTGCGTATGGGCACTGAACACGCTGGGTGTGGAGCGCATCGTGGTAACCGATCGTCTCGGTCGCGACGAGAAGTGGCGCAATCTTGTACCGCTGCGTTTCGAGGATTATCTCGAAGCCGATGATCTGATGTCGCGCCTCGAATCGGGGGCGCTCGGCAAGTTCGATCTCGTTTTGCACCTTGGTGCCTGCTCGGCCACCACCGAACTCGACGCGACATTTCTCGCGCGCAACAACTTCGAGTTCACCAAGCAACTCGCCCATTGGTCGATGGGTCGTCATGCGCGATTTGTGTATGCCTCCAGCGCGGCCACCTATGGCGACGGCGCTCATGGCATGAGCGACATCGACAATTCGAACGAAGCACTGACGCGTCTTCGGCCACTCAATGCGTACGGGTACTCCAAGCATCTGTTTGATCAGTATGCCGCGCGCGCGGGCGTGCTTTCCCGCTTGGTCGGGCTCAAGTACTTCAACGTGTACGGCCCCAACGAAGCGCACAAAGGCGACATGCGTTCGCTCGTGCACAAGGCTTTTGGTCAGGTGCAGGAGACGGGTCAGGTCAAACTCTTCCGTTCGCACCGGCCCGACTACCGCGATGGTGAACAGCGTCGCGATTTCTTGTATGTGAAGGACGCCGTGGCGATGACATTGCATCTCGCCATGACCCCGACCGCCGGTGGCCTCTACAACATCGGCAGCGGCGACGCGAACACGTGGGTTTCGCTGACGTCGGCGCTGTTTGGTGCGCTCGATCGCGCTCCGTCGATCGAATTCATCGACATGCCGATGTCCATCCGTGACAAGTATCAGTACCACACACAGGCTGAGATCGCGAAACTGCGCACGGCGGGGTACACCGCACCAGTCACACCGCTGGCGGATGCCGTGCGAGACTATGTGCAGGGGTATCTGCTGAACGACCAACGGCTCGGGGACTGAGCCCCTGCTCCGCGTTCTCCGTGCCTCTGCGTCTCTGCGTGAGCAGTTAACGGTCTTGGTATGGCTGACAATCTCCTTCATTGCCCTGTCGGCCCCTCTGCATCTCTCCGCACAGTCCGCTCGCACCTCCCCCCCTCTACCTGTCCTCCGCTGGGGCGGTGACGCCGAAGGCGCCGCGCCATTTGTGGAGGCCGACCCATCGGACCCAAGCAAGTTGCGTGGCTTCGATGTCGAGATCGCCACGATGTTCGCCGCCGGACTGGGACGTACACCGCGCTTCGTGCAGGTGGCCTGGTCATCGATCGAACAGTCGGTTGCGCGTGGCGACTTCGATGTGGGCATGTCGGGGCTAGAGGACCGTCCCGAAGTACGTCAGCGTTTTGCCGTCACGCGCCCCTACTACGAATTTCGGGAAGTATTGGCGGTTCGCGCAGCTGACACCGCACGCTTTCGCACGTTGGCTGATCTGCGTGGTCAGCGTGTCGCCACACTGGGCTCCACACTCGCCTATCAGTTGCTGCTCGAGGCCGAGCAACAGCACGGTGTGGTACCGGTCTCGTATGACGACGATACACATCCATACACCGATCTGGTCGACGGACGCGTATCAGCGGTGCTTCTCGATCACGTCGTTGCCGAGCGCGCGCTCAGACGCACACCGGGATTTGTCATTCAGCCGACCACCATTGCGGTCGGGCACTATGTCGCCGTGCTGGCCAAGGGGAATGAGGCACTGCGCGATTCGCTCGATGTCATCCTGAAAGCGCGCATGGCCGACGGGTCGCTCGAAGCGACATTCCGCCGATGGAATGTGTGGGATGCCAACCAGACCGCCTTTCATGCACGCATGTTGGCGGATTCCGCCACGCAGCGTTTGGAGAGCGTTACGACGCGAATGAGTACAGGCGAGGCCACCATTCGGTACTTGCCGGCACTGTTTCGAGGAGCTGGTCTGACGCTGCTGATCAGCTTCAGCGCAATGGCGTTGGCGGTACTGATTGGTGTGGCGGTGGCCAGCGGGCGAGTGTACGGCCCACAACCTGTGCAGTGGCTGCTTACGGCCTACGTGGAAATCATTCGTGGCACCCCGGTGCTGCTGCAGCTCTTCGTGCTGTACTACGGTTTGAGCAACGTGGTGCGACTGCCCGCACTGCTGGCGGCCATTATCGGATTGGGGCTCAACTACGCCGCGTACGAGGCCGAGGTGTATCGCGCGGCATTGCAAGCGATTCCGCGGGCGCAGCTGGAAGCGGCGCGCACACTGGGTCTCAGTGAATGGCAAAGCTTTCGACTGGTGCGCGCACCGCAGGCGCTGCGATTTGCATTGGCGCCCATGACCAATGACTTCGTGGCGTTGCTCAAGGACTCGTCACTGGTGTCGGTCATCACGGTTGTAGAGCTGACAAAACAGACAGCCATCTACGCCACGAACATCGGCAGCTGGATGGTGCCAGGTGCCATCTGCGCGGCCATGTATCTGGCCATGTCGCTGCCGCTGTCGCGACTGGCGCGTGCACTCGAAGCGCGGTGGAGGTTGCCATGAGCACTGCCGTGAATACCGGTACCCCATTGGCGCTGACGGTTGATGGTCTCCGCACCATTCGAGAAGGACGTGAAGTCCTGACCGGTGCGACGCTATCTGTACCCAAGGGCCAGATCTGGGCACTGATGGGCATCTCCGGAGCGGGCAAGAGCACACTGCTGCGATCGGTGGCGGCACTCGAAGCATTCAACGACGGGCGCATCGTGGTTGATGGCACGGTCGAATTGCGGCCAGGACCGACACCGCCCGAACGGGCACTTCGTGCACTGCGCTCACGTGTGGGATTCGTTTTCCAGCAGCACGCGCTATTTGCGCATCTCTCGGTGCTGGACAACATCACGCTGGCCCCGATGCACACGCTCCGGCAGTCGCGTCGCGATGCAGAATCACGCGCAGCCACATTGCTCGATCAGCTGGGGGTGTCGCATCGGGCACATGCCCTGCCCGGTCAGATCTCAGGCGGAGAAGCGCAGCGTGTAGCGATTGCCCGGGCGCTGGCGCTCGATCCGCAGGTACTGCTCATGGATGAACCGACGGCGGCCCTCGATCCGGCGCGCCGGAGTGCGATGGCCGAATCCCTGCGTACGTTGGCCAGTGAAGGACGCACGCTGCTGATCACGACGCACGACGTGGATTTTGCGCGCTCCGTGTCGGATTGCGTAGCGGTGCTGGCGCATGGTGCGGTGGTGGAAACCGGCGCCGCATCCCGGGTGCTCACACAACCGATGCACACCGCCACGCAGACATTGCTGGCTGGAACGCCGCCGGCCAGCCGGTCGTGACACCACTCCGCACGGCCCGGGAGCTCGTGGGTCGCGAGCGCAGCTATCATGCAGACCGGAAACTCGGCTGGTCATTGGCTTTCGTCGCCGGCGCCATCAATGCCGGTGGATTCCTGGCCGTTGGTCAGTACACGTCCCATGTCACTGGTGCCGTGTCCTCTGCCGCCGATCATCTCGTGCTTGGCCAACATCCCCTGGCCTTCACCGCGCTCGGTGCCGTCGTGGCGTTTCTGGCGGGAGCCGTCGCATGCGCAGTCATGGTGAACTACGCACGCCGACGCGACCTCACCAGCGCGTTTGCACTGCCGCTGCTGCTGGAGGCCCTGCTCATTCTGTTGTTTGGCGTGGCGGGTTCAGGTCTCTCGCAGGAAACCGCGTTGCTGCTTCCGGCCACCGTGCTGCTGCTGTCCTTTCTCATGGGTCTGCAGAACGCGGTGGTGACCAAACTGTCCGAGCGTGTTATTCGCACCACGCACATGACCGGCATCGTGACGGATCTGGGAATCGAACTGGGCAAATGGATTTACTGGAATCGTTCGAAGGATCGCGGCGCCGCTGTGCAAGCTGACCCCGAGCGGCTTCGTGTACTCGGCGGATTGCTGCTCGCATTCTTCGTGGGTGGCATTGTCGGTGCATACGGATTCAAGACGATCGGCTACACCTTCACGATTCCTATCGCGATGGTCCTGCTGCTGGTTGGAGGCGTGCCGTTGGTCGACGACATCAGATCGCGGGGAGCGGGCGTTGCCGGTGACAGCAACAGCAACAGCAACTGATTAACGCGGATGACACGGAAAGAGACGGAAACCACACGGATTAACTGCAGCTACAAAAAAGAAAAAATGAAAACTGACAGACCACACCACCGCTCCCGATTCGCCCCGATCCAATCCTGTAGTTTCCGTCTGTTTCCGTGTCATCCGCGTTAATCAGTTGCTTTTTGCTGTTGCTGTTACCGCCGCACAAACGAGCGCGCCCAGTCATACAGGTCTCCATACGCCGCCGCTGATCGCGTCCACGAATGATCCGCACGCATACCGCGCTCCCGCACCTGGAGCCAGTCGGCCGGATCGGCAAAACACGCCAACGCCCGCGCAATGGCATCACGGAAATGCCGCGCATCGAACGGATGAAACACGAATCCGTTGCCATTCAACCCTTCGCGTACGGTATCTGCCAGTCCACCCGTGGCCCGCACGATGGGCACGCTGCCATAGCGCAGCGCAATCATCTGGCCAAGCCCGCACGGCTCGAAACGTGACGGCATGAGAAACGCATCGCTGCCAGCGTAGATCTGCTGCGCAAGTGCGACATCGAAGCCCACACGAACGGAGACACGGTCACCGTATTGCTGCGCGGCACGCTGGAACACTGACTCAAGATGCGCATCACCGCTTCCGAGCAGTACCAGTTGCGCCGACGTCTCCTGTATGAGCCAGGGCAACGCCGCCTCGAGCAAAACAAATCCCTTTTGCTCCACCAATCGCGAGACCACACCCAGCAGAGGACGCGTGGCATTCACCTCGAGACCACAACGCTCCTGAAGTGCAGTCTTGCAGGCAGCCTTACCCGATACATCATCCGCGGAATACGGCGCAGCGATGTGTGCATCATGTGCCGGATCGTACAGCGCCGTATCAATGCCGTTCAGAATACCGGCCACACGATCATGCCGATGACGCAGCAACCCATCGAGTCGCTCACCATACTCCATGGTCATGATTTCGCGGGCGTACGTCGGACTCACCGTACTCACCACATCGGCGAATCGAATACCGCGCGCCATGCAGTTGAAACTGTTGGCAATACCGGGCCCGAGACCGTTCTCCACCAGACCACCTTCCGTAAGTCCCGCCAGCGACAAGAGATCAGGATGTCCCTGCCCTTGATACGCGAGGTTATGAATGGTGAAAACCGTGGCGATGTGGCCGAATGTGTAGGCGTAGTAGGTCTTGAGATAGTTGATCACGAGCGCCGCATGCCAGTCGTGCCCGTGCACTACATCCGGCTGCCATCCATCGACTTCGCGCAGATGCTGCATGGCCGCCAGCACGCCGCGTGCAAAGAGAATGAACCGCCGATGATCGTCGCGCTCTCCGTATATGGCATCGCGCTCAAAGGCGGCGGGAATATCCAGGAAGTACACAGGAACCGCGCCGTTCGTCCCTGAGAGCAGCCGCATTTCTTCCGCTCGCTCACCGACCGGAAGAAATGTTGCACCAACAGGGCCATCAGCAGGGACACCGCGCACGCGCATGGCACGATAGCGTGGCATGATCACACGTACATCGTGACCTTGTGCCGCCAATGCCGCAGGGAGGGCGCCGGCCACATCGGCCAGTCCGCCGGTCTTCACGAATGGGGCGACTTCGGCCGCCACGAAGAGAACACGCATCTCCTACCTTACGCGCTGCGCGCACGCGACGCAAAATGGCGAAGT
Source organism: Gemmatimonadaceae bacterium (assembly GCA_016742275.1). GTDB lineage: Bacteria > Gemmatimonadota > Gemmatimonadetes > Gemmatimonadales > Gemmatimonadaceae > Gemmatimonas. The sequence goes on from JACVCD010000005.1 coordinate 84,966, forward strand.
GGCAGTTCCCTCCCTCTTGCCGGAGTTTATGGCAGCATGACGTCGCCCAATCGTGGCTCGATTCGTGGCACGCTGGCCCGTTCCGCCATGGCCTATGTGCTGGCCGGTGGACGAGGGTCGCGCCTGTACGAGCTCACTGACCGCCGCGCCAAACCGGCCGTGTATTTTGGTGGCAAGACGCGCATCATCGACTTCGCGCTGTCCAACGCCATCAATAGTGGTATCCGGCGCATCGGCGTTGCCACGCAGTACAAGGCCCACAGTCTGATCCGTCATCTGCAGCGCGGCTGGAACTTCTTGCGCCCTGAGCGCAACGAGAGTTTCGATATCCTGCCGGCCAGTCAGCGCGTGAATGAAACGCAGTGGTACGATGGCACGGCCGATGCCGTCTATCAGAATCTCGACATCATCGAGGCGTACCATCCGGAGTACATGGTCATCCTCGCCGGTGACCATATCTACAAGATGGACTACGAGTTGATGCTGCAGCAGCACGTCAACCAGGGTGCCGACGTCACGGTGGGTGTGCTGGAAGTGCCGCGAGAGGAGGCGAGCGGCTTTGGCGTGATGCATGTGGATGCCAATGATCGCATCGTGCACTTCCTCGAAAAGCCGGCTGATCCGCCCGGTATCCCCGGCGCGCCGCATCTCGCGCTGGCCAGCATGGGCATCTACGTCTTTCGCACCACCTTCCTCTTCGATTTGCTCAAGCGTGACGCGGCTGATCCCACGTCGAGTAGAGACTTTGGCAAGGACATCATCCCGTACGTGGTGGAACACGGCAAAGCCGTGGCGCACCGCTTCAAGGACTCCTGCGTCAAGGCCGACCGCGAAAGCGAGGCCTACTGGCGTGATGTCGGAACCGTGGATGCGTACTGGGAAGCCAACATCGATCTGACAACCGTAGTCCCCACTCTGGATCTGTACGACAACGACTGGCCGATCTGGACCTACGCCGAAATCACACCGCCGGCCAAGTTCGTGCACAACGAAGAAGGCCGCCGTGGACACGCGCTGAGTTCTCTCGTCTCGGGTGGTTGCATCATTTCTGGTTCCAACCTGCACCGTTCGCTGCTGTTTACCGGAGTGCGTGTGCACTCCTACTCAACTCTGGAAGGCGCCGTGGTTCAGCCCTACGCCGAGGTCGGCCGTGGCGCGAGACTGACGAACGTGGTTGTTGATCGTGGGGTACTAATTCCTCCGGGGCTCGTGGTCGGAGAAGATCCGATTGCGGACGCCGCCCGGTTCCGTCGCAGTGCGCGCGGAACCGTTCTCATCACGCAGCCCATGATTGACCGACTGTCAGAGCACCCGTGATCGGAGCATCCGTGATTCGCCCAATTCTCTCCCGTCGCCTGGCCTTGGTCGCCCTGTGCGTCGCTGCCGTTGGCAGCATGGGGTGTTACAAGAATGGCGTTGTCAGCAGCAGTGGTACCGTGGTCCTGATGGTGAACAATCGCGGCTACTTCGATGTGAATGTGTTTGCCGTGCGGTCCACCGGGTCCAGTACCCGTCGACTCGGCCTGGTAAACGGCAACTCGCAACGCACCATCATGGTGCCGGAAAACGAGTTGCAACCTGGCGGTCTGTTTGTCGTGGGAGTTCGCGCGGTCGCAGGCCGCAACATGTGGACCAGCCAGCCGGTCCAAATGGGACCTGGTGTGGTCGCGCGCCTTGAAGTCATGACCACCGGTGGCGGCGATCTCAATCAGACCCAGTTCTTTACGCAGTACGCACCACCGCCCGAGCCAATCGATACGATCGGCAATCGGTGAGACTCGGATGAGCTTCCGGGAGCGCCGTCTTGCGCTCCCGACCCTTTGCGTGGGATGTTCTGCGCGTAGGTGCGGCGAGCTGAACTACTGCTCCCGCACGCGCCACTGACCTCGCTCGGGAGAACACGGACACGCCATGCAGGAATCGACCGCGGCGACCGTGTTCGAAGCAACGGGCCACTGGATGTGGCTGGTGCAGATGGCCATGTCGCTGGCCTTTGCCACACTGCTCGGCAGCTTCTACCTCAGACTGCGCCGCCCGCTGATGGGCTGGCTCACGGCGTTCTTCCTGAGCCGCGCGATCCTCGCGTTGGCCTTGGCACTCTATTGGGGTGGTGGACGACAATCGGCGCCCGGCACATTCGTGCTGGCGATCATCGTCGGATCACTCTTTGCCGCGTCTGTCCCATTGGTGACTGGCGCCGTGCGCTCGCTCGGTACACTCCCGTCGGTCACGCGGCGTTCGCTCGCGACCTGGGCCATCGGTGGCGCCGCCTATTTTGTTGCGGCGACCACACTCAGTCGCCTGCTCGACGCGCGCGAAGACATCATTGTCAATTTCTGGGGTCGTCCCCTCATTTTTATTGTCACGGCTGGGATGCTCATGGCCGTGGTGAATGGTCGCGGTGTGCCCCAGCGCCAGACCCCAGTATTGCAGTTGTTGCGCGTCGGATTCGGCAGCCTGTTCGTCTGCCAACTGATCGAATCCGTATTCCGTGTGCGCGTAAGCCTGGCGGCAGATCCATCGTTTGATCTCACGGCCACTGTGGTCGCGAATCTGTCAGGGCTGTTCCTGCTCGGTATTGCTACGTTGCTGGCAGTCATTGCCGGGGAACGCGCGCAGGTGCAGGCCATGATCGATCGCGAAGTGCAACTTGGCGTACAGGATGCCGAGGCTCATCGACTGGAGATTCTCGGTCGGATGGCCAACGGCATTGGCCGCGATTTCAATCGCGTGCTCTCTACTGTCGCTGGTGAACTGGAACAACTGCGACATACGTGGCGCGGGGGATACGGTCGTTCCCGCGCACACCTCGTGGCCATTCGCGATTCCGCTGCACGCGGCAGTCGCCTGACAAGACGATTGCTCATTCTGGCGAGACAACAGGGTGGAGATCATCGCCATTTCCGCCCGGCCGATTTAATTCGGGAGCTGGTCCCGCTGCTCTCACGAACGGTGAGCCCCAGTCATCATCTGGTGACCACGATCGACAGCGTGCAGTTCGTGAATATGTCGCTCACCCAGTGCGAGCAGTTGGTACTCAATCTGGTACTCAATGCGCAGGACGCAGCGCATCGGGAAACCACCATTCAGCTTCGAATCGAGGACATCAATATTACCACGCAGGTGCCGCTCACACATGGCACTTGTCACGCAGGAACCTGGGTACGTCTTACAGTAGAAGACAGTGGCGCGGGGATTGCACCCGACCTGCTGCCGCACCTCTTCGATCCTATTGCAGTAGAACCAAGCGATACGGGGATTGGGCTCGGGTTGATGGCCGTAGCGCAGGCCACACGTAGTGTCGGAGGGCATCTGCATGTAAGCAGTGCGTTGGGAATGGGAACCCGCATCGAGGCGTGGTTACCGGCCAGCGCACCACAACCAGCGGACACGCAGTCGGATGATCTGCCGCAGACACCACTGCGAGCGGTTCGACAGGTAACGGTTGGCGCGTGAACACCTCCACGTACTACCAGGGCGCGAGCGCATTTCTGGCATTCGACGTGTTCATGGTGATTGTGTTCACCGTGGTGCAGGTCGGTCTGGCTCGTGCGCTACCGCATGCCTTTCTTCGTACGCTGGCTGCGATCTGGCTGGTGCATGTGGTGCGTGTGGCCGAACGCTCTCTGTACTTCGTTTTGCCCGACCGCACGGGACTCGATGCCTCCTTGCTGATCGGAGTCTTTGCTGCCACCTGCGCACTTCAGATCCCGCTGGTCCAGCATGCGGTGAGGTTGGACCGAACCGCAGTCTCTCCGGTGCCACGCCACCTGTGGCGTTGGGCACTCGGCGCTTTTCTCGTTGGCACCGCGATCCATGGAGTGACAGCCCGTCTCGACCCGCAAACGTTCGAGCTTTCGGCAGCGATCTGGTCACGCGCCTTCGCGGTGCTTCCATTGCTGCCACTGCTCGCGATCACGCGGCCATCCGTCGCTCCAATGTCTGCGGTGCGGCCGCTCTACTGGGGTTTTGTCGCGCAATTGATCGCAGTGTTTATCGACGCCGCCATGCGCATCAAGAGTTTTGCTGTCGGTTTCAACTCGATTGATTCGCTGATGGTGGCAAGCATGACCCTTGCCTCTACGCTATCCATCGGCATCGCCTCATTGCTGGCGGCCGTGGAGTACGAAAGAGAGGCGATGTCTATTCGGGCTGCGCGTCTCAAACAGGCACAGGAGCGAGCGGTCGAATCCGAACGCTGGCAGCAGGTCGGTCAGTTGGCGCGTGGCGTAGCCCACGACTTCAACAACATCCTCGGTGTGATCGTGAGCGGTAGCGATCTCGCCGAGGACGGCATTCGGGACGGTGACCCGACGGTCGAGACGGATTTAACGGAGATGGATCACGCTGTCACGCGTGGGCGAGCGTTGACGCAGCGTCTGCTGCGGTTCTCCCGTCACCAGCCGATCGAACCGCGGGCCATTGATATAGGCCAGGTGAGCGGCGAACTGCTGCCAATGCTTCGACTCCTCGCCACGAGCGAGCGAGCCCTCACCTTGCATGTCACGGCGACGCAGACCGTGAATATTGATCCAACCGCCGTTGAGCAAATTCTACTGAATCTCGTGGTCAATGCACGTGACGCCACGAAGCGCGACGGCCGTGTTGATGTGCACGTTTCCGACTGCGCGCTCTCATCCCGGCGTCCCGCTGCCGTGGGTGCGCTCCAGCCGGGAAATTATGTATGCATCGCGGTCGAGGATGATGGCTGCGGCATGTCACCCGCCGTGCTGGCGCGACTCTGGGAACCGTTCTTCACCACGAAGGGAGAACGGGGATCGGGCATTGGCCTGCCCACGGTCGCGATGGTCACGGTTGAAGCCGGGGGAGCCATCGTAGTGGAGTCCACCGAAGGCACGGGGACTCAGTTCCAAGTATGGCTCCCGGCGGCGTAGCACATTGAGCTACCGACTGGGAGCCGCGGCCCATGCCTCGCGCACCGCGCGACCCATGTAGGCGATCACCGCATTGCCTTCGCTCTCGCTCCAGTAGCGTGTGTCGACATTCTCCTTGGTCATCACGCACGCGATCACACGAGCCGGTAGATACAGCACACCACAGTCCGTGCGTGAGGCGTCCACGTCACCTGTTTTATGGGAAGCCCGTACGCCGTAGTTGAACCGCATCAACTTTGTGTCGTCCGTATTGTGTCGCAAAATGTCGAGCATGGTGGAGTCGGCGCGCGCACTCACGGCTTTCCCCTGTACCATCAGCGTGAACAACCGCGCCATCTCATTTGGTGTGGTGACCCCCAGCCCGTACTTGACCGAGCTGTCAGGTGCCACGCTACCGATTCGCGTCATCGAGCCGGAATGCACCTTGGTGTGTGGCAAGCCGAGTGCTTCCATCTTCTGCCACACGCGCCGGATCTTGATCCGATCGAGGATCAGATTGGTGGCGGTATTGTCGCTGAGTGTGCTCATGAGCACGGCGACATCCCACAGCGTGAGCGTGAGCGGTGTGCGGAGATATTGCAGCTGACCGGCACCACCTACCTTGTCGATATCCGTGAGGACCACCGGATCTTCGAGCGTCAATTGCTTCTGCTCGGCCAGATCGAACAGCGCCACCAGCACAGGTACCTTGATCAGCGACGCAGTCGGGAATGTTTCGTCGCCACGCTGCGCGACCACTTCACCAGTTTCGAGATTTGCGAAGTGATAGCCCACCACACCACGATGTGCGGCGGAGATGCTGTCGAGTGCACGCCGAAGTCGGACGGTGGCCGATGATGCGGCAGCTGATGATTGCGCCGCAGCAGACTGCGCGGCCAATGGAGGAATTGGCGTGACGAATGTCGCCACGGCACCTACCAACGCAAGAACGGGGAGGAGTCGCATGCCGGAACATATCTGCCCCGTGTGCGCCTCGCCCCCCGTCTTGCCTCCCTGGACCGCCCCTCAGCAGCCAGTGAGGTAGATCCCTCCCAAGGACCTATCCTGCATACCCCGAATGTTGCTATCCTGTCACAGCAACTGTGAGAGACGCCACCATCCCGTTTGTGTCTCCCGTCACGGTTGCCAACTGCAGATTGCTGCCATCGCTGAACACGTTGTCGGTTGCCAACGTGATGCCCGCCAGATTGGTTCGGCTACTCGCATAGCCGCTCTGCGCATACACCGTATCGCACGACGCCTTGGGTAACGCGAGCTGCGAAGTCGCAATGCGATTGGTGAAAGCGCCCGCCAGTGCCACCGAGCGGAACACTTCGAAATGGATGTGCGGCCATCGACCGGCATAACAACCGGGAAAGATGCTGGTGAAGCTGAGACGGCCCGAACTGTCCGCCGCCTGCACTCCGCGCAACCAATTTTGATTTGTCACGCCAGACGAATACAACGAGTACAGTCCCGCGCGATCGCAGTGCCAGAGATACACCGCATATCCAGACAGCGGCGCGCAGGTCGATGCATTCACCAGCGTGAGATTCACACTAAGTGGTACACCATCTGCTGACCCGCTGAGACCGGCAAAGCTGGAACGAATGTCCTGACGCACCACGCCCGTCTGATTGAGCACGTTCGCGCCATTCGATCCATCACCCGGATACGGACCCGCTGTTTCCTCGGGGATGCGACTGCAACTGCCAGTGTTGTTGTTGGGCGTGCCATCGTCGCCAGACTCCGGCGCCGTCGTGGCATCCGACCCACCACATCCCAGCAACTGCAGCGCCCCATACCCGAGTCCAAATCGTGCCGCGTGACGCAACAGACTCCGCCGATCGAGCGCCTGCCCGGTCGCCATCAGATCACGCTGCAACCCGCCATGATCATCATGATCGTCATGGTCATCGTGACCATGCGCGAGATGAATGTTCGAATGATGAAGCGACATCTGACCGTCCGGCGTTTCAGGGTACGGTGAAAGCATGCAGTTGATCGAAGCGCCGTTGCTCCATGATCACGCGATTCGTACTGAGAACACACGAGTGTAAAACAACCCCACGTGTCCAACATTTGGCCACGTGTCGTCTGTTCCCTGACGAGTTCGTCAGGTGTTCTGCGAATTTCATGAAGGTGGGTCATTGCCTCACATTGCCGGGAATGCGCCGACGCATACAGCGGTGCACGTCGTCGTACGACATCGCCTCTTCCCGGGTCACCATGTCCACTGAATCACGAGTTACCGCAGGCACGCCAACGCGTCCGCCAACGCGTTCGCTGCCGCGCATCATTCAAGGTGGAATGGGCATCGGCGTGTCCAATTGGCGACTGGCCAACGCGGTCTCGCGATGCGGGCAACTGGGTGTGGTATCCGGTACCGTGCTCGACACCGTACTCGTTCGGCGATTGCAGGATGGCGACGCAGGCGGGCACATGCGACGTGCTCTCGCGCACTTCCCGATCCCCGGTGTGGCCGACGAAATCCTGCGTCGTTACTTCCGTCCCGAAGGCCGGGGATCGGATGTGCAGTACCATCTGCTGCCCATGTACAAGCAGAAGGTGACGGCCGCCAGACAGCGCGTCACGGTTGCCGCAGCATTCGTGGAGACATGGCTGGCTCGTGAGGGACATGAGTTTCCCGTGGGCCTCAACCTGCTCACCAAGGTGCAGATGCCCAATCTGCCCACACTCTATGGAGCGATGCTGGCAGGTGTCTCGACGGTGATCATGGGCGCCGGCATTCCGCGCGAGATCCCCGGTGCACTCGACACTCTCGCATCGCATGCAACAGCAGAGATGCGCTTCGAAGTCGAAGGGCTCCCGCGCGACGTAGCTGAATGGCTGCGCTTTGATCCCGCCGACGTGTGGCCGGATCGTGCGGTACCTGACTCACCGTTGCTGCGACCAGCCTTCTACCCCGTGGTATCGGCGGCATCACTGGCTGCCACACTCGCGCGCAAGAGCAATGGACGTGTCGATGGCTTCATTGTGGAAGGGCCTACTGCAGGAGGCCACAATGCGCCGCCGCGCGGTGCCATGACCCTCGATAGCAGCGGCCAACCCATCTACGGTGAACGTGACCAGGTAGACCTGGCACGCATGCGTGAACTCGAACTGCCCTTCTGGATTGCGGGAGGCGCTGGCACACCGGAGGGTCTCTGCACGGCAATGAACGCCGGAGCCGCCGGCGTGCAGGTCGGAACACTGTTCGCCTACTGCAACGAGTCCGGGCTGGCACCCGATATCAAACGCGATGTCCTGCAGGGCATTCGCGATGGTGTGCTATCGGTTCACACGGATCCGCGGGCGTCGCCCACCGGATATCCATTCAAGGTGGTGCAGCTCACCCGCCCGAATCCTTCGGCAACCACGTTGGACGGTTCATTGGGCGGTACGCGAGAACGTCTTTGCGACCTGGGCTATTTGCGCGAAGCGGTCCGGCGCGAGGATGGTCGGTTGGTCTATCGCTGCGCCGCCGAGCCGGTGGAAGCCTATGTGAGCAAGGGCGGGACGGTCGAAGCCTCCGAGGGTCGGCAGTGCCTGTGCAATGGGCTCCTGGCCGACATTGGGCTTGGGCAGGTGCGTGGGGACACGGTGGAACCGCCCCTGGTCACTAGCGGGGACGATCTGGCATCAGTGGCAAATCTCGCACGACATGGCCCATATGGCGCGGCGCAGGTCATCGCCTGGCTACTTGATCCGGCATCGTAAAGGGCACCACTCCGGGAACCGATATTCGGACGTATGGGTTGCACCGTTGGTGCACCGTCGGTATTCCGACATTCCGAAATCCGAAAATTCTCCATGTTCTTTTCGCGCCACTCCACGTCGAACGCTGCGCCCGTTGCCACCGTCAGTGCGCCGTCGGACGATGTCGGTCCAGTGCTCGATGCACTGGGTCAGGTGCTCGCGCAGTACACGCAGCACATCATTGACCTGCCGGATCGCCCGGCCAATGAAGCGCGTGAGCAGCTCGAGGGATGGCGACGTCATGCGGTGATGGGCACACCCATCCCCGGTGTCGAGCGCTCCGCCGGCGGTGAGGACAACTCGGGCGGGATCAGCCATCGCAACTGGATCGGCGTCACGCAGGCATTCAGCACCCATCGGCGCGATGAACGTCGCTATGTGGAGACAGCGCTGACGGATTTGCGCGAAGCCCTGTGGACCTGTGTGGAGCGTTCGCACCAGGCCCTCCTGGCCGAACAGCATCACTCGCCCAAAGCGGACGCGCAGGTGGCGCGCGTGCGCACCGCACTCGATCGCCTCGAAACGGGGGCGGTCAAGAACGAGATTGCGCAGGCCATGCTCACAATTGAACAGTTGACGCAGGCGCGGCAGGACTCGCAGCGTGAAGCCTTTGTGCAATTGGCAGCACGTATCGAGCAACTCGGATCGCAGCTCGAGGAAGCACGGCGCGCAAGCGAAACGGACACGCTGACCGGACTCGGCAATCGTCTGGCATTCGAACGTGCGCTTGGCCGCATTTCTGCGCTGCATGCGCTGGGTGGCCAGCCGCTGAGTGTCGTGGTCATCGATCTCGATTTCCTGAAAGTGCTGAACGACGTGCACGGACATCATGTGGGTGATGCGGCGCTCGTCGCACTGGCCAACACCTTGCCGCGGGTTTTTCTGCGCGAAGCGGATGTGACGTGCCGTTTGGGTGGGGACGAATTCGCCGTTTTGCTGCCCGGAACGCCGCTGACGCTGGCTGAGCGGCTCACTGATCGCTTCCGTGCGCGACTCGCCGCACTGCCGTGGGAGTATTCGGAGCAGGCCGGTCCGCTGTCGGCCAGTGCAGGTGCGGCGCAGTGGCAGTCGGCGGAGGTCATCTCCGACTGGCTACGTCGTGCCGATGCCGCGATGTATCAGGTGAAACTCGCGCGAACTCGCCCGACGGCCTGATTGGCGCGCTAATTTGATGGAATGCGCTCTCCATTCCGTCAAATCCAACGAATCGCGAGCCTGACCGGGCTCACGCTGATATCCGCGGCGATTGCCACATCGCCTATCGCCGCGCAAAAGGCAGCACAGGACGGCATCACCCGTGAGGAGACAGCCGCACGCCGCAAGGCGCTCGCTGAGCGTCTCGAGAATGGTGTGCTGGTGTCCTATGGTGGCCGCGCGCTGGTGCATGACTTCAGCGCGTTCTATCAACTGCCGTCCTTCCGCTATCTCACTGAATTGAACGAGCCAGATCACGCGCTCGTCATGGTGATCAAGGACAAGGTGCCGCAGGCGACGCTGTACCTCACGCCGCTCGATGCGCGCACAGCCTTCTACTACGGACAGCGTCTGGATTCGGCCACGAGCGTGGCACGTACCGGTATGCCGGCCCGCAGCTTTGGTGCGTTGGCTGGGGTGCTCGACTCGCTCGCGCGTGCGGGTCAGCCGTTCTGGCACATCCCCGATGTCGAGACCACGGACTTCTCGCGCCTCGACACACTGACACGTGGTCAGGAGACGGTGAAAGCGCTTACCAAGGCGTATCCGTCAATCGTGATCAAGAATGCGATGCCGCAGGTGTTGGCGGTGCGCGGTCGCAAGTCGGCTGCCGAACTCGCGCTTATTCGGAAGGCAGTGGAGATCAGCACAGAAGGCCATCGTTCCGCGATGCTGACGGCCAATCCGTTGCATGAGTACGAGCTGCGCGCGGCGCTCGAATATGAGTTCACGCGGCGCGGCGCCGAGCGTCCAGCGTATGGCTCGATCGTGGGCGGCGGATACAATGGCACCACGCTGCATTACATGAAGGACAGCGATCCGGTGAAGCCGGGTGATCTGGTGGTGATGGACGCTGGTGCGGAGTATCGCGGTTATGCGGCCGACATCACGCGCACGATCCCGGTGAGCGGGAAATTCACCGCCGAACAGCGCGCGTTGTATCAACTGGTGCGCGACGCACAGGCAGCCGCTGAACGCAACTCCAAGCCCGGCATGAATATTCGCGCAGCGGCCGACTCGTCGGTGGCCGTACGCGTGCGCGGACTCGCGGCGCTCGGGCTCATCGAGAGTGAAGACGCGATGTACGATCCACCCTGGCGCGTGGATTGCACCGCGTCGCCGGCTTCATGCAAGCAGGCCAATCTGTGGACCATTCACGGCATCACACACGGGATTGGTCTCGCGGTGCACGACCCGATGCAGGCCGATGCGCGCCGCGATGGTGTCTTTCATGAAGGGGATGCGTTCACGATCGAGCCCGGTGTGTATGTGAGCACCAAGGCCCTCGATGTGCTGCCCGATACGCCGCGCAATCGGCAGTTCAAGGCCAAGGTGCTGGCGGCGGTGAAGCGTTACGAGAACACCGGTGTGCGGATCGAGGATGACTACATCATCACGGATAAGGGACTCGAGAGGTTGTCGCTCGTGCCGCGCGAGATTGATGAGATCGAGGCGTTGATGGCGCGGAGAAGGGTCATTCAGCCATAGTGGCTGCGGAGAGATCGTTAAACTGATCACGCAGAGGGAAAGAGACACGGAGGTCGCAGAGGAGGATCTGAGTGCACGCCATTCGGGTCCTCCTCTGTGTTCTTTGCGTCTCTTTCCCTCTGCGTGATCAGTTAAATCACCTTTCCGATAGACTCGACTTTCTGAAACACACACTTCACCGCTTCAATTCTCTCAATTTCACGAACTCCGGCACCGTCCCCTCAAGTATCTCTGTCACCGCTCGACGATCCGTCTCTACAAGCCCCTGCAGATCGCGCGAAGTGTCCTTGCCACTCAAAATCTCCCACATCCGCGCATAGACCGCGCGACGCGCAACAATCGGCAGCGATGTGAATGCTTCCGAGTGAATAAGGAAGCTGCACGGGTACTTGAAGAGCCGCGTCTCCAGATCGAGGTCGCGCAGCGAGCGTCCCTTGGTATCGCGTCGAGCGTGCTTCTGAAAGTCCGCCGCAAAGGTTGTCGAACCGCGCATGGCACTCGGAAACGGCGCCGCCTTCACGAACAACATGGCGCGCACAAGATTCTCCACTGCACCACGAAGTGCCGGGAAATCACTGTGCACCGTGTCTCCACCACCAGGTGTGATGGCCGCCTGCAACAGGGCCTGCCTGGCCGCTTCATGCGTGGCGGTAATGAGATTGTGCAGAATGGTCTGATGCGTGAGCACCGTGAGTGCTACGACATCACTCTGCCCATTGAGATAGACCGTGGTGTCGAACTTGCCAGCCAATGTCCGCACCATGGCGCTTATCGAGTCCTGGGATTCACCGCGGAATCTTGCACGATAGGCCGCCTTGTCGCTGATCTCCTGACTGAGCATCGGAGAAAAACGATTGGCGGCGTGACCGCCGGTTCCCGTCACATACCATCCACCATAGCGCTCGCCGAGTGGCACGACATCGGTGGTGCTTCCCTCATGCATACCAGTGATGGGATACCCATACCGATCCGCGACCGTGGAAAGCACCATGAAGCCACTCACTCCACCGGTAGATATGCGAGAGGTGTGGCACATGAGGCATGTGCGGCCCTCGCGCTGCAGCACTGGTTGCGTCGACGATGATGCAGGTTGCTGCGGGAGCGTATAGAACACGCCACCACGTGAGGGATCGACGGCACCGATCTCGAGGAACGGGCTGTCGAACACGTAGCCCACGTACACGTCGTCATTGAAATACAATGCCCGCGGCGACCAGGGCGTAATGCGATCCGTTTGCAGACTCGTGCGCGAAAATACGAGCACCTGCGAAGACGTGGGAATATCGAGTGCAGCCAGCAGTGCCGGCAGATACCCCAGCACCGAATCATGCGCCAGCGTGACCGCACCACTCTGCATGCGACGCTGCAGCATCGCCACCGGATCGCGCGACGCGTTCGTATCGCGCTGCAATGGTCTTGCAGCCGACGCAGACACACCGTCGGGTGACTCGGCCGCCGACACCGACGGCGAACTCATGGCGAATCCAGCGACGACCGCACCAAGCAGCAACACACATCCAACGCGTGTTACGACACGATGACGCCCCTCGCCGGACTCGCGTCGTGTCACGCCTGCAATTCCTGTCGTCGCTTGGAAGCCAGCGCACTGGCCGCAAGCAACGTGAATGGACACACCGTCGCGATGAATACGGAGGCGATGAACACCGATGTGCGCGCCGGAATGGTGGCCGTAGTGGCATCGGGTTCACCGCGCACCAACGTGAGAATCAGCATGCAGAGCGGCTGCACTGCCAACACGAGCGCACCCCATCGCCACGCGCGGACGGGCGACAGATATCCCACGAGCCCGGCAGCGGCCATCATGAGCAGCAGCCATCCGAACTGCACGGCACCCTGCGGGATGCCCTGCGCACGGAACCATGGAATGGCATCAATGATGGTGTACCCGATCAGTCCCAGAGCAGCAGAGAGAGCGGCGGCCTTTGCGGCGCCGAGGGTGCCGGGCAACGCGACGGAGGGTGTATCTGACATGATTCAAAAGTCTCGAAGGAGCGGCAGTCGCTCCTGCCTGTGTTACGGACGAAACCACGCCCATCGTTGAAGCGTGTTGAAGCATAGCGAAAGCCGCGACCGTCGCCTACATCTCGGATATGCCCATGCGTTCCTTCTCCCGATTCGCGCCGTGGGTGGCCACGGCGATCCTCATCGCCTTGTCGGCAATGACCTTCTCTTCATTGCCTGATCGTGTGCCGCAACGTTTTGGCTTTGACGGCACAGTCACGGCCACGACATCGCGTTCATTACTCGAATGGATGTTGCTACCCGCCATTGCCGTGCTGACGGTACTGCTCATGGAGGGAATCAGTCGCAAGCTTCCCACCAAGCCGCATCTGTTCAACTATCCCGGCAAGGAAGATCTATTGGCGCTTCCTGCCGAGTATCAGGCGCCGGTGATTGTTGCCATGCAGTGGACACTCGATTGGATCTCATTCGGCACGGTGCTCATACTGCTCGGCGTGCAGTGGTTGCGCTGGCATGTTGCCACCGGTGGCAGCGGGCAGACAGGCAATGTCGTACTGCTGCTGTCGATCGTGTTATCGATGCCCCTGATCTTTTTTCTGGTTGGTCGCGTCGGTCGCGCGACTGACGATGCGAAGGAACGTCATCACAGCATGACCATGGGCCGCCCTGGCATCAAAGCCCCTATGCGCTGAAAGATCGATCCGGGCGAATCCCGAAAAGAAACCGGAAGGGAATCCCGGATCTCCGGATGCGTGACGAAGCGGGCTCGACGACGTAAGCTATGAAAGACGGGCATATAGCCCACGCTTTCTGGCGCGCTCCAGCATCCCATGCGTCTCTCTCTTTGGCCCACTCTGGCCCTTGGCCCGGTGTTGGGCGCTGCGGTACCGCTCGCCTCACTCGAGGCGCAGACTAGCCAGATCGACGACGCGGCCTATGTCACCTATGGCCGCCGCGACGGGCTCCCAGACGCGCCAATCCTGAGCCTCCGTCTCGAACAGAGTGGGTATCTGGTCGCGGGAACCAGCAACGGGGTCTTTCGATTCAACGGCCGGGGGTGGGAGCCCGAGTCGCTGCCCCCCATGCTCCCTCGCCGGGAGTATCGCGATGTGCTCGAGGCACCGGACAACAAGCGTTACTACGTGCACTCGTATGGCGCGGTGGTTCGTCAAAACGATCGATGGATGCGCGCGGCCAGCCTCCCCACCGAGCTTTCACCGATCTACTCCTCGGTCCTGTGGCGGGACTCCGCTGGCCACACATCGCTCATTGTCGGAGCAGCCGGCGGCGTATTCCGTCTGATTGACGACGCGCGTTTCGAACGCATTGCGCTCCCCAACAGCATGTCGCCTGTCGACGCCATGGTGGACGTATCGCGATCCCGGGACTCGCATACCGAAGATGTGCTCTGGGTCGGTACGCGGGGCGGCGGTGTTGCCAGACGTACGAATGGTGGATGGACGCAATGGAGCGTGCAGCACGGCCTTCACTCTCTGGCAGTTGAGCATGTCGCGGCAGCGCCAGCTGGTGACCATGTGGAAGCAATTGTTGCTACGCAGGGGGGCGCATTCGCTCTGCGCAACGATCGTTGGACATCCGTTGGACCACAGCAGCATTTATCCCGAGCCCTCCGCGTATTCTCCAATGGACGCGGTGAGACCTGGCTCGGCGCATTGAGTGGTGAACTCTATCGTGGAGTCGATGGCTCACCATTCACGCTCGTGGAGTTGAGTGGTCGCACACGTGGATCGCGTGCTCAGGTGCTACGCGCCGTGTCGCATGACAGCGAACGCACCACGGTATATGCGGGATTTCGCAGCGGCTCACTGGTACGGTTCCTCATCGGTGGCGCTGGCCGACTCAACGTGCCTTCCGCATGGGTCGGCCATCCAGTGACCGCGATGGCGCGCACCATGCGACCGGGCGACAACGGTTTCTGGGGTTGGATGCTTGGTGTCGGGGCCGTGCATTTCCCCGATCTGCGCACATACGGCACGGGCGATGTGTTTCTCGAAGGCGGCGACGGTCGGGTGCGCATCATGCCACTGCAGTCATCCGGACGCCTGTTGTTGTCCGTGGAGTGGCGACTCTTCGAGCATGTGGGCAACGAGTGGAAGAAGATCTTCGAGCTCGGGCGTGGTGATTACATCTACGCGCTGGTGGAGCTGCCAACACCCAACGGTGGCATGCGACCAGTCGTGGTCGGTGGTCGAGGTGCGTGGTTTCTCGAAGCCGACAATCGCACCGTACCGTGGGAGGGATTCCCTGAAGGAATCGTGTCCGTGTTGCATGACACGACACGCGGCGCACCTCATCCCATCATCGGCGTAACTCGTAACGGTGACGTGCATCGATCCGACGGCCTGCGATGGTCACCCGTTTCACTGCCCGTGCGTCCGAGTGGTTCGCTGATACGAAGCGCCACACTCGCAAAGCTGACTGGCGGCGAAACGCTGCTCCTGATGGGAACCGGTGGCGGTGTGAATGCCGTACGACTCTCTGGTGGACCAGCTCAGTGGAAACGCTTCGATGCGGATGATCTCTGGGCACTGCAGGGACGCGAAGTCCTGGATCTCAAGACACTTCCCAACGGACTGATCGCCGCTGGCACTCCAGACGGATTGATGTTGATCAATCCAGGAGCGAGCCTCGAAGAGCCGGCACACATTGTGTCGTCATTCACTGAGGCGGATGGATTACCGCACGCATATGTATCGGCCATCGGCGGTGTCGACGAACAGCGACGTCTCTGGGTCGGCACCACGCTTGGTGTAGGTGTCGTGCCTCTGGCCACGATGCAGGCCACACGTCGACCACCGCGCATGCTCGGGCTGTCGCTCAATGATGGCGCTGACCGCGCCATTGCGAACGCAACACAGATCCCATTCGAGGACAACCGTTTCGACCTCACGGTGTTTGCGACGTCCTACCATCGCGATCTCGATATGCGGTATCGCATCGAGCTCGATGGGCGTCGCCTGCATGCAGCTGAATGGACAGACCGCGCCACGCACACCCAGTTGTCGCTCCCGACAGGTGAGCATCGACTGCGGGTACAAGCCATGGACTACGACGGGCGACTGTCCGAAGTACTGGAGCGCCGTTTCACCGTCCTGCCTCCCTGGTGGCGTTCACCGTTGGCATTGACCTCGTATGCTGTGCTGATGCTCGCTATCGGAACTGCGGTCGTTCAGTGGCGCACGCGCGGCGCACGTCGACGCGTGCTCGAAGCCGAAGCCAACGAGCGCCGACTGTCGATCAGTGAGGAGCGTTTCCGACGGCTGTTCGAGGACGGCGTGAATCCGCAGCTGCTCGTTCTGGATGGTGTGGTGTGGAAGGCCAACGCAACAGCAGAAGCATTGCTCGGCGCGGGCAGTCCGTTGTCCGGTGCTCACATGAAGCACCTGCTACCTTGTTATCCCGCGGGTGACCCGTCCGATGCCGATGTGTGGCGTCGTGAACTCGATGGACGCACGCTGCATGGAGAGGTGCTGCCACTCGAAGTACGCCGTACGCGCATTCCACTCGAACTCGGCACACTCGAACATCTTGAGCTGCTCGACCTGCGGGAACGCAAGCGGCTCGAACAGGAACGACGGGACCTCGAAACACACCTGCGGGAGTCGCAGCGACTGGAATCGGTCGGCACCCTGGCCGGCGGTGTGGCGCACGACTTCAACAATCTGCTCACCGTCATTCAGACCAATGCTGAATTGGCAGAGGGTGAGATCGACCCGTCGTCACCAGCCGCGGATTCAATCAACCAGGTGCTCGTGGCCAGTCGACGAGCGCGAGATGTTGTGCGGCAGATTCTCACATTCAGTCGCAAGACACCGCCGCGACGCGCCGAGATCCACTTTGTCGACCTACTGGAAGAAACGCTGACGTTGTTGCGTTCCACCATCCCATCCACCGTCACGCTGGTCGTCGACAATGCCGCCACTGATGCATGGGTGCACGGCGATGCCACGCAATTACAGCAACTGCTCCTCAATCTGTGCGCCAACGCCGAACACGCGATGCGATCAACTCAGGGTGGTGTACTCACGATCGCATTGCAGTGGAGTGATGATGCGCAACGGCTGTCGCCGGAACAGCCAACGCTGATTCTTGCTGTACAGGACACCGGATCAGGCATGACGGAAGCCGTTCGCGCGCGCGCGTTCGAACCGTTCTTCACCACCAAACCGGTAGGTGAGGGAACAGGGCTTGGCCTGAGCGTGCTGCACGGAATTGTCGGTGCCCATGGCGGCGATGTGACACTCACTTCGTCTCCTGGGGCTGGCACCGTGGTGTCCATTCGATTGCCGGCACGGAATACACGCCAAGGGCAGCCAACTCAGCCAACACCGCCCGCGTCGTCGATCGTGCCTGACCGGCAACGTCTGCTTGTAGTGGACGATGAGACCGCGATTGCGCAGGTGTTGCAGCGCACGCTCGTGCGCCGCGGATTCGAAGTGGAAATTGCCGCGAACGGCGCCGAGGCTCTGTCGCGGATGCTGCAACAGCCCTCGATCGAGGTGCTCATTACCGATCAGACCATGCCGGTCATGACCGGCGCCGATCTCATTGCGCGCGTACGAGAGTCTGGCAATGCCTGCCCCATCGTACTCATGTCAGGATTCGGGGCCGCGATCAGTGATGAACGCCTGGCCCCCTATGCGGATGTACATCGTATCGACAAACCCTTCGCCATCGACGATCTGTTGCGATTGATCCGACGCAACTAGTGATGCGGCCACTGCCTCTGACTAGGGCAGTGGCTGAAATGCGCGAATGGTGTAGACCGCGTCGCCATCAGCAATGGAGGGCGAGGTGGTGAATGCGGCCTTGATGGGGTAGCCAACCTGCGGGTCGAACTCGAGTTCGACGCGGTCATAGAAGTCGCTATGTATCGCGTCGCGAATTCGCACGAACAGACTGTCCACAACCGGACGCCCGTTCCAGTATTGCGCCGGAATCACCCGTCCATCGGCATAGCGCACGTCCACGATCGTGGTGCCATGCACCGTGACCACGGCGGTCGCTGCGACTTCGGCAGGGCAGAAGCACGACACCGCGAGCTCCATGCGATAGTTGCGGAAGCCGCGATTGCGCCAGAGTGCTTCGGCGCGCGACAACTCGCGCAATTCGGTCACCGTGGTAGTCGGGGCATCACTACCACAGGCGGAGACGAGGGGCGCTGTCAAAGTGAGCCCGATGGCCCACAGAAGCGCGCGTGAATGACGGAGGTGGGAGCGCATGTTCGTACTACCCCGCCCACGCCGGTTCCGTCACGTGACGACTAGAAGTTGAACTGGGCCTGCAGGCGCATGAGCCGTCCAACCTGCGTATTGATGGGACGGGTCTTGTCCTCGAATCGACGATTGCCGTGATACCATGCGGCCACCAGTTCAAAATTGCCGTGCGGCTGCCACTCCATGCCGATTTCGAAATCGTTCACGTCGTAGCTTCGCGCGTCGCGCTCATGCTTCTTGCCGCCGTTGTAGACCTGGTACCGCGTGAACGGCGAAAAGACCTGTCCGTGTGTCCTGACCTGATAGGTGGCCGTGATAAAGCCTCCGCGCAGTGTCTGAGTCTCGATGCTGTCCGTGGCCGGATTGTACTCAGGTCCACGACCCACATTGTACTCGGCCAGAATACCGAACGGCTGCGGCGCGAGCGCGACCGTGGTCAGCACGCGCTCATCGCGGTAGTTCCAGTCGGCATTCCCCTTCACACCGGTGGTGCGCTGATCAGCCGTGATCTGATACTCACCGCGGTACGCGGCGACCGACGGCTCGATGATCTGCCCGCGCACTTCGAACGGATAGGTCACACGCGCCACGACGTGCTGATTGTCGTTTGCTTCTGGGCGATTGGCGGTCTGTCCGTTGTATACACCGACGGCGACGACGCCGTAGTCACCACTGCCCTTGAGATTGTCATTCACGAGGTGAGCGAAGCGTTCCCGCGTCCTCTTCGGCGCCCACATGAAGAAGGCGCCGAGATCACGTTCGTTGGCATTGGCGCTGTTGGTCGCGTCCGCACGATCGAGTGGCAGGCGATTCTGACTGCTCTGCATGTTCTCGAAGCTGTACGGCACCTTGCTCTGTCCGACGCGCAGACGGAATTCGTTCGCCTTGTCGATTCCAACGTCCACATACCAGTCGCGCAACTGCGCCACATTGCCGGTGGTACCGGCCGTGCTCGCAAAATCGGGCTGCAAGTAGATGAACAGCTGCGGATGTACATAGCCCTGCACAATCACGCGCGCCCGGCGAATGAAGGCTCCACCGTTCTCACCCCAGCTGCGATCACACTGCTCACACTGCAGCTGCGGATTGTTTTCGAGCAGTCGGTTATAGCGAATCTGCCCGTAACCGCGAATTCGGACCCGATCGTACCAGGCAGGAGACTTTGGTGTCTCGGGTGTCGGCGCCCCGCGAACCGGTGGTGCCACGGGCGGC
This sequence comes from Gemmatimonadaceae bacterium, assembly GCA_016742275.1. Taxonomy (GTDB): domain Bacteria; phylum Gemmatimonadota; class Gemmatimonadetes; order Gemmatimonadales; family Gemmatimonadaceae; genus Gemmatimonas. The sequence goes on from JACVCD010000005.1 coordinate 104,713, forward strand.
GAAGTCGGTGGACCTCCCTGGGCTGACACTGCGCTTTTGCCGAATATCGGAACAACTACCAATAGAACCGCGGATAGCCACAGGCGTGTGAATCCAGCGGAAAGCCTTCCAGCGATTGTGGCGGCGCGAGCGGCCGAATGCGTTCGGAACATGACAGCGGTCGAAGGTCAGGCGGCACTCAGCCGATGAACTGCGACCGAACCGTAACGGTCCGTTACAGACAATTGGGTTGCGTGACATGTCCGTTACAGATCTGTGCAGTGTCCGTTGCACAACGTGCGCCGGACCGAAAAAATGAAGGCGCCAGATCGGGCATTATTGCCGATCGGACGCCTTCACTGTAACAGCCACCTCTGCAGGACTGCGGCGACTCAGGACTTGCCGTGAGCCGCGAGATGAGCTTCTACACGCTTCCTGAAACGTTCCGCGATGAGTCGACCCATACTTGTTTCGTTGGCCACCCACTCAGCATTGCGGAAGCCCAGCGGGTTGCCCGACTGCTCGCGATAGCCGGCCAGCCACGGTTCGATGCGCGTGTAGAGCAGCAGCCCTTCGCCATTGTTGGTTTCGAGCATGAAATCGGCATGTACGACACCATGTCGTGCGAACGCGTAGGCCATCTCCCAGTACGAAGCGCACTGCCGGAATGCGGCATTGAGCGGATGGTCCGGCTTGGTCACGGCCATCACTTCTTCGAGACTGGTCGGCAGAAACTTGGTGATCAACTCGCGCCGAGAATCGCGCATGACAGGTTCACGACGGAGCTCATACAGCTTGAGCACCAGCTCCGCGTCATGATGATCGGGAAAATCCTTGAGGGGCACAGTGGAGTTCGGTGAGTGTGATTCAGCGTTTGCGCGCTGATGTTTTCTTCGCGGTCTTCTTTGCGCTCGTCTTCTTTACTGCCGTTTTCTTTACTGCCGTTTTCTTTACTGCCGTTTTCTTTACGCTCGTTTTTGTTGTGCTTTTCTTCTTAGGAGCCGGCAGCGCATCAGCCGTCACTCGGACCAGCCGCACCAACAACTCCGGGTCATCAAGCAAGTCGGTGATCTGAAAGTACGGTTTGGCTCCGGGGTACGGCGCACCGTACACAGGTCTTTCCAGTACCGCCAACCCGGCATCGGTCGGCTTAAGAAACACCTGATTGTCGCAGACGAGTATGATCACCTTCTCGTCGAGATACAGGGCAAACTCACCGAACATCTTTCGCGATGTGACCGTACCAGCACGTGCCAGCTGATCACAGACGTATTGGACGAACGCGGAATCGGAAGCCATGGCGGATCTGCAGGAGGCGGGAGAGATGCAATGCAGAAATATGTAGTGTGGTGGCGCCCGACGCCTTTGCGCACCATCCTCAAGGTATGCCCGACATCCTGCGCCCCATTGTCGCTCGCTGGCTCACATTCCTGGGTCTTCTTGCCTGCTTCGCGCAATCGGGCGCGGCGCAAAGTTCCGCACAGGTGCAGGTCCTGCACATCCAGTCGGCAATCCTGAGCGAGACCCGTCACGCCCACATCGCGCTGCCCGCCAACTATTCCGTGGCACGCCAGCGATATCCGCTGACCATTCTGCTCGACGGGCAGGTCCGTGCGTTTCTCGATGTGACAATGGCTGGAGCTTCGTACGATCTGACAGGCGCAGTGCATCCTGTGGGCATGCCGCCACAGATCATCGTGGCTATCGAACAGGACGATCGCCAGACGGATCTATTGCGCAACGAAACGAACTTCCGCCGTTTCCTGCTTGAGGAGCTGCTGCCCCGTATTGATCGCCAGTATCGCACCCTGCCCTATCGCACACTGATTGGTCACTCACTTGGTGGGCGATTCGCTCTGCTCAGCATGTGTCGTGCACCGGGTCAGTTTGCCGCGATCATTGCTGCCAGCCCTTCACTACCCGACTCCGTAGCCAACGAGGTGATTCGCTGCGTGCGTCAGCGCACCGCAGAGTTTCCGCTGCAACAGTTGGTACTCTCAGCCGGAACACTTGAAGCGCGATCGCTGGCGGCGAGTGATCGACTGCTGGACAGTTTGCGAGTCGGTACGCCGAGTGCATGGCGACTGCACCGGGTGGATGCGACAGGACTCGAGCACACCGGTACACCGCTCATCACCATCCCACTCGGGTTGCGCTTCGTATTTGATGCTGAAGCATGGGGATTGTCGCTGGCGCAGCGCGACAGTCTGAGCAAACACCTGGGGAATCCGGGCACGGTACTCAGCGCTGCTGTGGCACAGCGCGCGCAACGGCTTGGTGCACCGATCCCCGCTTCGGCGGACGAGCTGGCGCTGGTCGTCCGGAGTTGGATGGCCCAGCGGGACACCGCTCAGGCGTTGCAGTCCGCACGGGCGCTGACCGAATCCCACCCGGAATCAATCGACGGGTGGATGTTGCTGCACGAGGCATACAAAGTGTCCGGTAACGCCTCAGAAGCGCATCGTGCGATGGAACGTGCGCTCAGCCAAAGCAACCGGGTGCTTTGGTTTGATGAAACCCAGAAAGCACGATTCCAGTCTGATCTGCGGCGCATGCTTCACGATCGCACTCGGCCGCCCACACTCAACTGAGAGACCTACACCGGCTCAAGTCGGTGTATACGTCTCACGCGCGATCTCCCAGCCCATCGCACCCAGCCGCCATTCAGCGGTGTAGCGCCCCTGTTGCTCGCGTGTCCGTCCACCAACGCGCCACCGTCCAACCCAGTTGCCGCGCTCTGTCGCGGTTCGCCCATCGGCGGCCACGTGCACGATCTCGGGCGATCGCACATAGCCCCCAAAGCCCTTCTCGTTCATCTGCGTCTCCCACGCCTCCAGATTGGCGGAGCGGCCACGCAGAACAGCGCCTCCCGCCACTTGTACCTCGATGTCGTCACTCATGAACGACACCACGTAGTTGGCATCGAGCGATGCAATGGCGGCGTTGGACTGTCGGCGGAGCGCCCGGATGGTGGCAGATTGATCGACCATGGGCGAAGAATAGCGAAGAAACGCATGGGGAAAAGCAAGAAGCGCCGGGACGTGTTGCCCGGCGCTTCTCTATGCCATCCGAGGAGGTTCGTAGCGATCTGTGATCGCGATGGCGCCTGCAGCCATCTGAGTCCCCGTTGACACCCGATTGGGCAGGAACAATCCCTGGCCAACGGCGCGTTCCACTCTGCGGTGGAATGTTGCAGCGGGTCGATGCACGCGGTGCCGTCTCGCTACGCCTCTGTCACCCCGAGAAATCGGGCTCGATCCCCGACCCGCCGAGGCATCGTGGAGGCATCGCCCTCACTCTGCACGACCATAGTGCAACGATCGAGGAGAAGCCGCCATAGGGGATTCCTTTACCCAGCCTCAACCGATTGCACCTGGTCGTGTGTACTGCATCACGACAGCGCCTCACCCACCCGTGCCAAACTGTCGTGTGAACTTCACAAACACGGTGCGCTGCTGTGGACGCACCCAATCGAAGAAGCTGTTGGCTTCGCGTCCATCGTTGAACACGACAAACAGTCCGGTACCAGCCGTGTTGAGCCAACCGAAGCGCACATTGGCCGACCAGATGCGCTGCTGATTGTTGAACTGTGTGAGCGTCTGCACGAACACACGCGGTGTGAAGAAATAGTTGAGCCGCACCGCTTCAAGGGTTCGCTTGAAATCACCCTGCGGCAGCTTCACATCGTTGTGCTCCATGGTGAGCGAGCCGGAGAATGTGGCGCCACGACGCACCGTGAGTGTACCGCTTCCACCGCGCCGCGTGCCGGTGTAGAAACCACCGGCATCGAACCGACCATTCACCCACACGTTTTCGCTCGGGTCCGTCTGATAGTCAAAGCCTAACGTACCCCAGTCATACTGACCAACCGGAAGCACAACTCCCGGCGCGATCTCAAACGGCGCCTGCAGACCTTCATGCGAGATGTTGTACTCAGGACCGAATCGTGAGCTGTTGGCAAACTCGATCTCCGTGAGATCGATGTGCCAGTAGCCGGTCTGGTAGTAGTTGTCCCGCTGCCCGTACACACCGCGGAAGCTGGCGTGCGGATTCCACTGCCGGAACCAGGCCCATTCGGGCTTTCGGACGAGACGCATCATGGACACATCATAGGTGCGATAACCACCGGGGCGGCTCATGAAACCCACTTCCGGATTGAAATCCTCGCCGATGTGTGCATAGCGCGCGCTGTGGTTCCACACATTGGTCTGATAGGCGAGACGAGCGCTGTATGCGTTCTCGTCACCCGAACGGCCCGGCGTGTTCGTGATGGCGGCCCACAGGTCACCGGTCCATGCCTGACCAATACCGATACGCCCATCAACAGCATACGTGCGATTCACATCCGCGCTGCTGTCGGTGCTCATGCGCTGCACGAACATGGCGCCCACGCGTGAACGCGACGACAGTTCGCGAATCACGCGCCCGACAGAGTACGACTGACCGTCACTGAACTCATCCGGCGCATCGGTGACCATCTGCAGCAAACCCACGGTTGTCTTGCCAACACGGCCCGAGAGTCGGCCACCGCCCAGGATAGGCTGCGGTGTGCCGTTGTTGGAGATACCGATGCGGCGGGAGAAGAAGAGGTCGACGGCTTGCGGAGTGCCCGCACTGAACACACCGGCATTTTCTAGGAAGAACGGACGTTTCTCCGGGAAGAACACGGGGAAGCGGGTGAGATTCACACGCTGGTCGTCGACTTCGACTTGCGCGAAGTCCGTGTTGTATGTGAGATCGAGCGTGAGTGACGGGGTCACGCCGTATTTGATCTCACCACCAAAGTCTGATGGCGTACGCGACGACTTCACTCCGTTGCTCCACTGCTCCTGACTTGAAGTGAGCACGTAGGGCGTAATGGTCTGAATACGACGTACCGGCACATCGAGATTAGCCAGCGTGCCGGCCAGTGACAGGCGGTACAGATTGAACTGCCGCGGAATGAACGACCAGTAGAGCTCCTCGTTCTTGCGGCGGATCATGCGCGAGACATTGAGCCCCCACGACTGCTCGTCGTCGCCGGTCTGATAGCGCAGCGTGGAGAACGGGATGCGGAATTCGGCCGTCCACCCCAGCGAATCGATGCGCGTGGCAACGGTCCAGGACGCGTCCCAGTTCACATTAAAGCCACCCATGGCGCCGGCCTGCATGCGATTCTGTCCGGCGACATTGGCGCCGCCGCCTTCTCCTTCGCGAATGACCTGTCCGTCGTACTCCACGCCGGCAGGCGTAGTCGCAAACACGAAACCATTCTGCCGATCGTGATAGGTGTCGAAGATGAACGCGATGTAGTCGCTGTTCGCCAGCTGCACATCGCGGATCTTTTCGCCAGGCACAATGAGACGCGGCTCGCGATCAAACATGCGCGCGCCGATATAGAGATTGGCGCCATCGGTAGCGAAACGCACTTCGGTACGCTCCGACGCCGGCACGCCTTCATTGAGCTCACGCTGCAAGAACTCGCTGACGATTTCGCCGTCACGCCACACCGCTTCGTCCAGCACACCATCGATGGTCGGCGCCGTGGTAATGCGCTGCGCCTTGGTTATCGGTAGCGGACGCGCGCGAGCCGCTCGGGCAAAGGAATCGGCAACAGCGGCATCGAGCCGAACAGCGGCACTCCCGCTACTGGCAGGCTGTGCGGCAACTCGCGTTGCACCAGCAACCGAAACGATGGAAGAAGCAGAGAAGAGGGCACACAACAACCACGGCGCACGGAATCCGTGCGACAAGCGCCACTTGCGCGTCATCTGATGGAGAAACGGAGGGGAATGTGGAGGAGGGACCGCGTAATCTACCGGCCCGGAGGTATCAGTGCTGTACCTAGACTCGCCGGTGATCCGTCATGCTGCGCATGCCACAGAATTCCGCCACTCTCTCGCGGAAAACCAGCGAACTGAATGCTGGCGACATCGCAGTCTCCGTCTTCGCCTGCAAGCCCCATTTGACGAAGTCGCCGCGCAGTCTCCCGCATGACAAACAGTGCGCGAGCAAGGATCTCCTCGCGCGATTCATTCGTCTCATTCGTATCATGCAACGCATCGTCCCTCGCGGCGGAGATCATGCGCCCCAGCGACTCCAGGTCCACCTCACGCTTTCGTGCCGCACGCTCTGCAAAGAACACATGCACCAATGCGGCCCTTTCTGGGCTTCCCAGGCAGCGGGCGAACGCGACTCTCTCGCGAATGAGTCCTTCTTCCCCTGAGCACACGATCGCCGCTTCCACGCATTCCACGATCTGAAGCGCGGCGAATTGCTGCGGCGTGCGCTCCATGATGTCGCGGCGACAATGCCCCACCACCTCCAGCGCTGCCGTCCGATGAACAATTGCACGTCCTTCGAGAGCGCGTTTCACCGGCCCGCCCGTTTCGGCAAGCTCGCGAGCCCAATGCATGCCCTCATCAAGCGCGTCATACGCGACACGGTCAACCAGACCCACCGCGCACGCGCGTTCCGCCGACATGCGCGACGCACGCAGCATGAGTTCGAGCGCGCACTCCACACCGGCCAGCCGCGGCGTGCGCTGAGTACCTCCAGCACCCGGTAATAGCCCGAGCGTAATTTCCGGAAACGCAAACTCTGCGCCGGATGACGCCACACGGTAATGCGCAGCCAGCGCGATCTCAAAACCACCGCCGAGTGCAGCCCCCTGGATCACCGCGACAATGGGCTTGGTGCACGCTTCATACCGATCACAAACCGTGGCCAGCAACGGCTCGAGACGGGGGCCGGCAAATTCGCGAATGTCAGCACCGCCAATAAACAGGGCCCCTTCGGCACGCAGTACCATGACACGTAGCTGCGGGCTGTCTTCGAACTGCTGCAGGGCATCGAGCAGGCCTGCGCGAACCTGCTGTCCCAGCGCATTGACCGGAGGGTTGTCGATGGTCGCAACAAGGATGTCTCCATCGACAACCAGACGCACCGGTTGGTGCGCTGCCAGATCTCCGGACGTCACCGTGCGTCGCTCTATTCGGGGACGACGGCCGTGACTTCGATCTCCACCACCGCCCGCGACTCCATGAGCGCCACAACCTGTACGGCGGACATGGCAATGTCGTAGTGCCCAATCAGCTCACGAAACGCCTGACCAATCGAGGGAAGCGCGGCTCGATAGGCCTCACGATCCGTGATGTACCACGTCATGCGCACGATGTGCTGTGGACCCGCATCCGCTGCCGCCAGCACGGCCAGCACGTTGAGCAACGCCTGACGCGCCTGTCCTGCAAAGTCATCGGTCTGGAATGTCTCATTGGCATCCCATCCGATCATGCCAGCCACGAACACCTGGCGCCCACGCGCCGCAACACCATTGGCATAGCCCTTGGGTCGCTTCCAGCCATCAGGGAGCAGCGGGGTGTTCATGTCGTCTCCATCGTTTCAGCGTCCCGGTCGGAATCCCGCAAACGAAAACGCTGCAGCTTTCCTGTGTTGGTGCGAGGCAGTGTCGCGACAAACGCCACGGCACGTGGATACTTGTATGGCGCAACGGACTGCTTCACGTAGTCCTGCAGCGCCTTCACCATGGCAGTATCTGGGGCATAGCCCTCGCGCAGCACCACGTACGCCTTGACGATCTGCCCACGTTCATCATCGGGCACACCGGTTACACCACACTCCGCTACGGCCGGATGTTGCAGCAGCACATTCTCTACTTCCGGACCGGCAATGTTGTAGCCGGACGAGATGATGATGTCGTCGGTTCGCGCGTGATAGTGGAAATACCCATCAGCGTCGATCAGGTAGGCATCGCCCGTGTAGTTCCAGCCATCGCGCACATAGGTGCGCTGCCGCTCATCGCGCAGATATCGACAACCCGTCGGACCTTTCACGCGCAACTTGCCGATGGTTCCCACAGGAACCGGCACACCGGCATCATCCACGACCTCGGCGCGATAGCCCGGCACGGGAACACCTGTTGCACCGGGTCGCGCGTGTGTTTCGTCGGCGGAGATGAAGATGTGCAACAACTCCGTGGCACCGATACCATCAATGAGTTCGATACCGGTGACCACTCGCCACAGGGCACGTGTTGCGGCCGGCAGTGCTTCACCTGCCGACACACACTTGCGAAGCGCTGTCCCTCTCAAAGCATCGGGGTTGCCCGCCATGGCCCGGTACGATGTGGGCGCAGTGAACAACACCGTGGCACCGTATTCCCGAATGCCTTCCAGCAGATGGGGTGGTGACACCTTGTCCAGCAACACGGTCGAAGCACCGATGGCCATGGGAAACAGCACGAGTCCGCCAAGACCGAATGTGAACGCCAATGGCGGACTGCCCATGAACACATCGTCCGCCGTGGCGCGCAACACATGCGGAGGCCAGCACTCACAGATCGCCATCACATCGCGATGGAAGTGCATCGTGGCCTTCGGAATTCCCGTCGTCCCGGACGTAAATGCGAGAAGACATGTGTCATCGCTCGCCGTGGCGACTGTGTCGAATGGCGCATCATGACGCGCCATCGCCGCTTCAAGTCCACTGGCACTTGCATCGTGATAGCAGCGCACATCACGCAAAATGGGCGCAACCAGTCTCGCCGCTTCAAGCTCTTCGAGGAGCGACGCGTCGCACAGCGCATGCGTGACCTGCGCGATGGCGATCATCGTGCTGAGTTCCTTGGCCCGCAGCATCGGCATGGTCGTCACGGCGACAGCACCGACCTTCATGACAGCAAACCAGCAGGCCACGAGCATTGGGTGATTGGCCCCACGCAGCAGCACCCGATTGCCTGGCACCACGCCCATGTCGCTGACGAGCACGTGGGCAATGCGATCGGCCTTTTCTTGCAGGTCGCGATAGCTCCAGCGAATGCCAGGTGCGATCAGGCATGGGCGATCACCACCCCCTTGCTGGACGTGCGCATCAAGCAAAGGCGTTGCGCAATTGAGCTGCTCGGGAAATTGCAACGCCGGCAAGTCGAACAGAAACTCCGGCTGCTCAGCAGCCGGTGGTAGGTGATCACGAGCAAAGGTGTCGATGTGCGCGCTCGGCATGATCCAGTCTCAGAGAATCGAAGCGGGAGAAGGGCTAGGCTGGACGCGCAGCGGTGGACACATCACGCAACAACTCGCGGGCGATGATGAGCTGTTGGACCTCACTGGCTCCCTCGTAGATGCGGAGCGCGCGAATCTCGCGATACAGCCGTTCCACCGGCATGTCGTGCACCACACCGAGTCCGCCCCACAACTGCACGGCGGCATCGATGACTTCCTGCGCACCTTCAGTAGCCACATACTTGGCCATGGCCGCTTCACGTGTCACGGTGTGCCCCTGATCGCGTCGCCAGGCCGCGCGATAGGTGAGCAATGCCGCTGAGTCGACCGTAGTGGCCATACGGGCCAGCGTAGCCTGCGTGAGCTGCATATCGCTCAGCACACCACCGAACATGCGACGCGTCGTGGCGCGCTGCAGCGCTTCGTCGAGAGCGCGTCGCGCGAACCCGAGTGCAGCTGCCGCCACCGATGTCCGAAATACATCGAGTGTACGCATGGCGATCTTGAATCCTTCACCTGCGGCACCGATGCGCTGGGTTACCGGAACGCGACACCAATCGAAACGCAGCCGCGCCAGAGGGTGCGGTGCAATCACATCTATGCGTTCAGCAATTGAGAAGCCCGGCGAATCGGCATCGACAATGAATGCCGAAATGCCACGAGCGCCCGGCGCCTCACCGGTGCGCGCGAAGACCACATAGAAGTCCGCAATACCACCGTTCGAGATCCAGGTCTTTTCCCCGTCCAGGCGATACGCATCGCCATCAAGAACCGCCGCGCACTGCAATGACGCGACATCCGAACCGGAGTCGGGTTCAGAGAGCGCAAACGCCGCGATCGCCTCACCACTCGCCACACGTGGCAAATACCGCGCGCGCTGTGCATCGGAACCAGCCAGGGTAATGGCGCCGGAGCCCAAGCCCTGCATCGCGAACGCGAAGTCGGCCAGTCCATCATGACGCGCCAGCGTTTCGCGTGCGAGACAAATGGTCCGAGTATCGATCACATCGGCGGCACCACCCCATGCCGTGCCACCGACCGCATGCGCCAGCCATCCCGATTCACCCAGATCGCGCACCATCGCACGACACGTCGTGTCCACATCGGTGCCATGACGACCGTTCAGTGTGCGTGATGCCCACTCATCGAGCGCCGCAGCAAATTCAATATGTCGCGGCTCGAAGAATGGCCATTCGAGAAACTGCGTATCCGCCATGCTTCAACGCCCCTGAAAGACTGGCGTCTCGCGTGCCGCAAAGGCCTCGTACGCGGCGCGGAAATCCTGTGTGAGCATGCACAATGCCTGCGCCTGCGCTTCCGACTCGATGGCCTGTTCGATGCCCATGTTCCACTCCTGGTGGAGCATGGTTTTCGTGAGTCCATTGGCGAATGTCGGCCCCTCGGCCAGCTTGCGTGCCATCGCCTGCGCTTCGCTGAGAAGCTGATCGGGCGAATAGAGCTGATTGAAGAAGCCCCATCGCTCGGCCTCGTCACCACCGAGTGCGCGCCCGGTGAACAGCAGTTCGCTGGCGCGTCCCTGACCGATGATGCGAGGCAGCATGGCACAGGCCCCCATATCACAGCCGGCGAGCCCAACACGATTGAAGAGAAACGCGACCCGTGTGCGTGCTGTGCCGTACCGGAGATCGGATGCCATGGCGAGAATGGCGCCCGCTCCAGCACACACACCATCCACGGCGGCCACGATGGGCTGCGGACATGCCCGCATGGCCAGCACGAGATCACCGGTCATACGCGTGAAGCGCAGCAGATCCGGTGCCGACAGGGCAACGAGTGGCGCGATGATTTCATGCACATCACCGCCCGAGCAGAAATTGCCACCTGCGCCCGTAAGAACGATCACCTTCACATCGGTGGCCTGCCTCAGGGCACGAAAACAGTCACGCAGCTCGGCGTAACTCTCGAACGTTAGCGGATTCTTCCGTTCTGGCCGATTGAGCGTGATTGTGGCGACAACACCATCGAGCGACCACCCGAAGTGAGTGGCCACAAAGTTGGCCATAGGACGCGTCGTACCGGCATCGAGACCGGTGGATGGCACGGTCGTCATGACGCGCGCTCCTTTTTTGAAGGGGAAGCTGGGCGCTGCGACGCGAGATGCACGCGCAGACGTCCGAGATGGGCATACAGCGCGTCACGATGCGGAGCGTCGAATCCGTCCAACAACTCCACCAGCCATTGCTCATGCTCGGCGGCTATACGAAGAAATCGCCGACGACCACCTGGTGTGAGCCGCACGATCGTGGAGCGCCCGTCCGTGGGGTCCGCCAAACGCTCTACCCAGCCATCGGCGATGAGTTGCGTCGTGAGCACGGTCACGTTGCCGCCGGTCACCATGAGATAGCGTGACAAGGCATTGAGGCGAAGACCCGTCGGATGACGTTCGAGCTGCGCGAGGTAGTCGAAGCGCGGGAGCGTAATGTCGAATCGCTCACGCAATCGGGAGCGAATATGCTGCTCGATCTCAGCGCTGCAGGAGAATAGACGCAACCACAGACGTACGGCTGAGTGATCATCCACCGAAGCCCGGGCTTCCTGTCCGATTTCTGCATCGTCCACCACGTGCACACGGGCGAATCGGCGGGCACTGCCATTGGCGCTCTTGCGTGCACTCATATCACGAAATCTCACCGCCACTCACCGGCATGGCCACACCGGTGATGGCACTTGCTTCGGAGGACACTAACCACGAAACCGCCGCAGCCACATCGTCCGGTGTGATGAAGCGTCCCTGTGGATTGTGCGCCGACAGCGTGGCGCGTGCCTCCACTTCAGTGCGACCCGTTCGTGCCACGATAGTGGCCACACTCTCGCGCAAGATGTCGGTTTCCGTGAACCCGGGGCACACCGCGTTGACGGTCACACCCTTTGTCGCCACCTCGAGCGCCAACGCACGTGTCAGTCCGACCACACCGTGCTTGGCGGCAGTGTAGGCCGTGACGTAGGGATAGCCACGCAACGCCGCCGTACTGGCGATCGTCACGATGCGCCCCCAACCTGATTGCAACATGCCAGGCAACACCGCACGGGCGCACACAAAGGGCGCCGTGAGATTGACGGCCATCATGCGCTGCCAATCTTCGTCGGTCGTGCGCACCAACGGCGCACTGTGCGCTTGACCTGCATTGTTGATCAGAATGTCGACGGTTGGAATCGCCTGCACCGAGCGGGTGACTGCATCGGAGTCGGTGACATCGCAGGTCACCACACCAATCACTGACGCACCGAGTCGCTCCGCCACTGCATCCAGCGATTCGCGGGTCCGCCCAAGCAACGTGAGACGGACGCCATCAGCGGCCAGCCGCTCGGCAATAGCCGCACCAATACCGCGCCCGGCGCCGGTAATCAGCGCATGCTTTCCGTGCAGTGTGCTCATGAGGCTCCCGATACGGCGTCAAAGCCGTCATTGAGCGGTGGTGCAGCGGCCACAGCGGCCCGTGCAAATCCTGCTTCGAGCTGCGGCTTGCCACGGAGATATGGATTGGGCCACACGATATCGGTGTAACCGATGCGCGCCGCCTCGGTGAGTGTCCACGACGGATTCGCGAGATGAGGCCTGGCCACAGCGCAGATATCCGCACGACCCGCTGCAATGATGGAGTTCACGTGATCGGCTTCGCTGATGGCGCCAACCGCAATCGTGTCGATTCCCGCCTCCTGGCGGATGCGATCGGCAAACGGCGTTTGATACATGCGACCGTATGTTGGCTTCTCGCGTGATGTCACCTGGCCCGATGAACAGTCGATCAGATCTGCACCGGCATCCTTGAACGCGACCGCGATGGCTACGGCATCAACCGGCGTGATCCCTCCTGCCACCCAATCGTGCGCCGAGATGCGCACCGACATGGGCAGATGCGCAGGCCAAGCCGCACGCACAGCGGTAAACACTTCGAGTGGAAACCGCAGTCGATTGTCGAGCGACCCACCGTATTCATCGGTGCGCTTGTTGGTCAGCGGTGAGATGAAACTGGACAGCAGATAGCCGTGCGCACAGTGCAGCTCCATCCAGTCGAATCCTGCTGATGCGGCACGACGTGTTGCCGCCACAAACTCGTCGCGGACCTGAATCATCTCAGCGCGCGTGATCTCGCGCGCCATGGCACTGACACCTGGGAGATATTGCTGCGGCGATGCGCTCACCAACTCCCAGTTGGCCTCCGGTCCATCATCGGGGAGCGGCAAGTCGATACCATCCCATGCCCGTCTGGTGGACCCCTTGGCGCCGCTATGTCCAAGCTGCATGGCGATATGCGCATCGGTGTGGGTGTGTACCCACTCCACGATGCGACGCCACGCGGTCTCCTGCTCGTCATTCCAGAGGCCCGGACACCCTGGCGTAATGCGCGCCTCCGGTGACGGACATGTCATCTCCGCCATCACCAGTGCGGCACCCCCCATGGCGCGCGCGCCGAGATGCACCAGATGAAAATCACCGGCCACCCCATCGATCGCGGAGTACTGCGCCATCGGCGACACCATCACGCGATTCTTGAGCGTCACGGAACGAACCGTGTATGGCGTGAACATGGGCGGAGTGACACGAGTGCCCACGGTCTTAGTCGCTGACTGTGCTTCGATAGTCTGCGCAGCAAACCATCGCTCATATCCTTCCAGCCAGTTCCGGTCGCGCAATCTGAGATTTTCATGACTGATACGCTGACTTCGCGTCAGCAGTGAGTACATGAACTGCTCAGGCTCGAGTTGATCGCAGTAGCGCGTCCCGCACACCTCGAACCACTCCATCGCATTCCACGCCGCATTCTGAATGCGCAGCGTTTCGATGCGACGCGCCTCCTGAAAGGCCGCCAATACGTCGGGAATCTGTTCGGGCGCATCACCAATGCGCTGGAATTGCCGTACCAACTCCACCGCGTCCTCGAGAGCCAGTTTGGTGCCAGACCCAATGGCGAAATGCGCGGTGTGCACGGCGTCACCCATCAGCACGACGTGACTGCCGTTGGCATTGCGAACCCACCACTGGTCGCACACCACCCGCTGAAAATTGAGCCACGCCGAGCCGCGCAGATGCCGGCTATTGGTGAGCAGCGGCGCTCCATCGAGAGTTTCGGCAAACAACTGCTCACAGAACGCAACCGACGCATCCTGATCCGCCTCGTCGAGCCCGTGAGCGAGCCACACGGATTCAGGGCACTCCACGATGCACGTCGACGTGTTCTCGTCGAACTGGTAGATGTGTGCCTGAAACCAGCCGTGCTCTGTGCGTTGAAAGTCGAACGTGAAGGCTTCGAATCGGCGCGGCGTACCCAGCCAGATAAAACGATTCGGCCGCACTACGATGTCCGGCCTGAAGTGCTCGGCGTAGGCCGTGCGAATCTTCGAATTGATGCCGTCGGCTGCGATGATGAGGTCGGCGTCCGGAAACTCCATGTCCGATCCGACGTCCTGCTCGAACACCAGCTCCACGCCAAGCGATTCGCAGCGTGCCTGCAACATGTTGAGCAGTTGCTTGCGGCCAATACCTACAAAGCCATGACCGCCGGAGCGAATGCGTCGCCCTTTGAAGCGCAGCTCGATATCGTCCCAATGACTGAATGCGCGCTCGATGGCATCGGCGGTCTCGCGGTCCCACCGCCGCATTGTGTCCATGGTGGCGTCCGAAAACACCACACCCCAACCGAAGGTGTCATACGGTCGGTTCCGCTCCACCACCGTAATGTGGTGACGCGGGTCCAGCCGTTTCATAAGGAGGGCGAAGTACAGTCCGGCGGGCCCGCCGCCGATACACACGATGCGCATCGAGCCACGATACGACCAGATACTTCAAACTTCAAGTAATTGGCGAACCGTCCTCAGCCGGCTGGCCGTCCTTCCAGAGAGGTCCGTACAGCTGCGGACCGCAGCTTTGGCAGATGCCATGGCTGAATGTCACGTTGGAGCGACGTGCCAGATACGACTCCACCGATGCCCAATAGCCCTGGTCATCGCGGATGTTCTTGCACGACGCGCAGATGGGGATGAGGCCTGACAATGTGCGCACCTCTGTCAGCGCTTCAGCCAATTCGCCGTTGGTCTGTGCCAATTCGCCATTGGTACGGGACAACACCGCCAATCGCGCCCGATCCCGCCGATTGTACGTGATGAGTGCCACCAGCAACGCCGCCACCAGCACGAGAATGAGGGCGCCCAACCCCACAACCAATTGCTGGCGAGCGATCACGGCTGCCTGCGCTGCCTGTGATGCCTGGAGACGCGCATTGGCTTCGCGCGCTTCCTGCGTCTCCTCGCGAGCTTCCATGGACGCAATGCGCTGCGCCGCCGCCTGATCAAAGATTGTGTCGCCAAGGGCCTGGTATTCGCGAAGATAGCGGAGAGCCAGTGCGCTGTTGCCGGCGGCTTCCTCCAGCACCGCCAGTCGCTCGAGCGAGTTGAGCGCCAATACACGCTGTACCACACTGCGCGCCAGGCGGAGCGCCTCGAGATAGAGATTCCGGGCAACGGCCTGATGTCCCATCGCCGCGTGCGCTTCCGCCTGATACAGGAGTGTCCTCGCCTGCCCTCGAATACTGCCCCGATCCGCTCCAGCCTGGAGCACCGAATCGAGCAATGGCAACGCCGCCGCCGCTGCGCCCTCACGTACCATCAAATGTGCCCGTGCCGACGCATTGAGCGCCCAGGCATCAACCGTATCGGCGCGAAGCGGCAACCCACCAGGCGTTTCGTAGACGGCAATCGATTCTTCGATCAGGGCACGCGCCGCCGCGAAGTTGCCGCGATCAATCTCCAGCATGGCGAGACTGTTCAGTGCATAGCCGGACGCGGTGACACTCTTTGAACTGCGCCCAGCCGCAACAGCCAATTGCAGCACGTCTCGCGCCCGCGCCAGCTGCCCCCAGTCGTGATACGTCTTACCGATGTTGGCGAGCGTGCGCGACACACCCGCCGAGTCGCCCTCAGCCCGCCGCATCCTTAACGCTTCAAGAAATGCCTCGAGCGCGGGCTCATACACACCCAGCTGATAGTACGACGCGCCAATGCTGTTGTATTCGGCGGACAATCCCCGCTGATCGTTGCGGGCCACGCGATACCGTTTGGCAACCTCGAGATGCACCAGCGCACTGTCGTACAGATTGGTGCGCCAGTACAAGAGGCCCACCCGGTGTTCGATGTCGGCAAGCGCAAGCGTATCGCGCGCACGCTCAGCCAGCCGGTGGCCCTCACGATATGCCGCCAGCGCCGGACGAATGTTCTCGGTGGATTCAAGCGCCAATCCGAGTTGCAGATAGGCCGCGCTCGCCGCGCGATGGTCGCGGCCGGTACCGGCCAGCGAATCGGCTTGACGGCGCAAGGTGGCCACTTTGCCCGGCGCGTCCTGCGCACTGGCGCGTGCCACCGGCGCGCTGATGATGGCGCAACCGGCCAGAAGGAAGCCCGCTAGCAGCAAACGAACAACGGGAACGGTGCGCTGGCCAGACGCGTCGGCCGTAGCCGATCGGTTCGTGCGAAAAGGATGAATCGCCATCTGCATTTCGACGACTGAGGGTGCCGGTTCGCCACCATCGGCGATCTGCCGCTGCTGCAACTTAGCCGCCGGGCCACCGGTAGCGAGGCAGGTCGTCCCTACTATTTTTCAGGGATGACCACCATCACTCAGGCAGACTTCATCCAGTCCATCGCGGATGCTCTGCAGCACATCTCGTACTATCACCCGCTCGACTACATCGACGCGCTGGCGGATGCCTACGAGAAGGAACAGTCGCCGGCCGCGAAGGATGCGATCGCGCAGATCCTCACGAACTCGCGCATGTGTGCCGAGGGACATCGCCCGATCTGCCAGGACACCGGCAGTGTGGTGGTCTTCCTCAAAGTGGGCATGAATGTGCGATGGGACACGACCATGTCCATTCAGGAGATGGTCAACGAGGGCGTGCGTCGTGCCTATCTGCTGCCTGACAACATTCTGCGCGCGTCCATCGTGGCCGATCCAGCATTCGGCCGCAAGAACACGCGCGACAATACGCCAGCGGTGGTGCACGTCGAGCTCGTGCCAGGCGACACGGTGGATGTGAAGCTGGGCGCCAAGGGTGGTGGCTCGGAAAACAAGTCCAAGTTCGCGATGCTGAATCCGAGTGACAGCATTGTGGACTGGGTGCTCAAGACGGTGCCGCTCATGGGCGCCGGCTGGTGCCCGCCGGGCATGCTGGGTATCGGTATCGGCGGCAGCGCTGAGAAGGCCATGCTCATGGCGAAGGAGTCGCTCATGGAGCACATCGACATGGCACAGCTCAAGGAGCGCGGTCCGCAAAACAAGATAGAAGAACTCCGCATCGAACTGCACGACAAGATCAATGCACTCGGCATCGGTGCGCAGGGGCTTGGTGGTCTCTCCACCGTGCTCGACGTGAAGATCTGGGATTTCCCGACACATGCGGCGTCCAAGCCAATCGCGATGATCCCGAACTGCGCGGCCACACGCCATGCGCATTTCGTGCTCGACGGCAGCGGTGTGGCGGAGTTGCCGGTGCCCAAGCTCTCCGACTGGCCCGATGTCACGTGGCGTCCTGATGTGAACGCCAAGCGTGTCGATCTCGATACGTTGACGCCGGAAGTGGTAGCGACGTGGAAGGCCGGCGATCGTCTGTTGCTCAATGGCCGCATGCTTACGGGTCGCGACGCGGCACACAAGCGTATCGCCGACCTCTATGCGAGTGGTGAAGGCTTGCCGGCCGGTGTGGACTTCACGAATCGTGTGATCTACTACGTGGGTCCGGTCGATCCGGTGCGTGATGAGGCGGTGGGTCCGGCTGGCCCGACGACTGCCACACGCATGGACAAGTTCACCGAGATGATGCTGGCCAAGACGGGTCTCATCGCGATGATCGGCAAGGCCGAGCGCGGGACGGTTGGTCTTGAGGCCATTCGTAAGCACAAGGCCGCGTATCTGATGGCGGTTGGTGGTGCGGCGTATCTCGTGTCGAAGGCCATTCGTGCGTCACGTGTCGTGGCCTTCGAAGACCTCGGCATGGAAGCGATCTACGAGTTTACCGTGGAAGACATGCCGGTGACTGTTGCCGTTGACGCGGCCGGCGACAATGTGCACGAAACCGGACCGTCGGAGTGGCAGGACAAGATCCGAAAGGGGTTGCCGGTTCTGTCGTGATGACCTGATACAGATTCACGCGGATGAACACGGAAACAAGGGACACCATCAGGAATGAATGGTGTCCCTTGTTGTTTCAATGTGAATATTGGCCCTGTTCATTTGGGCTCTTCATGCAGATCGCCCGATGGACTCCAGACCAAGCGCTTTCGCTGGGGATTCTCGCCGAAGTTTAGAAGAACACCGACTTCCAGAGATGAAGCGCGAAGATAATTGAGGAGTTGTGCGCTATGCGCCTTCGAGAGCTGGTCCGCCACCTTCAGCTCGACTAGTACGGCCCGCTCAACAAGCAGATCACAGCGGAAATTTCCAACCAACTTCCCATCGTAGTAGACGGGTAAGTTCGCCTCGCGTTCGACAGACAGGCCACGTTTTCCCAGTGCAATGAGCATGGCGCTCTGATACACGGATTCCACAAAACCCCATCCGAGTGCGTTATAGACATCCAGAAACGCCCCGATGATTTGGTAGGTGATGCGTTCGTGGCGAAGGTGCACGCGCTGTCCCATAAAGCACACAATGCCCACGCAACAGCCGACGCGTCCACACCATTTCTACGCCACTTCCTGTCGTTTCCTTCGTGTCCGCCCTTTCCGCGATGGTCGGTTACATTTCGAAAGCCAACAGCATCAGTCGTAGTATTCCCACCTGCCCGAGCCTGCCTTGTCACTTCACCGTCGCCTGCTGCTTAGTCTTTCGGCCAGCCTGACCTTGGCTGCCACGGCCGCCGCTCAACCCGCCACGCAGTATCCCACCAGTTGGGATCCCTCGCTCGCCCAGCGCGCCGATATCAAGGCCGCCATGGCACGCATCGAGCAGAACTTTCCGCAGCAGGTCGCGGAGTG
This sequence comes from Gemmatimonadaceae bacterium, assembly GCA_016742275.1. GTDB lineage: Bacteria > Gemmatimonadota > Gemmatimonadetes > Gemmatimonadales > Gemmatimonadaceae > Gemmatimonas. Next base: position 123,678 of record JACVCD010000005.1, read on the forward strand.
GATCACGCTCACCGAGATGCCCGCCAAGTCCGGCAAGGAGACTATCCGCGCAGCGCACGTGAAGGCAGCGTTTGAGAAGGAGGGTCTCCGCACCTCCGTCGACTCGATCGGCAACGTGATCGGCGTGCGCAAGGGCACCGGTGGCGGACCGACCATCGCGATCATGGCACACATGGACGTGGTGTTCGAGAACAACACGCCCAAGAAAGTGCGTCGAAGCGGTGACACGTTGTTTGCACCCGGTGTCGGCGACAACACGGCATCGGTAGCCAACATGCTGGCCACCATTCGCACCATGAATGCCACGAAGTTCACCCACAAGGGCGACATCATCTTCATCGGCACGGTGCAGGAAGAAGTCGGCCTCAAGGGCGCTGAATACTGGCTCGCACACAATCCACGTCCTGACCTGCTCATCGCGCCCGATGGCGCGTTCGGCAGTGTAGCCTACGGTGCACTTGGCATCTACTGGACCAAGTACGTATTCACGAGCCCGGGCGCGCACACGCTCGCCTCACGCGGCCGTCCGACACCGGTCCGTGCAGTCGCAGAGGCGATCGAGCGTTTGTATCAGCTCGAATTCGGTCCGCTGCCCAATGGTGCTGTCATGAACATCGGACAGATCCACGGTGGTGAGATCTTCAACTCGGTGCCGCAGGAGCTCTACTTCACAGTCGATCTTCGCAGCCCGGATCCGGTGCTGCTCGACTCACTCGATCGCACCATCACGCGCGTTGTGAAGGAAGTGGCCGACAAGCAGAAGGTCGGACTGCGTGTAGAGATCGATCAGAAGAATCAGGCCGGTGGCACGGAGAAGCAGCTCGAGGGCGCGCGTGCACATCCGCTCGTGCAGACGGCAGTGGACATCAATCGTTTCCTCGGCATCAGCGCCGGCATGCCCGGCGCGCAGGAAGCCGTACCGACGGGCGCGACCGACGCAAACCCGGGCGTCGTGCGCAAGATCCCCAGCATCGCGATCGGTGGTTCACGGGCGAGCGGTGCGCATCAGCTGACCGAGTACGCGCTTGCTTCCACTGCGCTGCCGTCGACCAAGCTGCTGTATCTGCTCACGGCGACGTTCGCAGATGGCATCAAGACCGTGCCGCCAGCGAAGATCGTTCCCTGATCAACAGCACATATAGAAACAGCAACTGATCATCGCGGATTTCGCGGACAAGGGCGGAAACTACACGGATACAACAAAAGCAGTTGCCTTTATCCGTGTAGTTTCCGTTTCAATCCGCGTTATCCGTGTGAATCAGTTGCTGTTTTTTTTGTTTCGCCTGCAGTCAGCCATCACGGCCACACAAACACGTCGGTCGTTGGCATGGCCGCGCGAGCCCGCGAGATCCCATCGGGCTCACGCCAGAATAGCCGGGACGCAATGCGATAGCTCACTCGCACATCGAGTCCTTTGGCATGACGATCCGGAACTAACGGATACGCGATCTCCACCTTCGCAACGGAGCGCGAAGTCCGCGGTACCGCAGCCAGCAATGACACGCCCGCGCCGGAGCGAAATGCATTGACGCCAAAGGGCACGCCACCGGCCCACAATTGCCCCGCATCTGCAAATCCGGCCACACCCCAGGCCAACTGATCACCGGCTGACGGCATCAGGAATCGGCGCTCGGCGCGCAACACCAATCGCCGCCCACCACCAATGCGTGCACCACGATATCCGCGAATACCCGTTGCCTCGTCAGCGATACCCAGCTGATACGGCTGATGCGCCGTCGATGCACCCGCATACTCGGCCGCCCAGACTCGAGTCTGTCGTTCGGAAGGTCGTGCATACCACGCCAGCCGACCACTCAGCACACTCTCGCGGAAGTCGCTTCCCACACGCCGTGCATCGGCTCGCAATTGCAGACCGAGATATGACTCGGCCGTACCAACACCGGCGAAGACATCACCACGCACATACGGCCCCACATCATCACCGCTCACGCTGCGTCCAACAGTGAGCAACATCTGCATGCCACGCGCCACGTCCTGCGTGGCTTCAAGTCCATCGAATGCGCGGGCTTTCACGAATGACAGCGCGCGTATGCCGCCCACAACCCCTACGCGCAACGCCTCGCCGCCACCAAAGCGGTTGCTGAGATCTTCCGATTGCACGGCAACACGCCCGCTATCCGACAAGTGCACGGCCTCTCCGCCGAACACGCGACGCTCCCAACCGGCAACTCCACCAAGCAACCATGTTTCACGACTCGACGCCGTAACGCGTGTGGCAAACCCGATATCGGCACGTTCACGCAATGACGACACCGAAAGTGGATCACCTGCATCGCGCGAGAATGTGGCGTAACCTTCATCGCGTGCATATCCGGCGAATGCCGCCATACGCTGAACCGACGATGCAAACGGACGGCTCAGTCCCAGCAGTGTGTTGCTGCCGAGCGGAGTTTGCGCAATCGCCATCTGCGCGAGATTGGTTCCGCCAAACGGATGGTAATGTGTATAGCGTGCGCCAAACCCATCGCGGTATGCACCTCCATTCTGCCATCGCACACTGGCCAGCTGTCCTGAACCATCGATGCTGGTTGAACCCAACTCCGCTGATTGCACGGATGACCCGCGCACTCCGAGCCCAATGATTGGACGCAGATCGTCTACCGTTTCCACCACAATCGCCACCGTACTGCCTTCGTCGACCACAGATACTGTTGCATCGGCGATGTACGGCAGTGTGCGCAGCAAGCGCTCGGATTCAGCACGACGTTGCTCCGTGCAGCGCGTGCTTTCCCGGAGCAGCAACCACGGCGTAATGGAGTTCGATCGACTCGGCGCACCAACCAGCAACGGTCGAACTATGGCGCGGAGCGGTCCTGGCACGCGCGCACGATCGAGCACGTGACGCGCGGAGCGCACAACCTCGACCCGTGACACTGTCTTTCCGTCGCATGTCTGGCCGATCAGGTCAGCCGGAGTAGTCGCAATCAACGCGAGCGCAGACACCACCGCACAGTGCGCGGCAGACCTATGGATTCTCAACAACTGGAAAGCAGTGAGCCGCATGAATCAATGTGTAATCCCTCAGTGCTTGCAGCAATTCTGTTTCTGAAACGATGACATCCGGGTGTGGAATGAATTCGGAGTGCAGCTTTTACGTGACCTGCCGATATCTCACTATGAACGCATCTCGTATGCGATTCCTTCTGCAGTCGATCACCATCCCGGATTTTGTTTGCATATGCTGACAGAGACCCGGCGAGCGTGCTCCCTGCTGTTGGTCGTGGCGGTGCCGGCGCTGGCACAGTCGTCTCAGTCGCCAGCAGTAGCATCACGTACCGCCAATACACCATCCGCGCATAGCGCGACGATGTCGGCAGCACCGACGACCACATCCTCGTCAGCGCCGTCGCCCGAATCTTCACCGCTGCGTTGGGATAAAGTCATCAAGGATATCCCGCTTGCCGGGAAGTTTCCTGTTGCGCTGACCATCGGTGGTCAGGCCCGTTGGCGCGAAGAATTCTTCCGCGCCTTCAATACCGGTGACATCAACGATGATCATGGGCAGTCGCGTCTGCTGTTAAGTGCCGACCTTGTTGTTGGCGACCGCAATGCGCGATATGCGCGATTGTTCGCGGAAGGGCGCGATGCGCAGAGCTATGGTCGCACACTGCCTGGCGGTGCACGGCCGACAGACGCCGATCGAAGTGATATCCAAAATCTCTGGATCGATCTCGGTAGCGGAAAGTCGTATCTGCGCGTGGGTCGGCAGGAGATTGCACTCAACGCGCAGCGTCTTTTCGGTGTGCCGGACTGGGCGAACACACGACGTGGATCGCAGGGCGTGCGTCTCTCCACGGAGCATGGCGCTTTCGCTTTCGAGGCCATTCAGGCGCACCCGATGCAGGTCCGTCAGCACGCATCCAATCGTTCTGATACGACCCAGCAGTTCCGTACGTTGTCGTTCGGCAGCGCATCCGGTGCCAAGCCACTCGCCAAGAACCTTCCGGCGACGTGGCAACTTTACTGGTATGAGCAGCAGATCGAATCGGCGACCACGCCGGCACGACGCCTCACTACCGGTGGTCGGGTACTCTGGGATTGGGGCAAGAAGTCTTCGCTTTCACGTTCATTCGAATTCGAAGGGGCGAAGCAGAGCGGCAGCATTGGTGCACGCACACTCGATGGTTGGTTCTGGGTGAGCGAAGCCACCGTGAAGTGGACCAAGCTTCGCGGCACCCCCTCGCTTGCGTTGGGCGTGGAAGAAGCGAGTGGAGAGAATCGCAGCACCGGCGATCGCCAGGAAGCGTTCGCAGTGCTCTACCCCGCCGCACACGCGCACGGCGGATATGCGGATGTGATCGGCCGCAGCAATGTGCGTGAGTTGCATCTGTTCAGCACGTGGTCGCCAGTGCGCACGGTCAATTTGCGCGCGGCCGCGTACCGCTTTGATCGTCTGCGTCTCGACGACGGCGTGTACAACAAACAGAACGCCATCTTCCGCGCCGCTGCCGATTCCAAGGCACGTCATGCCGCGGACGAAATCGATCTCACCGGCGTGTGGAAGGTTACGACGCACACGCAGGTGATCTTCGGCGGCGCCGTGGTACTCCCGGGACAGTTCCTCAAGGAAACACCGGGTGGTGCCCGTACGGAGCGGTGGGGCTTCGTCGGCACAACGTTCACGTTCTGAGCGCAATCGCGCTCGCCTTTCACATAGAGACTGCTATGCGTCACTGGACCGTTCGTACCCGGCTCCTCGCCGGCTTCGGCTTCCTACTCGTGTTGTTGGCGATGGTGGGAACGATTGCCACACTTCGTGTCACTTCGCTGCGGCACACGGTTGATCTGGCCACGCGTGAAGTAGCCGGCAAGGTTCGCGCGGCCAACGATCTCATTGATGCGGTCAACGAAGCGGCTCGTTTCAAGCTTGCACTGTTTGCCGCCACTTCCGATGAGCTGATCGCCAAGTCGTCCGAAGGCGTGGCGCAATCGCGTGAGCGCATCAATGCCTCGTATGCGCGCCTCGACTCGATCGTGGCCGACACCACGGGCGCGACCACCGATACGACCATGGCGCGTCAGATCGTGCAGATCAAGGCGCTGCGCAAGATACATGCTGCGTCATTCGATTCCGCTGCCGCCATCAGAAAGCGCGGTGATATCGCGGTAGCCGAAGGGTTGCTCACGAGCGAAGTACTTCCGTCGCTCAATGAATACGTCGGTGCGATTTCCGGACTCGTGGCGAGGCAGGACTCCGCACTCGCCGCCGAAGCCGCAGCCGCCGATCAGCAGGCCACGCGAGGCATCGCGCTCATCGTGGGTCTCTGTGCACTCGCCATCGTGGCCGGTCTCGCCGTGGCCTTGTTCATCTATCGCAGCATCACGCAGCCGTTGGCGCAGTTGACGCAGGTGGCCAACCAGCTTGCGGAAGGCGACTGCAACGTGGTCATCGATCAGCAGGGTGCCAAGGATGAAGTAGCCGAGTTGGCAGTTGCCATGCAGCGCATGGCGCAGGCCGATGCACAGTTGGCGAGTGTCGCACAATCACTCGCCGATGGCGATGTGTCCGTGAACATTCACGTGCGCGGTTCGCAGGACGTGCTTGGTTCGGCCATGACGCGAGTCAAGAGCACGCTGGTGGCGCTCGATGAAGAAATGAGCGCGCTTACGGACGCCGCGGTGGCGGGCCGCCTGCAGGAGCGCGCCAACACCGCCAGCTTCCGCGGTTCCTTCCGCGAGCTGATGATCGGCCTCAACACCGTCCTCGACAATCTGCTGGCACCAGTCAACGAAGCCCGTACGACCCTCGAGCGCCTGGCCACACGTGATCTCTCCGCTCGCATGAGCACAGGTTGGCAGGGCGATCACAATGTGCTTGCGACCTCACTCAACACGGCGGCCGAAGCACTCGATGTCACGCTGGCCGAAGTTGCGTCTTCAGCGCAGCAGGTAAACGCCGCGTCGCTGCAGATTGCCGACGGCAGCCAGGGACTAGCACGCAGCGCCTCCGATCAGGCGGCTTCACTCGAAGAAGTGGCGTCCGGTCTGCAGGAAGTGAGCGCCGTGACACGGCAGAACGCGCAGTACGCAGCTGAAGCGCAGCAGCTTACACACGAAGCGCAGCAGAGCTCGAGCCGCGGTGTCGAGGAAATGGGTCGTCTCAGCGATGCCATCGCGCGCATCAAGCAGGCCAGCGACGCCACCGCCCGCATCGTGAAGACGATCGACGAAATCGCGTTCCAGACCAACTTGCTCGCACTAAACGCGGCCGTGGAAGCAGCGCGTGCTGGTGATGCGGGCCGTGGATTCGCGGTCGTGGCCGAAGAGGTGCGCAGTCTCGCACTGCGTAGCGCAGAAGCCGCACGTCAGACGTCGGAACTCATCGAACAGGCCGTCGTAACGGCCGGCGAAGGTGTGACCCGCAACGATCTCGTGCTCGGCCAGCTGCATGAAATCGATCGTCAGGTTACGCGGGTCGGCGCGGTGATGGTGGAAGTCGCGAGTGCCAGCCAGCAGCAGCGCGAAGGCATCAGCACCATCGAAAAGGCCGTTGATCTCATGAACGGCGTAACGCAGCAGGTGGCGGCCAACGCGGAAGAATCGGCGAGCGCGGCCGAAGAACTCGCGAGTCAGGCCACCACGATGACGGCGCTCATCGGTGAGTTCGCGCTCACCGATGCCAGCGCACAGCGACGTGGTGCGCAGCCGTCATCGCGCAGCGCGGCCCGTCACTCGCGTCAGCGGCTGGTGGCGGCCTGAGATTCAGCGCCCGAGTCGATCGGGCGATCCAGTACATCGCGTACCTTGGCCGCGAGATCGCCAGCCGTGAAGGGCTTGGCGAGGAAGTGCACTCCCGCGGCCAGGACGCCCTGAGTCACCACCACATCGGCGGTGTACCCTGATGCATAGAGCACGCGCACCTGCGGATGGGACACCCGCAGATAATGCGCGAGCTCTTTGCCATTCATACCCGGCATGATGACATCGGTGAGCAGCAGATCGATGTGCACCGGCGCTGCGACCAGCCAATCGAGTACCGCCTCCGCGCTGTCGAAGGCATGTACCGTGTACCCTTGTCGTGTAAGCAGACGTGCCATGAGCGTACGTACACGCTCATCGTCCTCTGCGACAACAATCGTTTCGGTCCCAGTTGGTAGAACCGCATCGACACCGCGAGTGGGTGTGGCGCTTGGCGCCGCAACGCGAGGCAGGTGAATGGTGAAACGTGTGCCGTGTCCTTCCTCGGAATCGAGCGTAATACTGCCACCATTCTGCGACACCGCACCGTGAATCATCGCCAGCCCAAGCCCGGTGCCTTGTCCTGATGGCTTGGTCGTGAAGAACGGTTCAAATGCGCGCTCGCGCACATCAGCAGACATGCCAAGTCCGGTGTCGCTGATGAGCAGTTGTACAAACTCCTGCTCGCGCTCGAGACGAACAACTCGCACTTCGATGGTGAGCTGCCCGCCCGATGGCATGGCATCGCGTGCGTTGATGGCCAGATTGACGAGAATCTGCTCGAGCTGCCCCGGATCGAACCTTACCGTTGGAGCCCGGGGCGCAGTCACAAGACGCAGGGTGATCTGTTCGCCGAGTACGCGTTGCAACATGCCGGACACCCGCTGAACAACGGCATTCACGTCGAGTACGATCGGGGCAATGATCTGCCGACGCGAGAAGGCCAGCAACTGCTGCGTCAGACTCGCGGCAGAAGTGGTGGCGTCCGCAACCTGCGCCAGATCTTCGCGCACGACATCATCCGGTCCAAGCGCCGACAGCGCGAGATCCAGCGACGTACGAATGATCGTCAGAAGATTGTTGAAGTCGTGGGCAATGCCACCAGCCAATCGCCCAACGGATTCCATCTTTTTCGCCTGCAGCAATTCTCCCTGCAGCCGCTTCTGCGCAGAGATGTCTGCAATACTGCCGCGCACCCACCTGCGACCTTCAGCCGGCAGACGAATGAGACGAACTTCGCAGGGAATGTCATGCCCATCAGCGTGCCGATACGTCCACTCCGACACGATGACCTGCCCTTCGAGCGCGCGATGCATGCCATCGAGGGCGCTGGTCAGACTGGGGCGTCCATCCGGCTGAAACGGAGGACACAGATCCATGGGTGTCTTGAGCAGCAATTCATCACGCGGATATCCGAATAGCTGCACCGCATTGCTGTTGACCTCCGTGAACGTGCCCAAGTCCGCATCGTACACGATGATGGCTTCCGGCGCGTACTCGACCTGCACACGGTAACGGGCTTCGCTTTGCGCGAGCGCCTCACGCGCCAGCTGCTGTGCAGTGATGTCGCCGATGTAGCCATGCCAGAGCGTGCTACCGTCGTCGAGTCGTTCTGGCTTGGCATCACCGCGCAGCCAACGCAGGCCCAGTGTCGGCAGCTCTACGCGATACTCGCATTGCCATCGCGTGAGTTCGCGAGCCGATTCGCTGATCGAGGCCGCAACCCGTGCGAGATCTTCGGGATGCAACCTCGAAAACACCGGTGATGCGTCCTCGCGAACGTCAGCCGGTGTGACTTCATAGATGTCCGCAATACCGACGCTCGCAAAAGGAAAGCAAGACGAGCCATCGGCACGCAACAGAAACTGATAAATGACGCCGGGCACCTGCGACGACAACTTGTCGAGCAGAGCGGCCGAGCGTGAAACATTGCCGTCCATGCACGCAACTTACGGTGTGAACACCATTCGTGCGCGGGGGACGCGCCTACATGTCTGTCAGGACACCGAGGGCAGAAATGTCACCAGCCGTTATTTGCGCAGGACCGTCCGTACACACACATCACGTGTTGCGCGCGATGGAATGACCGTAGCACCGGGCAATGATTCTGTTTCCTTCGGACCGAGCTGTCGCCGGGCAATACGTGCGGCCCCTTCGGCCACCGAATCGGTCGCGAACTGAAGTCGCAGCGGCTCCGCAGTGCGGTTGGCCCAGATGATATCGTGCGTTTGAAACTGCGCATTCCACACAATGGCGAACTGCGCACCAGGAATACCGGGCGCATCGTTCCATTGTACGTCTGCAGTTGTGGAGCTCACGGTAACACAGGCGGGCGAACTGAGAGTATCTCGTACACTGCCGACATCGACAGTGCTTGATGAGTTCATCGCAGTCGCCACACCGGTGATGAGGCAGGCGAGAGCCGGAACCGTCATCAGTTGCACAGGGAATTGCTTGGCCACAGGCCCTCCCATTGTCATGCGGTGAATGTCATGAAGGCTGCCAGCGACAATGTGCTATGCAAATAGGTTGATCGTCCTATCTGCAACGCTAACGACCTCGGCAATACTGAATGAGGTCATCGTGCGGACTTCCCCAAACTAAGGAGTACCCCATGGCTCAGGAGCCTGGCGCAACGGACGCGTCGATCACTGTGGACGCTAACACACTTCGACGCATCGCAGAGGCCGCTGACGGTCTGCGCGGCGGCACCTACGCCCTTTCCGCTAACGCGCCTCAGCGCGATGGTGGCACCGGTCTCGGACTTGTTCCGGTGGACACTTCGAAGCCAGCGGAACCCGGTGAGATTCGGGTGCACACCCCACTCAAGGCGCCCAAGAAGCCGCGGCCCAAGGCGGTGTTTGTGCAGCATCCACATACAGGTGAGATGATCAATATCGACGTCGAACGGTTCGACGCCGTGTTCTGGGGTGAAGCAGCGATCGAGAAGTTCCTCGTGCCGTACTACGTGCGCTTCCAATCGGAAGGCTTCATGCAGACGCTGCGCGAAGCTGTTGAGAACGATGAGGTCATCGCCATCGCTCATGAGTATCCAAGCTTTGTCGATCCGATCACCGACCATGTATTGGTACTACCAACCAACGGTGCTACAACAGACGGAAAGTTCGTGTCGCTCACCGACTGGCTGAAGGCGCAGTAGGGCTGAGAGGTGGAAGTGCCGCGCGGATATCGCGAAAAAGCGGCACCGACATCGCTCGCTCATGCATAGCTGGATCTTCACGGATGAGTGCTTGCAGCACGGACAGCGCACGTGCACGGTCTCGCAGTTGCAGATGGACCCAAGCTTCATCGAAAGCAAAGCTCTGTCGTGGCTTGCGCAGATTCCGGGGCAACAGCCCTCGAGTTTGCTCAAGCTCGCGACGGGCCTGTGCCGTGTCACCGCCACGCGCAATCACCCCGGCTGTGATCACTCGCGTGTAGATTGGCAGGTAGGGGTCACCAACCGCTGTGCGCGGATTCTGATACATTGAATCGAGCTTCACAACGAGCTGACGTGCCCTTGTGATATCGTCGGATCGATGCGGCCTCTCACGCATCAACGTCAGTTCGCAGAGATAGAACGCACTGTTCTTGGGATGTGCAAGACGCCCTTGGTCACACCAGCGGTATGCATCGTCGACATCGCTGGTACCGATTGCGGCAGCAAAAAGTGCGAAATACGCACGTTCGCTGTCATACATGAAAGCGTCATTCTCAAATGCCCGACGTGCGGATGCGCGCGCCATTTCGTATTGCCCACGCAGATTCTGCACAGACCACAGTGCCAACCATGCATCGGCTCTATACGGAGCCAATGCCGTAGCCTGCTGCAAGTCCCGCATAGCAGCACTGTAGCGTAGTGTATCGCTGCTGTTACCGGCTTCGTGATTGGCCGCAGTAACCAGCAATTGTCCACGTACAGTGAGCGCTGACGGATCATCTGGCGAAAGACGTAGCGCAGCCGTGGCCATCTCCACAGCGCTGTCCAGAAGCGCCAACACCTTCGCATCGTCGGTCATGCGAACCATCGCCAATCGAAGACGCGCTCGCTCCACGAGCAGCGCTGGCCAGGCGGGCTCCTGCGCTAAAGCACGGACGAGCAAAGAGTCTGCACTACGCAGTGTGACAATGGCGCCCGCCCGATCATTGTCGAGGGCCATTCGAGGAACCGATTCCATATCGTCGCGTGCGCGAACCGCCGCCACCAATAGCTTGCGAGCGTATGCATCACGAGTAGCCTGCAACGTGTCGCGCAACACGATATCCTGACGCATGCGGCGTCCAAGGACGTCGGCCACGAACCGCACAGCGTCGTCTTCCAATGCCAGTGCATCCGGCCGCGGCCGAGAAAAGCGCTGCGAGGCCAATTCGCCACGAGTCGTCGCATCAAGCAGACGCACTGTCATGCGCAGGTCGTTCGCGCGACCCTCAAGTCCCATCTCCACCAGTGTCCCGATGCGACGCAGCGTGATCAGGGAGTCGAGGGTGATACGTCCCGACTCCACTGCGCGAATCTCGCTAACTGCCGTCACCGGAAATGCGTTGACGCTCAGCTGGTCGGTGATGTCAGACAGCAAGGCGTCACGCAGATACGCGAGTGTCGTATCTGAAGCTGCAGAAGGAGCAGAAATGATGGCCACCCGTGTCGCTGGCGCCGCAGCCGGCACAGAACCAGCATCATCTCTCTTCCAGAGAAGTGCGGTAGCCGCCAACACAACAGCCGCCACTGCCGGCCAACCCAACCAGGACCGGCGACCGCGACCACGGCGGTCTCCATGAACGGGCAACGGAGCCGCCGATGCGATTGGCTCCGCGCGTTCCTCGACGCCCCGATCCACACTGGGCACCACGACGTTCGTGGCCTCTTCACTAGATGGCTTCGAAGGCTCAGCAACTTCCCCCGGTGCAGCAACAACGGCTTCCACGGGTGCAACTGGTGTCGAACCCGCGGGCTCCTTACCCGACTCGATTGCCTTTCGAAGCGCCAACACGGTCTGCGGCACCGGTCCAGCCATCTCCTTGGTCCACCGATCAGCAAACTCATCTATTAGCCTGATCGCCTGAAGCGGCTCACCTGATCGGGAGAGCGCGCGCGCCTCACCCTCGAGCGCCGTCACACTATCTGGATCATCAACCCGGAGACGGGCAAAAAGGCGACGGGCCAAGCCATAGTCACCACTGGCCAAGGCCCCCGCTGCCTGTCGCTGAAGTACTTCCTCAAATCTTCGAGCATATACTGACCTGATATTGTCAGCCCACTGCTCGTATTGTGTCGAATCACCAACAGACCATGTACCAAACAATGGTCCTTGGTAGACTTCCATTACCTGAGGAAGATCTCCTGCCTTCTCTGCCTGATCGAATCGCTCGACATCGGTTTTCACGCGACCGAGCAGCGTCAGCTGATCGCCGTCCGACAGCAGAACGTCGCCGCCAAGCTCCTTCTTGATCTGATAAACGGCCTCGGCCATAAGACGCCGTGCACTGTCCGGCGTGTACTCCGGCCACAGCAAACCGATCAGCGACTCGCGGCTCGCCGTCCGATTTGGGGCGAGCGCGAGGTACGCCAGGATCGCGAGTCGGCGTTTTTGCGTGGCTTTTGAGCGCACGACGTCGCCGCCTTCGAACAGTCGAACACCGTCGAAGAGCCGGAAATCGAGGTCAGCGGAGGGAGAACCTGCGGTCAAGATGGCCGAATTGAGGGGAGCGAGTCGATCAGCCGCGAAGAATCGCGAAAAAAAGTCTGCGCGATCTCAAAATTGATGCGGAGTTGATCGCCTGACGAGGGGGGGTTGGGGGCGGATTTGCAGATTGACCGCGTTCCTGATGCGCCGATTGTCCTTCTGACCCGGCCCACCTGATGCTCGCTCTTGCTTCGATCCTCTCCGAATTCGGTCTCCCGTACATCCGCTGCTCGACGCGTGGCGAGATCGTGGAGATCTCCCCAGCCGCCCGCCGGCAGCTTGGGGATGATGACACACACGTTCTGCGCGAACTGACCGATCTGGCGCGGGACACTGCCGCCGGTCCGCGGAACTGGCGTGTCCCTCCCCAGCGGAGCACCCGTCCCGCCGAAGCCCGTATCGGCATGCGGCACTGCGGAGCCCTGCGCGTACGGGCCGTGCAGCTGAGCACCGCCGACGGGGAAACCGAAGTGCTCATGATCCTGAGCCCGGAACCACCGGATCACGTCCGGAATCTCTTCGAATCCCGTCAGCTCACCGAACGGGAGCGTGAAATCGCGTCCCTGCTCTCAACGGGCCGAGCAATCCCGGAGGTGGCGGCCAACCTGTCCATCTCGGTGCACACCGCCAAGCGGCACACCGAAAAGGTCTACGCCAAACTCGGCGTCCACAATCGCGCCGAATTGGCGCGGTGGATGGGTCAGCTCTCGCAGGTCTGAAACACCAGGGTCATCCGCAACACCAACGCAGTAAACCCGCAGTAGCCGTAGCAACGCGCCTGACACCACGGCGCGACTGACCAAAATGAGGGAAATGAATCCCCTGTCTTGACCTTAAATGATTGCGCGGTATTGCTCGTCGGTCCCGTCTTCCATGGTATCCCACAGATCACCATAGAGGACGGGGCCGCACGATTCACAGATGCCGTGGCTGAAGCTCGCATCCGAATGATTGCTCACGTAGGTCTCCACGGCCTCCCAATATCCCCGGTCGTCGCGGACCTTCTTGCAGCACGAGCAGATCGGAATAAGCCCGCTCAGCGTGCGCACATCCGACAGTGCATTGCGCAGATCTCCATTGGCCGTGTTGAGATCGGCATTCGCCCGTGCCAACGCCGACTCACGCAAACGGCCACGGCGATTGGTGAACACGAGCACACCAGCCAGCGAAAGTGCCAGCACGAGAATCACACTCCCCAGAACCACAGCGGTGCGCTGACGGGAAATGATAACGGCCTGCGTGCGCTGCGCTTCCCGCAACTCGAGATTGGCCATACGGGCACGTTCGGTTTCTTCCCGTGCCTGCATGACAGCAATGCGCTGCGCCGCGTCCTGGTCAAAGACCGTGTCACGCAATGCGTGGTAGGCCCGGAGATGGCCAAGTGCCACCACGCTCCGCCCGGCTGACTCTTCAACGACGGCCAGCTGACGCAGCGCATCGAGCATCAGCAGCCGCTGATCCACGGAACGTGAATGCGCGAGAGACGCGGCCAACGCAGCACGGGCACGCGTGCGATCTCCCAGTGCATGATACGCTTCACCGAAATACAAATTCACTCGCGCAAGACCACGCACACTGTTGCGCGCCGTGGCCACCTGCCGCACGGAGTCGAGCAGTGGCAATGCAAATTCGGGGTGGCCTTCGCGAATGTGCAGCAGCGCCTGGGCCGATGTATTGAGCGACCACGCCCCCGCGGAATCCGCTGAAGTGACCGAAGGGAAACGCGTCGAATACTGCGCGCGTGACTCCATCAACAAGGGGCGCACCGCATCGAAGTCTCGACGATCGATGGCCAGCATGGCCAGGCTGTTGAGCGCGTAGCCGAGTGTTATTGGGAATCGCGGCACCAGTCGCGCGGCATCGACCGCATCGCGCAGTACGTCCTGGGCGCGCTCGAGCTGTCCCCAGTCGTGATACGTCTTGCCGATGTTGGTGAGCGTGCGCGCCACGCCGACGGAATCCTGTGTCTGGCGCCACACCGTCAACGACCGGAAGAACGCTTCGAGTGCCGGTCCGTACTGACCAAGCTGGTAGTACGAAGAGCCGAGTGTATTCAGCGTGCGCCCAAACGCCGCGCGCTCGCCACTGACTTCGCGTAGCACCTGTGCATGATGGAGCCACACGAGTGCGCTGTCATAGTTGGCGCGAGTCCAATGCAGCACGCCACCATTGTGCCACGCATCGCCCAACGTCTGCATGTCACGCGCGATTTCCGCGCGCTGAATGGCGCGACGAAACTCGATGATCGCCGTCTCCAGATCGCCAATCGAGTCCGCATGCATCGCGCGCGCGAACAAGGCACCGGCGAGCGAATCGCGAACAGGCGACGTAAGTGCTTTCTGCGCGCCAGCTGAGCGCGAGCCGCCCAGCCCCGCCACGCAGGCGGCGACCAGCACCAACAGAAAACGGCGCAACTGCAACGAACTCATCTATGAAAACTAACCGGGAGTGGTGCAAGCGTGTATCTGAGGGACGACCGGCACCGGGTGATGTTTCGGCAGTGTCGATCAACATTGCCGGCTGGATCACACGGGATGGTGCAGGAGATGAAGCGAACACCGCCATGACATAGCTTTCTTGTATGAATTCACGGCCACGTATCCTGGTGGTTGCCGCCACTGTACAGGAATTGATCAGTTTCGAGGACGGCGACCCGCCGTTCATCCCATGCGCGTGTGGTGTTGGACCGGTGGATGCTGCCGTCCACACCACGCGCGTGCTGGCAGAGCATCGGCCAACGCATGTGCTCCATGTGGGGATTGCAGGAGCCCGTCGTTCATCACAATTGTCGGCGGGAACCGTGGTCATCGGATCGCGTTCCGTGTATCAGGACCTTGGTGTCGATGATCGCTTTGCGCCAAGCGTCCTGTTACCTGACACGCGGTTGTTGTCTCTGGCGCGCGCGGCTTTGCCTGAGGCACCCGTGGTGGAGATCGGCACCAGTGGCCGTGTAGGTGGCACACACACCTGTCCGGTGGAAGCGATGGAAGGATTTGCCGTGCTGCGCGCATGCGCTGCTGCGGATGTTCCCGCGATCGAGATTCGCATCATTTCCAACGATATCGAAGAAACGGATCGCACCCGCTGGCACTTTGCCGAAGCATTCGCCGCCACACACACGGTCACTCGAGCATTGGTCCGTGAGATTTCGCGCAGTGCATGGTACGAGACACCAGTATCTGCATGACCACACTCACATTCGGTTACTCGCCCTGCCCCAACGATACGTTCGCTTTTCATGCGCTCGCGCATGCACTGGTGGACACACCGTGCCCGATCACTCCCGTGCTGCTCGACATTGAGGAACTCAATCGTCGTGCGCACAGCGGAGAATTCGCTATTACGAAATTGAGTGTGGGAGCCTTCGCCAGTGTCGGTGACACCTATCGCTTGTTGCGCAGCGGCGCCGCGCTGGGGAATGGTGTCGGCCCATTGGTTGTTGCCCGCACACCCATGTCGCTCGAGGAGGCAACACGGGGCTTGGTAGCCATTCCGGGTAGGGAAACCACCGCGTATCGACTGCTGCGTCTCGCAGCGCCGACACTGAGCAACGTGGTGGAGCTCCGCTATGACCGCATCCTTCGCGCCGTCGCCGATGGTGAAGTGGATGCAGGGCTCATTATTCACGAAAGCCGATTCACGTACGCCGAACACGGACTCGTGAAAGTGCGCGATCTCGGTGATTGGTGGGAGCAGGATACCGGACTCCCGGTCCCCCTCGCGGGCATCTGCGCTCGTTCCGATATCGATGCATCACTCGCGAGTGAACTGGAGCAGGCCATCCGTGCCTCGGTGCAATACGCGTTCGATCATCCCGATGCGAGCGCAGACTATGTGCGTCAACATGCGCAGGAGATGTCACCGGAGGTGTGCGCACAGCATATCGCACTGTATGTGAATGCGTTCAGTCTCGATGTAGGTGAGCGCGGTTCCCAGGCCATTGCGCGTCTCGTCGGACGCGCTGCCTAACGTATGCGATACGCTCCGCTGGCTTTGGCCCTTTTGCTTGCCGCGTGCGAAAATGATCGCACGATGGCCGCTCTTGTGGCGGAACGCGCGCAGCTGCGGCGCGAAATCGCCGGGCTGCAGGATCTTCGGCATGTCAGCGACAGCGGACTCGTACGGCACCCTGACGAAATCGTGCTCAGTGTCGCGGACTCTGTCATGCAAGCCATGCTCGCGGCTTCTCTTCCCGTCACCCTGGTCATTCCCGGTCGAGTCACGGTGACGCTGACAAAAGCGGAAGTGGCGTTTCGCGGGAATGTGGCGCGCGTAATCGTCACGGGTACGGCTCGGAGAACATCGTTCCCGTTGGCAGCCGCCGACCTCAGCGTGCGTGGCACCATCGACGAATTCGAAGTCGACAGTACGCGTTCCCTGCATTCCCGTATTCGCATTGATGATGCGGTGCTGACCGAGCCAACCGGCGTGCCGAACGCGCTCGGTGGTCTTTCACTCGGCATCCTGCAACGCCTCGTGGATCGAGCGCTGCCACAAATCGCCTCGGCGCTCCCGGAAGCCATTCTCCCCGTGCGATTCGATCACGATCTGCGACTGCCGGGATTTGGCCCGGAAGGTGCGCTGGCGGTTGATCCGGCGCGTGCCATCCTGACGATCAGCGCGAGTCGTGTGCTGGCCTTTCAGAATCGTCTCACCGTTGTTCTCAAGATTGAGCGCAGCCCCTTCATGGCGCTTGATTCGACGGACAGCGTCAAGACTGACAGCGCAAGAGACGACAGTATCAAGACCGCCAAGGGAGCGGCACGATGAAACGCCGTATCGCCCTAGGTATTGTCGGCGCACTTGCCACTGGTGCGGCGGTATTCGGCATCTGGTGGTGGCGTACTTCGCCAACCCTCGGCGTTGACCGGGCAGCGGTCACGACCGAGATCCAGCGTTTGCGTGAACAACGCGATGCGATGCAAGCCGAACTCGAAGTCGCACAGCAGTACAGTGCCCTGCTCGACAGACGCCCTGAAGGGGATGTGCTGATCGCCTTGCCGACACCATTCGTGCAGCGCATGGTGACCGGCGTGATCGTGGGCTGGTTCGACAAGGTCGATCTGCATCTCACCAACCTGCGCGTACGTAAAGCTGGTGATGTGAAGGCGAGGCTCAGCATTCTGGGCCGTCGCCGGGTGGGCAACTATGCGCTGCAACTCGATGTGGCCGATCTGCGAGGTCGCCTCGAACCTGGTGCGCCGACACTCACCTTTGGTGGTGATACTGTAGGCATCGTACTTCCGGTGCGTCTCGCACATGGCGAAGGACGCGGACGTCTTGCCTTCGATTGGGATTCGCGCGGACTGGCCGATGCGGTCTGCGGTGATCTATCGACCGCTGAGCAGATCTCGGGCACCGTAATACCAGCGGACTATGTCGCGCGCGGACGATTGCGCATGAGCGCATCCGACGGCGGCGTGACAATCGATCCTGATTTCCCCGGGCTTCAGCTGCGGCTACGCATCAAGCCATCACCGGGCTCAGTGCGAGCACTCGAACGCACGCTCGGGGAGAAGGGCAAGTTGTGCAACATGGCGCTCGAGAAGGCAAATGTTGAAGAGCGCATTCTCGGACTCGTTGGTCGCGGGTTTCCGGTCCGGATACCACAGAAGTTCTTCCGCGCCGTTCGTCTTCCCATCTCGATTGAAGGGACGGTGCCATTGGCCGAACGGCGGGTGGATGTGCGTGCTACGCCTGATACGCTCGTGATCACGCCGCAAGCCTTGTGGCTTGCGGCCAGCATTCAGGTGCACCGGGCGAGCAAGTAGTTCAAGTCGCTCAGGTCGCGGCCACGACGGCTGCTGTTGTCGCTGCTGTTTGCTGCGCCATCATCGATGCCATGGCGTGGTACTCGGATCCGGCAAATGCCACGATGCCCATGCCGAGCCCCTTGAGCTTGTTGTGCCAGACGATGGAGCCACTCGACGCATCGAGGCAGAACAGCTCACCGCTGGCTCCTGCATAGAGATGCTTGCCTTCGCGATACACGGTGATGTAGCTCGCGCTTCTCAGCTTGGTGCGCCAGAGCTCCTCACCAGACGTGGGGTTGATGGCCACCACGTGTGAGCCGATGCCGATGAACAGCGGTTCTGATTTCCTGGTGCGCGGCATGTTTTGTTCTCCTGGTAATAGTCTTCGCGTCGAAACACTAAATCCTGCAACTCGAAATGATTATCACGGATTTCGCGGAAGCGCTCGGAAACCACAGGAGTAACCGCGGCTCAATCCTGTGGTTTCCGCTTTTGTCCGCAAACTCCGTGTGAATCAGTTGCTTTTGCTGTTGCTACTTTCCTATCGCATCCGCACAAACTCGCTATAGACTCGCGGACTGGAAGGATGCGCCAACACCTGCACCGACGAATCCCGCCCAACCAGCATGGTATAGAGGTACGCGTTCATTTCTCCGATGAGCGCCGTATGCAGAATGCGATTTTCCGGATTGGGATGCAGCAGTATCTCCAGTTTCCCATTGGCTTGTTCTGTCGACTGCCACCTGAGAAAGACACCAGCGGTATCGCGCACGAGTGGTGCCGACGCACCGAACCACGCGATCAGGCGCTCCGACGCGCGCCAAGTGCCTCCGGAATCGGACACCACTTTCTTCCCATCGAGCATGATCTCTCGGTCGTCATAGGCAACAACCTCGAGACGACGCTTCGGATGTCCGAACAGCCACGCGGCCAGTACGGGGCCATGTTTCGCCGCGAAATTGTAGTTGGCATCAAGGAACGCGATACGATCCACCCAGGCAGGGATCGGCGTTGGCGCTTCGATCACTCCGAACATGAAGGACCCGCCACCGCTGTGACCGGTGAGTGTGACGCGTACGTCCGACGCGGCCGTCATACGGGCAACCGTGTCTCGCAAGGCTTGCACCACTCGCAGAATTCGCGCATTGGCTTGATCGTAGCCACGCGCCTGTCGCCAGGCAGGCCAACTCTTTCCGGAGGCCTCGAGATACACGACCACCGCACGGGATACACCACGAGCCCGCAGTGCACGCGTTTGTGCCGCGATGTGCTGGATATCGAAACGCCACCCCACACTGCTGTCGGTGAGCGCGCGCCCCATCGTTTCTGCCGTACTGTTGCCGTTGGGCAGTGCGTACAGAATCAGTTCGACCGAACGTTTGGCACCCAACCCGCTCGGTGCAACAATCGTAGCCGTGATACCGGAGTCTGGCACCAGCACACGCACGATCTCATCGGCCGCAGAGGCCGGCGCATCAACAACTGCGCCCTGCCCGGCATGACAGCCGGACAGGGCGAGTGACAGCGCAGCCACGATGGGCCGCCAGACTCTTTTGATGCGGGGTGCGCGGTTGCTCACCCCAAAGAAACTACCGCCAGAATTACCGCCCGAGCCAGTAGCTCGCCTTGATCAGGAATACGTTATCCGGGCGACGCTCGAAGATACGTCCGTATCCCTGTGAGACGCCGTAGGTATCGGGATTGGCATCGCTGGCATCACGTCCCTGCGTCCACACGAAGAACAGCACCGAACCCGGGCGGTACTCCCAGCGAACGACATTGTTTGTGCGCAGCTGGCCAACACGGAAGCCTGACGCGGCACCGCGCGCCGTATAGGGGCGGAAGCGCTCATCACGGTCGGAGGAGCTGCCTTCAGCCAGTGCACGCCAGTCGGTATACACGCCAGTACTCACGAACGGCTGGATGTAGCTCTCCACACTGAGCGTTGGCGTGAGTGTGTAATTGAGACGCGCCGTAATGGAGCTAGTGCTCTGATAGAGGCGAGCAAAAGTGAACGACGTCACGCCGTTGTCGGTGTAATTGCCGTTCCACTGCTGGTCGTCGATGTTGCGCGTATAGCCGGCGTTAAGGCTGCCGTTGAACTGGGTACCAACGCGCACGTTTGCGCCGGCATGAATGTTCCAGTTGCTTCCGAGTCCATCGAGACGCTGGCCGTAGTTGCCGCCGATGTTTGGCGCCACGTTCTTTCGGCCATCGCCATTGAGATTGAACCAGGTATTGAAGCGCTTCGGACGATAGATGGCCGGGCCACCGCGGGAGTCACGATCGGAGTACGCCGTGAACAGATCGTTGGCGCCGATGCCACCGTTCACGCTCCAGAAATTCTTGAGCTCTCCCCAGCCATTCACATTGCCACCGTTGCCCAGCACCATGCCTGATGTGTTGGCAAACGCCCAGCTGTTGAAGTTGAGCTGTGCGCGACGGAAGAAGCCCACCGGCTTGACCGGACGCAGACCGAGCCACACGGAGGAACCCATCTCATCGCTTCGCGTGCGGAAGCCCACATCGTTGATCTCAAAACCGGGTGTCATGTACCACGCACCGGCATACAGTCGCGTGATACCGCCGCCCTGCTTCTCGAGAGCACCCGATGCCATCATGCCGTTGAGGCTCGTGCGTGTGCTGTCGTACGTCAGGTGATCAGCGTCGGGACGCTGATAGAGGTGCACATTGGACCGCTGCGTCAGCGCGATAGCCTTCGCTGTACCGGTCACGTGTGAACCGGCAAGTTGTCCGGACACCTGCCATCGGTTGTTGTAGAAACGATGGCGACCATCGAGGCCACCGGTCCACGCATTGCCACGCAGCACGTCACGTGTCCATTGATCGGTCTGACGCGCCGTGTTGGTGAGCATGAAACCTAGACCACTGTTGCCGCCGCGCAGGTCCTGCTGCAAACGCAACACCGCATAGTTCGTCTGCGGCTCGATGGTACGATCGAGCGTGCCCTGCTCGCGCTGAGTAATGGCATCGATGAAGCCCACCGACAATCCGTTGCCCAGACGTCCCGTCACCTTCGTGGCGCCAAGGATGCGCGACTGCAGGGGAGAGGCCGCGTCGCCGTAGTTACCACGCATCTGCGGCGAACGACCAATACGCCGCGAATAGAACAGACCCGTGCACTGACCATCGTTGCAGTCGATGTCGTAGCGGAAAATTCCCACACCCTCGAGGAAGAACGGGCGTCGCTCGGCAAAGAACTGTTCGAACGCACTCAAATTGAGCACACCAGGGTCGGCCTCGACCTGACCGAAGTCAGGATTCACGGCCGCGTCGAGCGTGATGTTGGACGTGAGTCCCACCTTGAGGTCGGCGCCAAACTGCGTCGCGGCCGCATTGCGCGGCGTGCCGTCACCCTTGGGGCTCGCACCATACTTGGCCACGCTGTACGGCATGAGTTCCATACGACGCGGCGCCGGCAGATTGGCGAATCCCGGCATCGAAGCCCACTGACTCACCATGCCCGTCTTCGAGCGACGGAACAGCGGCCATGACAACCGCTCGCCCTTGCGCGCAATGCGGCGCATGAGGAGCACACCAAACGTATTGTCACCCTGCGGCACGTAGCGCAGCTGACTCAGTGGAATGCGGAATTCTGCTGTCCAGCCGAGTGAGTCGATCTGCGCAGCGCCTTCCCACACGGCATTCCAACCCCAGTCTTCATTGCCATCGTTGAATACGTAGCCATCGGACATCGTACCAGCGGGTGTGAGCCGGAACATGTACCCGGTGCGCTTGTCGTTGTACGAATCAATTCCGACGATGATGTCGTCCGAGAGCGCCATACCATCACGACGCTGCAGGACCGACAGCAGGCTATCCGGGTTCGGATCGTAGTTGCGAACGAGCACGTAGAGATTGCGCGTGTCGTAGGCAATGCGCGCTTCGGTGCGGAACGACGGATCACCGTCTTCAACTGGTTCCCACTGACGGAAGCCCGTGATCGGCGTGGCCGCACGCCAGGTCTCGTCATCCCCTCGACCATCGATACGGGGGGCCTTGATGGCACGATCAGGATCCAGCGCGGTGGCACCAACCATGATCGGCGCGGGAATCGCGCGCTCAACGGGTGGTGTGGCTGGTGATGTATTGGCTGCCGCGATCTGCAGCAGCGTTGCGATGAACCGCATGGAGGGCGAGGTGGGAGTCACGGGACCCGACTAGGAACGCCGGTTGGACGTCACCACCACGCAAAAAGGTTGGAATCAGTTTCGTCTATGCGAAATAACGTATGCATTCAAGCAATTCTGTTGGACTGGGCCCAACAGGGAACGGGTGAGCCCCTCGTCCCTGTGCCAAGATGCATATTGTGCACATGAACTCTCACGCTTCGCGATTCCTTGTCACAGCAACGACTGTTGTGAGTGCGATTCTCGCGGGCTGCGCCAGACAGCCACAGCCCGCATCGCAACCACTGGCGCGCGCCGTCAATCCGGTGTTGCCTGGCTGGTACGCCGATCCCGAAGCGCATGTCTTCGAGAATCAGTACTGGATCTACCCCACCTACTCCGCGCGCTACGAGCAGCAGGTGTTTCTTGATGCGTTCTCTTCGCCGGATCTGGTGACCTGGACACGTCATGCGCGCATCGTGGACACCGGCGCCGTGCGCTGGGCACGCCGTGCGATGTGGGCCCCAAGCATCGTGCAGAAGGATGGTTGGTACTACCTGTTCTTCGGGGCCAATGACATTCAGAACGATCAGCAGCATGGCGGTATTGGTGTGGCACGGTCACGCACACCGAATGGCCCGTTCACGGATTGGTTGGGCAAGCCGCTGATCGACAAGTTCCACAATGGCGCGCAACCCATCGATCAATTTGTGTTTCGTGATGATGATGGGTCGTACTACATCGTGTACGGCGGCTGGCGTCACTGCAACATCGCGAAGCTGAATGCCGACTTCACCGGCTTTGTGCCGTTCCCCGATGGACAGATCTTCAAGGAGATCACACCGCGGGGCTTCGTTGAAGGCGCGTACATGCTGCGCACCAATGGCAAGTACTACTTCATGTGGTCCGAGGGCGGTTGGACCGGCCCAAACTATGCGGTCGCCTATGCCGTGGGCGACACGCCATTTGGTCCATTCGAGCGTATCGGCACGATTCTCAAGCAGGATTCCACCGTGGCCACCGGTGCCGGTCATCATTCAGTGTTCCAATCGCCGAGCTCAAAGCAGTGGTACATCGCTTATCACCGTCGACCACTGGGCAATACTGATCGCGATCACCGCGTGGTCAGTATCGACGAACTGCATTTCGGACCTGACGGTCGCATCGAGCCGGTGCGTATCACACACCTGGGCGTGAAGGCCGATCCGATCAGGAAACCATAAACGCCGTCTTCTTCAATTATGGCAAGACACCGTGTGTGCGATACCATGCGCGCACACGGTCATACATCTGGCGACTGAATGGCACATCGTTGTGCGTGCCGCCCGGATACACATGTAACTCATGCACACGTCCACGTGCACTGAACAACGAAGCGAGTTGCTGGTCCATACTGAGTGGCACCACGGTGTCGTTGTCACCGTGGTGCATCTGATAGGGCGTAGTGATGGTGATGACCTGGCTATCCACCGGCGCCGCGGCTTCCGCCTGCGGCCCAGCAATGCGCACACCACCTGCCGTGTGCGATGCCGCGCGGAATGCCGAGGGATTTGCCCCGACCAGGGCCGCCGTCACGAATGCACCCATGCTGTGTCCGTGTGCTGCGACGCGCGACATGTCCACATAGCCCAATGACTGCAGCAGCGAGAGCATCCGAGTAGCGCGTTGCACATTGGGCACACTCGCTCCACGCTCAGTCTCGAGACCCGGCGATCCAAGCGTAGCGCCGCTGGCGTGTGTGTAGTTGGCGGCAATGACGACCAGCCCCCACTGCACCATCTCGGCGCCGACATTGCTGCTGTATCCGCGCGCATTTCCTCCGAATCCGTGACTCACAATGACCGCTGGGAACGGGCCATTGCCAACAGGCTTCTTCAGGACGCCGCTGAGATCGTACGCGACTCCTGCAAGCGTTTCACGGTAGACCCAGGTCGCGCCTTGTTGAGAGGTCGGATCGCCGGTGACCGCAAACGTGCCCACTGCCGGAGGCCCCGGCAGTGACGGTGTTGGTGCTTCCGGTTCAGGATTGGCCACCGATGACTCACTTGAGCAGGCCATGGTGAGCAGTGTCAATGCAACAAGACGCCAGCGTGTCTTCATGTGCCGTTGGACGACGCGCGATATCAAACGTTATGCGGGTCCGTTGGTGGGCGTGTCATCAGCGGCGCATTCCATCACGGAAAGTGTGCAGCAAAGTCGGTCGTGTTCATCTCGAACCATGCGGTGTCCCGACCCTGCCCCGGCTCAGCAATCACCGTATGACTGTAGCGTGCGCCGATGCGTTTGAGCGCCTGTTGCGAACGCATGTTGTTCGGCCCGACATGAAACCACACACGTGTGGCGTGCTCGAATGCATGCCGAAGCATGAGTGCTTTGAGTTCGCGATTGAATGTGCCGCCCCAATGACTGCGTGCGAGGAAGGTGTAGCCGATGGCCACCTCGCGAGTCTCGCTGTTCCAGTCGTACCACCGTGAGCATCCAATGACGGCGCCGCTGACGGTGTCGTGTACCACCACCGTCCCGCCGGCCGGAGTCCCGTTCAAGGCCAGGCCACTGGTGAAGAACTTGGAGAAAACCTCCCGCTGCCAGCGGGTCGGCTCGGGGTGCTGCTCCCAGATGGCCGGATCGCTGGCCACGGCGTAGAGTGGCTCAAAGTCGCCGGCTTCAAGTGGCCTGAGGGTGACCTGGGTCCCCGTCAGGGTCGGCTGCCAATCCGGGCTCCCGCCCGCCGTACTGAAACTTTGTCCTTGCTCGATTCGTCTTTGCATCGTAAAGTGCTTTTTGTGCGACTCATCGACCCCAGAAGGAGCAGGCCATGGAACTGCAGATCCGACACGTCTCCAAAACCTACGATAATGGCGTCCAGGCGCTCCGGGACGTGTCCCTCACCATCCCCCCGGGGATGTATGGTCTGCTCGGACCCAATGGCGCCGGCAAGTCCACGCTCATGCGCATGCTGGCCACCCTCCAGCAGCCGGACGCGGGCTCCATACACCTCGGCGACATCGACGTCGTAAAGAATCCTGACGCGGTACGGCACACACTGGGCTACCTGCCGCAGGAGTTTGGTGTGTATCCCAAGGTGAGCGCCGAAGAACTGCTCATGCACTTCGCGCTGCTCAAGGGCATCACCGATGCGCGCATACGTCGCGACGTGGTGCACGCGCTGCTCTTTCAAGTGAATCTCTGGGACGTGCGCAAACAGAATCTGGGTGGCTACTCCGGTGGTATGCGTCAGCGCTTCGGTGTGGCCGTTGCCCTGCTCGGCAATCCCAAACTGCTCATTGTTGACGAGCCCACGGCCGGTCTCGATCCCGCCGAACGGGTGCGGTTTCTGAATCTGCTAAGTGAGCTTGGCGAGAACAGCGTGGTGCTGCTCTCCACACACATCGTCGATGACGTGTCGGAGCTGTGTACGCGCATGGCCATCATTGACCATGGCGAGATTCTTCTCGAGGCTGAGCCGCTCAAGGCCATCGGGGAAATGCGTGGACGTATCTGGCGGCGCATCATCGATCGAGCGGACTTGGCCGATTTCGAACGCGAACACCCCGTGATCTCCACGCGTATGCTGGCCGGTCGTACCGTAGTGCGCGTATACGGCGAGCAAGCGCCAATCGGGGACTTTGAATCCACCGAGCCTGCACTTGAAGACGTGTACTTCAGTGCCATGGCTGGACATATCGGACGCCGCAGCGAACTGGTCGCGACCGCCTCATGAGGTGGCGTGAAGTCTATCGCTTCGAGGTGATGTATCAGCTGCGGCGTGTGTGGCCCTGGTTCGTGGCCGCGGTCCTTTTGCTGATGTCGGCGCTGATCACACTCGATGGCATGCTGCAGGAAGCGCTGTTTGAGAACTTCTATATCAACTCACCATACGCTGTTGCCACGTCCACGGTCGTGGGATTGCTGGTGTGGCTGTTGCTTTCCCCAGGCATTGCCGGTGACGCAGCAGCACGGGACGTGGCGACTGGTCTCTATCCGCTTCTCTATACGTCGCCGATCAGTCGTCTCGAGTATCTGAGTGGCCGATTCCTCGCGGCACTGACCGTGAACCTGCTGCTGTTGTGGACCCTGCCCTTGGGCGCCATTGCAGCGGTGTACGCTCCGTCCAGCTGGACGAGTATTCCTGCTGAGAGCATGGGTCCGTTCCGACCACTCGCGTACCTCACCGCCTATTTGTACGTCGGGCTACCCACGGTACTCGCCGGAACCGTATTGCAGTTCACGCTGGCCATGCGTTCCGGTCGACCCATGTCGGCGTTTCTTGGCAGCGTGGCGTTGTTCTTCACGTCGCATGGCATTGGCCTTTTCTTGTTGTTCCAGGGGAGACAGGATCTGGCCAGTCTGATCGATCCGATTGGCGTGCATTTCATTCTGTCCGACCTGTCGCATCTGTGGACGACGACCCAGAAGAACGTGCAACTGCTCGAATTGCGCGGCATGGTGCTGGTCAATCGTCTGCTGTGGCTTGGTCTGTCGATCGCAACCTGGGTGTGGCTCACATGGCAATTCCGTTTTGCACACCGCGCTGAAGGAGCGGCCAGCAGGTCATCGTTTGTGTCACGCATTCGGCGTGCCATTGGGTCACGCCAGTCACGCGCGCTGACGCGAGATGCCGCACCTTCGTCGCGCGTTGCCGCCACCGCACTTGCCGCGCCTCGTGCTAAGGGCTGGGCGCTTCACCGTCACCAGGTGTGGGCCATAGCTCTCGAATCATTTCGAGTGATTGCGTCGAGCTGGGCTGGTAGAGCCATGCTGATCGGGCTTCCGCTGCTGATGACGGTGGTGATCGCAGATCAGATGACCGTGAATGGCGTCCCCATGATTCCTCGCACGGCGATGGTGCTGCGCGAGATTACTGGTCCGCTGGCATCGGAGATGAGTCGATGGGTGATCATTCCCCTGCTCATTGCCTACTTCGCAGGGGAGTTGGTGTGGCGTGAACGCGATGCCGGACTTGGAGACATCACCGATGCGATGCCCGGATCCGAGTGGGCGCGACTGCTTGGCAAAACCCTGGGACTCGCACTGATCCTCTTGGTGTTCGTGCTGCTGTTGATGCTTTCCGGCATGATCGCCCAGCTGTTCTCCGGATTTACCGACTTCGAACCGTGGCTCTACCTGCGGGTGATGGTTGGCCTGCAGCTCACGCAGTACCTGTTGTTTGTGCCGCTTGCACTGGCCGTTCATGTGGCCACCAATCACCGGTACGTGGGGTTGGTGCTGGCCGTGCTGGTGTACGTGATGATGGCGCTGGCACCGATGTTCGGTATTGAACACAGCATGCTGTCCTATGGCGGCGGCCCTAACTGGTCCTACACGGCCATGCGCGGGTTTGGGTGGAGTGTGGCACCGTGGTTGTGGTTCACCCTGTATTGGGCGTCGTGGGCACTGCTGCTCTGCATACTCACTCGGCTTCTGTGGGTGCGTGGACGGGATCACCGTTGGCCTGAGCGTTACCGGGCAGCGCGCGGGCGGTTCACCGCACCCACAGGCGCGCTCGCTGCCGTGGCAGTGCTCCTCGTGGCTGGCACCGGCAGCTGGGTGTTCTACAACACGAACATTCTCAACCACTACGCCACGAAGGATGAAGCAGCGTCACGCCGCGCCGAGTACGAGCGCCGCTACGCGTATGTCGCTCGTGTACCACAACCCGTCGTAGTTAGCACAACAGCTACGGTGGAATTCATGCCTGATGTACGAACGGTTGCCATTCAGGGTGCACTCCAGCTGGTAAACAACACATCCGCATCAATTGACACGGTGCATGTTGCAGCGCCGGTCGACGCCACAGCGGATTCGATGCGTATTGTATCGTTGGGGAGTGAGGCAGGTCGCCTGGTGCGTAGCGACACGGCGCTACACCACTACGTGTTCGCGCTTGCCACTCCGATGCAACCCGGTGATTCGCTCACGTTGCGCTTTGCCGTACATCAGGCGTCGCGAGGATTCGCAGAACAGGGAGTGAGTGAGGAGGTCGCGCGAAATGGCTCACAGATATCGAGCACGTTACTACCATCCATTGGCTACCAGTCCAGTCGAGAGTTGTTCACCGCAGCTGAACGGAGCCGGCACGGTCTAACGGCTCGCCCCATCGTTCCGCGGCTCGATGATACGGCCGCCTATCCCGTGCGCACTCCCGGTGTCCGATACGATCTGACGATTGGCACTCCGGGTACTCAGACCGGAGTTGCGCCAGGGTTGCTGCAACAGCAGTGGATGCGCGACGGCCGAAGCTATTCCCGGTATGCCACCAGCGCGCCAATTGGCGAATCATTTGCCATACTTTCCGCACACTATGCACAGAAAATCGTGCAGTGGCGTCATGTGACGATTCGTGTGTTCTACCATCCGGCGCATGGTGCCCTGATTCCCAGGATGGTGGAATCCATCACGGCTTCGTTAGCGCTCTACTCCGAGCGCTACGGTCCGTATCCCTTCACGCATCTCACGGCAGCGGAGCACCCAGGCAACGGTTCAGGTATGCACGCCGACGCCAGCATTCTCACGTTCAGTGAAGGCTTTGCGCAGTGGAATCCGGAGCCTGGTGGCCTGGACATGCCATTTGCCATTGTAGCGCACGAGATGGGACATCAGTGGAATATTCCGTACGCGTCGGTGGAAGGTGCGCCGGTGATGTCGGAGAGCGTGGCGTGGTATCTCGCATGGCAGGTGGTCGAGCATGTCAAAGGCGAGCACGGCCTCCGGCAGCTGCACAACTTCATGCACCAACCGTCACCGTATCCACCTATCAGACGCGGTGAACCGCTGCTGCGTGGCCTCGATCCCTATATGGCGTATCGCAAGGGACCGTTTGCGTTGCAGGCCATCCACACGGCCATTGGTCGTGAAGCGATGGACAGCGTGTTCCGTCGATTGCTTGCCACACACCGCCAGAGTTCCGCCCCGCTGGCTACCACGCGAGATCTTTACAGGGAGTTGCGTGCCGCCTCGCCCGATTCCGTGCATCCGCTGCTGCACGATCTGTTTGAGGTCAACACCTACTGGCAGATGACGGCGCAGCGCGCAGAAGTCACACCGAATGCCGACGGGACATGGCAGGTGGCATTCGAAGTTCGCGCGCAGAAGATGGTATACGACAGCGTTGGTGGTGAGACCACGGTTCCATTCACGGATCTGGTTGATATCGCATTGTATGCCGAACCTGACTCGGTGCAGAAACCGCGCGATCGACTTTCCAATGTCGTGTACAAGGCACGTCACCGTCTGGTGAATGGCTCGCAGACGATCACGCTGAACGTGCCGAGGAAACCCGTGCTGGCTGGTATCGACCCGCTGCATGTGCTCGACTGGCAGGAGCTGGACGGCGATAACAACTTCGCGCGTGTGGAGCCTGCTCCGCAGGGCGGTTCAGGTACGAACTCGTCGCGCAAGAGGTAGCTTGGTGGGTCGGCTGGATGCGCCAGCAGCGTTCGGCCGCAATACCCGGCCGGAAGACCCTCCCAGGAGCCCTCCCGATGCGACGCATTGTTCTCTTGCCTGCACTCGCCCTCGCGTGTGCAGGCAGCTGGTCTGACATTCAGGCACAGACCATCACGGCCGCCGATTATACGCGAGCCCGAGGACTCGGTGCCAAACACAATGGCGCGCCGACGGGGGCAGGAGATTCCTACACCTGGAGCAACGCGCGTCAGGTGATCTATCGGGTTTCCGTGCAAGGCGGCTATCGCTTCATTCTCGTGGACGCCGCATCGCCTGATGCCCCAGCCAAGCGCGCGGCCTTTGATCAAGAGCGATTGGCCAGTGCCCTCAATGCGGCAGATACAGCGGGACGACCACGCGCAACAGCGCTACGGCTTCCATTCAACACGGTGACGCTTGCCGATGGAGGTGACCGGCTGTCATTCACGGCGTGGAGCAGCCAGTGGAACTGCACGATTTCCGACTATCGCTGCACGAAGGTTCCGCCAACAGCCAATGTCGCGCGTGGCCCCGGCGGACCTCAGACTGGTCCGCAGCCCCCGCGCGAAGTACGCAGCCCGGATGGTCAGCGCATCGCCTACATCAACAACTACAACGTGTATGTGCGACCCGTTGGCGCAAATCCCGATCAAGGTATCGCGATCAGCACCAATGGCTCTGAAGGCAACCCGTTCCTCGACCGCTACCTGGTGTGGTCGCCCAACTCCAAGCAGCTGGCGGCGTATCGTGTCAAGCCCGGCTATCGCCGACTGGTGCGATACGTGGAGTCATCACCGGCCGATCAGCTACAGCCGAAATACATGGAACGGGTGTACGCCAAGCCCGGTGATGTGCTGGATTGGCCGCAGCCGGCACTGCTCGATGTGGACAGCAAGCGTCAGGTGGACATCGATCCCACGCTGTTCCCTGATCCCTTCAGTCTGTCGCAGCCCGTGTGGCGCCGCGATGGACGTGGGTACACGTTCGAGTTCAACGCCCGCGGCCATCAGCGTTTCCGCGTCATTGAGGTGAATGCCCAGTCCGGGCAGGCTCGCGCACTGGTGGACGAGGAATCCAAGACCTTTATCGACTATCGTCGCGCGGCCGGTACACTCACCGACGGCGGCCGTATTCATCGTCACGACGTGAACGACGGCAACGAAATCATCTGGTTGTCAGAGCGCGACGGCTGGGCGCACCTGTATCTGTACGATGGTCGTACCGGCGCAGTGAAAAATCAGATCACCCGCGGGGAGTTTGTGGTGCGTGCCGTGCTGCGTGTGGATGAATCCGCACGCACGATCCTGTTCAGTGCTGGTGGAATGAACAAGGATCAGGATCCGTACTTCGCCCATGTATACCGCATCAACTTTGATGGCACCGGCCTCACGCCACTCACCAGTGCGGCTGCGGATCATGCGGTGACATTTTCACCCGACTACTCACTGTACGTGGATAGTTGGTCGCGAGTGGACATGGCACCGGTCTCACAACTGCGTCGTACGAGTGATGGCAAAGTATTGCTGGAGCTCGAGCGCGGAGACCTCACGGCACTCAAGGCGACTGGTTGGACGGCTCCTGAAGTGTTCGTGGCCAAGGGTCGTGATGGCAGCACCGATATCTATGGCATGGTCGTGCGCCCAACGGCATTCGACGCCCGCAAGCAGTATCCGGTCATTGAATACATCTACGCCGGCCCGCACGGTTCGTTTGTCCCCAAGCGTTTTTCGGCGCACTACAACATGCAGTCGCTCGCCGACCTCGGTTTCATTGTCGTGCAGATCGATGGCATGGGCACTGCCAATCGCAGTCGTGCCTTCCACGACGTGGCGTGGAAGAACCTCGGCGACGCCGGCTTCCCCGATCGCATTCTGTGGCACAAGGCATTCGCGGCCAAGAACAAGTGGTACGATATCTCGCGTGTCGGCATCTATGGCGGCTCGGCTGGCGGACAGAACGCCATGGGTGGCATGCTGTTCCATCCCGACTTCTACAAGGTTGCCGTGTCGTTTGCCGGATGTCACGACAACCGCATGGACAAGATCTGGTGGAACGAGCAGTGGATGGGCTATCCCATCGGACCCGAGTACGCTGCCAGCTCCAACGTGGTGAACGCACACAAGCTGCAGGGCCAGTTGCTGCTATTTGTTCCGGAGCTCGACACCAACGTGGACCCGGCAAGTACCATGCAGGTGGTGAACGCACTCATCAAAGCCAACAAGAGCTTTGATATGCTCGTGCTACCCGGTGAAGATCATCAGGGTGGACGCGGTGGCCCGAGCGCTGCGTACGGTGATCGCAAGATGTGGGACTTCTTCGTCACGCACCTGATGGGTCAGCGCCCGCCGGCGTGGAATGCATTGGCGGCGGCAGGGTTCAATAGCAATGCCGCACCTGGTGAGGATGATGCGGCATTCGGCGAGACTTGGGAGACACTGGAAGCCAGTTGGTTCCTGCCGCCGGGGATGCGGTAGCCTGCCAGTCAGGATCGAGTGAAGAGAACTGCTAAGGCCAACGCACACAACAACGCCGCATTGGCCTTGGGCTGCCAGTACTCAATGAAGCCCACGGCCACAGCCAGCCATCCGAGCGAGACGACAACACACAGCACGAGCACGGGCAATTCCTGCAGCAACGGCATGGCACGCCTTGCAATGAGAAGCCCAAGCAAACCGAAGGCGACCTGACCAAGTGCGAAGGAATTGTGCAGGCCGTAGTAGAGCATGGTCTCTACACCCGGCACGCGTTTGCCACGCAGATGCTGCGATACGACATCAGCGATGAAATGCAGCGTGCCGCCCAACACCATCCAGCCGAACATGGCACGGATGAGGTACGTATTGAATGTCTGCATGCAGTCTGCTCCAGTGTCTTGTTATTCGAAGGTGGCGCCGGTCAGTCGCACTGACTCCTGCCACAAGCGAGCTGCGACTTCGCGATCGAGTGCCTGCGGTGGCACACGCGCACTACGTGGATGCCCGCGTGTTTCACCAAGTCGATCAGGACCGTAGTAGTGGCCACCAAGAGCTTCTGGTGCCGTGGCCGCATACAGCGAGGGCCATGCACCCTGCGAGGCCGGCTGAAACAGAAACCACAGGTATTTGCGTGCGCGGCCGGCGAGACTGCCCGTGCCCGCTCCATTGGGAATGAGCTCGGTCCGTGAGATACCCGGGTGCGCCCCAACGCTGGTAATGCCCCACTCCTGTCGATCACTCTGACGCTGCAGCTCGAACGCGAACATCAAGCACGCCAGCTTCGATTGCGCGTACGCCGTCATGGGCTGATATCCGCGTTCGGATTGCAGATTCGCGAAATCAATCCGACCATCGCGCGCGGCAACGCTCGATAGCGAAACGACTCGCGCCTGACTTCGCCGCCTGAGCAACGGCAGCAATGCCGCCGTCAACGCGAAGTGACCGAGATAGTTCGTACCGAACTGCAGTTCGTGTCCGTCGGCTGTGACCTGACGCGCTGGTGGGTTCATGACCGCCGCATTGTTGATCAGCAGATCAATGCCCGTGAACTGCTGCAACATGCGATCGCCAAATGCCGCTATGGAGCGGTGGTTCGCAAGATCGAGCACCTCAAATCGCACATTCGCGCCCGGCACCCGGCTCCGAACCTCGGCCACGGCGCTCGCCCCCTTGCTCGCGTCGCGACCGGCAATGATGACCATCGCCTGTGCCTCTGCCAGCGCCGCAGCGGTTTCCAGGCCGATACCGCCGGTACCGGTGACAATGGCGGTCCGACCGCGTTGGGATGGTATGTTGGATGCAGTCCAGGCCGACATTCGTGCCTCATGAAGTTCAGGTTTTTGCACTGAGTGCAGATATTATTGCACTCAGTGCAAACACACAAGTCCCCCATGGTCATTCGTGAAGTCGGGTCGGTATCCGAAAAGGAAGGGCTGCGCGAGCGCAAACAGCGCGAGACTCGCGGACGCATTGCTGCCAAGGGACTGGAGCTGTTTCTCACGCGCGGCTTCGATGCAACGACACTCGATGACATTGCCGAAGCGGCCGGCATCTCTCGGCGCAGTTTCTTTTCGTATTTCAAGTCCAAGGACGATCTTGTCATTGCCTGGCAGTTGGAGTCATGGCATCGCATGCTCGCCGAGCTGAGAACGGTTTCGCCTGACATCGCGCCGCTGGAAGCGGTTCGCCAGATGATGGTGCGCAATACGGCACAATTCGAAACCGCGCAAATGAAGGCCATCGACGACATGATGCGTTCGAGTGAGACGCTGATGGCGCGCAAGTCTGCCGTGTACATCATGCACGAGGAGACGTTGTTCACGACGTTATGCGAGATCTGGCGTCAGCCGGAGCGGCAGCCCGCGCTTCGCATGGTTGCGATGGTTTCCATTGGCGTCATGCGACTGGCCATCGAGTCATGGCGTACGCAGAAGGGCAAACTTTCGGCGGCCCGTGTTCTCGACGATACCTTCGCGCACCTGCTGGCCGAGATGCAGCGCGCCGAACTCAGGCAGGTGGAGTGAAGGCTGAACGCGGGCGGGAACCTTGACCGCAGCGGAGCCACGTAGCCGACCGTAATATCGGGAATGCGTGTTATTGCGTTGACTCTCGCCGCGGTCCTGATGACTGGCGGATGCACCGGAGAAACACCGGGCGTGCTCCGTATTGCCGACGCCGTGCCGCGCCCGTTGGGCGACCGCTCGACGCTGTCAGCATTGGAATCGCTCATCGAGCCCGGCAATGCCCCACGCATCGAATTGATTCCGTGGTCGGAGTCGCATGTCGTCGAGAACACCGAGGCGGCGCAGGCGGCACGATTCATCGACGACCCCTCGGTTATCGCGGTCGTGGGACATGCCGGAAGCCGCGGCACATTGTTGGCCGCACCACTATACCGGGCGGCTGGCCTGCCACTCATCGTGCCAACGGCTACCGCACGTGAGCTCCACACACTGCCGGATGGCCTGTATCTGTTGGCACCAGCCGACGACATGCTCGGCACATTCCTCGTGGACCGCGCACTCGACTCCCTTGGTGTGCGTCGACTGGCGGTGCTCTACGTGGCCGATCCGTATGGCGAGGGTATTCGGAGCGGCATTGAAGAACGATTGAACGCACGTGGTGGTTCGCTGGCCGGCGAATCCTTGTTCCTCGGTCACGAGTGCCAAACCGATCGCCTCGCGATGCGCATGGTCGTGCGATCATTGATCGCGCGCACTCAGCCAGACGGCGTCATCATGGCACTCCCGCACATGCTTACTGTTTGCGCGTTGGAAGAACTCACGGCGGTAAATCCGAATCTGGTACTTCTGACGTCAGACAGCTTTGTGGCGGACGAAAACACCAAACTGTCGGATGCGGTGCGTCGCACAACGCATGTCTTGGAGCTCTGGGCACCCGGAAACGACAGCACGACAGCACGGTTTCGCACGCGCATGCGCGAAGTGACAGGCTACGATCCGACTCCTGGTCAGGCGTATGCGTATGACGGCTTCCGGTTGGCCGAGGCGGCGATTCGATCTGGCGTACGTACGCGAAAGCAGATGCGAGCTTGGTTGGATGCACTCGGAACGTCCGACCAGCCAGCCTTCGTTGGCGTTACCGGTCCAATCGACTTTCATCAACCCCGCCGACCCGAGCTGAGATTGCGTGCTCTCACAGACTCGTTGAGCCGTCGATGACAGCGCGCCGCGCCCTGAGTCTTCGTGCCATGCTGGTGTGGCTCTTTGTTGCCATTCTGAGCAGCGTGTTGATCGCCATGATTGCGTTGGCATGGCGTGTCGGACCTACCACGGCGGCCATTGCCGCACAGGGCAACGCCGCGCGGGCTGATTTCAGTGAACGTGCCCAATTGGCCACGCAGCTCGATTCCGCCATCACCGACCTCTGGTCGCAATTGCGTCGTGCCCGGCGCGCTCCGCTACCCGCTGATTCATTGGCGATACGTCGTCAGCGTGTCGAACGCATTGCACACAGCACGGGATTGCTGGACCCTCTCCGTCGAAACATCGGCATCTCTGCACAAGTCAGCTCCAATCTCGAGCGCGCGGATGAAGCCACCCGTGTGGTGACGGGTGCACTGCTCGGTGTCATCAGTGCCCTAGAGCTCCGCGATACCGCCGCTGCCGCCGCGTTGCTCTCGCGTGCCGATTCGCTCGACACCCCCGTCAACACCACACTCACGGATCTCACGACGTCCGCGCTGGCGAATCTGGCAGCAGACGAGGCGAGACTCGCACGTGATGCCCGATTTGCCACCTGGTTGCTCGTTGCCGTGCTGGCCGCTGCCGTCCTGACCGCACCATTCCTCTGGGCATTGCTCAATCGACGCCTGCTCCGGCCGCTTCATCAGTTCGATGCCGCTTTGCATCGCATCGATGCCGGAGAGCTCGATGTCGAACTTCCCGTTCCGATCGACGATGAACTTGGGCGCTTGGGACAGCACTTCAATCGCACGACACAGGTCCTGCGTGAACAGCGCTCAGCGGCAGAACACGCCGCCGCTCAAGCCGCCCATGATGCCAGTGAGGCGCGCTATCGCACGGTCTTCGACGAAGCTGCTGTTGGACTCACTGAGCTGACACTCGAAGGTGTGTATATCCGAGTCAATCGAGCCATGTGCACGATGCTGGCTCGTGACGCGCGAGAAATCGTGGGACGCCATTTCCTCACGGTTGCACATGTGGCCGATCAGGAACGCGATGCGGTGCGGTGGAACATCCTCGTGCGAGGCGAGGTCAATGTCACACGACTCGAGCGGCGGTACGTGCGCAGTGATGGTGTGCTGGTCACCGCGCAGGTGACGGCAACGATCCTTCGCAATGAGGATGGGACACCTCGGCATGTGCTGGCCGTAGTGCAGGATGTGACCGAGCAACGCCGGCTCGAGCGTGAAGTGCTGCAGTCCACCAAGCTTGAGGCTGTGGGTCAGCTCGCCGGTGGTGTGGCGCACGATTTCAACAATCTGCTGGCCGGCATCATGGGCTATGCCGAGCTGCTCGAAACGGACCCCACGCTTTCGACGGCCGTGCGCGATGATGCGGCCGCCATCCGACGTGCGGCCATGCGTGGTGCGGATCTTTCGCGCTCGCTACTCACGCTGGCTCGCCGTACACCGCTCAAACGCGAGCCGTTCTCCCTCGATGCACTGGCTCAGGAAACTGCGGACATCGCCCGTCGCACGATCGATCGGCGGATTGCGGTGACCGTGCAAGCCGCTCCCGGGATCGCCGTGGTTGGTGACCGTTCACTTCTGTCGAACGCACTGCTCAATCTGGTACTGAATGCACGTGATGCGATGCCGGACGGTGGCTCCATCACCATGACGATAGAGCGATGGGTTCCGGACGCCGCCTTCTGCATTCGGCACGCGCTTGAAGCGAACGTTCCCTATGCGACCATACAGGTCGTCGATACCGGGCACGGCATGTCTTCGGAAACACTCGCCCGTGCATTCGAACCGTTCTTCACGACCAAGGAACTTGGGAAAGGCACGGGGCTTGGACTCGCCCTCGTGTACGGTACCGTAAAGGAACACTTGGGCGCGGTAACGGTGGAGAGCGAAGTCGGTCATGGAACGACTGTGACTGTGACACTACCGTGTACGGCTCACGTCGTGCGTGATGAAGTCACCGCGCCAACGCCCCGCGCGGCTCTGGCCACAGCTCGCATTCTGGTTGTCGACGATGAACCCATTGTGCAGGATGCGGTAACTCGCATGCTGGAGCGACTGGGTTATGTCGTGGTGTGCGCCAACGATGGTGCGGACGCACTGGCCTATTTCGACAATGCCAACCATGACATTTCGCTGGTATTGCTCGACGGCAATATGCCGAGAATGAGCGGCCTCGAGACGGCGCGCGTACTACGTGCACGCCATCCGGAGGTCCCCATCCTGTTTGCGAGTGGCTATCTCACCCCGCAAGATGAGGCCGCGCTGGTCGAGCTCGGGCTTGGTGAGCGCCTCACCAAGCCCTATGCCTTCGCTGCGCTCGCGGGCCGTGTGGCAGAGACTATCGGCGATTCGGCGACACGACGCCCCCACCCAGTGCCTGATACGCCGTAATACGCGCATCGAGTTGCTGCTGCCGAAGCTCGACCAACTCCACGCGCGACTCCATCGCTTCACGCTGCGTGAGCAGCACGTCGAGATAGTCACCACGCGCGGACCGGAACAGCAGATCGGCCAACGTGATGGACTCTGACAACGCCTGCACCTGCCGCTCCTTGGCCACGTAACTGCTGTCCAGATTGCGGATGCGCGAGAGCTGCGTACTCACCTCGGCGTACGCCGTCAGCAACGTGCGCTGATACTCGTACAGGGCCTGCAGCTGTTTGGCATTGGCAGACTTGTATGCCGCGTCAATCGCCCGACGATTGAGCAGTGGTGCACTGACATCGGCCGCTGCACCATACAGCAGTGATGCCGGTGCCTTGGCCAACGACGACAACTCAAATGACTGCAGACCCAGCGCTCCGGTGATGCCAAGCCCCGGATAGAACCGCGCACGCGCCGCCTTCACATCGAGATCCGATGCCGCCAGCTCCAACTCCGCCCGACGAACATCGGGCCGATTGCGCAGCAGCCCCTCCGGGCTGCCCGGCGCGACGCGTTGCAGTGTAGAGTCGTCGAATGCACGAGCAGATCGTGCAATGCTCTCGGGGTAGTGACCCACGAGCACGCTCAGACGATTCTGCGCTTCGATGACCAGCTGCTGCGTCTCCGCCAGATGCGTGCGGTTCTTCAGCACTTCGGCTTCAAAGCGACGCACCGCCAACTCGTTGGCCCGCCCCGCTTGCTTCTGCAACTGCACCACCTGCAGCGCGTTCTCCTGGATGGCGATGGTTTGCCGCACGAGTTCGAGTCGCTTGTCGCGTGCCACCAGTTCGTAGTACGTGCGCGCCACTTCCGCCACGAGACGCGTCACCATGTAGTTCCGACCTTCAGTGGTGGCTGCATATCGGAGCACGGCTGCGCGTGTTTCATTGCGCAGTCGCTTCCAGATATCCACCTCCCACGACAGCTCGGCTGCCACACGATAGTCGCGTAACGGCTCCGGGAACTCACGCTCTTCCTTGATCTCGAGCCCGTGCTCCACAGCACCGTTACGCGTGTAGCGACCGACCTTATCGACACCGGCACCGGCTTTCACACCAACACTCGGCAGGTACTCGCCGCTCTTGGCACGAGCCTCATTTTTGGCAATCTCGATCTCCTGCAACAGGATGTTGAGTTCCTGATTGCGCGAGAGTGCAGTGTCGATGAGCTGGACGAGTTCAGGCTCGTGAAAGAAAGTGCGCCACGGTACGGCCGCTGAACCGGCTGTATCGGTGGCCAGCGCCGTACGTGCGGCTGCGGTGTCCGCGTATCCCGTAGGCAACGTACTGGCCGTTTCCTTCGCAGTTGGCACTGGACGCACGTGTGGTACGCAGCCTCCCAGGGCAGCCGCGCACAGAGCTCCAGAGACCACCAAACCTCTGCGAATAGTTTGCATGGTCAGCGATCCCCGTATTCGATGATTTCGGTGAGCGGCGAATCGTGCTCATCCCGAATCAGTGGGCGGTTGGCCGAGAGCGTGCCCACCATGTAGTAGAGCGCCGGCACGATGATGACACCGAACACCGTACCAATGAGCATGCCACCTGCCGACGACGCGCCAATGGTACGATTGCCGATGGCACCCGCTCCCGTTGCCATGAGTAGCGGCACGAGACCGGCAATGAACGCGAACGACGTCATCAAGATTGGTCTGAATCGTACACGTGCTCCCTCGATAGCCGCATCGAGCACAGGCACACCCTCTCGATGCTTCTGCACCGCGAACTCCACGATCAGAATGGCGTTCTTGCCGAGCAGACCCACGAGCATGATGAGACCGATCTGCGCATATACGTCGTTTTCGAGCCCCATGACCTTGAGCAGCAGGAAGGAGCCAAAGACACCAACGGGTAGCGAAACGATCACGGCGAGTGGCAGCAGGAAGCTTTCGTACTGTGCCACCAGCACCAGATACACAAACACCAGCACTACGATGAAGATGTAGATCGCTTCGTTGCCACGGCGCGTTTCATCGAGTGAGAGACCAGCCCAGTCGATGTCGTATCCACGTGGCAGGCTCTTGGCCACTTCCTGAATGGCGGCGATGGCATCACCGCTGCTGTAGCCCATGGCCGGTGCGCCCTGAATGGCCGACGACGGATACGCGTTGTAGCGCGTGATTTCGTTCAGACCCTGTTGCTTTTTGAGCGTCATGAATGCCGAGTACGGAACGGGCTCGCCCTTTTCGTTGTCGACATACAACTGATCGAGGTCGCTGGGCAGTCGCCGATATTCGGGCTCCGCCTGCACATAGACCTTGAAGAAATTGCCGAAACGGATAAAGCCCTGTTCGTACGTACTGCCAATCAGAATGGCGAGGTTGTCCATGGCTTTCGCAATAGACACGCCCTTCTGCATGGCCACCTGATTGTCGATCACTAACTCATACTGCGGATACTCGGCGCTGAAGAACGTGAACAGACCGCGCAGTTCGGGACGCTTGCGCAAACCCGCCATGAACTCGGCGTTCACTTCACCCAGACGCTCGTAGTTGCCCGTGTTGGTCTTGTCGAGCAGACGCAGCGAGAAGCCACCGGCCGCACCATAGCCCGGCACTGCGGGTGGTGCGAAGAACTCGATGGTGGTGCCAGGAATTTTCTTCGCCTTCTCCTCAAGCTCGGCGATGATCTCTTCAACATTCTCGTGCCGCTCATCCCACGGCTTGAGATTGATGAGGAGGGTTCCGGCGTTCGAGCCACGACCTTCAGTAAGAATTTCGTAGCCGGCCAACGCGGAAACGGATTGAATGCCCGGAATTTCCTCGGCCAGCTTCTGCAGCTCTTCCGACTTGCCGTAGGTCCGCTCCAGCGTGGAGCCCGGCGGCGTCTGCAGAATGGCGTAGATCATGCCCTGGTCTTCATTGGGAATGAAGCCCGATGGCAATGCCGCGCCAAGCGCCCAGATGGCCACCATGCACGCGACCAGCGCACCCAACATCATGGCGCGTCGTGGCACCACGTACTTGAGCAGGTCGGCATAGCGACCGGTGACACGATCGAACGCATTGCTGAACCCCGCAAGCGCCTTGCCCAGTGGCCCGCGTGGTGGGCCATGCGCGCCAAGTGGCTTGAGAATCATGGCGCACAACACGGGAGTGAGCGTGAGCGCCACCACACCGGACAGGATGATGGCCACCGCCATGGTGATGGAGAACTGGCGATAGAACACACCCACCGGTCCGCTCATGAACGTCACCGGCACGAACACCGCCGTCATCACGAGCGTGATGGCCACAATGGCGCCACTGATTTCGTGCATCACTTCCATGGTGGCACGGTACGGACTCTGCCCCGTATCGTGCATCTTGGCGTGAACCGCTTCGACGACAACGATGGCGTTGTCTACCACAATGCCGATTGCCAGTACCAGCGCAAACAGCGTAATAAGGTTGATGTTGACGCCGAGCTGTTGAATGAAGAAGAATGTGCCAACCAGCGACACCGGCACCGCGAGCGCAGGAATGAGCGTCGAGCGCCAGTCGCCGAGGAAGAGAAACACCACCAGTGCCACCAGCACGAAGGCCTCGGCCAGCGTGTGCAGCACCTTCTCCACTGAAGCATCGAGGAAGCTCGATACGTCGTAGGTGATTTCGTACTCCATGCCCGGCGGGAACGACTCCTTCTTGGCCTCATCCAGCTTGGCCTTCACGCGCTCGATGACCTCGCGCGCGTTGCTGCCATAGCTCTGCTTGAGCACGATGGCGGCTGATGGATGACCGTTCAGATTGGAGTAGATGTCGTAGAACTCACTGCCCAGCGACACACGCGCTACGTCCTTGAGACGGAGCAGTTCACCCTTGTCGGTGGCGCGTAGCACAATGTTGCCGTACTCCTCGGGCTTGTTGTAACGCCCCTTGTACGTCAGCACGTACTCCAGCGACTGCGAGGCACCACCAGTAGCCAGACCGAGACGACCGGGCACACCGATCACACTTTGCTCGGACAACGCCTTCATGACTTGCTCGGTGGAGATGCCATAGGCACGCATGCGATCGGGCTTAAGCCACACACGCATGGCGTACTGACGGCTGCCCAGAATACGCGCGCTGCCAACGCCGCGAATACGCTGGATTTCCGGTTGCAGATTGACCTGTGCGTAGTTGAACAGGAACTGCATGTCGGCGTCGTCGCGCGTGCTGTACAGGTTCACGTACATCAGCATCTGCGATTGCACGATGTTGACCGTGATGCCTTCCCGTTGCACCAGTTCCGGCAGACGCGCCTTCACCTGGTCCACACGATTGATGACGTTGACGACCGCCTGATTGGGGTCGGTGCCCTGCTCGAAGATCACCTGAATGGTGGCTTCGCCGGCGCTGGTGGCATCGGACACCATGTACTTCATGTCCTGCACACCGTTGATGGAGCGCTCAAGAGGAATGAGCACCGACTCCTCGAGCACCTTGGCACTGGCACCGGGATAGGCAATGCTCACCATCACCACTGGCGGTGCAACCGACGGGAACTGCGACACTGGCAGCGTGACGATAGCCAGGCCGCCGAGGAACATCAGGATGAGGGAAATGACAATGGCGAGGGCGGGACGGTGCAGAATCTTGGTGAACATCCCGCGCTCCTATTCCGAGTGGAGCTTGAGATTGGCGAAGACCTTATCGGTGCTCACCATCTCGACTTTCACCTTCTCGCCATCGTGCACCTGCCGCAG
The DNA here is from genome assembly GCA_016742275.1 of Gemmatimonadaceae bacterium. Classification (GTDB taxonomy): domain Bacteria; phylum Gemmatimonadota; class Gemmatimonadetes; order Gemmatimonadales; family Gemmatimonadaceae; genus Gemmatimonas. Next base: position 166,107 of record JACVCD010000005.1, read on the forward strand.
TCCTTCTATGAGCAGGACGTCGGTTGACGCGAGCCCCTTGTCCACGATGAACAGGTCTTCGAGGCCTTCGCGCACGTGCACGAGCTGCTGATGCACCACACCATTCTTGTCGATCACGAACACGTAGGTGTGATCAAGTACTTCGAACGTCGACTTCTGCGGAATGAGCACCGCACCCTTCACGGGTGAGTCGAGCAGGATGTTGCAGGTTTGCCCGTGGCGCAGCAGGCCGGTGGGATTGGCGAAGTCGGCACGGAACGGGATCGTGCCCGTTTCGTTGTTGAAGTCGGCCTCGATGACCGTGATCTTGCCCGGCTCCTTGAAGATCTCGCGATTGGCCATGCGCAGCCGCACGGGTTCTTCTCGCTGCGATGCGGGCCGTGACGCGTAGGCGAGATACTCTGCCTCGGGCACATTGAAGTACACCCACATGCGGCTGTTGTCGGAGATCGTGGTGAGCAGTTCGCCCTCTTCCACGAGACTGCCTTCGCGCACATTGAGGCGGTCCATCAGGCCTTCAAATGGTGCCTTCACATCCGTGAAGCCCAAGTGCGCCTGCGCGAGCCGCTCCTCGGCCTGCGCCTTCTTGTAGTGCGCTTCGGCGAGGGCCAGCTCGGCGGGTGACACCACATTGCCGTCGGCGAGACGCTTGGTGTTGTCGAGTTCTACACGAGCCGCCGCGACTTCCGCGTTCGCCTTCTGCTGCTCGGCCTGATAGGTGAGGGGCAGGATCTGAAACATCGGCTGCCCCGTGCGCACACGCTGGCCTTCGTTCACGCTGACGCGTTCGATGTAGCCGCGTTCCAGCGCACGCAGTTCGATGTGGCGATTCGACTGCACCTGGCAGACGTATTCGCGGGTGACGGTCACGTCGCGCTGCAGCGGATTGCTGGCGACGAGACGGAATGATTCTTCTTCGGCTTCGTGTTTGGTTTTGCAGGCCGTGAGCATTGGCAAGTGCAGCGTGACCAGCAATGTGCAGGCAAGCGCGCGCGTGGACGTACGACGTCTCATGAAATTCCTCGGGCAGTCGGACATGGAATCCCGAATGCACACGCGCGACGACGCAAACGACTACGACGGTCGTCTGGGCATCAGTGTGAGTCGGGATGTGGTGTGGTACTGCGAGCGATCGCGGGGCGTCTGTGACGCGCACATCGCGATCAGGTCGTCATGGCCAGTGGCCGTATGTGACGACGGTTAGCCGAGGAGCGGCGGTCCGCGTGCGGCGGGGAGGGCGCGTGCCTGCGCCTTGAGAGCATTGGTGTAGTGCGGCCAGAAGCCAACCGTATGGACGGCGTGCAGCGCGAGCGCAAACGCATCGCGGGCTGGCAGTGCGACATCGGAGGCGTCGTCATCCGCGCCGCCGAGCAGATACTTGGTCCAGCCACTCGCATACTCGGTGGCTGCGTGAACCGATTCCTCGGCGCCCCCTTCACGGGGTTCCGTGGTACCCGCAGTTCCCGCCATGGCCAACAGGGCCAGGGAGGTGAATCCAAATAGCGCAGCCCGCCGGAGCAGGCGCGGGATTTGGGCGAGTATCGAGGACATTGGGTCGGAAGCTAGTTGGCGCTTTTTGGGCGTTGCACTGCGCTTCTTCCTTACTCGGCGCTAAGGTTTTCCGTTCGCTGGTTTATTTTCCTATTTCAGGAACAAGAGCAGCCTCCGGAGCCGGGGAGCTCGAGCCGCGTGTTTTCCGCGGGTGAGCAACCGAATGGAGGTACAGGGACTCCACCTTGTCGCGCGCCCAGAGCGTCTTGCGCAGGAATTTGAGCGATGAGTTCACGCTTGGGTCGTGCGTGAAGCACCGGATGGTGATGCGCTCCCCAAGCCCATCCCAGCCATAGCGGTCGACCAAGTGCTCGACCATGGCCTTGAGGGTGACGCCGTGGAGGGGGTCGCGGTTCCGGGTGGGTTCGGGCATGGCGGAATGATATCAGCAGAATGGATCTGAATGAAATTGTATCGTGTCGATATTTGTTTCGTTTATCGACACATTAGGAGAATGTGTCGATTCAATCGACAATGAATTCACTCAATGTCGACAAAATTGGAGAATTTCGACATGTAGTACAGTGCCGCTACTTGAGGCGGGTGCCAGCTCAGAAATCGAGAATATCGTTACGACGACAGATCGTCTGTTTCAGCACGTGAACGATGAGGAGCATGCCGATGCAGCCACGAAGGAAGCGCTGCGTTACAACCGCGCGCTCTTCAATGGATACAACGCACTCAATGACTACCCGCTGACCACGCGCACGGCCGAAATCATTTGCAGCCGTATCAAGGGCGTGGACATGACCGTGCGAAAACTTCCTGGGACGGCGCTCAAGAACGCTGTAACGGGCGATGCGGTCTATACGCCGCCCGAAGGAATGAGTTTGCGCGGTACCCGGACCCTGCCCGCGAATAGCCCGTCACGTCACATGGCCGTGAGTACGGACGACGTCCAGAATCACGCTGGTCAATACCTGCAGATCGAATGGCTTCTCGATAAACCGCCCCGGAATCGTCTCCAGAAACGCACGCGCGGCGGGCGTGAAGGCACCACCGGTCATGAACATCACACGCGCCTGCAGCCGGGGAGAAATGTGACCGACGGCGGTCAGAAAGTCCTTGCCGGTCACCTGGGGCATCATGAGATCGCACAGGATGACATCGAACGGTGCGCCATTCCTCAGGAGTGCGATCGCGGAGTCCGCATCATTCAGCGCCGTCACCTCGTGCGAACCGTTGAGCATGCGCGCCACAGCGTCCGTAATTGTGCTCTCATCGTCCACGACCAGCACACGACAGCGTGGTAACGTGATCTCATCCAGGACCACATCTGTAATAACGGTGTCAATTCCAGCCGATGCAGGTGGCAGAATCACTTCGAACCGCGTGCCCCTGCCAACCTCAGACTCGAATGCGATGCGTCCGCCAAAACTCGAGACGATGCGCTGACTGATTGCGAGCCCCAGTCCCGTACCCTCGCCGATCGGCTTGGTCGTGAAGAAGGCCGTGAACAAGCGCATCTTGATGTCATCGGGAATCCCGGCGCCCGTGTCCGCAATGGCGATGACCGCATTGCCCTCCGAATCGGTGTGCGTCTCGACGATGATCTCGTTGTGTTCGCTGTCTCCCTCGGGAATGGCCTGAACCGCGTTCACGATCAGGTTCAGAATCACTTGGCCAAGCCTCGCTTCGTTGCCGTGCACCGGCGGCACTTCGCCAAAGCGCTTCACGAGACTGGCTCGGTGCCGGATCTCGTTCCATGCCATCCTGATCGTGGAGTTGAGCACCGAATGAAGGTTCACTGACCCCACAAGGTCCTCTTCGGAGCGCGAAAACACCTTGAGATCGCGAACAATCTGTCGCACACGATCGGCTCCCTCGCGTGCGTCCTGGAGTTCAGCGGCAACTTCCAGTTGCACCGTACCCAGCGATTCGGGGAGGTCCGCCAACGTCATCAAGGCAAGGTCCAGGTTGGCAATCACGGCGGTGAGCGGATTGTTGATCTCGTGTGCGACGCCGGCCGCCAGCGTCCCGATGGACACCATGCGATCGGCGAGCGCCAAATTGGTTTCGAGACGGCGCTGTTCCGTGATATCCCGGCAGATTGCGGCAAGCCCCACGACCTCGCCGACCGCGTTGCGCACGGTGCTCGACACCACGGACAGCGTGAGTGCCGTACCGTCCTTTCTCAATCGCGACACTTCACTGTGCACGGCACTGGAGGGATCGCGCCGCAATTGTTCGGCGATGTGCGCCTGCTGCCGCGCAGCCTCGTCATTGGGTGGACGAATCACTTCCTCGACCTTTCGACCGATCGCTTCCGATGCCGTGTAGCCAAAGGTTCGCTCGGCGCCGTTGTTCCACGTGGTAACGCGCCCGCTGAGCGTGCTACTCACGATGGCGTCAGGTGAACTCTCCACGATGGCCGCCAACTCCCGTTGCAGCCCATCGGCCCGCGAACGCTCCATCTCTTCCGAAACGCGGGCAATGGCGTGACTGACCGCCCGGCGCAGGTGACTGGTGTGGAGGTCCTGTTTCGGCAGATAGTCCTGTGCCCCGGCCTTGATGCAGGCGATGGCCAGCACATCGTCGTCGAGGCCTGTCAGCACAATGATCGGCACCTTGCTCGCCGACGCGCGAATACTCGCCACACACTCCACACCCATGGCATCCGGCAACCGCAAATCAAGCAGCACCGCGTGCATGTGCGACTCGCGCAGGTGCGCCAGCGCCTCCTTGAGGGTCGTCGCCAGTACGATGTCGCTGGATTCCACTTCCGGTGAGTCCAGCATGTCGACAATCAACATGGCATCCGCTGGATTGTCTTCCACCACCAGAAGCCGACGTACGTCGGAGGAGAACTTCATGGCAACTTCACCACCGTGAACCAGAACGCCTCGATCGATCGGACGATCGCCTGAAATGATTCAAGCCCCACCGGCTTGGTGACGTAACAATTGGCGCCGAGCCCGTAGCTCTGCAGCACATCCTGCTCCGCGTCGGACGACGTCAGTACCACAACGGGGATGTGCTTCAACGGCTCCCGTCGCCTGATCTCCGCAAGGACCTGGCGACCATCGATCTTCGGCAGATTCAGATCGAGCAGAATGACATCGGGGAGTGCCTGCTTCGGATCTCGGCTCGCACGCTCGAGAAACTCCAGCGCCTTCACGCCGTCGTTGGCGACGCTGATTTCGAGATGCAGCTTGCCCGCCTCGAGGGTTTCCCGCGTGAGCTCCGCGTCACCGGGGTTATCCTCGACCAGCAGGACACGTATGGCTTCGCTCATGGGGCGCCCTGAAGATCGAAGGAGAACGTTGTCCCGGCTCCGGGCTCGGACTCCACCGAGATGCGGCCGCCATGTCGATCGACGATGCGCTTCGCAATCGCCAATCCGATGCCGCTGCCTTCATACTTGCCGATCTCGTGGAGGCGCTGAAACATCTGAAATATCCGTTCCGCGTACTGCATTTCCATGCCGATCCCGTTGTCGCGGATGCGGAAACACCAGCGTTGTCCTTCCCGGCTCGCAGCAATCACAACGACGGGAGGCGCCTCCGATCGGAACTTGATGGCATTGCCAATGAGATTCTGAAACAACTGGCCCAATTGCACTTCATCAGCCAGAACACGGGGGAGTGCTTCGACCTGGACGACCGTACCCGTTTCCACGATCAATCGACGCAACGAATGCAGGACCCGGTCCACGACGGGGCCGCAATCGACTGGAAGCAACGCCTTGCCTTGTGAGCCGACGCGCGAGTACGCCAGCAGATCCGCCACCAGCCGTTGCATGCGGCGCGCGCCATCCGACGCGTAGTGAATGTACTTGTCCGCGCGCTCGTCCAATTGCCCCTTGTAGCGCTGCGCCAGAAGCTCCGTGTAGTTGGCCACCATGCGCAACGGTTCCTGAAGGTCATGGGAGGCGACGTAGGCGAACTGCTCCAACTCGGCATTGCTGCGCTGCAGTTCGGCATCCCGACGTTTGGCTTCGGTGATGTCGCGGATGATTGACGAAGCACCCACGATCTGGCCTCCATACCCGCGGATGGGTGACATCGAGATCCAGGCATCGACTTCGGAGTGATCCTTGCGGCGGCGCACCGTGGCGAACGATTCGATGCGTTCACCACGGCGGGTGCGTTCGATCAACTCGAGTTCCTCGTTGACCAGTCGCTGCGGAACGATCTGAATGACACTGGCTCCGATGGCTTCATCCGCGCTGAAGCCGAAGAGATGCTCTGCGGCCTGGTTCCAACTCGTCAGCACACCGTCGAGCGTCATGCTCACAATGGCATCGGACGAATACTCGACAATGGACGCGAGACGCTCGTGGGCGGCGCTGGCCCGCTTTCGCTCGCTGATGTCGATGATCGACGCGAGCGTGAACAATCCCTCAGGCGTCTCGATGGGATTGAGACCGATTTCGATTGGTACATCGTGACCATCCTTGGTCCGGCCATGCAATTCGCGCCCGGCACCCATCGCTCTCGCCTGCGGCCTGGTGAGGAAGTCCGCGACATGGCGCGGGTGCTGAAGGCGAGCGTTCTCCGGAACGAGTCGATCAACCGGCTGACCGATCAACTCCAGACGGTCGTAACCAAAGAGTCGCTCGGTGGCGCGATTGATGAGAACGATAGTCTGGCTGCGATCCACCATGACCATTGCATTGGGTGCGGCTTCCACCACCAGACGGAACCAATCACCTGGACTGTGAGACGCTGAAGCTCTTGAAGATTCCAACATTGCCACCCTGCCACCTGAGGAAAGCGCGACGCGAGGAGGTCGACCTTACAGTCAAGCCATCCCGTTTTCGCACCTGGACTCACGAGTCGTCCCAACGCAAAAACGCTTCGACTGGAAGATTTTGCGGCCATTCCCGCAAGTCCGCCACCAGTCACCGAAAAGTTCACGCGACATGGTGGCGGACTCGAGCATTCCAATCCGCAGGGGTTACCGCACCAACTTCTTGTACTTGATCCGATGCGGTTGATCGGCATCCGGCCCCTTCCGGCGCTTCAAGTCTTCGATATACGCACCGTAGTTGCCTTCGAACCACACGACTTCCGAGTCGCCTTCGAACGCCAGAATGTGCGTGGCCACACGATCCAGGAACCAGCGATCGTGGGAGATGATCACCGCACAGCCCGAGAAATCGAGTACGGCGTCTTCCAGCGCGCGCAGCGTATCGACGTCGAGATCGTTTGTCGGTTCGTCGAGCAGCAAGAGGTTGCCACCCTGCATCACCGTCTTGGCGAGATGCAAACGATTGCGCTCACCACCGGACAGGTTGGCCACCAACTTCTGCTGATCGGCACCGCGGAAGTTGAAGCTCGCGGCATACGCACGTGAGTTGAGCTCACGCTTACCCACGGGAATGGTCTCGCGTCCGCCGGAGATTTCTTCCCACAACGTGCGCTTGCCTTCGAGCGTGCGATGCTGATCCTGATAGCTGATCTGCACGGTCTCACCGACGACGAGCTCACCCGCATCGGGCGTTTCCAACCCATTGATCATGCGGAACAGCGTGGTCTTACCGGCACCGTTGGGGCCGATGATACCGACGATACCGGCACGCGGCAGATCGAAGTTCAGGTTCTCGAACAGCAACTTGTCGCCAAACGACTTGCGCAATCCCTTGGCGCGCACGACGTCGTTACCGAGACGCGGCGCCGGCGGAATCACGATTTCGTTCTGCATCACGCGATCATTCTGCGCTTCGCTCGCCAGGTCCTCGTACGCCGCCAAACGGGCCTTGTTCTTGGCCTGACGCGCGCGCGGTGACATACGCACCCACTCGAGCTCCTTCTGCAACGTCTTCTGACGTGCACTGGCGTGCTTTTCTTCCTGCGCCAGACGCGCCTGCTTCTGATCCAACCAGCCGCTGTAGTTCCCCTCGTACGGCACCCCCTTGCCGCGATCGAGTTCGAGAATCCACTGCGCCACGTTGTCGAGGAAGTAGCGATCGTGCGTGATGGCCACCACGGTGCCAGCAAAGCGCTCGAGGTGATGTTCGAGCCACGCCACGCTTTCAGCATCCAGGTGGTTGGTAGGCTCGTCGAGCAACAGCATGTCCGGCTCTTCCAATAGAATCTTGCAGAGCGCAACACGACGCTTTTCACCACCCGACAGATTCGTCACCGGCGAATCGCCAGGCGGCAGACGCAGCGCATCCATGGCCACGTCAATCTTGTTGTCGAGATTCCACAGATCGTGCTGATCGATGTACTCCTGCAGCTTGCCCTGCCGATCCATCAGCTTATCGAAATCCGCATCCGGTTCGGCGAACTTGAGCGAGATCTCATTGAACTCGTTCAACGCATCACGCTGCTCCTTGACCGCAAGCTCCACATTGCCGCGTACATCAAGCGAAGGATCAAGTTCGGGCTCCTGCGCGAGATAGCCAATGCGCGTGCCCTTGTGGGCCCAGGCTTCGCCCTGAAACTCGGTGTCCACACCGGCCATGATGCGCAGCAGCGACGACTTACCGGCACCATTGGGGCCGAGCACGCCGATCTTCGCGCCGGGATAGAAGGACAACCAGATATCGTCGAGGATGATGCGCGAAGGCGGAACAACCTTGCGCAGCCCCTTCATGACATAGATGAATTGCGGAGCCATGGCGGCGAGAAGTCGGGAGACGGCCAAACGAAGAGGGCGGCTCGCCCATGGCGACCGCCCCGAACTACGGAACCCTGAATTATAACCGGAAGCACGGGCCGAACGCCGTCCTGGCGGAGACCCTACATCTCACCAGACGCCCGCGCCTCAGCCAACCGTTCCAGAATCTTGGCCCTGAGCGCCGCCGCCTGTGCCTCGAGGCCGGCCGGCGAATGATCGAGATGCAGCAGTCCAAGAAATTGCTGCTGCTTTTCGGTGAGATGCGTGCAGCCCGTGCAGTACTTGAGGTGTGCCTCCACCTCTTCCTTGGACAACGATGGCAACTCACCATCGAGAAACGCCCACAGACGTCGCGATGCTTCGGCACAGTCGATGCCGCCCGTATCCTGACAGTGTGCTTCACCCATCGCGCGACCCTCCCCCCCCTGTGACCAGTCCGGCGTCTTCGGCATAACCAGCCAGCGCCTGTTGCAGTTGCCGACGCGCCCGATAGAGCCGGGAGCGGACGGTGCCCACCGGAATCCCCTCAGACTGCGCCGCCTCTTCGTAGCTGTAGCCTTCCACGTCGATCATCATCACCAGCACGCGCAGCGAATCCGGCAACGCCGAAATGGCGGCGTCGATGGCGGGCGCAAGATCGGGATGACTCTGCCAATCGTCTCCGAAATGGCCGAGGAACGTGACCGCCTCCCGAGCGCCGGCAAGGCTCTCGAGTTCCGGTGACTCCAATGACACGGTGTCATCCCGTCGACGACGCGAACGGAAGAACGTGTTGCGGCACACGGTGAACAACCAGCGCGCCACATCAGACCCCGGCTGGAAGGTGTGCCATCCGCGCAGGGCATTGAGGTAGGTGGACTGCACCAGATCCTCCGCCTCCGCATCATTGCCCGTAAGCCGGCGCGCGTACTGCAGCAGCCGTGGCAAAAAGGGCAACGTTGCGGATTCGAAATCCGGTCGAACTGTGGGATCCTGTGGGTCGGCTGTTACACCAGCCGTATCGCCAGCCATCGTCCTCTCCCTGCTAGTCGCTAACCGCGGCATTGGTTCAAACTTGTTTCGCCGCAAAGAGCCCGAACTCGCAAAACTGGGTGGATACCCGCAGAATAGCCAGTTCATGAGCACACCATCTGCGCTTCCTGTCCCTACCAACCGGCTTGTCGGGATTGATTGGCTGCGCGGTCTGGTGATGGCCGTCATGATGCTGGACCATGTGCGGGATTTTGTGCACTCCGGCGGATTCTTTGCGGATACGCTGAATCCAGAGAGCACTACGTTCGCGCTCTATTTCACCAGGTGGATCACACATCTCTGCGCCCCGGCATTTGTACTGCTGGCAGGCGTGGCTGCTGGTCTTCAGATGCAGCGCGCAGGAAATGATGCAACAGCACGTGCATCCGTCGCGCGATTTCTTGTCACTCGCGGCCTGTGGTTGATCGTGCTGGAGCTGGTGGTGGTGCAGTGGCTCATTGCGTTCACATTCGACCGGTCGCAGGCGGCCAATCTGCAGGTGATCTGGGCGATTGGCGTGAGCATGGTGGCGCTGGCGGCGCTATGTCGTTTGCCATCACGCGTGGTGCTGCTGATTGGTCTCGTCATTATTGCCGGACACAATCTGCTCGACGGTATTCGCATTCCCGGCGACGGTGGTCCACCTCCCCAAATGTTGTGGTGGCATCTGCCGTGGGCATTGCTGCATCAGCAGGCGTTTCTTCCACTTGAGACAATTGCCGGTGCATTCCCCGGCGCATTTGTTTGGGTGTCGTACCCGGTGCTGCCGTGGATTGGTGTGATGTGCGCGGGCTTTGGTGCGGCCGAGTTGTACGCATGGCCACGGGAGCGTCGTGCAATGTGGTTGCTGCGCACCGCAGGCGCGTTGCTCGTGCTGTTTGTGGTGCTGCGTCTCACGCAGTGGTATGGTGATCCGCTGCCCTGGAAGTCTTGGCCCACAATCACGCAAACCGTGATGGACCTGTTCGATGTGCAGAAGTATCCGCCGTCGTTGCAGTTCCTCGCGATCACACTGCCGCCGTCATTGTTGGCGTTGGCATGGGCTGAGCGCACCGACGCGCGCGGGCGACTTGTCCATGACACGTGGGCGGGACAATTCCATGGCGCCCTGGTGACACTGGGCCGCGTGCCGCTCTTCTTCTATCTGTGTCAGTGGCTGCTCGCACACCTCATGGGGATCGCAGTTTCGGCAGCCCAGGGGTTCGACCTCGCGCCGTATTTCATGAACGGCGAGCAACTCTTCCAGCTGGTGCAGCGTCAGGGACCACCGCGCATCGGTGGGCCGCTCTGGCTGGCCTATATCTGCTGGCTTGGTGGACTGCTCCTGCTCTGGCCCATCTGCCGCTGGTACGCCGAGTTCAAGACGCGTCGAACTGATCTCCGTTGGTTACGCTTTCTGTAAGAGTTGGCCTTCATCAGTAGGCGTTCCGGATGACTCCGGTGATATTTAGTCAACAATTCCTTCTGTACTGAGGGAACGGTTCCCTCCGCCCCACCGTATCCTGCCATATGGCTTTGCTCCAACTGACGGATATCTCGTCGCAACTCTCCAGTAGCCCCGCTGCGGCGTTGCCGTTGCTCTTTGGCGCGGGTGTTCTGACGAGCCTCACGCCCTGCGTCTATCCGATGATCCCCATTACGGCGGCGATCGTCGGTGGTCAATCATCATCAGATCAGACAGGAGACACCAAGCCGTCACGTTGGCGTCCACTAGGTCTTTCCCTGGCATACGTTCTGGGATTGGCTTCGGTCTATGCCGGACTCGGTCTGCTGGCCGGTCTTACCGGCACGATGTTCGGCACGGTGTCCAGCAATCCGTGGGCGTACTTCGTGATGGCCAATCTGCTCATGCTGGCCGGCCTGGCCATGCTGGACGTGATTCCGGTGCGGGTGCCGTCGGCCATCATGCAGCGGGCGGCCAACGCCGGAACCGGGGGACGCACAGCCGGCGCCTTTGTCATGGGCGCCGCCTCCGGTCTGGTTGCCGCCCCATGTTCGGCCCCTGTGATGGCGGCGGTGCTTACCTGGGTATCCACCACCAAATCGGCGGGCCTCGGCTTCGTCTACCTCTTCACGTTCTCGCTTGGCATGTGCACGCTGCTGCTGGTTGTTGGCTTGTCAGCGGGTTCGCTGTCGCGGCTGCCCAGGGCCGGCGCGTGGATGCTCACAGTGAAAAAGGTGTTTGCCTTCATCATGATCGCGATGGCGGAGTATTACCTGGTGAAGATGGGGCAAGTGTACTTCTGAAGTTTGGTACCGCCGAAAGTTCTCCGATCAACAGCAGTTTTGAGATTTGAGTGGAAGTTGGGAGTCACGAGTTACTCGAAACTCCCAACTTTTACTCAGAGCTCAGAGCTCCCCTCCCTGTCCATTCATGCACCTGCTCACATACATCCGCCGCGCCGTCGCTCTCGTTGCGCTGACTGCCGCTCCCGCCTTTGCGCAGGACCTCGGCATCGCCGTCGGTGAAAAGGCGCCCGGTGGTCCGCTCGAAACATTGACCGGACAGACCGTCGACCTGTCGAGCTACATGGGCAAGCAGCCTGTGGTGATCGAGTTCTGGGCCACGTGGTGCGACAACTGCAAGCAGCTCGAGCCAGCGATGCGCAAAGCCATCACGGCACATGGCAAGGCTGTGCACTTCGTTACGGTGGCCGTGTCGGTCAATCAGTCAGTTGAGCGCGTGAAAGCGTGGCAGAATCAGCACAAGATGCCGGGCGTGTTTCTGTATGATCGTAAGGGCACGGTTAGTGGTGCCTACGATGTGCCAGCCACAAGCTATGTGGTGGTTGTCGACAAGACCGGCTCCATCGTGTACACGGGTGTGGGTGGCACGCAGGATCTCGAAGCCGCCATCCGCAAGGCCAAGTGAATACACAAGTGAATACACCGGTGAATACTCCATCCGATCTCGACGATGCTGACGGCTCGCTGGTGAAGCGGCCGTCGTCCGTCACAATCCGTGATGTAGCCAAGGCTGCCGGCGTATCGATCGCGACCGTGTCCCGTGTGCTGAATGACGCGGTGCGGGTGACCGATGATACGCGCGATCGTGTGCGGGCCGTCGTGGATCGCATGGGCTATTCGCCAAACAGCGGTGCGCGCACGCTGGCAACTCGTCGGACACGCACGTTGGGCGTGCTGCTACCCGAACTCTACGGCGAATTCTTCTCGGAGTTCATTCGTGCGATCGACGAAACAGCCAAGCGTCACGGCTTTCTCACGCTGATCACGAGCGCGCGCCGCGAAGCACACGAGATTGCCGGTGCGGTGAGTAACATGCGCGGCCGCGTGGATGGATTTCTTGCCGTGTCGCCATCAGTGGCAGCTCGCGCCACGCTGGCTGATGTGGCCGATCGCTACCCCACCGTACTCGTTGGCGCCGGTAGTGATGTGGGAGCGTTTGCCGCACTGTCTGTGAACAACTTCCAGGGCGCAGCCACGATGATGAAGCACCTGCTGTCGCTGGGGCATCGCAATATCGTGTTTCTGCGCGGTCCGGCCGGTCAGGTGGACGCCGCCGAACGCTTGCACGCGGTGCGTGAAGTGGCCAACTGGTACGACGACTGCGAGCTGCGTGAATTGCGTGGCGAGTTCCGCATGGACGTGGCATACGAAACGGTATCGGCACTGCTCGCCGAAGGCGTGCGCCCCGACGCGATCTTCGCAGCGAATGACACGATGGCCATTGGTGCGATCGCTGCCATTCGTGACGCTGATCTACGCGTGCCTGACGACATTGCGGTGACCGGTTTTGACGATACACCGGTCACGCGGTTTCTTTCACCGCCGCTTACGACGGTGCGCATGCCCATCTACAAGCTGGGTGAGCGGGCGGCGCTCCGGCTCATCGACACGCTGCGCAGTGGAGGTACGGCGGCGGCGGCGCACCACGAAGTGTTGCCGGCGGAGCTGGTGATTCGGTCGAGTTGTGGGGCGGCGAAGAAGATGTTGGCGGATGTTTGAACTGCGTGGACAGCGCTAGCGCAGTTCACGCAGTTCCTCATCTCCCCAACGCGGTCTCAAACCATTCCCGCGTCTCCCGTCCTGCCACCGCTTCCACAATCGCCAGCATCTTTGGCGTCGTACGTGGCGCGGGCATGGCGAGGAATTGCGTGAGAATCCGCTCGATATCCGTTTCACCAACCCGGCGCGCGAGTGAATCGAGCAACACCGGCGCCTTGCGATACGCCACCATGGCATTTGGCCGAGACACAATATCGGCGCGCCACACGGGCGGCTGTTTCGCCGAGAGTTGCGTGTAGCGCGCGAGTGTCGCGGTATACACGCTGTCGCCGTGCAACGCGCGCACAGCACGCATGGACACAAACTCGGCGAATCCTTCATTGAGCCAGTTCTCGGGACCATTACTCACTGCGCCCGTGCTCCAGTAGTGCGCGAGCTCATGGCATATGAACTGACTGCGCGCGACGTCGGCACGCAGTGCCGCATTGGGCATGGTGTCCACTCGTGACAGCTCACCAGCGGAGATCACGATATAGCCGGCGCGCGCATATCCTGGACCGGTGCGCGGCGCGAGCACGATGCCTGCATCAGCGATGGGCTCACGCACGCCATAGCGGGCATTGAGCCACGCCGTGCAGCGACTGGTCGTTTCGAGATAGCGCTGCACATCAGCATCGGTGGCATTCACATGATGCACGGAGACACGCGCACGTGATTTTCCGCTACCTGTCTCACGCGTACTCGATGACAATACCGGGGCCGCCACAAATGCGAAGTCCGGCAATGGTCGATGATTGGTGATGACCACCGTGTCACCGCGCTGCGTAAGTGCGCCACTCGCGCGTAGCGCCATGCGAGCTCCGTTGGCCGAACGAGGTATTGTCACGCGCACCGTACCGGTGACATCGTGCGCGAAGTCGGCGAACACCGGATACCAGAAGCTGTCGAGCCCGAGTTCTGTCCACGCCACCGAAAGACTGTTGATGCGGTCTTCGCCGAGTTGCAGCGCACCGTGTGTTGCGAGGTGCACGATGCGTTGGTCGCGGGGCGCGCCGGACTTCCATTGCACAGTCAGTTGCGTGAGACCGCGCTCGACGCGCGTGGCATGCGACGCCACCCAAAGACCATGCACCGTGTCCACCGTAAGACCACCATTCAACAGCAGCACGGTGCTGTCGGTAGTCGTATCCGATTCCCGAACACGCCATTGCCCGGAAAGTGTGGCTCGCTCGAGATCGAGCTGCACCGCACCGTCGTAGGCGCCGAGTGTGGCGGGCGTGGCATCCGGCACCTGGTGACCAGTGGAGCCGCGGCGGGCCGACATCAAGGCAAGCATCAGGCCGAAGACCGAGGCCAGCATCAGGGTTTTCTGATTTCGGAACATGCTCTCTAGGACGCGATCAGAGGGATTCGGGTTCAACTCACGGGATATCCGGTGGATCAGGCAGGTTAAAAGTGCCACTTGACCATCAAACATCTTAGTACTAAGATATAATCAGCTTCTTACTGGAGATTGTTATGCAGCTCAGCGGCATCCATCACCTGACCGCCGTTTCGGCCAGGATTCGCGACAACTATCGCTTTTACACTCAGGTCATGGGCATGCGGCTGGTGAAGCGCAGCGTCAATCAGGACGACGTCAGCGCCTACCACCTGTTCTATGCCGACAAGGAAGGCTCGCCGGGTTCCGACCTCACGTTCTTCGACTTTCCGGTCATGCCGGAGGTGCGCGGCACGCGGTCGATCACCCGCACGGCGCTTCGGGTCAACGGACTCGATTCGCTCAAATTCTGGGATTCGCACCTCACCGATCATGGCATTCGTCACGGTGCGATCGAGGAGCGCGATGGTCGGCTGATCATCGACTTCGAAGATCCGGAAGGACAGCGTCTCACCCTCATCGATGATGGTGGCGTGGGTGCGGCCCATCCCTGGGAGAAGAGCCCGGTACCGTCGGAACATCAGGTGCGCGGTCTTGGACCGATCACCCTGAGCGTGCCGAACCTGGGGCCGACCGACGCAATTCTGCAGAAGTTGGGTCTGCGTCCGGTGCGCACTTATCCGCATCCCGAGCGCCCCGACCACACCGTCGAGGTCTACGAGATGGGCAACGGTGGGCCGGCTTCGGAACTGCACATTGCGCGGCAGCCCGATCTGGCGCCGGGACGTGGTGGTGCGGGTGGTGTGCACCACGTGGCACTGCGCACAGCTGACGCGGACTACGATGCGTGGGCGGATCGGTTGAACACGCTCGGCATCCGCAACAGTGGCAAGGTGGATCGGTTCTGGTTCCGCAGTCTCTACTTCCGCGAGCCCAATGGCATTCTGTTCGAGATCGCGTCGGACGGCCCCGGCTTTGCGGTAGACGAGGACGCGGCAACACTTGGCGAGAAGGTGGTACTGCCTCCGTTTCTCGAGGGACAGCGTGAGTCGATCGAAGCGAATCTCGTTCCGCTCGACTAAGCAGAAGGCAGAGTCAGGAGAACTTTCATGAGTACGACACACACACAGTTCGTTCACGTCGCGCGCCCTGCGCGCGGCGTGGATGGTACCGCCCCCAATACCACGATTCTGCTGCTGCATGGCACCGGTGGCGATGAAAACGATCTGCTGCCACTGGGTGAACAGCTGCTGCCAGGTGCTGCGCTACTGAGTCCCCGCGGACAGGTGCAGGAACGCGGTATGCCGCGATTCTTCCGCCGACATGCGGAAGGCGTGCTGGATCTCGAGGATCTCGCCTTTCGCACGACGGAACTCGCCGCCTGGGTGCCAACTGCGCTCGAGGCACACGCATTGCCCACGCAGCGCGTGATCGCGGCGGGGTTCAGCAACGGCGCCAACATTGCGGCTTCGCAGCTGCTTCGTGGTATTCCCGGACTGCATGGGGCTGTGCTGCTGAGCCCCATGCTACCGTTCGAACCGGATACGCTGCCCAACTTGAGTGGCGTGCGAGTGTTCATCGGCGCTGGCAAGCACGATCCGCTCGTACCGGTGGCGCAGGTGGAGCGACTGGCCGCGCTGCTGCGCGAGAGTGGAGCCGATGTCACGCTGTACTTGACCAATGGTGGTCACAGCATCACACCGGACGAATTCCGTGCGGCGCAGCAGTGGATCGCCACCTGGTGATTCACTGACCTGATACAACTCGGTCGGCGAGGGCGTGCAACAATGCGCGTACCTCGCCGACGCGATCGCGGGCCACACGCACCCGCACGCCGGATGTGAGCAACAGATGTGTACTGCCCGCTCCATCGTTGCTTATCGACACCATGACATCGCGCCGTACAATGGCTGAACGATGCACGCGCATGAAGCCGGCCGTAGCAAGGCGCGATTCGAGGGTGTGCATACGTTCGCGGAGCAACCAGGCACGTCTGGCTGTATGCAGCCACACGGTGTAGCCATCGGCCTGCACCCATTCGATTTCACGAATCGGGATCACGTGTGACGCGCCGCGCTCGGTGACCAATAGTCGTTCGTCCGTCTCACTCCCTGTGACGCGCTGTGAACGCCGAACCCGTTCCACAGCCTCTGCCAGCCGTTCGCGTCGCACCGGCTTGAGTATGTAGTCGGTGACATCCGCGCCAAATGCATCGACGGCGAACTGCGGATGCGCGCTGACAAACACGACACAAACATCAGGCGACGCGTCACGCAGCGCACGAGCGACAGCAAGCCCATCGCGATCGGGCATGGCGATATCGGTGAAACACGCGTCTGGTCGGTGAGCAACGCAGGCATCAATGGCGGCACGTCCGCGCTCGGCCACTGCTACCACCTGGCAGCCAAGTCGTTCGAGCTCCGTCGCCAAAGCACGAGCGGCGAGCGGTTCATCGTCGGCCACGACCACTCGAATGCTGGTCGCGTGTGTCATGTGACTTCCTCGAGCAGCGGCGCAGGCAGGCGCAATTCCGTTCTGCTACCACCATCCGGCCGCATGGTTACGACCAGTGATGCCGTGATGCCATAGAGCAGACGTAGTCGCTGCTCCACCGTTGCCGTTCCGAGTCCAAGACCTCCGAGCGGCATGGCGCGAAGGCTTCTTTCCTCAGGGGATAGTGATTCGGCGAGCGTGTCTTCCGGCATGTCCGGTCCATCCGCATCCACTACCAGCAACAACTCGCGTTCATCACCAGCCCCCTGGCACTGTGCCTTCAAATGCAGCACTCCGGGCGCACTCCGTCTGGCGAGTCCATGCCGAATGGCGTTCTCCACCAGTGGTTGCCACATCAGTGCGGGCACACGGCAACTGCGTGATTCGGCGTCACGCGTCCACTGGATCTGCAATCGATCGCCAAACCGCGCCTTTTCGATGGCGAGATATCGCTCCACGATTTCGCACTCGGTGTCAAAAGCCACCGCATCACCGGACTCGGATAGAGCAAAGTGCATGAGCGCGCCGAGGTCGGCGGCCACGTCGGCGGCGCGATCGGCCTGACCGGTGCGGGCCAGCGCCACCACCGTATTGAGCGTGTTAAGCAGAAAGTGTGGCGCAACCCGTGTGCGCAGCGTTTCGAGCTGCGCTTGCACGAGCGAAGCATTGAGCAACGCCGTGCGATGGAGCTCTCGCTCACGCCGCGCGCGGGCGCTGGTCCAGACGCTGACCAGAGACAACATGCCTACGGTAAGAGCATGTGTCGGAAGCCATCCAAAGTAGATCTCCACACGTTGCGTACCGATCGAGTACGTCGCGGGAATCGGAACGATTCGCGTAATGAGTACGGTGGCCACGAGAGTGGCCGACACCACGATCAATCCGATATCCACGAGTGCACGAGGGGCGTTGTCTGCCAGAGACCAACGGCGAGCCAATACGCCGCTGGCGGCATACCACGATGCGGCGGCACATAGCTGCGCAATCGCCGCGTAGCGAAATGGATCAGGTGTCCCAACGGTGTCCAGTGCCTGCGTGAGCGGCGTTATCCCGCCAAGGCCACACGCGATGGCCGTCAGCAGAAGCCATCCATGCCGCAACACCGGCGCGTCGCTGGGCGTTTGCGTGACCGCACCGCCAGCTGAGGCATCGTAGGATATTTTCTGCGGAGAGTTGTCGAACACGTTACTTCACGCGCTGCATGTCCATGGGAGCATTCTTGATCGAGATACGCACCATACGGTGTGGCGCATCACGGGTGACATGCAAGACCATGGCAAATCGTTCGGCTTCCAATTCTGCCCGCCACGTGTTGAAGTGTCCCATCGGAACAGTGGTCGTGTCTGCTCCAATCACCCGGAGTCGATACGTAGAAACATCACCCTTTCCGCTCGAGATCACGGGAAAGCGGATATCGAGTCCTTCGCGCCACCGCATTGCCCACAGCAATGGGACGACCGCATTGTCGTCGACCACACCATCGGGTGCTTCGGTGTTGACCGCCATGCCATTGGGGCCGCTGGTTGGCGTTTGTGAGAGCCCCTGCACGCGTCCACCGGTCATCTTGAGCGAGATGGCCATGGGCTGGTTCCGCATGCGACCCTTTTGCTCCAGAGTAATTTCGCGTAACTGCGCATCGGTCTCGATGTGGCTTTGCTGTTCCACATCGGTGCCGAGTGTCACCGCGTCAATGAATCGCCAGCCCTTGGGCAGTTTGGCGATTTCATAGCGCTGCGAACCGGCCACACGCCCGTTGGCCATGATCACGAACGAGTCGCGCGTGGCAACCACACGCGATGCATCGAGATAGGTGTGCAGGGGAGCAGCATGGGGTGCGGTTTGCGCAGCGGCGACTCCTGCAACAGAAGACAGGAGAGCACCCGCGGCGGCGGCGGTGCGAAGGCTGGTCATGGGATTGGAGTCCGGGTGTGAAACGAAACGGCACTCCATGCAGCTTGATGAGTGGGTGCTTTTGCACCGAGTCGATTGCAGTGAATTGCTGGTGGTGGGCAGCGAAACCCTGGAGGAGCGGCAGGCGATAAGATGCGGCCAGTGAATCCGACTTGTCCCGCTATTGCACCACTCAGCACGCCGCATTGCATCGATTTGGGGAATCTCACCTCGACCACTGCAATTGATCCGGTCACCTGCCGATACTTGAGGCCGATGTCCGCTTTCCTTCTTTACCGCTAGCACCAACAGAACATGTGGAACGATCTCTGCGATGACGCCCACGAGGCACACGCGATGAAGGTGATCAACCGCGCCATCCTGACGATCGGCGTGTGCTTCATTGGTTTCGGCTCGTTTGCCATTGCCACGCGCCTTGGCGCGGAGGCTCCGCCGGCTTCGGCCAGCTATGGCAGCGAGAAGGCTCCGGCCGACGCTGCGGTGTTCGGCAACTGATTCGCTGAATTGCGCGATGCATAACACAACGGGCCGCCAGATGGCGGCCCGTTGTCGTTTATCGAAGGTCTGTCGATCAATTGTTCTTGCGAA
Organism: Gemmatimonadaceae bacterium; assembly: GCA_016742275.1. Lineage (GTDB taxonomy): Bacteria > Gemmatimonadota > Gemmatimonadetes > Gemmatimonadales > Gemmatimonadaceae > Gemmatimonas. The sequence continues at coordinate 185,575 of JACVCD010000005.1, forward strand.
TGCCCGCACCAGCGCCGAGCGTTGCACCCAGACTGGTGCCCAGTTCGCGCAGTGACGCATCGGATGCGCGCTGATCAATGCGTAGTTGCATCTGCGTGAGTGCGGTGGCCACTGGCACGCCGCTCGCTGCCAAGTCACTCAACACTTCGAACGCCACCGAAAGTGAGCGGTCGGCCGGAGCACCTCGTGTGAGTCCCTCGATCTGCACGGCTGTCACACCACGAGCCATGGCATTGGCGCCGCGTTCGACTTCATCACCCGCCGGTTTTTCACGACCGGCGCGAATCATCGCCTCCTGCGTGGTCACCATCTGCGCATGGAAGCCCTGGGCGGATGTCACAATGGCGGATTCGGTGGCACCCTTGGCCACGCCTTCTGCAACACGCTTGGAGATTGCCACCTCGGACAGTCCCTGCGCGCGGGCATCCGCATAGAGTTTGGTCAGCTGCGCCTTGCTTTCCGCCGAGAACTGTTCGGGAATCTCGACGCGCGCTTCCGCAGTGACTTGTGCGCTCGATTGAACACCCGTCTGTGCGCTCGATTGCGTGCCGGACTGAGTACCAGTCTGTCCGGCGCTCTGTGCAATAACAAGCGTTGGCGTGGCAACAGCAAACAACAGACCGAACGTGATGTGCGTGTGCTTGAGCGTGTGCTTCATGCTTCCTCCTGCAGTGAGTGAATCAGGCGAACGATCGGTGGTGGGTCAGCGTGCGGGAGCGCGCACGATCACCCAGGCCACCTTGCTGCCGAAGCCGTCGTCTGCGGCTGCGACACCATCAGGCACCCGCCACTCCGTTCCATCAATGAGGAACGTGTAGCGGTACTCGCCGGCAGTAAGTGGTACATCCACATACCAGACCCCACCGGACGACTGGCGCGCGGGAATGCGTTGCCAGTTGTTCCAGTCACCGGCCAACTCCACCTGCTTGGCCTTTGGCGACTTGATTGCGATGCGCGTGTGATTGGCGCGCGGTGCGTTCTCACCGCGCACGGTGGCGCCCACCAGACGTGATGTGCTGGCACGGCTGCTTGATCGCGCGGCCTGCACACCACCCATCGACAGACGCAGACCGGCCGTCACGTAGCGCCCGCTCATCGTGCCGGCAATGCGATCGCGCGGATAGCTGCCTGCGCTCGCCACCACACTGACATGCGGAACCACCATGACATCGGCATGCGCTGCGGCAAACGCGCGACGCTCGTCCGGTGCCTCGCGATGCCCGACACTGCCCACCAGCGTGACCGGCCCTCGCATGAAGGCCGAGATGAACTCCACGTCGTGGAGCATCACATTGTCCGTTGGTGACGTTGCAGTGCCGGCCTCGGACGACAGATTCGCCTCGTCGTTCACGTTCCAGCTGCTGTAGCGCACAGCAATCTGCGCAGCGCGATCATGCCGAAGGCCGCGAAACGTGCGCTGAGCGAGCAGCTGTGCGCCTACACCTGTGCGCGTGATGCGATCAGTTCTCTCCGACGCACCGCCAGTGCTTGAACCCGAACCCGGGCGCGGGAAACCTGGCAGACCAGGAATACCTGGAAAGTTGCTGCCATTGTCCGGCGATTCCGCGACCGATGTCACACGCAGCGCCGCGGTGCCTACTCCAACCTGCGGGCCACCGGACACCAGCCACTCGCCCGGCGCACCCGGACGCCATTCGAGCGCCCCCTGCGCCTGTGCATGTGTGAACTGCGCGTTGAACGTGGTGCGCGCTAACGAGCCCTGCGTCGTAAGCCGCATTCCCACTCCGGTCGACGCCGGAGAATGCAGAGAGATGAGGCCACCGCCTCCGATCGAGCGCACTGCGTCGGCAAACTGTGTGGCCGATCCCTGCGCACGCAGGTCAAGCCACGACAGAGGAGACGCCGACACAGCGGGTGCCAATGTCCAGGCTTGGGAACGCATACCGCGCTGATCCGTAGCCGCACCACTATGCACGCCGAGCTGTAGCTCGGTTGGCATACGTGACTGTGCAACAAGTGCTGTTGGCGCGACAGCGACCGTCATGATAGAGATGGCCGCAATGAGAGGTGGGATGCGGTCCATGGGCACTCCGGTGGAAGGGACTCGCACTGGTACGGTCGTAGCGAGCTGGGGTTCACCAAAACCGGTGACGGGTCTCACCACCCTCGGCATGATCCTGCCAGGATCCACCCAGGATCCACTCGGCATCAAAGTGCGTTGCATCTGTAGTGACACGGCGCACAGACAGATATTTTTCCTGTATCACAGTGAGTACCATCGCGCATTCCGCCGCTTCTCCTTCTAGGCGCACGACAAGTCGCATGAGACGAATGGGCCGCAGCACCGCTTCACTGATGGCCAGGATGTATGTCTCGATGCATTCCGTGCGTCGTTGCGCCCCAGCGGTTGCGATGCTGTCCATGGCGATCTGGAGCACGGCATGTGAACGCGCGGCATCGGTGCGACCGGTTGTTGGAACGGCCGTGAGCTCAACGCTCAACGACGCCGTGCGCATGGCCTACGCCGACGACATCGAAGCCAACGGTTCTGCCATTGCCGATACCATGTTGCTCGGTGAACCCAATGCGTTGGCTGCTACGGCAATCAGCTCGGCCAGTCAGTTGGTCGCACGTCCTGGTATGGTAGCAGTACTGGGACACACCAATAGCGGCGCCAGTCTCGCGGCATCGCGACTCTACAACGAAGCGAAGATTGTCCAGTTGGCACCTACGTCGACGGCTGTATTGTACTCGGAAGCTGGTGCATTCTCTTTTCGCCTTGTGCCGTCGGATGCAGAACAAGGACCGACGTTGGCATCCGCCATCTCGAAGGAATGGCCGGTCGGCGCGCGCGTCGCTGTGCTGTATGTAAATGACGACTACGGCCGCGGTCTACGCACCAGTTTCCGGCGCGCATTGGACACACTGCGCTATCCGATCGTGACGGATCTGCCGCATCTCGACGGACAGGATCGTGGTACATCCATTGGCGCAGACGTGGCACCGGTCATTGCCGCGCGACCTGACGTGATAGTTTGGATTGGTCGACCGACCACACTGCATTCCGTACTGCCCGCTATTCGTCGCGAACTTGGCAATGTGTTGGTGCTCAGTAGCGATGCCACCACCGCCTGGACCGTCAGCGGGAATGCGGACAGCGTGCTCACTGGCGTGCAGTACGTCGACTATCTCGATCTCGATGCCACACCGGCCGCGCGCCCATTCGTGGAGCGCTACGCCACGCGGTTCGGGTACACGCCTGGAGCCGGTGAAGTACTGGCCTACGATGGCATGCGTCTGTTGCTGCGCGCCATCCGCGATGGTGCGCGCACCGGAGACGAAGTGCGGCTGTGGCTCGATCGTCTCGGCAAACAGGTACCCGCGTATCAGGGGATCTCCGGAGAGCTGTCGTTCTCGGAGACGGGTGATGTGCAGCGGCCGCTCGTGTTCAAGACCATCCCTGCACCGACGACGCGATGACGGAGACCCCATCGGTGGAATCGCGTCCGCCGATCAAGCGATCGCTGCATCGTCGTCTCATTGCGGTGGGCTTTGCATCGGCCGTTACCACCGGACTGCTGCTCGGCGCCATTGCCGTATTCAATGCGCGAGAGCAACAGTCGCTTCGCCAAACAACGACTCGCGTACTCGAAGAACAGCGCATTGGTGACGCCGTCATACGTGGCGTGATGCGCCAGCTGTCGATTGCCGGAGAACAGACGCAACGCGGCACAGCCAGACAGATCAGTCAGTTCGATTCGACGGGGCAGGAAGTTTACGAGCATCTGCGCGGCTATCTCTCGCGTCCACTTTCGCCGGCGGAGCGACAGCAAATCGAGCTGGTGAAGGAGCAGCATCAGGGACTCGAGGTCGCCGCACGACGCCTCATGAATTCACCATCGTCGAGCAGCTCGTATTCCGCAGCCGCCAGCGACGACATGGTGCAGCATGCGTTCGAGCTGCTCGATGTGCTGCGCACATTTGTCAGCATGCGGGAAGCAGCGCTCGAATCGCTCGCCGACACCCAGGCAACGACTTTGCGCCGCGTCACACTGGCCGGCATGCTGTTTGTGGGAGTGTTTGCGCTCGTGCAGGCGCTGGTGTTGGCGCGATTTGTCCGTCGCCGGGTCACCTCACCGCTCGGTGAACTCAGTGATGCTGTGGCACGAGTGGGCGCCGGTGATCTCGATGTACGACTTCCCGCAGCGCCCGATCACGAGTTCCATGGACTCGTGGAAACATTCAATGACATGTCGGCGCGCCTCACCACGGCACGCGCCGACCTCGAAGCACGAAATGCCTCGCTTTCGGATGCGCTGGCGCAGGTACGCACCACGCAGGATGAGCTCGTGCGAAACGAAACGCTGTCGGCCATCGGTCGCATGACGGCAGGGCTCGCGCATGAACTCAACAACCCGTTGGCGACCGTGCTGGCATCGAGCGAGCTGTTGGCATCGCGTCTGCGGGATGGCACTCCACCCTCGACCGCGGAACTCGATCGCGACTACGCCGCGCCGATTCTGCACGAAGCACGTCGTGCGCGGCTGCTCGTGCGCAGCATGCTGCAGTTTGCCCGACGTGGCGATGCCGAAGTGCGTCCAGTGCCCTTCCGCGAATCACTCGACGTAGTGATGGAACTTCGGCAGTTTGCGTTCACAGCTGCCAGCGTGCGTCTCGAGGCTGGCAACGTGGTCGATGCCTGCATCATGGCGGAACCACAACACCTGCAGGGTGTGCTGCTCAATGTGCTGAACAACGCACTTGATGCACTGGCCGGTCATGCCCGTGCGGATGGAGCGCCTCGCGTGGTACGCATCGATTCGCACCGCGACGAGCACTCGCTGGTGGTAACCATTACCGACAACGGCCCCGGACTCTCAGATCCGGCGCGTGTGTTCGAAGCCTTCTACACAACCAAGGGCGTGGGTGAAGGAACAGGGCTCGGTCTTGCCCTTGTTGATCGGTTCATGACGTCATTTGGTGGTAGCGTGAGCGCGGGCAATGTCCCCGAAGGTGGTGCACGCTTCACACTCGTGTTCCGATTAGCCGAATCGCATCTGCTGCCATCGCATGGATGTTCTGCGGTGGCACGCACGTCCGGCCCCCTACCGGCATTGGTCGACGACACCGGCTCGGAACCACAGACCACTCCGCGTGAAAGAGCGCACGCCCGCCCGCGCATTCTGGTGGTCGATGACGAAGAACCGCTCCTCCGGGCCCAGGAGCTGCTGCTAAGGCGTCTACAGGTGGATGTGGTTGTCTGCAGCAGCGTGTCCGCCGCCTTGGAGGTATTGAGCGTCCAGACGGTGGATGTGGTGCTGTGTGACGTGAAAATGCCCGGGGCCAGTGGCGTGGCGCTGTTCGAGTGGGTCGAACGTTCGATGCCGCCCCTCGTGGAACGCTTCGCCTTCGTGACCGGCGACGTGGACGCACCGGAGCTGGCGCGCTTTTCCCGTGAGCGGCCCAGCGCGCTGATCGCAAAACCGTTCGATGTGCGTGAGTATCTCGAACAGGTGCGACGTCTTTTGGCGGTCGCCACACCGTTGCGAGTCGAGTAGCCGCATCCTAACGTGGGGGGAAGGCACTGTTCCTCCCGCCGTTCCACGTCCGAGCGCCACCATGCCTCGATCGCTGCGTTCCGTTTCCCGCGGTGCCCTGCTTTTCTGCGGCGCCCTCTCCGGCAGTGCCCTGCTCTCCTGCGCACCTGAGCCACCAGCCAGGTTGCGCATCGGTTTGCTCGGGGTATTCGACGGTCGTTTCGCCGAATCGACCGGCATTCCGGCGGAAGTCGGCGCCAAGTTCGCGGTGGACGAAATCAATGCCGCCGGCGGTGTGATCATTCAGGGTGTTCCCCACACCATCGAGCTGATTTCGCGGCGCACCACGCTCCGTGCTGATGAAGCCGCAGCCAGCATGCGATCCCTCATCAATCGCGATTCGGTCGACGTGGTGATTGGACCGCAGTTCAGCAGCATCGCCGCGACGGCCGGTGCGGTGGCCGAGGAATCGGATGTACCTATGATTGCCCCGATGGCCTCGAGTCCGGCGGTAACCCGCGACCGAAAGCTCGTGTCGCGCCTGGCGTTTCTCGACGCAGTACAGGGCGAGGTGCTTGCCCGATTCACCCGTGACTCACTTGGCGCCACCCGCGCCGCTGCTCTATACAACGCCGCCAGCGTGTACGGACAGGAGATTGTGTCGTTGTTCCGTCAGACCTTTGAGAGTGAAGGCGGAACGATGGTAGTCAGCGAGGCGTTTTCCGCTGAGGACAGCAGCACACATCGTGTGCATTTGCGGCGTATCGTGAACGCAAAGCCGGAAGTATTGCTGCTCCCCGATCTCGTCGCGCGCGACTCTCTCATGCTGCGGGACCTGGTGCAACTCGGCTTTCGTGGTCGAGTGCTCGGCACCGATTCGTGGGATGCCGTTGGCATGGCACGTCTTCCGGAGTTAGGTGGCACGATCATCGTGGCCAACTGGGATCGACGCACGACGCGACCAGCCTCTCGTCGATTCGTCGATCTCTGGAACGCAGCCAGGGGCACCAAGGACACACCACGTGCCACGGCTGTTGCCACGTTTGACGCAGTGCATTTGCTGGCGCTGGCCGCCACACGCTCGGGCACCAAGAGTGGTCGCGCGCTTTCTGATTCACTCAGACGCATGGGTACCTACGAAGGCGCCCTCGCTACCTATCGATTTGAAGGCACCGGCGACCCACGACGCAGCGCCACACTGCTCGAAGTTCGTTCCGACTCCACGATTCTGCGCGCCGTGATCGCCCCCCGTCCGTGATGCGCCCGTGATACTCAAGCAACTTTCCCGCAGCATTACCGCGCAGCTGTCAATCGCCGTCTTCGGGCTTGGTGTGGCCCTGGTAGTGGTGGGCGGTGGTCTGGCGTATCGCGCAGCGGAACGCACGCTGCGTGAACGCTTGCTCGCGCAGCTTGCCGGTCAAGCCAGTGATGATGCGGGTCGATTGTCGGAGTGGTTGTCGCGTCAGCGCGAAGCTACGGTGCTGCTTGGACGGGAACTGGCGGTACATGGCGGCCCATCACCAACCACGCCCGACAGCACGCAGTGGCAATTCCTGCCGCCGAGTGTTCTCGCGGCAGAAGAGATGCAGATCATCACGGTGCCGGGCGGACGCATCGTGCGCTCCACCAATCGCGCCACGCTTGGCATGTATGCGGTCAATGAGCAGTACTACCTGTCGGGCCGCGATTCGACATTCGTCAAGTCGATTTACTACTCGGGTGTCGGGCGCCCACGTCTCACAGTGGCCACACCCATCAGGCAAGATGGCAATACCCGCGGTGTGCTGGCGGTGCACCTCGATCTGACCCAGATGGAGCGCACGCTGCTGCGGCGCACCACAGCGTCCGAGGTTTTGGGCTCCGCCGCATTGGTGCGTATGCCGGTTGATGCGTATCTCGTCAACAGTCTGGCCGACTTTGTATCGGCTGCGCGCTTTGGACGTGAGGGCGTGCGACGTGGTGTGCACAGTATGGCCATCGACTCGGCGCTCGCGCATACCACCGGCACGGGTCAGTATGTCGACTACGCTGGTCGGCCCGTGGTTGGTGCATGGCGCTGGATCCCCGAACTCGATCTGGCACTCGTTCTCGAGACACCGCAGGACGCGGCCTTTGCGCCCGCACGCTCACTACTGCTCCGCTCTCTGCTGCTTGGTCTCGGCGCCATTACGCTGCTCGCATTCGGTGTCGTAGCCATCGCCCGTCGCTTCACGCGCCCAGTGCTGGTCGTGGCCGACGCCGCGAAGTCTGTAGCCGCCGGCAACTTTGCGGTGCTCGCGCCTGAAGTTGGCGACGATGAAGTCGGTCAGCTCGCGCGTGCGTTCAATGTGATGACAGAACGCCTGCAGTCACTGTATACACGACTTGCCAGTCAGGTCGAAGCCACGCAGGCCGCACTGGAAAAGGCACAAAGCAGCCGGGAACTGCTGCAGGATCTGGTCAACAACACGGCTACCCTGGTCCTGGTAGTAGGGCTTGATGGCCGGGTGCGTCTGGCCAACGCCCGTGTCGCGGCATTGACGGGTATTCCTGAGGGCACTGCCGAAGGCCGTGATGTGTCATCGGTGCTTGGCGATACGGCCGCCGTCCTAAGCCCCATTCTTACGCGCGCGCGTCATAGCGAAGCGGTGATCGAGCAGGAAGTTGAACTCAACTCCCCTGCAGGCCCACATGGTTGGCAGGTCGTGGCATTTCCGCTGGTGCATACCGACGGTACCACGTATGCCACCGGTCTCATTGGCACGGATCTCACCGAGCGTGCACGCGCCGAGTCGGAGCGCCGCGCCCGTGATGCCAGTGTGCAGCAAGCGCAGAAGCTTGAAAGCCTTGGTATCATGGCCGGCGGCATTGCCCACGATTTCAACAACATCCTGGGCGCCATCATCGGCAACGTGGAGTTGGCGCGTGACGCACTCGATGATGCCGAAGAAGCCGGCGCGGCACTCGATCGCATTGGCGCAGCCAGCAGACGTGCGGCGGAACTCACGCGACAGATGCTCGCGTATGCCGGCCGTGCCAGCCTGCGGCGCGAGACCATCGATCTCCGACAAGTGGTCGATGACATCGTGCCACTGGTGCGCGCAGCACAGGCCAAGAAGGTGCGCGTGCAGGTTGCTCCTATGCCCATAGCCCTATGGGTCGAGGCCGATCCTGCGCAGTTGTCACAGGTGCTGCTCAATCTGCTCACCAACGCCGCCGAAGCCATTGGCGATGTAAACGGCACCGTATCACTCGGCGCTGTGTTAGGTACACCGCCGCATCATGAGCATGAAGCCGGCCAATGGATTCACATGACCGTGGAGGACACCGGTCCTGGAATCCCCGATGCCGTGCGTGCTCGCATTTTCGACCCGTTCTTTTCGACGAAGGAATCGGGTCGCGGTCTTGGCCTCAGCGCCGTGCGCGGCATCGTGCGGTCACTGGGCGGCATTCTCGAACTCGTATCAGTCGTAGGAGATGGCACGCGCTTCGATATCTACCTGCGCGCCGCCACTGAGCCAGCGCCACGAGAAGCAAATCCGTCTCCCCAGACATCGCACAAAGCCTATGGTACCGTGCTGGTCGTAGACGATGAAGCGTCTATCCGTCATGTGGCGCATCGGGTACTCACCCGCCTCGGTCTCGATGTGCTGGAAGCCGAAGATGGTGAGACCGGCGTGGCGCGCTTCCAGGCGGCCTCACCAAACATTCGTGCGATTTTGCTGGACCTCACCATGCCCGGCATGGGAGGTCTTGAGGTGCTGGCGATCATCCGGCGATCACATCCGACGCTCCCGGTGATCATTGCCAGCGGATACGATCACGACGACGCACTGCGCGCCATTGGTGAAGATCCGGCCGTGCGCTTCCTGCAAAAGCCTTACTCGACCACACTGCTTCGCGAGACCATTCTTCGTTCACTGGGCGAAATGAAGCGCGAAACCTGAGACAGCCCGAAACCGGCTGGTCAGACGCGAAATTGCGAAAGATGGTGATCGAGGTGCTTGTAGCCCAAGCGTCCCCATTCCGCTGCGCTCATCGGACCGAAGAGTGGATGCGCCGGCCACTCTGTGCGTGAGGTTTCGCCCGGAAAGCGCGCGATGAGTTCAAGCAGCGCCTGTCGTTCGATTTCACCGTCGGTGATATCACGCACCAACAACTCCGGTGCTGTGGGTGCACTCTTTGGGAACGGCAGCACATACAAAATCAGCCGCTTCACAAAGAAATTGCGCGTAAGCGGTGTGTCTCTCGGCGCAACCGGAAACTCACCATATGCCATGCGCATGGCATCGGCGCAGTGCGCGAGCATGCGCTGAGCGCTCATCTTTCCCCACGCGGGCGTGGTGTCGAGCGCCAGCTGCCGTATGCGACTGGCAAGCGCCGCGCGGGCAGAGGCTTCAGCGAGTGTCGACATGCAAATGAGTCCTGTGAGATTTCATCGCGGCTCTGACGAGGCGGAATCCGGAGGGAATACGCGATCCAAGAACCCAAATACCGATGCCACATAAGCATCCGTGGCGTCGCGGTATGCAAACGTGTGCTCGACACCAGGAAACACGTTGAGTTCGGCACGCGCCGAGTCCCGCATGGCGCGTAGCAGGCGTTCCCCATGCGCCGGTGGCGTGAAGATGTCATTCGCGCCGTAGAGCAGCAGCACATCCGGTAGACCATGTAACTGTGCCGCGTGCGCTTCAGGACGCATACGGCGCTCGATCGATGGCATCACCAACTGAGAAGCCCGGAGCGCGGCGTGAGCGACCGGATAGTGACGCCAGAACTCCGGCAGCGTGGGAAATACACCCTCGAGTACAGCCGCACGGTACGGTGTATCCGGGTGCGACATGGCGCAGAGTCCCCATCCGGCACCAAAGGACGCACCGAACAGGCCCAGCCGCAGTTCAGGTGCGAGTGATTGAGCGACCAGCCCCGCCGCATGAAAATCGAGTGGATAGTCGAAAGAACGTGGCGCGCTCTCGCCAAACCCATTGGCGTCCACGAGCAACACATGGAAGCCCGCATCACGCAACAACGTCGCGTGTCCGTAGCGCAGCCAGAAACCCTTCGCTGCCTTTCCCATGGGATGCGCCATGACCAGCATACCGCGGGGTTCCGGTGTTGCGGCCGTACCGTACAACGCCCGCAAGACATGGCGGCCCACGGTCGGCACCTCAACACGCGCCCATTGATCTGGCCGAGCCTGCTCCGGCCATTGCCAAGTCACTTCGAAACGCCCGAAAAAAGGCTTTCGCAGAAGGCGGTGCACCACACTCATGTGATCCAAGCTACGGCCTTCGCGGATCACCGACCAGTCGGCAGTCATACATCTGCTTGACAGGGTTTGCTGGAGAATTAATAGTTAGCTATATGGCTAACCAAAGAATTGCCATCGAACCGGTCTTTCATGCGCTTGGTGACCCGACGCGGCGTGCTGTCGTGCAGCGCCTCGCCCGGGGCACGGCAACCGTGGGAGAACTGGCAGCGCCGTTTGACATGGCCCTGCCCTCGTTTCTCAAACACATCACGGTGCTCGAAACCAGCGGAGTCATTCGCACCCGCAAAGTCGGCCGGGTGCGAACCTGCGAACTGCGACCGGCTGCGCTTTCGGCCGCCGAACGCTGGATGGCGCAGCAGCGCTCCATGTGGGAAGCCCGCACCGATCGTCTGGCAGCATATGCCGAAACCCTACTAAGACAGGAGCAATCCCGTGACGAGTGAATCATCCGGCCAGGCCAATCCCGCCGAGGATCGTTATGAGCTGACCATCTCGCGACTGCTCGCCGTGCCGCGAGCGCTGCTGTGGAAGGCCTGGACCGATCCCGATCATCTCAAGGAATGGTGGTGCCCCAAGCCATGGACCACCGATGTGCGCAAGTTCGACCTTCGTCCTGGCGGTGACTTTCACACGTTCATGAGCGGTCCCGATGGTGGCACGAGCGACAATCCCGGATGCTTTCTCGAAATCGTTCCGGAGTTGCGTCTCGTATTCACGAGCATGCTCGTGGGCGGCTATCGCCCTGCCGATGCACCATGGATGCCCATGACGGCGGTCATCACGATGGCCGATGAAGCGGGTGGCACGCGTTATACGGCCAATGTCATGCATGCATCACGTGAAGGACGCGACTCGCATGAAACCATGGGCTTCTTCGATGGGTGGAACACCTGCATCACACAGCTCGAGGAACACGCGCGCACGTTGCGCTGATCTCGTCAGCTCGTATCAGCTCATCACCCGCTTTGCTTCGGACTCCAATCCGGCCACGAGTGCATCGAGATGCTCGCGGCCGGTGCGGGCATTCATCACGGTGATTCGCAGTACACGGCGGCCATCCAGCGTGGTCGCCGTGATCCATCCGCGTCCGCTGCGGTTGTAGCGCTCACGCAGCGCGTTGGTCAGAGTATCGCGCTCTGTCGCATCCGTGATACCGGGTGGCTGCCACGAGAAACAGAGAATGTTCGATTCGGGTACGTGCAGCGGCGTGAACTCTTCGTGCTGCGACAGACGCTCGTGCAGGTAGCGCGCCATGTCGCACAGCTTTTCGTATACGGCCGCCAATGCATCTGCGCCGTAGCGCTCAAATGCTACCCACACCTTGAGCACATCGGCCCGACGTGAGCACTGGAAGCTCCGTGGTCCCATGTCCCAGGCACGGGCATCCTGACTGGGCGTGAACAGGTACGGTGCGCTCTGCGCGTACGCACGTTCGAGATCGTGCTCCTCCCGCATGAGCAGCATACCGGCCGCCAGCGGCAACAGCAGCGTCTTGTGCGGATCCCATGCCACCGACCGAGCGCGGTGAATGCCACGCACCCGTGGACGTTCACGCGCGGACAGCATGGCTCCACCACCATGCGCTGCATCCACATGCAGCCAGAGCGGTCCGTTGGTATCGGCGAATTCATCGCAGGCGTCGGCTACAGCCTCCAGATCATCGAACGCGCCGGTAGCCGTACATCCGGCTGTGGCCACAACCGCCATCACGGATTTTCCCGCATCGCGCAGCGACTGCAAACGCTCACGCATTGCCGGAATGGACATCCGCTGCGATTCGCTTGGCACCACCACGACATGTGACTGCCCAAGGCCCATGACACCAGCCGCGCGTGTCACGGCGTAATGCGCATGTTCACCACATACCAGCACCGGCGGGTTGGTTCCCACGCCGCGCGCCCAGACATCGGGAATAGCACGCGCACGTGCCGCGAGCAGCGCGGTCTGCGTGGCTTCCGTTCCACCACTGGTCATCGTTCCACCAGCTCGTCCATCCCAGCCCACCAGGTCCGTCATCCACTCGATGACTTGATACTCGAGTGGTGTGAACGCCGGCGACATCTCACGCACGGCCTGCGACTGATTGAGCGCGCTGATGAGCGCATCCGTCCACACGGCAGCGGGCAGTGGCGCCGACACCTGATGCCCGATGTACATGGGATGCGCCAGACGATTCACATCGACCAGCAACAACGAGGACAGGCGACGCGCCACCTCAGCAAGCGGACGGGCATGACGCGGCATATCGGCGGCCAGACGATCGGCAATCGCTTCGGCACTGTGCCACGTGCTGACAGGCCCTTCACCGGTGCCCGTCTCAGCGAAATACCGCTCGACGAGCTCGAGCAGCGGCTGCGCTGCCGCCAGCGTGGTATCCGCTTCAAGCAATGACAGGGGATCAACCGGTGCATCACCCAATGAGCGGGGATCCGGGGAGCGCTCTCCAGGAGTAATCACGAGGCGTTCAGTCGATGATAGTGCGGATCCCAGCGCCAGTACTGCGACGATGTCGCGTGCACACCACCATACCAGCGATCGATGCCATTGGCCGTGATGTGGTCGGCGTTGCCACGCAGCACCTCCTGACCAAATGGCGTCAGCTCCACCGGTCGATCCCAGTATGCCTTGGCATCAGTCATCGGCGGCGGTCCGATCACGGCAGCACCACTGCGCTGCACAATCAGTGGCTGCGCGCATTCACTCAAACGCTGCACGTACCAGGCAAAACTCATGTCGCCGAGCCAAAGCCACGACTCCGCACGCTGCTGCGCCTGGAATGTCGCTCCCATCGTGCGCCCGCCAGCCGCCAACACCTCGCAGATCTGCCGTTCCGTGCGCGAGAGACCGCCCTTGGTGTCGGGATATTCCTCGAGCATGCGGCGAATGGCGGCGGCAAGATGTGGCAATCGCACCGCGTCGTCATCGGCGTAAGTACGCGCCGCACTGCGTGCTTCCAGCGCGGAAATGCACGCGGGTAGGGCATTCGGCGTGGTGGCGGTGAACGCCTCCCATGCCGACGCGCTCACGGCAACGTCCTCATCCGTCAGATCACGGCGGGCGTCATACAACGGCGGCATGCTGGACGGTTCGAGCGGGCCAAGAAAACAGTCTGCCGGCACGATGGTGATGCGTGGACGCAAAGCCGGTTCCCGCGCAGCGATGCGCGCCAGTACCTGTATGAGCTGGAGTTGATCGTAGAGATCCGGCTCGAACCACAGCACGAGTTCGTCACCAGTTTGCACGGCATCCAGCTGGCCATCACGCGCGCTCAGATCGGCGGCGATTGCCTCAGCGGTGGCCCATCCACTCCTGGAAAGGAATGTGCCACGCGCCCTGTTAAAGGCGGAGCGATCGCGATCAGAGGGTACAGGCCCGTCGTGCAGCACGTCGCGCCAAGGCAGAATGCTACCGGCGAGACCGGACCGGGAAAGTGATATAGCGGCAGAGTCGCCGTTGGTGAGGTGCAGAGTATGCATGTGTCGACGTAAGTTGGACGTATGTTGACGGCTGCCCACGGGTTGCGCCAGCATCCATCACCCTTCTCCTGCGAATAGGCCAGCCAGCGATGTCCGAGCCCCGCATCGTGAGTCCCCGAGCACCAACGTCCGTGACAAACGACGAGGCCATTGCCGCCGGCACACTCGAGGAATTCGAGATGGATCCGGTGCTCGATGTGGGCACCGCGATGTGGGCTGTTGTCTTCGCCGGGGGCATCGGTACGCGATTCTGGCCTCTCAGCACACCGCAGCGCCCCAAACAGCTGCTGGCGCTGGTCAACGAGCGCCCGCTGATTGCCGATACGATTGCGCGTCTTTCGCCATTGGTGCCGGCAGAACGGGTGCTGATTGTGACCAGTGCCGACATCGCGGATGCGCTACACGAAGCCATTCCCGAAGTGCCGCGCGCCAACATGCTGGTGGAGCCGCGTCCGCTTGGCACAGCAGCAGCGCTGGCCTGGGGTGCACAGGAAGTGTCGCGACGCGCAGGGCCGGACACCGTGTTCGTGGCGCTGCATGCGGATCTCGCCGTCGGTTATCCGGATGTGCTGCGCGACACTTTGCGACGCGCTGCGTCACTGGCCGCAGCAGAACCGTTGCTCGTGGCGCTCGGCGCATCGCCAACCCGTGCGGAAACGGGCTTCGGTTATCTGCAGCCGTCTGCGCTGGTGGATCCACTCGTATCGCGCGCCGAAGGCGGTGCCTGTCACGTCGACCACTTCGTTGAAAAGCCCAGCGCGACGCTCGCCGATGTGCTCATCGAGAAGGGCGCGCTGTGGAACACCGGCATCTTTGTGTGGCGCGCTCGCGTGGTACTCGATGAACTCGCGCAACACACACGCGAGTTGCACCACGGTCTCCCCAAGCTCAGTGCCGGAGAAATGGATGCGTTCTCCGAACTGGTGACGTCGATTTCCATCGACCGTGGATTGCTGGAACGCACGACCAATCTGGCGGTCTTGCCTGGCGATTTTGCGTGGGATGACGTGGGAACATGGGCCTCACTGCGTCGTGTACGTGAACTCGACGACTACGGCAACGGCGTGATGGGTCAGGTGCATTGTGTCGACAGCACCGGCAATGTCATTCACGCCGACGGTGGATGCGTGGTGGTATACGGCATCAGCGGCATGATCGTCGTCAGCATGGCGGGACTGACCTTCGTGACGACGCAGGATCGGGCCACCGAACTCGGTCCACTCCTCAATTCCCTGCCAGGCAGTCTGCGGTTCAATCCCGGACGTATCGATCCGTCATAGGCAGGTGCGTAAGCGTCGGATCGGCCGCAGTGGTTTGCACTCACGTGTCGATCGCAATTCACGGGTGCAACCCCACTACCGATCACATGGGTCTGCTAACTAGATCACAAGGGTGCATGGTGCGCATCACCCGTTCCTCCCCGCATTTCCGCGGTTGATACACGTGGTGGGGCGACCGGCAGTCCCACTCCCTTTCTGATCATGGCCAGTTCCCGTTCCACCGCGGCGCCGCTTCTCTCCGACGAAGAATCCACGACGCCTGGGCCCATTGCCTGCAGTGACAGTCTTGCGCGCACCGCCGCTGAGACCTGCCGGCAGCATGAGCGCCTCTCCAAGCTGATGGCACTGTCGGTCAGCAAGCCGGAACTGGCAGCAGCGCTCGCTCTGGTGGATACGATCGATCTGGCACTGGCCGAAGCCGTCGCCGAGTTCGAGAAGAAGTGCGCCAAGTCGCCGGTCTCGGAACAGCCGGACATCCGCGCGGCAGCCAACGCCATGTGGTTGTCGGCCCGCGAATATCTGCGGCGGCACAGTATCGCGGAAAAGGCGTCGCGTCAGATCACGCAGGGTGGCGATTCACTCGGCGATCTGCAGCTCGAATACGAACTTGAAGCCTCGGCGCTGCTCGGCCTCAAGCAGGCCACGGCGACCTATCAGAAGCTGCGTCCCGAAACGCGCTGCTGAGGCGTTACTCAAGCGCTACTGACACAGGCAGCGCACTGCGATTAGCTCAGCCCACCGGTCAACGGAAGGGAGAACAGCAGGGTGCTGGGCTGAGGATCGCGGGTGAGGTAGACCTGCAGCGCCTCGATGCGCGCCGGCACATCCACACGAAGCGCCAGCAACTCGCGTTCTTTCTGCGGCGTCAGCGTGGGATAGAAATTCAGTGTGCAGTGCGGCGAGAACAGAAAACGCGCCTGCTTGAATGGCAACCCGCTGACGGCGATGCGTTCATGAAGCGCGCGCAGCGGACCATGCGGATCGAGTGGCAACGATACGATGTTGGTCTGCATGAAGCGGTGTGGCGCACCGAACGGCAGAGCCATGGGCGACGTCGTCGCACAAATGGGTTCGAGTGCCTCGCGAATACGCGCCACGGGCGTATCTGTAGGAATGGATCCTACACCGGATGATCCAACCAGCGTGATATGCGGCGGTGTGAGCCGAGCCAGCTTGGGGTCGTAGCGTTGCTGGATGGACCGCACGATCTCGCCGGCTTCGCCGGGCAATTCCGCAAGGACGAATATGCCGAATGATGCAGCCATGATGACGCAATGTAGCAACCTCGAGTGCATCATGGGGTATGCCGCGTGACACCACGTGCCGTGAATCGAACGGTCTGCTGCCTCTCACCAATCCAACGAGCGCGCGGTAATTTCGCGTCATGGGAGAAGCCATGAAGGTCATTCGAGAATATGTGAACGAGATGGAAGCGCTCGTGGCGCGTAGCGTGCTCGAGGCGCATGAGATCCCGGCTGTCGTATTGCGCGATGACGCTGGTGGCATGCTGCCGGCCATGCATATGCTGTTTCCGGTGCGCCTCGCCGTACGAGTCGCGGATTCCGTGCAGGCGCTTCGCATTCTCGATGCACCGTTCGAGGGCGAGCCGTATGACGAGACCACCTTCAACGATGACGTGACGGGCGTGTGAAGACACGCTTCGCCGCGAAGGTGATTGTCATCACCGGTGCCTCGTCTGGCATTGGTGCTGAGATGGCGAGACAATTTGCCGGCGAGGGTGCGCGACTCGTACTCGCCGCACGCGATACGGCCAAACTGGAAGCCGTCGCCACCGAATGCCGCGCACGACACGCCGATGCGCGCGTGGTGGTCGTCCCCACTGATGTAACCGACGAAGCCCAGTGCCGCGCACTCATCGATCGCACCATCGCCGAGTATGGACAATTGGATGTGCTGATCGTCAATGCCGGTATGAGCATGAGTGCGCGCGTAGACGAGATTACCGACATTTCGGTGTTCGAATCGCTGATGCGGCTCAACTATCTCGGTTGTGTCTGGTGTACGGTGCCCGCGCTGCCGCATCTCAAGGCGAGCCGCGGTCAGATCGTGGCCATCTCGAGTCTGGCCGGCCTCACCGGTGTTCCCAAACGGAGTGCGTACTCGGCATCCAAGTACGCACTTGCCGGCTTTTACGATTCGCTCCGAATCGAGCTCGTATCGTTTGGCATCAGCGTGACCATGGTGCATCCGGGCTTTGTATACTCGGACATCAATCTCCATGCACTGAGCGCTGATGGCACTCCATTCGGCGAACGCGCCTATCGCCGGAAGTCAGCCGAGGTCATGTCCACGTCCGAGTGCGCGCGACAGATCCTCAATGCTGCGGCATCGCGTGATCGCGAGCTCATCATGACGGCCAAGGGAAAGATCGGTCGTATTCTCAAGCTGCTTTCGCCCCGATTCGTGGACTACCTGGCCCGACGCGCCGTCGAAACCCGGCAATAGCCTGACTGCAGGTCATTTCTCCTTCGGATGGATTGTGAACCTGTCTAGGTTGTAGTCATGTCCGTTGTCGCAGTCGATTCACAGGCACCAGATCCTGATGTCATCGCGCAAGCCGCTCACGTGCTGGTGCACGGCGGACTGGTCGCGTTTCCCACAGAGACCGTGTATGGCCTTGGTGCCAACGCGCTGGATGCTCACGCCGTGCAGTCCATCTATGCGGCCAAGGGGCGACCGGCATGGAATCCGGTCATTGCTCATGTAGCCACCATCGATGATGCGCGCACACTGGCATCGCGTTGGCCGGCAACAGCGGAGGTACTGGCGCAACGTTTCTGGCCCGGCCCACTGACGCTCGTGGTACCGCGTGCGTCCACGGTACCTGACGTGGCCACCGCCGGTCTCGATGCCGTGGGCGTGCGCATGCCGGACCATCCGGTGGCATTGGCGCTCATTCGCGCGGCGGGTGTGCCAATTGCAGCGCCGAGTGCCAATCGCTTTACGCACATCAGTCCCACGACGGCCGCACATGTGGTCCGTTCTCTTGGCGAACGGGTGCCACTGGTGCTCGATGGCGGGAAGTGCCGTGTCGGTATCGAAAGCACCGTGGTCGATTGCACCGGTGACGATGTGGTGATTCTCAGGCCCGGTATGCTCGGCCGTGAGATACTGCAGGAAGCCGTAGCTTCCCTTGGTGCCGTGGTGCGTCACGCGATGCCACGTGCAGTGGCGCATAATGCAGCTGCCTTGGCGAGCGAGGCGACACCACGTTCTCCGGGCATGGCTGACCGTCACTATGCACCGCGAGCGGATGTGTGGCTCTTCGATCCATCACAGCGCTCGGAAATTGCAGACGCCCTGGAAGTGCGTGCGGCTGAACACGTCGAACCCGCACGTAGCCCGCGTCATCGTTCGCCCGTGGTGGCCCTGCTACGCACCGGTGCCTGGAATCGTCCCTCGCCGGTGCCGATCTCTCAGCACTTGTTGCCTGATGCCCCCGGGGCATATGCGGCGGCCCTCTATGCCGCATTGCATGACGCGGACGCCACGGAGACGGCGCTCATTCTCATCGAAGCGCCACCAGCGGATGATCCCTCATGGGATGCCGTTCGTGATCGCCTGCATCGCGCCGCTCGCTGACATCAGCGAGTATTATTCCCATATGCTACCCATCGACCTCACCGGCAAGCGCGCGCTCGTCGCGGGCGTTGCCGACGACAACGGCTTTGGCTGGGCCATCGCCAAGGCGTTCGCCGAAGCTGGCGCGTCTGTATGTGTGGCCACGTGGCCGCCGGCACTCAACATTTTCCTCAACCTGTTGGAACGCGGCAAGATCGATGAATCGCGCCGCATGTCCGACGGTTCGCTGCTCACATTCGAGCGTATCTATCCGCTCGATGCCATGTTCGATGCGCTGACCGATGCGCCGGACGATATTCGCGAGAACAAGCGATACAAGGAACTTGGCGATTTCTCCATCGACGGTCTCGCCGCACGGCTTGTGGCCGACTTTGGTGAACAGCCGCTCGACATTGTCTTTCATTCCCTGGCCAACGGGCCTGAAGTCAAGAAGTCCCTGCTGGAAGTAAGCCGCGCGGGTTATCTCGCGGCCTCGAGCGCCAGTGCGTACTCGTTCGTGTCGCTGGTGCAGCGCCTCGGACCGCTCATGCGTCCAGGTGGCAGTGTGGGTTCACTCACCTACATGGCGAGCGAGCGCGCCATTCCCGGCTACGGCGGCGGCATGTCGTCGGCCAAGGCGCAGCTCGAGAGCGACACGCGGGTGCTGGCCTACGAAGCCGGTCGGAAGTGGGGGCTGCGCGTCAACACCATCTCCGCCGGTCCGTATGCTTCCCGTGCGGCGAGTGCGATCGGCATCATCGACAACATGGTGCGCTACTGCGCGGCCAACTCACCACTTCCCGAAGAACTTTCGGCGCGCGAAGTTGGCACCACGGCAGCATTCCTTGCGAGTTCGCTGGCCAGCGGCATCACCGGTTCCACCGTTTACGTCGACAAAGGCTACCATGCCATGGGTATGGCAGTCGCTCCACCGGACACCGCACGCGATCCACGCTGACGTGCGGCTTTTGCGCCCCTCACGCATGCCGACAATGTCATCGTGTCGCGTCTGACACCTCCGGAGCCTGTTGTGACTCCCCCGCCCGCACTTGCTGCGGCGCGGGGGATTGGTCTGCGCGCACGTCTGCTCATCATGGTGGTGGCAGCCACACTGCCGCCCACCATCGTGGCCTGGCTGGTCGAACCGCTCCGGTCCGGATGGAGTGGCATTGCACTGATCGCTGCCGCCATCGCATTCTCGTTTGCGCTGGCGTACATGATGGGCTCGATGATCGTGACCAGTGTGGAAGCGCTCATCAAGGATGCGCATGCGCTGGCGGCCGGTCTGTCGGGACACCGATCGGAGATTCAGTCGAGCGATGAGATCGGGCAGCTGGCCATGGCCCTCAACCAGATGGCCGAAACGGTGGAGCGTCGCAATGCGGCGCTCGCCGACAACGAACGCCGTTACCGCTTTCTGTTCGACTCCAATCCGCTGCCCATGTGGGCTTGGGATGCCGAGACTACGAACATTTTGGCGATCAATGAAGCAGCCATCGACAAGTATGGATATGCCCGGGAGACCTTCCTCGGACTGACCATTGTCGATCTGCTCGACGAGTCGGAGCGTGAGCGCTTCACCGATGCGCGCCTGCCCTTCTCCGAATCGCGTCAGTCGGCCGGCACGTGGGTGCATCGCACCGCCGACGGTCGCCGGGTGGAGATGGATGTCATCACCACCTCGTCCAGACGGCTTGGTCGTGCGAGTTGGTTGTCGGTTGGCATTGATGTCACCGCGCGCCGCGAAGCCGAACGGGCACTCGCCCGCAGTGAAGAACAGCTGCGGCAGTCACAGAAGATGGAAGCCATCGGGACGTTTGCCGGCGGCATCGCTCACGATTTCAACAATCTACTCACGGCCATGCTGGGCTACTGCGACTTGTTGCTGTCGCAGGCTCCGGGCCCGGGATCGACGCAGGAAGATGTCGCGGAAATTCGCGCGCTGGCGGTGCGCGGCACGGAGCTGTCGCAGCAGATCCTGTCGATGAGCCGTCGCCATGTGGTGCAGCCGGTGGTGTTTGATCCCAACGAAGTGGTAAAGGGCATGCAGCGTTTGCTGCGTCGTGTAATGGGCGAGAACATCGAGCTGCACACCAATCTCGACGAACACGTCGGGACGGTGCGTGCCGATGTCGGTCAACTGGAGCAGGTGCTGCTCAATCTCGCTGCCAACGCACGTGACGCGATGCCCGATGGCGGCCGTCTGTCGATCGAAACACTGGTCATCGAGCCAGCCGATACGTGGCGCTATAATCTCGATCCGATGCAGGATTGGTTGTGCATTCGTGTTCGCGATACGGGTATCGGCATGAGCGATGCCGTGCAGGCGCACATTTTCGAACCGTTCTTCACGACCAAGGAGAAGGGCAAGGGTTCGGGACTTGGGCTCGCGCTGGCCTACAGCATGATCGACCAGGCGGGCGGTGAGATTCGTGTGGACTCGGTCGCTGGTGAAGGCACTACGATGCATCTCCTGCTGCCGCGATTGAGTGATGCGGTAGTGGTGACGAGTGCAGTGGAAGAATTCCCCGAGCAGTTGGCCGGTACGGAAACCGTGCTGCTCGTTGAGGATGACGATACGGTGCGTGGTGTGGCGGCCGCCGCTCTCGAACGGCGCGGCTATCGTGTACTGGTTGCCGATCATGGTGAAGCGGCGCTTGGTATTGCGCGCGAGTATCCAGCGGTCATTCACCTGCTGGTTACTGACGTCGTGATGCCGGGACTCAATGGACGCGAAGTCGCGGATCAGGCCATCCGTCTCCGTCCCGGTTTGCCCGTGCTGTTCATCTCCGGCTACACGGAAGAAGCGCTGCTCCGAAAGGGTGTGCGTGAAAGTGATGACCGCACGCTGCTGGCCAAGCCGTTCACCTCGCTCGAACTGGCGAGACGGGTGCGTGCGGCCATTGATGAATCACAGAGTGTGCGCCCGGGAGTTGTCGTCTCATGATGAACTGGATACTGCTGATCATGGGCACGATCGTGGCCGTGGTGGCAGCGCTGATCTTTGGTGGCATGCTGGCGCCCAAACGCCATCGCGTGGAGCGCGGTATTCGTTTGTCGGTTCCGCCGGATGAAGCGTGGCCCACCGTGCGTCAGGTGGATGGTCCGCCACTCTGGTGTGCGTCATTGCCCAACATGCGGGTGGTAGAGGAAGAAGAGGCGGTACGTCTGCGACTGGAAGTTTTAAACGACGACGAGGCCGTGGTTGGACTGTGGCAGGTGGCGCTACTGCCGCTCAATGAACAGGGGAATATTGCCGCCGACGTGAGCACTCCGGCGGTGACCACATTGCTGGTGATCACCGAACAGACCGACGGTGGCAATCCCGTGCTGCGCCTCGTACGCAGCGTGGGCACGCATAGCATGCGCGTGGATGGTTTTCTGGAAGCCGTGGCCCAGCAGCTCGGACTCAATGCGCGCGCGATGGATGTGAGCGACACCCTGAAGTACCTGGTCTCCGCGTCACGCGCACCGATGGAATGAGTATCGCGGCGCCAGTTTCTCCGCCTGCGCTCGCCGACGATCACGCGCCCGAGCGGTGGCGCATGCTGGCGTTGTTGTCGGTGGCAGAATTGCTGGGCATGTCGTTGTGGTTTGCTGGCAGCGCGCTATCGTCGGCCTATGCCGAGCAGTGGTCGCTCGATGCGAGCGCGGTGGGTTGGCTCACCACCATCGTGCAGCTGGGCTTCGTAAGCGGAACCGCCGTGTCGGCGCTGCTCAACCTCGCCGATATCATCCCTGCCAGACGTCTGTTTGCGGCGAGTGCGTTGTTTGGTGCGCTGTGCAACGCAATGCTGCTCACGGCCGATGGGTTTTCCATGGTACTGCTCTGGCGCTTCGGAACCGGAGTGGCGTTGGCGGGAGTGTATCCGCCAGCCATGAAGATGATTGCCACATGGTTTCGCATCAGGCGCGGACTCGCCGTGGGCACCATTGTTGGCGCACTGACACTCGGCAAAGGCATCCCGTATCTCGTGCACGCCTTCCCCGAAGCAGGGATGGCAGCCGTACTGCTCACCGCATCCGGCGGCGCAGCACTTGCGGCATTGCTGGTGTGGTTTGGCTACTCCGATGGTCCGTATCCATTTCCTCCACGCCCGTTTTCGTGGGGACTCGTTCGCGAAGTGGTACAAGGACGCGAATGGCGACTAGCGCTTGGCGGCTACCTCGGCCACATGATCGAGTTGTACGCCGCGTGGACATGGATTCCCGCGTTCATCGTTGCCAGCATCACCGCGCAATCGCTCGCAACACAGGATGCCGCAACGATACCGGCCAACTCCATCGCCTCCATGGTGTCATTTGGTGTGCTGGCCATCGGTGGCATTGGCTGCATCTGGGGCGGGATGGCGGCAGATCGACGTGGCCGCACCTGGTTGGTGAATTTCGCCATGGCCATCAGTGGAAGTTGTGCCGTACTTACCGCCTTGGCGTTCGGTCATTCGCTGTGGCTGCTGATCCCACTCGCCCTGGTGTGGGGATTTTTCATCATTGCCGATAGCGCGCAGTTCTCGGTTTTGGTCACCGAAAGTGTTCCGCCACATGCCGTAGGGACAGCGCTGACACTGCAGACGTCAATCGGATTTCTGCTTACGGCGGGAGTAATTCAACTCATTCCGCGCATCGTTGCCGTTGTGGGATGGCAGGTCGCGTTTGCGACACTGGCCATCGGGCCAATGCTTGGAATTGCGAGCATCACGCGGCTGAGCCGGGTTCGCGGGAAAGCGTAAGGGTCGCTCGCGACACACGACCACTTCAGGAATCCCTCTCCCCTCCCCTCACTCTCTCAACCGCGTTGAGCAGCATTTCCATCGTAAACGGCTTCTCCAAAAACACCGTTTCCGCCCCTGAAGCATCGGGCAGACTCTGCTCTGAATAGCCACTTACGTACACGACAGGAAGCAGCGGCACTTCACGCCGCATCTGTTCGACCATTTCCCTTCCTCCCATCTCGGGCATCCGGAGATCGGTAACCACGAGATCAATGCCAACCCGGCGTTCGCGCCAGACGAGCAACGCATCGGCACCGTGGCGAGCTTCGAGAACCACATGCCCCTGACGTTCAAGCATTCGTCGTGCGGCAGCACGTACGGCGTTCTCGTCCTCTACCAATAGAATGGTTGCCCCATCGGCGCGGCGCGGCACGACACGCGGCATATGCCCCTGCTGTGTTCCCGTTTCGCCGGCCACAGGGAAATAGAGACTGAACAACGTCCCGGCGCCCGGCACGCTCTCGAGCGCGATGGCACCGCCGAATTGCTGCACAATGCCAAACACCGTTGCGAGTCCGAGTCCCGTGCCTGCACCTACGGCTTTGGTGGTGAAGAAGGGCTCGAACGCTCGTGCGCGTGTCGCATCGTCCATGCCGTGCCCGGAATCCTTGATTCTGAGTCGCACCGCGGGACCGATATGCAAACCTGGCAGACGGTGCACATCTTCCGCCGACAGCAGCACCTGCGCCGTATCGATGGTGAGCGTACCACCACGGCCGGGCGAACCAAAGCCTGCCGTCAACATCGCGTCGCGCGCATTGACGGCAAGATTGAGCAACACCTGTTCCAACTGTCCGCGATTGCCGCGAATGGCCGGTAGTCGCGATTCGAGATGTACGTCGAGTACGATCTCTTCGCCAATGACGCGGCGCAGTAGGGATTCTGCTCCGCGCACCACGTCGCTTACGTCGAGTGGCTGCAGGGTAACGGTCTGCTTGCGACTGAAGGCGAGCAGCTGCCGCACCAGTTCACGTGCTCGCTCGGTAGCACGACCAATCTCTTCGAGATCACGACGCACCGGATGACCGGTTGGCAGATCATCCTGCGCGAATTCGAGATTGCCGGAAATGACGGTGAGCAGATTGTTGAAGTCGTGGGCAATACCACCCGCAAGTTGCCCAACCGCTTCCATTTTCTGCGCCTGACGCAAACGCTCTTCGAGTCGTTCGCGCTCCGTTTCGTCTTCCATCGCGCCAATCATGCGCGTCACCCGCCCTTCGTCATTGCGCGCCGCATAACCGCGATCCACGACATAGCTCCACTGCCCGTCCGCGCGGCGGAAGCGATACGATGCATGCCAGGCGTTGTGCGGCTCGATCCCGTCGGCAAGATGAATACTGCGCTGGAGCTCTTCGAGTGTAGAGAGGACACGCGGCTGATCATCCGGATGCACGCGTTCCGCCCACCACTGCACCGTGGGATCGACATCTTCCGGCGCATAGCCGAAGACGCGCGTGATGCCGTCGCTCCACATGAGCGGACCGTGCACCACATCCCAGTCCCATATCACACTGTCGGCTGCGCGCGCCGCCAGCGCATAGCGTTGTTCACTATCTCGGAGCGCAGCCAGCGCCATTTCCCGCTCGGCGTCCAATCGTCGACGCTCGGTGATGTCGAGCACGGTGCCGACAAATCGTGTCGCGACGCGTTCGTCGTCCCGCTCGACAAATAGCGCCCGACCTCGCGCCGATATGATGCGCCGCTCACCGTCCGGCGTGGTGACGCGATATTCGACTTCATAATGTCCGTCGCCCTGCGGATCGAGCGCACGATCAACCGCTGCGCGTGTCGGCTCACGGTCTTCCGGATCGATCAGACTCAGGAAGAGCGCGTAGGGCACTCGTCCGTCTGATGGGACGCCAAAGATGGCGCAGGTGCGCTCATCCCAGGCAATCACTTCGCTCGACAAGTCCCAATCCCACATCCCCACGCCGGAGGCGTCGAGAGCGAGCTCGAAACGAGCCTGCTGATCAGCGCGGCGGTCACCACCACGGCGCTTCTCGAAGATCGTGGGAGCTGCGTCGCTCCCAGTCGGCGCGGGTTGCACAGGTCCTCTGCGGTGCAAGAACCGTACGCGGCCCGTGGAAAGGCGGACCGCAGCGGCGCGGAGGCAGGCCTTGTCGGCACTGCTCCGCGCCGCTCCCAAAACATTACACCCCAGTTTCCTCTTCTGCGCTGGTATTCCGCGCCGCCGGCGTATCGGCCGGCTTCACTTCAATGGCCGGGTGGCCGTGCTTCTTGAGTATCTCGTCGATCGGCGGCAGCAATTCCTTGTAGTGCTTCCGCAATTCGACCAGGTACCCCTCGAGCTCCTTGGTCAGGAGGTCAAACACCTGCTGGGACTGCTTCGTCGGACGCGCTTCCGCGCTGGCCACCACACCCGACAGCGCCGCGATCTGGTTGTTCACCTTGATCGGGTAGTTGAGCGGGTCCTGGCCCGACTGATTCTTGACCTGATAGATCTCCGCTTCCATCGCGCTGATCTTGGCATCGAGGTCCTTCACCAGCTGCGAGTAACGCGCTGAGTCAGCGCCCACCTGGGCCATGCGCGAGACGGCCTGCTGACGCACGTTGCGCACCGTCCGTACCGCGTCATTGGCATCCGTGGTGCGATCACGAATAGCCATCAGCAGCTTGTACTGCGCCAGGAGATCGGCTGGTGTCGCGTTGCTGCGCGGATCCTTACGCACCACGAGACGGCTGTCGCCAGCCGGTGCACCGTCGACCAGGAGCCGCACGGTGTAGTTGCCAGGCGGCACCAGGGGCCCGTTCATGGAACCGGCCCACATGATCATGCCCGGGAACGCCGTCGCATCGGGCTCGCGCAGATTCCACGAGAACGTATTCATACCCACGTTGTTCGTGGGCGGACGGTCACCCGCCACCGCGCGACGACCGCCGGCGCCAGCCGCTGCCTGCTGCTGATCGCTCGAAAACGACTTGATCGTGCGACCCGTCGAATCACGGAACTCGACGGTGACCTTGTTGGCCTTGTCCTTGAGCCAGTAGTACACGATCGCACCACTCGGCGGATTGGCACCGGCCGGTGCACCACCGCCGCCACCAAATCCACCGCCCCAGTTGATGCGGTACGACGGACGCGGCGTGAACAGGTGCGCCTTCTTGGCCAGCACCTGCGTGCTGAGCTGACGCAGCACACCGATGTCGTCGATGACGTAGAACGAACGGCCATGCGTGCCGGCGATCAGGTCACCTTCCTTGATCACCATGTCGTGCACCGGCACGATGGGCAGATTGCGCTGCATCGAGAACCACGTGGCGCCGTCATCGAGCGAGGCCCAAATGCCGCGTTCCGTACCGGCAAACAGCAGACCCGGACGCACCTCGTCTTCGCGAATCACGCGCGTGAATTCGTGCGCGGGAATGCCGTTGGCCTTGCCGCTGCCGTCAATACGCGTCCACGTCTTGCCGAAGTCGTTCGTCTTGAAGAGGTACGGCTCGTTGTCGTCCATCTGGAAGCGGTTGGCCGCGACATACGCCGTGCCGGCGTTGAAGTGCGACGCTTCGATGATGGACACGCGGGCCCACTCACGCTCCTTGAGCAGGGGCGGCGTGACATTCGTCCACGTCACACCACCATTCCGCGTGAGCTGCACGAGACCGTCGTCCGTACCCGCCCAGATCGTGCCCTTGGCGAGCGGTGATTCGGCAATGGCGAACACCGTGCCGTAGTACTCGACGCTCGTCTGGTCCTTCGTGATCGGACCACCCGACGGACCCAGCGTGCGCGGATCATTGCGCGAGAGGTCGGGGCTGATGGCCGTGTAGCTGTCGCCTTCGTTCGTGGTCTTGAACAACACACTCGAACCCACATACAACGTCTTGGGATCGTGCGGGCTCACCAGCAACGGGAAGGTCCACTGCATGCGATACTTGGCGTCCTTCGCATCGTGACCCATGGGGTTGAGCGGCCACGGATTGATGTCACGCGTCATACCGTTGCGCATGTCCTTGCGCGTGAGATAGCCACCGTAGCTGCCGGCAAACACGATGTCCGGATCGGTCGGCGACACGGCAATGAAGCCCGACTCACCGCCGCCCGCGTCCTTCCACATGTCGATCGTGATGCCACCCGGCGCACGCGACGGGCCACAGAGCGTGCTGTTGTCCTGCTGCGCGCCGCAGATCTGATACGGGAAGTGATTGGTGGTCGTGACGTGATAGAACTGCGCCGTGGCATAGTCCTGGTCAGTCCACGATTTCGCACCATCGGTGCTGACGTTGGCGCCACCGTCGTTCGCTTCGATCATGCGCATCGGATCATCCGGCGCAATCCAGAGATCGTGCGAGTCGCTGTGCGGCGTGTTGATGTTGGTGAATGTCTTGCCACCATCACGCGAGACCTGGAACTGCACATTGCTCGCGTACACCACGTCGGCGTTCTTCGGATCGGCGTAGACCTTGGAGTAGTACCAGGCACGCTGACGCAGCTTGCGTTCGTCATTCACCAGCTGCCACGTGGCGCCGGCGTCGTCGGAACGATAGAGACCACCTGCATCGGCTTCGATCTGCGCGAAAATGCGACGCGGATTGGCGCCACTCACACTGATGCCGATGTTGCCCCAGAGACCCGTGGGCAGACCGGGGTTCTTCGTGATTTCGGTCCACGTGTCACCACCATCGGTGGTCTTGAACATGCCCGAACCCTTGCCACCCGACACCAGCATCCACGGCTTGCGATGGGCCTGCCAGAAGCCGGCGTACATCACGTTCGGATTGGTCGGATCGACAGAGAGATCGGCCGCACCGGTCGAGTCATCGCGGAATAGAATCTTGCTCCACGTCTTGCCGCCGTCCTTGCTGCGGAAGATGCCACGTTCGGCGTTAGGGCCCCACACGTGACCCTGCGCCGCGACGTACACGAGGTCCGGGTTCGTGGGATGCACGCGCACCTTGGAGATCTGGCGCGTGTCATTGAGGCCGATGTTCGTCCACGTCTTGCCACCGTCGGTGGTCTTCCACATGCCGTCGCCATGCGAGACGTTGCCGCGGATGGCAAACTCACCGCCGCCCACGTACACGACATCCGGATTGCTGGCCGCGACGGCAATGGCACCGACAGTGCCGCCGAAGTACTTGTCCGTCATCGGCGTCCACGTATCACCACCATCGGTGGTCTTGAATACGCCGCTGCTGACCGTGCCCATCCAGTATTCCTTGGGACGGGCCACCGAACCGGCTGCCGCGACCGAGCGGCCACCACGATAGGGTCCGATTTCGCGCCAGCGGATCGACGACAGCGCCGCCGTATCGAAGCCGGCTGCCAGAGCCGGCACAGGGGCCGAGCGCGGAGCAGCCGCTGCGGGCCGGGCGGTCGCCGGGCGAGTCTGGGCGACCAGGGGGAGGAGAGGCAGGGCGGCCGACATCAGGGCCGCCGTGCGCACGAACGCGTGCTTCACGGCTGAAACCTCCAGAGGGGTTTTGGGGGAGCCTATTAATCCCACATTAAGCTCATTCGAGCAACGCCGCAGAGGGAAGGAGCGCTGAAACCGATTCTGGGTAGCTTCCGTAACGAATATCGAAGTGATATCACTTCAATACCACTTACGATCACTCCCCTCCAGGAGTTCCTGCTATGCTCCGTGAATCGTCTGCTCGTCCAACCGCCGGCATTCCCATGGTCGGCCTGCTTCTGCTGGCCATGGTCGGTGGACTCGCCCTGTCCATCAATGGCGGGATAAACCAGTCCCCAGTCCGGGTCGTGGCCGGCATCGTGATCTCCACACTCGGCCTTCTTTGCCTCCCGGGGCTATTCACCGTGTCGCCCAATGAGGGCAAGGTGCTGACCCTGTTTGGCAATTACCGGGGCACGGAGCGCCGGCCGGGGCTCTGGTGGGTCAATCCGTTCATGTCCAAGAAGTCGGTGTCGCTTCGTGTACGGAATTTCGAGACCAACAAGCTCAAGGTGAACGACGCGCGATCGAATCCGGTGGAGATCGGTGCGATCGTGGTCTGGAAGGTGATCGATACGGCCGAAGCGATCTTCGAAGTGAACGACTACGTGCAGTACGTGGCCGTGCAGAGTGAGTCGGCGGTGCGCGCGCTCGCGTCGGCCTATCCGTACGATGCGCATGGCACCGATGAGATCACGCTCAGCACGCATACAGCGGAAGTGTCCAAGGGACTGCTTGAGGCGTTGCATGAGCGCCTGGGGAAGGCCGGTGTCGACGTGATCGAAGCCCGCATCAGTCACCTGGCGTATGCGCCGGAAATCGCGGCAGCCATGCTGCAGCGTCAGCAGGCCAGCGCCATCGTGGCGGCGCGCCAGACGATCGTGGAAGGTGCCGTCGGCATGGTGGAGATGGCGCTCGAGGCGCTCAAGGCGCGCGACATCATCGATCTCGATGGTGAACGTCGCGCGGCGATGGTGAGCAATCTGCTGGTGGTGCTCTGCTCCGATCGTGCGGCGCAGCCGGTGGTCAATACCGGTTCGCTGTACACCTGATACCACCGATACAGACGCACGCGACGTGATCATGCCCGGCTGGATGGGAGTATCCCATGCCTGAACGCAAGCCGTTTCTCTTGCGCGTGGACCGCGAAGTGATGGACGCGGTGCAGCGCTGGGCCAACGACGACCTGCGCAGTCTCAATGCGCAGATCGAGTTTCTGCTTCGACGTGCGCTCCGCGATGCGGGGCGTGCGCCGAAGAGCGGTGCGTCGCCCGACACCACTATTCCGGTCGATCCCGATTCTCAGGAGTCCACATGATTTTCCTGCCGTTTTCCCGCAGCGGACGCGCCGTGATTGCGCTGCTCATCGGCGTCATTGTTGCACTGGTGGTTGGTGTGTTGATGCCGCGGTCGGCGCGTGCGCAGGGCGCACCGGTACGCTTTGCCTATCTGCAGGGCGCCGACACGATTGCGTCCGAAGTGGTGACGATTTCTCCGACTGCAGCGCGGGGGGTTCTGCAGTATCGCGGTCAACCGCGTATTGAATGGGAACAAGCGCATCAGAACGAACAACTGGGTGTGCTCACGCTGCGTGTATTCGCACCCGGCTCCGCCGATGGTGCTGCGCCGCTGCAAAGTTTTGTTATTGCCGGAAAGGGCGACAGCATGATCGTCGACATGTCGGGCAATGGACAGTCGCAGCGACAGGCCGTGTTGTCCAAGGCTGGCGCGGTGGCCTTGGTGGGTCAGTCCGTCGTGCATGCTTCGCTTGTGAGTCAGTATGCGAAACGGCACCAACTCACCACGCTCTCGGCGTTCATGACGTCGGGCGGTCAGACCATGGACGCCACATTCAGCGACCAAGGTGGTGTCACCACGCTTACTGTGGCCAATTTGCCCATTGTTACCACCTGGGTGGATGGCGTTCCCTCCGTGATCACGATCGCGCCGCAGAATCTGCGGGCCGTGCGCACGGCAGGTGCTCCCTCGACCCCTCGCGCACCCGAACGCATCAACTACGATGCGCCCGCTGGTGCACCGTACACCGCCGAATCGGTCACCATTCAAACGTCACGTGGCTACACGCTGGCGGGCACGCTCACACGTCCCGCGAAGGCTGCGGGCCGTGTGCCGGTGGTGATCACGATCAGTGGCAGCGGTCCGCAGGAGCGCGATTCGCGGTTGTCGGTGGTGAAGGGCTATATGCCGTTCCGCGAGATGGCCGATACACTGGCGCGGCGTGGCATTGCCGTGCTGCGCTATGACGATCGTGGCGTCGGTGAAAGCGGTGGCCGTGGGGCGCTGCGTGATACAGCGACCAGCGTCGACTTTGCCGACGATGTGTTGAGCGTGGTGCAGTATCTGCGCACGCGCTCTGATGTGGACGGTACACGCATCGCGCTCGCCGGTCACAGTGAAGGCGGATTGATCGCGCCGATCGCAGCGGTCAAAGATCCATCGGTTCGGGCGGTCGTTCTCATCGCGGGACCGGCGTACAATGGTCGCAAGATCCTCGAGTATCAGAACGACATCAGCATCAATGCGGCACCGGGACTCACCACCGCGCAGCGCGATTCCATTCGTGCACGGGTCCCGGCCGCACTCGATTCGATCGCGCGCAGCAGCCGCTGGATGCGCTACTTCATGACCGCCGATCCACTCGTGACCGCACGGCAGCTCAAGCAACCCGTGCTCATTCTGCAGGGCGACACGGACATGCAGGTCACACCGGAACAGGCCGACACACTGGCGCGCGTGATTCGCAGCACCGGCAACACGACCGTCACCATGCGCCGCTTCCCGGCCACCAATCACCTGCTGCTCAACGATCCCTCGGGTTCTCCCTTCGGATACGCCAAGTTGACCGATGTGCATGTGCGGCGCGAAGTGCTTGGCACCTTGGCCGACTGGCTGGTTACTACACTCAAGCCGTAGCCCCGACCAGACCGCGTGTCATTCGTGGGGGGCGAACGGTTAGTTTTCGCGGACTCCCTACGTACTCCTTCAGTTTTCGCATGCGCAGACTCTCCATTTCGGTGTTCGGACGTGCCGCAGCCATTGTTGCCGCTGCAACCTCCATGGCTTCGTCATTGTCTGCTCAGGCAGCCGGCGCCACGGCCAACTACGTCTATCTGCGCGGCAGTGACACGCTGGGTGTCGAGTCGGTGACGGCCAATGCGATGCAAACCGTAGGTCGGCTCACCATGCGCAATCAGCCCACGATCGAGTGGACGCACCAGCGGCAGAGCAATGATCGCCTGGGGCCACTCCGCATTCGGGTGCTGCAGACAGCAACCAGTGCCACACCCATTCAGGACGTGAGCTTCACCATTGCCGGCGATTCGCTCCGTGTGGCCATCACCACCGGCAAGAACGTGTCCCGGCAGGCCGTGCAGGTGCCGATGCCCGATGTGGTGCCGCTCGTGAACGCCTCGGTGCTGCATTCGGCCTTTGTGGCCGACTACGGCAAGCGTCGGCAGCTCGATCGCATTCCCATCGTGCTCACCACCGGTGCCCAGACGGCACTCGCGGAGCTCACGCAGCAGGGCAAGACGAGCGTGCTGACCATGGGGAAGACCGTCATGCGAATCGCCTGGGCGGCCGATGGGTTGGCCCAGACGATCGATATCCCCAATCAGGGCTCGCGCATCGTTCGGGTGAACTAACCGAAGACTCGATCGGCAACTCGTTTTAATGATTCACTGGAAGCCGCGAGGTGCGCTGTTAACCTCGCGGCTATGTTTTTTGATCCATTGGTCACGCTGAGACAGCAATTCCTCCCGCGGGTGCGTAATTTCGTCGTCCCCGGTGCGCACGGTTTTCCGGGGTGTTGTCTCCTACCGACTCTGGATCCATGCGATTCCTTCCCCTCACGCTCGCAGCCGCCGGAATGACTCTCGGCGCCTGCGCGCCAAAGTCCAAGCCGGCTGCAGCGCCAGCACCGGCCCCCTCCAATCCCAATGCGGCTCGCCCAGGTGGCGGAGCCGGTGGCCCCGGCGGCGGAGCCGGTGGCGCTCAACCCGCTGGCCCCGCCGGTGGCGGTGGTGGACAGGGTGCCCAAGGCGCCCAAGACCCTCAGCCACGCCCATACGGCGCGGTCATCACCGGCCGCACGGTCACCAAGAATGGTGTGTTCAAGGTGCACCAGGTGGGCTCCCGTCTCTTCTTCGAAATTCCTCGCTCCGAACTCGGCAAGGATTTCGTCATCGTCAGCACGCTGGCCGGCACGCCGAATGAAATCGGCATTCGCGGCACGCAGGGTGGCAACAACGTCGTGCGCTTCGAGCGTCGCGACAATCGTGTGTTCGTGCGTGAGGCCAGCTATCGCGATGTGATCAACGATCCGGCACCGTCGCAGCGTCTCGCGGCGGAGCTGATTGGCGTCACGCGTATTCTCGCCGCGCTCAACGTGGAAGCCTACGGACCGGACAGCGCGGCGGTTGTTGAAGTGACGCGCATGTTTACGGGCGGTGTGCCGGAATACACGGCACTTGGCGCCCGCGCCACGGCCGACGCGACCCGTTCATACATCGAGAAGTTTTCGGCGTACTCGCGCAATGTGAACGTGACGGCGGTACAGACGTTCACGCCGCAGGGTGGTGGTGCTCCGGGTGGTGGTGGCGGTCCGGGCGGCGGCGGCGGCGGTGGCGCAGGCCCGACGACGGAGAAGTACACGTTCTCGGTCGCCAAGCTTCCCGAGAACCCGATGATGCCGCGTCTACTCGACGAGCGCGTGGGTTACTTCGGTGTGACGCAGCGTGACTTCAGCGGTGCCACGCAGCGTGTGGAGACGCGTCGCTTCATTGGTCGTTGGCGCCTCGAGTGCAGCGATCAGAAGGTCGGCAATCTCTGCGTACCAAAGAAGCCGATCACGTACTACCTCGATCCCGCCACTCCGGCGTGGATCAAGCCGTGGATCAAGAAGGGCATCGAAGACTGGCAGCCCGCGTTTGAAGCGGCCGGCTTCCACAAGGGTATCGTGGCCGCCGAACCGCCGACCGATGATCCCAACTTCAGTGGTGAAGACGCCACCGTCGCCATGGTGCGCTGGTTGCCATCGGCCACTGAGAACGCCGTGGGTCCGTCGCTCCGCGATCCGCGCACGGGTGAAATTCTCGACGCCGATGTGCAGACGTATCTCAACGTCATGAATCTCACGCGGGCGTGGTACTTCACGCAGGCGGGTCACCTCGATCCACGTGCGCAGAAGCTGCCCTTCCCCGATTCATTGACAGGCCGTTTGCTCGAGTACGTCACGGCGCACGAAGTGGGTCACACGCTGGGCTTCCCGCACAACTTCAAGGCGAGCTCCATGTATCCCGTGGACTCGGTGCGCAGTGCGTCGTTCGTGAAGAAGATGGGTCACACGCCCACGCTCATGGACTACTCGCGTTTCAACTATGTCGCGCAGCCGGAAGACAAGATCGACCTTGAGGATCTGATCCCGAAGGTGGGTCCGTACGATCACTACGCCGTGATGTGGGGTTACACGCCGATCGCCGGCGCACGTACGCCGCAGGATGAAGTGCCGACGCTCGACAAGTGGGCGCGCATGCAGGACAGCATCCCCTGGTATCGCTTCTCGGGTGACAACGGTGCGGCCGGCCCTGATCCGGGTGAGCAGTCGGAAGCCGTTGGTGATGCTGATGCCGTGAAGGCCACCACGCTTGGCGTGAAGAATCTCAAGCGCACGATGGCCATGCTGGAAAAGGCCACGGCGTGGAAGGAAGCCACCACGTTTGACGATCTCGAAGAACTGTATGGCCGCACGGTGGGTCAGTGGGCCACCGAGATGGGTCACGTGGCACGCATCGTGGGCGGTCAGTACAAGCAGGAGAAGCGCATCGGTCAGACAGGCCCGGTGTTCACGCCGGTTGAGCCCGCGCGTCAGAAGGCGGCCGTGCAGTTCCTGCTCGACAACGCCTACACCACGCCGACCTGGCTGCTCGACACGAAGATCCTCACCAAGATCGAGCCGAGTGGCAGCCTGAATCGCGTGGGCAACGCGCAGAATCGTTCGCTCAACAGCTTGCTCAGCAACGATCGTTTGCAGCGCATGCTCGAGTTCGAGGCACTGGCCGCGAACAAGCGTGATGTCTATCCCGTGGCGGATTTCCTCGCCGACGTGCGCGCCGGCCTCTGGAAGGAGATTGGCAGCGGTGCACCGATCGACGCGTTCCGTCGCCGGTTGCAGCGTGTGTATCTCGAGCAGATGAACACCAAGATCAATCCGCCGGCTCCGACGCCGGGTCAGGGTGGCGGCGGCGGTGGTGGTGGTTTTGGTCAGCAGGCGCCGGTGGGTACGGCGGATTTCCGTCCGATCCTCAAGGCAGAAATGCGCGCACTTGATGCCTCGTTGGCGTCGGCGATCGGCCGCACGAGCGATCGCATGAGCAAGGCACACCTGCAGGACGCGCGTGATCAGATCAAGAAGATGCTGAGCACAGAGAAGTAATCCGCAGCGTCTCATCGTTTCTGATTCACGACGGATGTTGTTGCGACGGGGCGGGATGCCATGCATCCCGCCCCGTTGTCCGTCACAGCTGACCGACCGTCCATCACACACCAGAATCGGTAGTCAGCAAAGTTCTAGAGCGCGGCTCGGCGTTGACTCGACATTGAATAATGGTTTCCCAAATCAAATGCGCCCCCCGCGCACTCCGGCTCGCGCTCACATTGGCTAGCGCGAGTATTGCAGCCGCTGCGTGTACCGAGACACCGACACCGGATGTATCGGAATCCATTCCGATGTTCGAGCGCGCGGTGACCTCCGCTCAACGTGGCGACCGTCCGACAGCGCTGCGCCGACTCGACTCTTTGACATATCTGCCTGGCGGGCTCGATCCGTCGTTTCACCGCACATTCCTCGACTGGCACAGCGATACAGCGTTTCAGCGCATCATCACGTTCATTCGCACGTCCAACCCACCGATCGTTCGCAGCAGCATTGCCTATCGCATCGGCGAGCGCGACCTGCAGCCCGAGGGGATTGCCTTTGATTCCCGCTCGCGAGCGGTGTTCGTTGGCAGCTTAAAGGGCAAGATCGTACATGTCGATTCCGCAGGGGCCGTTTCCGATTTCGCGCAGGTATCCCGCGCAGACAGTACACGTGTCGTGGTCGGTCTGCGTGTAGACACCATACGCGGGCATCTCTGGGCAGCTGTTGACGATCCACGGGCGTTTGTCGACGCCGAAGTCGCCGGCGGTGCGTTGTACCAGTACGACATCGCGAGCGGCCGGCTGATAGCGCAACACTCAAGTTCAGCACGCGGCGCTTTCAATGATCTGATCGTAGCCGAAGACGGTGTCGCGTACGCCACCAATACGACGAACGGTTCGCTCTGGCGCACGGATACCAGTGGCACAGCAATGCGTGAGTTTCTTCCGGCCGGGACGGCCCCTGGTGCCAATGGCATTGCCTGGGATGGAGCAAAGAAGTTGCTGTTCGTGGCATCGGGTTACGGCATCGTGCGAGTGGACCTTGCCACACGTGCCACACACGAGCTGATCAACACCACATCACTCCCACTCGGCAGCTTTGACGGGCTGTATTGGTTCGATGGCGGTCTGATAGGCATTCAGAACGGCGTACATCCGGGCCGCGTGGTACGTCTCGCACTCGATGATGCGCGTGAGCGGGTGCTGCGCGCCGAGATTCTGGAACGCTATCACCCGCAATTCAACGGCATGACAACGGCTGCACTCGATGGCCGCAGTCTGCTTTACCTGGTGAATACGCAATCACGCGCATTCCGCGCCGATGGATCGCTCATTGAAGGGCGCGTGCTCACCGATATCCTTATCGCCCGTCTGCCGCTTCGCTAACGATCGGGATTGTGCGCCGGATCGTTGGCCGCCAGCACATCACATGCCCAGTCGGTGCGCTTCCAGCCAGGCACTGGTGTTGGCGAATCAGCGTGCGGCACAAAGCGCGAACGTTCAACTAGCTGATAGTGATGGATGTAGCGCGGACAATTGGGATAGATGCGAACCACGTCGACGATCACGAGAAATTGCGCTTCCGGATATTCGGTCAGGAGCGCATGTGATGTGTCGATGCGAGCCATGCCCTCCACACGCATGCGTCGCTGTTTCTCGAAATCGATAAACAGCAGTCCAACGGCGCCCGTTTCCTGCACATTGCCCATGGACAGGAACATGCCGTTGCCGTCATAGCTCGGAAAGGCGAGTGTGCGTTCGTCAATGATGCGCACAAATCCGGGATCGCCACCTTTGTATGAGCAGGTGGGCTGCCCTGCCGCATCGACCGTGGCGAGAAAGAACATGTCACGACTTTCGACGAAGCTGCGATCATCGGCCGTGAACTGTTCGTGCACTTTGACTTCCACGAGTCGATCCGCGAGCCGACGCGTGTCGTGGATATCCTGCAGTGACCGGCTGCTGGCGGAATACGTGAGGGACACGAGACCTCCTCCGTGGCGACTAAGACATGGCCTGCCTGATGGTCGACTCTATGTCTGCATGACCTTTCCGCCGAGCCCACGCCAGTGGCGTGGACCACGGCTTCCCGGCTTTGTCCCGATCTGCCCCGCGTTCGAGCAGCACCCGCACCATGTCGCGCTTGCCCCAGTGGGCAGCGTAGCCGAGTGGTGTGGAGTAGTACTCCTCGTCGATGGCGTTGATGTCTGCACCATGGTCGAGCAGCAGCTCGACATGACGCACCGTTCCCTTGAATACCAGATCGTGCAGCACGGTCACCCGGCGCCAGCTCTGATGATTCGCGCTCGCGCCATTCTTTAGCAGGAAGGCTGCGCTGTCATAGTTCTTGAAGTAGTACTCCTTCGCCCACTTTGATACATCGGGAACGCGCGCGCCGTAGCGCAGCAGCAGTTCGAGCATCGGCCGATCACCATCCTTCGCCGGCATGGAAAGAATGCCTTCGCCCCAGAATGCGTCTTCGTCATGCGCGAACTCCGGGTGATCCTGGAGCATGGCTTCCACATCCCGGTGTCGGCCCTGATCCACGTGCTCCTGAAAGCGGATTTGATCCTCACTCTTTCCGCGATCGATTCTCCCTATGTCATCCCAGGAACGCGTCAGGGATGGCTTGGCGGCACTCTGGCGAAGGAAGGTCGCGATCTTCAAATGCCCACGATCGTCCGCCAGCAGTGTGAGCGGTTCGAGGTAGGGATGGTTCCGGCATTCGGGATCGAGACCCGCCTGCTCCACCACGTACTGCACCAGCGCGAGATGCCCCTCACGCACAGCGAAGTGCAGCGGCGACGTGTAGTCGTACTGACACGTCAACAGTGCTGGACAGGACTCAGCCATGTCCTTCACGCGATCCAGATCGCCGTCCCGACTCGCGACGAGCATGTCCCACACTTCGGCGGTCGTCGCAATCGCGCCGTCATGAAGCGACATGGGCCGCGATCCCATCAGTTCGCTGGGTTTGATCATAGGGCCGTCCGGACTCTTACAGGTTGTCCTCAAACAATATGCAGTGTTTGAGGCAGGAGGTCAGAAGGCGCGCAAAATGTGGGCGGGATGTGGAAAATGACCCTCCAGTCTGGAGTGAAAAAGAATCCGTGAGGGACTTTGTCGGGCAACCGCGCGTGTGAGATGAAGGCACCACATCCATCTCCTCCCGAGGTTGCACAGATGTCCAGAACTCCGCGACTCATGCGCTCGCTCGCCGCGATTCTCGCGACGGGCGTTACAATGGCGGCACCCGCCAGCGCTCAGGTGATCTACTCCGAAAACTTCAATGGTGGCACACCCTCCAATGGGTCCTACGCGACTGGCGTGCTGATTGGCGGAACCACCGTCAAGCCGCTCACCGGAGTCAATCACATCATCAATCAGACCCCTGGCGACAACATGCTCTCGCTTGCGGCAGGCCAATACGGCGCGCAATCGAGCATGCAGGCTGGTGGATTCTTCAATCTGCTGGCTGGGTTCAGCTACACCCTGAATTTCTCACAGGCCGTGTCGAATCTCGGCAATGGATTTACGGCCGGTCCCTGGGCGCTCGCGGTGAACATTGGCGCCGGGTCCACGACGTTCAGCGGCAGCGGCCCGATCGATTGGACCGCTCGTGAGTTCACCTACACGCCGGATAGCGATATCACCAATGCACTGGTGAACTTCGTCTTCTTCAACCCGGTGCAGAATCCGCCGGGGGGCTACGGCTACAATGCGGCGTTCATCGATGACATCACCATTACGGCTGTGCGGGGGGCTCAGGAACCGCCACCAACCAATGTGCCCGAGCCGTCATCGGTTGCACTGCTCGCTGCAGGACTTGCCGGATTCACGCTCATCGCCCGCAAGCGCCGCGTGACGTAGTGGCCGCGGCATAGTGGTCATGGTGTAGTTGCTGTAGCGCGCCGCACCAGCGCAATGCACGCATTGCATTGAGCAGGCTATGTACGTCGATGCCCGTCTCGGAACATTCCATGTTCTGCGACGGGCTATCGGTGTTTGGGATGCAAGCCAATGACGCTCGGGCGATGTAGGTTCATGGCAATTGCCGCGAACAATCCTCGTACCTCCCGCCTAGCCATGCGCCTTCTGCTCGCACCTTTGACTGCCCTCGTGCTCGCCGCACCACTCGCAACTGACACACTGAGTGCGCAGCCCTCTTCGATCGTCTATCGATTGGGTAAAGACACGTCGGCCATTGAGCAGTTCACACGATCAGCCACCGCATTGAACGGCGACATGGTGCAGCGCGCCGGTCCGGCCATCGCGCGATATCGCTACACCATCGCACTTGGCAAGGACGGTCGTCCCACGGCGGCCACACTGAACCGACTCAATCAGGACGGCACCGCCGCACCAGCGCCAAACACCTGGCGATTCACCCTGACTGCCGACTCCATTGTACGCGAGACGGTGTTTGCCGACAGCACGCAGCGACGCGCGTTTCCGGCGAAGGGTGGTTACGTCAACTGGCCCACGTACATCTACGCGCCAACCGAATTGCTCGCGATGGCGCGCGCAAAGAAGCAGCCGGTGGATTCACTGCCGGCCGTTGGCAGTGCGGGCAATCTCGGCTTTACCGGACTCACCGCACTCGCAAACGACTCCACGCGCATGCGTGGCGGCGCCTACGCCATGGTCCTACGTCATGATGCACAGCAGCGCCTGATTTCGGTGGACGGTAGCGGCACCACCAACAAACTCACCGCCACACGCGGTGGTGCTATCGACTTTGATGCCGTGGCCAAGGCCATGAAGCCAACGGGTGTATTGAGCCTTCGCGAAGACGCACGCGCCGCATTCGGCCCCGGTGGCATGGTGATCGTGGACTACGGTCGTCCGCAGGTGCGTGAGCGTAGTGTGTGGGGCGGCGTGCTTGTGCCATTCGACAGTGTGTGGCGCATGGGAGCCAATGACGCCACACATCTGTTCACCACCCGACCGCTGGTGATGGGCGATCTCGCGATCGCGCCCGGTATGTACACGCTGTGGGTGCAGCACACGCGCAATGGCACCTTCCTCATCGTCAACAAGCAGACCGGCCAGTGGGGCACCGGTTACACCGCTGGGCAGGACCTCGGCAAAGTGGCCATGACGTTGAGTGATGCACCCGGCTTCACCGAGACCATGACGATCACGGTGAAGGCGCAGGGCGCAACGCGCGGTGCCATCGACCTCGCGTGGGGCGACAAGGTGGCGAGTGTGCCGTTTACCGTGGGAACGCGATAGCTGCCGCACTGGTCGCATCGAGGACTGAGAGTCGAAGGGCGGGACAGAAGTAGGTCAACTGCCTATCTTTCCTAGCATCCGTGTGCCGGCCACGCCGGCGCACGGATATCCCACCTTGCTCCGTGTTTTGGTGCCGACGATGTCGCACCCGGAAGCAACTTGTATACCTCCAGCTCTCGACCCATGTCCACGAGCTTTCTGGTCCAGGTCAACGATGCATTCGACCGCGCTGCGGTCTATACGAAACATGACCCCACGCTGCTCGCGCAGATCCGTGCCTGCAATGCGGTCTATTTCGTCAGTTTTCCCATTCGCCGTGACAACGGCACCATCGAAGTCATTCAGGGGTGGCGCGCGGAACACTCGCAGCACAAGTCACCCACCAAGGGCGGCATCCGCTACGCGCCCAATGTCACGGAAGACGAAGTGCAGGCCCTCGCGGCACTGATGACGTACAAGTGCGCCATCGTGGACGTGCCATTCGGTGGCGCCAAGGGTGGCGTGAAGATTGATCGTCGTCAGTACTCCGAGGCCGAACTCGAACGCATCACGCGTCGCTACACGTTCGAACTCGTGCGCAAGCGTTTCATCGGCCCCGGCATCGATGTACCGGCTCCCGACTACGGCACGTCGTCCAAGGAAATGGCGTGGATTGCCGACACGTACGCGCAGCTCGCCAACGGTGAGCTCGACGCCATTGCCTGCGTAACGGCCAAGCCGCTGGCGCAGGGCGGTATCCGTGGCCGCACCGAAGCCACGGGCCGCGGTGTGTTCTACGGTTTGCGCGAAGCCTGTGACGACGGCGACATGATGAAGTCGCTCGGCCTCACGCGTGGTCTCGAAGGCAAGCGCGTGATCGTGCAGGGTCTCGGCAATGTGGGTTACTGGGCCGCGCGCTTTCTGAGTGAAGCAGGTGCGCACGTGGTGGCGGTGGCCGAGTACAACGGTGCCGTGGCGAACGA
The DNA here is from genome assembly GCA_016742275.1 of Gemmatimonadaceae bacterium. Classification (GTDB taxonomy): domain Bacteria; phylum Gemmatimonadota; class Gemmatimonadetes; order Gemmatimonadales; family Gemmatimonadaceae; genus Gemmatimonas. The sequence continues at coordinate 227,483 of JACVCD010000005.1, forward strand.
CGCTGGCCTCGATATCGTGGCACTCGACAAGTGGCGGAAGGAACGTGGTACATTGCTGGGCTTCCCCGGTGCCACCGATATCCCCGACGCGATGTCAGCGCTCGAACGCCCGTGTGACATTCTCGTGCCGGCCGCGCTCGAGCATCAGCTCACGGGCGAGAACGCACCGCGCATTCAGGCCAAGATCATTGCCGAAGCGGCCAACGGTCCTACTACGCCGGAAGCCGAAGCGGTTTTTGCCGAGCGTGGTGTGTTGGTGTTGCCCGATGTGTGGCTCAACGCCGGCGGTGTGATCGTGTCCTACTTCGAGTGGCTCAAGAATCTTTCGCATGTGCGCTTTGGCCGCATGCAGAAACGCCACGAAGAAGAAACACTGCGCAAGTTGCTGCGTGCCATCGAGACCAAGACCGGCACGAGCTTTACCGAGGCTGAGGCACTATCGATTGCTGAAGGTGCCGACGAAGAAGATCTCGTGGCATCAGGTCTCGCCGAGTCGATGATTGTGGCCTATCGCCAGCTGGCCGAGGTGCACCGCCGTATTGGTGACAAGAAGGTCACGCTGCGCACTGCGGCGATGGTGAGCGCTATCGACAAGGTGGCGCAGTCGTACGTGGATATGGGAATCTTCCCGTAACATCAGCGATGTGAGACGCACTGTCGGCCATCGGTACCCCGATGGCTGATGGCGCGCTCAAACCAGCCTTCTTCGCGATCGATATCGGTTGGAGACCGAAGTCCCATCCACCCGGTCTCTTTCGTGATGGTAATGGGCCAGACATTGTCCCAACATTCCATAGTCGCTATGGGTGGCTCGCCCCATCGCGCGATCAGGCCCAGGGGGTTCAGTGTGCCGCCGTACAACCCGGAGTAGGTGCCGGTAGCCTGCCACGTGCCCGCCGACAGTGTGCCCTCGTTGTCCGGCCCTTGTCCGTGCAGATCACGTGGCGCCACGAGTGTAATGATGAGTGAGTCGTCGGGTGCTGTTGGTGATCGGTTGCCTGTTGCAAATCCGAAATACATGTCACCGCGAGGGGAGTCGCCATCAATCACTTTCCATCCCTCGCTGATTACCCCATTGCGAAACACAACGTGTGTCTCGTCGCGACCGCGCCGCTCGTTGACGATGCGCAATGTGAGTTCGCCAGCAAGAAACGCTTTGCCGTCGAGAAGGCGCCAATGAAACTCAGCGCCCTCGATCGGCAGCTTGAAGTACAGCGTACGATTAGCCGTTGGGCTCAGGAACGGCGGGACGTATCCGCGAAAGACACTGAGCCATATCGTCAATACCAGGATGATCCGCATCCAAACATTGCTGCCTAGCCACGACCAACGCTTGCGCTTCTGCAAAGGAATATCTGTCACAGACGATCTCATCAGGAATGATAGGAACAGTGCAATGTGCGTACATCACCAAATATACACTGCAGCCCATTCGCTGCTTTGCGCGTGCCAGATACACGAATGAATTTCTGCGCGACCAATAGCGAACCTTGCGCGCAACCTTGCTGCAATTCTTTGGAGGCCATGACATGCCAACGCTTCGCCCGGCGGTGCATCTCGTTCTCGAACGCCGCCTTGATGTCTTCGCATTCGATATGGGGTCGCCGCTGATGCGGGCGGCGAGTTACCGAAGTGGCGCCGAGTGGCGCGACTGGCATGCCACTCCCAATCTGCCGTCGTTTGCCAATGGCGCTCATGCACCAAGTGTGTGTGGATCCGCTGATGGTCGCATCGTGCATGTGGTGGCGCGTGCGTCGGAATCACGCAACGATCCCGGTGTCTTTTATGCGCGTAGCAGCAACTACATGCAGAGCTGGGACATTGCATGGCAGGAGATTGGCAATTCCAACTCGACGTCATCACCAACCATCGCCTGCTCGGGCAACGGACAGCTGCTCTACGCGTTCGTGCGCGGCAGTGACAACCGCTGCTGGTTTGCGCGATCGGTGAATGCGGGAACACGCTGGGAGATGGCCTGGCAGGCCATCGGCTCCGGTGTGTTCGAAACAGGATGCAGTGCAGGTGTAAGCGCCGATGGCGAAACCATCATCGTGGTCGGACGCGGCAACGACAATCGATTCTGGTACGCGCGGTCCCGCAATCGCGGACAGACCTGGGAGCTCGCATGGGCTGCCATTGGCTCCGGCACATTCACCTCCGCACCCACTGTCGCCCTCTCGGCCGACGGCGCCACCTGTTACGTGCTCGGTCGCGGTATGGATAACAAGTGCTGGTGGACACGCTCCACCGACATCGGACAGACGTGGCGTGGGTGGGAACAGGTGCCACACGGTGTGCTCAACACCGGACCCGCTGCAGCAACGACTTGGGATGGACGTGAGCTGTATGTCGTGGCTGCCGGAAAGGACAATCGCATGTGGTGGGCGACTTCACCCAATCGCGGGGATAGCTGGGCGGTCGCATGGTCGCCCATCGGATCCCGCACCTTCGAATGAGGCGCTGACCATGGCATCGCGTACTCCCGGACTGCCGCCTGTCGGCCGCAATCGTCCCGATTTTTCGATCGCACCTTCTGCGTATCTCAAAACCAAGCTCGAAGCGATTCGCACGGAGCACGGTGTTCCAGCACTAGCGGGTGTGCTCGTGCGCGAAGGTGGAGACACAGTCGTTGGCGTGGCCGTCGGTCAGCGCAAGTCCGACCTGTCGGCCACCGCAAGCGCCAACATCGTACAGCAGACCGATCGCTTCTGCATTGGATCAGTAACCAAGCCATTCACCGGTCTTCTCATGGCGCGGCTCGTGCAGCAGCGCGCGGACCTGGCCTGGACCACACGTATTCGCGATGTGTTCCCCGAGATGGCTACGCCGGTGTTCCGCACACGGTATGGCATTCGCTCATCGTATCTCGACAAGACACTCGAGCAGCTGATGTCGCACGACGCTGAGCTGCCGTATGCGCCAAAGAATGGCTTCGAGATGCAGGTATCGCGTGGCGATCTCACCGGCGCCATGAGTACGGACTACAGCACGCCGGATTCACTGGCCGTGCGACGCTACAACTATGTCATCACCTCGCTGCAGGACGCGCCGGAACCGTCACCCGGTTCGGATATTGTCTACGGCGGCGGATGCATCATTGCCGCCGCGATGGCCGAACGACTGACGGGCAAGTCCTACGAACAACTGATGCAGGACGAAGTCTTCGGTCCGCTCGGCATGTCGCGCACCGGATTTGGGCGCCTGGCCACCAGTAGTGCACCTGATGGTCTGTGGGAACACAACAGCAATCCGAGCTCCGGCGTGCTCACGCCAGATGCGAAGGCGATTCTCCTGGTGGAGAACTTCAATTCACACGGACCCGCTGGCGCGGTGTGCACCACGCATGCGGACATGGCCAAGTTCATCACTGCCAACCTGAGCGAATCTGGTAAACCCAAAACGGTCGCCAGCGATGCCACACTACGTCAGGCACATACCGTGCACGATTCCGCTGGAACCTCCTACACACGCGGTGGCTGGCATCGTATTGGCTCCGGCACGTCATTCTCCGTGCGTCACAACGGCGACAACTGCCGGAGTCGCGCTGAGCTGCGCGTGTTTCCTGGTCTCAATCATGGCTACGCCGCCATGTCCAACGTGGGCAATGGTTGCGCGGATGGTACACACATCGGTCGAGATGCCGTAGGCGCGACGTTGTCGGCCCTCAAGGAGATGCACGACAACTGGGAGACGTTGTTCTAACCGACTGAAGTTGAACTACTGCGACTAATGATGCCGCGCGATTTCTGCCTCAGTCAGGCGCAGGAATCGTGCGGCATTGTTGTACAGGATCATGAAAGCCACTACCGAGTGTGGAACTTGAACGGAGCGTCCGTCACCGTAACACTCCGCTTACGACCGTCGACGGGCAGTAACTTCCATCGCGCTCGCTTGAGGAATTGACAGACGGATCGACCAAACTCCTGGTGAGACTCCGAAATAATGAGTGCAGTCCCCGGCACCACACGCCCATTGGTATCCACCACGAACCGCGCGGTCACTTCGCCTTGCACTCCTTGTGAGCGCAACTCGGGGGGATACTCCGGCCCTGTGCCTGCAATCCACTGCAACATCGCTTTCGAATCCGCCCCAATGCGAGAAACCGTGGTATCTGTTTCCACCTTCACCCTGTCACCGCACGGCCATGGCGGCGGTGCATCGGGAGTCCACGCCAACGATACGATCAACGACAGCACTTGGTGATTCACTCTGCGACTCCGGTTCAGTTGAGATCAATCTTCATAGCACGCTAGACGAACGCATTCCAAATCCGTCATCCGGCGCGCGTCAGTGGCTTCAGGCGAGCAATCTGACTCGCCTCCTTGGAACGAAGGGCATGCCACAGATCCCAGTCCTGCTGGAGGCCAAGCCAAAAGTCCGCACTCATCCCGGTAACCTGGGCGAGTCGGAGAGCCGTGTCGGGCGTGACACTCCGCTTGGCATTGATGACCTCATTGAGCCGAGGGAATGATACACCCAGCTGGATCGCAAACGCCGACTGAGAGATTCCCAAAGGCTTGAGGAATTCTTCGAGCAGCATCTCGCCCGGATGCGTCGGTGGCTGATGGGTCGGTAACCGACGCTCCACGAGAGGCGTGCCCGTGTTCGGCTTAGTGGTAGTCCGTGACTTCGACGTCGTTGACATTACCCTCCCCCCAGCGGAAACAAATTCGAAATTGATCGTTGATGCGAATGCTGTGTTGCCCACGGTTAGCCGAATTGTCGCGAATCGACACATAAAGCAAGTGTTGACACCCGAATCTACATGCTCCCGTAGGTCCCGCACCCGCGACCCCAACAACGCGGTCAGGCCCCCCTCCCGGCCTTTCCCTCCCCGCGACGTACCTCCGCATGCCCTTCCTCGAAGCCGTCCGCCTGGCACTGGGACAGATCCGTGTGCAGAAACTCAAAAGCTTCTTCACGCTCCTCGGTGTCACCATCGGCGTGATGTTCCTGGTCGCGGTCGTGTCGATCGTCGAAGGGATGTCCAAGTACGTCGAAGAAGATTTCATTGGCCGCTTCATCGGCGTGAATACATTCACACTCCGCCGGTGGCCCGACTTCTCGGGTCCGGAGACCGAGGAGGAGTGGCGCGACATGCAGCGGTGGCCGCTGATGTACAAACACGACGCGCGCCATGTTGTGGACGTGCTCCCCAAGGATGTGAAGTGGGCGATCGAGACCGACGCGAGCGCCACTGCATCAAGCGCTTACGCGCCACGTCCACGGCAAGCGACCATCTACGCCGTCGAAGGTGACTACTTCCAGATCAAGAACTACGACATCGTGGCCGGTCGCGCCATCGCGCAGCAGGAGTACAACATCGGCGCGAATGTGGTGGTGATTGGCGATGAAGTCGCCACTTTCTTCTTCCCCGAGATCGACCCGATCGGCCGCGAGCTACAGATCCGCGGCATCCCTTATACCGTGGTCGGTCGCATCGAAAAACAGGGGTCGCTATTCGGCATGTCGATGGACCGACTCATCATCGGCCCTCTCGAATCCGGACTCGGTCGCATTACCAATCCGCGCGGCGACATCGATGGCATGATGCTCAAGGCTCCGAGCACAATAGCGATGTTCGATGGCATGGAACTGGTCCGCGAGGCCATGCGGGCTCGTCGCCATCTACGTCCTTCGCAGCGCGACAACTTCTCCATCGAAACATCGGAGTCCGCGCTCGAGGACTTCAATGAAGTGAAGACCGTGATGACGATCGCTGGCACAGCGCTGCCGATGATCGGGCTCGTCGTGGGCGGCATGGTGATCATGAATATCATGCTGGTCGCCGTCGCCGAACGCACACGCGAGATCGGCATCCGCAAATCACTGGGCGCAAGGCGCAAGGACATTCTGCGACAATTCCTGGTCGAAGCCGCAACGCTCAGCACAGTTGGCGCGCTGGTCGGCATTGGCTTGGGGCTCGCAGCCGCGTGGCTCATAGAAGCAAACACACCGCTTCCAGCAGCCGTTGCGCCATGGTCGCTGGTCGTGGCGACCCTGCTCGGCCTCGTAGTTGGCATCATCTCCGGCGTGTATCCCGCGCGACGCGCCTCGCGTCTCGATCCCATCGACGCGTTGCGTCAGGAGTAGTCCATGAACTTTGGAACAAAACTCCTGACGGTCATGGAAGGCGTGAAAATCGCCTTCGACGCGCTGCGCGCGAATAGAGTGCGAGCGGGACTCACCATCATGGGTGTCGCGGTTGGTGTGTTCGTTGTCGTTGCTCTGTCGTCAATCGTGGCGGGAGTGAATGAAAGCTTCGCGCGCGACGTGGAAGCGGCAGGTCCAACATCATTCTTCGTGTACCGGCGACCCATCGGCGGTTTTCGGATTTGCGACGGCACTGACGAGACCTGTCCCGATCGTCGCAATCCGATGATCACCATGGAAGAGGTGCGGATGCTCGAGCGTCTCCCGAGGATCCGATCGGTGACGGCCCATGTGGCGTCGGGCAGCAATTTTCGCTACCGGGACCAGCAGGTGGGCGCGGGCATCGACGCTTATACGCCCAATTGGACCGAGGTCGACGCGGGAGACATCAATCCGGGGCGCAGTTTCTCGAGCGCCGAGTACGACGCCGGATCGCGTGTGGTCATCCTGAACACGAAGCTGGCGCAGCGACTCTTCTACGAGTCCGATCCGCTCGACAAGCAGGTGTTCATCGACGGTGTCGTATTCACGGTGATCGGCATCTACGACTACACCGCGAGCCCCATGGGCACGCCGAGTTCGTCCACAGATGGCAATGATCCGAAGGCGATCATTCCGTGGACGACCGGCAGGACCGCGCTGAACATGTGGGTGCTTGGCAACAATCTGATCGTGAAGCCGCGCGCTGGTGTGTCGGCCGAGGAAGCCGTGGACGACGTGACAGCTGCGCTGCGCGGCGCACGCGGTCTGCGTCCGAGCCAGCCGAGCAACTTCGAGATCGTCACGCAGGACCGGTTGATGGAGATCTACAACGACCTGTTTGGCACGTTCTTCGTGGTCGGGTTGGCACTGTCGTCGGTGGGCCTGTTGGTCGGCGGCGTTGGCGTCGTGGCGATCATGATGATCTCGGTCACCGAGCGCACGCGCGAGATCGGTGTGCGCAAGGCACTCGGCGCTACGCGCGCAACGATCCTGTGGCAGTTCCTCGTCGAGGCGGTCACGCTGACGAGCATCGGTGCAACCGTGGGACTGGTGCTCGGCATTCTGACCGCAATCGGCATTCGCACTGCTTGGCCGGAGATCCCGGCGTCAACGCCGCTGTCATCTGTTGCCGCGGCGCTGATGGCGAGTGCGGTTACTGGTGTGATTTTTGGTATGCTACCGGCGATGCGTGCGGCTAAACTCGATCCGGTGGCGGCGTTGCGGCATGAGTAGGGGTGCTGTGTGTATTCAGTTGGTCATGCCGTCCACAACGGCTTTTTAGCGGGCGCCCCACTTCTCCTCAAGCAATCGCGGCGTCGCTTGATCGGGGAACACCACATTCTCGGCGCGACCTGAACAACGCCACGGCGTCCGAGCCAGTTTTGCTTCGACAAAGGGTAGCGTGGTCTCATCCCACAGTCCGACGTCGAGGTGAAATGGCACCGACTTCGCGGTGTCGACCAGTACGCCGAGGACCGATCGATCGCGCGTCGGTGCCGTCGCGACCGGCATCATCGCGGCGAGTTCTGCGGCGATCAAGTGCGGCGCGATCCGGAGACGCCGCAACGCCGCGCCGACGAGTTCGGGCAGTCGATCAGGGATACTGCGCACATCACGTGCTGGTACAAGCAACGGCAGCAATGCAATGGAACTGACAAACAGCAACAACGGGCGGCGGTCAACAACCATGCGATTGACGTACCAGTCGCCCAGGGCCGTTTCCGATGCCAGGGCTTCGGCGTTCGTCGTCGGCAACAGGTTCCGCAGTTTCTGAGTCGGACGCAGAATGACCATCAGTTCCTTGTTGCTGTCGCCAACGCTGTCATCTGCAGCAGACGCTCAGATCAATTGCGTGCGTAACGCTGCACCGAACACGCTCGATGGAAGCAATCGTCGTTAACTGGCCGCCGAGTAGACAGCGACTTCGGTACCGAGACGTGCACCGAGACGGTCCCGCTCCAACTCCAGGTCAAACCGCGACTGCAAGTTGAGCCAGAACTGAGGCGACATCCCGAAATAGCGACCGAGGCGCAATGCCGTGTCGGCCGTGATCGCCCGCTTACCATGCACGATCTCATTGATGCGCCGCGGCGGCACGGACAGATGCTGTGCTACTCGGTACTGTGACAGCCCCAGCGGCTCGAGAAACTCCGTCCGCAGGATCTCGCCAGGGTGAATGGGTGAGAGTCGGGTGGCCATCTGAACCTCAGTGATAGTCGACGATCTCGACGTCATGTGCCGCGCCGGCCCGCCAGCGGAAACACACCCGCCACTGTTGGTTGACGCGAATGCTGTGCTGCCCAGCGCGATCCCCCTTCAGTTTCTCCAGGCGATTGCCTGGTGGCACTCGGAGCTCGTCCAGCGCGACAGCGGCGTCGAGGAGAAGCAACTTTCGCAGCATCACTGGACGCAGCGCGACCGGAAAGCGGCGCACGGGGTGCCGATCGAACAGGCGTTCCGTGTCACGATCACAGAAGCTGGCGATCATGTGCAATGATAACGCATTGCGTTATTAACGTCAAGCGTTATGAATTACCTCGGGCCGGCTGGCGCCGAATCTTGCAGCTGCGTTGGGTTACGTGGCCCATGCCGTTCCAGGAGCGCTCGCAGGAACTCCGGCGCGAACAGCGGCCCCTCCAGCTCGGCACCGAGATCAATCTCACCGGCTGTCCCATCATTGAATCGGAGCCACAGGTGGTAGCCACCGACGAGACGAACGTCTGTTACGTGGAGCATAGGTCCTCTCCTACTCCAAAGGAGCGATCGCGACGAGCAGTTCGCGTGCCCGCGCCCGTTCCCAGTTGACCATCAGCTCATTACGGTGCAAGTGCAACCACTCCAAGACCAGCACCAAGGCGCGCCGTGGAAATCGACCCGTCACCTCGTACTCTCCATACATGGCATGCAAATACGGGGGATCGTGATCGCGGTGAGGAACGGCGCGCGAAGTACTTAGCAGCCTGTCAAGCATAGTCGCGCTCATGCTGGATTGCCGCATCGCAGCGGGGCACAAAACGCGGGTGTTTTCTGCCGTGTATTCACCCATCGACTCAATTCTATCAAGCACACTGCCCTTGGCTGGCAACGCATTGGAGCAAGCTGCGCAGAGATCGCGTTGTTCTAGCCGTTTCCGCCGCTTCAGCGCCACCCTGTGCGCCGGTCTGCCTCGTTCGTCGTAAATCAGCTCTTTCGCGAGCTTACGCCGCAACGCCCGCAAGAGAGCGGAATCCCCATCGCTGTGCGCGTCGAGCAACTCCCGTACCTGGTCCAGCAGCGGGCTTGCGATGTTATCCAGTTCTTCTCTGGTGAGCCGTCGGTTGGGCATGTCTGATCAGTTACAGGCGGGCGACTGTATCGCCGGCGTTGTCGTGCGGCGGCCTTCAATAGGTTGCCGCCAGCGGCCGGAGGGAGCAGGGCGGCGTTCCTTCAAGCGGCCGTCAGGACCAACGCGAGGTTCGGCGGTGTCGCGGGGAACCGGTGGCTCACTATAGGCTAGACCTGCCGAGTGGTTAACGCGCAGACGAGCGAGGCGACAGAAACGGTGTTCCTCAGTCACCATAAAGCGTGACATCGAATCCGAGCCAGCGAAGCGACCGCAACGTTCGACTGTTGCAGATCGGGATCTCCTCGGAGTTCATCCACCCAAGCAACTCTTGAACGGCGCTGCGGCCAAACTCTCGGAGACGATATCCCGAATCATGAATGCACCGATACATCCGTATGACGGGATCGTCTCTGCCAAACAGCAAGTAGCCTAGCACATGTCGCACATGCTCAAGGCTATTGGCCTCGCGGAAAACCGCGATGTGCTTCTGGTGTCCACCCTTGTAGTAGCGCAATCGATCATAGAACGAGGTCTCGCAGGAGAGCGCCTCGATGATCTGGTCGAAGGTGGCGCGCTGAAGCCTATCTGCGGATCCGAATGTCTTCTCTAGAAGCGGATAACGGCGCGCCGCCACGTCGTCGATATGGCTATACGACTCGCTAAACCAGTCCTTCATAGCCGTCCGAATCTTCCCTTCCAATTCGTCCCCTGCTAGCAATGGCTCGGCAAGATATGATTGCCCTTCGGTGTAACGGCTACGGATCCAGCCGAGGAAGGCATCAACTTCAATCCGGAGCGGAAGCGTAGCTTCGGGATGCTTCCGCTGACCGCTTGCTCCATAGACTCTCCGAACAGTTTGAAACGCGGAGACGAAGCTTTGATACTCAGCCCGGTATTCCTCGATAAACAGGTCCGCTCTTGTTCCCTCGCGTCGCCCGCGATCGATATTGTCGATTCGTGCGCTGATGAGCTGTTCGCACAGCGCATCCATCGCCTCCAGCTCTTTCCTTGCTGCCTTGAAGCGGTCGAGGAAGCTCTGATAGGCCGCAATCTTCTCCTCGTCGAGCGGTTCGACCTGAGTCCAGTACTCGTCGAAGACTGCCGTCAGCTCTGGGAACAAAGGGTCACCGGACGGGATGAGCACATTCACTTCCTGGTTCCCGTTCAACGCGGCCTGCGTCATGTTCGAGGAGCCCACAAGGGCTCCATCGCGTGGGAAGATGTATAACTTCGGATGGAATGTGGACTTCGACGTCGCTCGGAGCTGCACCCCCTCAACATGGAGCAGCTTCCGCAAGGCGGACGGCCGAGTTGGATACCCAAGTCTTACGATCACCCGAAGCCGACTGCCTCGCTCTACAAGACGCAGTAGAGGATCAGGATCCGTGAGAAACGCCACGGCGACCAGGACATTCTGCGGCCTCGCCGAAAAGCGCTCAAATGCGCTACGAACGAAGTCACGGCGAGCGCCGGTGTTCGTGAACAGCTCGATGAGGCCGCGATCGTCCGAATGCATCCTGGATAGTGTTCAGTGCAGAGTTTGTTGATCGAACACTTCTGGAGCTCCGGGACGATCCGGTGATCACGATGTTCGGCCACCGATGAATGCTAGCGTTGTGCTGTAGCCGCTAAGAATAGGAAGCCGTGCACGGAGGCGCGCCAGCGCCGTAGTGACACGGCGCACCGCTGAGCGGCTGTCAGCACCAGCGCAAGGTTAGAGCGCGCCTTGGCGATGCCGCTCATCGGAAGATGCCGCTCACGTCGTCTTTGGGCGAGGCTTTCCTGCGCTGTCGATGCGATGGCAGAGGCCACACCAGCTCCCTTTGCGTACGCTCGACCAAATGGCCTCCCATTCATGTCCCCGCGCGCAGCGCCAGCGCAGCTTCTGCTGAGAATTCTGGTAGACTGTGGAGAGACACTCTGCGCCGCGCAGTGTTGCAGCGGCTTGCATATCCGCCAAAGTATGTCGCTGCGTAGCGCCCGCCGACAGTCGTTTGCAGACGCCGCATCCCTTTCCGCGTTGGAAGTTGTCGCTGGAGAGCATCGTCTCGTGTCCGGCGTTGCAGCGAAACCGCAGCTTCTCCTTCGCATTGACGTACGCGGTGGAGACCAGCGTCCATCCGCGTGCCTCGGCTTTCGTCCGGAGTAGGTCGATCGATGGACCAACCTGACCAGCGCACGCCGGGCACCACGATCCTTGGTGGAGGATGGAGGTGGGTGCGGCCTGCCACTGATGCTGCCTCGTGCACTCCCACGTCAGAGCAGTGCTCCAGCCCTGAAATGCGCGCGTGACGCACCGCCCTCCTCGGTTAGCGGCTACTTTATCAAGGCGGAGGAGAATCGTTGATGAGAAGGCGGACAACAGACTGATCGGAGCGCTGCGCACCCGATCGTCAGGCACTCGCCCGGCAGCGCTGAGCGCCGCGATCGTAGCGCTCCGAATGTGCGCAGTTCGCGCGTCGAGGTCGCTCGTCGTGAACTCCGGGACCTCGATCAGGACGATTCCACGCGCTGCACACAACTCCCGTCGGATCGCGTCTTTGCGTCGGATGTGGGCGAGACGCTCCTGCGTACCCGCTAGCCGAGGGACCACGCGATAGTGCTGACCGCCGTGGTACTCGAAGGCGATCCCGAGCGCCTCAGCGTACCCATCCAGCTCTAGCGGACGGCGAAACTCCGTGGTGCGGAGCCATTCCGGATGCGCTTTGGGAAACTCGACGCCAAACAGCTGCTCCAGCGCCGTTCGACATTGACGCTCAGACAGACCTGCCTTATTGCATTCGGGACACCAATGTCCGCTTGCGACAAGCGAAACCGACGTATGCCATTGATGACCGTCTCGACATTCCCACAGCACTTTTCCGGACACTGTCGGAATGTCGGCGGCGAGGCAGCGCCCTCCCGCACGTTCGGCAAGCGCCGCGGCGAGCTCAATCCCGCCATCACGATTGGGCTGTATGCACTGAGCGCAGCGCGCCTGCCGGTACACCACGTTGCCTGGCGACATCATCCGCACGTGGCCAGCGGCAGTACACACAAAGCGATGCGGGATGTCCTTGCCCCGGTACTCAACTTCATCGAACCGTAGCCCGACCGCCGCCGCAGCCTCTCGGATGCGCTGCAGCGAGATCGGCTTGTGTTTCTTGGGTTCCCGTCGCAGCGGCGGAGTTGACTTAGGCATTTCGAATGACGGCGAACTAGCCTTCGCACCTGATCTCGTGAAGCGCTTTAACGCCCAGCGCTCTGCCGCGGGGCCATTACGATAAGATGCGGCGAGCGCGCGCAGCGTGCACGCCGCCTTCCTAAAGGCCCCGCCGGCAGCAGCGATCCGTTAGGCGGCAACTAAGCGCGCCCATCAGTCAAACAGCAGCTTTGGAAACGAATTCCTGGCAACCAGAAGAGGGTCTCCGAGAACCGCATTCCGAACTCCAGGAGCGTTCATGTAAACGCGGAAGCGCTCACCAGGAAGCGCATGGACGAGCACTGTGTTGTTCTCTTCCCTTCTTCCGGTCGCGGCGCGCCGCTGTCCGATCATGGTAATGAGCTGCGCGCGACTAACGCAGCAGATCTCGCGAGCCTCGACACAAACGAGCGCTACAAACGCTCGGCGGCCGCCCCTGGCGATTGCGGAGAGCTCTTTCAAGTGCGCAGTTCGGAACGTAAAGCTGTACTCACTGTGGGCCTTTGACGGCTTGGTCGCGTACTTCAGGTAAACGCCGATGTCCGAATTGACGATGTATGCGCTCCGCGAAGTACGCCTAGACACGCGGAACGAGTTGATTGAAGTAAACTTCTTGTGCTCGGCAATCTGAATCAGCGCCGCGCCATGATACAGATGATTGTCATCGATGTGCATGGTGGCTCCTGCAGGAAACTGACATTGGCCGCCTAACGCTGGCTTCTGCAGCGGGCGATTAAATCAAGGGCGAGCGCAGCGAGCGACCGAATTGCCCGTCTGCAGCAAGCACCGTTACACCTCATGAGCGTGGAGTTGGCAAACTTCCAAGCCATTGCTCCCATAGCCTCGCGTCAGCACCGAGGTCCTTTCCACCGTTGAGCTGAACGAGAAGGGCCCTTGCCTCGAAAGAGGTGGCAGGATTTCGTGAACGCAAATGAGCAAGAACCCATTCCGCATTGCCATGAAGCAACGGGCCAGCGAGAGCCGGTGATACTCGGCTCCGGGCCAGTGTTCGCAACACGGCTTCGGTCGCAGCGACATTTGTACCCCCGAGCAGCGCGCGCAGTCCCGGAACAACAGGGGTCCAGTCAACGGTCCGCGAAGGGAGAATCTGCAGCACCGTCAGGGCGCTTTTGCGCACCGCCTCTTGGCCGTCGCGAAGGGCATCAGCGAGTGCGTGCCACGTCGCGTCGCGTTCGCCGAACCCCGCTAGAACAACAACGGCAGCAAACCGGTTGACGTATTCGCCATCCTCTCTTACGGCCTCAAGCGCCACGCGCCATGCGGCCCTGTCCGAGTGCGCCAGCTGAAACGCGTGCAAGCGCGCTGCGTCCGCCTCCAATGTGGCCCGCCGCGCCGAAGGCATCGCGGCAATTGAAGCAGAGAAGCGTGCCGTATCCCGCCCAAACTGCAGCGGCCCAAGGACCGGACCCAATACAAAAGATCCAGAACCGTCTGTCGCGCCTAGGATGAGCGACGCGTAACTCGGGCGAAGCACGCGAAACGTGTCCGCCTTCGCCGTAGTCGCCCATCTTATGCGATCGGCCTCGCCGGGCTCAATAACCTTGATCGACACGAATCGCCGAGGCTTGGCACCCGCACTATCAACATAGGTTTGCGTGATGACCTGTGCGTCAGGGAAACCGAGAAACTGACGGAGCACCGCGGCGCACGCCGAGTCGTGAAGTTCGAGTCCTGGCCGGTGCACTCGCACGGAATCTCGTAGCATTTCGAGCGACCAGCGCCGCAACCCAGTGACTTCAACGATCCCTATCGGCGCCTCATAGGACACGTTCCTGAGCGCGGTGCCAGTCGCTTGGGCGAAGGCACTAGTCATTGGCGCGGCTGCCGGGGCCAAAGCTAGGATCACGGTAGCAGCAGTACGGCGAGCAAAAGTCATGTGATTGATAGAGAGATTATCGGAGAATGAGGTGTAACGCTTGGTTCTACTGCAAAGGCTACAATGAATCAGCTGTGAACTACGCGAAGCGCAAGCTTCGCGTAGTTACACAGCGTACCAGCTCGCCTTTGACAGTAGCAACGCTCGTTATACCGCTCACGAGAGAATCTCTCAACCCCCTATCTCCCGTCCATCTACATCGTACTTTTCGCCAATCGAATCCCGAACACGCTCAACAATCGCAACAACTGAAGTTGAGCAAGGTTCTGGCCGAGGGTTGATCCAGTTCAGAAACGCCGCCGGGTCGCCTTGTGTCACGCTCGAGAGCGCAAGTTGAATTTCGTTGGCAAGTAAAGGACGCCGAAGATCAGCATCCCAGATGTGACCAATCACTTTATTGCGAAATGCTGGAACCCCTCGCGCATCGATCTCCTTTGCCAAGTTCTTGAACTCAAGGGCAACCTCAGTGGGAAGAATTGGTTTGTAGCGCTTGTAGATCTCTAGGATCTTATGGAGTGTGACGATTAGGTGAAAAAGCGTTAGCCTCGACACGCCAATAGCATTGGTATCCGAGATGACAGCCTGAATCGGATTCGAGTTAAAGACATCGATCACGCCGGTTCCAGCGGCAAGATCGAGAACAGTCATATTCAAGAGTATGAATGCTTCGCGAGGTCGTTGATCTGACATACTCATGTATGAACGGTATAACGCTGGCTTCTGCAGCGGGCGCTCAAATTAAATGCGCGCGCAGCGCGCTACCGAACAACGCCCGTCTGCAGCAAGCATCGTTATGTGGTGGCGAAGTGACCTACCGGTAAAGCTCGATGCCGCTGTGCGTCAAGTCGCGAATTCGCACAAACCCTAGCTCTGCAGGTGGCACGCCCTCAAGCACCAGTCGTACCGCCGTCCAACGACCTCTACCGAGCGTTTCGTTGAACTTTACCTCTCGTGATTTCGCACTCTCGTTGATGGGAACGCCACTTGTATCGACTGCGCCCCACTCAATCTTCGCCTTCGCACCGTTGATGTTCGCTGACGTTGTATTGCCAAAACTGAGCGTGACGCGGCTACCGCTGGCGTAAGCTTCAACGTTCGCAAGACTAACGGTGATGGCGCCAAGATCGCTATTGACGACCGAATAGCCATCCTGACCTGGGGTCAGGTAGGCGATCTTGTCCCATCCTTCCATCATCTCAGATAGCTCGCTTCGATACTTGAGATCGGACACCACTGCCTCTACGGAATCAATTCGACGGGCGAGCGCATCAAGCTTTGAAGCGTCTGCTTGGCTCTGGCCGGCGCACGCGGTAAGGCAAGAAGTGATGATTGCGAGAGCGGAGAATCGCACTGCGGAGATTTCCTCGAGAAGGTGTCGTACAAGTATCCTGTCGCCGCGCATCCAGCTATCAAACCACATAACGCCGCCGCTCTGCAGCGGGGCCATTCCAATAAGATGCGGCCGGCGAGCGGAGCGAGCCAGCCGCTGTCCGAAGTGG
Source organism: Gemmatimonadaceae bacterium (assembly GCA_016742275.1). Taxonomy (GTDB): domain Bacteria; phylum Gemmatimonadota; class Gemmatimonadetes; order Gemmatimonadales; family Gemmatimonadaceae; genus Gemmatimonas. The sequence continues at coordinate 243,520 of JACVCD010000005.1, forward strand.
CCCCGCCTGCAGCAGCGAGCCGTTATAGAGCCGTTGCACGAAGCTGATGCCCAATGGCCTCCCAAAGCCGGGTCGCATTGGCGCGACTAGGATGGGGTACGATAAGGAACTGCGTCCGGTCGACACGCGCACTTAGGCACTGCCGATCGCCAATCGTCACCGGATCGAGTGATGTACCGGCCACCGCACGCCAATGCTCGACGTAGCTCAACCCATAACACACTACAGCCTTCGGCTGTGCGTCGCGCACGACTTGGTGGAGCCGACCAATCCGTCGCGGCAGTACGTGTGATACGTAGCTCGATCGATCGGCAAGATAGCCGCGTCGTGTCGCGAGTTCACGATACGTCCAATCCGACGCTTTCGGTGAGGGAAGCGGCAAGAGTTCCAATAGAGCCGTGGCACCGCCCGATGTGCCAAGCTCGGTAGCCTGAACCCTGCGAAGCGTGTCGAGGTCGTAAGATTCTCCTCGCCACGCTTGGAGTGCCTTCATCAGGGCGCACCACGTCGGCTGCAGCTTCGGGCGGCCACGATCGAAGAACTGGCCAACACCCATCGCACGATGATACTCCGCCAGATCCTCACACACGGATCGACCGCGTGAATCCCAAAGCGCGACCCGCCGTGCAAGCTCTGCAACATCGCGCCCGCCGCCCTCCTCCATGCCGAGGAACCAGAGCGGAGACCGCAGATTACCATAGCCCAGAAATGATTCGATAAACTCGTCGAGAGCTTGCAACTGATGATCCAATGCGTGTTGCCTCTATAACGCCGAGTTCTGCCGCAAAGGCCCAAATGAAATTAGCTGAATAACTGCGTAACGCGGAGCGTTGCGCAGCTATTCAGCGTACCTCAATGCCTTTGCGAGCAGCAACGCTCGTTATACCGCCATGCAAGAGATCCATTGCGCCGTTACAATGGCTTTTCGGCACTCCGGCGGTTCAATGGTCTACCTCTTCGTCTATTCGAACCGGCATCTCTCTCAGGACGGCCGCGAGCTTTTCCTGAAGCGCCTCGGCTTGCCGCGCGTCCTTCTGGACGTCGAAGGTGTCTGCGACCACTGCTTCTTCGAGGGCGTTGATGGATCGCCACTCTGCGTTCAGCAACGGTACACATTGCTCATCATGCCACTCGACCAGTGCATCGCGAAAATCGTCGTCGCCTCTCGAAGCTGTAAGAATGCGGTCTCGTAGGCGCGTCTGCAGTACCTGAGTTTCCCTGTGAGCCGCTTCAAGAACTTGAAGCTCCAGAAGCTTTATCTGGTTCACGTTGTAGAGAGCGCTCCCGATCTCGACCAAACAAGCTTCCGTGCAAAGCGCCATGACATAGTGCTGCAACACCAAGAAGTTGCAGGTTTCAGGTGACGCCTCCGCCGCCTCGGGAAACGCCTCCTTGAAGTGATCCACCCAGGCCTCCGCGTTGGTGGCTTCCTTCGTGGCCTCGTGCAGCGCAGTCCAACCATGCGTCTCCGCGATGCATCTGAGAACTCTCGCGCGCTGGAGCGACCAAGTGGGCTCGCTGGCAATTTCCCGGATCTTCGCGCGAAATCGATCGCGCCAGAGCTCCGTCAGCGAGCCGCCATCTCGCTTGGCGCGTATTGTAGCCAGCACATCGAGCCACTCTGGCGATAGCGGAGGAGTCTTAATGCGGTGCTCAATCACATGAAGCAAATCGGCCTCTGTGAGTGCGCGCTGGAACACGCCTTTAAGTCTCGCCAGCATCGTATCGCTCCACTTCTTCGCAGGGGAACTCTCAGGATTCGCAAAGCACTTGGCATCTTGCATCGCAGATTCGTTTGCCGCTAGCCGGAATGGCGATGTGCGGCGAACCGCTAAGGTGCTGTTCTCTGCGCGGCGCTCAGAGTGGGTCGCGATCAGTACTGAGGTGTTGGCGGGCAAGTCTCGGCAACATGAATGCAAGCAGTCGATGAGGATGCTGAGCAGCGGTATAACGCTTATTAGACCGCGAAGCATCACTGCAGCCAGCTGTTTATACCGCTGATTTTCGCAGCATAACAATCCAGCGCAGCACGCCGTTGCAGTTCGCAATCCAGTTGCCAATGCAGAACTTGCAGCGCATTTGCAGCATTTCGCCAGCCCGCGATATGCTGCGGCTATCGCGCTATATCACGCCATGGCCGAGAGAGAGCCGGACGGCGACATGCAAAGGCTCCGAGCCATCGCGCCCGAGTTCAGCAATCCACGGAACGGTCCCCCGGAACGCGTTGCATTGCAGCCCACCGCAGAAACCATACACCACCGTCCCCAAAGGCCCCTGCCCCTCCCCCCCTCTCCACCGTAAACTGCATGGGCCCCGCCAAAGGCGCGGTTCGCCCCTCCCTCATCTCTGTCAGACTCAATGCGCTTCCGTCTCCTGCCGATCGCGCTGACCGGGCTCGCGCTCGGCGCGTGCAAGTCGGCGTCCAAGCCGGCTCCCGCACCGGCGCCCGCCAATGGCGCCGCCCGTCCGGCCAACGCCCCGGGTGGCCCGACCAACCCTACGCAGAATCCCGCCGGCCAGCCGCCCGCTGGTGGTGGCGCCCCCAACCTCGCGGGTCTCGCTGGCGCCCTGGGTGGCGGCGGTGGTGAGCCCAACCCGCGCCCCTACGCCACCGTCATCACGCCGCGCGCCAAGAGCAAGACCGGCGTGTTCTCGGTGCACCAGGTTGGCGCCCGCTTGTTCTTCGAAATCCCGGCCAATCAGTTGAACGAGGACTTCCTCGTCACGACGGTGCTCGCCGGTACCAATGAAGCCATCGGCGGCAGCCTCTATGGCCCCGATCGTGTCATCCGCTTCGTGCGCCGCGAAAACCGCATCGACGTCCGTGAAGCGAGCTATCTCAACATCGCGTCCGACAGCATGCAGCAGTCGCGCGCGGCGATGAATCTGATCTCGATCTTCCCCATCATCGCCACGATCAACGTCGAAGCCTACGGCAAGGACAGCTCGGTGGTCGTGGACGTGACGCGTCTCTTCACCGGCGGTGTGCAGGAATTCACCGCACGCGGTCGTCGCGCCACGGTCGACGCAGCGCGCAGTTACGTCGACAAGTTCGCGGCGTTCTCGCGCAATGTGAACGTGACTGCCGTGCAGACGTACACGCCGATTGCTGGCGCCGCGCTGCCCATTCCGGGTCTCGCTGCCGGCAACACGCGCCCCGTCACGGAAGCGTTCACGTTCTCGATCGTGCGTCTCCCCGATCAGCCCATGATGCCGCGATTGTATGATCGCCGCGTGGGTTACTTCATCACGCCCAAGCGTGACTTTGGTTCGGATGAACAGCGTGTGGTGTCGACCGACTACATCAAGCGCTGGCGCCTCGAGTGCAGTGAGCAGAAGCAGGGCAATCTCTGCGTGCCCAAGAAGCCGATCACGTACTACGTCGACCCGGCCACGCCCGCGTACCTCAAGCCGTTCATTCGCGCCGGCATTGAGGAGTGGCAGGAAGCGTTCGAAGCGGCCGGCTTTGCCAAGGGCATCGTGGCCGCTGATGCACCGGCCAACAACCCCGACTTCTCGGGTGAAGATGCGAGCGTGACGATGGTGCGTTGGTTGCCGTCGCCCACGGCCAACGCGCAGGGTCCGAGCCTTGTCGATCCGCGCACCGGCGAAATTCTCGACGCCGATGTGCAGATGTATCACAACATCCTCGACCTGCAGCGCGAGTGGTACTTCTCGCAGGTTGGTCACCTCGATCCGCGCGCGCAGAAGTTCCCGTTCCCTGATTCGCTCATGGGACGCCTCGTGCAGTTCGTCGTGGCGCACGAAGTCGGTCACACACTCGGCTTCCGTCACAACTTCAAGGGCAGCTCGATGTACCCGCTCGACTCCATCCGCAGCAAGACGTGGGTGGCGAAGATGGGACACTCGCCGAGCATCATGGACTACGCGCGTTTCAATTATGTCGCGCAGCCAGAAGACGGGATCCCCGTGTCGCAGCTCGTGCCGAAGGTTGGTCCGTACGATCTCTACGCGACCATGTGGGGTTACAAGCCCATCCCGGGCGCACGCACGCCGCAGGCCGAACTGCCCACGCTCGACGAATGGTCGCGCATGCAGGACGCCACGCCGTGGCTCCGCTTCTCCGATGACGCCAGCGCGGGTCAGGCCGATCCGGGTGAGCAGACGGAAGCCGTTGGTGATGCCGACGCCGTGCGCGCCAGCACGCTGGGCTTCAAGAACATCGCCCGCGTGATGAAGCTGGTGAACGGTGCGTCCACCGCCGACAAGACCAAGGACTTCTCGCTCCTGAGCGAGACGTACAATGGTGTGATCGGTCAGTGGACGCTCGAAGCCAACCACGTGGTCAAGATCGTGGGTGGTGTGGATCGTCAGGAAAAGCGCGTAAGCCAGTCCGGCCCGGTGTGGACGCCGGTGTCGCGCAAGCGTCAGACCGACGCCATGAAGTTCCTGAACGATCAGGTGTTTGCCACGCCGACTTACCTCATCGACGTGCCGACGCTGCGTCGTCTCGAGTCCGATGGCAACATCGCCCGTGTGGCCGGTGCGCAGGCGCGAGTGCTCAACAGCCTCGTATCCAATGCCCGTCTGCAGCGCATGGTGGAACTGGAAGCCACGGCCACCAACCGCGCCGACGTCTACGCGCTAGGTGATATGCTGACGGATCTGCGTCGTGGGCTCTGGAAGGAGATCTACGGTGGTCAGCCGATCAACGCCTATCGTCGTCGTCTGCAGACCATCTACCTCGAGTCGATGGCCGCCAAGATAAAGCCGCCCGCGCCGAGTGCGCAGGAAGCCGCGATCGCGCAGCTGCTGGGTGGCGGAATCCTGAACACGCGCGATTTCCGTCCCATGCTGAAGGACGAAGTGCGTACGCTGGATCGTGAGCTGGCAGCGGCCATTGGCCGGACCAGCGACCGGGCGTCGCGGGCGCACCTGCAGGATTCGCGCGATCAGATCAAGGCGATGCTCGATCCGACCAAGTAAGCGGTTGGCTTGAGCTGCGACACGTGTCGCGGCTTGTGGAACGCACGGTCCTCCAACGGGCCGTGCGTTTTGCGTTGTGGGCCCGGCCGCGAGCGCATTCCACCACTCGCACGTATTCTCCGGCATGTGGATTGTTTCCCTCGCGCTTCGGCGGCCGTACACCTTCATCGTCGGGGCGCTGCTGGTCGTGCTGTTCGGCGTTTTGTCGGCGCTGCGCATGCCCACCGACATCCTGCCGGAACTCGATATCCCGGTCGTGTCGGTCATCTGGTCGTACAACGGTCTGCCGCCCGAAGAAATGGAGCGGCGGTTCAGCACCCCCTATGAGCGGGCGGTGACGACCACGGTCAACGACGTCGAACACATCGAATCCCAGTCGTTGGCCGGTATCACGGTCATCAAGGTGTTTTTCCAGCCTGGGGCCCGAATCGAATCGGCGGTGGCGCAGTTGGCCGCCGTGGCCCAGTCCATTCTGCGGATCATGCCCCCGGGCGCTACGGCGCCCTTCATTGTGCGCTACAACGCGGCCAATGTGCCGGTGTTGCAGCTGGCGCTCGGTGGTGATTCGCTGAGCGAGCAGCAGCTCTATGATTTGGGCACGAACGGTATCCGTACCCGTCTCGCCACGGTGCGCGGCGCCAGTGTGCCGCAGCCGTATGGTGGTCGCGCGCGACTGATCAATGTGGACCTCGATCCCGACCAGTTGCTCGCCCGTGGTCTGTCCCCCACCGATGTATCCGATGCCATCACGGCGCAGAACCTGGTGCTGCCTGGCGGCACGGCCAAGATCGGCGAACGCGAATATGCGGTGCGCCTGAACGGCAGCCCCGATGTGGTGGACGCGCTGAACGACTTGCCCATTCGCATGGTGAATGGCGGACTGGTTCGCGTGCGCGATGTAGCGCAGGTGCGTGACGGCTACGCGGTGCAGACCAACATCGTGCATCGCGACGGTGTGCGCGGCGCGCTCATTACGGTGCTCAAGTCGGGTGGTGCGTCCACGATCGACGTGGTGAACCGCGTGCGCGGTGCCCTGCCCGGTGTGTTGTCGGCGCTGCCTTCAGCACTCAAGGTGGACGTACTCGCCGACCAGTCACTGTTCGTGAAGGCCGCGCTCAAGGGCGTGGTGGTCGAAGCGCTCATTGCCGCGTGTCTCACAGCGGCCATGATTCTGCTGTTCCTTGGTTCATGGCGCTCCACACTCATCGTGGCGCTCAGTATTCCGCTGTCCATTCTCGTGTCGGTCACCGTGCTGGCCGCACTGGGACAGACACTCAATGTGATGACACTGGGTGGTCTCGCCCTGGCCGTTGGTGTGCTGGTTGACGACGCCACGGTAGGTATTGAAAACATCCATCGCGTGCAGGAGCACGAGCCGGATATCGATCAGGCCATTCTGCTCGGCGCTGGTCAGATCGCCATTCCGACGCTGGTGTCCACGCTGGCCATCTGCATCGTGTTCGTGCCGATCTTCTTTTTGAGTGGTGCGGCCGGATCGTTGTTCAAGCCGCTGGCCATGGCGGTGGTGTTTGCCATGCTGGCGTCGTATGTGATTTCGCGTACGCTGGTGCCCACGCTGGTGCGTTACGCCATGCAGCGCGAACGCACACTCGAAGCCAAGCGCGCGCACATGCCCAAGCGCCCCGGTTTCTTTTCACAGATGCACCACAACTTCGAACACTGGTTCGAAGGACGACGCGTGCAGTATCGTCTCGCACTTCGTGGTCTACTCGTGCGTCCTTTAGGACTCACGATCATGGCGGGGCTCGTGCTGATCTCGGCACTGGCACTCGTACCGTGGCTGGGCCGTGACTTCTTCCCTGCCGTGGACGCCGGACAGATTCGTGTGCACCTGCGCGCACCGGTTGGCACACGCGTTGAAGAAACCGCACGCATCGTTGCCGCCGTGGAAGACCGCATTCGCCAGGTCATTCCCGCGCACGACCTGAGCACGATGATCGACAACATCGGCATCAGCTCGAGCAGCGTTACCAATCTCGCGTACAGCGACAACCCCACCATCGGCGTGACCGACGCTGACTTGCTGATCGTGCTGAATCACGACCGCGTCGGCAACACGGGTGAGTACGTACGCGAAATCCGTCGCATGCTGCGCGACGAATTCCCGCAGGTGCTGGCCTTCTTCCAGTCGGCCGACATCGTAGGACAGATTCTCAACGCCGGTCTGCCGGCGCCGGTGAATGTTCAGGTGGTGGGCAGCAATCGCGCCGAGAATATCGTGGTGGCGCGCGCCATTGAACGTCGTGTGCGCGCCATTCCGGGTGCGGTAGATGTGTATCTGCAGCAACGTCTCGAAGCACCGCAGCTCAATCTCATCGTCGATCGCACACGCGCTGCGGCCCTGTCGCTCTCGCAGCGTGATGTGGCCAACGATCTGCTCGTGTCGTTGGCGTCGAGCGGTCAGGCGCAGCCCAATGTGTGGCTCAACCCGCAGAACGGTGTGCAGTACACGGTGAGCGTGCAGACCCCGCAGTACCGCATGAATTCGCTCGAGGCACTGGGACGCACACCAATCGCCGGAGCCGGCGGTTCACCGCAGCTCTTTCAGAATGTGGCGTCCGTCTCACGCGGCTCGGCCGTTGCCGTGGTGAGTCACTACGACGTGGCGCCGGTGTACGACGTGTACGCCAATGTGCAGGATCGCGACCTGGGCGCGGTGGCCGCCGATATCAACGTGGTGCTCGACTCCATGCAGTCCACTCTGCCACGCGGCACCACATTGGTGATGCGCGGGCAGGTGGCTGCCATGCGCGAGGCCTATACGGGCCTCGCCACCGGACTCGTATTTGCCATTCTGCTGGTGTACCTGATCATGGTGGTGAACTTCCAGTCGTGGCTCGATCCGCTCATCATCAGTGTGGCGCTGCCGGTCGCGCTGTCGGGTGTGATCTGGGCGCTCTTTGCGGCCGGTAACACGGTGAGTGTGCCGGCCTTCATGGGAGCCATCATGAGCATGGGTGTGGCCACGGCCAACGGCATTCTCGTGGTGGCCTTTGCCAACGAACGCATGGAGGATGGACTGTCGGCGTTCGATGCCGCGCTGGACGCAGCCAGCACACGACTGCGTCCCGTGATCATGACGGCTGCGGCCATGATCGTGGGCATGATTCCGATGGCGCTTGGATTTGGTGAAGGTGGTGAGCAGAACGCACCGCTCGGCCGCGCGGTCATTGGCGGATTGTTGTTCGCGACCTGCGCCACCCTCACTGTACTGCCCGTGGTTTACAGCCGCATGCGCAAACATCGCGAAGTTGCGGCGCTTGCCATGGCACCGATTTCTCCGGAGTTGGCATGAGCATCAACGTGAACCGCCCATATCATCCGCGCGCCGGACGCGCGATTCCCATTGTGCTGGCGGTGATTTTTGTGGGACTCGCCGTTGCCGGCGCGTTGCCACGTCTCGCACAGTCCAAGGCGCGTACTGCGGAACAGGCGGATGCCACTGCGGCACCCACGGTCTTCACTGAAGCCGTGCACCGTGATTCGGCCAGCTTGCCACTCGAAGTACCAGGCAGCATCACCGGTCTGCACGAGACGGGTGTGTTTGCGCGCACCAATGGTTTCGTTGGCTCGCTGCGCGTGGACATTGGATCGGTTGTGCGCGCAGGCGATACACTCGCCGTGCTCGATCAACCGGAACTCAAGGAGCAGGTGCGTCAGGCTGAGGCGGTACTGGAGCAGGTGGAAGCTAGTGCGGGATTGGCGCGTACGTCGCTCACACGTTGGAAGCAGCTGTCGAGTCAGGGTGTGGTGACGCCGCAGGAGCTCGATGAGCGTCAGGCCACCGCCAATGTGACCGACGCCAATGTGCGGGCGGCGCGTGCGAATCTGGCCAACCTGCGTGAACAGCAGCGTTTTGGTGCACTGATTGCGCCATTCAGTGGTATCGTGTCGGCGCGTACCATCGACATTGGTTCGCTCGTGGTGGCTGGTGCCGCGGCGGCGGCACGTCCGCTGCTCACACTCGTGCAGACCGATACGGTGCGCGTGATGCTGCAGGTGCCGCAGAGTGCTGCACCGCGCATTCGCCCCGGCATGTCTACGCGCGTGCTGGTGCGTGATCTTGGCGACAGCGCGTTCATAGGACGTGTGGTGCGCACGGCCGGCGCCATCGATCCGCTGTCGCGTACGCTGCTGGTGGAAGTACAGGTGCTCAATCAGGCGCGTCGTCTCCTGCCCGGCATGTTTGCGCAGGTGCAACTGGTGGTGCCCACATCGACGCCGGCGTTGCGTGTGCCCGCCATCGCGCTCATCGTGCGCGGTGATGGCACGCAGGTGGCACGCGTGGCCGGTGACACCATTGCCCTCGTGCCCATCACGGTGGGCCGCGATTTTGGCACCACGCTCGAAGTATCGGGCGCGCTGGCCGAAGGTGATCAGGTGGTGGTGAATCCGCCGGAGTCGCTGCTGAGTGGGCAGAAGGTGCGCGGTGTGGCGCGTGGCGGGGCGGCTGCCCCAAAGTAGGTCAGATTCCCTGGGGCACTGGAACCCTGATCGGTGCCCCACGTAGGTTCTGACATGACGAAGGGCATGGGCGAAACACCGAGCGAACTGGCGCCACTGCGCGAGGCCATTCGCGGTCAGTACACACTGCAACGCGAGCTCGGTCGCGGCGGCATGGGTATCGTGCTGCTGGCGCGCGACGAGCGCCTCGATCGTTCGGTGGCACTCAAGGTGCTGCCGCCCACTCTCGCGGAAGATCCCAACACGCGCGAGCGATTCCTGCGCGAGGCGCGCATGGCCGCGCAACTGTCGCACCCCAATATCGTGCCCGTATTCACGGCCGATGAAGTGCGCGGGTTCGCGTTCTTTGCCATGGGATACGTGGACGGTGAAACGCTGGGCGAACGTATTCGTGCCCGTGGCACGCTGCCGGCGGCCGAAGTCGTGCGCGTGCTGCGCGAGACCGCCTGGGCCCTGGCCTATGCGCATGCGCGCGGCATTGTGCATCGCGACGTAAAGCCTGACAACATTCTGCTCGAACGTGGCACCGGCCGCGCTATCGTGAGCGACTTCGGTATTGCGCGCGCCGAGTTCAATGCGGCGCTTACGCAGGACGGACTCGTACTGGGTAGCGTGCACTTCATGAGTCCCGAGCAATCGAGTGGAGAACCGCTCGATGGTCGCAGTGATCTCTATGCACTTGGCTGCATTGGATTTCTCGCGCTGAGTGGGCGTCTGCCGTTTGAAGGCAGTACACCGCAGGCCATTCTCGTGGCGCACGCCACGCGCGAGCCACCCACATTGCGCAGTGTGGCGCCTGATGTGCCGGCCGAACTTGCGGCAGTGATTGATCGCTGTCTTCGCAAACAGGCAGCCGACCGATTTGCGACTGGTGAAGAGCTGGCCGATGCACTGGGCAAGGCACTCGAGTCCATTTCGCACACCGAGGCGGCACCGGAGCGTGCGGCGCTGTCGAGTGTGGAAGCCATGGCGGTGTGGCGCCGCGCGGCCGAGTTGCAGGCGGAGGCGGCAACACGACTTGAGGCGCGTATTCGTCGCGATGAAACGCGTGCATTGCGTCCGGCGGGTTCTGGCGACGCCGCGACCGAAGCACCCGCAGTGAGTGTAAGCAGCGACGAGTATCGATTGCGCGATGTGGAAGCGGCGGCAGTAGAAGCCGGTATTTCGCAGCGTTATGTGGCTCTCGCGCTCGATGAATTGCGGGCGGCGCCGGCAGGTGCAGCACTCGCGCCAACACTATCGCCGTGGAGCGATCGCATTGCCACGCGATTGCTTGGCACATCGCAGCGCACACTGTCCGTGAGTCGCGTCTTTCAGGCACCGCCGCGCGATGTATTGCAGGCACTGGGGCGCACCGTGCAGTCGGCACCCTGGTTGCTCACGCTGCGCGATACACTCGGCGGACATCCACTCGATGGCGGCGTGCTGTTGTTCGAGCTGCCGGAGATGCTGGGCGCCAACTACAAGTGGACATGGACGCGCTACGGGGTCTACGTGCCTGAAGTGCGCGTGAGTCTGGCGAGTGTGGCTGGCGATTCACGGGCCTGCGAGGTCACGATGACGGTGGATCTACGGAAAGGCTTGCTGGCCAATCTCGCGGGGTATGGCGCGGTGATTGGTGGTGCCGGCGCTGGTGGTGGTCTGATTGCCGCGGTGATGGCCAAGAAGGCGCTGGCGATGGCTGGTGCCGCGCTCATCGGACCAGCGGCGACAGGAGCCCTGCTGCTGGGCGTGGGTGCGGTGGCGTTCGCGGGGCCGCTGTATCGGTGGGAAG
>JACVCD010000030.1 GCA_016742275.1 Gemmatimonadaceae bacterium
TGGTGCAGGCGTGGTATGAACTGGGACGCACGCACTGGGAGTGCGGGCGTCGCGCCGAAGCACTGGCCGCATGGAAAAGCGGCAGTGAGGCGAACAAGTTCAGTCCATGGGGCAAACACTGCGCGGCATTGTTGGCATCACTCGAATCGGGACAGGAACCGACCTTCGTCGATTCCTGACGCGTCCTGTGGTGGCTGCTGCCAGGCGCTGGCTCGGCGGGGCCATGCTGTTATTGGGCATGCTGCTGATGCCCCCTCTCGCTGCCGAAGCCCTCGCGCAATCAGTGCCGACGGCCAGTGCGCGCGGTATTCGGCTCGATCAGGGGCGATTCACCGTGGTGTCGGAACGACGTGATGAGCGATTGGCCAAGTCGTTGCTGGAGGCCGCGCTGGCTCGCGACACCTTCCCCGGATTGCCGCGTCCCAAGGCACATGTCCTGATCGCCGTGGCGCCAGACGCAGACAGATTTCGTGCGTGGGTTGGGCCCTTCGCACCGGAATGGGGAGCAGCCATCGCATTCCCGGATCAGCAGCGACTGGTGATGCAGGGCAGCTTCGCTGGTTCGGATGCCGGCGATCCACTGGTCGTGCTTCGGCACGAGCTGGCGCATCTCGCGCTGCATGAATACATGGGCAACCTGCCCACGCGTTGGTTCGACGAAGGTTACGCCAGTGTGGCGGCCGGCGAATTCACACGGGAACAGGCCTTCGAAACCTCACTCGGCATGGTGTGGCGCACGTTGCCGTCACTTGAGGCGCTGGAGCGGGGTTTTCGCGGTGGCGGGATGGAAGCCAGTTGGAGCTATGCGATGGCGCATCGCATCGTGAGTGAGCTGTCCACGCTCGGCGGCGAACCAGCTTTCGCGAGCTTCCTCAACGAGTGGAACACGACCCAGTCATTTGAAAAAGCGGTGCGTGGCGCCTATGGCATGACTGGAGAAGCGTTCGAGCAGCATTGGAAAGGACAGACGCGTCGTCGCTACGGAGCATTGGCGCTGGTGACCAATGTGTCGGCCGCTGTCGGCGTCTTTTCCTTGGTGTTGGTCCCGCTGTTCGTGCTCCGGAAGCGGCGCGATCGGCGTAAGCTGGAAGCCATGCGGGCAGCAGACGCTGCGCAGGAAGCGGCTGCCCGGGAAAGCGCACTGCAAGCCCTCCTGGATATGCCGGAGGGTGGACCGGAAGATGTTCCAGAGTCTGAAGAGGAACCCTTGCCCACAGCGCCAACTTCTCGGTATCCTCAGGGATGACCTCGATCGACAAGACCCGTTCCAAGCCCCTCCTCTTCTGGGGGCTGGCTGCCGCTGCGCTGCTTCTTGGCTACGCCGATCTCGCCCGTGGTGGCGAGACGATCGCGCCGATTTTGCTGGTTCTCGGGTACGTCGTGCTGGTGCCGCTGGCCATTCTCAAGGGCTGACGGACCACCCTTCCTTCCTGGAAGTTGAACGCCGCAGTGTCCTGGGGACGATCTCCCGGCGAACGTGACAATCCGGTTAAATCTTTGCCCAAACCGGAACGGTGCCACGGAGATTATTGTAGTTTCTCTCAACGGACGCGGCGGGTTGCTCGTAACGCGGGCGAATAGCTCAGTTGGTTAGAGCACCTGTCTTACACACAGGGGGTCGGGGGTTCGAGTCCCTCTTCGCCCATCCGCTATTGACCTCGTAGTCAAATGCTCAGAGTTACACGGCGATCCTTGCCGCGGAATTCTGAGCGCTGCACTTTCGAAGTTTCCCCCCAGACCCGTTCGGCGTGCGCACCGCCAGCGGGTTATCCAGCCCCGGCGACGGGGACCCACGGCTCCGGTGCGGAGGTTACGACATTGATGTCACGGCATTTCCAGGCGATCGCCGGAATCGGTATGGTCCTCGGAGGCACGCTCGTGCCCTCGGTGGCCTCGGCCCAGTACAATCGGGTCCCCGATCCGAACGCGACGCGCGTCATGGTCGCAGTGTTCCGGTCTGCCGAGAAGGGCCTTGGGGTGCAGGCGGCAGATGCGGTGCGCACGAGAATCAACAGCGACATCCCCTTCAAGCAGGTTTACGTCCTGCCCAAGCAGGACCTCGTAGCCACTCTTGAGGCTTCAGGGTTCCCGACCACGGATGCTCTCGAAGCGCACGATCAGAAGGCGTTGGCCAGCCTGCTGCGTGCCGACGAGTATCTCACGGGCGTAGTGACCAAGACCGCCACGGGCGTCAAGCTCGAAGCGGCGATGGTGCTGGCGCGTGACAACTCGCTCGTACAGCCGCTCGGCAGCTACGAAGCCAAGAACGTCAGCGATGCCGCGAAGTCGGTGTCGTTGGAGCTCAAGGAAGCTCGCAAGCAGATCGAGGGCGAAAAGAAGTGCGTGAGCGCGGCACGGCAGCAGCAGTGGGACGCGGCCATTGCGGCGGCCAAGGAAGGCATCGCGGCCTATCCCAAGGCTACGCTGGCCCGTATCTGTCTGGCCAACGTGATGCTGGAGAAGAAGGCTCCGGCGGCTGAGCAGATCGCGATGGCCAAGGAGATCACCGCTCTTGACCCGAAGAGCCGTCAGGCGCTCGCCATTCTGGCCGAAGCGTATGAACAGGCCGGTCAGCAGGATTCGGCGGCTGTCACGCTGACGCGTCTCCTCGCAACGGATCCGAAGAACCCGCGTCTGCAGCAGGACGTTGTGCGTCGTCTGGCGGCTGTGGCCGATCCGAAGGCTGCACGTCCGGTGGTCGACGAAGCGGTGCAGGCCAACCCGGGTGACACGGAGCTTCTCCGTCTTCGCTGGATCATCCTGCTCTCCACCAAGGACTACAAGGAAGCGCACGCGCAGGGCGAAGAACTGGTGAAGCTGGATACGTCGTTTGCGGATACGACCTACTTCATTCGCACAACACGTGCCTATCAGGCCGATAGTCAGTTCCAGAAGGCTGCGGAAACGGCGGCCAAGGGACTCGCGAAGTTCCCGAGTAACCCAGCGTTGGTGTACGACCAGATCATCGCACTGCGTTCGGCCGGACAGAATCAGCAGGCGCTTGAGGCCCTCGACAAGGCTGCTGCCAATAAGGTTGCTGTCGAAAACGCGACACTACTGCGCCTTCTGACGCTCAAGGATCTCGGTCGAGACATCCTTCCGGCGATCAAGGAAGCCATCGCGGCAGGTGATACTTCGACGCTGCTTCGTCAGCAGCTGCTCGGCAGCGCGCAGGAAGCCTATCGTAAGGCTTCGGCGAGCAAGACCGAGGACGACTTCAAGGCGGCTGTTGATCTGCTCAAGTATGCGGATTCGGTTGTGCCGGGTGAGATGAAGGTGCAGGCGCAGTTCCTCCTTGGCGCCACATATGTCGGTTATGGCTACCAGAAGATCACCGCTGCGGGTCAGGCGCGTGATTGCGCTGCGGCGAAGGCTGCAAAGGACATGTTCGTCGAGGCGCAGATTCTGTTGCCGCGCGGTGGCTCCTTCTCGCCTGATGCAATGCGGGCGCTCATGGGCCAGGTCATGCAGCTTGATCCGCACGCCGATGGCGTAATCAAGGCGATCTGCAAGTAACACTGCACTAGCAGGTCAACGAGCCCGCCGTCATTCGACGGCGGGCTCGTTCGTTTTCTCCCCTGTCGCACACGGGTCAGCACGACAGGATCACATCCATGTGCGTGAACGGGTAATGCACATTTTCGCACGCGTCGACGTCGCTTGACGCTGCCTCCCGCAGCCCGCTAACATGACCCCTCGCGACGCACTTCGACGCGCCCTCGCGGGGCGCCCATTCGCTGCCATGACGCGCCTGTCCCATTGCCCGATCCGCGCGTGAGCCCGGTCCGTACGCTCCCCTCTGGGCGAGCGGGAACGTATCACGTCCCCGTCCTGCTGGCCGAGATCGAGGCCCTGCTTGCTGATGCCTCCACGGTGCTCGATTGCACCCTGGGAGGTGGTGGTCACACTGCGGCGTTCCTCGAACGCGGCATGCGCGTCACCGGTGTAGACCGTGATCCGCGCGCACTCGCTGCTGCACGTGAACGCCTCGCGGAATTCGAACGCGCCGGGCAATTCCGCGCGATCCTGTCCAATTACGCCGATGTGGGCAGCGCCGGTCTCGATGCCGATGACAAGTTCGATGGCATCCTGCTCGACCTCGGGGTGTCGTCGCATCAGTTCGATGATGCGTCACGCGGATTCACATTCCGTGAGGGCGCGCCGCTCGACATGCGCATGGGCACTGACGCCGAGATCGATGCGGCGGAGTTGCTCAACACCATCGATGAAGTCGACCTGTCGGCCTTGCTGCGGAACTATGCCGACGAACCACGGGCGGCCAAGCTTGCACGCGAAATCCTGCGTCGGCGTGAACGTCGTCCATTTGCCACCGCTGATGATCTCGTCGACGCCATTCGTGCCGTGCTTGGACCACGGAGTGGTGCGCCGGACTTTGCGCGCATCTTTCAGGCTGTGCGTATTGCCGTGAACGATGAGCTGGCGGGGCTCGAGCGCGCGCTTCCCGCGCTGCGTGATCGTCTGACGCCAGGTGGTGTGCTGGCCATTATCTCCTATCACTCGGGCGAAGATCGCCTGGTCAAGAACGCGTTCCGTGAATGGAGCCGCGACTGCATCTGCCCGCCGAAGCAGATGATCTGCACCTGCCGCGGCGTCGCGCTTGGTGACACACTCACCAAGCGCCCGGTGAGTGCCACGGAAGAAGAAGTTGCCGTCAACGTACGTGCCCGCAGTGCGCGACTCCGCGCATGGAAATTGGCGCGCTGATGGTGATTTCCAGATGGTAGTCGACTGATGGCGACCAGGCGCACCGCGCGCAAGACACCGCTCAAGGGGCGCGCCCAGGTGGCGCTCGGTCTTGTGCTGTTCGTGATTGTCACGGCAGCAGTGGTGTGGCGACGCAGCGAAGGCGTGGCCACTGCGCGTGCCATGCAGGTACTGCGGCAGGAGCAGCGTACGTTGCGTGCCGAACAACAGGATCTCGAGAACGATCTGCGACGAGCGTCGAGTCGGCGCTCTATTGTTGCTGAAGCGGAGCGGCGGTTGGGTATGCGTATTCCGAGTGAATCGCAGACCCGGTTTCTTCCGCCGAGCGCATTTGCCGAATCAGCAGATTCGGTGGTGATTGCAGATAGCGCAGCAATCGATATTGGAGGCCAGTCATGACCGACTACCCTTCAATGCCCACTGGGCCTGGTGGTCAGCACGATCACGTTGATGCAAATGCCGGCGGAGCAGATCGAAATGGTCAGAACACGCCGACATTGGCCGTCAGTCGCGGACGTTCGACCTTTGTGCACCTGACGCTGGTGCTGTTTGGCGCGGCGCTCGTGGCTCGTGCGGCGCATGTGCAGATCATCGAACACGGCCACTGGCAGACGGTGGCGGCTTCACAGCATGTGCGCGATGAAGATGTAGAGCCGGTGCGTGGCGCGATTGTCGATGCCACGGGCACGGTGCTGGTGGAAACGCGTGAGCAGGTGCGTATCATCGTCGAACCGCATCATCTCAAGCCGGTTACGCGCAAGCGCAAGAATGGCAAGCGGGAGACGGTGGATACGCGCGCCGTGTTGCGTCGCGGCCTGCGTGAGTTGCAGGTGAGTGATGCGTGGATCAAGCGCGCCCTCGATCGCCAGAAGAAGTGGGTGGAGCTTCCGCATCGGTTTGCCTCGTCTGACGTGGAACGTCTCAAGGGTTTGCCCGGCGTGGCACTCAAGCCGGTGCTTACGCGCATCAACTCCACGCCGTCCGGATTGCGGGGTGTGGTTGGTGCGCTCGATCCACAGGGTGATCCGGTCAGTGGCATCGAGCTCGAACTCGATCCATGGTTGCACGGTGAGCGCGGGCATAGTCCACTCGTTCGCGATGGGCGTGGTGGACGAATCGAGTCGCCCATGCTGCAGCGGGTGGAAGCGCAGCCTGGTCACACGGTCACGCTGACGATCAATCAGTCGCTGCAGGAGATCGCCGAAGAGGCGCTCGCGGATGCGCGTGATCGCACCGGCGCGAGCGGCGGTGATGTAGTGATCGTTGATCCACGCGACGGTGCGGTGCTGGCGCTTGCCGGTGTGCGTGATGGCAAGCCGGCTTACAACAGCACGCCGATTGCCGAAGCCTACGAGCCGGGGTCGGTGATGAAGCCGTTTGTTGTGGCGCGGCTGCTCGACGCCGGACGGACCACACCGACTGAAGTGATCAACACCGAAAACGGCAAATGGCTGTATGCCAACCGTACGTTGAGCGATGAGCACAAGGCCGCTTCGATGTCGGTGTTTCAGATCATTCAGTACTCAAGCAACATCGGTACGGCAAAACTGGGTCTGCGTTTCTCACCGCGCGAAGCCTACGAAGCGATGCGGGACTTCGGCTTTGGCAGCTACTCCGGTGTGAGTTATCCAGCGGAGTCGCGTGGTGCGCTGGCGTTGCCGTCGCAGTGGCAGGAAGTCACGCGTACCCGCGTGCCTATCGGCTATGGTATGTCGGCCACGCCACTGCAGATCGCATCGGCCTATGTGGCGCTCGCCAATGGCGGAGAGCTGTTGCAGCCATCTCTGGTACGCGAGGTGCACGCCCGCGATGGACGATTGCTCTATCGTCACCGTCGTACGGTGGTTCGACGTGTTGTGACGGAAGAGACTGCAGAGTCCATGCGCACCATGCTCAAGAGTGTGGTGGACAGCGGCACGGCGCAGGCGGCAGATCTTGGCACGTTTGATGTTGGTGGCAAGTCGGGCACGGCGCGGCGTGTGGTGGGCGGTCGGTATGAATCGGGCCGTTACAACGCGAGTTTCGCTGGCATGTTTCCCGCCAACGATCCGCAGTATGTGATTGTGGCGCGACTCATCGATCCGCGCGGCACGTACTTTGGCGGTATCGTATCCGGTGGCATGGTGAATCGCATTCTGCAGGCAGCGATCGCCACGCGTGATGCCTCGCTCGATCGGGATGCGCTCGCGCGTGTTGCACGTCCCACGCCGGCACCGCCGCCCAAACCCCGTACGCCGGAACAGGTGCGTATTGCCACGCGCGATTCCCTGCGTCGCGACTCGCTGCTCGCGCCGCGGCCGCGAGCGCCGGAACCAGTGGCGGCGCCGGCCATGGTGGTAGTGGATTTGCCTCATGCAGCCGATGCGGGACGTAAGCGCAGCGATGAGTCGCGCGAATTGCGCACCGTACCGTCAGTGTACGGGCTCGATGCGCGGCAGGCCACTCTCACACTGCATCAAGCGGGTTTTCAAGTCAGTGTGGTGAACGGTGCCACGGTACGCACACGGCCCGCGGCCGGTGCGTCATTGCGCTCCGGTGCTACCGTGCAACTCGAGGTCCCGAAGCAATGAGCGGTACTGATGGCGTCGACAACATGCCGCATGCGGTGAAGGTACAGTCCATCACCGATGCACTGCGTGATGCCGGCTTGCTGGTAACAGAGTCGCTGGTGGATTCGTCATTGCCGGCGGTCATCACGGATCTGGTCGATGACAGTCGTCGTGTGCGACCTGGCACAGCATTCCTCGCGGTACGCGGTGCTGTGCAGGATGGACATGCCTGGATTCCTGCGGCAAAGGCTACCGGTGCGGCACTGCTCATTGTAGAAGACGCCGAGCCTGCTCAGGCGGCGGGTCTTCCGTTTGTTCAGGTGCGTGATGGTCGGCGCGCCGCGGCCGTGGCGGCTGCGGCCTTCCATGGTTGGCCGGCACGCGAACTCACATTGGTGGGTGTCACCGGCACCAATGGCAAGACCACAACAGTGGGGCTGCTGCGGCATCTGCTCGATGAACCCAACCGACCAGCCGCGTCGATTGGCACACTCGGTGTGTTGCTTGGCAGCGAAGGCACTCCCATGCCCGGCGGCAGTGGACTGACGACTCCCGGGCCCGTGGAGTTGCAGCGCGTACTGCGTGCATTGGTCGATCGCGGTGTGCGTGCCGTGGCGATGGAAACGAGTTCGCACGCACTGCATCAACGGCGGGTAGAAGGTCTGACGTTTGCGGCGGCGGTGTTCACGAACCTCACGCGTGATCATCTCGACTATCACGGCACCATGGACGACTATCGCGCGGCCAAGCTGCGATTGGTCGGTCTGCTGTCGCGTGATGGTGTGGCGGTGTTCAATGGTGAGGATCCGGCGTGGCGCGGCGTTACGCATGCGCCACGTACGCTCACCTTTGGCGCCGGCGGCCCCATCGCCACCGAAGTTGCCATTGATGTAGCGGCGCGCGACATCGTGTATGGCACGGCGGGTAGCACGTTTCTGCTGGTGACATCGACCGGTGCGCAGCAGGTGCAACTGCCCCTCATCGGCGACTTCAATGTGGCCAACGCCGTTGGCGCGGCAGCGGCAGCCATCGGCCTCGGCATGAGTGTGCGGGAGGTCGCGCAGAAATTGTCCACGGTGCCACAGGTACCGGGACGATTGGAGATGCTGCGCAGTGCGCCCACCGTGCTGCGCGACTATGCGCACACGCCGGATGCACTGGAGCGTGCACTGGCCGCTGTGCGGCCCTTCACGCGTGTGGCATTGTCAGGTGCAGGGAACGATGAGCCGGACAGTCGTCTCATCGTGCTCTTTGGGTGTGGCGGTGATCGCGATCGTGGCAAGCGTCCGGAAATGGGGCGTATCGCCGAACGATTGGCCGATGTGGCGATCGTCACCAGCGATAACCCGCGCACCGAAGATCCCGAGCGTATTCTCGACGACATTGAGGCCGGTATGTCGAGTGGCCCCGATGCCCGTCCACATGTTCGCATTGCCGATCGGCGTGACGCTATCGCTCACGCATTGCGTGAGGCGCGTCCGCAGGATGTCGTGATGCTTGCCGGCAAGGGGCACGAAACGTATCAGATTCGTGGTACGACATCGTATCCATTCGATGAACAGCAGATCGTGCGCGAGCTTTCGTACGAACTCGGACTGCCAAACACTTCCTTCGGGCAGGAGCAGGTGTGACGCCATTCATGACGTCGGGAACGGAATTCGAGGCGGTGCCGGCAGTGACGCCGGCATTGCCACATCCGTTCTGGACCTTCGAGCGCGTGGCGCAGGCGCTTGGCACCGGACCTTCGATGCCCAATCCGTTGGGCGGTGTCAGCACGGATACGCGTAGCATTGCGGCTGGCGATGTCTTCGTGGCACTGCAAGGGGACACGTTCGACGCGCACGACTTCCTCGATACCGCCAAGGCCGCGGGCGCCGCGGCATTTGTGGTAAGCGATGCCGCGCGCGCCGCAGGTCTTGGTATTCCCACCTATGTCGTGCCCGACACATTGGTGGCGCTCGGCGAGTTGGCGCATGCGTGGCGCAAGGCCTGGGGACGCAGTGTGATTGCCGTGGCCGGTTCGAACGGCAAGACCAGCACCAAGGAACTGCTGCGTGCTGCACTGAGCCGCACCTATGTGGTGCACGCAACCAAGGGCAATCTCAACAACCGCGTTGGTGTGCCGCTTACGCTGCTGTCCATGCCCAGTGATGCCGAACTGGCGGTCATTGAGCTTGGCACCAATCTGCCGGGCGAAGTGGGAATGCTCCGGGCTATCGCCGCGCCGGATGTAGCGGTACTGACCAGTATTGGTGAAGAGCACCTGGAAGGACTTGGCGATCTCGCGGGAGTGCTGCGCGAGGAGGCCGATGTCTTTCATGGTGTGACGCTGGCTGTCGTTGCGGCAAGCGCCGCCGATGCCGTATCGTTGGCCCGTACGCGCGCGCAGTCGGTTATCACGGCCGGTCTGACCGATGCGGACGCGCTTCCTGACGAATGGTCGCTCGATGCGCAGGGCAGTGTGCAACTCACCTATCGCGGTGTGCCGGTCAACACGCCACTTCGTGGTGCACATCAGGCAGCGAACACGATGCTGGCGCTTGCCGTAGCCGAAGCCTGTGGTGTGCCGCTCGAAGATGCGGCGGCAGGTCTGGCGGAGATGACTGTTCCCAACATGCGTGGTGTGTGGGAAACTCTGGGTTCTGCCACGCTTATCAACGATGCGTACAACGCCAACCCGGCATCGATGCGGGCGGCGCTTCAGCTGCTGAGTGATATCCCCGGTGATCGTCAGCGTGTTGCAATTCTTGGCAGTATGCGCGAACTCGGGCCACAGTCTGACGCGCAGCATGATGAAGTCGCGCGCGCGGCGCTGGCGTCGCGCGCTGCTCTCATTGCGGGAGTTGGCGACATGGCGGCCGCGCTGGCCCGTGTGGCTCCGGATGATACGCGTGTCGTACGGGCTGAATCGGCCAACGCCGAATCGCTTGACGATATGTGGAGTGCTTTGATGCCGCGTCTCGACAAAACGGCTCTCATTCTGCTCAAGGCGTCACGTGGTGTGCGTCTCGAGCGCCTGGTGCCGCAGCTTGCGGCCTGGGCCACTTTGCAATCCTGAACGGAATCCCGACCGGAATCCCGAATCGTGCTCTATTCCTTGCTGGTACCCTGGGTGCGCGAGTTCAATGCACTCAATCTGCTGAACTACATCACCTTCCGCGCCGGTGCCGCATTCGTCACCGCGCTGCTGGTGTGTTTTGTGCTTGGGCCGGCCATCATTCGTCGGCTGCGAGCGATGGCGGTTCATCAGGTCGTACGCGAAGGCACGCCTGATTCGCATGCGGGGAAGGGAACCACGCCGACGATGGGCGGTCTGATCATTCTCGCGGCCACGTTCATTCCAGTGCTGCTGTGGGCGCGTCTCGACAATCGCTATGTGCTATTGGCGGTTGTGGTAACGGCGTGGATGGGTGCGATCGGTTTCCTCGACGACTACCTCAAGCTCAAGCAGAAGCGCGAAGGCAAGAAGAACGAGGGGTTGGTCGAACGCTACAAGCTTGCTGGACAGGTGCTGTGCGGGCTCGGACTCGGCGCGTATCTGTTGCTCGATCCCATCTCCACGCTGCCAGGCGCCAGCACCACGCTGCCGTTCTTCAAGTATGTGTTGCTCGTGCCAGCCGCCACATGGGCGGCCTGGCTCTATATCCCGTGGGTCACGTTCATTCTCACGGGTGTCAGCAACGCGGTGAATCTCACTGATGGTCTCGATGGATTGTCATCGGGGCTGGTGGCCATTGCCGTGCTCACGCTTGGTATTTTCGCGTACATTCTTGGGCGCATCGATACCAGTGGGTATCTGCAGGTGTTCTACCTCGCTGGTGCGGGTGAACTCACGGTGTTCTGTGCGGCCATCGTTGGAGCATGCACCGGATTCCTGTGGTACAATGCGCACCCGGCTCAGGTCTTCATGGGCGACACCGGGTCGCTGGCCCTTGGTGGCGCGGTTGGTGCCATTGCCATTCTGCTCAAGAGTGAGTTCCTGCTCCTGTTTGTCGGGGCGGTGTTCTTTGCCGAAACGATGTCGGTCATTCTGCAGCGCACGGTGTTCAAGTATCGTCGTCGCAAGTACGGGCTTGAGTACGCGCAGAAGCACCGAGTCTTCAAACGCGCACCGCTGCATCATCATTTCGAGATGATCGGCTGGCCGGAAACGCAGGTGGTGGTGCGCTTCTGGATTGTTGGCATCCTGTGCGCCATTCTGGCGCTCAGCACGCTCAAGTTGCGCTGAGGTTTCGTGACCGCAGACGCGCATTCGTCGCACTCGTATTCACCGGCTGAAACGGCAGCACTGGTGGCGCGGCATCTCGCTGAACGTACCGGCGAGTTTGCCGTGATTGGTTTGGCACGTAGTGGCGAGGCGGCCGCGCGCCTGCTGTGTCGCGCGGGTGTGCGGGTCTATGTGTCCGATCGCAGCGACAACGATGCCGTGCAGCAATCTGCTGCGCGACTCCGTGGTGAAGGGGCGCAGGTGGATGTTGGAACCCACGATCTTGCCCGTATCGCCCGCGCGGTGTGTGTCGTGGCCAGTCCCGGTGTGCCGCCCAATGCGCCGCCCATGGCGGCCGCGCGAGCCGCCGGTGTGCCCATCGTCAGTGAAGTGGAAGTTGCGCTGCGATTGACACCCGCACTGCGCTACATCGCTGTTACCGGCACCAATGGCAAGACGACCACCACGGCCATGATTGGCGTGTTACTTCGTGCGCTCGGCCATGTGGCGGTTGATGTGGGAAATATCGGTACGCCGGTGTCGGAAATCCCGTTGCTCGATCCAGCGCCATCCTGGGCAGCGCTCGAGCTTTCGTCGTTTCAGTTGCATGACACACCGGGCTTGCTGCCCGATGTCGGCGTGCTGACCACGCTGAGTCCCGATCACCTTGATCGCTATCAAGGTGTTGATGACTACTACGCTGACAAACGATTGCTGTTTGCCAACGCTACCGCGCAGTCGCGTTGGGTGGTCACGTCCGACAACGCGGATGCCGCGCGACTGGTGGAGGGTATTCCGGGACAGTGGCACCGGTTTTCTACGGAACGCCGCGATGTCGATGCGTATTTCGATCGCGTCAGCGGAATGCTGCACGTTCTTGGTGTTCCCGTGATGCATCGTGATGCACTGGCCCTGGCCGGTGATCACAATGTCGCCAACGCGTTGGCCGCGCTGCTTGCGGTGATGGTGGCGGACGCTTCGCATCGCACACCGACCGCGCTCCAGGCATTGGCCAAGGCGCTGACGGGCTTTCACGCACTGGCTCACCGGCTCGAGCCGGTGGGCGATGCGCATGGCATCACGTGGCTCAATGACTCCAAGGCCACCAACGTTGCCTCCACGCAGGTGGCATTGGCTGGCATGACACGACCCACCGTGCTGCTGCTCGGCGGACGGCACAAGGGTGAACCGTACACGGCGCTGCTGCCGGAGATTCGGCGTACGGTGAAAGCTGTGATCGCGTACGGCGAAGCTGCCACAACCATCGCGCAGGATCTGTCGGAGTTGCCTGGACACGGTGTGACACTCGAGTCCATGGCCGATGCGGATTTCCCAACGGTTGTGGCACGTGCACGTGCCTTGGCCGCGTCAGGCGATGTGATCCTGTTGTCGCCCGCGTGCTCGAGCTACGACATGTTCAACAACTATGAAGAGCGCGGACGCGCGTTTGCTCGCCTGGCCAAGGAGTTGGCATGAGTGACATGCCGGGAACCCGCGAACGCTGGCGTATGTCGCTCGAAGGGCGGGCGTTGGTGTTGGTGACGGCTGGACTCGTGGCATTTGGACTGGCCGTCCTCTACAGCGCGAGCGCACTGCAGGCCGTCTCCAAGAACAGTCCCGGGCACTTTTTCGTGCTGCGCCAGGCGGTTGGTGCGGCGGCCGGCATTGTGGCGTTTGTAGTGCTCAGCAAAGTGGACGCTGAACGGTTTCGTGCGCTGGCCTGGCCCATCATGGGACTCGCCATTGTGCTCATGGCAGCGGTGTTCATGCCGGGCATGCAGAGCAATGAAATCTATGGTTCGCGTCGCTACCTGTTTGGCGGATCGTTGCAACCGTCGGAGTTTGCCAAGTTTGCTGTGCTGGTGTGGACGCCCATGCTGTTGGTGAAGAAGGGTGAACTCGTCAGGAAGCTGGGCAAGGGCATCATGCCATTTGTGGTCGTGATCGGCACACTGGTCATTCTGGCGTTGCTCGAGCCTGATGTCAGTGTGGCCATGACATTCTGTCTGCTCATGGCGGTGCTGCTGTTTGTAGGGGGCGCCCGCATTTCGCACTTCATGCTGTTTGGTGTGGTGGGCATGCTGCTTGTTGGCTTTCAGGCGGCGCAGAATCCCTACATCCGCGAACGTGTGAAGGATTTCTGGAAGACCGGCGGCAGCGCGGCGACCACGCAGCAGGAGAATGTGCGCGATCAGCAGTATCAGTCGCTCGTGGCTGTTGGGTCGGGTGGCGTTGTGGGCGTTGGGTTCAGTCAGGGCAATCAACAGCGTGGGTGGTTGCCGCTGGCCTACAACGACTTCATCGGGTCCATCATCGGTGAGGAGTTGGGCTTCATTGGTCTCGCGGGTATCACACTGGCCTTTGCCCTGTACGGATGGCTCGGATTCCGAATCGCCAGACAGGCGCGAAGTCCCTATCTCGCACTGCTCGCCATTGGTCTCACATTTACCACCGTGTTTACGGCTTTCGTGCATCTCGGTGTGGTGATTCGTTTGCTGCCCAATACGGGACTGACACTACCCTTTGTGTCTTACGGGCGATCGAATCTGCTGCTCACATTGGCCATGACCGGTATTCTGGTGAACATCGGCAGTCAGCGTGAACGCGTGTATGGCGTAGCGGCTACCGATCCTCTCGCCAACGGCATCGCGTGATGCCGCAGCGCCCAATGCGCGTGTTCTTTGCTGGTGGCGGGACCGGTGGTCACCTGTACCCGGGGCTCGCGATTGCGCGTGCGTTGGTGCGCGAGTCGTCCGACGTGCAACCGCATTTCATCGGTGCCCTTCGCGGCATCGAGCGCGATGTTCTTCCTACGACCGAATTCCCGCACACCCTATTGCCCCTGCATCCGTTGTATCGCCGTCAGCCGTGGAATAACTGGCGCACGGTGGTTGGCGGTGTGCAGGCGTGGCGTGCTATCACGCGTCTCGCTGCGTCTGACAGGCCCGCTGCCGTCGTAGGCACGGGCGGCTACGCTGCGGGTGTGGCGCTTGCGTGGGGCCGTGTGCATGGCGTGCCAACCATGCTGCATGAACCCGACAGTCATCCGGGACTCACGACGCGCGTGTTTGCCGGGGGGGCACGCGCGCTGTTCCTGGGTTTTCCTGAGGCACAGTCGCGCCTGTCCGTAGGGCGCGATGGGCAGGTGTTCCCGTTCGGGTGCCCGATCGATGAACCACCGATGGATGCCGCATCGCGTGCTGTTGCACGAGCAAAAGCCCGCGCCAAGTGGGGACTTTCCAATGACGCTTTCGTGGTTCTGGTCATGGGCGGCAGTCAGGGCGCCAAGGCCATCAACGAAGTGGTCGATCAGTGGATTGCGCGCGGTTTGCCTGATCGTGTCGCGCTGATCTGGTCTACGGGCAAGCAACAGGCGTCCGCGTTTCTTTCGCGCGAGGGTGAACGGGTCAAGGTGCGTCCGTACCTTTCACCTATTGTCGACGCGTACGCTGCCGCCGACATCGCCGTCGCCCGCGCGGGAGCCATGTCCATCGCCGAACTGTGCGCATGGGGCATCCCCATGATGCTGGTACCGCTTCCAACAGCGGCGCAGGATCATCAGTCCTACAATGCGCGCGCGACCGCCCAGGCCGGTGCGGCGGTGCATGTGCCACAATCCGAATTCACCGTTGAACGACTGGATACGCAGGTGCGGCAATGGGCCGGTGATCAGGCACAGTTGGACGACATGCGAGCCGCCGCATTCACGCGGGCTCGTCCACACGCGGCACGCGATATCGCACGCACGCTCCTGTCCCTGATTTCCAGAGCGTCGTAGCACGCCAGATCTGGCTCGCGGTTCGCCATATTTCGCTGGACCAATTTTCTCACGTCTCAAACCCGCAGGTGACGCTTCTCGTGTCGGACGACGCTCTCGCTACTACCGCACTGCTGCTGGATTCACAGGACACGCGACCGGTGCATTTCATTGGCATCGCCGGTGCCGGAATGAGCGCGCTCGCTGAGTTGTTGGCGCGTCGTGGTGTGGCGGTGCAGGGCACAGACGCCAATCCAGGCGGCGCTCCAGACCTCGCGAAGCTCGGCATTGTGGTCACGGCGCATGATGCTTCCCGTGTCGCCCCTGCGCGTGGGGGCGGGTATTCGTCGGCCATTCCAGCGGCGCATCCGGAGATGCAGGCAGCGCGTGATGCGGATGTCCCATTGGTGCGGCGCGCCGAAGCGTTGGCGGCGGCGGTGAGTGGTGGCACGCTGGTTGGTATTGCTGGCACGCATGGAAAGACCACGACGACCGTTATGACCACCGAAGCATTGGCGGCAGCCGATCTCAACCCCACTGGCGTGGTGGGTGGTCGTGTCGAACGATGGGAAGGGAATCTGCGTCTTGGCGGCAACACCTACGTGGTGGAAGCCGATGAATACGATCGCTCCTTCCTCGCGCTTGCCGTAGACGTCGCCGTCGTGCTCAATGTCGAAGCCGATCACCTCGATATCTATCGCGATCTCGACGACATCACGCGCACGTTCGAACAGTATCTCTCGCCAGCGCGTGCATTGGTTCGCTGCGCCGATGACGATGGCGCGATGTCGCTTCGTGTGGCGTCGAGCCGAGAAGTGATTGCTTACAGCGCAACGGTTCCCGGTACGGCGCCAAGCGCGCATGCAAAAGACGCGCGACTCATTGCCGATGATCTCGTGCTCGACGCCGCTGGCTCACGCTTCACCGTACGATTCGACGGTGAAGCTGTAGGAACGGTGCAGTTGCAGGTGCCTGGTGTGCACAATGTGCGCAACGCGCTTGCTGCATTGGGCGCCGGACTGGCGCTTGGGGCGCGTGTCGAGGACATGGCACGTGGACTTGCCGCATTTCGAGGCGTCGAGCGTCGCTTCCAGCGTCTTGGGCAGGCAGGTGATGTGGAAGTCGTCGACGACTACGCGCACCATCCCACGGAAGTGCAGGCCACATTGGCGGCCGCGCGACATGCGTTTCCTGGTCGTCGTCTGGTGCTGGCGTTCCAGCCGCATCTCTACTCACGCACTCGCGATCTGCAGCAGGAGTTTGCCACGGCGCTGTCGGCAGCTGATGCGCTGTTCCTTTGCGACATCTATGGTGCGCGCGAGACACCGGAACCCGGTGTGACCTCGGCGCTGATCGGCAATCGCGTTGCTCCGGGCACCATGGCCTGGACCGGTCCGCGTGCTGATGTTGCCGCAGCGCTTCACGCATTCGTGCAACCGGGCGATGTGGTGCTCACAATGGGCGCCGGCGATATCACGCGCACGGGGCCGGAGTTGCTGCGTCTGCTCGGCCACGCGTCGTAAGGCACACGGTCTCTCCGCGATCACATGGCGTCATCCGCATCACCGGAACCCAAGGGCACTTCCGCCGCATCGGACAGCACTCCACGCCCGATGTGGTGGCGGGCGCTACAGGGCGTGCTGCTGGTCACCGGGTTGGCGGCCGTGATCGGCAGTCCCTGGTGGGGGCCGCAGGCATTGTCGCACCTCGCCTTCTTCCATGTCCGACGGGTGGAGATCGAAGGGATCCGCTACGCGCGCACATCCGAACTGATGGCGCTGCTCAAGGTGGACACGCTGCAGTCGGTGTGGCAGCCACTCGAACCACTGGTGACGCGGGCGGGGTCGCATCCGCTGGTGGAAGAGGTCCGGATTGAACGTCGCCTACCCGGTACCCTCTTGGTGCGACTCACCGAGCGTGAGCCCGTCGCTCTGGTGGAACGGCGGGGACAAGCGCTCGTTCCGGCCGATGGCAGAGGGCACCTGCTGCCGATCGACCCGGTGCGCACCCCCCTGGATGTCCCGATCGCCAGTGCCGCTGACAGCGCGCTGCTGCACCTGCTGGGTGGGCTGCGTGGGGCCGCGCCGGGGATCTACCGTCGAGTCACCCGGGCATCCACGGTCGGAACGACCGAATTTCGCTTGATGCTGGATACGGTGATGGTTCGGACCAATCGCAACGTGACCGTGGCGCGCGTCAAGGACATATTACCAGTGGAAGCAGATCTCGCGCGCAACAAGCTGCGGGTGGTGGAACTCGATCTGCGATTCCGTGACCAGGTGATTGCCAGACAGCCATGACATCCGACCCCATCGTCGCAGCACTCGATATTGGCACCGCATACACGACCGCGATCGTGGCGACGGTGCATGGGGACATGCCCCGCACGCCGCGCCTCAAGGTGCTCGGCGTGGGGCACACGCGCACCATGGGCCTCCGCCGCGGTGTGGTGTCGGACATCGAGGAAGCCACGCGATCCATCCGTGCGGCGGTTGAAGAAGCCACGCGTGTCTCGGGTGTTCCCGCAGACGGACTTTATGTCGGTATTGCCGGTGAACACGTGCGCGCGATGTGCTCATCGGGTGTAGTGGCCATCAGTGGCGACGAGATCACACGCCCCGACGTGGAGCGTGTGAACGAAGTGTCGCGCGCCATGGCCATTCCGCAGGACCGTGAACTGTTGCATGCCATCCCGCAGGAATACCGCGTGGACAAGGTGGACGGCATTCGTGATCCCGTAGGCATGATCGGCACACGTCTCGAGACCGAGATGTACCTGGTCACGATCGGCAGCTCGCCGGCCATGAATTTGCGCAAGGCGATCGAACGTGCCGGCTATCGCACGCGCGAGTTGGTGCTCGAGCCATTGGCGAGCGCGCTCTCGGTACTGACCGAAGAAGAAAAAGAACTTGGTGTCGTGCTCGTGGAACTGGGTGCGGGCACCACTGATCTCGCCGTGTTTCACGAGGGCAAGATCCGTCACCTCGGCACCATCCCGTTTGGCGGTCACACGGTGACCAGCGATCTGGTGCAGGGACTGGGCATTTCGCAGCACGACGCTGAGCAGATCAAGGAAGCGTATGGCTGCGCGTACGAGCCCATGGTCGATGCACAGCAGGTCATCGCCATGCCGGCTTCCGGTGCGCATGGTGAGCGCCACATTTCGCGTGAACTCATGACGCACATCATCCATCAGCGCATGGATGAAATCTTCGAGAAGGTGCAGCGTGAAGTGCATCTGGCCGGATTTACGGGACGCCTGAATGGTGGTCTCGTGCTCACCGGTGGTGGTGCATCGCTCGAAGGCATTCGTGAACTGGCCGCCGATGTGTTTGGACTCGGTGTACGTATCGGTGTGCCGGGCGCCAAACTCGATGGCCTGGTGGAGAATGTCACGCAGCCGCAGTTCGCGACGGTGACCGGGCTCGCGCTGTACGGGGCGCATCGATTGGCGCTGGGCGGCGTGGTTGCGCGCAAGGCGTCGTCGTTGTCCGGTGTGGGCGTGGACAAGCTGGCCGGTCGCGTGAAGACCTGGCTGCAGGACTTTTTCTAAGAGTTTTTTTTTCTGAGTTAGAAGATCACGGCGACTGCATACGTCGCCAGGCAGTGGGCGACATCTGGAACTGTCCGCGGAACGCCGCGTTGAATCGTCGCACACTGCCAAAGCCGCTGGCAAATGCCACGTCGGTGATCGAGCGATTCGGATCGGCCAGCAATGTGGTCGCCGCTCGCAGACGTTGGGCAAGTGCCAGACGCGCCGGTGTGGTACCATGTTCGCGCTTGAGCGCACGTCGGATATGCCGATCACTGGTGCCAAGTGCAGCAGCGAGCTCTGGCACAGACTGCGCATTGAGTGCACCATCGGTAATGCGATTCGCGACGACACTGGCCAATCGCTGCACGGCTTCGAGCGGTGCCTGACCGCTTACGACATCCGGACGACACCGCCGGCATGGTCGATAGCCAGCCGCATTCGCCGCCTGCCATGTCGTGAAGAAGCGACGATGCTCCGGACGTGCCAACCGCGATGGACACACCGGACGGCAATACACGAGCGTCGATGTGAGCGCGACAACGAACACACCATCGTACGCAACATCACGCGTGTTCACGGCGTGATGCCATTCGGTGTGATGCAAGTCCACGTGCGGTTTTTCGTCGCTCATGCATGAATACTACCACGAAAACTTCGAATGTCTGGTCACTTTCGGACCTCAATGTCATTCGTGAGCGGAACGAAACTGATGGTGAAACGATGGCGTATAGTGCGCAACCGTACCCGTGTATTCTCACTTTTCTGCCAAACTTCCGTGCGACACATCACGCGCGCTGGTATCACAGTCTTTGCATTGGCGATGACTTCGCCACTCGCTGGTCAGTCCGCCGTTGGCGCGCCGCCGGCTTCGCAAAAGACCACTCCACCAACATTGGCTTCGCTCGATAGTCTCATCACACACTCCATGAACGAAGCAAACATCATGGGATTCAGTGCGGCCGTGCTTGTCGACAAGCGCGTGGTGTGGATGAAAGGCTACGGGTTCATGGATTGGCAGCGTACGCGACCGTTCACGCCAAACACCATCGCGAAGGTGGCCTCAGTGGCCAAGCCTTTTGTTGGTGTGTCTATGATGCGTGCAGTGAAGGAAGGGAAGCTGTCGCTGGATACGGACATCAATCAGTACTTGCCATTTCGTGTCGTGAATCCGTTCAGCCCAAACGTGCCGATCACGTTGCGACACCTTGCCACGCATACCTCCGGAATCACCGATCGATGGGAGATCTATCGGGCAACGTACACTTTTGATGGCGATCCGAAGGAGCCGCTGCTGGATTTCCTCACCGCGTATTTCACTCCGGGTGGGAAGTACTACGCCAAGGAGAACTTTCTCAGCGCCAAACCCGGCGAGCTTCGCGAGTACTCCAATATCGGCGCTGCGCTCGCTGGATTGATCGTTGAGCGCGCATTTGGACAACCTCTCAACGTCTACACCAGGCAGCACATCTTTGCGCCGCTCAAGATGACCAACTCCGGCTGGTTCATGGGTGAGGTCGATCCGTCCAATCATTCAACACCGTTTGTGTCGCAGAATGGATTTGCGGTTCCGATTCCCATATATGGTGGAACGACCTACCCGGATGGTAGTCTACGTACATCGGTGTCGGACCTTTCCCGGTTTTTCATCGCCATGTTGAATAATGGCCAGAATGATGGTGTGCGTATTCTCGATGAATCGAGTGCCGCCGAGATGCGCCGCTTTCAACTCACGGATGCCAACCGCCCCAAGAATTTTTCAGCGGCGGATGGGAATAGTGGCCTCTTCTGGCGTACCAAGTTCAATGGCTCACGCGTGGGACATGGCGGCAACGATCCCGGGGTCGAGGTAGAGATGTTGTCAGATGCAGCGGGAAATGTGGGCGTGATCTACATCTCGAATACGTCGCTGAGTGGAACGGATCGGCGCGCCACGGGATCCATCTTCGACGCGCTCTGGAAGTACGGAGAGCACGTGCGCGCGACGGGGGCACGCTAGGTCGGACAGTGAAACACGTGCGAGTGTCAGAG
>JACVCD010000006.1 GCA_016742275.1 Gemmatimonadaceae bacterium
CGACAGCCCCGCGGGGCCCGGCGCGGACGCCCCCGGTCGGGGAGGACCCGGCAGTACGCCGATCGGCACTTCGGTGTTGCCGAGCATGGTCTGCTCGAAGTCGGTGAGTTGCGGTGCACGCGCGGCCGGAGCCGGCGAAGCAGCGGTTTCTTCCTTGAGCGACGAGAGCGGCTGTCCAGCGGCCTTGGCCGCCTGCGCGCTCGCGACCAACGCGTCGATTTCGGCGGGATTCATGTGGTGGTCCGGGAGTCGGGGGTCGAAGCATTCGGCAACGCATCAACGATGCGCACCGCCAGGTTGCCGTTCACGCGTCCGGCGTGACCGATAAAGCGTTCCTGCGTACCGGCACGCACGATCACGCGTGCGTCCTTGGGAATGCTGGTGGGGATGATGCTGCCTTCGCTGATGTTGGCGAGGTCGCGCATCGACAACTGAAAGTCGGGAAGGCGCGCGGTGAGTGGCACCTTCGTGGCACGCAGCGCGGCTTCACTGCGCTGACGCGTGATTTCGCGTTCCTGTTCGTTGGTGGTCAGCAGCGCGAGACGCTGCTGTCCGCTCGACGTGAAGAACTTGTCGAGCACCGAGAACGGAAGGCACAGCAACAACAGACTGCTCACATTGCCGGTGCTGAACTCCACGTTCGCCACCAGCACGGGATCTTCACGATTGACGACCTGCAGAATTTCGGGCGACGATTCGAAGCCCGTGATGTTGATGTCCATCGGGACATGGTCCTGCCAGATTTCCTGCAACAGCGCGGCGATCTTGTCGCCCACACTGCGAACCGCCATGCGCTCGATGGGCGTCAGCGCGCGCGTCAGCGCGCTGCCTGTGCCTTCGCCGCCAAACAGGCGATCCACGATGTACGTGCTGAACTCCGGGCCTACGTCAATGACACCCTTCTGGCCCGTGCCCGCGATATCGAAAATGAAAGACGAGCAGGGCATCGGGAGCGACAACGTGAACTCGCCGAAGGAGAACTGCTCCACACTCTGCAGACGGACTTCGATCTGTCCACGCACACGCGAGATGAGCCACGCTTCAAGCCCCTTCACCAGGCGCTCGTACATGGCTTCGAGCGTGCGCAGACGTTCCTTCGACACGCGGTGCGGTCGACGGAAGTCGTACACCTGTACATCGAGTCCCTGCGTGGCAAACGTCGCCGTGTTGCGCGACGTGCCACCACCGCCCAGCAGGCGGTCGATGTCAGTTTGGGAGAGAGTTTCCGAGCTCATCGCGGAATCAGGAGGAAGGGCCGCTTACGTGACGCTTACTGAACGACGAACTGCGGGAAGTAGAGACTCTTGACCGAGTTCTTGCCGAAACGCGCGGTGACGGCGGTCTGCAGTTCCTTCTTGAATCCGTCGCGGTACGAGATGTCGGTGAGTTCGTCCACCGACTTCGTGCCCAGCGCCGTGAGGATGATGTCGCGGAGTTCGGCGTCGCGATTCTTGAAGTCTTCGCCGGCCTTGGCCGAGCCCACTTCCATGGCGACGGAAATCAGCAGAAAACGGCCGCCGTTACTGCCGGCCGGATTGAGTACGAGATTTTCGAGCAGGTAGATCGGGGCCGCCGCTGCGCCCTTACCTTCCGCACCGCCTTCACCTTCGGCGCCATGCCCGCCTTCCGCTTGAGCGCTATCGGCTGAGGCTGAGTCCGCATGAGCGACCACCGGAGTGCCCTTGCCCATTTTCTTGGCGACCATGGGGCCGAGGAATACGGCACCGGTCCCGCCACCAACGGCGAGGCCTACGGCAACCATGCCGATCAGCATCGGCAATTTGGGCTTGGATGGGGCGGCGGCTTCTGCTGCCGGAGCTTCTTCGTTGGCCATGGGAACGGTCGGACGAGGGTGAATTGGACACCCCCTATAAAGCAGCCCCCGTGCCAGCGTTTCGCCGGCCCGGGGGCTGTTCTATTAAACCGTTAAAACACAACGCTTTACGGAGACATGTATGGCTGAGCTTGGTATCTGAACCGCCTTCCTGGACCCCGGCAAAACCGGGCACTCCGGGCGCGGCGCGGCACCTTTTGCCTAGCCACTCTGGTCACCAGAAGCGCTTAGCGCTTGATCTGCATCAGCTCCTGCAGGATTTCGTCGGAGGTCGAGACGACCTTACCGTTGGCCTGGAAGCCGCGCTGGGCCACGATCATGTTCGTGAATTCCTGCGCCAGGTCGACGTTCGACATTTCCAGGGCGCCGCTGGTCATCTGCGACTGGGAGCCTTCCAGAGCGAAGCCGAGCACAGCGCCGCCGGAGTTGGCCGATTCCTGGTACATGTTGTCGCCGATACGCTGGAGACCCGACGGGTTGTTGAAGTCGGCCAGCACGATGCGGGCGAGCGGCGACGTCGTGCCGTTCGTGAAGAAGCCCGTGATGAGACCGAAACGGTCGATCGAGAAGTTCTGCAGCGTACCGGCCGTGAAGCCGTTCTGGTCACGCAGCACGGCCGTCGACGCGGTCGAGGCAAACTGCGTCAGACCATTCACGCCGCCGCCGAGCTTGAGGTCGATGCGGACCGGGTTGGCACCCGGCACGGCGAAGTTGAGCGCGGCCGTGATGTTCGTGTTCAGGATACCGGCGTTGTCGAACGTGAACGTACCGCTGTTCTCGCTCGCCGTGGCCGTATCCGGGCTCATGAAGTAGCCGACCTTGATCTGCGAGTTGAGCGGCATGTTCGCCGTGAACGTGATCTCGCCCGAACCCGGATCGAAGGTGTAGTCGCCCGGCGTGTTGTACTCGACGCCGGTGGTGCTGTACACCTTCACATTGGCCGCGAGGATCTCGTAGCCTGTCGGCGGCGTCGGCAACGTGATGTTTCCGGCAGGCGCGACACCCGCGGTACCGTTGTCCGTCTGGATATCGAACGTCTGCGCGGAAGCGATCGGATCAATCTTCCAGTCCCAGGAGTTCGGGCCGGTCTTCCACATCTGCAGCTTCACGTCGTGCTTCGTACCCTGCGAGTCGTACACGGCGATCTGCGTTTCCGTCCACGCCTTTTCGTTGATCGGCAGCGCGCGGTCGAGCGGATCATTGAAGTCGCCCTGGAACACAGGCGCCGAGGCATTCAGGTTGCCGGCGAGCACCGCTTCCGTGGTCGGATTGGCGGACACCTTCTGACCGAACGGCAGCTTGATGTCCTGGATGCCGTCCTGGATCTGGCCGTTGTCATACATGCGACCCTGCACGATGAAGCCGTTGGCCGGCGACACCAGCTGGCCGAGCGCGTCAACCTGGAAGTTGCCGGCGCGCGTGTAGAAGCTCTGGTTGCCCTTTCGCACGACGAAGAACGAGTCACCCTGAATGGCGACGTCCGTACCAAGACCCGTCGTTTCGAGGTTACCCTGGTTGAAGATCTGGTCGATGGACCCGATCTGCATACCGAGACCGATCTGGATGGGATTGATACCACCCTGGTCTCCAGGCGGACGGCTCGCGCCGGCCAGCAGCTGGGCAAAACCTTCCTTGAAGGTCACGCGGCCAGCCTTGAAGGCGACCGTGTTGACGTTGGCGATGTTGTTACCGATGACGTCCATGCGCACCTGGTTGTTGCGCAGGCCGGAGACACCAGCGTAGAGGGAACGAAGCATTGATTTGGTCCTCGGGTCAGGTCGCGATCAAGCGCGAATCTGGGTGAGTCGGGACATCGGGACTTGTACCTTGTCGCCGATAGTCAGGATGGGGTTACCGTCTTGGTAGCGCATGCCGGTAATCCGTCCGGCCGTGTACGTCGTGGTGTCAGACCACGGGCCGCCATCCTTTGCGACCTGGAACTTGTAGGTGTATGAGCCGGGCTTAAGTGGGGGATCCCACGAGTAGTCGGCCAACTTGAACGAGTGTTGCCCCGCCTGGATGTCACCAACAAGTGCCATCCCGACGGTTTCTCCCTTGTCATTGGTCATCACGATGCGGCCGGTGCCGCTGCGTCCTGCGGTATCAATGAGGATCTCGCCATTGCCATCCTTGTCGACAAAGGCATTGTTGCCGGGCGTCACGCCCACCTTGCCGACGGTGGCCATGGCCATCTGTCCTTCGATCAGCTGCGCGAGTTCATCGGCGCGTTCGTTCTGCGCTTCCTCGAGCGACGTGATGGCGTCGGTCATGGCGGCCTGCGCGGCCTTCGTTTCATCCATAGACTTGTTCATGGCGATGAGCTGCTCGACCGTGGAGAACTGGGCGAGCTGCGCGGCCATGTCCTTGCCGTCCATCGGATTCAGGGGATCCTGATTCTTGAGCTGGGCGACGAGCATCTTGAGGAACTCGTCGCGACCCATGCTGCCGCCGGTCGGCAACGTGCGTGGGCCGGATGGCTCCGGGTTGGCCTTGGGCGGCTCCTTTTCAGTCGGCGCGCCCGCCTTCGGTACATCCGTCGTCGGTGTGTCCGCCGTGTTGTAGCTCGGCGTGGAGAACATGCTGCGGACTGCGGTGATCATGACTCGATTCCGAAGAGGTTGAACTCCGGGCGCGGCGCGTCCTGTCGCTGCTGCCGTTCGTCGCGGGCGCGATTCGACTGCTCACGCCGTGCGTCGTCCTGGTAGTCGCGAGCGGGTGTCCGTTCCCGCTGTCCATTTCCGGCACTCTGATCCTGCGCGGTGGTCTGCGGCGCGTTGCCGATCTTCAAGGCATCACGTTCGCCACTCACCGCGCGCGCGGTGTCCGTGCCGTCCTGCGACTTCGTGGTGCTGATGCGCACGCGATCACTCTCGAGACCATGACGTCCGAGGGCGTCCTGCAAATCAGCGGTCCGCATGCGGATCCGATCGGCGGTGGGCGCGTCGGTGGTGATCTGTGTGTTCACCGTGTTGCCGCGCACATCGATCGTGACCTTCTCCTGCGTGCCGTTCGCGTTGTCCACGTTCAGCGTCATGCGCGTGAGCGGCGTGGCCGGTGCATCATCACGCATCTGCTGAATGTCCGACACGCGCTCGGCCTGATTGCTGCCGCTTGTGGCGTTCACCTGCGCGGCGCGCTCGGTGCCCGTCACACCGGTGTGACCCGGTGCGCTGGCCGATGCGCCGAAGGTGCCGATGGCCGACTGATCGGCGTCTCGTGATTCGCGGCCGAGTGCCTTGCCATCATTGAGCGGCTTGCCGGACGAATCGCGTTCGCCGCGACCGAAGGCATTGCCGCTGTTCTGCTGTTCGTTGTGCGTATGGGCCGTATTGCCGAAGGCAGCCGATGCGGTCAGACCTTCACCATTGCCGGCGGTGCGAGCGGTCGCGGTCGTGGCGCTGCTGTCAGCCACGCGCGCGACACCCGCCACACCGGCGACATTGGCAACCGATGCGACACCGCGTTCGCTGCTCGTGTTCTCACGCGGAATGCGCGATTCCACCTTGGCGCGGACCTCAGCATTGCGATCCACTGGCGCGCCAGCGCCAGGCAGTTCGAGATGTCCCGGATCCTTCATGCCGAGCGTGCGCAGACCTTCTTCACGCGCAATACGCTGGAGACGTGCAAAGCCCTGTGCGTTGTCCCACGATCCATCGATGATCACGTCCACCGCTTCGCCGCGCGTGTGCGCGGAATCGCGCGTCCACGTCACGACCGGACCCGTGCGCGTGCGGCCCTGTGCGAACAGCCAGTCCTGACGTTCCTGCGAGCGGGTGGTCTCGACGATGTCGACATCGTGACCGTATTCGTTCTTCATGCGCTCGACGACGCGCTCGACCTTGGCGCGCAGCTCGGGGCTCACGCCCTCGAGTGAGCGGTCGGCCATCGTGACGTCTTCGACAGCGGCGTTGGCCGAAAGCACACCGTGCGCATGAGCCTGCGCCTGTGCGCGACGGGACACGGCGTCGACGGCCGGTGCGGCGATGTTGGGCGACGTACCAGTGGTGCTGGTGATGTCGAGTCCGGCGGCTTCGTTGAGCAGTGCCTGCGTCGCGAGACGCGCGCCTTCCGGCGTACCGGCCTTGGCAATCAGGGCATCCAGCTGCGCGCGCGTATTGGCGCCGCGCGTGTCGCCCAGTGCCAGCAACTGTTCGAGTGAGCTGCCGCGCTTGGAGGCGACGCGGGCGAGCACATCGAGTGCGCGATCGTTGTCCATCGCCCCGATCTGACCAGCGGCCCGTGCGATGCCCTCAAGGGCGCGCGTGGTCGCATCGTCACCGCGGCGGGCATTTCGGGACTGCGCGTAGGCGTTGAGGTCGACCACATCCTTGGAACGATTGGCCGAGCGCTCGGCCGAACCCGAAGCGGGCTCGGCAGTTGTTTCCGTCGACTGTTCGCTCGTGCCCTGCTGCTGCAGAAGCCCGTAGCGCATGGCATCGGTGGTCGCCGTGGCATCAGTTGCCATGCCGGCCTGATCCGTCTCGATCATGCCCGTCTGCGCTGCGCTTTCCGCTCCATCAAAGAGGGACACGGCTTCCACTGGAGTGGAGCCCGCGGCTTCCTCGAGCAGGCGATCGACCAGCGAAGCGCTCTCTTCGGGAAGCTGCTGCAGCAGATCCGCGCGCACCTGACTTCCAGCACCGGCCAGCAGGGCGAGCAGGGCCGAGAACTCGGGACTCTTGCTGCGGATCTTCCGCGCGGCGGGCTCTTCACGTTCGGTCGTGTCGTCTGTACGACGCACATCCGAGCGACGGCCATCCGCACGACGTGAATCAGCGGCACGCGGGGCGCGCGGCGATTCGTTGCGATTCGGTTCCGGCGCCGGACGATTCACGGCCGACATGATGTTCATGGCGCTCACTCGTGCGACCCTCCGGTCGACTTCACGGCACCCTTCGTAATCGATGCCGCGCGCGCCGCCGGGAAGGCGGAGAGAATGGCTGCCGCCTGGCGATCGTTCATCATCGCGAGAATCGCGCGTACATCACTATCGGTCATCTGGTCGAGCACCTTGGCCGCATCCTTGGCTGCCATGGCGCCGAAAATCTTGGCGAGGCGCTGCTCGGGGAGCGCGGTCTGCAGCGCAGCGTCCCGGGCTTCCTTCACGGTGTTGGCTGCCTGCGCCGTGCTGGCAACCTGCTTGGAGTCCGGCGCGTGGTTCGCGGCCGGCGCCGTTGCCGGTGCTGCAGCGGGGCCGTGCGCGTTCTTGTCCCCGGTCTTCGCAGCAGCGTTGGCCGCAGCCATACCTTGGGCGACCGAGTTGGGCTTGGCGCCGTGATTGTTGGCTGTCGCCGACTTGATCGCCTCACGCGCGGCGGCAAGCGCACGCAGCGAATCGGCGGGAGTCATCGGTTCGGTGGACGCATTCGCGGCCGCGTGTGCGCTGCTGTCCGCCGTGGAGTCGGCGTGCGCAGCGCTGTCGGTCGCTTCGTGCCTGTCGCCATGAGCCGCGGCACCATGTGCGGCGGCGGAATCGGGCGGCAACGTCTTCAGGCTATCGGCAATTCGCGCCGAGTCGACGGCGTACTTTGCCGAGGCCTTCATGTACGAGTACCCCGACCCGCCACCAAGGCCGGCCAGTACTCCGATAACAATTGGGATGAGCAACTGCTTCATCGCGGGGATCCATCTCGATGGTCAGTGCCGTCGGCGGAAGTGCCGTTCGGCGCGTCTTTTGTCTCTGGCTTACGAGCGAATTGCAGGAGGGCGATTTCGTCCATCTGCACTCGGTCCTTCTGTGCTTCTTCAGCGCGCCAGGCTTCTGCGTGCCGTTCCTTGAGGCGATCGAGCACGCGGCGATCGCGTGCAGCGTCCTCCAGCAACGTTTTTGCCTGGTGCACACCGGCGTCGGCTTCCTTTACGAGGTCGTCGGCGACGATCAATCGTTCATCAAGAGAAGCGAGAACCGTGCCAAGCTGTTGGAGGTGCCCAACGCGTGGTCCGGCGTTCGTTGTGGAGTGGATTTGTGCGTGCGAATTCGCGCGCAATGAGGCCAGGGCGTCCTTGGCCTTCTGGGCTTCTTCGGCGGCCGACTGCGCGGCCGCGAGTTCGCGTGCCTTGGCCTGTTCGTGCTGCTCCCGCAGCTCGAGAATGCGCTGCAGTCGGAACTTGAAGCTCACGGACGTCTCCGAACGGCCGATTCGATCTGCTCGGCGATCTGCGCCAGCGCCTGGTACGTGTCACCGTACTGCGTGGTCTCGTCAGGCCGCTGCTGTAGAAACTCCAGCACGTGGTGACGGTAGGCGATCGCGGCGTCGACATACAGATCACTGCCGCGCTGATAGGCGCCGACCATGATCAGATCTTCTTTTTCCCGGTACGCGGCCTCCAGGCGGAGCATGGCACTGCCCGCGCGCTTCTGGACGTCGTTGGTAATGAGATCCTTGACGCGACTCTTGGAGTCGAGCACGTCGATGGCCGGGAAGTGATTTTGCGCCGCCAGGCGGCGCGTGAGCACAATGTGCCCATCAAGAATGGAGCGGGTGGCGTCAGCCACGGGCTCGTTGAAGTCGTCACCGTCGACGAGCACCGTGTAGATGCCCGTGATGCCGCCGCGCTCACCATTGCCGGCGCGCTCGAGGAGACGCGGCAAGTTGGCAAACACGGAAGGCGGATAACCCTTGGTGGTGGGCGGTTCGCCAGTGGCGAGACCGATTTCGCGCCACGCCATCGCAACACGCGTGACCGAGTCGACCATCAGCAGCACCTGCTTGCCCTGATCGCGGAAGTACTCGGCGATAGCCGTGGCCACCAGCGCACCACGCGCGCGCACCAGCGCCGCCTGGTCACCCGTCGCCACAATCACGACCGAACGCGCGAGTCCTTCCTGACCGAGCGAGTGCTCGAGGAACTCACGCACTTCACGACCACGTTCGCCGAGCAGCGCAATCACATTCACGTCGGCCTGCGCGTGACGCGCAATCATGCCGAGCATGGTGGACTTGCCTACGCCAGAACCGGCGAAGATACCAACACGCTGACCACGACCAATTGTCAGCAGACCATCGATGGCGCGCACACCGGTTTCGAGCGGACGATCAATCGATTCACGCACGAGTGGATTGGGCGGTTCGGCGCTGAGCGACACACGCTCCACCGTATCCACCTTGCCCTTGCCGTCGATGGGATGGCCAAGACCATTGAGCACGCGGCCAAGGAGACCGGGGCCAACGTCAACACCGAACGTGCGGCCCAACGGCTGTACGCTCGCGCCGGCATGCAAACCATCGAGTTCGCCGAGCGGCATGAGCAGCACACTGCGCTCGTTGAATCCCACGACTTCGGCGAGCACCGAACGATCACGTGAGTGACTCGTGATGCGGCACAGTGAGCCGAGGCCGACATCAAGACCCGTAGCTTCCACCACCAGACCAACCACGCGCGTGACCTTGCCGTAGCTGGTCAGCCGTTCTGCGCGCGCCAGACGATCGGTGAGTTGGTCGAGCGGGCTTTCTTCGCCGTTCAGATAGTTCGCAAACGCAGCCGACATCAGGCCTGGATTCCGCCGAGGCTGCGATAGGCGCGCTCGAGCGCGGTGTCGACACGACCATCGATGATGCGCTCACGTCCTTCAGTGAGGCAGCCACCGCGGCCGACATTGACATCACTGATCCAACGCAGCGCGCGCTGTGAACCGAACTCCTGTTCGATCACGCGGCGGCAGGCATTGAAATCTTCCGGATTGACTCGGACCGTGATTTCCTGGTCGATCGGATACTGCACAATCGCGTTGGTCACCAGGTCGGCAACAAAGCTCGGGTCGGCGACGATCTCGCGCTGCAGAATGTGCTGCGCCACGATCACCGACAGCGCGGCAATATTCTCTTCGGCGTTCGACAGCCAACGTGCTTCATGCACTGCGATGGAATCCGTGGCTTCGCGAACAGCCTGCATGGCTGTTGCGAGCGTGCCATCGAGTGAAGCACGCGCGGCGCGCTCGCCATCGGCACGACCACGCGCATAGGCGTCGGCCTCGATACGCGTACGCTCGGCCGCCATACGCATGGCGAAGCCGGCTTCCATGGCCTCGAGCGATACGGCGGGTGTGGCGGTGACTTCGGCGGCCGCTTCCGGGCCGCCGAAGAACACGTCGGTCGCGAACTCGTCGAGCGACCACGGTGATGCGTGTGTAGCGGGCATGCGTGGTGGCTCAGATGATGACATCGTCGGTTCCTGCACTCAACACGATCTCGCCTGTTTCCTCGAGCGCGCGGACCTTCGAAACGATGTCCGTCTGCGCGGCTTCGACGTCGCGCATCTTGACCGGGCCGAGGAACTCCATCTCTTCCTTGAGGCCAGCGACTGCACGCTGCGACATCGTATTCATGATCTTCTGCTTGAGGTCCGGGCTTGCGGCCTTGAGCGCGAGAGCCAGCTGCTTGACGTCCACTTCGCGCAGCAGGCGCTGCAGCGACTTGTCGTCGAGCGAGGTGAGGTCCTCGAACACGAACATGAGGTTCTTGATCTGATCGCTGAGGTGCGGATCCTTCTCCGCCACCAGGTCGAGCACTTCCTTCTCGAGCGAGGAGCTGACGAGATTGAGCACCGCGGCCACGGCCGCCGGACCACCCACACTCGACATGCCCTGCGAGAAAGCCAGGTCGGCTTCGTTACCGATAGCGCGCTCAACGAGCGAGATCATTTCCGGCGACACCTTCTCCATGCGCGCAATGCGGAACATCACTTCGCCGCCGAGCTCAGGCTCGAATTCGCGAATGATGGCCGCGACGTGCGATGGATCGAGGTGCGCCATGATGAGTGCAATCGTCTGCGGGTGTTCACCGCGCAGCGTATTGCCCAGCTGCTGCGGATCGGCGCGACGCAGACGACCGAAACGATCGCTGTCGGCGAGCTGACCCTGAATGCGCTTGAGGATCTGCTGCGCCTTGGCCGGTCCGAACGCCTTTTCGAGCACGTCCTTGGCGAATTCCACACCACCGGTGCTGATGGAGTCCACGCCGAGCGTGGTCTCCAACCACTCGGCGAGAATAATTTCCACCGTGGCGGGCGGCACACGATCGAGCTGCGCCATTTCCAGCGCAACGATTTCTGCTTCTTCTGGGTGCAGGCCTGACGTAAGCTTGGCTGCGTGTTCGGCACCGATCGCCATGCACACGATCGCCACTTTCTGGCGACCGGTGAGACGATCAGGAGCCCAACGATCGGGCGCGGCGTTCTTCGCGAGGGCGATCATGTTTGCCAATTACTGACGGAGCCAGTTGCGGGTCACTCGGAGCGCCGCATCAGGACGCTGCTCGACAGTGGCGATAGCTTGTTCACGCTCAGGCGTGGTCGGCGGGGGCGGGAGACGGATGGCGCGGCGCTGCTCCTCGAGGAGTGCGGCTTCGTCGATCATCTCTTCCTGTTCCATCGAATGCGCTCCTGACTGGAGGGCGGCCTGCATCTGCGCGCTTGCCGGGAGTTCGGCATACTGTGTGCCGGCGGCCAGGGCATTTGTCTGCGCGGCGGCGATCTGCTTGGACTTCTTCGGCCGCAGCACGAACACCATCACCAGCGCCACGATCATCAACGCCACGATGGCGGCGATCGCAACAACCGGCTTGGGGTTCGACTGAATGCGGCCGATCATATCCTGCGGAACCGGCGTGGTGTCGGCCTTGGCAACAACCGGCTTCGGCATATCGAACGGCGCGCTCACCACGGACACCATGTCGCCGCGCGTGCTGTCGACACCGAGTGCCGTACGCACCAACGATTCGATCTGCGCGAGTTCAGCTGGCGTGCGCGGCGTGATGACGGGATCCGGCACATTGCCCGCGCTGTCCGGCGCAGCAAAGGTCGCCTTGTCAGCCACGAGCACTGCAACCGTCAGCTTCTGCACATTGCCGATCGCGCCGCTGAACGTTTCCACGCTCTTCGTGTTTTCGTACGTCACCACTGACTGCGTGTAACCCGCACCCTGCTGCGGTGTGCTCGGCGCGACTTCCGACTTCTGTTCATTGAGAATGGCCTGACGTTCGGGATC
Organism: Gemmatimonadaceae bacterium; assembly: GCA_016742275.1. Lineage (GTDB taxonomy): Bacteria > Gemmatimonadota > Gemmatimonadetes > Gemmatimonadales > Gemmatimonadaceae > Gemmatimonas. Next base: position 11,820 of record JACVCD010000006.1, read on the forward strand.
GACTGCCTGCGTGGTGCGCTCGACCTTGTTGAAGTTCATCGAAGCGGAGACCTGCACACGCGCGTTGCCTGTGCCAACCAGACTCGAAAGCAGATCGTTCGCCTTCGCTTCCATGTGTCCTTCGACTTCCTTCTGCACCGCGAGCTGACGGCTGGTCAAACCAGCGACTGAACCTTCATCCTGCATGGTGAGTGCACGGCCACGCTCGTCGACCACGGTCACGTGTTCCGGCGTGAGTCCACCAACCGATGCAGCCACGAGGCTCGCAATGCCCTGAACTGTTTCAGCAGCCGGCGTGTTGCCATTGGCCATGCTCAACGTCACTGACGCCTTGCTCGGCCGCTCGTTCTGCTTGAACATCTGATCGTCTTCGAGTGCGAGGTGCACCTGGACGGTCTTCACATTCTGCATCTTGCCGATGGTGCGCTCGAGTTCTCCCTCGAGCGCGCGGCGGTAGTTCACTTTCTGCGTGAAGTCCGTCATGCCCCACGACGGCTTATCGAACAGCTCAAGACCAGGACGACCGGCGTTTGGCATTTCGCCCGCAGCGAGATCCACACGCGCGCGCGCCACATCCTTGCTCTGCACCATGATGGTGGTGCCAGCCTGATCGAGCTCGAAGGTGATGCCCGATTCCTGCAGCTTGTCCGTCATGGCCTTCACACTTTCCACCGGCACATTGGCGAACAACGGCACCATGACCGGGCGTGTGGCCCACTGCGACACGTAGTACACGCCGGCCGCCACCATGAGACCAATGGCGACGATGGCGGTTTGACGTGGGCCGCCGAAGCGGCTGGTGATTGATTCGAAGAGGGGATTCATCGGGAGTGTGCTGGCCAGCTCAGGACTGCATGCTGATCACGGAGCGATACGCTTCAACCATCTTGTTGCGCAGCTCGATCATCATGTCGAGTGCGATGCCGGCTTCTTCGCTGGCTGCCATGACCTGATGCAATTCGACGTTTTCGCCATTGGCGAAACGCTGGACGAGATCACCCGCATAGTCGCGGGTATCGGAGACTTCGTTGATGGCGCGCGTCAGTGTCTTGCCGAACGAGTTGTCGCTCGTGCCGGTGACCGGCACCTGCACGCTCTGTCCGCGGTCCTGTCCGAATTCGGGGAGGCTGCGGGTAAGAAGATCGAGACGGGTTTGCATGGTCTGGGCGAGTGAGCGAGAAGTCGACGAAGAATTCAGTTGCGAATCAGGCGCGTACGTCCAGACGGACACCGCGTGCCGCGGGCGGCGTCGGCGGCGTGGTCGTCGCAGCCTTGTAACGTCCGTAGGTGAGCGGGCCCATGTTCGCGGTCTTGGCGAAGAAGTTCCGCTCTTCGGTCGTGAGCATGCTCCAGAACGCCGGATCGGTGCCAGCCGGTGCTTCGGAGGGAACCGGTGACTGCGTAGCCTGCTGACCAGCGATCGGCGCCTGCGGCTTGAGTGCATTCGCGTTTGCATTCGTCCGCGCCAATCCCTGCTGGTTGGCAAGCGACGCGCGATCCAGACCGGCCTGTCCATTCGACGAAGCGCGCGTGCTATCGCTGCGCGTGGCGCCGGTATTGGGAAGCAGAGGCGAGTTGTTGATGCCGTTGATGCTCATGGGACCGTTGATGACGAAAGCGAGTGCGAAGACGAAAGCGAGAACAGCGTGGCGAAGAAGAGGCGCGGCGGGTCGGGGGCCGTTGTGCTGTCGGAGAGGAGGAGGAGGAGGAAGTGACCCCACACCGATCCCCGAACCCGCCGCGATAATCGTTTACATCAGATGTCGAGTGCGGCGCGGAGCATCGACTTGGCAGTCTGAAAAACCGCCGCGTTGGCTTCGTAGATGCGCTTGGCATCCATGAGCTTCACGAGCTCCTGCGTGGTATCGATGTCGGGGTAGCGCACGTAGCCGTTGGCGTCGGCATCCGGATGACCGGGCTCATACACGAGGCGACCTTCGCCCTGGTCTTCGGCCACACCAGCCACACGCACACCGTATTCACCGCCCATCACACCATCAGGACCACCCGTTGTGGGCAGCACCGGTACTTCAATCGTGCGCGGCGCATCACCGCCGCTGATTGCTGTGCCAGTGCCCGACACGAGACCCGCGCCAGTCGAGGCAGCAGGATCGGGAAGGCCGAGGTTGAACGTGGCGTTGTTGGCATTGGCCGCTTCGAGCACGACTTCGCGGCGCTTGTAGGGCTGACCGTCGGCACCACGGGTGACGTCGGCGTTGGCAATGTTCTGCGCGATCGTTTCCATGCGCTGGCGCTGAGCGGAGAGTCCGCTGGCGGCGATGCCCATGGAGCGGAACATCGGGCGCATGACCTGCTGGTTCGGCACCGGCAGAAGGCCCGGCGACTTGATCGGTCCGATCGGCATCAGCCGCCGCCTCCGCCACCCTTGATGGCAGTGCGCAGGCTGGCATAGGTCTTTTCGAGCAGGCGCGACGTCGCCAGGTACCGCAGCTGTTCGTCGGCCAGCGCGACCATCTCGTCTTCCACATTCACCGGGTTGGCAGCTGTACCGCCATTGCCGGTCCGGGCTTCAAGAGCAAAGCCATCACCGTTCTGGAGCGTCGCCTTGGAGACGCGATCCGCGATTCCACGCGAGCGATCAGCGCTCTGATCGAGCGCTGACTTCAGCGACGTCGCGCGGGTGGTGCGATCGATGAGTCCGAAGAGCATGGAACAGGTCCGGGTGAAAGAGCGAGGGAATCCGGAGCTGTAAAAAGCAAACTGCGGGCCAGAGAACTACAGTTCTCAGTTTTGAGTTGTCAGTGTCGAGTTAAAGTGTTGATACAAAACATTTTGTGCTTTGTCTGCGTCGCCCGGCGAGTGGGCGCTGCGAGGCCCAGGGGCACGACAAAAACCGGCCGGCAGGAAATTCCTGCCGGTCGGTTGGTGATCCAAGTTGCCGTGTGATGGGGTCGCCGAGCGTTCGTGGACGGCGGCGACCGGGTATTCAGGGGGCCAGAATTTCAGCCCCGACGACTACTCGTCGTCGCTGTCCTTGCCCGGGCCATTCAGCTTGTTGCGCAAGGTGCGCACGCTGATACCCAGCAGTTCCGCAGCCTTCGTGCGGTTATTATCGGCAGCTGCCAGCGCATGCTGAATAAGAACCCGCTCAGCGTCTGCAACATTGAGCGAAGCCAGGGCAATATTGCCCGAGGCCGGGGTCGTGGTCGCCACCCCACCGGCGGCGGCCAGTGCTCCGGGCGCGGCGGCGGCTCCACTCACCGCCAGCACCGGCACCGAACCCTGACCCGGTGTCGCCAGCGCCCGCGGACGCATGTTGGCCGAACCGAGCGAATGGGCCAGGCCAAACCGCGTGCCCTCGAGGCAGTGCGGCTGGATGATCGGGTCCGGCGTCAGAATCACCGCCCGCTCGATCACATGCTGCAGCTCGCGCACATTACCGGGCCACGGGAAACCCTGAAGCGCCGACAGGGCGTCCGGCGACAGCCCCTCGATCTTCTTGCCCATCTCCGCCGCCACCCGCATGGCAAACCGCAGTGCCAGCACCGGAATGTCTTCCGGCCGCTCGCGGAGGGGCGGAATCAGGACTGGGATGGTGGACAGTCTATAGTAGAGGTCCTGCCGGAACGTCCCGTGATCGGCTTCCATGGCCAGGTCACGGTTGGTTGTGGCGATGATACGGACATCTACCTTGATTGGTGTAGTTCCACCAACCCGCTCAAATTCCTGTTCCTGTAGCACGCGGAGCAGCTTGGCCTGGAGGTCGAGCCGCATTTCCGAGATTTCGTCGAGCAGGAGCGTTCCACGGTTGGCCCTCTCAAAAGCGCCTTCCACACGCTTTATTGCACCGGTGAACGCGCCCTTTTCATGGCCAAACAGGGCGGATTCCACCAGGCCTTCCGGTAGTGCCGCGCAATTCAGCTTGATGAAGGGCTTATCGCGTCGCTCGGATTGGTCGTGAATGGCCCGGGCGAACAACTCCTTACCGGTTCCGGATTCACCCTGCAGCAGCACCGTTGCCCGGGTGGGGGCGGCCATGGACACCGTCTGCAGAATACGGCGAACCGCTGGCGAATCTCCAAGAATCTGCCGCTCATTCCGGAACTGCATAACCTCCTTGCGGAGGGTCTCGTTCTCGCGGCGCAGGCGGACGAATTCGAGCGCCTGGTCGACCGCCAGTTCGAGCTGCTGCGGACGGACCGGCTTGGTGATGTAGTCAATCGCACCAGCCTTGATCGATGCCACCGCATGCTCGATGCTCGCGTGTCCCGTGAGCATGATGAGCGGGATGTCATATCCCTCCCGGGTCAGGAGCTGGATGAACTCCAGTCCCGTCAGCCCCGGCATTCTATAGTCGGAGATGATCAGATCGATCCCGTCGCGCTCCAGCACCTGCAGCGCCTCAGGGACGCTGCGCGCTCCGACCGGGGTGTGCCCGGCCTGCGCCAACGTGTCCTCGAGGATGAGGCCTACCGCTGGTTCGTCGTCGACGTACAGGATCGTGGCCATTGGGTGCCAAAAAGGGACGTTTTTGCCGAGCGGCTGGCCAACTGGCTTCCACCACGCGGCATCGCGTGAGGGTAATGCCCGGGTGGTGACGTTTGCTCCAGCCGTGCGTCACTGTCTCGGGAGTGTCAGCATCGCACCCGGCAAAAATAGCCGCATCACCCGAAAAACGCTAAAGGTCGCCGGAAAAGCGCCCAGTGTTCTTTCAATAGGGACGAGGCTGCTAAAGGGAGCCCTGAGCGATCCGATACTCGAATGTAGCGAATCGGTGCACGCGGAAGCCTCGACGGGGGCGGCTGCTCACTGATCCACCCGAGGTCGTATGCGCGTTTCCAACAACATCATTACCCGCACCAGTCAGCTTCGCCTGCAGCAAGGTCTGCAGGGGATTAATCGGGTGCGTGATGACATTGCCACCGGCATCCGCATTCGCCGGATGTCCGACGACGCCACCGCTGGTGGCGAGGTTGTGCGCATCGGCAGTTCCATGCGCGCGCTTACACAGTTCCGACGCAACGCGCAGTCCGGTATTGCACGTGCCACGGCAGAAGAAGCGGTGCTCGACCAGTACAGCAACGTGCTGACTCGTGCATCCGAGTTGAGTATCACCGCTGCCAACGGCACCTCAGACAATCAGGCTCGCCAGATCGTGAAGGCCGAAGTCGACCAGATGCTGAGTCTGGCTGTGCGGCTTGGCAATACGCGTTTTGGCGACGAGTATCTGTTCGGCGGCAATCGCGGGATGGAGAAGCCGTTTACCGAGCCGCCTCCAGCCACGGGATCGTTCTCGGCTCTGCAGCTTTCCGGCAGCCCTGTCGATCCGACCGGCAACATTACGCTCGAAATCGGCGACAACAAGTTTGTCACCCCGACGCATAACGGTAAGGAAGTTTTTCTCGATACCGACGGTCTGGACGCGCTCCGCGAATTGTCCGACGCGTTGGGGGCCAATGATCTTGCGCGCATTGCCGCTGCCACGACGCGACTGAACAGTGCGGTCTCGGATGTTCAGTCACTGGTGGGTACACAGGGCGCTCGCATCAACGAAATGGAAGATGCGCTGGTCAACATCGAAGCCACGGAGTTCAATCTCAAGGCGTTCCGATCCGACCTGCGCGATACCGAAGTCGACAAGGCGATGGTTGAACTGGTCGGCAAGCAGACGTTATATCAGGCTGCCATGAGCGCCACGTCGCGTATTCTCGGGTTGAGCCTTTCCAACTACCTGTAAGCATGGAATCCGCAGTTATGGACGCACCGTCGGAAATGGTTGCCATTGCGCATCCGTTTGGCACCATCGAAGTCGCTCGCGAAGCGCTGATGACCTTTCCCGCGGGCGGACCGTTCGGTTTCGAAAGCACCACGTCATTTGCGCTGCTGCCTGCCGCACGTCAGGGGCTGTGGTGGTTCATGTCGCCGACTGATCCGCCAACCACCTTCGTGCTCGCTGACCCCTTTGTGAGTTTTCCCGAGTACGAACTCGATCTGGGTGATCTCGAGAAGATGCAGTTGCAGGTGGAGAAGCCTGAAGACGTGCTGGCGCTGGTGATGCTCACGATCCCCGAAGGGGGCACGTCGGTCACCGCCAACTTGCGCGCGCCGATCGTGTTCAATCTGACCAAGCGACTTGCCGCGCAGATCGTCAGTCGCGATGAGTCCCATGGCTTGGCCGTGCCGGTCAATCTCGCCGCCTATCCGATCAACGAGCACGGCGTACAGATGACCTAGGGAAGGGTCCCGGATGTAGATTTGCGCGACCCCGCATGCCTGAGCCATACGTTTCGGCGCGCGGGGCGCCCTCCATCCTTCTTCCCCGATCCATGAGCGAGCCCTCTTCGCAGTCGCGAGACTCGCAATCGCGAGATGAATTCCGGGCCCCGGATGCCCGTCTCGACGGCGCCAGCCTGCTGATCACGGGTGGCACAGGCTCGTTCGGCAATCAGTTTTTGCGCACGGTCCTCGAGCGCTACAATCCGCGGCGTGTCATTGTGTACAGCCGCGATGAGCTCAAGCAGTACATGATGCAGCAGGAGCCCGCCTTCCGCGCGCGTCAGGAAGTCATGCGCTGGTTCATCGGCGATGTGCGTGATGTCGACCGTCTGCATCGCGCCATGGAAGATGTGGACGTGGTGATTCACGGCGCCGCGCTCAAGCAGGTTCCCGCGGCGGAGTACAATCCCTTCGAAGCGGTCAAGACCAACGTGCTTGGCGCACAGAACGTCATCGACGCCGCGCTTGAAGCCAATGTGGCGCGGGTGGTGGCGCTTAGCACGGACAAGGCTGCCGCACCGATCAATCTCTATGGCGCTACGAAGCTCGTGTCCGACAAGCTGTTCGTGGCGGCCAACAACTATCGCGGCAAGCGGCCGAGTCGTTTCTCGGTCGTGCGCTATGGCAATGTCATGGGCAGCCGTGGCTCCGTCATTCCGCATTTCCTCGCACAACGTGAGTCCGGTGTGTTGCCCGTAACACATGCCGACATGACCCGCTTCAGCATCTCGTTGCAGGAGGGCGTGGAATACGTGCTGAATGCACTGGCCACGGCGTGGGGTGGTGAAGTGTTCGTGCCAAAAATTCCGAGCTATCGCATTCTCGATGTCGCTCGCGCGATCGCGCCAGAAGCGCGCGTCGAGTTTGTGGGCATGCGTCCTGGTGAGAAGCTGCACGAGGAAATGATCACAGCGACTGATGCCATCTCCACCATCGAGTTCGATCGTCATTACGTGATCGTGCCGTCCACGCGCTTGTGGGATGTGGAGCAATATCGTCTGGAAGGTGGTGTGCGTCCCGGTACCTGGTGCCCTCAGGGTTTCAGTTACGACAGCGGTGCGAACGACTGGTTTCTTACCGTCGACGAATTGCGCGCACAGATCTTCCCTGCCGGTACACCGGCGGCGTGATGGACATCGTACCGTACGGTCGTCAGGAAATCGACGATGCCGATGTCGAGGCGGTCGTATCGGTGCTGCGTGGGGCGTGGCTGACCACGGGACCTGTTGTCTCGCAGTTCGAATCAGCGTTTGCTGAGTTCTCCGGTGCGTCGCATGCAGTGGCGGTCAGCAATGGTACGGCCGCACTGCATCTCGCCATGTTGGCGGAAAACATCGGGCCTGGTGATGAAGTCATTGTGCCGGCCCTGACCTTCGCCGCTACGGCCAACTGTGTACGATATGTGGGCGCGACCGTAGTGTTCGCTGACGTCGACGCCGCAACACTGACAGTTGATGTAGCACATGTGGCATCGCTGATCACTTCTCGCACACGGGCCATTGTGGGGGTGGACTACGCGGGATTGCCGGCGGATCTCACGGCGTTGCGTGCGCTGGCGGACAAGCACGGTCTATACTTCGTGGAAGACGGCTGTCATGCACCGGGTGCCATGTGCGACGGGCGCGCCGTTGGCACGGTGGCCGATGCCACGACGTTCAGTTTTCACCCGGTCAAGCACGTCACCACCGCGGAAGGTGGCATGATCACCGTGAGTGATGCTGATCGCGCTGCGCGTCTCAAGACGCTGCGCAATCATGGCATCACCACCGATGTGCGTACACGGGAAGAGGCCGGTGTCTGGGCCTACGACATGGTGGCACTCGGCTTCAACTATCGTCTGTCCGATCTGCAGTGCGCGCTGGGATTGAGTCAGCTGCGAAAGTTACCGGGATGGCTGGAGCATCGCCGTGCACTGGCGGGACGATACGCTGAAGCCTTTTCGGGAGACGCACGACTGCAGCTGCAAGTTGTGCCGCCGGGCCGTACGCACTCGTGGCATCTGTATGCTGTGCGTGTGAATACCGAACAACCGGCCGTTGCGCGCGAAGCCATGTACACCGCGCTGCGTGCAGCAGGTGTTCGGGCCAATGTGCACTATCGCCCCGTGTATCAGCACAGTTACTACCGTGCCCTGGGATACACGGATGGTCTGTGTCCGGTGGCTGAGCGCGCCTACGACGGTTTGCTGTCGCTACCGCTGTGGCATGGCCTCGATGATGATACGCAGGATCGAGTGATCGATCTCGTGCGCCATGAGTTGGCCCGCCATGGCTGATACTCGAGCGGTCGCGATTATCCCCGCACGTGGTGGCAGCAAGCGTATCCCGCGCAAAAACATTCGTCCATTTCTTGGTGTGCCGCTGCTGGTGCGCACCATACAACGATTGCAGGGCATTTCTTCTGTTTCGCGTGTGGTGGTCTCCACCGACGACAACGAAATAGCTGATATCGCCCGTTCGGCTGGCGCCGAAGTTCCATTCATGCGACCCGCGACACTCGCCGATGATCACGCGTCGACGGTGCCGGTCGTGCGTGACGCAGTGGAGCGATTGGCTGCGGCAGGTGAAACCGCCCGTGTGATGTGTGCGGTATATCCGGCGGCCGTGTTGCTGGATACCGAAGTGTTGGCAGAGGCCATAGGCATCGTGGCGCAGGATGCAACTGTCGACTTCGCGGTGCCGGTCACCAGTTTTCCGTCGCCCATTCAGCGAGCGATGCGCCGAAGCGCCGATGGTCGGTTGGAGATGTTTCAGCCGGAGCACTACGAAAGCCGCTCGCAGGATCTCGAACCCGCGTTTCATGACGTAGGGCAGTTCTATGTCGGATCGGTGGACGCCTGGTTGCATGAACGCGCACTGTTTTCCTCTCGCACCCATTCGTTGGTGGTTCCGCGCTGGCGTGTGCAGGACATCGATACTCCAGAAGACTGGACGCGCGCCGAGCAGATTGCCGTCATGCTTGGTGTCGTCGCATCAGAGCATGCTGCAGGAGGTCACGCGTGAGTGAGTCCGTGCTTGGCGCCCACGAAGAGTTCTGGCGCGGGTCGTTTGGTGACGCATACGTGGAACGCAATCGCGATTCCCGATTTGTTGCGGCCAATGTGGCGCTCTTCACGCGTATTCTGCAGCGTACCGGCCCTCTCGAGTCCGTGCTGGAACTCGGATGCAATGTCGGGCTCAATCTGCGCGCACTGTCCACGTTGCAGCCGCAAGCACGACTCACGGGTGTGGAGATCAATGCCAGCGCGGCGGCTGAGGCGCGGGCCTGGGGCGGCGCCACCATTGTCGAAGGGTCATTTCTGCAGCCGCAGGATTTTGGACAGCATACACTGACGTTCACGAAAGGTGTGCTGATTCATATCGATCCCGAGCAGCTGACGAAAGCGTACGATACCCTCGTGCGCTCCAGCAGTCGCTATGTGCTGGTGGCAGAGTACTACAGCCCCTCGCCGGTCATGGTGCCATACCGTGGTGAAAGTGAGCGCTTGTACAAGCGCGATTTCGCCGGGGAATTGCTTGATCGGCATCCGCACCTGTCGTTGGTGGACTACGGCTTCTGCTGGAGACGCGATCCCACATTCCCGATGGATGATCTCACCTGGTTTCTTCTGGAGCAGCGCTCATGAGTACGGTGCTGGTGGTGGTCGCGCATCCGGACGACGAGGTGCTTGGGTGTGGTGGCACGATCGCACGGTACGCGCGTGACGGACACGCCGTGCATGTGCTGGTGCTCGCTGATGGTGTGGGTGCCCGATACGCTGCCGGTGTGACCGATTCGGCCCGCACGGAGGAACGCGGGCGTCGCACGGATGCACTGCAGCGGGCGGCCGCCATTCTGGGTGTGAGCGGCGTTGAAACAGCCGATTTCCCCGACAACGCCATGGACACAGTGCCGTTGCTTCACGTGGCACAGCGGATCGAGCAGAGCATTGCCAGGTTGACTCCGCATATCGTGCTGACGCATCACGCGGGCGATGTGAATCAGGACCATCGGCAAACACACGACGCCGTGGTGGCAGCCTGTCGTCCGCAGCCCGGGCATTCTGTGCGCACGCTGCTCACGTTCGAAGTCGCGTCGAGCACAGAGTGGCAGTTACCCGGTACGCGTGCGGCATTCGAGCCCAACTGGTTTGTGGACACGACCGATACGCTGGAGTTGCAACTCGCTGCGCTCGAAGCCTATGCTGAAGAGCTGCGAGAGTGGCCGCATCCGCGTTCGGTTCGCGCGCTTCGTGCGCGTGCCGAGTGGCGTGGGGCTACGGTAGGATGTGCGGCCGCTGAGGCATTCATGGTTGGACGGCATATCGTGGGACGCCCCATCGTGCGCGCGTGACATGACACTCCGGGTGCTCGTGCGCGTCGATGCATCACCCGCCATTGGTCTTGGCCATGCCATGCGTTGCCTGGCATTGGTGCAAGTGCTGCGTGCATCCGGTCATGATGTCGTGATTGCTACCCTTGCGATGCCGGAAACTCTGCGTCACCAGTATCACTCGCTTGGTGTTGCCACGCAGGATATGGCATCCGTGATGGCGGGATCGGCAGAGGATGCTGCGAGCACTGAACAGATCGCGTATGCGCACGATGTCCACTGGGTGGTCGCCGATGGCTACGCATTCAGGCTGCCCTGGCAGCAGCAAGTGCGGCGAGGAATTGCGGTCATTGGTGCGCGCCTCGCACTATTGGACGACGAAGCAAAAGCCGACGCCTGGGACGTAGATCTGCTGCTCAATCAGAACCTTGGCTTTGCTCGTGAGGCGTATACCGATCGAGCAGGAGCCGCGACCGTGCTGGCGGGAGCGCAGTATGTGTTGCTGCGAGAGGAATTCCGCGCAATGCCTCGTGCGCCGCGTGCCTCTGTTCCAGTTGCGCGGCGTCTGTTGATCACGATGGGCGGGGCAGATCCGGACAACGTGACCACACAGGTGGTGCAGGCGCTGAGCGCATTGGATGATCTCGAACTGCGTGTGGTGATCGGTGCCGCCAACACACATGGCCGGTCAATCGAAGCCGCGGTGCGCGATTTGCCAAATACCGTGACTGCTCGTGTCCTCGCCCAGGTCACCGATATGCCGCAGCAGATGCAGTGGGCCGACCTGGCCATCTCAGCTGGTGGGAGCACACTGTGGGAACTGGCCTACATGCAGTTGCCCGCGCTGGTTGTCGTCCTGGCCGAGAATCAGCGCGGTGGGGCTTCCGCCTGCGTAGCCGCAGGAAGCATCCATGAGCTAGGTGATGTCGATGCGCTGCATTCATCTGAAATCGCGCGCGCGGTCACCGCACTTCGTATGGATCAAAGCCAGCGCGACACCATGGCGCAGGCCGGAGCGACCTTGGTGGACGGTCTCGGCGCACGTCGGGTGATGCATGCGCTGGAAGCCGCGTCTCAGGTGGCGGCGACCCAATGACATTTTCTCGAAACCTGACGCTCGGTGCACGCGCTCTTGGTGATGGTGCGCCTTGCTTTGTTGCTGCGGAAATCGGCATCAATCACAACGGCGATCTCTCCCTCGCTCGCGAGATGATCTTTGCCGCGGCGCGGGCTGGCGTCGATGGTGTGAAGTTTCAGAACTATCGCACAGAAGACTTCATCACTGATCGCTCGCTGATGTACCGCTATGAGCGAGATGGGGTGATGCATGAGATTTCGCAGTTCGATCTGTTCAAGCAGAGCGAACTGGATGCTGCGGCGCTGATGCAGCTCTCAGCCTGGTGCGCGGAAGCTGGTGTCACCTTCTTCTCCACGCCCACCGGGCCGGAGGGCCTGCAGGATCTGGTGCGCGCGGGCGCGCCACTGGTAAAGAACGGTTCGGACTATCTCACGCATGTTGCACTCATTGCCGAGATGGCGCGCAGCGGACTGCCCACCGTGCTTTCCACGGGCATGGCCGTTTCGGAAGAGATCGATGATGCCGTGCGTGCCTATCGTGAGGCGGGTGGCACCAAGCTGGTGCTCTTGCACTGCACGTCGGCCTACCCAACGCCAGACGACGAAGTCAACCTTGCGCGTATTCCCGCTCTCGCTGAGCGATACGGCTGTCTGATTGGTTTCTCCGATCACACATGGGGTGTGCAGGCGGCTGTTGGTGCCGTGGCGCTTGGCGCGATGTTCATCGAGAAGCATTTCACCACCGACAAGAACCTGCCGGGTCCTGATCAGCACTTCTCGAGCGATGAAGCTGAGCTGCGAGAGTTGGTCGAGAGTGTTCGGCGGTTTGAAAAGCAGCGAGGCAGCGTTGCCGGCGGCCCCACCAAGGCAGAAGCTGAGGGACGCGTGCAGTTTCGCTTGTCCTGTGTCGCAGCGCACGACCTGCCAGCAGGTCACGTGTTGGCAGAAAGCGACATTGCCTTCCGGCGGCCCGGAGACGGACTGCCACCGCGTGACGTGCACACGCTGATCGGTCATCGTCTGCGCACGGCGAAGCCTCGGGGCGCACGGCTGCAACGCGGAGACGTCGAGTGAGCGACGAGTCGGTCCAGGAGCTCTGGGACGCGAAGTACCGGTCCGGTCATCGCGAACGGTATCCATGGGATGCCGTGGTCTCGTTTCTCTTTCGTCACGCCCCACGTGATCGGGCGCGTGATGCCGTGCGGGTTCTGGAAGTGGGGTTTGGGACGGGAAACAATCTCTGGTGTGCCGCGCGTGAAGGGTTCGCTGTCGCTGGTGTCGAATTCAGCGAGGCGGCTGTGATCGTAGCCCGTGCGCGATTTGTCGACGAACAACTCGCAGGTGATCTGCAGCATGGCAGTTTCACGGCGCTGCCGTTCTCTGATGGCTATGCCGATCTCGCCATTGATCGTGCGGCTATTACCTGTGCCAGTCGTGATGACGCCGTGCTGGCAGTGAGCGAACTCCATCGGGTGCTGCAACCTGGTGGTCGAGTGCTCTCCTGTCTCTACGCGACACAATCCACCAGCGCGAGCAGTGGGACACGCGGTACAGACGGACGTCGTCATGACATCACGTCTGGCACGCTCACCAATGTTGGCCCCCTGCGTTTCTACGACGAAACGGAAGTGCGCGACCTGTTTGCCGCGTGGCGAGTGATATCGCTCGCACGACACGATCGCACGGAATATGCGGGCGAGCCGATCGTGCATGCAGAATGGCATGTCATCGCCGAGAAGCCATTGTGATGATGAAGCTTCGGGTGGCGTTTCTCGGCAATCACACGGTCGGACTCACCGCGCTACGTGCCTTGAGTGAGGTGGCCGATGTTGTGGCTGTAGTGGCCCACCCTGAAGATCCTGAAGACGGCGTGCGCTACGACTCGGTGTATGCATGGGCGCATGAGACCGGTTTGCGTATCGTGCGTGGGCGTGGCAATGACACGCAAGTGGCGTCGCTGCTCGAAGAAGTGCGGCCCGATCTGCTTTGGGTGACCGACTATCGCTACTTGTTGCCAGCGAGCGTGCTGCGGATTGCGCCGCGTGGTGCGGTCAACCTGCATCCTTCGTTGCTTCCAAAGTATCGCGGCCGCGCGCCACTCAACTGGGCTATTCTGCGAGGCGAAACGGAAGTTGGACTCAGTGCACATGTCATTGACGAGGGCATGGACTCGGGTGACTTGCTCGCGCAGGTTCAAATACCCGTCCACGCGGACGATGACATCGGCACTGTGCTGGAAAAACTGCTTCCGCACTATGACGCCTTGCCGCGACGAATCCTCGCGGATATGACTGCCGGTACGCTCGTCCGCACGCCGCAGAATCATGACGATTCGACAGAGTTTCGGAGGCGCACTCCAGATGATGGCCGCCTCAATTGGGAGCAGTCGGCAATCGAACTCCATAATCTCGTGCGTGCCGTGACCGCACCATATCCCGGTGCATTCGCCTACCGCGATGCTGAGCGCATCATGGTGTGGCGCACGGCGCTGACGGAGGTGGTGCCGCCGGCAGGTACGGAACCGGGTACCGTGTTCGCCTTGCAAGGCGGGGAGCCATTGGTGGCATGCGGTAGCATCAGCCAGCCACAGGCGCTCGTACTGCTGCATTGTACGGCACCTGATGGTCAGATCATTCAAGGGACGTGGCAACTGGGCGAGGTGCTTCGGTGAGTGAGCCTGGTCGGTCGAACAAAAATCCGGAAGAAGCGCGGGTAGTGGAGCACTACCGCATGCTGTGGGACATACACGGCGATTCGCATCGGTCGCTCGATTGGGGAAGCGCCGCATCGCAGAAACGCCGTTTCTCCGTGCTGCTCGACGAGGTGGATCTCAAGGGACGTCGATTGCTCGATGTGGGATGCGGCCTCGGGCATCTCGCCGACTGGCTCGCCGAGCAAGGGGTGTCAGTCACATATACTGGGCTCGATATCACGCCTGAGTTACTGAAGCAGGCTGCTGCGCGGCATCCCGGCCACCGATTTGTGCAGGGCAGTGTACGTGACGCAGACCTATTCGCCGGCGAGCAATTCGACATCGTCGTGTCGAGTGGGCTCTTCTACACGTACGTCGACGGTGGTCTTCCGTGGATGCTCGACACCATTGCCACACTCTGGCAATGGACCGGCGGTATGCTGGCATTCAACTCACTGAGTGCGTGGGCTCCACAGCACACACCTGGTGAATTCAGCGCCGATCCGTTGCGGGTACTCGAGGCGTGCCGGCAGCACACCACGCGTCTGCGCCTGCGTCACGACTATCATCCTGGTGACTTCACCATGCAGATGCGGCGTGAGACCTCGCCGGGTGATCGAGTCGACATGATCGTCTCGCGATGATCGTCTCGCGATGATCGTCTCCATCATGCAGCCGGCGTATCTGCCCTGGCTTGGCTATTTCGATCGATTGCAGCGCAGCGATCTGCATATTGTGCTCGATTCCGTGCCGTTGGGTACGGCGAATCGCAATAACTTCACGACACGCAATCGTGTGCGGCGTGCAGGGCCGGCCAACGAAGGCACGTGGCTCACCGTACCGGTCGCCGGAGGCCAGCATGATACGATCATTCGCGATGTCATGCTGGCCAATCAGCCAGGCTGGGCGAGAAAACACGCAGAGACGCTGCGCCATTCCTACGCGCGAGCACCCTTTGCTTCGGATGTCGCCGACATTGCACGTGTGATTCAGGAGCACGCCGAAGCGAATGCGTCGGGAAATGGTGCGTTGGCGTCGCTGCTGGATGTCACGACAGAGCGACTCTGCGAGAAGCTGGACATTCGTACACCAATGGTCCTGTCCTCCAGTTTGCCTGTAACAGGCACCAAGTCAGCCCTGATTCTCTCGCTCTGTGTTCATGTAGGCGCTACCACATATGTGTCTGGCCCTTTCGGCCGCGACTATCTCGATCTGGTAGCGTTTACGAAGGCGGGCGTGCAGGTAGAGTTTCATGACTATGCACATCCGACGTACACGCAGCAGGGTGAACCCTTTGTGCCGTATCTGAGCGTCGTTGATCTGATCGCCAACCATGGGGCCGCCAGTCGCGATATCCTCACCATGGTCACCCGCTAAATCGCATGTCGCGCCGCATGTCGAGTCGTACGCGCACAGATCACGATCATACCGATCTGTCAGACGAGTCGGTCGTGGTGATTGGCGGCGGGTTCACCGGGTGCATTACGGCGCTGCGTCTCGCGCAGGCCGGACACCGTGTCATGCTGTACGAAACACAGTCACAGCTCGGTGGTACACTGCGCGATCTGGATGTTGATTCGTCTGCTGGCACCAGGAGGTTCCTGAGGGGCTGCCAGTACGCCGATGTCGATGCGCCATGGCATACCGCGCTGACAAATCTGGTGGCTGAGCACCTGGACGATGTGTCACACACCATGGGCAGTGCGACGCGCCAGGGTAATAGCATGCATGTGGCTCATGATGTTGCTGTGCCAATGCTTGGCGGCGCGTTGCCTGCACGAGCGCGGCATGTCGATACCGTGTCGACGGACGCGGTTCCTGTCACGCTGGCCGAGCGATTCGCGGAGTATGACGCATGGTCGCCCTGGTTGACGCGGTACGCCGAACGATCGGGGCATGCTGCCAATGTACTCTCTGCACGCGCGGCCCTCGGCATGCAGCTCAGTCGCGTAGTCGCGGCTGATATTCCCTCGCTAGATGTCCTGGCGTGCAAGGCACGCTCGGCATGGGCCGACGCGCATCTCGCGGTGCCACGCAGCGCTCGGGGCAATTCGCCGCTGCGTGCCCTGGTGCCACGCAGTGGCTGGTCGCCGTTCTTCGATGCATTGCACCAGCATCTCGTGCACGAAGGGGTGGCCGTGCACACCGGTGTGCCCCTGCGTGTGCGCGGGACCGATGGGCAAATCACGGTCGATGCACCCGCACTCCCCTCGTCGGCGGTGTATGTGTGGGCAGGAAGTCCCGTCCCGCTGCATAAAGCCTTTCGCGACGCCTTTCCGGAGGCGGATAGCCCACGCCTCGACAACGCCGCGATGCCTGCGGTGCATGTGCACGCCGATGTAGAGCATTGGTCCGGGCCAGTGCCGCACTATGTGCAGTGGTTCGATACCGAAAGCCCGCTGCTCCGGTTGTACGTGTATCGCATGAAGGACCGGGTACAGGCGTGTTTCGAGTGCAAGGGGCCGCTGACTCACGACGCCGTGCAAAGCCTGCTGCATGACGTGGCGCGGCAGTGCATGGCTCTGGGTCTCGCAGGCACGACAAGCGCCCTGCGATTCACCGCAGTCGAGGTCAATGCATTGCGTCTGCACCACCTGCAAACCGCACGCGATGTGGAGCGACTATCGCAATTCGCTCAGCAGCTCGCGGCGTGGAAACCCAACGCCGCATCGTCTGTTCGCGCCATGATCGATGGCGCGTGGCTCGCCTATGGACGCGAACAGAAACTTCGCGAGATCAAGAACGCATTGATAGAACGTGGTCTCGCCGTCGCCTGGTGACGTCGAGAGAGCTACGCGGCCATGGCTTCCGCCATCGCACCCATGACGGCCCGATGATGCGCTGCTTCGGTGCTTGCTGATCGCAATACACTGCCATCGGGACTCGGACACACCGGCGCGCCGTCCAGCAACACCGAAACCGCATGATCGAGTCCCGCATCCCGACCGGGCTGCAACGCGTCGAGTGACGTGTAGCCGAGACCCGCTGCCGAGAAATCACGCTGCGGCACGAGGGGAAACGGTACCATGTAACGCACCATGGCGAGATACGCGAAGCGCCAGGCGCGTGTGCGCCGCGCGAGAACGGCTTCTTCACTTTCTGGTGCAACCACATACCGATCAAGCTGCGCGCCGTACAATGCCACATCGGATACATCGTCGGTGAAACCGTAACCGCCAATGTAGGCCGATGCCCCCATGATAGCCGGCTTGCCACGACATGCCGCTTCGAGACCCGTTGTGCTGAGATACGACAAGGTCACCGTGGCCATATCCATGAGCGTGTAGCTGCTTACGTCATCGTCGGGCCACACGAATCGCACCGAGGGTGCGGTCGTACGCGCAAACGCCTGAAGCCATTGCAGCTGCTCGGCGTTGTGGCCGGTGGATTGGCGTCCGCCGGTGTTGGGATGCACACGAATGACCAAGTCCACTTCGGGATGCTTCGCCGCCCAGGCCGCTGTAGCCTCGAGCCACGCTGCCTGCGAACCAAACACACTTTGCCGTTCGCGGTTGCCGGCAACCTCGTCTTCCGACGAAGTGTACAGCACGAACAACGGAGCATCTGCGCGCAATGCCAACTGCGTACGCACGGCCTCGTCCGATCCCGGTGGCGGTGAAAAGCGTCGCCAGTTGAGATTCCGCCCAAATGCCCGATCGAGCAGCCAACCTTCGGTGCGCTTGAGTTCCGGCTCAGTAAGCGGCGTGTCAACCCAGCGACTCCACGCCTCACGCAAGGGTGCCAGCGACAGGCAGTCGGCATTCTCTGCCAGGTAGAGCGTACCTGCCGTCCACCCACGCTCGTGCGTGACAATGCGAACACCGGCAGCCTGCGCCAGCTCGAAGGCTACGCGCAGCACGCCCATGCGCCCGTTGAACAGGAACAGCACATCGGGCTTCCAGGTGACCAGCAGGCGCTGCATGGCAAACGCCACCAGCAAACCCGCCTCCAGATGTGCACGCAACACACGCTCGTGATCGGCGTTGTGCGGGTCCACCACATTCGTACGGAACTGACTGTGAATGGATGACACGATCCACGGCCCAATATCCCACGACTGCCAACGCGCCGTCGTGAGCTCGGTCACCGGCTGCGCGGCAGACCAGCGCGCTGCTTCGGCGCGTTCTTCTTCGCTGACCAGGGTGGAGATCCATTCGAACGGCATCTGCAATCCGTTGGCCGTACGCGCCTGCATGGCCATGCAGGATGCGCACGATTGCGCATCGCGCGGACGCACGGCTTCCCAGTGCATGTCGCAGGAGCGGAACAGACCGCTGCACATCACGTAACGCACTTCGGCGCCACGCCACCGCGCACCATGGAGAATGGTCTGCTCGTGCTGCGCATGCAGTGTCCATTGACCGTACGGCATCCAGCACAGCACACGTGGCGCGTTGGTTGCCGCTGTGGGCATCACCGCAGTCGTTGTGCCTGCACGCGGTGTCTCAGTGGCAACCCGTGCCTGCCATGCATTGCCATAGGCCAGCAACAACATGGCCTGACCATCGGCAACCTGTCCCGCTTCGAGGTAGATGGCGCCAAGACGTTGTGTGGCTTCAACGCCGATGCGTCCCGACTTCACCTGCGCCAGCAGACGCGGAAGCACGGTGGATACGGAACCATCTTGTACGCAGCGCGCCGCCCATGCCATGGCATCGGCCGCGTCATGGCGCGCGGCAGTCAGTAGCGCGGCACGAAGGATTTCATCGAGACCATCCCACACATCGAGTGGTGCCACCGGTTCGTCGCGCAGAATGCGCGCCGCCACATCGTGGGTGACCAGCGAGTACCAGGTGGGATTGTTCTGCACAATCGACGCCCGCAACGCGAGATCGCGCGCATGCGTCGAGGCGAACACACCACTGGCGAGTTCGCGATAGTTGAAGAACGGAAACGGCAAGCGCTTGCCGCGATATCCCAGCGATGCGGCCGCAAGCCAGAAATCCCAGTCTTCGTAGCCACGCACATTGGTGCGATAGCCACCCACACGATCCCAGATTTCTCGGCGAAACGCGGTGACACAGGGACAGAGATTCTGTTGTGAAAGCTGCACGCCGCTCCAGTCGTGACTGGGCCACATGCGCATGTCGCCTTCTTCCGTGAAGCCGAGAATGTCCGGATACACGAGACCCAATCCCGGGTCTTCCACAAAGGCTTGCTGCACCGCCTGCAGATACAGCGGTGAGAGCATGTCGTCGGCATCGAGGCAGATCACGACATCACTGCTCGTGAGTGGGATGCCGGCGTTGCGGGCATGAGCAGGCTGTCCACTGTTGGCCTGACGTACAACACGCACGCTCAGTTCGGGGTGCGCTGCAGCAAACCGATCAGCAACGGTAGCTGAATCGTCCGTGCTGCCGTCGTCCACGACCACAATGGATTGCGGGAGCGACGTCTGCGCCGCCAGCGATGCCAGCGCGGCACCGATGTACGGCCCCTTGTTGTACGCGGTTACCACCACCGCAATCGAAGGGGCCATCGCCGAATCTCCGCCCGTCTTGCTCATGATATGATTCGTCAACTCAGGACCGAGCGGGCAGCGGGGCCGCGCCCGTGCTCAGGATCGATTCGAAATAGGCAATGGTGTGACGCAGCCCTTCCGTGAGCGCCACGTGCGGTTCCCAGTCCAGCGCTTCACGCGCGAGTGAGATATCCGGGCGCCTCTGCCGCGGATCATCAGAGGGCAGTGGCCGGAACACGAGCTTGGACTTGGCACCAGTGAGAGCGATAACCTGTTCAGCCAATTCACGAATGGTGAACTCGCCAGGGTTGCCAAGATTCACCGGCCCCGTGAAATCATCGGCCGTTCCCATCATGCTCACCATGCCACGAATGAGATCGTCCACATAGCAGAAGGAGCGCGTCTGCGACCCATCACCGAACAAGGTGATGTCCTCACCACGCAGCGCCTGCATGACAAAGTTGGAGACCACGCGCCCATCATTGGGGTGCATGCGCGGTCCATACGTGTTGAAAATGCGAATGACTTTGGTGCGCAGCTTGTGCTGTCGGTGATAATCGAAGAACAATGTCTCCGCGCAGCGCTTCCCTTCATCGTAGCAGGAGCGAATGCCGATCGGATTTACATTGCCCCAGTACGATTCCACCTGGGGATGCACTTCCGGATCGCCGTACACTTCCGATGTGGAGGCCTGCAGAATGCGCGCGCGCAGGCGTTTGGCGAGCCCCAGCATGTTGATGGCGCCATGCACACTGGTCTTCGTGGTCTGCACCGGATCGTGCTGGTAGTGCACGGGTGATGCAGGGCAGGCGAGGTTGTAGATCTCGTCCACTTCGACAAACAGCGGGAAGGTCACGTCGTGCCGCATCAGCTCGAATCGCGGGTGATCGAGCAGATGTTCGACGTTTCGCCGCGTGCTGCTGAAGAAGTTGTCGACACACAGCACCTCATGCCCCTGCGACAGCAGGGTCTCGCACAGGTGCGAGCCAAGGAACCCGGCACCGCCGGTTACGAGAATGCGCCGACCAACCACTGGGACTGCCGACATCGGGTACTCCAGGGGGAAATGAATGGGCCGTCACGGCATATGTGTCACGGCACCGCACCAACCGCGAATGGAAATGCAGGAATTGTGCCTGCTCTAAATGCTTAAAAATCAACAACATGGAATATCTCCACCGGAACGGACGCCGTCACGAAGCGGCAACTCCTGCCGGGAGTATTTTCCGGGGATATCTTCAACACATCAGCCCCAATCAGGGAAGCCCCCTCCACCGAGATCCCGTGTCCGCTTCGTCCATTCCTTCCGCCCAGGTGACCGCCGATGGTCAGCCGCGCTTTCATCTGCCGGCCCCGGCTTCCCTCACCGGATGGAATGAGGCGGCGACCGACGAAGAGGCCGGTGGAGTGTCCGCCGACATTCGCATTTTCCTCGACGCGCAGCTGGGCGACGGCGATGTGCTGGTCGACCAGGATCCGGGCTTCGGATTTGTGGCGCTTGGCGCGGCGACCGCCCCGGGCGGCCTGCCTTCCGTATTCGTGAGCGGTGTGGACGAGGCGCGTCTCGCGCAATTGCAGGCCGCGGCATCGGATGTTGGCGCCACCATTGATGCGGCACCCGGTGACCGCGGAGCACTGCAGAAGTTGGTGAACTCCCGCATGGATCACGAGAGCCGCCTGTTCGTCCATGTCGCGGCGGCCCAGGTGGCCTCGGTGTTCACCACGTTTCGCGAGCATGCCGACAGCGGACGTCTGGTGGCGGTCTGCATTAGCGATGCCCATCGCGCCTCCAATTGGTCGGCCGCTGGTCGTGCACTCAGCAGCGCGGGCTTTGTGGCCTGCGCCATTGCCGAACGACAGGGCCAGGCCATTCTCATGCCACAACCCGAGCCGCCCACGTCAGCGGTCATTGCGCTCCCGTCGGAACTGGTGAACGGCGCCTGAAGCACATGTCGGGCGTTTCGTTCTGTGTCATCACCGACGGTCGTCGGCCGGCACTGCTGCAGGACATGATCGCGAGCATACGCGCGCTGGCGCTGCCGGCGTGGGAAGTCATCGTGGCGGGCAATGTGCCGTCGGGACTGGGCGACGATGTGCGCGTGTTACATGCACCGGAGCTTGCGCTCGCTGGACGTCTGGGCGCCATGCGCAATCTGGCGTGTCGATCGGCGCGCTTCGATCAGCTGGTGGTGAGCGACGATGACATGCACTTCCATCCGGAGCTGGCGGAAGTGCTCACCGATCGTGATCCCGCAGTTGATGTGATGTGTGTACGTCTGCTCAACCCCGATGGTACGCGCTACTGGGATTGGGCCACACACGGCGGCCCACGTGGACACACGCTGTTGTCATACGACGAAACCGACGATCACGTGTATGTGACCGGTGGACTCGCCATCATGTGGGCGCGTGTGCACGAGCAGGTACCGTGGGACGACGCACGCGGCTTCTATCAGGGCGAAGACATCGAGTGGTCATCTCGTGTGCACGCAGCGGGATTTCGTATTGGTCTCGATGTGCGCGGACGAGTCACGCACCAGGATGCGCGATACACCCAGCACGGCACGCACCTGATCTTCCGGCAGGATCTGTCGACGCGTGAGCGACTCGCCCCCGGTATCGAAGCCACGGGTGTCTTTCGCGAAGATGTGGGCGGTGTGAAGGGTTGCAAGTGGATGAGCATTCAGGGTGCAGTGCACGCCCCGGTACGCACGACAGATCAGCAGTGGTTGCAGTTTGTCGCGTCGTCCATCGCACCCGCGCTTGCCGGCGAGCCATTCGGCGTGCTGGTCGAAGTCAACGGGCAAGCCATGGGTGTCATGACATTCAGCGGCACGCAATCGATCCCCGTGCGAATCCCGCTACAGGACCACACAACACTCACGGTGCGCCTCACCAGCGAGAAGGGCGTCAACGCATCGGCCGTCGGCATCCCCGACGACCGCCCCGTGAGTGTGTTGCTGCACGACGCGCAGCTCAGCCCGCGCTGACGTCCGCGGTGTGCGGTTGCAGGGCAATTGCGCGAAGACCACTCAAGGCGAGATGCGAAACCACTGGCACCTGCATGGCCGCCGCACGCGCATGACTCGCCACGTCGCGTGGGGCAATCAGCACATGATCGGCTGAGCGAAACAGCGAGGCGACGAATTCCTCGGTGATTTCGTCAGGCACCAACAGCACATCCATCGCCTGCTCGTCCGCCACACCAAGTTCTGTGCGCAGTGTGGCCAGCTGTTCGGCGACTTGTTCGCTGCTCACCCCCTGCGCCGGATCGAGTGTCAGAACGAGTGACACATCGTCGTCTGCGGTAAAGGCGAGGAAGCAGGTGCGTACGACATCACGCCAGTCACCGTCGTGCCAGTTGGGCTGAAACAACAGCACCGTACCACGCGGCTGATCGAGCGGATACGACGGACCCGCAGGCGTGAAGACATGCGATGCCGCGAACCGCACTGGTGCGCGCTTCGACAGTGCCAGCAATCGTGCACGCGCTGCGCGCGCCCCCACGGAATACTGGAACTGCGACACCATGCGTTCGCGGGCACGAGCACCGATGGCACGCGCCTCTTCAGGGTTTGCCACAACATGTCGCATGCGTTCGGCAAGCACCGTGACATCGGGTTCTGCCCAACTGAACTCCATGCGTCCCGGCTCAACACCAACCACATGCGGCGGTACCACGGCCGGAGTGTACGGCAACAGGTACGCCGAGTGCTCGTCGCAAAGGTCGAGCATCGGCCCCACGTTGGTGACCACCACCGGCAAGCCGCTGGCCATCGCTTCGGCGATCGGAAGACCAAACCCCTCGCCGCGGAACGGCGCGACGAACACATCACACGCGCGATACAACGAGGCGACGGCATCATCATCCAGCGTATCACCAATGAACTCGATCTCCGGACCACCCGTCGCTTCCACCAGCGCGGGCAGTTCAGCGAAATCCTTCTGCCCCTGATTGCCGTGATACGCCCAGCGTGAACTCAGTCCCTTGATCACGAGACAGACGTCGTCGTCTTTCGTGAATGTGCGCAGATAGGTCTGCACCAGCACATCCATGCCCTTGCGCGGGATGATGCCTCCAACGGCCAGCAGCTTGGTGCGCTTGCGTGTGCGCAGCGGATAGCGCACACCGTCCGGCGTGTAGCGCGAGACGTCCACACCCAGCGGCACGATGGACACCTTGTCCGCAGGGACACCGCTCTCGATGGCACATTCACGCTGCCATGAGCAGTACACCCACATTTCGTCGGCCTGATCGCGGATGATGGGAATCCATTCACCGGGCAATCCACCGTACTCCCACGGCTGCATCAACACCCACGCGCCTTCGGCGGGTGCATGAAACACCGGGGGCCATTGATGTCCCACATGCACAGCGGCCGGCGTAGGCGCCTGGATACCCATGCGCGCAGCAAGCGCAATGTGCGGTGTGCCAGGAGCGGAGACGTCCGGAACGAAGTCGTGACGATAGGTGGGACGCGGCACCAGTGTCACTCTACCTTCAGTCAACAGCGCCGAACCGATTTCGCGATTGACGACGCCGAGGCTTGAGTGGGTGAAGAACGGACCTTCCCATCGCACGACGGGGCCGGACACTGGAGGAACAGAAACTGGAGATGGTGCGACAACGGCCGCCGCGAGTGACGGGCGCTTCGACAACTCTTCGAGTCGCTCCTGCACCAGCGATCCCACACGATCCCACGTCCACTGGGTGACCATGTCTTCGCGGGCGCGCGCACCTATTGCATTCGCGCGCGCGCGATCATCGACCACGACACGCAGTAACTCCGTCAGATGTCGTGTGCTGGGCTTGGCCCAACGCTGCCCAGCCAAATCACCGACGTAGGAGTCCACCGCCGGAATCAGCGTGTCGACGTCACAGAGCAAACTGTTCTCGTCATGCATGAACTCCAGATTCGCGCTCCATCGTGTGGCAATGGTAGGCAAACCGGAAGCCATCGCTTCCATATAGGGATAACCCCAGCCCTCACCGCTCGATGCAACCACGTAGGCGCTGGCGGCCGTGTAGAGTCGGGGAATATCCGCATCGGAGAGTGGATGACCGATAACGAGAATGGGCGCGATGTCTGCACGCTGCCGGCCAATCGTTGCGAGAAATGCATCGATCTCGCGATTGATGGCCGGTGCGTGATCCCGGTCGGCGTTGCCCGGAACCGAGCTGCGGAAGACCAGGCATACATCATCCTGCGCGGTAAATGCATCGGCCCAGGCCTGCACCAACGTCTGCCATCCCTTGCGGGGCTTCCACTCGATGGTCGACAGGTACACGGTACCGCGCGCACCGGGAACGACGTACGGCGCATGGTCCGGTGAAAAACGTGTGCTGTCGATGGCCCCGGGTATGCGCTGGATGTGCGTACGCACACCAGCCTTGCGGAATGTCTGTTCGTTGAATGCCGACGGAAGCCAGAGTTCGTCCATCTGATTGCACCGCGCCACCATCGCCGCTGGCAATCCGTCCGTCTCGAACATCGTGCGGGCAATCATGTACTCGGCACCCACCACTCGCTCGAGAAAGCTCGGCGGCAGATGCAGCACGCTGATGGACGTGGACGGATCGGGCTGCGCCAGCATCACATCGAATCGATCGCGCAAGGCAGGATCGAGCGCTGCGCGGAATCGTTCGGAGCTGTTGCCCACACGACGCAGCACGGGCGATGTGCCGCGGCGGTCGAGTGCCTGTACGAACCCGCGGGCTTCACTGCCGTAGCCGCTGGGATCATAAAAGGGGCCGGCCCAAAGAACGGGAGCGATGGGAGGGACAGTTGAACTGTTAACTGCGGGAGCAATAGCGGCGGAAGCGACAACCACGGATGCATTAACTGCGGAAGCAATACCCGCGGGGGGGACGGTGTTCAGCGTTTCAATTACTGGTGCGGGGGCGGCGGCGCGGATGGCGAACTCGCGCGCAACTCGCGCTTCGCGAAGCGCGGGAGTGCGATATACCGGCGCATCGAGGTTCTTGATCACCAGCGCGTCGGCCAACGGATAGGCATGCTTTGCACCCGATGCTTCGAGCGCGAACAGCAGCAGTTGTAGTTGCGCCTCTTCACCGTGGGGGTCGGTCTGGCCCTCGGCGTGTGCCGGCAGATGCCAGACATCGGCCGGAAGTTCCTGTACCAATTGGCGGAGGAGCGGCGCGCGCACGGCCAGTGGGGCGAACTCTCCGATCAGTGCAGGCAGCGCACGAAATCCGCGCTGAGCCCACAGGGCAGGGGGAAAGGACGCCTGCGGCCATGCCGGTGTGCGTGGCTCCGTGAGGCACGCGCCGTAGGTCGCCCATACATCGGGGTGTTCGCCAAATACGTGGGCCAGGCGCGAGAGCGCTCCGGGGTGGGCCAGACGTTCATGCACCAGCAGCGGGACGATCACATCGTCCGCGCCAAGCGAAATGTCCGTGAAAGACCCCGATACCAATGCGGCAATCGCGTTCGCATTCTCGGACGTACCCGACGCAGCGGCTCGCAACAGGATGCGCGAATCGTCCTGCGCCGCCTTGGTCAGCAGGCGACGGGTCTTGTCCTGCGTGGTGTGGTCTTGGACCACGACCACGAAGTTGGCGTACCGCTGTTCGCGGAGCGCCGAAAGAAATGCAGGCAGCTGTTTCTGGTCGTCGTCGCACACCCGTGTGGTGAGCACAAACCGTTCACGCCAGCTGCCGCCCTGCGCCTTGTTGCGCGGAGAGTGCTGGCCCGGACCGCGGCAGGTGAACACCAGGCAGTCATCGATGGCACCCTCCACCGGATGCCGCGTCCAGTAGTCGCGGTCCTCGCTTGGCGGATCATTCCAGGTCGCTGTCAGTGCGTCGCGCCGCGCCATCGTGTTCGGCGTGAGCGGATGATGAGCAAGTGTCGCCTGACCAGTGCAATCGGGGCTAGCCATGCCGCAGGTCTGAATACGGCACCGTACGATCGTGAGCCCGAGGTCGAGCGCGCCGGCCAGCTGCGCGATGTACTCCGGCGCGTAGTCATCGTCGTCGTCCACGAAAGCCACGTAGTCGCCGCGCGCCAGTTCGAGCCCGTGATTACGCGCAGCACCCTGCCGCCCATGGACGGCAGAAGTGACCACTATCCGCGGGTCGGCGGGAAGCGCGGCTCGCACCGCCGCTTCGGCTCCCGGCGCCGGGTCGTTGTTGACGATGATCAGTTCGAGCGGCGGGCGTGTCTGCGCATCAAGCAACTGCCGTGCGGTTTCGGCCAGACAGTGGGTCCGGCGGAATGTGGCCATAACCAGCGTCACCTGACCGGCACCTCGGGGAGGTGTCGAACGGGGCGTCTGATTGGATTGAGCAGCGGGCATGTCGGCAGGTGCTGAACGGCAGTGTCAGAAAGCGGGTAAAGCAGTCGTATGAGACCAAGCAAAACCCATGCCGCAGTCGTTCGCACGTAATGCGTTGAAAATCAACAACTTGAATAATAATAGCGAATCTGTTTTCTCAATCGACTTTGCCTGATGCCGTTACACGCTAGGCAGAACGTGCCGCCTAGGTGCCAAGTAGAGCCTGCAATTCGGGGAGTACGCTGGCCCAGCTGGCAGGTGAGGCCTCCCGCACGAGTCGCGCAGACGGGTAGAGCGGTGTCCGGTCACCTGACCCCCCCCATCGCCAGTCCGGCGTGTACGGCAGCAGCACATGCACCGGAATTCCCATGGCGCCTGCCAGGTGCGCACCTGCCGTATCAACGGAAACTATCGCATCCAATTGCGACATAAATAGAGCAGTATTAAGCCATTCATGAGATAGAGAAGGATTCTCTCCGGTAAACCCTTTAGGCGGATTTCTGTCGGGCAACAGCCAGACCCAGTCGATTCCCGGGATCGCGAGAATAGCCTCGACTGTCGCCTCGTCGAGGTCGCGCAGGTTGGTTGCCAGGAAGCTCGGATTGCCAGCGGCTATCAGCCCAACTCGGCCCCTACCACCAAGGCCAGCTCTCAACCCATCGGCAGGCTTGGAGTCATTGTCTATTCGAATGTATGGCGCGGAAAAATCGCTTTCTGATAAATCACCAAGGCGCCATGGAAGAGACAATAAAGGAACACATAGCTCCTGTTTCGCTCCAGTTCCTGCGGCAATCGCAGAATATCCAGCCGCGGCCAGCAGCGACACGGCCGCTTCCGGTGCTTCCACCACGACAGACCCTGCGCCACGCTCGCTCAGTAGCGGCACATACCGCACAAAATGAAAGAGGTCGCCGATCCCCTGTTCCATGACCACCCGAATGGATCGACCATCCAGCGGCTCGCCGCGCCACCAGCTGCTGCCAGCCGGCAGCGCGGGCAGACCGCGGTGTTCAAAATCTTCCCACCCCTGACGCGACGGACCGCGAATGAGTCGGGTCAGTGCCCGCTGCATGCGCGTGGGTGAGTGCAGCGGTCGCACCGCTTCCGCCTTCTTGAGCCATTGCAGCGCATCGTCAAATCGCAGCTGCGCGTGGCGGACCTGCGCGGCGGTCAGGAGCAACGCCGGATTCTTCTTGTCGCGACTCACCGCCTGATCGGCCAGGCGCCACGCCTCATCCAGCGCCCCAAGCGCTCGGTGCGCTGACGCCATGGCGCCGAGCAGCGCCGGATTGCCAGGACGAAGGCGCGCGGTCACGGAAAAACAGGCGAGCGCCAGATCCGGTGCCCCCACATCGAGACACATCGCGCCCACTTCATAGGATGTGGTGTCGGACAATGTGCTCAGATCGGTCAGCCGTACGGCGCGGCCAAGCACCTCACGTGCCCGGTGCCGGCTTCCCGCGGTCTGCCAGGCCACGGCAGCCATTCTGGCGATTGCGAGATCCGCCGGTACGAGATCGGCTGCCGCCTGCAGCGACCGCGCGGCTTCACTGTGCTGGCCTGCCGTCACGGCCTGTTCGCCGGCTACGAGATGCTCCGAAAGCTGGGCCGATTGCGAAATGGACAGTCCAGAAAACGCGTTACTCACCGCTCACTCTCCCGTCATGTGACGTGCCATGTGACGTGTCACGTGACGGATTGGGCCACGGCTGTACCAGCTGTGCCGCCTGTGTGAGGGACTGTGCCAAATCATCTGACGAAAAACAAATCGCTCTCAAGTTCTGATGGGCGGAGACGACACTGAGAACTGACCGCGCTCCGATAGTCGGAAGCGGAGAGGCACGGATGCCTCAGATACAACATCACGGAGGATAGAATCATGCGTATCAACACCAACGTCGGCGCTCTTACCGCTTCACGTAACGCGTTCGTGAACAACATGGCCACCGAGTCCAGCATGCGTAAGCTGAGCTCGGGTCTGCGTATCAGCCGCGCGGCTGACGACGCGGCCGGTCTTGCCATCGCGAACAAGCTGCGCGCTCAGCATCGTGGTCTCGCCGCTGCGGCGACCAACGCCGAGCAGGGTAACGCCATGTTGCAGATCGCCGAAGGTGCCGCCCAGACCATCGAGCGCATCATCGAGCGTCAGAAGGAACTGCTGGTGCAGGCGGCTTCGGGTCAGAACGCCACTGTGTCCGGCACGTTGACCACGGAAGTCTCGACGCTGAACTCGGAAATCACGCGTATCCGCGGCGCTGCGACCTTCCAGGGCACGAACGTCTTCGCCAGCCACTCGTTCGCGGTGGATGACACGGGCGCCACGTTCTCGGTCGACGCGAGCTACACGGCTGCGACGAACCCGACCTCGGTTTCGGCTGCAGACACGAACCTCACGGCTGTCAACACGACGCTGGCCGCGATCGGTGCTGGTCAGAACCGTCTCGACTACACGGTGCAGAACCTCAAGTCGGCGGTCGTGAATGTGAAGGCGGCCGAGTCGACGATCCGCGATGTCGACATGGCTGAAGAAATGGCCAACTTCACGAAGAACAACATCCTGACGCAGGCGGCACAGGCGATGCTGTCGCAGGCGAACCAGGGTGCCCAGAGCGTGCTGAGCATCCTCCGCTAATAGCGGAACGGCACACGTCTGAAATCGTGATACACCCCGGGGTCGGCGTAACAGCCGGCCCCGGGGATTGGCCTTAGCCGGACGAAACAGCGTCCTGAGGAAGGACACCATGACCACCCCGTTGAATTTTGGCGGCTTGAGCAGCGGCGTTCAGTGGAACGACATCGTCGATACGACGATCAAGGCCCTGGAAGCACGCAGTGTCACGCCGATCACCGATCGCATCACGCTTCGCAACAAACAAAAAGAAGCGTGGACCAAACTGCAGACGCTTGTCGAGACGCTGAATACCGCAGCGCTCGGTGTGCGGCGCGCCGGCTTTGGTGGCTATGCCGCCACGGTTCCGACGAGTCCTACCAGTGGACGCAGTTTGCTCACGGCCGCGGCCAGCAGTTCGGCCACGCCCGGGCGCTATCGCGTAGAAGTGGTTCAACTCGCCGACACCGCCAAGGTGGCCGGCGCTTCGGTTGCCGATACCTCAGCCGCTCGAAATCTGAGCGGCACGTTCGCTGTAAATGGTACCAACATCGCGATTGACGCCGCGGATTCGCTGGCCGGCATTCGCGACAAGATCAATGCAGCCAACACCGGCGTCACCGCCTCTATCGTCTCTGAAGGCGGGACGGCGGGGCGTTTGGTATTGACCGGAAATACACCGGGTGCCACTGGCATCTCGGTGACCGACGGAACGGGAGCACTCGGACGCGAACTCGGCTTCCTCGACTCGCGCTCCAAGCCCGTTTCCTCGGCAACCATGTCCGCCGCAGCGGCGCTGGGACTCGCGGTCTATCCGCCCCCGGCTACCATCCGCGTCGGCAATGTCACGGTTTCGGCAGATCTCGAAAACGAATCCATCGCCACCATTGCCGCCAAGATCAATGCGGCCGGTGGCTCGGCTTCGGTCGAGCAGGAACAGTACGGTGATGAAACACGCTACCGCCTCGTGACCGACGGCAATGTGTCGGCCGTGGGTGGTGATGCCAATTCGCAGGCCGTCATCGATGCCCTGGGCATGGCGGCTGGATCGTACGGCAGCATTCGTCACACCGTACAGTCGGCAGCATTCACGGATGGTGCCGACGCAGCCGTTACGTCGGCTACGTCACTGACGGCCCTCAAGGTGAATGGCGCGTCGGCGAGTCTGGTCGCTGGTGATGCCATCAATATCCGTGGCACACGTGGCGATGGAACGAGCGTGACGTATGGCATGGTCATCCAGCCGGGTGACACCATGCAGACGTTGCTCGATCGCCTGAATGATGAAACGTCGGGCTTTGGTTCCGGCACGCGCACGGCCACGGCTTCGCTGGGTCCCGATGGTCGCATTCGTCTGAGCGACGACACCGGTGGCGCTTCGCGTCTCACGTTGTCGATGTCGGTCACGCGCGCCGATGGCAGCACCGGCACGTTGGGTACCACTTCCACTTCGGTGGTGGGACGCAGCCGCGAAGTACAGCAGGGCCGCGACGCGATCATTCGCGTGGATGGTCAGGAATACACGCGTACCAGCAATACCATTGCTGACGCGATCAATGGCGTAACGCTCAATCTGCAGACCGCCGAACCGGGTTCGTTCATCGACATCGAAGTCGCGCGCGATGAAAAGGCAGCGGTGGATGCCGCGAAGAAACTTGCCGACGGCTACAACGCCATCAAGGATTTCTTCGACGAACAGCGCCAGCCGGATGCGCCGCTGTATTCTGACGGTTCGCTGCGCCGGGTGATGAACACGTTCACCGAGGCGCTGCGCACGCAGACCCCGGCCAATGGGACGTACACCAGCGCGACACTCGCCGGCCTGGTACTCGACCGCAATGGCAAGCTCACGTTCAATGAGGACGTGTTCAAGAAAGCCTATGCGGACAAGCCAAAGGAAATCGAAGCGTTGTTCGGCACCGGAGGCCTGGGCAGTGCCTTCGTGACGGCCACCGACAACGCCACGCGCTATGGTGAGGGCGCGATCAGCGTCAACATCAACAACATCATTGAAAACGTTCACTCGCTGAAGTCGAAGGAGACGCTCGCGCAGCGTCGTCTCGAAGATCGTCGTCTGCGGTTGATCGAGCAGTACACCCGTATGGAAGAAGCCATGTCGCGCCTGCAGTCGCAGAGCAATTCGCTGATTTCCAGTGTACAGGGACTTCAGGGCGGGCAGCGCTAGCCGATACTCAGTAGGGAAGGGGACAATACCCCGCACGTATCATCTCACCGCTTCCTGCCACACGTCACATGTCATACGGCACCATGCAGTCCAACTACCGCGAGATGGAGATTCATGCCGCCTCGCCCGAGAAGTTGCTCTGCATCGTTTTCGAGCAGTTGGTCGTGAATCTCGAGCGCGCGCGCATCGCCATGGAGCGAAAGGATATCGAGCTCCGTGTCGTGGCTCTGCGTCGTTCACGGGATCTGGTGACGGAACTCCTTACCACGCTCGACGTGGAAAAGGCTGGTCAGCTCGGCGTCGATCTCGCCGGCATCTATCAGGTGATGCTGTTCGAACTGGTCGACGTGGGCATGCGTGGTGACCTCAAGGTCATGCGCCAGCTCATCAACATTGCTACGGCATTGCGCGACGGATTCGTCGGTGCCGCGCAGCAGTTGGCGTCGCAGCGTCTCAAGACGGCGTGACGCCGCCGGACTTTCATCAGGCTCTCGTCGCCATGCGCACTGCATACGCCGCGTCTCCCGTTTCCGACCGCCGCCGGGCTGCTGCCCGCGAGGCGCTGGCGCTGTGCGCCGGTGCCGATGCATTGGCGCGCGAAGCGGCGACCACGGCGTTGGCCGACGAGCACCGTTTGCTGGCCCTGCTCGAGCAGCGGGAAGAAATGTTGCAGGATCTGGCCGAACAGTTGGCCATCCTCAAGTATGAGCGCCCCACGGCCGATAGTGCGTTGTACGCCGCCACCGAACGGGTGGTGGATGAAGCCGACGCGCTCGTGGCCGAAGTCTGTTCTGCGCTGACCAGCTCGCATCAGGTCACGCTGGAACTCGCGGCCAAGGTGGCGCGCCGCACGGAAGAAATCCGGGCGGAGCTCGACGAAGTCCAGCGGACGTCGGTGGCCAGCGCCGGGTACGGCGGCTACACCGGACCGCGTCTCGTGGACCGGGTGCGCTAAGCGCTCCGGCTCACGGATGAGACCGGATATGGCGACGGCACCAGAGTTCTTCGGACAACTCTTGCAGGAAAAGCTGGACGAACTCGATGCGGCGGCCGCTGAGGAGGCGGCACTCGAAATCGATGAAGTCGAACAGCTGAGGTTACGGGCGGCGCACCTGGTGACAGGGCAGGCCGGCCGGACGTGGTCCACCGGGGCCGCGATGCACTACCAGCAGGACCGGGGGGCGCCTGAACCGGCGCCTTCCACCCTCGATATACGCTTTCCGGCTCGCTAACGGGCGATCGATCGCCTGAAGGACAGCTGGATAGACCCATCGAGATTCTCACGTCGGGCGACAGGGACGTCGCGTTCCACTGACAGGAAAGGATCCGAAGTAAAGTTACGGACCGACGCTGCCGATAGTCCCCAGTGAGGAGGAGGAACCCCTATGAAGATCAACAGCTATATCGACTCCCTGCGTACGACGCCGACGAGCTCCCCTGCCGTCCAGCGTCCCGCTCAGGAAGTTGCGCAGACCCCGGCTTCGCGGCCGGTCAAGTCGGACTCGGTCCAGATCTCGGACGAGGCGCGCCGCATGAGTGCGGCCCCCCGTGAAACGCTCGACCCCGAGCGTATCGCCGAACTCCGTCAAAAAGTCTATGCCGGCGCCTACAACACGCTTGACGTGGTGGACCAGGTAGCCCGGCGCATCCTTACGCGCGGCGATCTCTAACGCCGCACCTTTGAATCCGGCGACTCCAGGAGATTGGCGGTTATGAAGTTCCTCGTCGTGGACGACTCAGCGACCATGCGTCGCATCGTCATCAACTCGCTGCAGCGCATCGGCTACAATGAAGTCGTTGAAGCCGGCGACGGTCAGGAAGCCCTGACCAAGTTCGACACGTCCATCTCGTTTGTCATTACCGACTGGAACATGCCGAACATGAGTGGCACCGAGTTCACGAAGGTGCTTCGTACGCGTGACGATGGTCGCACGGTACCGGTGTTGATGGTGACGGCGCGTTCGGTGAAGGAAGACATCCTCACCGCGATGGAAGCCGGCGTCAACAACTACATCGTCAAGCCTTTCACGCCCCAGGTCCTCAAGGAGAAGATCGACGCGCTCCTGCCGGCCGCGGCCGCCTGAGGATCGATCAATGTCCAGTACCCGCGCTCATGAAGTGCTGTATGAATCCGAGGCGGCACTCCGCCTTGTGGATCAGGAATTGACCGGCTTGCACGACGTGCGCGATGCCGCGCCACCGCAGGCGCCCACTATTTCGCTTTCTGACTTGCCGAACATTCTCGAGCAGGCCAACACGCAGATCCTGAATGTGCTGGCTCGACTTCGGGAAAGCCGTGCCGCCCTGCAAACGACGGCGCTTGAGCGCCTGCAGACCACCCATGAAAAGATCAAGGAAGTGACCTCGGCCACCGAGGACGCCGCGATCAACATCATGGATGCCTGCGACCGTGCGACGCAGATGGTCGATGAACTCGATACGATCGATCAGGAAGAAGCGCCTGACCGTGAGAAGGCCACGGGGATCCGTGCCAATCTGCGCGACGAGTTGTTCCTCATGATGGGCGCCCTGCAGTTCCAGGACATCACGTCGCAGCAGCTGGCGCACGCGTCCTCGGTGCTGGTGGATATGGAGCAGCGTCTGCTCGATGTGGCGCGCCTCTTTGATCACAATGTCGACACCGGTCACATCTCGCTCTCCAAGAGCGCGATCGACGAAGCGACATTCGATCCGAATGCGACGACGCGCAACGCCGAAGGGCGTCAGGCGCTCGCCGACGAAATCTTCACCACGGTGAAGGCTCCCGCGGCGTGATCCCCCCGGTCACGTGTGGGTGAAACGGCCCGTACTCGCAAGAGTACGGGCCGTTCACTTTTTGCACGGTTTTATACGGTAAACCTGCGCGGGGGCGCGACCGATACTGTGACGAGAGAAGCTGGCGTCCGAGTGGACGTCGGCACTGGCACCCTTGCTGGCATGCCCCGTGTCTCCACTGAATCTTGATGATGCCGCCACGCTGCTGATGCAGTTGGAGGCGACCGATACCGCCGATCTCGCCGTCCTGCGCGACGCACTCACTGATCTCGCTTTCGAGAACAAGGTGCCGCTCCGGGCGCAACCGTTCGTGGCCAAGGCCGCGCGCGTACTCGGCACCATTGTGAATGGAACTGCCGCCGATGTGCAGGCCGCCTTCGCCGACGTGGGTCAGTCGATCGAAGAAGCCATGAAGATCTGCGACGCCGCGACACCGGCAGCAGCCGTGGGCGCAGTGCCCGTGGCGCAGGTGATGGCGGGAACGATCAACGGGGCGACGGCGATTGCCGTGGCGTCCGGTGCGCTTACGACTGAAAAGCAAACGGCGGAAGCAGAAAAGCCGAAAGCGAAGAAGGCGGAAGCGAAGGCACCGGAAGCTGTGGTTGCGGCTCCTGCGCCCGCGGCTCCCGCAGTTCCCGCTCCTGTTGCTTCCGCCCCGATTGCTTCCGCGCCAGTTGCTTCCGCTCCACCTGCTTCCGCTGTTAAGGCAGTTGCTGCAGTTGATGAGCGCCTCGGCGATGATGCAGACCGCGATCTGCTTCCCGACTTCATCACTGAAAGCACCGAGTGCGTCGGCAACTCCGAAGCGGCGTTGCTGCAGCTCGAGGAGAATCCGTCGGACGAAGAAGCGGTCAACACCGTCTTCCGCGCCTTCCACACGGTCAAGGGCACATCGGCGTTCCTCGGTCTTACGCGCATTGCAGCGTTTGCCCATGAAGCCGAGTCGCTGCTGAGCCGCGTGCGCGACAAGGAAATCACGTACACGCGAGGCTGCGCGGATCTGTCGCTGCGCTCCGTGGACATGCTGAAGGATCTGCTCCAGGTCGTCGAAACGGCGCTTGCCGGCGACGGTCGTCTGCCGATTCCTGCTGGCTATCAGGAACTGCTCGACGCACTCGCGGGGTACGATCCGGCGCGTGACGCGAATGGCGTGACGCTATCGGTGGCAGCGGATGCTGAAGACATTTTCCCGGCGCCCAGCGATGCAGGTACTGCTCGCGCGGAAGCCGGTGCGCCGGCCAATGGCGGCGCTCGCAAAGCGAACGAACCGGTCAACGTCGATGCCACCATCCGTGTACGTACGGACCGTCTGGATCGCCTTATCGACATGGTCGGTGAGCTCGTAATCGCGCAGTCCATGATTGCCGGCGACGATACCATCGACACCGCAACGCAGTACGAATTGCAGCGCAAGGTCACACACGCCGGCAAGATCGTGCGTGAACTGCAGGATCTCTCCATGTCCATGCGCATGGTGCCGCTGCGTGCGACGTTCCAGAAGCTCACGCGTGTCGTGCGCGACACGGCCAGCAAGGCCGGCAAGACGGTGCAGTTCACTACCGATGGCGACGATGTCGAAATCGATCGCAACATGGTGGACCGCCTGAGTGATCCGCTGGTGCACATGGTGCGCAACGCGGTCGACCATGGTGTCGAGCCGCCGAGCGAGCGCACGGCCAATGGCAAGAACAGCCTGGGCCAGGTGCGCCTCCGCGCCTACCACGCGTCAGGCAATGTCGTTGTCGAGCTGATCGATGACGGCCGTGGTTTGCACCGCGACAAGATCGTCAAGAAGGCCATCGAGAAGGGGCTGATCGAGAACGATAAGGGCATGACAGACAGCGATGTCTTCAACCTGATCTTCGCGCCTGGCTTCTCGACGGCAGAAAAGATCACGGACATTTCCGGCCGTGGTGTGGGTATGGACGTGGTGCGCCGGAATCTCGAAGAGATCCGCGGCCGCATCGAGATCACGTCGGCGCCTGGCAAGGGCACGACGTTCGCGATCCGTCTCCCGCTCACGCTCGCGGTCACCGACGGCATGCTCGTGCGTGTTGGCGAAGAGCGCTTCATCATCCCGCTCACGCACATCCACATGTCATTCCGCCCCGAGCCCAGCATGCTGAGCACGGTGGTCGGCAAGGGTGAAATGGTGGTGCTGCGTGGTGAGCTGATGCCGGTGGTGCGTCTGCATCGCCTGTTTGAAGTCGCCAACGCGGTGGAAAGCCCGTTGGAAGGTCTGCTCATGATCGTCGGCGATGGCAGTCGCCGCACGGCGCTGCTCGTGGATGATCTCCTCGGTCAGCAGCAGGTCGTGGCGAAGGCGTTGAGTGATGGTCTGGGCAAGGTGGCCGGTGTGAGTGGCGGTGCCATTCTCGGCGACGGTCGCGTGGGCCTCATCCTCGACGTCAACGAAACGGTCGCTCTCGCGCAGTCGATCGATACGACCGCCCCGTCGGTGCGTAACGCCGCGTAATTGCGGCGTCGCACCTTAAGAATTGCAACACAGAGTAAAGCTCCGCTGACGGGGCGTCGATACATCATCGTACGGGTCGCAAGACCTGCAGAACTTCTCAACCCATCGAGCGAGCCATGAGCACGCAAATTGATTCCGCGACCCAGACGCAGTCCCGGGCCGGCAAGTATCTCACCTTCTTCCTCGCGGACGAAGAGTACGGTCTCGAGATCCTCAAGGTCAGCGAGATCATTGGACAGCAGCCCATCACGCGCGTGCCCCGCATGCCGGAGTTCGTGCGCGGCGTGATCAATCTGCGCGGCAAGGTCATCCCCATCACCGATCTTCGCATGAAGTTCGGTATGGATGCGGAAGACACCACCGACAGCTGCATCATCGTGGTGCAGATGAAGGGCATTCAGACTGGTATTGTCGTCGATCGCGTGAGCGAAGTGGTTGCCATCGCCGAAAGCGACATCGAGGATGCGCCGAGCTTCGGCGCCGGCATCCGCACCGAATTCCTGCTTGGCATTGGCAAGGCAGGTGGCCGCGTGAAGTTGCTGCTCGACATCGACAAGGTTCTTGCCACGAGTGAACTCCTGGCACTCGAAGCGGCCCAGCAGGCCGCCTGAGATTGAGGCCGACGTCCCGTCCATCGGACGGGACGTACGCGCCCGCTCGACCCAGGCGTTGGCACGCGCCGCGGCGATGTCGCCGTGCCGGTGCCGCTGTGGTCGTCTCGCAAGCTTTCACAAATGACTGCCCCCAGTCCCACCGCCTTCTTCACGGAATGTGAGTTGACGGCGACGCAGTTTGCGCGCATCACGCGCCTCCTCCACGAGCATGCCGGTATCCGCATGCGCGAAGGGAAGGAGGGGCTGGTCCGCGCGCGACTTACGAAGCGCCTGCGCAAGCTCGGGCTGGCGGACTTCGATGCGTATCTCGAATTCGTGGAGAAGGAACCGTCGCGCCGCGAATTCGCGGAAATGATCGACGCGCTGACCACGAACAAGACGAGCTTCCTGCGCGAAGCCTCGCACTTCGACTATTTGCGTGAAGCGGTGTTCCCGCATATCAGCGGCCCTGTGCGCATCTGGAGCGCTGGCTGCTCGAGCGGTGAAGAGCCCTACACGCTGGCCATGTTGTGCAACGAGACGTTCCCCGACGCGGCCAAGCGCGACATCAAGATTCTCGCGACCGACATCTCGCACCGCGTGCTGGGCACGGCCAAGGCCGGTCTCTACCCGACGGAGAACATGAGCGATGTGCCGGCGCCCTGGCTGCAGAAGCATTGGGCGCGCCGCACCGATGGCGCAGGTCGCCCGGTGTATGAGGCGCAGCCTTCGCTCCGTCGCATGGTGCACTTCGCCAAGCTCAATCTCATGGAGCGTTGGCCGATGCAGGGACCGTTTGACGCGATTCTCTGCCGCAATGTGATGATCTACTTCGACAAGGCCACGCAGCAGCAGCTCGTCGAGCGCTACTGGGCCCTGTTGCGTCCGGGTGGACACCTCTTCGTCGGACACTCGGAGAGTCTCACCGGCCTCACGCACCGGTTCCGGTACGTGCAGCCCGCGGTCTACGTGAAGTGACCATGGGTACTGCCGCTCCAGCGCGCGTCGCAGACAAGGTCGTCGGGGTAGCCGACCTCAAGGTGTCGAATGTCCAAGGTGAGCGTCTTATCACGTATGCCCTCGGCAGCTGCCTCGGGATCGTGATTCACGATCCGGTGGCCGGCGTAGCTGGCATGCTGCACGTGATGCTTCCAACGGGAACCATTGATCCAGCAAAGATGGCGGACAAACCCGCCATGTTCGTGGACAGCGGCGTCCCGCTGCTGTTCAAGGAGTGCTACAAGCTCGGGGCCAAGAAGGAGCGCATGCAGGTCAAGGTCGCCGGTGGCGCCCATGCCGGTGCGCGCGAAGAAGACGATCGTTTCCAGATTGGCAAGCGCAACATGATCGCGCTGCGTAAGCTCTTGTGGAAGAATGGCGTGATGATTCACGCCAATGATACGGGTGGTGTGCAGACATCACGCACGATGTGGGTGGACGTGACCAGTGGCGAAGTCACGCTCAAGATCAACGGCGCCGAAAGCAAGCTCTGACACGCGAACCGACCTATGGCATTCAACGTACTGGTGGTGGACGACAGCGCCGTGATGCGGCAAATGGTCGTCCGGACGCTCAAGATGAGCGGCCTCCCGCTGGGCACGGTCCACGAGGCCGGCAACGGTGAGGAGGGGCTGTTCACCCTGCAGGAACAATGGGTGGATCTGCTGCTGCTCGATATCAACATGCCCGTCATGAATGGCGAGGAGATGCTGCGGCGTCTGCGCGCCAATCCTGAGACGGAAAACCTTCCGGTCATCGTGGTGTCGACCGAAGGCAGTGAAACGCGATTGCAAGCGCTGCAGGAACTTGGCGCATCGATCGTTCGCAAACCCTTCGCGCCGGAGACCCTGCGCGAGACCATTCTGCGCATGACGGGAGTCACCGATGTCGAATACTATGGTTCAGTCCCTGCAGCGAGCGACGACGGCGACTTTTGAGGAGCTCGCGCTCCTCTTTCCCGAGCCGGATCTGTCGCCTGAACAGGCGGCCGCACCGCTCGATGTCTCGGTGTCGGTGGACTTTCGTGGCCCGCTGACCGGTCGTCTGGTTGTTCGTGCATCGTCGTGCATTCTGCCGGCGATTGCGGCCAACATGCTGGGCGCTGAAGAGTCGGACAAGTTGCCGCTGCAGCGCGATGCGCTCGGCGAAGTGGCCAACGTGATCTGTGGTCACGTCGTGCCGCTCATTGCCGGTGCCGATGCCGTCGTCAATCTCAGTGCACCGCAGGTACATGATGGTGCAGACCTTCCGCAGCGTGATGAGGACGAACCCTCGGCGCGTGTGCAGGTCGGTCTCGAAGACGGACGCGCGGAAACCGTGCTCTATCTCTTCAACACCGCCGGAGTCGCGTCGGTCGCGTGAGCACTCTGCTTGCCTCCCTTTCGGGAGGATCCTCCTCTGGAGGATCACCCTCGAGCGGCGCGAGCGCTGCGGTCCCCGGGCGCACGCCTGGTGTGATTCGCGTGCTCGTCGTCGACGACTCGGCGCTCGTTCGACGCATCCTCACGGATGCGTTGTCGAAGCACGAGGATATCGAGGTCGTGGGCACGGCTACCGATCCCTATGTGGCGCGTGAGCGCATTGCGCAGCTGCGCCCCGATGTGATCACACTCGATATCGAAATGCCGCGCATGGACGGACTGTCGTTCCTGTCCAAGCTCATGCGGCATTTCCCGATGCCGGTGGTGGTGTGCAGTTCACTCACGCCGCAGAACAGCGAGACCGCGCTGCGCGCGTTGTCGCTTGGTGCGGTGGAAGTCATCGCCAAGCCCGGATCATCGCTCGCAGCTGGTGATGTGGCGGAGGAACTCGCGCGCGCGGTACGTGCGGCGTCGCATGCACGAGTCACCAAGCGTATCGAGCCGGTGGATCCACCGGCCATGGCGCGTCCGGCCATCGCCACGATTGATTCGACCAACAAGATCATTGCGCTCGGTGCATCAACGGGCGGCACGCAGGCGCTCGAAGTGGTGCTGCGCCGGTTCCCCGTGGACGCACCAGGTACTGTGATCGTGCAGCATATGCCCGAGCACTTCACCGCCTCGTTTGCCAAGCGTCTCGACAGTGTGTGTCAGATGCGTGTGCAGGAAGCGAAGGACGGTGACTACGTGGTACCCGGTCTCGCACTGGTTGCGCCTGGCGGCAAGCATCTGGTGCTGCAGGCCAGTGGTGCAAGATGGGTGGCGCGTGTGAAGGACGGCCCCAAGGTCCATCATCAGCGTCCTGCGGTCGACGTGCTCTTTCAGAGCGTCGCGCGCAGCGCTGGTCGTAACGCGGTCGGTGCCATTCTCACCGGCATGGGCGCCGATGGCGCCAAGGGCATGCTGGCTATGCGCGAAGCCGGTGCGTACACGGTTGCGCAGAACGAAGACACCTGCGTTGTGTACGGCATGCCGCGTGAAGCGGTGAAGCTCGATGCTGCGGTGGATATCCTCCCACTCGAAAGAGTGGCCGATGCACTGCTCACGCATACCCGCTCAGCAGCACACGCATAAAAGCAGTTTGGGTCTATTTCCATCTCACACTCTGAACATCAGAGCGTCTGACTCTCTCAACGTCTCAAGCTGTTGGGAGGACGAGAGAGACTCGTGTCCTGATTTCTCTCTGCGCTTCCAGCTTTCCGCCCAGCGCCATTGCAAATGCATTGGCGAGCGCGAGTCCGAGTCCCGCACCACGCACACCGTTCTTGGTCGTGAGGAACGGTTCGCCAATACTTGGCAGTGATGCGGCGAATCCCGGGCCGCTGTCCTGCACTTCGATGCGGACCGTTTGGTTGGCCATCGACAGGTGCACCTCGACCGGCGTGTCGGCGGGTGCGACCTCATGTGCATTACGCAGCAACTCGGTCAGCACCTCGCGGAACCAGACAGGGTCCGCGTTGATCGTTGTCCCGGTCGTACCTGCGATCGCAATGGTTCGTGTCGGTACTTCACGCCGAAATGCGTCGACGGTTTCCGCGACGACGGCGTCTACCGGGACCGGAGCCTTTTTCATGCCGGCAGCACGTGCAAAGCGCGTGACGCGCTGCAGGTACTGCACCATACTTTCCGCCGCGCGCTGAATCTCCGTGACATCAGCGTGCGTGGGCGAGTCCGCTGGCAGCTCGGAGAGCAGCAGCTCGCTGTACGTGCGCACGACCGTGGAGAAGTTGTTCAGGTCGTGCGAGATCCGGCGGGCGAACCGGATGAGGGTCTCGTCGGCAACCGCTGGTGTCGTGTCTGGCATGGCTAGGATAGAATATGGACACGGTAGCCGCAGCCGGCCCGACGCACCATGGGGCGAACGCCCGAGTCCGGTTAGCTGTTCCCTCGATTACCCCGCCCTCCTTCCTTTGCTTCCGGAGCACCAGATGCGATTTGCTGCCGGCCGCGCCTGTGCGGCATTGCTCACCGTCCTCGCGCCGTTCGCTGCCCGCGCCCAGGCCATTCCACCGGCTGATCAGCAGATCGCGGCCGCCGTGCTCGCGCTTCCGGCCGAAATGCGCGCCGGGGCCGGCGTCATGGGCTACAAGGCGCCCGGCAAGCTCGAGCTGCTGCGGCCCGTCAAGAACGGTATGCTCTGCCTGGCCGATGACCCCGCCGAAGAGCAGTTCCATGTGTCCTGCTACGCGGACACCATCGACCCGTTCATGGCACGTGGTCGTTCGCTTCGCGAGCAGGGTGTGAAGGGCGCGCAGGTGGATACGGCGCGCTTTGCCGAAATCCGGTCGGGCAAGCTCAAGATGCCGGAGAAGCCGGCCGCGCTGTATCAGATCTTTGGCCCCAAGGGTGCCTATGATCATGCGACCGGCAAGGTGACCAGTGGTCGTGCACTGTTCGTGGTGTATGTGCCGTTTGCCACGCCTGAAAGCACAGGCCTCAGTGGTGTGCCGTCGTCCAATACGCCGTGGCTCATGCTGGGCGGCACGCCCAAGGCGCACATCATGTTCAGCGCCACGATGTGAGCGCCAAGCTCAAGCGAAGCACCGCGCCCGACAGTCAGGGCGTCATCCTGTCGCGCGCGACACTCGATCGCGCGCAGCAGGAACTCGCCGAGTCCGATCCGCGACTCGGCGCATGGATTGAAAAGATTGGACCGTGCACGATGGAACCGCGTCGCGAAGGCACACACTTCGGACACCTCGTGCGCAACATCGTGTATCAGCAATTGTCGGGTGGTGCGGCGTCCACCATTCACGGCCGCTTCTCGGAGCGACTGGGTGGTGATCCGCAGGCACCGCTCCCCGAGCATGTGCTGGCACTCGATGAGCCCACCATGCGCGGCTGTGGTCTCAGTAGTGCCAAGGCACGCGCCATTCGTGATCTGGCGCAACATGTGGCCGATGGACGACTGCCCATCGAGTCGCTCGACGGCCTGAGCGACGACGAAGTCATCGCGGCACTGGTGCCGGTTCGCGGTATCGGCCCGTGGACGGCACAGATGTTTCTGATGTTCCGTCTCGGACGACCCAATGTGTTGCCCGTGCTCGATCTTGGTGTGCGCAAAGGCGCGCAGAAGATCTATCGGACACGTGAGTTGCCCGACGCGGTTCGTCTTGAGAAGATCGCGCGGAACTGGCGGCCGTGGGCAAGCGTTGCCAGTTGGTATTGCTGGCGTGTACTCGATCTCGACGACGCCGGCGGCTGGTAATACGGTTTCTCCATCTGCACACGGTCATCCGAAGACGGTCCTCATGCACGAGTTCACGCAACGATCGCGATATCCGGTGTCGGTGGAAGAGTTGTTCGCCTGGCACGAACGTCCCAGCGCCTTCGTACGGCTATCGCCGCCATGGGATACGCCCGAGGTGATCTCGCACACGGGCGGCATTCGTGATGGTGCTCGTGTCGTGGTACGTCTGCATGCAGGGCCAGTGCCGACCACCTGGCACATTGAACACCGTGACTACATCGCCAATCGGCAGTTTCGCGATGTCATGACCGACGGTCCGTTCTCGCAATGGGTGCACACGCACTATTTCGAAGCAGAAGGTGCGAAGAGCAGTGTGCTCGAGGATCACATCGCGTACACGCTACCGCTCGGTGCCGTTGGTGACGTAGTGGGCAAGGACTTCGCGCATCACACCATGGCGCGGGTGTTCAAGTATCGACATGCGCTGTTGGCAGGTGATCTCGATCGGCATGCACAATTCGCTGATCGACCGCGTTTGCGAGTCGCCATCACTGGCGCGACCGGCTTCATCGGGCGACAACTCGCGGCGTTTCTTTCAACCGGCGGTCACGACGTTGTGCGCATTGGTCGCGGGCCCGTGGCGCCCGGTGTCACCGATGTGTCGTGGAATCCCGATCGTGGGGAACTCGACCCACGTGCGCTCGAAGGTGTGGATGCCGTGGTGCATCTGGCAGGCGCGTCGATCGCCGAACGCTG
This sequence comes from Gemmatimonadaceae bacterium, assembly GCA_016742275.1. Lineage (GTDB taxonomy): Bacteria > Gemmatimonadota > Gemmatimonadetes > Gemmatimonadales > Gemmatimonadaceae > Gemmatimonas. The sequence goes on from JACVCD010000006.1 coordinate 55,900, forward strand.
GACCAGTGCACATCGCGCGGCGATCAAGTCGAGTCGTGTGGAAGGCACATCGCTGCTTGCGCATGCGTTGGCGCAACTGTCACGCAAACCGCGAGTGCTGCTGAGTGGATCGGCCATCGGTATCTACGGCGCGCAGCGTGACGAGCTGCTGGACGAAAGCAGTGCGCTCGGCACGGATTATCTCGCCGAAGTCGGTCGTGCGTGGGAAGCGGCCACAGAGCCTGCATCGCGTGCCGGTATTCGTGTAGTGCATCTGCGCACGGGTATCGTGCAGGGCGCGGCTGGTGGTGCGCTGGCAAAGCAACTGCCGCTCTTTCGCATGGGTGTTGGCGGGCCATTGGGTGATGGTAAACAGTGGCTCAGTTCCATCGCACTCGATGATCACATCGGCGCGATGCATTTCTGTCTGATGACAGACACGATTCACGGCCCGGTGAATCTCGTGGCGCCGGAACTGGTGACGAACGCCGAGTTCACGGAGACGTTGGCGCGCGTGCTGGAGCGGCCCGCTATAGTGCCGGCGCCGGCATTCGCGTTGCGATTGGCACTCGGGCGTGAGATGGCGGACAGCACGGTGCTGGCCAGTCAGCGTGTTGTGCCGGGCGCGCTCGAACGCGCGGGATTTGTGTGGAGACACCCGACGTTGGAGCGGATGTTGCGGTTTGAGCTTGGGTTGCTTGGTTGATGGTTCGGTGCAGATCGATGGTTTGGTGCAGTTTGAAAGTTGGTTTGAACAGATCACGCAGAGAGGCAGAGGGCGCAGAGTCGCGGAGAACTGTACAACTTCATGATTTGACTGCAGTTGCGGTTCCTCTGCGACTTTGCGGCTCTCTGCAGTTCTCTGCGTGATCGGTTCAAACCAACTCGCATTGACACTTTTCCTCGACCTCAACGTACGGCTCTGTAACACATGACCGTCATCATCATCGAAAGCGTCCTCTTCATCGCACTTCTGGCGGTGGTGGGCGCTTTTGTCGCCTCGGCCCTCGGTATCACACCGTGGGGACGACGCTTGCGGCAAACGGCCAATCGCAAGCGCATTGATAAGCAGGCCGAACTCACCTGTCCCATCCACGGGTTGCAACACGAAGACGATCTCGTGCGGCTGCCTACCGGTGAGCCGTTGTGCCCAAAGTGTTACCAGGAGGCAGTCCATGGCCACATCAGTTGACGCAACCCTCGACGGACTGCGCGAAGCCATGCGCAATTCTCTGTCGGGCGCTGGACGCGGCGGTGGCGTGTCTGGCGGCGGTGGCGGCAGCGGTGTGTTTCGTCGGCTGGTGTTTGCAGCCGTCGCGTTGTTCCTACTGATGCTGTTACTCCGCCCCACAGTCGCCTACATCGAACCCGGTCACGTCGGCATCGTTATCAACCGCGCGGGTGGTGGTGTTTCACCACAACCGCTCGGCCCCGGTTTCCACTTGCGCAACCCGCTGTTCACGCAGATCCAGGAGTATCCCACGTTCATGCAGACGTTGGTGCTCACACGTGATGCAACCACGGGAACCGGACGCAACGACGAGATCAACGTGAACTCAGTCGAAGGTCAGCCACTTTCGCTGGACGTGTCCATGTCCTTCGAACTCGATGGTTCACGTGTGCCGGCGCTCTATCAGACCTTCCGTACGGATGTGCAGACCATCGCGCAGGGCTTCATCAAGCAGGCCATTCGTCAGTCCCTGCAGGAAGTCGTGGGTCAGGAGGAAATCGCGGCCATCCTTGGCCCCAAGAAGGCCGAAGTAGTGACACAGACGCAGGTGCAACTGCAGAAGCGTCTCGATCCCTACGGCATCAGTGTGAAGCAATTCACGCTGAACGAATTCCGCGCACCGCAGGCGGTTATGGACGCCATCTCACTCAAGAACGTCATGCAGCAGCAGGCGCTCACGGCGCAGAACGAACTCCAGAAGAACACCTTCCAGGCGCAGGGCGACAGCATCAAGGCGGCGGGACGTGCCAAGGCCATTCTCACCGAGGCTGAGGCGCAGGCCAAGGCCAATGATCTGCTCTCGCGCAGCTTGACCAACAATCTCGTACAGTACGAGATGGCGAAGCGCTGGAACGGTCAGATGCCGCAGGTCACGGGTGGTGCCATGCCCATGCTGCAGTTGCCCACGGGAGGCAAGACGCCCTAAGGGTCAGTGCCGACGTCACGAGCCGCCAACAGCACCACGGAAGCAGCTGTGGTGCTGTTGGCCGGCATATTGCTATGCGGGTTCCGTCTCGCCAATCAGTATCGAAACTCCGTACGCCGAAGTCGCGCGATTGCTCCAGCATCCAGAAGCGTAGCGATGGCAGGATCGATCATGGCCATCTGAGAGGCCGTGAGCAAAGCCCGTATCCTTCCAACTGTACCCTCGAGCGCGTCCCACGCCAGTTGTTGGGCTCCCCGAATAGTGGTAATCGTCGCCGGTCGATCGTAGTGTTTCTCGGCCGCCGCCAGCGTCTTGGCCATTGGGCTCCAGATTGAATCAAGACGCGCATTGAACTCGCGCACCGCGCTGTCCAGCGATAGCGATTGTGTCGCCGTCAGATTCAGTGAATCGCGAACCCGGTACAGTGCCAATACGGGATTGATTACACCGTAGTTCATATATCGCTGCTTCACCTGCTCGGCTGTGAGACGGGTTCCCGGGCGATCTCTCCCAGGAGCCATCACCTGATTGAGCAGTTGCTCGTGTTGCGGACGACTCATGGGAATGCGCAGATCCACGGTCAGACGCGATGCGTTCCATCGTGTCATGGCATCACGTCTCACGTCGCCAAAGGCAGGATTGGCTGCATAGCGAAAAGCCTTGTCTGTTGCACTGAAGCCGATGGGATACACGAGCACGGGATCCGGGGCGCCGGACTGACCCCACCCCCTCGTCTGAGACCCATGCAAGAGCTGATCGAGACCAGCCAGCGGATTGACGATACCGACGGTCACAGTCGATCGGCTGGGCAGTCGCATCAAAGGTCCGGGAATGACGATCGATGCATTGACACTGGTCTGCGATGGTCCTCGGCAGCTTGCCGCCGCCGCCACGCGACCAATCTGACCGCGTAGGCACGAGTGTCCGGCCAGATCTGCCGATATATAAGCGCGATCGTTTGCCAGCCGATCGCCATTTACATCGCCGCCAATCAATGGCGTGAACGGGAGTCCCGACTGCCACTGGGCACCCATTGAAATGAACGCGCCATTGGCAAAGCGAATTGCCGCAAAGCCGGTGACGCGATGGCGCGATGCATAGGGTGACGATACCCACTCAACTACTTGAGGATCTCCAGACGTGGTCCCTTCGAAACCCGACGCACTGTTCATGGCATCGGTCCAGGCATATCCAAGCCCCCACAGCAGGCGATCGGCAGGCGACACGGATGCTGGCGACAGCATAGTCGACAGCTGCATCGCCCGTGAACGGAGGCGGCTGTGCATGATGGCGCTGCGCGTAGCAAACGTTTGACGTCCGATGCCCAGTCGTTCGTCAATCATACTTGGGTCGAAGTAGACTGGCCGGTTGTTTTCTCCTGGCAAGAGAAAGGAAGGCGCTACGAATTCTTCGGGATACGCCAAACCAGTCAATCCTGTGGTACGAGACAACGTGGCGTCGATTGCCAGCTGTAGTCCGAGGCCCGGTTCACCTGTCCAGCCGATGCTGCCGCGCCACGAAGTAGCCGGCGCGTAATTCGAAGCAATCCCAATGGTGTCGGCCTGCAGCGCGCGCGCTCCGTTGTTGGCGTTCGCGCTATTGTCCACCTGTGCGCAGGAGGTGGGCAAGTCAGCCCCGTCTCCCCAGTCACTCCACGTGATCGATGGAGCCAGGGCTCCGATGCACTCCAGCCTCGATAGACCTCCGGCATTGTTGGTGTTGAGGAGAGTCGCGCGCAGTTCGCCAGGCGCGTGCACGCCTCGAAACGCTCCGATGCCTCCACGAATCGATCCACGCGGTCGCGGCCCAAATCCAGCTTGTGCGATCTCGCCGTGATTCCATGAGAATCCGACGCGCGGCGAGAGATACCATGAGTCGACGCTCGATCGTGCTCGCGTAGCGCCGGACGCCGATGTGCCGGTGGAACCGGATAGCCCGTCGGCATCGACACGAAGCCCATACTGGACGAACAGCACGTCGGTAATACGCCAATGATCGCCAAGCGAGAGTCCAGCATTCCACGCGCTGCTGCTGTACTTCTGCTGACCGAGTTGCCGAACGAAGCTCGATGGCTGTCCGATACGCAGCGCATCCAGTGACGGATAGGTCACGCGTCCTAGTGGATAATCAGCTTCTACTGCTGATAGTTGCTCGCGGCTGAGTTGGCTCGCGAGCCGGAACAAGTGGCGGCTGTCGGCCGAATACCACGTTAGGCCGTGTCGCAGTTCGAGTCGCTGATTCGTACTGCGACTACCAAGTGTGCCGTTCCCCCCGAAGCTGACGGATGTAAGTCCAGAGTTCGAACCGGAGTCCGACGGGATGAGAACCTGTCCTCGGGGAAGGAGACGAGCGGGTGCTCCGCTCAGATCTTGGTAGCTGATTCCCGCTCTGGTGTGCGAAAGAAATCGCGTTCGGTAGAGTGAGGCGTGGTCGAGCAGCAACATGCCGTTGCTTGTCACACGCGTATCGCCGCGTGACGCCGCGGAAAGCGGTCCGACGGACAGGGGGATCACCTGACTCCTGGAGCCGTAGGCGACCACGTTTGCCGTGCGCAGCGGCGTCGGAGCGAGATCAATTCGTACGAATGCTGAGCCGCTGGTGTTCGCGCTTCGCGCCGCATTGGTTCCTGCGAGCGCGGTAATACCAAGAGAGTCAAGTACACGCAGTGTTGAGACTGCAGCGTTCTGCGAGAGGCCCGGTGCTGTTGTTCGCCCGGAGGCCGCATCTCGCAGCGTGGCTGCGCGATCCTCGGCCCGGTCGACCGCCGCTGCAATGTTGTAGAAGAACTTTCCTTGAGCGACCGGGCCTGAGCGAGAGCCGCTTATGCCGAATGGAGGAGTGCCCGGAGAGGGGATGCCAGGGCTGCCACCGGATGAAAGTTGTGTTCTCCAAGTCAGCGTGCCGTTGTTGAAGATGGAACCGGAGAACGTTCGCAGTGCAAGCTGTGCGCCGGCGAAGCCGCTCTGTGCGACATCATAGGTACTGGTCACCGCACGTGCGGGAGCGAACAACTCTCGCGGAAGGTCGTTGGCTCCAAAGGTGATGCCATTCAGCGTTGCGACCGTCTGCGAAGCAGGGAGTCCCAGAGCAGATAGCCCACTACCGTTCGCTCCGCTGAGCAGAGTAAGGCCGGGGATCGTGGCTCCCAGGGCTGTAATCGATCCCTGGGCGGTTGTCGCCAGGCCGAGCGACGCCCCGTCCCGTTCAAGGCCTGTTGGATCGCTCGCGACTGCCTGTGACACGGTGGGACGCCGCCAACGGCGTGCGCTCACGCGGACGGTGGCGAGTTGCGGCGAAGCGCGCTTGGCCGAGTCCGCACGGCTCGAATCCGTCGGCGGTTTGGGCTTGGTTTCCTGCGCATTGGCTTTGAATGGCGGTACGCTGCCCAGGAGAGCAAGGTACACTATCGCAATAGTTTGAATACGTATCATCTCGACCCCTTCGCCGTGAGCGTGCTTGCGGTGCCCGGGACTCGGACCAGGCCATGTTCAAAGGGGAGACGGCAATAGCAATCGCCGGGTGCGATTCCGGCAGCATTCTGTCGATTTCGATTTCCACCGCACCTTTTGTCCTGTGCCGACGTCAATCCATCGCACCCTGTACTTCAGGCATGGAGAAGACGTGGCGGTACCGGTCCTCATCAAGGCAGACATCGGGGCTCACCTGCATCAGCCAGAAGTTTCACCGGACGTCGCAATCGTAGCGCGGATTCGCCGTGGAGACACGGCGGCCATTGGGCTGCTGTACGAACGTCACGCGGAGCGCGTCTACGAAACGGCGTGGCGTATTCTGCGCAATCGTTCGGATGCGGAGCAGGCCACGCAGGACGTGTTTATTCGCGCATTGCCTTCGCTCCATCAACTTCGCGATGTCTCGACGATCGGTGCATGGCTGTGTGCTATTGCGGCGCGCGCGGCCTACGACTTGCTGCGCGTGCAAAAGCGCGATGCCCGTCGACTAGTGCCTTTGGACCAGGCGGACGCGGCTCCCGCTGCTCCATCGCCTGACCCATTGCTTGGGGACCACCTGCGACAGGCAATCGCCACACTGTCAAGCAAACTGCAGATCGTGCTGGTGATGTACGAGATCGAAGGACACAGCCACGCGGAGATCGCGTCGGTGCTTGGAATTCCGGAAGCCACGTCAAAAACACGACTTTCCCAGGCACGTGCCCAGCTTCGACAGCTCTTGGCGCCATATGCCAAGACGGAGAACAGCAATGGATAACGATCAGGACCGCAGCGACTTCTCCGCGCCACCAGACGCGACCCTCGATGCCGCGCTCGCGCAATTGCGTGGCATGCGTCCCGATTCCCCCATGCGAAAGGATGAGGTCTGGCGCGCCATCCAAGCGAGTCAGCGCGCGACGTCCGAAACGTCCAGCACGCGTCGATGGATGGCCGCGGCGGCCATGGTCGTTATGGCGGGTGGCGCCGGTCTCGCGGTGGAGTGGACACGGCGCGTTGAAGGCAGTGGTGGACAAGGCAGCGCTGTTGTCGATCCTGTATTGGTGAGCGCTGGTCCGATTCTGCGTGCACTGACTACGCCGCAGGTACCGACGCCTCCTGTTGCCGAAGCTGCCGCGTCGCCTTCTGTAGCACTGGTGAAGGAAGACACGCTGCGTCGCCAGAGTGCGCTGCTGCTGGTGGCCACTCGCGTTGCCATGGACGACACGTCTCTGACGTCACAGCAGGAGCGCCTTCTGCTTGACGTGGAGTATGTGCTGGCACAAGTGGTGGAAGCCGGATCGCATGATCAGGCGGAAGGTGCGCTCATTCGCAACACGATCAACAGTCGGAACCTCCTGCGTCGCGTAGAACGCGGAGGTCTGCAATGACATCCTCTTGGTGCTGCCACAGGCGGATAGGTGCTGTGGGGGTCGCGGCATTCTTCGCCTTCGTGTTGATCTCTTGCCAGGATCATCCTGTTGCCGATTCGGCGCGGCGGGAAGCAGGCAGCGCAGTGATGGCGAGTGACGTCACGCCAGGTGCAACTGACTCGGCGTCGCAGCTCTACTTGAACGCTCGGGTCGCGCTCGAACAAGACGATACCACGAGTGCGCTGCAACAGCTCGATCGCGTTATTGTTGGCTGGTCACAGTCCAACCGCGGCGTGCAGGCCATGTACTGGAAGGCCTTTATCCTGTATCGACGTGGCGCGGCGAGTGACCTGAAAACGGCCTCGCGTCTTCTGGAGCTTGCCACTCAACTCGCACCGACAACGTTCGCGATCGGCGACGCCTCGACGTTGCTCTTGCGCATCAGGGTGCGCCTCGCGAATGCGGGGGATTCTGACGCCATTCGGGAGCTGGGATTCCCCGATCACGAGTCATGGACCGCGTGCCGTCTCGCGAACGACGCGAATCAACTGGCGCGTGTGGTTTCGGCTGGCGATTCGCCGGAGCGACAGATGGTCTTGTTGCGTGACATCATGGACGACCCTTCGGTGTGTGCTGCTCCCACGCGAGAGCAGGCCCTGCTGATCTTGGCGCGCATTCCGAACGGCCTTGGCGTTTCTTCTCTGGTTAAGGCCATCGAGGAAGACGGTTCGCTTGCTGTGCGCCGAACGGCGTTGCGTGTCCTGCCGCGGCCAGCACCCGACACAGCTCGCAACGTGTTGCGGCAGGTGCTGGTCAGCGCAACGGACGTGACATCACTCGAGGCGGCGGCGTCCGCATGGGCATCCCGGCTGGACTGGGGCATTGAGCCGCTCCACGCATACCTCAGACGCTCCGATCGCAATGCGACTGTGGTGGACTACGTCACCAGGCTGCTGACACGTTGATCCTGAGTTGAATTCGAGCATTGCATCGGTGTGCGAGGCGTTCATGTCCCCAAATCAGTTCACCATTCTTCCAAGCTCCCATAATGACACAAGTTCCAGGTAGCGTGCTTCTGTTTGCGGATCAGCCGTCGATTATGCAATGGCTTGCCGGTGCCCTCGTCTCATACAACCCGGTGATTGTTACGTCGTGGTATGCAGTCGAGGCTCACCTTGGCCGGACACAATGCGTCATTCTCGGCGACGATTCACCCAATCCCGGGACGGTATCTGCGCGGGCGCGTTCGCTGCGGCAGCGCTCATTTGGCACCAGTGTTGTTGCCGTGACAACTCGCACGCCGGAGCACATCCGGGCTTTTGAAAGCATTGGAGTGGCTGCTTTACTGTCGTTGGGGGACTCACCGGCGAAGCTGCGGGCGGCGGTTGGTGACGCTGTCCGACGGCATCCTCTGGAATCGCTCGCTGCACAAGTGTGTGCTGCCTCAGATCTCCCACTCTATTTGCGCAATACGCTCCTCCACCTATATCGCGCATCCAGAGCCCCTCGCACTGTCCAGGAGCTCTGCGATGCCGTTGGTTGCCATCGGTCGACGCTCTGGGCACAATGGCAATCGGTTCCCGGTGCTTCCTCGCTCCGATTGCAGGATCTGGTGGATTGGGCACTGCTGCTCCGTGCATGTCTTCAGTATACAGCGGACGGCAGGTGGAGCCTTGTTGCTACATATCTCTCTGTGCACGAACACACGATTGGCAGAATCGCTCGACGTCTCATGGGCTGCGGTCTGCGCGACTTGCGTCATCCGATGGCTGCGGCAGCAGTTCATGATGCATTGCGAACGGCGATGACATCAGTTCTGGAAAGCAAGTATCTGGTTGGCCAGCGAGCATGACGGAGTGGGGCAAAGATGGAGTGCTGGGCATCAAGTAGTGCAGGATGTTCCAAAGAACTTCCATCGAAGTGCTGCTGCGCACGACATTCTGCTGTGGAGCATACTGCGACGGTCGGCCTATACTGGCGGCACTGAACGAGTGCTCGTTCGGCGCGGCAGTATCTGCAATTCGGCAGGACGTCGCGTAGTCCACGTTCTTGGAGAGACGTATGATTCGACGTCGAATTCTCGTTGCGCCGATTTTCCTTTCCGCATTCGCGCTGTTCGCTGCGCCTGCAGTGCCAGATGCGCTCGGTGGGCCGCGCCTCCATGCCATGGCAGAGGACTGCTGGTTCAAGTGGCTCGCTGATGCTCAGGGCACGATCTACTGCAAGGAAGACGGCCGAAACTGCCACGCAGCGTGCCCTGGCGTCGAATAGTCGTCCTCAAATTTCCAAGTTCTCCAACTCCTTTCCGAGAGTCCAAGAAATGAAACGAGCATTGATCGGCATGCTGAATCTTTCGACGGTTGCGCTCCCGTTGGCATTCGCCTTTATGACCGTGGATCCGGTAGCGGGTCCTGGTTTGCGTGCGATGACGGACGGAGACTGCAAGCGGAAGGCAGTATTCGAAAACGGGACGATGCACTGTCACGAAGAAGGAACCAACTGCGTCATCACCTGCCCCGGTGGTACTTGAGCTTCGTGGGGAGCTTCGTCACTGACGGAGCTCCCCATTTCTCTCCTTTATTGACGAAGTTTCATTCTAGAGAGGACGATGACATCGATGCGTGGTCTCCAGTGTGTTCGATCGATCGCCAATAGTATTGCGCTTTTCAGTCTAACAATTTCTCTGTGCGCCTGCGGTACGGTCCTCGCTGACGATAGCGCGAAGCCATTCCCTGTCGCTGTTACGGTCCCGGATTCCGCGGTCCGGGAGATGTTTCTCGAAGCGATAGACTCCGTAAGCCTTAGTGGTAGCGAGTCAGGTCAGGTTGGACGAATCACGCATTTTCTCCCAACATCCGAAGGCTACTTCGTGATCGACGGAAGCAATAAGGTCGTGCTTGCATTTGATGCGACTGGAGCGCTGACTGCACAAGTCGGACGCAACGGAATGGAAATGGACCAATATGAAGATCCATACCGCGTTGCTGTTCGAGGTGATTCAATATTCGTTCTCGATCTTGCGCGTTTCAGTCACGTGCTTGTCTTTGATCGAGGCGGCGCCTATGTCGGGGGAGTGAACTGGAAGAATGAGCGAATGCCAACGGATATGCAGCTGACGAATACCGGAATGGCTATTTCGACAACGGTTAAGCCTGAAAGAGGCAAGCCTTCTGATGTAATGCACATTGTCACTGAGGCCAAAAGCTTTACCGGGTGCCAGATTGATCCTCGTATCATTGAGAGCGATAGGAAAGGTGGAATGCTGGGATCAATGGTTTTTGCTACCATAAGTAAGAATGCTGATCGCATCTTCTGTGCTTTGCCGACGACTCCAGTCGTACAAGTAGTCGATACGTCCGGCCGCCTCCTGCCGCCCGTGACTAGCGCTCCGCCATTCTATGTCGCGCCGCTCGATAAACCGCTGACGATGAACACGAAGCAGATGATGGCGTTCAATGCGTCCTTTACCACTCATGTGGCTTTCACGCCGACGCCATCTGGCTTTGTTTCAACCTATAGTCAGTATGACACGGTGGGGCAGCGCACCAAGTACATGCTTTTTGCCTGCGACAGTGCGAATGCAATCCGGACGTGCGGCACATCGCAGGTGGACCGCCGCGTGCTTCATGTCGCATCACCGGACACCGTCTTTCTCGAAGAGCCAAGGGTTGATGGTCGTCTTGTCGTTGGCCGCTATCGTATCAAGGGGTTGGGACGATGATGTCTGTTCCGAAGGTCTACGCCAGATTGATCGTCTTGGCGGCCGTGTGGAGCGTGGGGTGCACTTCATCAGAGGAAAGAGGCACGCGACCGCCCAATTGGCGCCCCGTGACCATGGCGCATGGGATTGCGATTGACGCTCAGATTGAGGAGACGTCGTTGGACTGCGGCGATGAAGGGACTCGCCAGCTTGCACCGCGATCGGGAGTTCAGCTGATTACGTTTTCAACACCCTACGACTGTTCTGCTTGTACGCCGCATTTGGCCGCATTGGATTCGCTGAAAAAGCAGGGCATGCTTCCTGAAGGTGATGCCATGGTGCTTTGGGCTCCTGGAGAGAATCTTGATCATGAAGTCGGTATGGTGCGGGGGAAAACGCATCGAACAGTCTGCGTCGATCAAAAGGGCATGATGTGGGACAGACATGATTTGCAGCATACTCCTGTAACTGTTCTCTTGGTCGATGGTCGCGTCGTTTACATGAACGACCGACTGCTCGATAGCGAGTCACAACGAGCGGCATTCTTGCAGGATCTGATGCAGTATTCGGGCACGGGACCACATCGATCAGACTAATCCTGCGCACAGATGGGCAGACCATTGCACAGGGCTACATCAGGCGGGCCATCTGCAGTTGCCCACGGGGGGCAAGACGCCCTAACGTTCGGTATGCCGATCGTATCGTTTGACGCGCTGCCTGATACAGCGCGCGTGTGGGTCTTCGGCGCGGCGTCTCCGGTCACGGGAGACGCCGCGTCACGTGTATTGCAGACCGTGGATGAGCATCTCGCCCAGTGGCGTGCGCATGGTGTGCCGCTCGTCTGCGCCCGCGACTGGCGCGAGGACCGTTTTCTGGCCATCGCCGTCGATGAAGCCGCCAGTGATGCGTCGGGGTGCTCCATCGATGCCCTCTTTCATGTGCTGCAGGACGTCGAATCCGAGCTCGAAGTGTCCTTGGTGCCGAGCGGGTTGGTGTATTGGCGCGATCCGGCGGGACAGGTGGTGAGCGCCGAACGTGCGGTCTTCCGCGCGGCGGCATCGGCAGGCAATGTAGGGCGCGACACGCCGGTGTTCGATACGCTCATCACCACCGTTGGTGATTGGCGCGGCAATTTCGAGCGGCCGGCTGGAGAGTCCTGGCATCGGCGGTGGGTTGGAGGTTGATGCCACGCTGATGCCGCGTTGGTAAACGCAGGATTCACATTGGAGATGATCTTGAAGATGGTCGTGTGGCGTGTGGTCCGGCGGTTGATGCCCGCTATTGGATTCCTTGCCTGTGGTCCCGCAGAAGAGGACGCCGGTGCGGCGGATGCCTCGGCACTGGAAGCCATTTCCGTATTTGTGCCCGAGGACAGCGTCTCGCTGACGCATGGTGGAGACGACCTGCTACGCGTCGTGGCATTGGCTGCGGACTCGTTCGCCGTTGCTGGCTACCCGGATGACCCGCTCTGCTTTGTTGCCCTGCGAACGCACGAATCGAAGTGTGTGCCTGTCAAAGGCGGAGGGCCGGCGGAAGTGTTGGGTATTGAGGAGTTCTCCGTCTGGCCGCCCGCATCCGTCGCAATATGGGACGGACAAACCGGAAAGCTTGGTGTGTGGAGTCGCTCAGGTCGACCGGATACCACCATTCAGGTAATGCGTCCCTCGCTCAAACGGCAAATTCTGATCGGCGTTCTTCCTGATTCGACAGTCATTGTCGGCGAGTCTGCGGCATTCGATGACATGCCCATCGGTGTGCATCCGATTGTGCACAAGCTGTTTGCTGTTCGTGGTGGCACAACCCAGCCCGTCGCACTGTCCGATGGACGTGAGAGTTGGACCAGTGTAGTCGAAGGCAAAGGCTACCGATCTGGCCGCAACGTGCCGTCATTCGACGAGTCATTTGATGTGGTGACGCGCGGTGGCGTGCTGCGTGTCGATGCTCGGCGTTGTGTGCTCGAAGCTCCGCAGAGCGAAGCGCGTCCCATTCCCGCTGATGTGTGTGGGACAGGTGCGAATGGTTTTCGTGAGGCTGTCTTACGGAGTCTCGACTCCGCAGATGGGCCTGATGCGGACACTCATCGCGCAAAGGCTCGCGCTTCGGACATACCCGAGTCGTATCCGAGTATCGCAGCGGTGTTGGCCAGCTATCACACGGACGAAGTCGCGCTTCGGCGGGGCCGTACATCGAAGGACGTCGCGCCATTTTGGGCGGTGTTGCGCCGCGATGGTTCCGTGGTCGAGAGACTCACTGTTCCCGGTGGTATCCGGCTTCTTGGGTTCAGTCGCACGCACTTTGTTGGTGCGCGCGCGCCCGTCGATTCAGAGGAGTCTGTGCAACTGCTCTTCATGCCACGCGCGTCGCGCTAGTTGAGTTCTCCTGTAACTACTCAATACCAAGATGAAAGCGCTCGGCCTGATCTCGCATTCCATGGGTGATGCTCTCCCATATGTGCGGAGGAAATGTTGCAGGGAGTAAGGGCTCGACCTGCGCAATGGCGCCAGGAACCCTGTCGACCAGATCGCGCATCTCCGTGAATGAGACGCCGCTCTGGTCTGCAAGACACTTCCAGTGTCGGGTGGCAATCTTCCGGAGCTTGTATCGCTTGATCTTGCAGCGGACGGACATGGCCAGCCTGGCCTCCTGAATGGCGAGCTTGCTGGGGCCTACGCCGATGATGGGCCATGCCGAGAGTACATCGTACAGTGGCGTCAGCGTGTGGCCATCGCGCCGCAGAAACAGGGAGAAGTTCTTGGCGTGTCCGTCGATGGCGGCAAGCACCCAGAACGCAAGCTGGGCCAGCACAAACGTGCGTACATCGTTGTCCGGATCGACACTGGCGCGCAGTATCTGCATGATGCTGTCCATGCCCGGTCCACCCTTATCTTCGTACTTGTCATCGACGGAGACGCCCAGGGCCTGGCACATGTCTTCCTGGGGCAGTCTGATGATGTGTGCGGAAGCATGCCATTGACGGTCAAACCGCTCGACCACCAATGCGTGCTCCGTGCTGACATCATCGCTGAATGTCGCCATCTCTGTCGTTGCGACGGGGAAGCCCATGGCGTCCAGCAACTGCAAGCACAGCCATTCATTGGCAATGGAGTGCTCGAGGTCGTATCGCATGTTGCCGACGAGGCCAAGCGGCAACTTGAGGATATGGGTTGATGGTGTGACACCCTTTGGCAGGAACCATCTACCGTCTTTTCGCAGCAGTGCCGTTTTTTCCTGTGCGCCAGCGACAGAGATGCGAAAGGGCTCGTCAGCGGTGTCGCGCGCTCCCATGGAATCCGTACTCGTGACGCCGCGCAGAATCCGAGCGACCTCCGATGAGGTCAGTGGCTCACCGTCCAGTGCAGTGCGGCTATCCGGGATCTCTCCTTCCGGAAGAATCTGAATTGCGCCCACGCAATCTCGTCCGATTCCAGCAAGCAGATCCCGCGTGGTGTTGGTGATTCTGAATCGACGGGCGACTCGCCGACGAATTACCGAACTATCGGGAAGCAGGTTGTCGAACCATGTCGTGACATGCTGACCACGATGGGCCACGTTGCCTGGAAGAAATGGCAACGACATGGAGACTGGTCGTCCATGTATGGACTCAAGCCACGACGGAGCGTACTCCAACGTATCCGTCCCGGTACTGGTCTGTCCCCACGTGCCGACACGCTCATCGTTCATCCAAAGCCCGAGCGGACTGCGGCTCTTCGGGCTTCTGCGGATCACCATTCGCCGCCCAGTTCGCGTCTGGGCGTACGGTGGCGTGTCGCGACCGACGAAGACTGTGGACGCTGGGGGAGCGTCTGAGCTCCCACATCACTGTCGATGTTGATCTCCAGTTGTGCTCCAAGCAGTTGAAGCAGCTTCAACAGATTGTGCGTGCTGAGGCGCCCCACATCCTTTTCGATGGTTGCGACGCGCGCTGTTGAAACGCCCAGCATTCTGGCCACATCGGTCTGAGTCTTGCCCTGAGCTTTGCGCAGGGCGCGCACTTGCTCGGTAAGCTGCTGTGTCGTGGTAGCCGAGAATCTGTTTCTCATGCGATTCAACTTAAAGGTTGAATTGAATTTTGTAAACATATTTGTTTATTCAACCTATTAATTAATACGAACAATATCAATATATAAGTTGAATATCACTCTGTTAACATATATGTTGATTTTTGCCGCAACGTAGGGGAAAACCTCTGCGTCTCCAAACTCTCTGTGGCGCTGCGTGCGCAGTTCAGCGGACTATCGCAGCCACGAATCCAGGTTCTCCGCCACAAAAGCATCATCCGCGAGCTCGGGATATCGGTCCGAAAGTCGCGCAATCGCCTCACCCTGCCCAGGCGACAATTGTTCGTGTGTATCGAACGTCCACGTACCCCGCACGAGACCCTGCAGGCGCAGCACCTCGAGAATGCCTGGTAGGCATCCCGTGTACCCGTGCGCCGCGTCAAAGATGACGGCATTGGCCATGGTCAGCGCCGCGCCACGGGTGAGCCACGCGCGCGGCATTGTATTCGACCCCGAGGCGCGCCACGCCTTCACCTCGCGCAGCATCGCCACCGCGCGATGTGTCCACACCGCCCACTGTCCGAGTAGTCCACCAACGAAGTGCCGCGTGTAGGCGCGACCACCACTCGTGACGGGAATGTCGGTTACCAGATCGGGAACGATGGCGTCGTCGTTGCCGGTGTACAGCGCAATGTCATCGCGGCCCGCATCGGCCAATGCACGCACCACATCAAGCGTGGCATAGCGATCAAATGGCGCCACCTTGATCGCTACGACCTGCGGGATCTCGGCGAATTCCCGCCAGAATGTGTACGACAGTCGTCGTCCGCCAACGGCCGGCTGCAGATAGAACCCGAAGAGTGGGATGGCCTCCGCCACGCGGCGACAATGCGCGAGGATCTCTGCGCCCGAGGCATCGCGCCACGCGCCCAGTGACAACAGGCCACAGTGATAGCCCAGTGCCAGCGCGACCTGTGCCTCCCGCAATGCCTGCGCGGTATCGCCAATCAAACCGGCAACACGTACAAACGGCCGTGGCGAATCGCTCAGTGCCATCGTGGCGGTTTCGGCCGCCAGTTCGAGCACCGCACGATAGAGGCCAATGGCCGGATCGTGGATCGGGAAGCCCGTCGTGTGTACACCAACGGCCATGCCACCCGCACCAGCCGCCACGTAGTAGCGCGTGAGTGCCCGCTGGTGTTGTTCATCCATCGTACGCGATGGTGTGAGAGCCAGTGGATGTGCCGGGATAACCTGACCGATCTGCAAGTGCTCGCGGACGTTGAATACATCACTACGATACACGTCAGAACCGCCCATCACGCACCTCGAACTTGGTGGGCTTGTCGAGCAGACGCCCGTTGCTGCGCACCCATGTCACGGCCCACTCGCACAACACTTCGAGCGGCAGTTCGATATACGGCATCACATCGTGAAGTCGCGCGACGTTGGCCAGCAGCGCCTGATCGCTCTCTCGGCCCGTAATGCGCGGCGAAACGCCCGCATACATCGCGCAACGTTCGGCGATCTCGCGAACACGCACCATGGTGCCGGTGACATTGATCGCCACGGCCGGTGTGCTTGCTGCCTGCAACGCCCGAAGCGCCAAACGATTGGCATCACCCTGCCAGATCACGTTCACCCAGCCCGTTGCGACATCAATCGGCTCACCGTTCAGCACCTTGCGTGCGATCTCGGTCACCACGCCATAGCGCAGATCGCAGGCATAGAACAAGCGATAGAGCAGGAGCGGCGAACCCGTACGGCGCGCGACACTTTCGAACACACGCTCGCGACCGATCGTGCTCGCGGCATACTCACCGTCTGGCACGAGCACATCGCCTTCCTGTGAGCCACCATGTACGACCGGCGTACGTCCGTACACATTGCCGGTTGAAAAACACACGATGCGCGAACCGGCGTAACGCTCAGCGGCGTGTACGCTGGCAACGACATTGTGTGTCCACGTACCCACCGGATCGCCGGTGGTGCCGAACTTCTGGCCAGCCAACCACAGGACATTGGCCGCTTCGGGAAGTCGCTGCACATCGCGGGCATCGGACAAGTCCGCGCGAATGATCTCTACGCCGGCTGCTTCCAGTTGCGAGGACACGGCGGCGTCGGTAAACCGCGAAACCGCCATCACTCGACGCGCGGGATCGCTGATTGCCCGTCGCGCCATGCGGGCCAGCGTTGGCCCCATCTTGCCACCTGCGCCGAGGATGACGATGTCACCCTGCAGGGCATCGAGCGCGTCCATCGTCTCCTGATCAGGAAGCGACAGACGCTCATTCAGCGCGAGTTCCGATGCGGGGGCTGCGTCGTGTGCACTCGACATGCCACTACACCGCCGCTGGCTCCGGAGACGAAACCGGCGGCATCGCAATACCCAACTCGGCCGCCAGCACGCGACGGCCGGCTTCAATGCGTTCGCGTGTCATGGCTTTGAGCTGCGCGATGTCACTGAGTGTCATGCCCTTCGTGTCGATGGGCTCGAGCACCTGCGCCAGCGCACGAGAACGCAGAAACTTGAACGTGCCCTTGGCCATCGCATTGCGTGTGCCTGCGACCGCGATGGGAAGAATCGGTGCCTGCGCCTCGATGGCGAGACGGAACGCCCCATCCTTGAATGGCAGCATTTCGTGCGTGCGCGAACGCGTGCCTTCCGGGAAGATCATGACACTGACGCGTTTGGTGAGCCGGTCGCGGCACTGCGCGATGGCATTGAGCGTGCTGTCGCGATCACCGCGTACCAGCTTGATGTCGCCGGCCATCTGCATCATCCAGCCCATGCAGGGGATCTTGAACATGGTGTCTTTGCTCAGCCACTTCATTTCCCATGGGAAGCAGCTGATCAGAAACACATCGGCGTACGATTCGTGGTTCGCAACCACCACATACGGACGACGCGGATCAGCCAATCGTCCACGCGTGTGAAAATTCCACAGCCCGTTGATGCGTGTCGCAAATACGGCGACCAGTCGAAACGCGCGTCCCGCTGCGTAGCGTCCCTTGTCAAATGGTGCCGTGAACACATAGATGACTGCGACAATGGGAGTGCCGATGATGACACTCAATACCGTCTCCACCCACGCCCACCAATTGAGCACCGTACCGATCATGAGTGCGTTGCTCGCGTGTGGTGGTGTGCGTTGTTCGTGAACGCCGGAATGGTCATCGACATGAAACGTCTGTGGAGGAGAAAGGTGACGCGTGCGTCGGGTGGGGAATTCAGGACGCGTAGCGCTTGAGACGCTGAATCATGGCACTCAATCCCGATTCGCGTGCGCCGAGACCGATATCGGACATCAGCTGGCGCACGATGTCCGATGGCAGGCCGACGGTCACCGTACGCGGCTGATCGTTCACAGCGGCGAACACGATGGCCAGAATTGCCGCGACCGTAGGTGACTGCCGGGCGTTGACGTCGGCGTAAAAGTGAATCGTGCCGTCCTCCTTGAGGTCGGGAAAGATGTCCACCCGGGTTTGACACTCGGGCACCGTGAAACCCTCGCGATCGAGGGCAGCAAACCGCTCGGGCAGGGGTTCCAGCTTGCGGGACCAGCCAAGCAGCGCCTGCATCTTGTCCTCGCGCTCAAGCAGCCGGAACTGGCGCAGGGTCTTGGCGAGGACGGGCGGCAGTGCTTCGGCAGAGGAGTTCTCGGACATCCCTCAAAGATAGCGTATTTGAGACAGTGCGTTTGACGATCAGGGGGCCGGGGGTGACGATTCAGTGAGCCCAGCGGGTTTTACCAATGGGCTCCCTCCGTGTACGGCGACAGCCGTCCGGTGCTCGACTTCCCGAACCGAACGGTCCGTGTCCATACCGCGCGTCCTGATTCTTTTGCTGGTAGCGCCAATGGTTGCCTGTAACCGTGCCGCACCATCAAACACGGCGGTCGGCACGCTCGAGATGGTGGAAGTGGATGTCGGGCCACTCCAGCCAGCGCGTGCACTGCGCGTCTATGTGCAGGAGGGCGATTCTGTGGCCATTGGCGATACGCTGGCGGTTTTCACCGCACCATCGCTCGCTTCGACGCAGGCACAGATGGAGGCGCGGGCTGCGGCGGCTGCGCAGTCGGCGCAGGAACTCGCGCGCGGATCGCGACCGGCCGAAATCGCGCGCGCACGCGCCGATGCGAGCGCTGCAGAGGCAGAAGCCGATCGTACGGCCGCCGATGTGTCGCGTCTCGAACCGCTCGCCAGCAAGGGCGATGTGAGTCGCGCGCAGATGGATGCCGCGCGCACGGCGGCTCGTGTCGCAGCCGCGCGTCGTGACGCGGCACGTGATGCGTTGCGTCTGGTGGAAGAGGGTGCTCGTGGTGAGCGCCGCGCCGCCGCAGCGGCGGAAGCGCGCGGCGCGGAAGCCGCGGTCGACGCCATTCGTGCCACGGCCAATGATCTCGTGTTGCTGGCACCGGTGGAAGGTGTGATCACCAGCCGCAATGTCGAACCAGGTGAAGTACTGAACGCGGGACAGAGCGCCGTCACCGTTGGGCAACCGGCGCGTCCATGGGCGCGCATCTATGTGTCATCGACGGTGCTGCCAACATTGCATTCAGGTGACACCGTGTATGCGCAGCTCGATGGTGACTCCACACGCTATGCCGGACGCATCGGCGCCATTGCCAGCCGCGCCGAGTTCACGCCGCGAGTAGCGCTCACGGAGCAGGAACGTGCGGATCTGTTGTTCGGTGTGCGTGTCGAGTTTGTCGATCCGAATCGTCGATTGCGCGCGGGACTTCCCATCACGGTGTATCTGCCGCTCTCCGCGAACACGACCCGTCCGTGACTTTCCCGAACACGGGGGCCGAAACTGCGCAGGTGCGCGACTGGGTCGTTCGCACAGAAGCGCTGCGCAAACAGTTTGGCGCACTGACCGCCGTGCATGGTCTCGATCTCACCATCGCTCGTGGCGAAGTGTTTGGCCTGCTTGGCCCCAATGGATCGGGAAAGACCACCACCATTCGCATGCTGTGCGGCCTGGTGCTGCCAACGAGCGGCACGGCCACCGTGGCGGGTTTTGACATCACGCATGACGCCGAGAAAGTGCGACGGCGCATCGGCTACATGTCGCAGCGTTACGGATTGTACGACGAACTCACCGTGCAAGAGAATCTGCGATTCTATGCATCGGTTTATGGGTTGGTTGGACGCGCGCGCGAAGAACGATTGCGCGAGCACGTTGAGCGTCTCGGACTCAACGCACGTCTCACGCAGCGCGCGGGTACGTTGAGTGGTGGATGGAAGCAGCGGCTCGGTCTCGCCTGCGCAACGGCGCACCATCCCGATCTGGTCTTTCTCGACGAGCCAACGGCCGGTGTAGATCCGGCTGCGCGGCGCACGTTCTGGGAAACGATCTACGATCTGGCGAAGGGCGGCACCACGGTGCTCGTGACCACGCACTATATGGACGAAGCCGAGCGCTGTCAGCGATTGGCGTTTTTGTCGCGTGGGCATCTGATTGGCGTGGGAACGCCAGCCGAGATCGTGCAGCAGTTCGGCGCGACCAGTGTCGAGGACGTGTTCGTGATGTTGCAGAAGCGCGACGAGCAGTCGGTGGCGTCATGAGCGCAAGACGCACGTGGTTGGATCGTCTGCGTCTGTGGACGGTGTGGCCGATGCTGTGGAAGGAGTTTCTGCAGCTTCGGCGCGATCGCCTCACCTTCGCACTCATGACCGGCTTGCCGGCCGTGCAGTTGCTGCTGTTCGGCTACGCCATTCAAACCGATGTGCGCAAGCTGCCCACGGTGGTGGTTGATGCATCGCGCACGGGCGAAAGTCGTGCGCTCGTTCAGGTGCTCCAGAATACCGACAATTTTCGCATCATCGCGGATGTCGGCAGTCGCGACAATGCGCGCCGATGGATTGAACGTGGCGCCGCACGCGTGGCGCTCATCATTCCGCCCGACTATCAGCGCGAGATTCGTCGCGGTGGAACCGGCGTGGCACAGCTCATCATCGACGCCGCCGATCCGCAGTCGAGCGGGGCCGCCATTTCCGGCGCACAGCTCGCGGCGCAGGCACGTAGCGCACAATTGCTGGCGCAGCGCTATCAGTTGCGTGCGCCGGTCGAAGTACGTGTGCGGCCATGGTACAACCCCGCGCAGAAGAGCGCGACCTTCATCGTGCCGGGCATCGTGGGGGTTCTGCTTACTATCACCATGACGCTCATCACCAGCACCGCCATCGTGCGCGAACGTGAGCGGGGCACACTCGAGCAACTCATCGTCACACCCATCGGCAAGACCAGTCTCATGCTGGGCAAGCTCATCCCGTTTGTGCTGGTGGGATATGTGCAGATGACAGTGATTCTGCTGCTCGGTGTGCTGTTCTTCGATGTACCGGTGCGTGGCAATCTGCTGCTGCTTTATGCCATGGCACTGGTGTTCATCCTGGCCTCACTCGGCGTGGGACTGCTCATCAGCACCGTCGCGCGCAGTCAGGCGCAGGCCATGCAACTCAGCTTCTTCTTCATGCTGCCCAATATCCTGCTCTCGGGCTACATCTTCCCGCGCGCGGCGATGCCAGAACCGGCGCAATGGATTGGATTGGCATTGCCACTCACGTATTTCCTCGACGTGCTGCGTGGTGTGTTGCTCAAGGGCGTTGGGGTCAGTGATCTGGCGCGGCAACTGGCCGCGCTGGCGGGGTTGGCGGTGGTGTTGATTGCGGTGAGTGTGAGAAGGTTTTCAAAGACGCTTGATTGAACTGCAACCGCAGTTGCGGGAGTTGCTACCGCAGTTGTGGACTGCAACTGCAGTCTTTGGGAAAAGCCACTGCGGTTTGGGGACGGCCACTGCGGTCAGGGCTACTGCACCTGCGGTTTTGGGGAACCACTGCGGTTGAGGACTGCCACTGCGGTTTGGGACTGCAACTGCCGTTTGGGGGACCGCAGTTGAGGCTTAACGCGGTCCGGGCTTACCGCTGTCGACCCCAACCGCAGTAGACCTCAACCGCCGTTGCCCTGACCGCTGCTGCCTCCCCAAACCGCAGTGGCAGCCCCCAACCGCAGTGGCAGCCCCCAACCGCAGTTGCTGTCAACAACCGCCCCTTCAGTAGCCCCAACTGCCGTTGCAGTCCCTCAACTGCAGTGGATTTTCCCAAAGACCGCAGTGGCGGTCCCAAACCGCAGTGGCTGTTCCCCAGACCGCAGTGGCCCCCCGGAACCGCTTCACTCGAAATGCACTAGTATTGAAATATCCCCCCGCCCCAAACGACCATGCTCATCCGCCGCCCCGACGACATCCCCTCCTCCGAAATCACCGGAGAGAGTCTCTAC
Organism: Gemmatimonadaceae bacterium; assembly: GCA_016742275.1. GTDB lineage: Bacteria > Gemmatimonadota > Gemmatimonadetes > Gemmatimonadales > Gemmatimonadaceae > Gemmatimonas. Next base: position 77,834 of record JACVCD010000006.1, read on the forward strand.
CAGAACCGCCGCGCGTTCATCGGAACCGCCGGCACGCTGGCTCTGGGTTCCGTGCTCGCCCCCGCCGCCTTGAGCGCGTTGTCGGCGACGGGTCGTGGGGGGGCGCAGAAAGACGACATCACCCCCGAGAAGGACGCCACCACCTACAACAACTTCTACGAGTTCGGCACCGGCAAGGACGAACCCGCCGAGAACGCCAAGGACTTCAAAACGAAGCCCTGGACGGTGGCCGTCGACGGCATGGTGAAGAATCCGCGCACGTGGGCGCTCGAGGATCTGCTCGGCAAACTCACCGTGTACGACCGCACCTATCGCATGCGATGTGTGGAGGCGTGGTCGATGGTGATTCCGTGGCAGGGCGTTCAGCTCAAGGACATCATCAATCGCCTCGAGCCGTTGCCAAGTGCGAAGTACATCCTGTTCCATACGCTGCACGATCCGCGTCGCATGCCCGGTCAGCGCTCGGGTGTGTTGCCGTGGCCGTACAAGGAGGGACTGCGTATGGACGAAGCCAATCATCCGCTCGCCATTCTGGCCACCGGCATGTATGGCAAGTCGCTTCCCAATCAGAACGGCGCGCCGCTTCGCCTCGTGGTGCCATGGAAGTATGGCTTCAAGGGCATCAAGAGCATCGTGAAGATCAGCTTTGTCGATCGCCAGCCGCTCACCACGTGGGCCGATGCCAATTCTGCCGAATACGGCTTCTACGCCAACGTGAATCCGGCGGTTGATCACCCGCGCTGGAGTCAGGCCAAGGAACGCCGCATTGGTGAGTTCCTCAAGCGCAACACGCTGCCGTTCAACGGATACAGCGAACAGGTCGCGTCACTCTACGCGGGCATGGACCTGCGCAAGTTTTACTGAGCGGCAGCACACCAATCCACAGCCCAACGAACATGTCGCGCATGCTCTCCAGCGCCGAACCCATTATCCGGCGCTGGATTCGTCCGGTTTTGTGGGCCGTGGTCGTCCTGCCGGTGCCCTGGCTGGCAGCACAATTACTGCTCGGCAATTTGGGGGCTGACCCCATTGATCGGCTCGAGCGCGAAAGCGGCCAGTGGGCGCTGCGCATTCTGATCGCGTCATTGGCCGTTACCCCGCTTATGCGGCTGACCGGATGGGGGTGGCTGGTCTCGCAGCGGCGATTCCTGGGACTCGCTGCCTTCTTCTGGATTGTCGGCCACCTGACGGTCTACACCGTCCTGGACTGGTTTTTCGACTGGGCCGAGATCTACAAGGACATCACCAAGCACCTCTATATCACGCTGGGCATGGGAGCCTTTGTCCTCCTGATCCCGCTGGCTTTGACGTCCACCAAGGCCAGCATCCGGCGCTTGGGTGGGACGAAATGGAACCGACTTCACTCATTGGTCTACATTTCGGTCATATTGGCCTGTTTTCATTTTGTTTGGGCAGTAAAGAAGGACATCAGTCAGCCGATCCTATATGGAGTGATCGTAGCCGTATTGCTCGGATTCCGTGTGGTTTGGCGGATGAGTCGGCGATCGAACTCCCGTGTTCTGTCCCCGATGGAGGGTACGAAGCCGGTCACGTGAGAACGTGATTGTGGCGACGTCCCAAATGGGGCGTGGTCGTAAGTCCTTCCTCTTGGTGTCCATGATGTCTGCCGACGGCGCTGAACGGCGTCGAACTGACCGTCACCGCTCGATTGCGGAGCGCAGCCAACCCTTTGGGGTGCCTGCGCTGCCAACGCTTGTTTTCGGTCCGCTTCGCGATCGCATCATCATGGGTGTGGTGCTGCTGTACATGGTCGGCATCGTGGTGTTGGCCATTACACAGGGATCGACCATCGAACACGCGGTCACTTGGCGCCTGGGTCTGCTGGTACCATTGGCCTGCGTGGCGATGTTTCTCGCCGTGAAAGCGAGCCGCGAGATCTCGCTCGACCTCGGCACACGACGTTTTTGGCGTTACAGCGGACTCGCTGTGATTCTGCTGCCGGTACAGCTGATACTGGGCACCATGGCGCTGCGTTTGCACGGGACCGTGGGCACGGTGAGCAGTGTGCTGCTGGCGATGCTCGTCCCGGCTGTGTTCTTCGTGGCACTGATTCAGTTGCCCAGTGCACCGCGGAGTACCGTAGACCGTGCCAAGCTGTGGCTTGATGTGGCCACTGTGCTGGTTGGTGGCGCGCTGGTCGCGTGGTACGACTACACGACATCGAACTTCGCCCGCAACCCGGTGCAGCGGTTGCTGGCGATGCGTCTCTATGTGCAGGCGGTACTCGATATCGTACTGCTGCTGGTGGCGTCCAACTTGTGGCGACGGACGGCGCTGCGTCATCGCGCGTCAATGCTCGCGGTTTTCGGTTCGGCACTCCTGATATGGTTCGTCGGTCATACGGCAGCCGTCGTGCAACTGCACCGTGGAGTGAATGTCCCAGGGCTCATTTTCCTGGTTGCTCCATTTGTGTTGGTCGGTATTGCGGCATCAGCATGGTTGAGCTGCGCGACGGTGTTGCACCGTGAAGTACGTGCGCAGCGCGAAAAAACCAGTCGTTCGGCGTCGGTCATTCCATATGTGGCCGTGCTGCCGGGCTTCGCACTGCTCGTGCGCGTGGCCTTTGAGCAGAACACGCAGCCTCTCGCCGGTCTGGTCACAGGCGCGGTGATTCTCACGGTGCTGGCATTTGCGCGGCAGTTTGCTGCCACGCGTGAAGCCGTGCATCTGTTGGCTGAGTCAGCGGCGCGTGACAATGAAGCCCGCTTCCGTGCCCTCGTGCAGCACTCGAGCGACGTGATCATGATCGTCGATCCCGATGGCACGATTCGCTACGCCAGTCCATCCATGACATCGGTGTTTGGGCACGAAGCCAGTCGATTGACGGGTGGCTCGCTCATTTCGCTGATCCACGAAGATGATGTGTCATCGGCCACGCACTTCCTCGAAGAGCTGGCTCGGGCAACCACGCGTACCGGAGCCATGGGTGCATCGCCCGGTGTGCTCAAGTGCGAATGGCGTTTGGCGCACGCCAACGGCGCCTGGATGACGGTGGACAATGTGGGCACCAACCTGCTGCGTGAGCCGGTGATTGGTGGCCTCGTGCTCAACACGCGTGACGTGACCGAGCAGAGTGTCATCAAGCAGCAGTACATGCATCAGGCGTTCCACGATCCGCTCACCGATCTCGCCAATCGTTCGCTCTTCCTGTATCAGGTCGGGCATGCGTTGGCGCGTGGTTCGCGTCAGAGCCATCCGGTCACGGTGCTCTTCCTCGATCTCGACAACTTCAAGACGGTCAACGACTCACTGGGCCATGCGGCGGGTGATCGTCTGCTCGTGGAAGCGGCACGTCGTCTGGCGTCGTGTGTGCGTGAAGCCGATCTGATTGCGCGTCTGGGCGGTGACGAATTCGCGGTGCTCGTCGAAGACGCGGAAACGGTGGAAGAAGTGCTCGTCGTGGCGCGCCGTATTGGTGAAGCGCTGACGCGTCCCTTCCTGCTCGGTGGCAAGGAAGTGTTCGTGAACTCGAGCATCGGTATTGCCCGTTCGACGCGCGGCGAAAGCTCCGATGATCTGGTGCGGAACGCTGACGTGGCCATGTACGTGGCCAAGACCCGCGGTAAGGGGCAGCACGTACTGTTCGAGCCCGAAATGCATCGGGCGGCGCTGGAACGTCTGGTGGTGGAAGCCGATCTCCGCCGCGCCATCGACCGCGAAGAGTTCTTCCTCGCCTACCAGCCCATCGTACAACTTGCGTCGGGCGACGTGATCGGCGCCGAGGCGCTGGTGCGCTGGATGTGCCGCGAGCGTGGAACGGTGCCGCCGGGTGTGTTTATCCCGATTGCCGAGGAAACGGGCCTGATCGTACCGATTGGCCGTTGGGTGCTGCGCCGCGCGTGCCGTGAGGCGCAGCGGTGGACGAAGGAGCGCGGTCACCCGATTCGCATCACGGTTAATCTGTCGGGCCGTCAGCTGCAGGATGCCGGCGTGGTGGCCGATGTCCGTCAGGCCCTCGACGAATCGGGGCTCGACCCGTCGCAGCTGGTGCTCGAGATCACCGAAAGTATGCTGATGCAGAACACCGAGGTCTCGATGGAGCGGCTCACGGCGCTGCAGGCGCTTGGCGTGTCGCTGGCCATCGACGACTTCGGCACCGGTTATTCTTCCTTGAGCTACCTGCAACGCTATCCGATCGACATTCTGAAGATCGACAAGGCGTTCGTGGATGTCATCGACAAGGGAGGCGAAGGGCCGGTGCTGGCGCAGGCGATTGTGGCGCTCGGGGAAACGCTGCGGATGAACACCGTGGCCGAAGGTATCGAGACAGAGGCCCAGCGTGGCCAACTGCTCGAACTCGGCTGCGAGCTCGGACAGGGGTATCTGTTCGCGCCACCGCTCGATGCGGAGGACTATTGGCAGCTCCTCCTCGCCCGTGGCGCACGCACGCCGATCGTTAGTGCACGGCGTCGTCCTATGCGTGAGCAGCAAGCGGCCTAACGTTCGTTCCGAGGCACCGCGCGCCGATACACGGCGCGAGGTTTTTGCCGTCGCGGCGCCAGGAGCGGCGCCGCTGGTTGCCGCCGAGTGCATGGCCCTGGGCTATACACCACTCGAAGTCAGTGATGCCGGTGTCACCCTGTCGCTGACACTGGCCGAGCTCTTCGCGCTCAATTGCCACAGCCGCTTGGCATCGCGAGTGGTGGTGCGCCTGGCCACCTTTGCTGCGCGCGATTTTGCGACACTCGAGAAGCAGTCCGCTCGTGTGACATGGTCGTCGGTGCTTACGCCGGGCATGCGTGTGCGGCTTCGCGTGACCTGCCGCAAGTCGCGTCTCTATCACTCGGATGCGGTGGCCGAACGCGTGGCGCGTGGCATCACCAATGCGTTGCCGGGGCTTGTCGTCGAAGGGCGTGCGCGTGACGACGAAGATGAAACCTCCGACGATGCCGCGGCTGTTACATCGCAACTGATTTTGGTGCGCATCGATCGTGATCAGTGCACGATCAGCGCCGATAGCTCCGGCGCATTGCTGCATAGACGGGGATGGCGTCAGGCGGTGGCCAAGGCTCCGCTTCGCGAAACACTGGCCGCGCTCATATTGGCCGGTATGCAGTGGAAAGGCACTGAACCCCTGGTCGATCCGTTCTGTGGCTCAGGTACGATCGGGATTGAAGCGGCGCTGTTCGCGCGGCGCATTGCGCCGGGATTGCATCGCTCGTTTGCCATGGAACAGTGGCCGCATGCAGCGACTGCCGAGTACGCGCGCGCGCGTGACGTGGCCAGAAGCATGGTCTTGCCATCCGTGGCTGCGCCCATCGTGCTACGCGATCGCGACGGTGGAGCCATCACCGCTGCGCGCGCCAACGCCGAACGAGCGGGTGTTGCGACCGATGTGCAGATCGAACAGGGCGCGCTGTCGGATACGGACTTGGCATCGATCGGCCCGCGCGGTGTGCTGCTCACCAACCCGCCCTATGGATTGCGTGTCAGCGATGGCGCTGATTTGCGTGGATTGTTTGCTCGACTGGGCGACGTGGTGCGCGGTGGCGGCCGTCAGTGGCAGCTTGGATTGTTCATGCCAAACGATCGTGCCCTGCTTGGTCAACTGCGATTGCGCACCACGTCGGTACTGCGAACGAGCAATGGCGGGTTGCCGGTGGAATTGTTTGCCACGCAGCGACCCGCGTAAGGATCAGGTCACACGCGGAAGTGGTCAGCCCGCCAATTGCGGATGCTGGACTTGATCTCCTTCGGCGTGATTGACGGATTGCTCACGACACGTTCCACGAGTGCGCCGAGTTCCTCGTCGCTGGCAAATCGCAGGGCGATGTAGTGACGCGGGCGTAGTGCGGCTTCTGCGCGCGCGACCAGCTCCGGCGACAGCAGACGGCGAAAGCGCTGCTGCTCTTCGAGGCGAATGAGACGATCCTGCACCCGGAGCGGCGACAGGCGTGCAACGGCCACGACACCAACCAGTGCGAGTGCTCCGACCAGGAAGTAGGCAGTCTCCGTGCCGGGTGCTTTCACGAATCGCACAATCGTCCAGATCAAAAAGATGACCGTGATCGGACTCGTGAAGAAATGATAGTACGGCGTGAGCTGCGTGTGATTGGCGAACGACTGAGGGGTCTTGGACATGTAGTGCTCAGTTGCGAATGGAGAGAAGATGATCGATTTCCGCTATCGCGCGTGTGCGTCGCTCACTCCAGGATCCGTGAATGCGGGAAATTGGAGCGCCGAGACGCACAAGTGTCTCTTCAAATAGCTGCTGCAGCTCGGTCCGTTTTTCACCGCGATCGCGAACACCGTCGGGGACCCACGGGACGTCGATATCGAGTAGGAGATAGCGATCGGGAATGCGGGAAATGGCCAGCGCTTCGACTTCTTCCGGGCATCCGCCAAAGTAGTGGTGCGCATAGACCACCGTGCTGATCGGATCCGTGTCGTGCATCAGCAGGGTATGTCTCAGGGCCCGCGCCCTTTCGAGGTGCGCCTCTTCGAGCGCGACCTGGCTGCGGGCAATCGTGATGAGATCGTCGTAGACGATCGGGCGCCCAATACTCTGGGCAAACTCACGCACGAATTCGGGCACCGCCAACACCCCGTAGTGCGCCGCCAGGTCAGCCGCCAGCGTGGTCTTGCCCACGCTCTCGGAGCCGGTCAGCACAATGCGCAGGGGTTGGCGATCGTTGGTCGTCACACGATCAAGACTACTGCGCCCACACGCCGGGTAAACCCTTGGGGCCGTTTCCATAGTCAGAATGGGCATGTATTCCCCTATTGCCTTGTACTTCGGTGCTTGTGTCTTGTTCGTCCCGCTGGGGCGAACCCTTGCCGCCCAACCGCCCGAGAGGCAAACAGGTGCGCCACTCGGCGTTGCCCGCGACACCGTCACGGTTCAGGGAACCGTGCGAGGCGCGAATGGTGTGGTGGTCGCAAGGGCGGCGGTACTGCTGACACGCCCAAGTGATATGCGAACACAGACGCGGATGTCCGACAGTCTTGGGCGATTCGTATTTCGCGAAGAACGCGGGACCGGTGAATTTCTGCTCGCCGTACGAGCCGCGTCATTCAGGCCCATCGGTCGACGCATTGTGGTCGAGCCAGGGCAGCGTCTTCTCGATCAGCCTGTTGTGCTCACTTTGCTTCACGACGCCACGGCATTGGACGTGGTGCGAGTAACAGCGAAGCGCGAGGTACCTCCACCGTCGACGTATGCTACGCTCGGTGTGCGACCTGGCTCCCTGGAAGGGTTGTCTGACGGCGCACGTGCGGGCCAGTCGATCGTTGCCGTAGGACCTGCAGACCTGACGCGCACGTCTCTGCTCGGCACTCCCGATGCCGAAGGGTTATCGGTGGCCGGCCTGAGCGGGCGTGAATCGCAAACAGACCTCAACGGGCTGCTGTTTCGTGGAGGCGTGGTGCCTGCCAGCCTGCCAAAGCGTGTCCAGGTATCGGCCGGGACCTATGACATTGCAAGCGCGGGCTACAGTGGAGGGGCAATCTCACTCGATGTCCCACCTGCCGGCGAATTTCGCACGGTCAGCGCCGATGTCATCACCTCAACTGGTGGCTCTGCTGCCCGAGGTACCGCCGCCGCGCAGAGTCGGCCCTTTGTCGCAGTGGATTGGGGTGGTGACTGGCGGACGCGATCGGGAGCAGGCGGCGCAACGTTTGGCATGCGAGTGAGTCGGAGGGACTACGAAACTGCGACCCTCCAAACGACGGGTGATTCGGCACTGCGCGATCTCGGCGTAGATCCTCAGGTCGCTCGATCGGCTAGCGCATTTATGCAGCGAACTCTCCTTGCAAACCGGCATGCTGCCATGCCAGTCCAAGCGGGACATTCTGCTACGGCCCTCATCAGAATCGACCCGAAGATTCAAACCGATGCCGTCAATGCGTTCACGCTTGGTGCGACGTATGCGACTCAGCCTCGCGGTGGCTGGGCTCCTCTGTCCGTTCTACCAGGGACATGGCGTGATAGTCATTCTGAGTTCCTGGCTCAGTGGCAACGCAGCGCGGCAACGCCAGCAGGGGCACGTTGGGAGACGCGCGCCGGGCTCACGGCCTCGAACGCGACATCAACCCCAACAACTTCTGGGCTTGCTGATGTTCGGGTGACCACAGTTGCCACACCTGGGGCATCCAGTTTCGGCGCTCCAATTCGTCTTGGCGGAAATGCCGGCTCATCCGAGCGGCAACGAATGCTTGGCGAATTGCAGATGCAACGAACGGCTTTTGTCGGTGCGAAGGGGAGTCATGCGGTCAAACTCATTGCGGCTGGACGTATCGATCACCTGAAGACAACGCAGCCGGAGTACCTGACGACATCGCGATTCGAATCTCTCGAGGCTCTGGAATCACTCGCGCCGCAAGGTCTCGAGGTAACGAGACAGCCACCAACACTTGGGGCAACGGTCGTCCGCGCGTCCACAGGAATCGGTGACGACTGGCGGATCGGAGTCGGCAAGCGGCTTCAGTACGGACTGCGCGGAGATGTCACCTGGTTGGATGATGCTCATGAACGCGGACGCAATTCATCGTTCATCGCGACCCTCTCGCCCCGAGTCGGTTTCTCGTGGACGCTTCGGCCGCCAAACATGGGAGAGGGATTCTCTACATCCACGTTGTTCAGTCGGCATTTATTGGCTGCGGGCGTGCTGCGTGTTGGTGCCGGAGTGTTTCATCGGGATCTGACGCCCGACGAACTGCTTGGTTCTGCCCGATACGACCGCAGTGCAGTGCAGCGCTGTCTGGACCCCGGACCGATTGAGGCGCAAGAGCTGCTGTTGCCTGCTGCAGTGGATGCGGTGTGCTCTGACACACCGCAGGCTGTATCGGAGCTCTCTACCTCTCAAATCAACCAGCACTATGCACCTCCACGCAGCGTGCGTGCAACAGCGAGCTACACAGGGAATTGGCATAACATCGACATACAATCCAGCGCAGTCTGGAACCATACGGCACAGCAATCGCAAACTGTTGACCGAACGGTTCGGTCGATGCCTCTGAGCACACTCGCTTCGGAGGGGCAGCGGCCATTCTATGTGCCGATGACGGCCATCAATCCTGAGACTGGCGTCATCGATCGTAGCATGACGAGCAGTCTTACTGGTGTTCGGCAGTATGAGATTGAAAGTTCGTTGGCGACCAGGACGCTGCAGGGCATGGTGCAAGTCTCGCCGCGATGGAACGATGGAGGTCGCGCGCTTCGTCTTGGATATGTGTGGACACGATCCCTGACTTTGGGATCGAGTTGGAATACTCCCGCTTTCGGCCCTGTCGGATTGCGCAACTGGCTTCCGAATGGACGGACTCCAACGCATACGGTGCAGTTGGAGTCCGGCAAAGCATTTCGCATGCTGAATCTCACCGGATGGGTGCGTGCGCAGTCTGGGCAACCCTATGCACCAACTGTTCAGGGTGATGTAAATGGCGATGGGGTCGCCGGGAACGACGCGGCCTGGATTCCTGCCAACGCCGCCTCGTCATCTGATCTGGCACAAGCCCTCAGCGCATTCGCGGAGAATGCGAGTCCACGCGCGAAACGATGCCTCGAATTGGCGAAGGCAAGTGTGGGGAGCAGCTTGCCATGCAGAACCCCCTGGACCTTTCAGTCGGCGCTGTCCGCCTTCGTGGACCTGCGGGATTTCGGCTGGCGCACGGACGCGGCGGTGACTCTGCAACTTGAAAATGTCGCGGCGCTGGCCGGTGCAATGGCGGGGATACCGTTGGATCGCGGATGGGGACAGCCGAACGCAGTAAATCGGACACTGCTCCGGCCGACTGGATTTGACAGCACGGCCGGTCGATTTGCCTACGCAATAAATCAGGCATTCGCACGACGGCTTGGAGCGGCGTCGGACGGTTACCGCATTACGCTTTCTGCCCGCATAGCACTTTCCCCTCCGATACAACGTCAGCAGGTGAGCCGATGGCTCGCTGCCAGAGGGGTTGGGTCGCGACTTCCAGCAGACACCATTGCGCAGCGCTTCGCGCGCAATGTGCCGGTGCTCTACGATGCCATTCTCGAGCTGACCGACGAGTTGGGGCTGCGGTCGGATCAGATGAGTGCACTCGCAGCGCGCCGGGTCGGTTTCGATCAACGTTTGCAGCGGCGCTGGGATGAAATGGCGCAGGCTCTCACAGCACTCCCGCGCAATTTCGATGTCGACACCGCTACATCAATTGTGCAGCGGGCCACCGACGATGCCTGGGAAATCAATCGTCTCGAAGCGCATGCCATACGCGATCTATTCACTCCAATCCAACACGCGTTGCTACCGGGTCCTGTTCGCCTGCTGATGCAGGCACAGACACCAATCAAGCAGCGGATTGTATTTCACTAGTGCCCGGGAGTCATGATGCTGTTTCTCGCCCTGTCCGCTGCTCTGCTTGTCCCGACTGATATTGAGCGGGACAGCGTGGTCGTGCGGCTATCGCTCACAAGTTCGCCGGATCGTCCACCGCTCGAATGGATCATGACGGACTCGTCAAACGTACCCATCGAGATGGGGAAGACCCCGTGGGAGACTACGCGCGATGTACGCGCGCAGCTCTTTACCGTGTGCGGCACACGGCCAGGAGAACAACTGTCCATGCATATTCAGATTTCACGCACAATGTCATTGAGCGGACGCGCCGAGTGCATCCGATTTGGTCATGAGAACGGGAAGGTGGTGCTGCGGGGCGTGGGTCGAGGTGAGACGGTAGGCTACGCGCAGGTCTCACCGGGAGGGTGAGACCTTCCAATGCGCCACATTCCCCAGCCACGCATCGGGCCGCACGCCAGTCGGCTCGATGTCGCTGCGCACGGCGGCGATGTTGCGCGGCTCGTACAACCAAAGCGCGGGAGCATCCTCCACGATCAGGCGATGCGCGCGGCGCATGAGGGCCTGACGCGTGGCACCGTTGAACTGTGTGGCCGCGCTGTCCACCAGGGCATCGAAGGCGCGATTGCTGTAGCCACCGAAGTTGGCACCCATTTGATCCTTCGATGGCGTGCCCCACGCCTGACGAATGCCCACCGGGCTCGGGTCATCGCGCCATGCATTGAGCACAGCGTCGAAATCGCCCTTCTGGAGACGCTGCGCAAAAACCGGCGGCTCCACGCCATCTACGTCCACGCCAACACCGATGCGGGCGTACTGCTCCTGCAGCAGCACGGCCAGGCGGCGGCGTGTGCCACTGGTGGTCGGGAACAGGATGGAGAAGCGCAGCGGCTGTCCATTGCGACGACGCACCGAGTCACCCGGCGCGAGACGCCAGCCGAGTGAATCCAGTACCTGACTGGCGCGTGTCGTGTCGTAGCCAATGGCGCCAACCGTGGTGTCGGCTACCGATGACGTGCGAGTGAATGGACCAAGAGCCACACGCCCGAGCGAGTCGAGTGCGTTGGCCACGATGGCATCGCGATTCACAGCAGATGAGAGTGCAGCGCGCAACGCCCGATCGGCAAAAGACACACGTCCACGGCGCGATGCACCAAGATTGAACGCCATGTAGCCGTAGTCGAGCGCGCCGTACTCCACGAGTCGCACCGATGGCGTGCGTGCGGCTTCAGCCGCCGCCTCGCCACGCAGCACTTCAATCACCGCCGCCTGACCGGCAAACACGGCCTTCGCCGCCGTCGCAGCATCGGGCAGAATGGTCCACACCACGCGACCAAACGTCGGCGTGCCCTGATAGTGTGTGCTGTCGGCCGTGAGCACCAACTGCCGCTTGCGCTCCCACGAAGCAAACCGATACGGACCGCTGCCTACCGGATTCGACGCGGCCGGCGCGCTGCGCAGCGAGTCACGTGGCACATCACGCAATACATGCGCGGGCATGATCGCGAGATTGTACGCAACCTGGAAGAACTGCTCCGGATGACGCGCATGCCACCACACCACCGCCGTGCGGGCATCTGGCGTGGTAACGGAGTCGATACCAGAAAATCCGGAAGCATGAATCGAACCGACCTTGGGGTCGGTGTAGAGTTCGTACGAAAGCCGCACATCGGCCGAGGTCACCGGCTGACCATCATGCCAACGCGCCTTGTCGTTGAGCGTAAAGGCAATCGAGAGCGAATCGGTCGCCCAGGTCCATCCACTCGCGAGACGCGGCACGAAGCCCGCGTCTCCGTCGGTACGCAGCGTGGCGTCCTTTGGGTCGGCGAGATGCTCGAACAGCACGTCCATGACCTGCTTGCCGGCCGTGGTGGCCACCAACGGTGGCAGCAACGCATCCGCGTCGGCAGCAGTGGCAATCACCAGCATCTGCGTGGCGGCGCTATCGGTCGTGTTGCTCGCATCAGGGGAGCAAGCGACAAGGGTCATCAGCGCAGTGCAGCGCAGGAAGAAACGGCGTGTCATGTTTCCGAGGGAGAGCGGGGCATGGGCACCGGGCGGGACATCTGTTGCCAACATGATGGGATGGCAATCCACGGAGACGAGACTGCTTGAGCAAGGCAAAGGTTACGGACCACGACGTGGGGAATAGGGGTTCAGCACGGTGAGACGGGCAGGCGAGCGGCGGTGATGAACATGGGTCGAGTCGTACTGTCGGCGGTTTCGCGCATTGCGGCCGTCACGGTTGCCGCTGTAGTGCTCAGCTTCACACTCGTCTTGTTTGCTCCAGGCGAGGCGTTGTCTGTGGCAGCCGAAGGGCGGTCTGTTTCGGCGGGGGTGCGAGACACCTTGCGTGCACGGGCTGGGCTTGATCGTTCCGCCATGGACCGAGTGCGGGCGCACATGGGCCAACTCGCTCATGGTGATCTCGGTGTATCGACCGTGGATGCGAGGCCGGTGCGCGATATTCTTCGTGAATCGGCGCCGCGCACCGCATTGCTTACGGGATCGGCGCTGGTTCTGGCCATCCTGTTAGGTGTTACCGTCGGTACCGCGCGCGCCTGGCGCCCGAATTCGCAGCTGTGGCATGTCGCCAATGGCGCGCTCACTGCGCTCTACGCGCTACCGGAGCTCGTGCTGGGCGTGGCGCTGTTGGCACTCTTCTCGCGCGCGCTCGGCTGGCTGCCACCAGGTGGCATGACCGATCCGCTCATCGAGCTCACCGGAGGCCGGTGGGCACGTTTACTCGACTTGGCACGTCATCTCGCCCTGCCAGCCATGACGCTCGCATTGGCCTGGTGTGCCGCAATTGTACGACAGCAACGCGAAGCCACACGTGAGGCCACACGCTCTGCGCATGTGCGCACCGCTCGCGCAAAGGGCATGACGGAGTCTCATGTGCTGCGCCACGATGTGTTGCGACTCACCGCACCGGCGCTCTGGATCGTGGTTGGTGGCATGTTGCCGGTGCTGATGGCCGGTGCCGTGCTGGTGGAAACACTGTACGGGTGGCCCGGGCTCGGCCAGATCATGGTGCAGGCCGTCACCGCACGTGATGCGCCGGTGGTGGCCGGTGCTACGCTACTGGTGTCATTCGCGACGGTGACCGCATCGGTGCTGGTGGAAACGGCGGTGCGGCTTACCGACCCGCGTGTTGGAGCGGGACATGCCTGATCGTGTTCGCCGCAAGCCTGTGGGCGCTGCGCTCCTGCTGGCGGTCTTTGTCGTGGTGGCCATCTCAGGGCCATGGTGGATACCACACGACCCCGTGCGGCAGTTCGATCTCGTGGCGCTGCGCAATGCCACACCATCGGCGACACATTGGTTTGGCACCGACGCCTATGCGCGCGATGTGTTCAGTCGCGCGGTCATTGGTGCGCGAACCTCGTTCGAAGTGGCGGTGACTGGCACTCTCGTTGCGCTTGCCGTGGCCGTGCTGATTGGTATGAGCAGCGCATGGTTGCCAGCGCGACTTGGTCAGACCCTGATGGCCGGTGTGGATGTGCTGCGGGCCTTGCCGCGAAAGCTCGTTCTGCTGCTGTTGTTGCTGCTCGTTCCCATGCCGAGTGCGCTGGCCCTTGGACTGCTGCTGGGAGTGAGCAGTTGGATGGGACTCGCATTCCTGGTTTACGAGCATACGCGCAGTCTGCGGACGCGGCCATTCGTGGAATCCGCGCAAGCCATGGGAACGCCCACCTGGCGTCTTGCGTGGGTGCATGTGCTGCCGCATGTGCGCGGCGCGTTGGCTGCCGCCAGCGCCATCCTGCTGGCCGATTTGCTTGCGCTCGAAGCCGCCGTCTCGTTCCTCGGCATCGGCATTCGCGCACCGCGGCCAAGCTGGGGCAGCATGGTGCTCGACAGTCTGCCCTATCTCGAGAGTGCGTGGTGGGTTGCAGCGGTGCCGTGTGTGCTGCTGGCCGCAACAGTGGTAGCAACCGGGATCGTGGCCGACGCACTCGCAGAGCGACAGCGGTGAAGCTGGCCGCTAAGCGGCTCTGAGACGCACCGAATCGAGTTGTCGCAGCAACGGATCGTAACCAAGGATCCTGATCTGCGAGCATAGGCGTTCGTGCAGTTGTTGTGCTTCGCCGTGCCGTGCGGCGGCATAGATATCGCCGCAGGCAATGGCCATCCACGCTGCCGCGTAGCTGTCGATCGCAGCCAACTGCTCGAGGCGCGTCATAAGACGCATCGCGGTCTGCTCCCGCACACCGTCGATCCACTCCAGGCGGAATGCGAGTGCGTCGAGCAGTTCGCTCCCCTGGAAGAATTCCGTGGCGCGATTGGTCGCGACATGTCGTGCGCGCTCCAAATGCGCACGCGCATCCTGATGGCGACCGCGTGTCAGTTCAATCAGGCCCAGCGCCGCCAGAGCGCCCGCTTGAATGTCCCACAATTCGAGCGGCTGGGTGCCTTGCACGACCGTGTCGTACAACTCGCGCGCGCCATCGAGATCGGTGCGTTCACGCGCCAGGTGCGCGAGGTTGTACAGCGCCGTCAGCCGAAGCGGTTCGTGACCCAGCGCGACGTACTGCGCATAGGCCGCTTCCAGTTGCGGCTGCGCGTCGTCGAAGCGACCACGCTTGGACCATAGCACACCCAAATTCATGGCCGCCAGAGCTGCCAGATCGGGTAGTGTCAGTTCGCTCGCCAAGGTGATGGCCGCGAGATACGCACCTTCCGCCGACAGATAGTTGCCGGCGCGATCGAAGGCCACACCAATGTTGATGCGGCAACGCAATTCACCGCGGCGATCCTGACGCACCGTGAAGCGCTCGAGCGCATGACGATAGTGCACCACGGCATCGGCCGGGTGTGTATGCACCACGCAAGAGCCGAGTCGCACGAGCGCATCCGCCTGGAATGCGTCGTCGTCCAGTGCATTGGCCAGTGTCACGCCTTCCTGAGCTGCCGCTACGGCTTCGGACGCTTCGCCCAATCGGGAAAGCACCTGGGAACGCAGCATGAGCAGAGGGATCAGATCGCGCGTGTCGCCCTGTGCACGTGCTTCGGCGCACTGCGCATCACACGCCGACAGGATCTGCCGCGGTGGAGCACCATGTGCGAGATCGATACGCAACTGTAAGCGCTGCGCGTCACGCCAGAGACCTGCCTGTCGTGTACCCTCGGCGAGAGCGCCCAGCAACAATTGGCATCGCTGACGTGCCGCGTCAAATCGTCCTGCCAATTCATCCAGCATCGCGCAGCGCCACTCCACATCGGCCGAGTGGCGTGGCGATTTGGCATGACGCGCAGCCAGCGCAAGACAGGCGCGGGCGGTAGCGTCGGCATATACGGCGCGCGCGCGATCCGCAGCGTGCAGCGCATACTGCACGGCTTCCTCGTGGCGACCTGCTTCACCGAAGTGGCGAGCCACATCGGCAGGATCGCTGACTTCACGGGCAGCCAACACCTGTCCGACACGTTCGTGAATGCGTCGGGTGCGTAGATGGTTGCCACCATTTACCAGCACATCAACCAACAGTGCATGCGTAAACACGAACCCGGCGCTGTTGCCCTCGGCGCGCACCGCGAGCACTTGCTGATTCAGTGCTTCATCGAGTGCATCGAGTACCGTGCCTTCGTCGTGCGAACTGGCGGCCAGCAGTGTGTCGGCATCGAAATGCAGGCCCAGTACAGCCGCCGTGGTCAGCACCTCGCGGGTGCGATTGTCGAGACGAGCAATGCGACGCGCAAGCAGATCGCGTACGGCGGTCGGGACGCGCACCACACGCGAGCGATCGAGGCGCCACTGACCATCCTGCCACACCACGACATGCTCGTCCAGCAGTGCACGCACGCCCTGCACGGCGAACAGCGGATTGCCTTCTGATGTCTGTACGACATGACTGACCAGCGCATCTTCGGCGGCATCCTGCCCGAACACGGTACGCACCCAATGGGCCACGTCCTCACGCGGCAAGCGCCCCAGCGCGATTTCCGTGAATCCAGCGCTGCGGGAGAGTCGGGCCAGGCGTTCGGCGGCTTCTGTGCGTACGTCTTCACGGCGCACGGTAAGACCGATCAGCAGTCGGGCTTCGGTGAGCGAACCGGCCAGCAGTTCGAGCACATCCCATGATTCCGCATCAGCCCACTGCATGTCATCCAGCAGAACGACGACCAGGCGATCACGAGTCGCAAGCGTGATGTACTCACGAATTTCCTGCAGGAGCGCGTAGCGCGACGCGCGCGCGTCACCACCAGCATCCGTTGCCGACACGCCAGGTGCGCCAAGTGCCGGCACCAGACGAGGCAACTCATGCCATGTGCGACGAGGCACGTGACCGAGTTCGTGCAAGGCGTTGAGTACGTCGCTCCACGGTCCGAATGGCGGACGCACATCCGCTTCGAGATTGCGCCCTGTGAGCAACGCACCACTCTGCAGGCCGATGTCCGGTCCCAGCTGGCGGAGCAGCGTACTCTTGCCGATGCCCGCCTCGCCGATGACGGAGACAACCTGAAGCGAGCCGCTGGCCGCCTGGGCCAATGACTTGCGCAGACGCTGCCGTTCACTCGAGCGGCCAACGAAGGCATCGAGATGCAGCGAGGGATCTTCGCCAGAGCGCACTCCACTGGCGACTTCGACGCGATCCCGACCACGACGCTTGCTCGCGTAGAGCGCGCCGTCAGCTGCCGCAAAGAGCACGTCCAGTGTTTCGCCATGCTGCGGTGCCGTAGCCACGCCAATGGACAGCGTCACGCGAAGCGGCGCCCCTTCTCCATCGCGTCGCGGACATGCGGCCTGTGCGACCTGTTCACGAATGCGCGCGGCAATGGCTGCGGCGCGATCCAGCGTGGTCGCAGGCAACAGAATGACGAACTCGTCACCCGCATAGCGGGCGCAGTAGTCGTCGGGGCGCACGTTGGCGCGCAGTACATTCGACACGCAGCGCAGCACGTCGTCGCCCTGCAGGTGACCATAGCTGTCGTTGACCACCTTGAAGTGGTCCACATCGATCACCAGCAGCGACACCGGACGCCCCGTCGTACGACGAGCCGCCAGAATGCGTTCGGCCGTTTCACGGAACGCACGACGCTGCGGCAGGTGCGTGAGGTCATCGAGATCACGCGGCACCGCAGATGTATCGGCGCTTGCCGATTCCGCTGCCGGCAACTCCACACGACCTTCGGTAATCGGTCGGGTCGCCCACGCCGGACCAACCGCATCGAATGCCGCGAAAACACGGGGATCGAACATCGTCCCCACGTCCTTGCGCATCAAATCAACGGCCTGCTCGTGCGATAGTGCGCGCTTGTAGCTGCGCACGGATGTCAATGCGTCGTACACGTCGGCCACGCAGAGAATGCGCGCGACGAGCGGAATCTCTTCACCGACGAGTTGGTCAGGATAGCCCTTGCCGTCCCACCGTTCATGGTGCGAGCGCACCATGGGCAGCACATCCCATGGGAACTCAATGCCCGCCAGCATCTCCACGCCAGCGGTAGTGTGGCTGCGCATGAGCGCCCACTCTTCCTCGTCGAGGCGGCCCGGCTTGTTGAGCACCTCTTCGGGAATGACGATCTTGCCTACGTCATGCAGCAGCGCGCCGATACGGAACCAGAACAGTTCCTGTGTCGGCATGCCGAGTTGCGCGGCAATGGAGCAGGCCAGATCGGCTACACGAACGCAGTGACCCTGCGTATAGCGATCCTTGGCTTCAATGGATTCACCCCAGCGCCGCGCCACCTGCAGGAACTCGGTCTCGAGACGACCGGTACGCTGATCGATGTCCGCGAGATCGCGACGTGCACGCAACTGTGAAAACAGACGGTGCGCACGATTGAGATGACGAAGCACCTGCGAGTTGCGGCCCTGGCGCCGCGCCAGTTCACCGGCCTCGCGTGCCACTTCCGCCTGCAGCAATACATCGGAGCGCGTGATCGCGGCTTCTTCCGCTCGCAAAAATTGCGCTTCGGCTTCGACCAGATCACCGGTGTCGCGGGCAATGACACCCAGCAGCTTGCTGGCCTGGCCAACGGCGAGTGCATCACCCGTGCGGGCGGCCAGATCCAATGCATGTCGCACACACTGCTGTGCCTGCGCATACTCGCGCCGCGCTACCCAGAGCTCGGCGAGATTCACATCGAGCAGCATGCGCATCACCGTGTCGCCGAGTCCGTCGGCGAGTGTGATGGCTTCCGTGAAGGCACGCTCGGCGTCCAGCCACGACTCCTGATGTGTATGCAGGAGACCGAGGTTGTTGAGAGCGACTGCGACATCCTTCATAAGGCCCAGCGCGCGGTATTCGCGCAGGCCTACCTCATAATGACGCTGCGCTTCTGCGAGATCACCGCGCACATTGGCGATAACCCCGAGATTCTGCGCTGTCATGGCGGCGAGCTTGGTGTCACCGGCCTTGAGCGCGCGTGTACGCGCCGTCAGGTAGAGGCGCTCCGCTTCATCGAGCGCGCCCATCTGCCAGTGCACCACCGCCTGCACATTGATGGCGCTGCCGGCTGCGGCTTCATCTCCCCACGCTTCGGCGAGGGCGACGGCGACATGCAGCCAGTCGAGCGCTTCGTGCAGGTCGGCTTCACCAACACTGGCGCGGGCGATCCAGCGGCAGATGGTGGAGCCCTGCCTCGCATCGTCGGCGGTGCGCATCGCCATGAGTGCGCGCAAATACAGCGCGCGCGCTTCCGTGCGCTGTCCCCGCTGCTCCGCCGTCTGCGCCGCCGTCAGCGCCGACGTGAAGTCGGGGCGCACCGGCGTCGGCGCAGATTCAGGATCATCGGTTACCAGCGAGAGCAGTCGGACTGCGCTGCTCACCCTGCTTCGGGCGATGGAAGACGACAAGACATGTCCCCAAGACGCCCACTCCTGGCTACCGGTCACGGTTTGCAGGACACGGGACAGACGTGCAAACGGGGAGGTCGCATGACGCGAGCCTCCCCGTTTGCCGGCCTTTGACATCGAAGTGTCAGTCAGCCGTTACTATGTACCCTTGGTACCCAATTGGCCACCGATTATCACTGATGTTCATGGGTGCCCTCCGTCCGCCTCGTCGCGTGCGTAGGTCCATGGGTCAGTCCATCGAAACCATGTAACCCGAGAAGTGCTCGACGGTGAAGCGGATGGTCTGACCATTCGGCGACACCGTGGCGGGGCGGAACTCGGTCACCAGCGCACGGCCCAGGAGCTGATTCAGCAGGCCGGCGTTCGGGAAGTAGGCGCCGCGCACGTTTGCGCCAGCCGTGAAGTTGGTGCCGTTCGTGGACTGCTCGATGATGAGCGGCTTGTCGAACGTCGTGCCATGCGGCTCGAAATCATACGCGACGATGAGGCCCGGGATGCGCTTGATCGCGAACGTCGTGTTGCCGCGCACCGCACCCTTGGGCACGGTCAGCGTGATTTCGTTGCCCAGCGACAGCGTGCCGCCCTGCGAGCCGATACGTGCGGTCACTTCGGCGGCGGGCTGCGGGGTGAGGCGAAGCAGGCCGGTCACCGAGGACAGCGTCTGCACAGTGTTGCCGACCGTCGAACCGACGGTGCCGAGCAAACCGCCGAGCAGGCTCTGCGACGGAGCAGAGGCTTCAACCGGCGCGGGGGCGACGGTGCTTTCCGGCGCGCAGGCCGTGAGCGTGGTCGAAACCAGTGCGGCTCCAATGAGAGCAGCGGGACGCAAACGACGAGCGGCGCTACGGATGATTGCGAGCATGGTTCTGGCATGAAGGTGACGTGGCGCCGCCCTCCTTGGCGACAGCTCACGAAAGACCGTTTCCGATCTCACGCCAAGTGTATGGTGCATCACCAAAATCACCTGTCACGCTGTGTGCAGCACTTCTGACTTCGTGTTACAAGTTGCCACTGCTGTGCGAAAAACTCTTGCATGCATCACGATGCGGGCAGTCGCACTCACGCACGCGGCACGATAGTGCGCATGCGCAGTTTTCACACGCGCGTGTGTTCTGGAAAAAACCGCAGTTGTGCAGGTGCTTTTGCGCTATTTCGCGCTGTTCGAAGCGCGCATGGAGCGCG
The DNA here is from genome assembly GCA_016742275.1 of Gemmatimonadaceae bacterium. Taxonomy (GTDB): domain Bacteria; phylum Gemmatimonadota; class Gemmatimonadetes; order Gemmatimonadales; family Gemmatimonadaceae; genus Gemmatimonas. Next base: position 98,111 of record JACVCD010000006.1, read on the forward strand.
TCCAGGCGATGTGGCCACGCACGGCGAGCGCAAAAAAGAGGAAGTACAGCACGGCCGTGAGTCGGAGATCGCGAATGAGGAACAACACGACATAACTCAGGTCAATGACAATCCATACGAGCCAACATTCGCGCAGCTTGCGTGTCATCATCCACTGCGCAACAAGACTCGACGACACGAGTGCCGCATCAAACCACGGCAATACGGCAGTCGGTATCTGAATGGTGATCGTTGCTAAAACGATCCATGTCAACATGGTGACACCAATGAGTCGCGGCCATAACGCACGCGGCACAGGTGTCACAGGCAGTGGAGCACGTTCTGCTGCACCGCTTGGTTGGCCACGCCACCAATGCCACCATCCATAGATCGACAATCCGAAGTACACGATCTGCAGACCGGTATCGGAGTAGAGACCCGCGCTGGCAAACACGAACGCGTACACCGCAGCGTTGATGATGCCGATGGGCCAGCTCCATAAACTCTGCCGGGTGACCAGCCAGACATTGAGCACGCCCGTGACAAACCCCAGCATCTCGAAGCACGAGGTGCCATGCGCCTCAAGCCAGGCGCATACCGGTTCGAAGGCGGCGATGGAGACACTGGTCATGGGGGCCAAAGCTAATTAGCGTACGCGCACATGACCGGGGTGCCTGGGCCGCTGGTGCGCACAGGCTGAGAGAGTCCCGCAGAACCTGATCCGGTTCGTACCGGCGTAGGGAGTCCAACATGACACGTGGTTCCGCCACGCGCGCAGCGCGCGTGCGGCGACCGTCGTGCCACCGCAGTTCGCGGATGGCGCGTACCGTCGCCCTTTCCCTCATGGCGTCCGTTGCTGGCATTGCCGCCAGCACTCCTTTCTCGCTCCTCGGCGCCCAGGAGCGACCGCCTGTGCGCCCGGATAGCGCCAAATCCGACTCCGCGCAGGCCGCGGCCCGTCGTATTGAAGGCGTGACCGTCCAGGCCATCCGCGCGGGCAGCGACGCGCCCATCGCGCAGAAGACCATCGAGCGTGCCGTCATCACGCAGCGCAACTACGGGCAGGACGTGCCCCAGTTGCTGATGAACGCGGCTCCGTCGTTGATCTCACATACGGAAACCGGCACGCAGTGGGGATACAGCTATCTCCGGCTCCGTGGTCTCGACCAGACGCGCATCAACATCACGATCGACGGTGTGCCACTCAATGACATGGAGGACCAGGTCCTCTATTTCGCGAACTTCGCCGATCTGTTGTCCAACGTGCAGAGTGTGCAGGTCCAGCGCGGTGTCGGTACGAGCACGGCCGGTACGGCGTCGTATGCGGGCTCGATCAACTTCGAGACGGTGCCAGTGGCTCGTCGCGGGACATCCGGCGACGCTCAGGTACAGGTCGGTTCGTTCGGCGCGCAGCGGGCCACCGTGGGCTTCAATAGTGGTCTCACGGCGGGTGGGTTTGCGGCCTACGGGCGCGTGAGTGCGCTGCGCACCAATGGCTATCGCCACCATAGTGGTGTGTCGGGTCGTACCGGATTCCTCGGCGCCGGGTGGTTTGGTGCCAAGGACGTCGTGAAACTCACGGCTCTGGTTGGCCAGTTGGCCGACACACTGTCGTATACCGGTGCCACGCTCGCCGAACTCGCCGAAGACCGTCGCTACAACCCGCTCAATCCGGGTGAACGCGACAAGTTTGGTCAGCAGATGGTGTCGCTGGCGTGGTCGCGCGCACTGTCCAATGGTGGCACGGTGAACACGACCGTCTACCGCAATTCGGCCAGTGGCAACTACGACTACTTCGATCTGCCGGACAAGTACCGCTACAATCTCGCGCACACATGGTACGGCGCGACCAGTGTGTACAACGTGGAGCGTGGCAATGTGCGCCTCAACACGGGCGTCAACGCCAACACGTATCAGCGTGCACACCGTGCGTACTTCCAGCCCGAAACGGAGCTCTACGACAACACCGGCCACAAGCAGGATGCCAGTGGTTTCGTGAAGCTGTCGTACACCACCGGTCGCGCGACCTGGTTTGGTGATGTGCAGGGACGCTGGGCGCGCTTCCGCTATGCGCCATCGGAGAACGCCGGTATCGACGAACGCTCTATCGATTGGACGTTCGTGAATCCCAAGGCTGGTGTGACGTATCAGCTGGCGTCAGGCATTTCCGCATTCGCGAGCTATGGCATCACGAGTCGCGAGCCGGCACGCAGTGATCTCTTCGGTGGTGAAGACGATCTCAATGCCGACAATGTCGGCGACTTCGGCGATTTCACACGCGTCAAGCCGGAGCGATTGCACGACACGGAGCTTGGACTCAACTACTCGCGTCCCACGCTCGATGTGTCGGCAAATCTCTACAGTATGGATTTCCGCAACGATATCGCTCGTATTGGTGCCCCCACAGCGTCAGGCTCCATTCTGCGCCGCAATGTGGGAAGCAGCTATCGTCGCGGTCTCGAGCTCGACGTCGCCTATCGCGGTATTCAGCGCGTGGTGCTGGCCGGCAACGCCACGTGGAGCACCAATCGCATCAAGCAGTTCACCGACTCATCGCGCGGCACACCGGTTCTTCTTCGCAATGTGGAGCCCGTGCTGACCCCGCGCTTCATCAGTTCACACCGCGTGGAAGTCACGCCGCGTACGGGCCTGATGTTTGGTGTTGAGGGTCGCTATCAGAGCCGGGCGTTTCTCGACAACACCAGCAGCCCTGATCGTGTGCTCCCCGACTACTACGTGATTGATGCCACGGCCAACCTGACGCTCGGCCGCACCACACTGACCCTCCGCGGTCAGAACCTCGGCGATACGCAGAAGTTTGGTTCGGGTGCGGTGTCGAGTTCAGGGCGCGTGCGGTACTTCGTATTGCCGGCACGGGCGGTGTTTGCGACGCTCGGGTATTCGTTCTAGGCGAGTCCGTTAACTGCGCACGCAGAGCCACAAAGAAAAAAGAGAGTCGCAGAGAAATGCATCAAGCGTCTCTGCGACTCTTTCTTTTCTCCGCGGCTCTGCGTGCGCAGTTCAACGAACTACCGGCGCACAATAGAAAGAGCCCTCTCCCCCCTCACCAACTCTCCGCGCCCCACTCTCGCTTCGACCACCACCCGGTACTCCCCGGGCTCGAGGTCTCCCAAATCGAGAGCCACACTTCGCGGCATGATCGCAGGCCCGGTACCCTCCGTGCCTCGCGTATCGGGGTCGCGCCACGCAATGCCAACTGCTCGCACCGGCACATCACGAAGGCGCGTCACTTCGCCAATGCGTTGGAGCAGTCCTGTGCGTGTTGTGCGTTCCACTGCTACACGAAATGCCACCGAGTCGCCGGGGGTGATGCCGTACGTCTCCCAGAAAATGCCGAGTCGATCGCCCTGCCGGAGCGTCGTGGTGGTCAGCATGTGAGGAAACATGGCGGGCGCATCGACGGGAATGCCGCCACGCACCGCGTCGTAGAACACCGGTGCTGATACCGCGATGGTGTTGGCGGTCAGTGTCGCCAGCGTACCTGGTGGTGCAATGCCGAATCGCGAACGGGCCGCCAGTGTGCGGAGTCGCGGATGAATGGCCTCAATGCTTACCAATGCTTCCGTGGCGGGCACCATCGCGGACGTGAACAGCGCACCGCTTGGGCTCACACGGCCTTCGCCAACCTGCACGATGGTATCCGGCGATGGTGAACGCATGACGACTGCGGTTGCACTGTCCCGTCGCAAATGCTGCATGACGGAGTCGCTTGGTACAAAGAGCGAATGGGTAATGGCGAGCTGTATTCCAGATTGCCGTCGCAACATCGCAAGTTGACCCAGTGGCATTTCGACGATGCGACCATCGAACGCCATGTGTTCATACGGCCACCAGATCTTTCCACCATCGATCGCATCACGCATGCCTTCACGCTGATGCAGTTGCCAGCTGCTGTCGCCTGAAGTGAATGGACTGAATGCCGCGGAAAGCGATGGTGTGAATGACTGTCGTCCCGATGTGTATTCCGCCGTGGCATACGGTCCCGCATGCAGGTCGCCGACATGACTGTCATGCAGTCGGTCTTCTTTCTCGCCAATCCATATTGCCGCAGACGGTGGTCCGTATCGGACAATGAGTTCTTCCACCGCATCGCCGCCATATGCCTTCCGCGAGTCATGGCGTTCGTCGCGATCCTGCGCCGAGTGTAAGCCAAACCATACTCGCCGTGCAAAGTGCGTTGCGCGGCGCTCGTTTCCCTTGACAGAGAAGAGCGGATCGCTGAGCCACCAGAAATTCTTCGCAAGTTTTACGCGCTCGCCACAGGCCGAAAGCAGGTAAGCCTCTCTCGGGCTGTTCCAATATGAGTTTGGCAGCAGTGTTCGCAGGTCAAGCCAGCTGCAGCGGTCCAGCTCCTCCATGGCATTGGTTGCGTCGACAAACAGCGAGTCGGCGCGCGGCAATTGCCCCCGCTGGTACGCCACAAAACCGCGCAATGACAGGCACTTGTCCGTCTGTCCGCAGGCGTCGAGTGCACGTTCGGCGCGATCAAATCGATGTGCGTCCACCAGGAAACGCACGCGCTGCATCCGGATCCAGTCATCGCCAGGAAGCAGGTCCTGAAACCCATCCAGCGTTCGGATGAGATCTTCACGCATCTGTCGGATGTGGAGGGAATCCGATGTGCGGATTGCATAGTCGGGATACCAGGCTTCATCGCCGTCTCTTGCCGACGGGCCGAGTTGCCAGCTCGGACAGAGCGCGTACTGCGAGTGGCTGCTGACAATGGGCGGAAACGTGGTGTCGGTTCCCATGCCTGATAGCGCCATGGGATATCCACCTGTACTATGGAACACGTAGTCGCAATGTCCGGAGCCAATGCGTCGACCACGTACTTCCCGATTGCGCTCTTCGGCGACTACGTTGGCATCGCTCCGAAGCCATGCCGCCTGCCAACGCGCCATGAATAGAGCAATACGCTGCGCAGCGGCCTGCACGATGGCGATGGAGTCCGGTTCAACGGACACCTGCCGCGCATCCAGCGCGCGTCCTCCCGTGGTCTGCGCCGCGAGAGGGATGGGGGCGACCGACAGGGCCGCGATGCACATGCCAAGGACACAACGCGAAACAATCATCCTGACATGTACTCCGCGGCCGTGACAGGTTCCCCAGTTAAGTGGAGCTCGGGCGCGTCGGGGCCCTCATCGTGCCACCCATGCGCGTTCGAGGGTGGATTTGCCAAAGCTGCGCACATGATTGAGGTACAGCATGCCGTCCGGGCCAAATCCGATCAAGGTCCGGCCTTTGGGGAGTTGAACGCGCTCCTCAAGTCGACCTTCTCCGTTGACGATGTCGTAGAGGAGTCCCTCCTTGGCGTCTTTGGATGTCGCCGGAAGAATCCAGATGCGACCTGCCGGATCAACTCGGACCTGTCCCTGTCGTACCGCCGGATAGAAGTCCGGAAGGTCGTCCGGATCGACGGGGTCCAGGCGATACACGGGTATCATCGGTTGTCCGGGCGCTGGTGGCGGCGGGGCCGGCATGCGAGCCAGGCGCTGGGCTTCCTGCTTCTTGAGCGAATCGATGATGGCGACCTTCTCTTCGTGGGTGATGCGTTTCCAATCGAAGGGCAGGCGTGGCGCAGACGAGATCTTGCCGTCCGGTGTCATGAAATCCACGTGATAGTCATGACCGCGAACGATGGCGATACGGCCGTCAGGCAATTGGGTCCACTCGTCGGTCTGCGGCAATGGATTTATCAGAGGCATCGCCATGGCCATGTTCTGCGTGCTGACGAGCACCGTTTTCTGCACAGCGATCTTCATCATGCCGATCGTGTCGACGGTTCGGCGGTCGAAGTCCATGCGCATGATCGGTGCCGAGTCCGGTTGAGACTGCACTTGGCGCCGTTCGGAACTCGTGGTGCTGAGTGAGGGAGACATGAGTGGGCTGCGCCGCACCGATCGATACAACAGTCGCCCCTGCGGATCGAACGACGCCGCTCCCACGGCGCTACCCATGTAAAACAGATCGCTCGCTCGCACCGGTGCCATCACCCGGGCAAATTCGCCGTGTTCGTCTATCACGAGAAAGGCCGACGACTCGAGGTCCATGAACAATGTGGAGTCGCCGCGATAGGGAATAAGCGAGCCACCCGTGACACGGAGCCCGTACGGATTGGGTGAATTGCTCGACGTATCGGATATAACACGTGCCTTGGCCAACGCCGAGTCGAACACCACCAGCTGACGTTTGCGTGTGTCGTTGACGATCACGCCCCCACGCGGCAGGTGGCGGACGGAGGAGACGTCCATGAGAATGGTGCTGTCGCTCGTCACTACGCGCCCGAGACTGCGCACGGGTACGGTGATGCGCGCCGGCGTCCGCGCGGTATCGGCACCGTCCTGTGCGACGAGCTGCAGGGGAACGATCGCAAGAATCAGGGCCGCTCGAAGAATCGAATGCATGCGCAGCCTCAGAAAAAGAAGAAGAATTCGCCGCCGGTCTGACCGGAGCGCATCAGTTCGAGATACCGCGGTTCGAGCATTTGCAGAATGTTGTTGTCGAGGACGCGGATTTGACCTTTGGTGAGCATCTTGCGCACATGCGGCACAGCTTCAATGAGATAGCTGATGGCTGTCTCGCGCGCGGCGACCATGCGACGTTGCGCGTCACGCTTGTCATAGTCCTTCGGCAACGCGGCGAGGTGTTTGGCCGCCGGTGTCCAAACGGAATCGACGATGCGGGTGTAGCGTCGGCTCATGGTCGCGAGGCTGTCGGCCTGGGTGCGCGAGAGGTGAATGCGTTCGCCCACTTGCAGCAGGCGCGACATGACGTTGGGGAAGATTTGCGCGCTCATTTGCCGCATAAGAGGTTCCGTCATCTTGGTGCCGGCGCGTGTACGGCCACGGGCCAACTGCTGGTCGAGATTCTGCCAGTCCCGTGTGGGCGCCAGATTCACACTCACCTGCATGGTGAGAATGGCCGGCGTACGTGACGTGACTTGCTGCACACGTGTCGCACCGAACCGCTGATTCACATCGTACCGGAAGCGCCCGGTATTGGGGTCGAATCCCCGCACATACAGCAGCGACTGATCGATCGACGGCGCCTGACCCCAACCCTTGAGGTCACGATCACCATGCAGCAGCAAATCCGCAGCGGCCAGAGGATTGCTGAGCGTGAAGGTGAGTGATGTGCGCTGCGGCAATCGCACCTTGCTGGGGTTGGGCACGATACGCAGCGATGTGCCACCCGACGTCCACGGGCCTTCGCAGGAGTTGCGATCGGCCAGGCGACCAAGCTGCGCACGCAGGCAATCACGCACGAACGGCGAACCGTGGTCGAGCAGCTCTTGCATGGCCGTACTCATGGCCGTCGTAGTGCCTGCAGAACCTGGCGCAAACACAAATGCACGATCATTTGCTCGGCCATCCCCATTCACATCGCCGGCAATCATAGGCGTGAAGCGCTGTCCCGACTGCAGACGTCCGTTCCAGCTGAACGTGACGGCATTGCGCAGCGTGTAGGTCAAGGTGTAGCCGATGTCGTGACGCGGCTGACTGGCGGTATTCCACGCGATCGCAAAAGGATCACCTGCCGTATTGCTGAAGCCGCGGTACTCCTGCGTGAGATACAGGTAGTTGTAGGTGAGTGACCAGCGGAATGCGCGCGAAGCGAACGTAAATGGCGACAAGGTAAGAGTGAGCTGCCCGCTGCGTGACGTGAGATCACTGCGCTGTTCCTGCACACTGGTGAACGCCGTGCTGTTGCGGGCTGCGCGCGACGCGATGAGACCGCTCGCCGTGTCGATGCTCGAGGGTTGCACGAAGATCGGGCGCCCTTCCTCATTGGCAAGCGTGAACTGCGTACCGGTGCGGAAATTGCGATCCACGAAGTCGGGCTGCGCAAAATTGAGCGCGCCCTGAATGTTCGCCGAAAAGTTGAATCGATTATTGAGGATCAATCCCGACCACTGCAGGTTGCTGCGCAGGCTGCGCTCCTGCGTGAATCCGTTCGCGAACAGTGTGACTGACGGGGTGCTGTTGGAGAACAGCGAACTGCCCGTGCCGTCTGCACAGGTACTTGGCACTGCCCCATTGCCAAGCAGGATGTCCCAGTCGGCAACGGGAGTGGCCGCGCCGGTGCATGTCAGTTGCTGCTGCGCGCCCGGGAGACCCGTGTTGGCAATGGCATTGCTTACGAGATCAGGACCACGCACGTTCTGAAACAGACCGATGCCGCCACGAATGGTCGCGCGCGGTCCGTTGGCAAAGCCTTCGCCAAATGGAATCTGTGCCGACTGCCCATACAGCCACGAGAAACCCACACGCGGACTCGCGTAGATCCGATTGGGCACGTGGGTATTGTCGAGCGACAGCAAGGAATCGAGTGCGCCATTGGCGTTCGGGCGATCGAGGAAGCGATTGCCATCCAGGCGTATGCCGTACTGCACCTGCACATTGGCGGTCGGGCGCCACGCATCGCCCAGTGCGATCGATCCTATCAGTGCGCGACCGTTCTGCTGCACGGCATTGAGCGAGCGATTGTATGACGACGGCCGTCCGGCTTCCAGGTCGGCCAGTGACTGATAGGTGTAGCGACCGCGCAGATTGAACGCCCGATCGGAGGCCGCGTCATCGAGACGGCCTTCGGAAATCAGCTTGAAACGATGTTTGTTGTTGAGCGACACCCAGGACAGCATGTTGCGCGCACCGAACGACAGGCTGGTGTTCGTTCCCGCGTTGAGGCCACCGCCAAAAGTCAGCGAACGTGTGGCCGTGCTGCCGTCTGCCAGGGTCGACGTGACCAGCACCGTTCCACCCGCGGCATCGAGATATGGTGCATTCCGCGTATTGGTGTACGAGGTGCTCAGCATCGATTCGGTGAGCACGCCACTGCCGAAATAGTTGGTGTGCCGGAGTTGTGCGCCGGCACTGATGTTGCGCGATTCGGAGAGTGCGGTGGGAGCCTGTGTGGCTGCCTGAAACTGCGGACCCGCGTTGGTGAAGTTGCCATTCACTGACAGCGTGAACGCATGGCCGCTGGTGGGACTCTTGGGCGCCCAGTCGAACGCACCCAGCAGTGACGCATTCGTGCGCGGCGACGTGCGACCGATGCCGCCAGCCGAGAGTGGGATACCCTGCGTGCCAAGGATCTGCCGCAAGCGATTGGCCGAGTCGGCGGCGATACCGGCACTCTGAAAAATCGTTGGTGCACTCGACAGCAGTGTCGGCAAGCGTTGATCACGCTGATCGAACTGAAATGAGACGTTGTAGAAATCCTTGTCCATCACGAAGGGGCCCGACGCCCGACCGCCAAGTGAGATGGAGCGGTATGCCGTGGCCATGCCCACCAGATCATTGAACTGCGCCTGCGGCGTGTTGAACACTCCGCTCACCGTGCGGCTGTAGTAGTTGTTGCCCGACTGCGTGTTGATGGCCACCTGCGCGCCACTGAAGCCGCCGTTGGCCACATCGTATCCGGCACGCAACTGCGATGACACTGCGGCATCGCGCGGAATGCTGGAGAGACCCGCTTGCTGTCCGTTGAGCGATGAATTGTTCTGCGACCCATCGAGCCCGAACATCGAAAAGCGGTCGGGATTGCCATCCACGCCGGGAATGAGTTGCACGCCAGGTGTTGCAGCCGCCATGGCAGCGAGATTGCCGGCGGCATCCGGGGCGACCATTCCCGTACCAAGGAATCGATCACCGCCCGACGGATCGGTGGTGAAAGTGTTTGCAGTTCTCGACGGAGCCTCACGCGCCGCATTGGCGGTCGTGGTCACCGTTTGCAGCATCTGCGCCGACGACAACTTCATGTCGGCGACCAGCACCTCTTCGTCAGCATTGCGCCGTACCTGAATGCGCTGCGCGGTGTAGCCGACCGCAGCAAACGACAGCCAGTAGTCACCTTCGCCGTTGGGATACGTGAGCGTATAGCGCCCATCGCGGTTGGTGCGCGTTTCCTTGGTAATGCCCCCGAAGTACGACACGCCGGTCACATGTGCGCCGGCAATCGGCTGCCCGTCGGATCCCGTTACTCGACCACGGATTACGTCGGCCGACTGTTGTGCCCTGATACCCGACATGGGCAGCAACCACAGGAGCACCGCCGCATACACGCGCAGAGCGGTGGCAACACTTCGACACGAATAGGGATACATGGACTGGGCAAGAGAGACTTCAGTACCATTCGTCACCGCATTTCGGTGACGAGCGCCACGATCTTGATGGTGAGTGTCAGATCGCGCAAGCACGCGTGGGACGGGCCACGCACACTTCATCTGAATGTCATTTGACCGTCATTTCCCTTTCATTGGTTGTATCTGCACTCTTCTTCTATGCACGCACCGCTCGATCCGTCCAATTTCCCGGCTTCGTCGCAGGACCTGCTCTACTCCGACTATCGGAAAACGGAGGAGCTGCAGACGCTCCGGCAGGTTGCCAGGGCATTGGCGGCCGAGACCAATGCGGCCAAGGTGCTGAGCACGCTATGCGATCTCAGTATGATTCAAGGGCGCTCTAGTGGCGCTGCTGTGGCGCAAATACATGCCGATACTGGCTCGTATGTAGCGGCATCTGGTCGGGCGCTGGCGCTCATGGGTATGAGTTTTCCTCTTGCAGGAACGTTTACCGGGCGAGTTGCCGCAGAACATCGCACTCTGGCACTCGAGTCGCCGGCGTCATCCACCCCGTTCTTCGCGGCACTCCTGCCGTCACTCGGTGTCGGCCCCATCATGCTCATCCCATTGCTGGCCAATCACCAGCTGTTCGGGGTGCTGTCCGTGGTGCGCGATATCGGGCACACGATTTTTGATGCTGGGGACGAAGAACGCCTGGGGGTTCTTGCTGACCTCGCGGCGCTGGCGCTGTGGAAAGCGCGACTGCTCGAGGAAGCGCAATCGGCCGACGCGGCCAAGACCAGCCTGCTCGCCACGTTGTCACACGAATTGCGCACCCCGCTGGCCGCACTCGAGGGCTATGGCGAACTGCTGGAGGATCAGGTCCTCGGACCGCTCAGTGAGGAGCAGCAGGATGTGGTGATGCGTCTTCGCACCGTGGGACGGCACCTGGGCTCGCTCATCGAGGACATCCTCACCTATGCCTCACTCGAGGCGGATCGACTGAGTCTGCGTCAGGGCCCGGTGCGCGTGCCCGAGCTATTGGATTCTCTGCATCCCTTTCTCGAACCGTTGGCGAGAGAGAAGGGGCTCGAGATCGAATTCGAAGTGGAGCCGGCGCTCCCGGTGTTGCGCACCGATGAAGCGCGGCTTCGGCAGATCCTGCTCAACCTCTGTCAGAACGCGCTCAAGTTCACCGAGACGGGGCGCATTCTGATTCGGGCTAGCCGAGGATCTGCTGTGGCCACCACGGCCAGTCCAACACCGGCTGCTGCATCCACCCTGCGTTTGGCCGTCAAAGACACAGGCATCGGCATCGCCGCTGGTGACCTCTCCAGACTCTTTCGTCCGTTCTCGCAGCTGGCCGATGTGAATTCCCGTCGTCACAGCGGCACAGGGCTTGGTCTCTATATCTCGCGGCGCCTCGCCACCATGCTCGGCGGACGTATCGAGGTGGTTTCACGGCCCGGAGAGGGGTCGGTTTTCACGTTGGTATTGCCACTAACGACGGGTCAGACCGGAAATTGAGCGGGTAACCGCCATGACAGTTTTTGCCAGCGAAGGGGGACCGATTTCCGACGGTTACCCCACTACATTTCATGGTTATGCCAGCCATCACCAGCGTGTTCAACGACGGCATTTTTGCCGAGCAGTTCGAGCGGTATCGCCGCGACCCTGCCAGCGTCGACGAGACGTGGCGTCAGTATTTCCGCATCGCCGAGTCGCTGTTCGGCACAGCTGCTTCGACGGCGGCCCCAGTGGCCGCGACCGGATCGGTCACCATGGATGTCGCGCTGCTGGCCAAAGTGGCCGCAGCGGCATCATTGCAGCAGGCCATTCGCATGTTTGGCCACTATGCGGTGCAGCTCGATCCTCTTGGCACGCCACCGGCTGGCGCCGATGAACTGACGCCCGAATTTCACGGGCTCACCGAAGCAGATCTCGAGCAGATCCCTGGTGCTGCTCTCGGCGACGATCGCTTCGCCACCGCGAAGGATGTCATCGGACGCAAGCGCGCGGTCTATCAGAATCGCATCGGTTACGAGGTGTGGCACCTCGAAGTGAACGAGGAGCGCAACTGGTTCCGTCGTGCATTCCGCGATGGTGTGCTCACGCGTCCGCTGTCTGCTGATGAGAAGAAGCAGGTGCTGCGTCGTCTCAATGAAGTTGATGGTCTCGAGCGTTTCCTCGGTCGCGCGTATCAGGGCTACAAGCGCTTCTCCGTCGAGGGCACGGATTCACTCGTGCCCATGCTCGACGCGATGATCGACGCGCTTGGCCGCGAAGGCGCGAGCGAAGTGGTGATCGGTATGGCGCACCGCGGACGCTTGAATGTCCTGACCAACGTCATGGGCAAGCCGTTCGAAGCGCTGTTCGCCGAGTTTGAAGGACATCACGATGCCGCTGACGAGAACGCGACCGGTGACGTGAAGTACCACATGGGCTTCAATGGTGCGCGCACCGTCGATGGCCGCGAAGTGAAGCTGCGTCTGGTGCCGAATCCGTCGCACCTTGAAGTGGTGAACCCGGTAGTGGAAGGCGTGGTGCGCGCACTGCAGCGCGATGCGTTCCAGGCGGGTCTCCGTGATGAACATCGTGTGGTGCCGGTAGCCATCCATGGCGACGCGGCATTCCCCGGCGAAGGCATCGTGACCGAGACGCTGAACATCTCGCATCTCAATGCGTATCGCACTGGCGGCACGATTCACATCATCGTGAACAATCAGGTGGGCTTCACCACCGATCCGTCGGACGCACGCTCGACGTACTACGCGTCGGATGCGGCGAAGGGCTTTGAAATTCCGATCTTCCACGTGAATGCCGATGACGCCGAGGCCTGCATCCAGGCCATGCGACTCGCGTGCGCGTATCGCACGGCGTTCAAGAAGGACGTGCTGATCGATCTCGTGGGCTATCGCCGTCATGGTCACAACGAAGGCGACGAACCGTTGTATACGCAGCCCACGCGCACGGTGGCCATTCGCAAGCACCCCACGGTGCCGCAGGTGTGGGCCAAGCGTCTCGAAGCAGAAGGTGTGCTCACGGCCGACGAGGCAGCGAATGTCGAACGTGATGTCGCGCAGCGATATGCGGACATTCACTCGCGCTTCAAGCAGTCGCTGCTTGGCAGTGAGAAGCATGCGCCGTGGCCTGCTGAGACGGCGGCTGCACCGCGTCCTGTGGCAACCGCGTTGCCGGCAGATCGCCTCGTGGCGGTGAACGAATCGCTGCTGCAGTGGCCGACCGAGTTCACGCCGAACCCGCGTCTCGCCAAGCAGCTTGAGCGTCGCCGTGAAGCCATGGGCGAACAGGGTGGTATCGAGTGGGGTCACGCCGAAGCGTTGGCGTTTGGTACGCTGTTACAGGATGGCATGTCGGTACGTATCACCGGTCAGGATGCGGAGCGCGGCACTTTCTCGCATCGTCACTCGGTGCTCAATGATGCCAACAACGCGCGCAAGTACGCGCCGCTCGCGCATCTGCCCGGCGCCAAGGGTGCATTCGAGGTCTACAACTCGGCGCTCAGCGAAACGGCCATTCTTGCCTTCGAGTATGGCTACAGTGTCGTGGCCGCGGACACGCTCACGGTGTGGGAGGCGCAGTTCGGTGACTTTGTGAACGTGGCGCAGCCCATCATCGACCAGTTCATCGTGGCCGACCGCGCCAAGTGGGGACAGGACAGCGGTCTCGTGATGTTGCTGCCGCACGGTTACGAAGGGCAGGGCCCGGAGCATTCGAGCGCACGTCTCGAGCGTTTCCTGCAGATGTGCGCCGAAGGCAACATGACGGTGGCCTACTGCAGCACGCCGGCGCAGTACTTCCATCTCCTGCGTCGTCAGGCGCTGCGCAAGTCGCGTCGTCCGCTCATCTGCATGCAGCCCAAGTCAATGCTGCGTTTGCCGCAGGCGGCGTCGCACCTGAACGATCTGGTGCAGGGTGGCTTCCAGTCGGTCATCGACGATCCCATCGCGTCGCAGCGTCGTGAAGAAGTGCGTCGCATCGTGTTCTGCACGGGCAAGCTGTACTACGATCTCGCACTCGCGCCGACGCGTAATCCGTCGGTCGCGCTGGTGCGTGTTGAAGAGCTCTATCCGTGGCCGCACGAGGAGATTCAGCGCGTCATGGACCTGTACCCGGCCATCGAGCAGGTGGTGTGGGCGCAGGAAGAGCCGAAGAATCAGGGCGCGTGGACATTCGTGCAGCCGCGTTTGCGTGTCTCAGCCGGCGCCGCAGTTGGTGTGCGTTACGTCGGACGTCCGGAACGTGCGAGCCCGGCCGAGGGTTTTGCCGATGCGCACCAGGCCGAACAGGCACGCATCATCGCGATGGTGATGGATACCGGCGAGGTGGCAGAGTCGCGCGCGCCGATGGCGGGGGCGCACCAGTAATGCGCGCGGCGACCACGGGGGATTTCGTGGCGCGCCGCATACGGCAGGTGATGATGAACGCCGCGGCGGTTGCTGCGGCGTTTGTCATTCCGGCCTATGCCGCGCGCGCGCAGGTGGTGCCGGAACGAGGGGCGGCGGCCCTGGGCTCGACGCTCGCCGGCATTGGTACGACGGGTCGTGTGCTGACAGTGGCTGCCCATCCCGACGACGAAGACACGCCCATCATTGCCTGGCTCGCGAAGGGGCGACATGTCGAGACGGCGTATCTCTCGCTCACGCGCGGTGACGGTGGCCAAAATCTCATCGGCAACGAGTTGGGTGAAGCACTCGGTGCCATTCGCACGCAGGAATTGTTGTCGGCGCGCCGCGTGGATGGTGGTACGCAGTACTTCACGCGCGCCTACGATTTCGGTTTCAGCAAGAACGCCGAAGAGACGTATCAGCACTGGCCCAAGGATTCCATTCTCGGCGATGTCGTGCGCGTGGTTCGCGCGTTCCGTCCGCACGTGATGATTGCGTTTTTCAGTGGTACGCCACTTGATGGTCATGGTCATCATCAGGTGTCTGGTCTGCTGGCGCGTGAAGCGTATGATCTTGCCGCCGACACGGTGCGTTTCCCGGTGCAGCAGTTCGGATTGCCGTGGACACCGTCCAAATTCTATCGCAGTGCGCGTCAGATACCGGATAGTGCGACGCTCCGTGTGAACACCGGCGAGTATGATCCGCTGATCGGGCGCAGCTTCTATGAGGTTTCCGCAGAGAGCCGTTCGCAGCACAAGAGCCAGGGCTTTGGTATGCTGCAACGGAAGGGTGTGATGTACGGCTATCTCTCGCGTGAGACCGCACGCGTTGGGCCGAGCAACGCACGTAGTGAGCAGTCGATCTTTGATGGTGTGGATACGACGTGGGCGCCGCTGCGGGCGATGATTCCCGCGAGTGCGCAGCCACAGCTCGATTCGGCGCTTGGGGCCATCGCGTCTATCCGCGCGCAGTATCGCGCACAAGACCCGTCGCCGATTGTGCAGCCGCTGGTGAGCGCGCTGCGTCAGTTGCGTGGCGTAAGTAAGGCCAGCGGCAATGGCATCGCCTTGCTGATCACCAACAGTTCCGGTCAGTCAACCGGTTTTGCGCGTCGCGACCCCAAGGCCACGCCCACCGTATTGTGGGATGCCTTGGCCACCACGATCGCTCGCACAGAGCAGGCGTTGGTGCAAGCGGCTGGAATTGCTGTGGAAGCAACAGCGCCGCAGGCTACGCTGCCAACGCGTGATCCGGTCAAGGTGGATGTGAATGATTCGTTGCCCGTCACGGTCACAGTGTTCAATCGTGGACGCATGCCAGTGAAGGTGACATCCACTGGTGTGGCGGGTATCGGCTTGCGTCCCAACGAACGGGGAACGGCGGACGTGGCACCGGATAGCGCCGTATCCCTTGCCCGTTGGGCAGTGGCGTTTCATTCCAACTCGCCTTGGTGGCGCGCGTCTGGCAGAAAGGGGCTGGACTGGTTTCACACGCCCATCGATTCGCGCAATGAGGTGGAGCAGCAGGATCAGTTGTCGACGTTGGTGCGAACCTGGATCGAAATTGGTGGTGAGCATGTAACCATCACGACACCGGTCGTGTATCGCTACGCGGATCCGGTAAAGGGCGATCAGCAGGTGCCCGTGTCGGCGGTGCCTGGCATTACGGTGAATCTCGCCAGCGCCATGGAGTACATGCGCGCCGGTGTGCCGATCGAGCGCAATGTGCCGGTGCGCATTCAGTCATCGTATCCGCACGAGGCAAAGGTGCAGGTACGTCTGGAACTTCCCGAAGGACTCAAGGCTGACTCGGTGGAGCGCGAACGCGTACTGCCTGCCAACGGAGCCGACATCGTGTGGTTTCGCGTGCGAGGCACCGTAAAAGAAGGCCGTCAGCAGCTGGTGGCCCTGGCGTTGCACGATGGCTCGATGAGCACAAACGCCGTCTACAACATTCAATACGATCACATCACGCCCATGCGTCTGTACGGCGCATCCGGCATGTACATCGCGGCCGTGAACGTGCGCATCCCGCCTCGCGCACGTGTGGGCTACATCAAGGGTGTGGGTGATGCGGGTCTCGAGGCGCTTGAACAGCTGGACATTGCGGTAGAGGCGATCGAGCCTGCCGCGCTCGCGAGCACGAATCTCTCGCGTTTTACGAGCATCGTGGTTGGCCCACGTGCATACGAAGCGCATGCCGCGCTGGTGAAGCAGAATGCGCGTCTACTCGACTACGCGAAACAGGGCGGTACGCTGGTGGTGCAATACGGTGCGCAGAACATGAATGCGTTGCCGGGGCTCACTCCATATCCGCTGCAGTGGGCACCGCGTGCTGCGCGTGTCACCATGGAGCAGGCGCCAGTGACCGTATTGCAGCCCACGCATCCGTTGCTCACGACCCCCAATCGCATTGGGGCGTCTGACTGGGCTGACTGGGTGCAGGAGCGTGCGACGTACATGCCGAGCACCATTGATCGGCGATATACATCGCTGTTGCGCATGAACGATCCGGACGAACCGGCCAACGATGGCGGACTCCTCGTCACGTCGCTCGGCAAGGGCCGCTACGTGTACGTGACGCTGGCGCTGTTCCGGCAATTGCCGGCTGGTGTGCCGGGTGCCGCGCGTATTCTCGCCAACCTCGTGAATGGTGTGCCGCCGGCGGTGGCGCCAAAGATGTAGTTGCTCGGGGGTTCGCGGGTTTGGCCGGGGTCGTTCAACAGCGCACGCAGAGCCGCAAAGGAAACAGAGAGGCGCAGAGGGGAATAAATCCTCCTCTGCGCCTCTCTGTTTTCCCTGTGGCTCTGCGTGCGCCGTTAAAACCATCTGTCCAGTGCGACCCGGTCAGTGTTTCCCTGTACGGATCCCAATAAACGGCAACATTGCTCCGCGATGCCTTCCAGTTCCGCCCAAGTGCGATCATAGGCGTCTAGTGAATCAGCAAAGAGAGATTCTTGCACGGTCGAGATCGAATCGCACGAGTGACGACGAGCTGGGACGAGTGGCGTGACGTGGAGCACGGTTTGCTGGTATTGCTACAGCTGCAGACCCGATTGATGCGGTACTGATCGCGTTCTTGGCCACGCATGAGTACGGGCACGCGTTTCACTGGGTGGCAATGGAAGCACCGGTTGGTTACAGCTGTCCCGCAAACCATGGCACTACCACGCCATCGAACGCATCCTGTGCTTTCGTTGAGGGCTTCGCCAACTTCTTCTCTGTTTGGTTGAGCGACAGACTTGATGATGTCTATAACGCCAACATAGCTGAGGTAAACAATGCTCGGACTGTCGGAAATGGTCTGATCATTGAAGGAGCGGTTGCCGGATTTTTGGTCGATCTCGTTGACAATGCAAGCACCTACGATGACATCCCCGGGGATGACGATACTGTGAGCATCTCTGGTGCAACGCTGCTCAGCATCCTGAGAAGTTGTCGCTTTAGCTCGCCAAACCTAGACGAAGTGTCTCGATCGGACGAATTGGTGTACTGCTTCGAAGGGACATTGGGTTCTGCCAGTTCGGCGCCCGTCGCGTACCAGTCTAGTTTTGCCAGCTATTTGTCTCTCACCTACGATTACTCGGTGACGCTGCCAAGTCTCACGGATGTCCGTGCGCTCTGGCGGAAGAATCTCTACGACCTCTAGAAGGAGAGTGCGTTGTGCGCTACCTCATCCTCGCGCTGTTCGCAATGGCGGGCCTGGCCTGCTCCGACAAGCAAGATCCGGTCGGCGGCGAAGGATTTATATGGCCTCCAATGGCTAGGGTTGAAGGCCGCGTTTTCTCACCGTCTGGTACCGGAATTGGAAACGCCACAATGACTTTGACTGCACTGCGCGCACGACCGATACTCGACATACAATTTGCAATAGCAGCTGACATTGACGGGAATTTCAAGTTCTATGTTCACGCACTCGAGGATTCCTCCGTGCCCATCATAGACACCGTAAGTGTGCAGCTTGCAACGCAGCGTCCTGGTATCAATCCGGCTACGCAGATCGATACGGTGTTGGTGCGATTCAGCCCGAGGATCACTGGTACGCCTTCGCCAGTGGTGACGAGGTTCGATGTGAGGTGGCGCGGGCAGTAAGCAGCGTCTCCTGGGGCAACGCGGCGAGTTCAGGCGCTGCGTTGCCCCTATGTTCTGGCCGTCTCGAGCCTGGACGTTTGATAGTCCCTGGTCTCTCGATCACGCGGGGAAAAGGAGGGCGCAGAGTCGCAGGGGATGATGTTTCTCTCTGCGACTCTGCGCCCTCTCCTTCTCTGCGTGAGCGGTTAAACCAATCTTACGACGCCCGGGTTTCAGCCACCTCGCGCCCCTCTCCCTCACTCAACACCAACCCCACCACAAACACCACCACCGCCCCAATTACGTTGTGCCAGAGGAAGCTCACCTCCGGCGCTCCAAATGAGACGGCTGCCACAGCGCCCATGCCGGCCAACATGCCCACGAAGGCTCCAAGCGCCCGAGCACGCTTCACCATGGCCAGCAGGAACACACCGAGAATCGACCCATAGAAGAACGAACCAAACCGGTTCACGACTTCAATGAGTGAGCCCAGTGTGGCCGCGTACGTCGCCACCACCATCGCAAACACACCCCAGAGTGCCGTGGCCAGCTTGCCAGCCGTCAGCAGGTGCGCGTCATCCGCATTGGGTTTGT
Source organism: Gemmatimonadaceae bacterium (assembly GCA_016742275.1). Lineage (GTDB taxonomy): Bacteria > Gemmatimonadota > Gemmatimonadetes > Gemmatimonadales > Gemmatimonadaceae > Gemmatimonas. The sequence goes on from JACVCD010000006.1 coordinate 117,247, forward strand.
ACCACCGCTGATAGAAGTCCACGACGCTCGCGGTGGCCAACGAATTCAGCTCGGCGGCAATGCTCGACATCGCGGCGGCCAGCACGGCGGCGAGGAACACACCGGCGAATCCGAGTGGCAGGTGATCAAGTACCAACCGCGGAATGATGTAGTTCACATCACGCGAATTCTCGCCCGTGGCTGCAGCGGCGGCGGCCAGCGCGTCTTTGCGCACGGCGTTCACCTGCCCATCAAACTCGTTGAACGCAGCCAGTGGGGCCGATCCTTCCACCGTTGACGCATCGCGCGCCGCCTGCTGACGCCCGGCCAATGCCGCTGCGTAGCGCGATTCGAGTGCCGCATATGCCGCCGGTTCACGCGTGCGCAGCGCTTCGTCGTGGCGCGGATTGTACAGCATGGGGGCTGGCGCGAAGGTGTAGAACAGGAACACCAGCACACCAATGAGGAGGATGAGCGCCTGCAGGGGGATCTTCCAATACGCACTCATGAGCAGCGACTCGCGCGCCTCGTTCACCGAACGTGCGGCGAGATACCGCTGCACCTGACTCTGGTCGGTCCCGAAGTACGACAGCATGAGAAACGTGCCGCCGAGAATGCCGGACCAGAATGTGTAAGTCTCCGTCAGTGAGAAGGAGAAGTCGAACACCCGGAGACGCCCCGTGCTCCCGGCCACACGCAATGCATCGTCCAGCGGAACCGGAAGGCGCATGACCAGCACGACCACAATTGCAAACAACGCGAACACAATGATGACCATCTGCTTCACATCGGCCCACGCCACCGCTTCCACACCGCCAAGCACCGTATAAAGAATCGTCGGCACACCCATCAGGATCACGCACCACGTCAGATCCCAGCCGAAAATCGCCGACAACACCACACTCGGCGCCGCGATGATGGTGCCGGCTGACATACCGCGGGAGAGCAGAAACAGCAGGCTGGTGAGTGAGCGCGTTTTTGCGTCGAAGCGTCGTTCGAGGTATTCGTACGCGGTGTAGACCTTGGCGCCATGCAGGAACGGCACCAGTGTCACTCCGAGAATGACCATCGCAATGGGCAGACCGAAGTAGAACTGGATGAACCGCATGCCGTCGGTGGCACCCTGACCAGTCGTACCGATGAGCGTGATAGCCGACAGCTGCGTGGCCATGACGCTGAGACCCACGGCCCACCAGGGCAGACTGCGTCCGGCGAGGAAATACCCTTCGATATTCTTGGAGCCGCGGGTTCGCCGCAGGCCATCCAACACCACCACGGCCAGGTAGACGGCCACGATCACCCAATTGATCCAATGCATGGGATACCGATCAGGTGGTGTAGTGTGACTGGAGCAGCCACAGCAGGAGCAGCGTCACCAGCTGAACGGCCAGAACGCGCATCAGGGTCGTTTGAAAGCGTGACATGTCAATAAGTTACTGTGTGTTATGCAGAGACGGGCTGGTTTATGGTGTACGATGAGCGGTGCATTCGGGCTTCCGCGAAGGCGGTTGCTCGGGAAATTCGACAGCTGAGGTCGGTGACGCTACATTGGCGCGCGCCCGCCCACTCCTTCCTGGTCGCGGCATCTCCGGACCGGTGACGCGGTAAATCGAGAGACGATGACTCCACAATCCATGGCGTGGCTCGACGCAGTGCCGATGGCGGCCCTGCTGTGTGGTCGCAACGGCCAGGCGCGAGCAATCAACGCGGCTGGGCGGAGTCTTTTCCTGTACGACGCTAAAGCGCCCCTGAACACCCAGCATTGGCGGGTCCTGTTGCATCCCTTTGGGGACGCGGTGCAGGAGGCGTGTACCAAAGCGGCGGCCGGTATCGCAGTCCCTGACGACATTGTGGTGTCATCTGGCAATGAACGCATCGTGTCATGTCGGGTGGTGTCCTTCGATGACGTGGTGCTGGTGACTGCGACTGATGTCACGGTCACACAGGCCTTCGTGGCCCGGATGGCGCAGATGCACGGGGAATTCGAGGCGCTTTTCGATGCCGTTCCCTCGGCAACATACCTCGTGGCGCTTGATGGTCAGGTGACACGGTGCAATGCGGCCGCGCAGCGGGATCTGGATTCCGTGCTGCCCGCCGATCGTCCGTCTTCGATCACGCTTCGGCTGCTTTGGGAGCACGATGCGCCGTACGATCCCGTGTTGCATCGTCCGGTGGAGCTGATCGAGTCGCCGGCCATGCGGGCACTGGGTGGTGTACTGGTGGAGGGGCAGCGTCTCGAAATACGTCGACCGGATGGACGCCGCACGATCGAAGCCCACGCCACTCCCATCCGTGATGCGCAGGGTCGTGTGACTGGTGCGGTGCTGGTCCACTGTGACATGACCAAGGAAGGGCGTCTCGAGCAGATGGCCGAGGCGCACGCTGGGGAGAATGCGGCGTTGCATGCGCGAATGGCCAGCACGCGTGACTCCATCGAACAGTTGGTGGAAGAACGATCGCGTGCCCTGTTGGCGTCGCAGGAAGAGCAGGTGCGTGAGCGGCGTCTGTCTGCCGTGGGGCAACTGGCGGCCGGAGTCATGCATGATGTGAACAACGCGCTCAACCCCATCATGGCGGCCGCCTATCTGTTGCGGCATCACGCCGAGTCGCCGGACGCGGTGCGCGACTACGCAGACCGTATTCGCAAGGCGGCCGAGATCGGCGCCGCGACCGCGTCACGTGTAGGACGTTTCATTCGCCAGGAGCCGGTGCATGCCGGTGGTGACGAGGTCATCGATCTGTCGGCATTGGCCGATGAGGTGGTCGATCTCACCGAACCCATGCGTCTGCAGCGTTCGAGCGAGACGCATGAGGTGCGCGTGGAGCGTCAGTTTGCCGATGGCGTGCGCATGCGTGGTCTGCCGGGGGAAATCCGCGAGGCGCTGCTCAACCTCGTGCAGAACGCGATCGATGCCATGCCGGATGGCGGAACGCTGACTTTGCGCACGGGCTTTGATGGCGGCGACGTCTGCATCGCGGTACGTGACACCGGCGTGGGCATGAGTGCCGATGTGCGCGAGCGGGCCTTCGATCCATTCTTCAGTACGAAGGGATCGAAAGGCACGGGGCTGGGTCTCGCTGAAGTGTATGGCATTGCCCGTCGACATCGGGGTACGGCGGCTATCTCGTCGGTTCCCGGTCGTGGCACGGAAGTCCTCCTGCGCTTTCCGCGAGGCGAGGACGAGACCCGTGTCGTGGCCGCGCCGGTGGAGGTCGTGGTGACACCTCGCCGTATTCTGGTGGTCGAGGACCATGACGACGGGAGGGAGTTCCTGCGGCGCATTCTCGAGGGAGACGGGCACACAGTCGCCGTGGCGGCGAGTGTGGCGGAAGGGCGTGATCAACTGGAGAATGCGACTGAACCGTTCGATTTGTTGTTGACCGACGTCGGCCTGCCTGATGGCAGTGGCTGGGCGCTGGTCAAGGAAGCACGGCACTTATTTCCCGGTCTCAGGGTCGGGGTCATTACTGGGTGGGAGCCTCAAGTGGGGACCACCGAGGCACAGGATGCAGAATTCGTCCTGCGCAAACCGTTGCGAGCAGCGGAACTGAAAGCGCACATTGCGGGGAGCCCGCGCCCCGTTACAACCACCGAGACATAACTCATGTCGGATTTGCCCACGACCATCCGTGTGTTGGTTGCTGAAGACAATGCACTGGAACGCTCCACGCTCGTCGATTTGCTGGGGGTTCTCGGGCACATGGTCGTTGCCGAGGTGGACAGCGGAACCGCTGCCATCGAAAAGGCACAGCAGTTCACGCCGGATGCGGTGCTGCTCGACATGCATATGCCGGGAGCCAGTGGTGTGCAGGCGGCGGAAGAGATTGCGAGTGCGTTGCCTGGCACGGCGGTGGTGCTCATCACCGGCGATCTGTCGCTGACGTTGTCCACGGCTGATGTATTGCGCAGCACGGCCGTGGCGTTGTTGCCCAAGCCCACGCCACCGACCACGCTCGATGCTACGCTGCGCATGGCGGTCACGCGCGCGCGCGAACTCATCGAAGCCAAGCGGGAGGCCGCCGAGGCCAAGCAGCAGCTCGAGGCGCGAAAGCTGATCGAGCGCGCAAAGGGCATTCTGATGCGTCGCACCGGAAGCAGCGAGCAGGAGGCCTATCGCATCATGCAGCGCAGTAGCCAGGATCGGAGTGTGCGCATGGTGGATATTGCGAAGGCGGTGATCGATAGCGAGCCGGGGATGAAAGTGTAGGCCCAGGCTTCGGTTCGAGCCCTGACACCGTAAACTGCCCACGCAGAGAACGACTAGAGTAACGCAGAGCCGCAGAGAAAAACAAAAGGAGCGACTGATGTCCGATAACAGGGACTTCAGTCGCTCTTTCTTGCGTGCCTACTCTGCGTCCTCAGTGCCTCTATTTCTCTGCGTGATCAGTTGAACCAAGCTTGCCGAAACACCTGTCTCAACTGACCGGCCCCGCCCCCGGCCCCGCCACCTGCTTCACCAACTCGTACAGAAACGCGAGCCCATCATAGAATGACTTGACCCGCAGCTTCTCGTTGCGGCCATGTGCGTTTGTCTCGCCGGGCGCCGAGAAAATGCCGCTCACGCCGAACGTCGGGATGCCTGCGTTCCGCAGACGATAGCCGTCAGTGGCGCCGGTGCTCATCGTCGGGATCACTGGAATGTCTCCGAACATGCGACGCGTGAGTTGCTCCGTGGCTCGCAACAACTGCGGATGCACGGGCCCTGGCGCTCCGTCCGTGCGATCTGCACGCGCACCAGTAATAACCACCGCCGTGTCATTCACGACACGCTCAAGCACGGCCTTGACCTGCGACGCCTTGCTTGTGGGCGCGATACGGCAATTCACATTGGCCGTGGCCGTCTGCGGTAACGCGTTCGGTGCGTGTCCGCCGCCGAGCATCGTGGCCACGCAGGTTGTGCGCAGCATGCTCGCATAGCGCGGGTCGGTGGAGAGCACACGCGCGGCTGCCGTATCACGTGGGTTGGCCACGATGGCGCGCATTGCTGCCGCCAACGATGGCATCTCCACCTTGGCCGTCTGTTCGAAGAAGGGGCGCGTGATGTCGTTGAGTTCCACCGGGAACGTGAACTGCTGCACCTTGCTCAGCGCGCTCGCCAATGAATAGATGGCGTTGTCCTTTCGTGGCACACTCGAATGTCCACCCGTATTGCGCACGGTGAAGGTGAAATCCTCATACACCTTCTCGGCCGCCTGAATGGAATGAAAGAGCGGCTTGTCATCGAGCAGCGTACCGCCGCCACCCTCGTTGATGGCGTACTCCGCGTCGATGAGCGCGCGCTTGTTGGCAATCAGCCAGCTTACGCCGTTCTGGCTGCCACCTTCTTCGTCGGCCGTGAGCGCGAGAATGAGATCACGCTCAGGTACCCAGCCTTCCTTCTTGTAGCGCAGCAGATTGGCCACGAACATGGCCGACATTGACTTGTCATCCGACACGCCGCGGCCGAAGAACCAGCCATCCTCTTCGACCAACTGAAACGGATCACGCGGCCAGTCGGCGCGCAGTGCCTGTACGACATCGAGGTGGGCGAGTAGCAGGATCGGCTTGCCATTGCCCTTACCGCGGTAGCGCACCACGAGATTCTGCTTGGTTGGCGCGTTGGCTGGCCCGGCCAGCTGCACATCGGCCTCCGGGAAACCGGCCGCACGGAAGCGGGCGGCCATAGCCTGCGCGGCTTTGGTGACCGAGCCAATGGAGTCGTCGACGGTATTGATCTCGACCAACTCCTTATAGATCGCGCGCGCGGCCACCTGATCCGATGTGAGAGACGTCGGTGCACCGGGAGCTTTGGCGCCGGGCAGCTGAGCGTCGACACGCGTCGCCACACACAGCGTCAACGCGAACAAGGAATAGCGGAACGACATGACGGAACCCGGGAGAAAGGACCAATGCACCCGCGACCAATACAGCAACGACTCGAACCGTCGCCGGCCCGAGTCGTTGCGAATATCACCCGTTCATGCGCACGGCGCGAGTCACTCCGGCGCCGTCATCCCCCACCAATTGCCGAGACTCACGCCGATGCGCAGCTGACGTGGCTCAACAGGATGAAAATGCACATCCTCGATGCCACCCTGCGGTTCGCCGCGAAGGCGGGAAGCATAGTAGTATTGCACATCACGCCCGCGGCCGCCCAGCAGGTTGAGCACACTGGCCGTGATGCGGGCATGGCGTACGGGCACGCCAATACTGGCGTTGAGCAACGTGGTCGCGACGCCGCGCACGCTGTTGTCTTCAACAAGCGGGTGTGCACCGAAGTGGCGAAGGCGTAGCACCGCCGTTGGTCCGTTCACGGCTGGTGTCCACTGCACACCGGCGGCAATCACCGATTCCAGTGCGCCAGGAACCGATTGTTCACCGCTCGGCTCGTCGAGATAGCGCGCACGGGTGAACGACACATCACCGTCGAGCGCCAGCGAACGCAGCGAACGCAGCGGACGCCAGAAGTTGGCCATCGTGACGCCAGTGCGACTGCTGCGGCCTTGCGGTTCGGTGGTGCCGACATCGCCCACGAACAGCAGTTCGCTGTCGAGTCGCAGGGTCCATAGCGAGATCGTGGTGCGCAGATCCCGCGCGCCTGACAGTCGCGCACCGATTTCTCCGCCGCGTGAGCGCACCAGCGGATGCACTGCGTCGACCGAGTCTCCACTTACTGGGTCGATGCGAATGGTGGTGCCACGTGCGTCATTGCTGTGGAAGCCGAGTCCACCGCCAGCGTAGAGCTCGACCTGCCGCGCTGGACGGAACGCAACGGACACCTTGGGACTCGCCAGCGTAGCCGTGCGCACGCCGCCATTCTCCGGATGATCGCTCGCGACGTCGAAACGATAGCCGTCGCCGCGGACTCCGAGAGTGGTGCGCCACTTCGATGTCCACTGCGTTTCGAGTGCGGTCCACAGACCGACACTGCCTTGCTTCACGAGATCTGCGCGCACCATCTCGCGATATTCGCGCGACTGCGTGCGTGCCAACGACACATCCGCGTCATCCCACCGGCTCTGCAGGCCGTACCGCAGCTGATGCGTGATCGATTCCTGCGTCAGCAATCGCTGTTGTTCAACGTTCAGTCCAAAGATCGCGCGACCGTCCTGCTGGCGGATCTGATCGCCTGATTCGGAATTGTCGAGGAAGTAGGTGAAGTTGGAGAACAGTTCGAAGTCGTATCGTACGGCAAACGCTTCAATCTGTGTGCGCGTGGTGCCACGTACACGCGTGGCATCGAGTGAGAGGCTGGCGCGCGTGGTTAAGCCGCCGAGTGAGGGATCAACCTGACCAAAGCGAGCCAGGCTGCCCTCGGAGACGAGTCGCTCCGGAATCTGGTCGGATGCGCTCCACGTGTTGTGATAAGCCAGGCCAAGAACAGAAACGGACTGCTGATTGCCCTGCCAACTGTAGCGCGCCATGCCACTGCGCTTCGCCAGTTCCTGCGGCACTTGCCAGGGCCCGTCGTATCCCTTGGCTTCACCGCCCAACAGCAGGGTGTGTGCGCCACGCGTTGTACTTCCTGCCGCTACGGCGCGGCGAAAGCCCCACGCTCCACCTTCGATCTGGGCAATGGGGCGTGGCAATGCACGCACCAACTGCAACGTCGCGCCACCCGCACTGCCAAAGTCACCCAACTCGGCGTAGTACGGCCCGAGTGAGTAGTTCACATGATCGACCAACTCCGGAATGAGCAGGTTGAGATCGGTGTATCCCTGGCCGTGTGCGTGCGTCGGCAGGTTGAGCGGCATGGACTCGATTCGCGTCTGAAAATCGGTGCCGTGATCGAGATTGAAGCCGCGCACGAACATCTGATTGGCTTTGCCGTCGCCACTGTGTTGCGTGAGGATCATGCCAGGGATGACCTCGAGCAGCTCACCTTCACGCAGCAACGGGCGCTGTCGCATGTCGGCGCGGCCGACGCGACCCTGTGCGGCGCTGCTGGCTATACCGATCAAGTCATCACGACGACCGGTCACACGGACGGCGCGCAGTTGTGTGAGTGAGTCTCGCGATGTCGTGCGCTTGGCAGAATCAGCAGAAGTCTGTGTGGTCTGTTGCGCGGACAGTGAGTCCGGCAGGGTACTGGCCGCTGCGAGCAGGGTCGAGGCGAATGTGCGTCGCAGAAGGGATGTCATCAACAAATGCGTGGGAGTTGTTCGCCAATGGGCATGGTGATCACACGCCGCGCACCGAGCCCGGTGCGCGCCACGAGCATGCCCGGATGGTCGGCCACCACGTGGCCGATGATGGCCGCATGTGTGCCGAGCGGGTGTGATCGCATGGCCGTAAGTGCGCGTTCGGCGCGCTCAGGCGGCACGATGGCCAGCAGCTTGCCTTCGTTGGCCACGAAGAAGGGGTCGAGGCCAAGCACTTCACAGGCGGCGCGCACAGTGGTGCGAACCGGCACCGACTGTTCGTTGATGGCAATGCCCACACCGGCGTCGCTCGCGATTTCATTGAGTGAAGCCGCCACCCCGCCGCGGGTCGGGTCGCGCAGTACGTGGATGTCGGGTACTGCGGCGAGCAGATCGACTACGAGTGTGTGCAGCGCCGCCGAATCACTCTCGATGGTGGAACCGAATTCCAGTCCTTCGCGGCGACTCATGATGGCCATGCCGTGATCACCGATGTATCCGCTCAGGAGTACCGCGTCGCCAACCTGGGCGCGCTCGGGGCCGATATGTACGTCGTCAGCCAGTGCACCAATGCCGGTGGTGTTGATGTACACACCATCGCCATGTCCGCGCTCCACCACCTTGGTGTCGCCGCATACGATGCGCACACCGGCTTCGTGGGCCGCGCGTGCCATGTCGTGCACAATGCGCGCCAACTGCACCATGGGCAGCCCTTCTTCGAGCACGAATCCCGCCGTGATGGCAAGGGGGCGTGCGCCGACCATGGCGAGATCATTCACCGTGCCATGCACTGCCAGAGAGCCAATGGTGCCGCCGGGAAACTCGAGTGGCTGAACCACGAAAGTGTCAGTGGTGCAAGCAATACGTGTGCCTGGCAGGGAAAGCACCGCCGCGTCACCCAGTGCTCCCGTGGCGCCCGGTGCAAATGCCGGTCGGAAGAGGTGCTGCACCAGTTCGGCCGACAGTTGTCCACCGCCACCGTGGCCCATGACGATGGACGGATAGTCGCGCAGTGGCAGTGGGCACACCCAGGCATCAATATCGATGCTGGCGTTTGGTTCAGCTGCTGAAGTCGCGGCCGTACTCATCGGGTTGACACCAGACGCTCCAGCTGCACCGTGCGTCCATAGTTGAAGTAGGCCGCACATGCGCCTTCGGTGGACACCATGGTGGCACCAAGTGGTGTGCGTGGTGTGCACTGCGCACCAAAGGCCGAACACGACGTGGGCTTGATCGTGCCTTGCAGCACATCACCGCTTCGGCACAGCGGGCTCTCCTGCGTGCGGATACCCGTCACTGAGAATCGCCGGGCCGCATCGTAGTCGCGATATGCGGCGCTCAAGTGCCAGCCGCTCTCGGGAATGACACCAATGCCACGCCATGCACGATCGCCGGTGGCAAACACTTCTTCGAGCAGCGTCTGCGCCGTGCGATTACCATCGAAGGTCACCACACGGGCGTAGGCATTCTCCACGGCGGCTTCACCCCGCTCAAGCTGACGCACGGTGCGCAGAATGCCATCGAGCACATCCAGCGGCTCAAAGCCAGTGATCACGATGGGCACACGATGGCGCGTCACCAATGGTGGATACTGCCAGAAGCCCATCACGCTGCACACGTGGCCGGCAGCGAGAAATGCCTGCACTCGATTGGTGGGCGAGCGCATGATGGCATCAATGGCCGGCGGCACCAGCACATGCGACACCAGCATGGAAAAGTTGCGCAGCCCCTCACGCTTGGCCACGTGCACGGCCATGGCATTGGCCGGCGCTGTGGTCTCGAACCCAATCCCAAAGAACACCACTTCGCGATCGGGATGTTGACGCGCGAGGGCCACGGCATCGAGTGGTGAATACACGACACGCACATCACCGCCTTCGCTCTTCACCCGGAAGAGGTCCTTCTCCGACCCCGGCACGCGCAGCATGTCGCCGAACGAGCAGAAGATCACACCGGGCTGCGCGGCAATGGCGAGTGCCTGATCGATCACTTCCAGTGGAGTCACGCACACGGGACATCCGGGCCCGTGAATGAGCTCGATTTCCGGTGGGAGCAACTGGTCGATGCCATTCCGCATGATGCTGTGCGTCTGACCACCACACACTTCCATGATCGCCCACGGACGCGTGGTCAGCTGACGAATTTCCGCCGCCATGCGCTGCGCGACTTCGCCATCGCGAAACTCGGTGAGGTACTTCATGGCGCGACCGCTGACGATCCTGCAGATGGAATCGGGCAGGGTGCTGGCGGTGCATACTCTTCGTCGGCTGCTTCGCCAAGTTCTTCTTCGAGAATGCCCAGTGTACGGAAGTGCCGCAGCGTTTCCTGTGCGGATGCTTCGTCGATGAGGCTGATGGCAAACCCCACGTGCACGATGGCGTACTGCCCAATGACAGCGTCAGGCAGATATGCGAGACACACGGCTTTGGTGATACCATCGAAATCGAGTGTGGCCATGCGCATGGGACCATCCTGGTAGATGGCGGCAATGCGACCGGGAACGGCGAGGCACATCGTCAGATCCCCTCGGAAAAGGCAGGAGCTACAGTTGGACCGGACCAGAGCATGACGCGATTGTTTCCGCTGTCGGCAATCGCGAGACGATCGCCATGGCTCCAGAGTCCGTACGGCCAGCACAGTGAATCGTCGACCACGGCCTTCCAGCGATTCTCACCGGAGGCATTGAAGTCGGGTTGACCCAGCACGGCGTGTGCTTCCTGCTGAGCGCCATGTCGTGGGGGGTGATGCCAGTGCAGCACTCGGTTGTTGGCGGTATCGGCCACCAATAGGCCATGCGCACTCATGGCCGCGGCATAGGGGAAGCGCAGGCGATGCGCACCCTGCGGACGATGCGGCAGTTCTTCGGCGTGCACGAAGTCCCGCTGTCCGATCACGACATCGGCCGCGCGATCCTCCTCAGGAAGCGGCGTCCAGCCGAGAATGCGATGATTGCCGGCATCGGCAACGTAGAGTGTGTCCGCATCGCCGGTGATGGCATGCGGCCAGCGAAACGAACTGGCTGATACCGGACCGCCGCGATTTTCGAGTGCGGAGTTGGCGTCGTCTTGTCCAAGTACGACATGCGCGTGTTCGCCGGGCTCGGGCACATGCGGCCAGCCGAGCACACGCCGGTTGCCCGTGTCGGCAATCCAGAACCATCCACCGACTACACCAAGACCGTACGGCCAGTAGAGCGTGTTGCCCTGCACACCGCCGCCGGCATTGGGATGCGCGTCGGCGAGCACGGGCTGCCCAATCGCATACGACGGTGGCGTGTCGTTCGATGTTGGCAGTGTGTTCCACACCAGTACGCGATGATGCCACGCATCGGCCACGAAGAGACGCCCTTCATGCAGCAGTACACCGGTTGGCAGGTGCAGACCATTCTCGCAGCCACGTCCACCTGCCGCCGGACCTTCACTCGTGAAATCGCGTTGCCCAAGCACGACATCAGCCTCGGCGCCGTCACGCTCTGGCCACCGGTGCCATATGAGGATGCGATGATTGCCCGAGTCGGCGACGATCACGCGCTGATCATCGAGCCATACCCCACGCGGCGCGTAGAACTGACCGCCAGTTGGCTGCGCAGATGGCAGTGCCAGACCAAATGGGGATGCAGCTCCGAGCCGTCGCAGCGGACGTGCGCCACTGGCGATATCAGACACAACATCCGCTGGCGACGGGAGTACGGCAGTCATTGCGCTGGACGCAACTGGATGCGGCCGTTGGTCACGCGGGCCGGTACACCTTCAAGCTGCGCCTGCGGCGCGGTGAGGCATTCACCCGATGTACAGTCGTAGCGGAAGCCGTGCCATGGACAGGTGATGGTGCGTGACTCGATATCGACCATGCCCCCGTCGAGCGGCAGCCCCATGTGTGCACAGGCATTCCACCACGCACTGATACTGTCGCCGAAACGCAGAATCACGATGCTGCGGTCCTCACTCACCTCGAAACGATACGGACGCGCGTCCTGCACATCATCGAGGGCGGGGCCATCGATCCAACCGTCGCCACGAGGTGCACGTGAGAGCGACACCAGAGCCGGCGTGTTGTCCGGCTCGTTTGGCACCACCTCGATGCGCGTGATTTCGGGGACCTGCTCCTTGAGCGCTTCTTCGATGCCGTTGCGCAGCGTGACTGACGACATGCTGCAACCATTGCACGCACCGGCGAGGCGCACGAACACGGTATCCGCAGTGACGTCCACCAGCGTCACGTCACCACCGTGAGACTGGGTGTACGGCCGCAGATTCTCCACCACCTTGGCCACTCGTGTCCGCACATCGACTTTCACGATCCCATGCAGCGCGAACAGCGCGTACACCCCCGGATCATCGACCAGCGAGAACAACAACTCTTTGCCGTGTGGATCCTGTTTCAGCGCGCGGACAATGGTGGTCAGTCCGGCCTTGTGAAACGCTTCCAGTGCGTCCTTGAGCGCCAGTGCACGCGTACGCTGATCGATGGGCATGCCGCGCACGTCATCGAGTGTGCGTTGCACGTTGGCGGCCAGCGTCTCAAGCGACGGTGCGGTATCGGCAGGCGCCGCCGTCTCGGGGAGGGGAGCAGTGACAGTCATGACGGTCATGGTTCAGTCGATCACCTGGAATGCGAGACGCTGCTCCAGCGCTTCTTCGGTTTTGGACACGAGGATGGCGGCGAAGATGTGTCGGGCCAGCGCCTGAATCGCATCACCCGCACTTCGTGCGGTGGACATTTGCGAAAGCGCAGCCGGTGGCACCGGGCGGCGTGACAACGCCTGCACGATGAACGCGGCACCAGCCGGATTGTCGAGCAGAAAGTCGGTGAACAAGGCCTCGACGAATTCATCCACCCAGACGCCTTCGGCATTGGGATCGAGACGCAGACGCGTGATGGCCGGCACCGGTCCACCGCAGCGTTGTTCCAGGCGCTCAACAAAGCGCTCAACTGCGGTGTTGAAGAAGAAGTCGAACTGCTGACGCACATAGAGTTCCATCAGGCGCTCCCGGCAGTGGCCAGTTGGATGTTGATGGCCTCGAGTTGATCGAGCAGGCGCTGGGCCGCATCGGGCTCTCCGTGCCAATGCAGCAGCTTGTGCGCTTCCGTGAGCTTTTCGACGGCGGGCGCGAAAATGCCCAGATGCGCCAGCGCGGTGCCCTGATTGGCGATGATGCGGGCGTAGCCCACCGGATCCATCGCGCGCGGGCGAACGGTGAGCAGCTCCTCGTAGGCCTCCACGGCCTGCATGAGGTTTTCCTGCTGATGTGCAGACGGCATGTACTGCATCGCGTTGGCCATGTTCAGCATGGTGCTGGCCCACTCATCGGGATGCGCCTTGCGGTCGTACACCGTGAGCGCTTCGCGGAATGCCTGCAGTGCCACGGCAAGGCGCAGTTTGTCTCCTGCTTCCGACATGGGCATCGAGACGTAGGCGATGCCGAGATTGGCCTGGATGCGCGCCCACATCATGGGGTGAGAGTCACGATCGATGCCGGCCCGTAGTGCCTCCTGATACAGCTGAATGGCTTCAACGAGACGGTGACGAAGCGACTCCGACTCCTGGTGCACCACCATGGCGCGGCCACACAGCAATTCAGCGCGCAGGCCGGGCAGTGGTGAGTCACCAGCCAGTTGGAGTGCTTCCTGCCAAAGCGACTCGGCCGTGGCCGCGGAATCTTCGAGACCAGCACGTTGCGCAAGCAACTGTGCGGCTAGCACTGGGGATACATCGCGCGCCAGTATTGTGCCTTGCGTGAGCGCTGTCAGCGCCTCGGCAATGGCATGATGCTCGAGGTACCAGGCCGCCTGCACGGCCATCGCCTGGCCTGCGAGTTCAGCGTCGAGCGCATTGTCTATCTCCTCAGGCGACGGCAATTCGGAGACGGCACCCTGCACGAAAGCGGCGCAGCGACTCATGATGCGCACACTCGGTGCGGTGGCACCAAGCGCTGCCGCCAGGTCACCAGCGTCGCCGGCAAGTACAAAACGATTGTAGGCCGCAACTGCCGTGTCTGGCGCCACGTCCTGAGTCGTAAGAAGCGCCATCGCCTCTTCGCGGTCGCCCTGCAACGCCGCCGCAAAGAAGCGCCACGCGTCCGGCCAGATCTCAGGCAAGGCGCCACGCATCAGCGCCTCGTGTGCCTCACGTGCGATGGCCCGATCCGCGTCGGTCTGTGTGTCAGGCTCCGGTAGCAGCAGCAAGCCGGCCGGAAACGGATAGATGCCAATGGGCTGCGGACGAACGAGCATGGGTACGGAGAGCAAGAGGTTCATGTGGCTGCGTTGAGTGCCACACGCAGTGCACTTTGGCGTTCATCCCAGAAGGCGGGGCAGACACCGGGCACGTAGCGATCATGTAGCGCTTCACGCACCAGCACCGAGCGATCGCCGGCAGGATTGCGCTGCTTGAGCAACAATCCACCACCACCGGCGCCACGCGTGGGCAACAGCCAGAGTTCTTCGCCGCGCAGCATCGCGAGCAGCGTGTCGTTCGGGAAATACGCGTGTGCGACATCAGCACGTAGCACGAGATATCCGGCATCGGTGATTTCGATCTGCGTCATGCCGATACCGGTGTCGCAACGTCCGCTGTCGTCGACGCGGTCACGTCTGCCATAATGCGCGTGATCACCGTCTCCATCGCCGCCGCTACGCGCGGCGACAGCGGTTCGCCCGGTGCAAACTGCTCGGCTTCGATCAGCCACACATCGATGCGCGGCGGATAGTCGTCCTTGAGAATCCAACGGGCAAACGCCAGCGCGTGATCCCAGCGGAATGCGTGCAAGTTGATGCCAGCAAGTGGCGGTGTTTCCGCGTCGACACCATCGAGACGGAAGATCGCGCCCGGTTCGGAGCCGCTGGTGCAGGCATCCACGATGATGACATGAGGCACACCACGCATCTGAAATGCCACGTCCATGCCACCGGTTCCGCCATCGGCACAACGCACGCCGTGCGGCACCCCTCTTTCCCAGAGGTGCCGCACGAGTACGGGGCCTACCGCATCGTCGCCACGCAGCAGATTGCCGCAGCCGACGATGAGCGCTTGCACCGATTGATTCATCCCATCTCGCCGATGCGGAAGCGGGAGAGTTCTTTCCCGGTCTTCTCGTCGTATGCATGCACGGTGCACACCATGCACGAGTCATACGAGCGAGCGACATGCCCCATTTCGATCGGGTCGTTGGGGTTCTGAATCTCGGCGCCGATAAAGGCCTGTTCCATCGGACCATGACGACCCAGTCGGTCTCGCGGACCGATGTTCCACGCCGTCGGTGTAATGACCTGGTAGTTCTCGATCTTGCCGTCGCTGAGCACGATCCAGTCAGACAGGGAACCACGCGCAGCTTCGGTGGAGCCAAAGCCCTTGCCCGTCGCATGCTCCACCGGCTTGGTGTAGAAACGGTCGTGCAGGTCGAGTTCATCCAGCCACCGGCGCACGAGGCCTGCATACTTGGGTGCTTCGTGCATGCGTGCCATGACACGAACGAAGATGCTGGGGCCGACCGTCTTGATGGCGTCGAGAATGAACGGATCGGACTCCTGGTGTGCGGCGCCACCTTCGCGGCCAGCCATCACCTGCCGAGCCAGTGGGCCGACTTCAAGCGGAATCGCACCCTTGCCCGGGACATCGTAGCGTGGCGACTTGGACCACGAATACTTGCCCTGCTTGTGGCCCTCGAGTGGATCGATCGGGTCGGTCTCACCCTGCCACGGATGCAGCGACTTGTCGCCCTTGTAGAACGAATGCGCCGTGTCCTCTCGGACATTCAAATGATCGAAATCGTGGAATCCGCTGCCGTCGTAGATGCCCGCACGCGACATGAGTGCATCGTTGCGCCCATCCACGGTGGGATGTTCGTACTTCGACGGATCAAAGAACGTACCGGTGGCAAGGTACGCACCCACTCCCTGACCGTACTTGTCGAGACCCGCACGCTGCGCAAACCGGATGAACAGACCGCAGTCGGAGTTGCGCTGCGATTCATTCTCTTCCGCCCACGCCAGCATGTCGTTCCAGGTCTTGATCTCCATCCAGCGCTCAACCGAGCAACCCAGCCACTGCTTTTCGAGCCAGTCACGCTTCCACGCGTCGAGAATGGCAATTGAGCGTGTGACATCGCTGAGCGACGGCGCGCACATCACACCACCCGGGATCATGAAGCTCGAGTGCGGCCACTGCCCGCCAAACATCGCGTAGATCTCGACCGGCTTGGCCGACATCGTCACACCCGGTTCGAAGCTGGTGCCTACGAACGCGGCAAAGCGGCGCACGACTTCGTCGTATTCGGGGAGATGCTTGTACTTGGGATTGCAGAGGTCCACCGCAAACAACGCGTAGAACCAGCGCGGTATGGAGAGCAGCGTCTCACACGCCTGCGCAATGTTGCGAATGAGCGTGGCGTTGCGTGGTACGTGTGTCTTCCACGCCGTATCGAGCGCATACGCTGCCTTGTACAAATGGGAACCACCACAGATACCGCAGATGCGCGGTGTCACAATGAGACCGGCCTGCGGGTCCTTGCCGCGCAGAATGATCTCGAACCCGCGGAACATGCTCGCTTCGGTCCACGCGTCGGTGACGACGCCGTCGCGGATCGTCACGCGGAGATCAAGGTCGCCCTCCACGCGCCCGAGGGGGCTGATGCGCAGGTCGGAGGGCATGGGCTGAGTCGCCGTTGCCATGGCTGGATTGCTGGGAAGGAGAGAGAAGAAGGAGAATGAACGCAGGCAGGCCGCGTCAGACGACGGATCACACGACGAACATGTCTTCCTTGGTCCACTTGGGCGCTGCAATGCGCGCCGCTGCAGCGTGGGCCATGTACGAAACGTGATCGGTGCCGGTGGGCACTTCCTTCGGAATCGTGCCACTCACCTTCTGCGTCTTGAACACCGTGCCCGGCTTGAGGTCATGGAACGGCCATTCGGGTTCGGTGCAGCCGGTGCAGGGCATGCCGGCGCGGGTCTTTGACGACTGTCGGTTCCACAGAATGCGATTGCACGGTGAGTGCGTCATCGGACCACGGCAGCCGAGTTCGTAGAACAGGCAACCCTGACGCGTGCCCTGGCCAAACTCCATCGTGCTCTGCTTGTATTCGAAGTACTGCACGCGCGTGCAACCGGTCTGCGTGAACGTCTTGAAGAACGTTTGCGGACGCTGCAGGTCATCAAGCGCGATATCGCCAGCGCGGCCCGAGGCAATGGCTACGAGGATCTGCGTCACCCAGTCAGGATGCGCTGGGCAGCCGGGAATGTTCACCACCGGAAGTCCCCACTTCGACTTGTAGTCGGAGCCGAGGAATCCTCCGTGACTGCGCTTCATGTACTGCAGTCCGATGTTGTCGACCGGATTGGGGTCCACCGCCGGCAGACCGCCCCAGCAAGCACAATCGCCGAGCGCAACCACCGCTCCGGCGTGCGCCGCGAGTTCCTTGACCCAATCCTTCATCGGACGGTCAGCGAACATGTTGAATCGACCCGTCTTGTTAGGGCCGAGAATGACCGTGCCTTCAAAGACGAACAGATCGAGTTGCCGACGACCGGCGGCGAGGTCGTCCAGCAACTGCCGGACGGGCGCGCCCATTTCGATGCCAAGCGAAGGGTGCCAGAGGATGTCGATACCGAAATCCGTGACTAGATCGCACGCACTCGGCTCTTCGGCATTCAGGAAGGACATCGTGTTCCCGGAACACGCGCCACCCTGCAGCCACAACACCGTTGCCATGTGGGAAGTCTCCTGGTGGGGAGGGCCGGACGCACCGGCGAGAGGAGGGAGGTGAATGCGGACGGCGCCGCATCCGAACCGGATGGCAGGATGCGCCCCAACGAGGCGCGCAACAATAGCAAGAACTTGGTAGGAGACCTGCTACGCCTGTCCGCCCTGCAGTACGATCAGCCCCTGACTGGCCGCGATACGTACGAGTTCCACCTGATTGTGCGCATCGAGCTTCTGCATGAGGTTGGCCCGATGTCGCGTGGCCGTATGCGGCGAGATGTTGAGTGTTTCGGCCACCGCAGATGTGGTCAGTCCATTGGCGATGAGCTGCAACACTTCGCGCTCACGCGCGGTGAGCGTCGTTGGTCGGATACGCGACTCCTGCAGGCGCACACGATCGATGGCCGCCGCGAGATAGCGCTGCCCTCGAAGGACCGCATCGATGGCGAGGAACAGCTCATCGTCCATCGAGTCTTTCAGCAGATAACCATTGGCACCCGACTGTAGTGCCTGACTGACCAGATGTGCTTCGTCATGCATGGACAACACCAACACCTTGGTAGACCAGCCGCGAGCGCGCACGCGGCGGAGTGTCTCCAGCCCATCGATGCCGGGCATATTGAGATCCAGCACGATCAGATCTGGACGGTCCTGCTCGATCAATTCGAGTGCGGCTTCACCGGATGGGGTTTCACCAACCACGTCATACCGACCATCGAGACGCAACAGCACGGCCAGTCCACGGCGCACGAGTGCATGATCATCCACCAGCAGGAGGCGCGCACGGGTCATCATCGACAGGGCAATTGCACACGGACCTGTGTGCCCGCACCTGGTTGACTGATCAGCTCCAACTGTCCATTGAGCTGGTGCACCCGTTCGGCAATTCCACGCAGGCCGAGCCCCTGCGACTGCGCCTGCACATCGAAGCCACGTCCGTCATCCAGCACTGCCACCTGCAGGAACCCATTGCTCTGCATGACGTGCACCTGCACTTCCGTTGCCCCCGCATGCGTGGAGACGTTGGTGAGTGCTTCCTGCACGATACGGAACACCGCCGTTTCGTGGGCCGGGAATCGACGATCATCGAACCCCTCGATTTCGAGTTGTACAGCGAAACCGCTGCGCTGTTCGGTGTCATGCACCAACTGCGCGAGAGCCGTGCCGAGCCCATGCTGATCGAGCGCCGGTGGACGCAAACGCCGCGCGAGCTGGCGGAATCGTGCCGTGGCCTGATTGACCTGCACACGCAGCTCGTCGAGCGGAGCACGCATCGCAGGCGCATCGTCCGGCATGACGCGCGACAGCACTTGCAGCGCGAGTTTGACACCAACCAGGGCCTGACCCGCTTCGTCGTGCAATTCGCGTGCAATATGCTGACGCTCTTCCTCGATACGTTCAGCATGTTGTGCGAACAACCGTCGCACTTCGGCATTTTTGGCGGCGAGCGCACTCACCAGTCGTGAATTCTCGATGGCCATAGCCGTAGTGTCGGCCAGCGCTTCGAGAAAGGCCGCGTCATTCCAGGTGAACGCCGCTCGATCCACGCCGCGGTGCAACTCGAGAAAGCCTACCACCTGATGCGATGTGTCGCGCAGGGGGACGCAGACCACGTGCTGCACACTCTCCTGCTCGACCAAATTGCCGTCTCGTGCCAGGTCATGCGGATAGTCGGCCGTGAGATACGCGAACTCGTGGTCGAGCACTCGTCCGGGAATGCCTTCGCCACGAGCCCAGCGCATGACATGCCGCCGCCACTGACCGCTTCGCCAATAGGCATCGGATTCGAGGACTACGTCTCCGGTTTCCGATGCCGATGACAGCCCACCACGACCACCATCGGCTTTCAAAAATTGCGCCGCATGCTCCACCATCTCGTGTATCAACGCCACTGGCTCCCGGTGCCGATGCACGGCACCGGAGAACGCAAGCAATGCTTCCATGCCATTCGACCACTCGGCCAACCGCGCCAGCAGATCCGAACGATCGAGCGCAACCGAAAGGTGATTGGCGACCACGTCGAGCATTTGCAGCGCACGTTCGCTGCACGTGATGTGAGCTGGTCCTGCAATGCAAAGCACCGCTACCGGATGTCCTGCGTGGTGCAGAACGGGCAGGGCAACGAGACTTTCCCACCCGAACGACTCGGGGGTGATACGGGTGCCGGCCACCGGTTCGTCTGCTGTGCGCGACACGTGTCGCGCACGCCGGGCCGTCACCACGCGCATGATGTTGCGAAGCGCGGGTTGGATATCGAATCCGCCATCCGATCCGGCTACCGAGACGGCTTGCACATCACCCTCGTGCACCGTGCCCAGTGCCACGAATGGCAGCGCCAGATGCAGTGCCATGGTTCGGCACAGTGTGGCGCGCATTGTGGCCCCATCGGGTTCGCGCGCCAGTGCGTCCGACACGGCGGCAAGCAAGTCAAGCTCGCCGGACGTGGGCGTACGGTGCGTCGATGCTTCAAACACGAGTCGGGGAACTACGGACACGATGCGTACGACGATGTCTTCAGGCTGTGGACGGCAGCGCGCGGTGCCAGCGATCACGCGCTGCATCGAGCGTGGCCAACCACTCGTCGAGCCCCTGACTTGTGCGCGTGGAGCATGCAAGCACCGGCATGCCTGGTCGCACCGACGCGATGGACGACTCCGCGGCCGCCCGATCAAATTCACACGGAATGGCGAGATCGTACTTGGTGATCATGGCCAGGTCCGCCGAATTGAACATGGTCGGATACTTGAGCGGTTTGTCTTCGCCTTCGGTCACTGACAGCAGCACAAGACGCAACGCTTCGCCAAGATCGTACGATGCCGGACACACCAGATTGCCCACGTTCTCGACGAATAACACATCAAGTGATGCGAGATCCCACCCCTCGAGATGCTGCTCGATCATCT
The DNA here is from genome assembly GCA_016742275.1 of Gemmatimonadaceae bacterium. GTDB lineage: Bacteria > Gemmatimonadota > Gemmatimonadetes > Gemmatimonadales > Gemmatimonadaceae > Gemmatimonas. The sequence goes on from JACVCD010000006.1 coordinate 137,950, forward strand.
CGGCTTCGAGATGACAACGCCCATGGGTGTTGATCTGCCGGACGGGTGCACCACTGCGAGCAAGACGCTGCGCATCGTTGTCCGTTGCCAGATCACCCACCAGCGCGGCTACACGCACACCACGCGAGTGCAGCGCTGTCAGTGTCCACTCGAGGAAGGCGGTTTTTCCGGTGCCGGGGCTCGAGACCAGATTCACGACAAATACGCCGGCGTCGACGAATCGGCTGCGCAGACCTCGCGCCAGCTCATCGTTCTTGCGCAGAATGCCGGCGCGCACTTCGACGATGCGCGTGGTGGGAGCGGTCGTGGTCACGACAGTGGATCCGTGGAAGACACAAAGAATGAAGAGCCCAGTGACGGTGCGACGTCATCAGGTTCGTCCAACTCGAGGCGCGTGAGATCGAGCTCGCGACCACGCCGGATATCGGCGCTGGGTGTATCACACACCGGACAGCGGAATCGGTTCACGCCTGGCAACTCGCGCACCGTGTCGCATGGTGCGCATTGGATGGCGATGGGTACATCCTCGATCACCAGTCGCGAGCCCGCGAGCAGCGTGCCATCGGTGACGAGGTCGTAGGAGAACTCGAGGGCGCCGGCTTCCACACCGCTCAGACGTCCTACCGCAAGGTACACCGCGTGCACGTGTGTCGCTCCGAGGCGCGTGGCTTCCGCCGTGGCGATTTCCACGAGACCCTGAGCGATCGACAGTTCGTGCATCAGCGATGGTCAGCGATAGACGATGATGATCAGCGCGCGAGCGACTGACCGTACGACTTGGAGAATCGCACGGCGAACTGCACAACGCGCGCGATATCCGGGTCGCGCAGCGCCTTGAGCATCGCCAGCACACCCATGGGTTTTTCATCTGATGCTGCCGCGTGGGCTTCATCATACGATGCTGCCGCTGAACGCCCCATGGTAGCCAGCACCTCCACCGTGCGTGGTTCCAGCATGCCGGATTTGACCAGCGTCTGACCCGCTGCGACAAGCGGAGGCAACGCGGCCAGCACGTCCTTGAGCTTCACGAAGTCTGTTTGCGACGCACGCTTCAGTTCTTCCACGTCATCGGCCAGCGCCGTCGCGATCGTGTCGCCGCGGCGCAGGAATCCATCGATGGCTTCGAGTGTGAACGCGGCGAGTTCGAGTCGGTCGAGCACCGCTTTCACGGCGTCGATCGTCTTCTCCTCTCCCAATCGTTCGATCAATCCCGAATCAATCAGTCGCTGAAACGCCGGCGTTGCTGACACATCGGCCAACTGCACGCCAACACGCGCCAACTGCGGAATACGACCGATCACATCACCGGTGGCGGTTTCTTCGCCGGTGAGTTTCTTGAAATCCGACACGCTCTCCGCCACACTCTCGGCGACGACGTTTGCACGCGCAAGAAATCCGTCCAGGGCATCGGCGACAAACGCGATGACCTCGAGCCGGTCCAGCAGGCGATTGAGTGAATCGATGGTTTTCTCTTCCGACAGGCGGGCCAGCAGCTGCTCGTGGGCAGCACTGGATGCGGAAGGCAACGCGGTCCCCATGGAGGTCCTCCAGGGATCGGGGTGAGATTCGGGCAACTTTACGCGCTCACACCCCCGCCCGTCATGGCAAGATCATGCTATTTCCACCCTGAACCTCCGTTGACGACGTTCCGGGTGTGTCATTCCCCTCCGTCAGCGCCCCCGCGGTCACCACCACCACGCGGCGCCGTATCGCCATTCGACTTGACGGCATCGTACAAGGTGTCGGCTTTCGGCCATATGTCCATCGGCTCGCAGTTTCCGAGTCGTTGTCAGGCTCTGTCTGCAATGCTGGTTCGGAGGTTCTTGTTGATGTCGAGGGGGAGTCGTCGGCGGTTGATCGATTTTTGCAGCGACTTCCCATCGAATTGCCCGGAGCCGCACGCATCGATCACTGCCATGTCATCGATGCGTTGCTGAGTGGGCAGACGGGCTTTTCGATCGCACCAAGTCGTGCCGCTGCGACACATGTCGCGCGTGCTGCAGATGTCGCAGGCGAGAGCTGCGCCGGAGGGCGCGACGCATCGAGCGACGCATGGCGTGATTTAGAACCTGCCGTCATGCCGATTGCACCGGATCTGGCCACGTGTGACGATTGTTGGTCAGAGTTTCATGATCCGGCCAATCGTCGCTATCACTATCCGTTCCTCAACTGCACACAGTGCGGTCCGCGTTACACGATCGTCACTGGTGTGCCATACGATCGGGCGCGTACGACCATGGCACGATTTGCCATGTGCGTGGAGTGCCAGCGCGAATACGACAATCCGGCGGACCGGCGATTCCACGCCGAACCGACCGCATGTCGCACCTGCGGGCCGCAGCTCATCTGGCGTGCAACACCGAAAGAGGTATCGGCAGAGAGTTCACAGCTCGCCGAGTGCGCGCTGCATGCTGCGCACGCGGTCTTGCAAGTGGGTGGCGTGATTGCCGCCAAAGGCCTCGGCGGATATCACCTGTTGTGTCGCGCGGACAACCATGACGCGGTAGCCCGGTTGCGTCGCGACAAGGCGCGCCCCGACAAGCCGCTGGCCATTCTGGCGGCAACACTCGATGACGCGCGGCGAATGGCGGAGGTGAGCGACGCGGCTGCCCGTGCGCTGACGTCGCCGGCTCATCCCATCGTCCTGCTGCCGCGCAGAGAGCATGGCGTGCTCGCGGACAACATTGCACCGGGTCTCGACGAAATCGGCATCATGTTGCCGGCCTTGCCGCTGCATGCGCTTCTGGCCACGATGGGTCCCCTGGTCTGCACCAGCGGCAATCTGTCAGAAGAGCCCATTGCGTGGCGCGACATCGATGCTCTCGGTCGCCTGTCCAATCTGGTTGATGGTGTTCTGACACACGAGCGCGACATCGTCCTGCCCTGCGACGATTCGGTGGTGCGGGTTGATCACGCAGGCCACGTGACTCCACTACGTCGCGCTCGCGGATACGCGCCCCTGGCGATCAAGGCCGGAAGTGTCGGCACACGTGGCGTGGTGCTCGCTGTTGGTGCCGAACTCAAGTCCGCCCCCGCGCTGCTGTGGCGCGATCAGGTCGTGCTGGCGCCGCACCTTGGTGATGTCGCCAGCCCTGACACACTCGATGCGCTCACGCACGCGACCGAGCGACTGGAGACGTCGTACGGTGCGTCGCCGGATGTCATCGCCTGTGATCTGCATCCGGACTATCTCTCGTCGCGATGGGCGGTCACGCGTGCGGCAAAAACTGGGCGGCCGGTGGTACGCGTGCAACATCACCATGCTCACCTCGCCGCCTTGCATGCTGAAGGCGTGGCACGTCGACAGATCGCTTCCGATGACACGCTGACCGCCTTCACGTTCGATGGTACTGGATACGGTCCCGATGGTACGATCTGGGGCGGTGAGGTATTGCGCGGTAACGCGGCGCGCTTCGAGCGCCTCGCATCACTGCGCCCATTTCTCCTTCCCGGTGGTGATGCGGCGGTCAGGCAGCCATGGCGCTCGGCGCTCGGTGTATTGACCGCCAGTGATTGCGTCGATGCGGCGTCGATGCTGTTTGCCACGCAGCTTCCTCACGAGACACTCGCGATCGTTCGACATCAACTCGATCGACAGTTGGCCTGCGCCAGCACCACAAGCATGGGACGCTGGTTCGACGCGTGCGCGGCGCTGTGTGGTATTGCGTTGCATGTCACCTACGAAGGCCAGGCGGCCATGCACCTCGAAGCACTGGCTGCGCGATGCGCGGTGCCACACAAGGCGCCGCGATATCGCTTTCACATCACGCACACACGATTCGACTTTGCTCCAGTCGTGCACGCACTGCTCGATGATGTCGCGCATCTGCGCTCTCGCGGCGAGGCATGGGGCTCCAACGCGTTTGCTGCTCTGGCCTACGCCGTCCATGACGCCGTCGCGCACGCGATGCGTGCGCTCGCCGCAGAGCATGCGCCGGGTGCATCCATCGGACTGACCGGTGGCGTCTTTCAGAATCGTTTGCTCACGCGCCTTGCGGCGCAGCAGATGGAATCCGCCGGTCATGCGGTGCTCACGCATCGTCTCGTGCCGTGCAACGATGGTGGACTCGCGCTCGGACAGGCGCTGATCGCATCGCATGCCCACTCTGCTCGTCACGTCATTCCGACATGACCCTCTTCATCGACCTCTCATGATTGCCACTCTGCTTCCGGCACTCGGCCTCGGATTTCTGGTCGGCTTTCGACATGCCTTCGAGCCCGATCATCTGGCGGCCGTTACTACCATGGCCAGTCACGAGCGCGGTGTTGCTCGCGCAGCCAAGCTGGGTGTGGCGTGGGGCATTGGTCACACGATCAGCGTGGGATTGGTGGCGACGATTCTCGTCATTCTCGGCGTTAATGTTCCTGAAAGATTTCACACGGTGGCCGAACTGGGTGTGGCCGTCATGCTCATCGTGCTTGGCATGGGAACGCTGATTGCCGATGTGCGCAGACATCGCGGGGCGCATGGCGTCTCACATGGCCATGCTCATGCCACGAATGCCGCGCATCAGCACGTGCAAGTCGCTTCTGGAACCAGCGGGTTGCGGGTTGGCGGCGTGCTTGCAGGACATCCGCGCGCATTGGGTTTCGGCATTTTGCACGGCCTCGCGGGAAGCGGTGCCGTGATTGTGCTGGCGATTGCCGCCGCGACGGAGCAACGCACGCAGCTCGGATATCTGCTGACCTTTGGTATTGGAAGCATTGCCGGCATGGCCATCGTGTCCGCATTGTCCGGCGCCACGGTGGGTTGGGTGGGCAGGTCCAACACGACGGCGCTCCGATACGTGCGCATGGGGGCCGCCAGCCTGAGTGCGATCGTGGGTGTCATGCTGGGGACCGAAGTGCTGCGAGGCTGGTAGTCGGACATTGCGGCGATGTGTGGGCGGAGTGGGAACACCGATGTAACTTTCGGATTCCCCCCAATCCCTTCCCGACATGTCCAACACCCGTCGAGACTTTCTCAAGACCGGCGCCACGGTGGCGGCAGGCACTCTGGTGGCGAGCTCGCCCCTGTTTGCCGAGTCCCGTCTCGTTGTGCCCGGTCCGCTGGCCGATCTCCCCCGCCCCGACGATCCGGCCATCAAAGCGCTCATGGAAGTCGCGCTCAATACCGCGAAATCCGGTGGTGCTTCGTACGCCGACGTACGCGTCGCCGCGCGGCGCCAGCAGAACGTCAACACGCGTGATCGCATCGTGCAGGGTGTGAGCGATACCGACACCTACGGTCTCGGTGTGCGCACGCTGGTGGATGGCGCCTGGGGTTTCGCGGCAACGAGCAAGCTCGATCGCGACAGCATTGCCAACGCCACCAAGGCGGCACTCGAGCAGGCACGCGCCAATCGTGCGTCGCAGCTCAAGCCCGTGGTGCTTGCGCCCACGCCGGGCAATCAGGTGGGCGAATGGAAGAGCCCCATCAAGGTCGACCCGTTCACCGTCGCCATCACCGACAAGGTCGCGTACTTGCTCGCGGCCAATGAAGCGGCGCTCAAGGTGAAGGGCGTTCGGAACGTCACGTCGAGCATGTTCTTCCTGCGCGAAGAGAAGTCGCTCATGACGACCGACGGCTCGTATCTCGTGCAGACGATCTATCGCACGTCGCCGAGCATGGGCATCACGGCCGTGTCGCCGGACTTCCGTGACTTCCAGACGGTGCAGAGCAATGAAGTCGCGCCGATGGGCCTCGGTTACGAACACGTCACCAACAGCCGACTCGCCGAACGTGCGCCGGAGTGGGGTGAGCTCGCGGTGCAGAAGCTCACAGCCAAGCCGGTCGATCCGGGCCGCTACGATCTGCTGCTGCATCCGTCGAATCTGTGGCTCACCATTCACGAAGTGATTGGTCACCCCACAGAACTCGACCGCGCGCTTGGATTCGAAGCCAACTACGCTGGCACCAGCTTCCTGTCGCCGCCAGCCAGTGTGTTGGGCAAGCTCAAGTACGGCACGGAGCTCATGAACATCGTTGGCGATCGTGAGCAGCCTGGTTCGCTCGGCGCGATTGGTTGGGACGACGAAGGTGTGAAGCCCACGAAGTTCGATATCGTGAAGAACGGCATCTTCGTGGACTATCAGACCACGCGTGAGCAGGCGCCCATGCTGGCTGACTACTACAAGAGTGTGGGCAAGGAAGTACGCTCGTACGGCTGCTCGTATGCACAGAGCTGGGCCGACGTGCAGTTCCAGCGCATGCCGAATGTGAGTCAGCTGCCTGGCAACAACGACGACACGTGGGAGTCGATGATCGCCAAGATGGACAAGGGCATCGCCATCGTAGGTGATGGTTCCTTCTCCATCGACCAGCAGCGCTACAATGGCCAGTTCGCCGGCCAGATCTTCTATGAAGTGAAGGGCGGCAAGATCGTGGGCCAGCTCAAGGATGTGGCCTACCAGTTCCGCACGCCGGAGTTCTGGAATTCGCTCAAGGCCATTGGTGGCCCGCGCAGCTATCACCTGGGCGGCGCCTTTGGCGACGGCAAGGGACAGCCAAGCCAGTCCAACTCCGTGAGCCATGGCTGCGTGCCTTCGCTCTTCACGAACGTGAACATCATCAATACCGGGAGAACGGCATGAGCACCAACGGTCCCCGTTCCCTGTTTGCGCCGGTCAATGTGCTCTCACGCGCCGAGGCACAGGAACTTGTGCAGCGCGTATTGCGCAATTCGCCGGCGGAAGAAACGCGTGTCACGATCAACAGTGCCGCGCGCGCCGACACACGCTTTGCGCTCAATCAGGTCACCACGTCCGGCGAGAATCAGGACACGCAGATCACGATCACCGCGTACGCCGGCAATCGTTCGGCGAGCGTGAACACGAATCGTGTGGATGAAGCATCGTTGGCCGCTGCGGCCAAGCAGGCGTACGAGATTGCGCAGTTGGTGCCGCCCAATCCCGAGCGCATGCCGGAGCTCACGCAGCAGAATTATCCGGCCGCACGTGAGCGGGCCATGAGCATGCCCACGCCCACCGAGCGTGCAGCCGCAGCCAAGATCGTGACTGAACTGGCGCGCGCTAACGATCTCGTGGCCACGGGTTTCATCGAGAGCCGCGCCGGTGCTACGGCACTGGCCAACTCGAAGGGTTTGTTTGCGTACGACGCGAGCGCGTCGGTGACCATGACGGCCACCGTGCGTTCGCCCGATGGTACCGGTTCTGGCTGGGCGTGCAGCGACGGCAACAGCTTTGGCGATCTCGATCCCGCGACGCTTGCAGCAACAGCGGTGCAGAAGGCCAAGGAGTCGCGCAATCCGGTGGCCATCGAACCCGGTCGCTACACCACGATTCTCGAGCCAACGGCTACAGGCAATCTGGTGCAGCTCATTGCCAACGCCACACAGGCGCGTGCGGCCGATGAAGGACGTTCGTTCTTCTCGAAGCCGGGCGGCGGCAACAAGATCGGACTCAAGGTGGTCGACGAGCGTGTCACGCTGCTCACTGATCCGGCCGATTCACCGAGTCTGACTGGCGGCTACGATGGCGATGGCATGCCGCTCGAAAAGGTGACGTGGATCGAGAACGGCGTGGTGAAAAATCTCAACTACGATCGGTTCTGGGCTGAGAAGCAGAAGGTGCAGGCCACACGTGCCGGCGGCGGTGGCTTTGGCGGTGCGCGCACGCTGCGCATGCTCGGCGGAACAACTGGCATTGCCGACATGATCAAGGGAACCGAGCGTGGCGTACTCGTCACACGCTTCTGGTACATTCGCAGCGTGGACCCGCGCACGATCCTGTTCACTGGCCTCACGCGCGACGGCACGTTCCTCATCGAGAACGGCAAGGTCACACGCTCGATCAAGAACTTCCGTTTCAACGAAAGCCCGATCTTCTTCCTGAACAATCTCGAAGCCATCGGACCGACAGTTCGTATCAACTCGTCGGAAAATCTTTCGGCCGGCGGTTCGGTGTGGATGCCGCCCATCAAGGTGCGGGACTTCTCGTTTACGTCTCTGTCGGACGCGGTTTAAGAACAACAAGAACAACAGTTATCAGTTTCGAGTATTCAGTACAAAGTGAAAGTGGGGAGCCTCGGGCCAGATCGCCCGGAGCTCCCCACTTTTACTGGCACCTGTAAACTCGCTACTGAGAACTGTAGTTCATGCAGTTCCTGCAGTAGCAGTTCCCGCAATCAGACCGCCTGCACGAATACGCATCCCGCCTGCTGTGCCATCACATTCGCAAAAATGCCGCTGGGCTGCATGATGACACCCGGCACCAGCATCGAGTCGGCTTTCTTCTTCGCTTCCGCCGGCGTCGACTTGTCCTTCTGCTGGATGTGACTGATGATCGAGCGATAGGCGAGATTGCATCCCAATACGATCGTCCCCTTCGCGATCTGTGAGTCGAGCATGTAAGCCGACATCCCGGAGCCCGCCTCAGCACCCGGCTGCAACAGCACCGGATTGAACTTCATGGGCTTGTCCTTCTCGCCCTTGATCTTGAATTCCTTGCCCACCTCGTAGGTGGTCCAGAATTCCTGATTCATGGCGAGCGGAATGGCCGAATGCCGAATCACGACCACCGACGTCATCTCGCCGGCCTGTGGTTTGAGCACATCGTTGTACTGGCGCTGCCAGATGGCCGAACGCATCACACCGGCGCCGCCTTCCACTTCGGGCACATCGAACATGGCCTTGTGTGTGCCAACCACGCGCTTGGTCCAGCTGGTATCCCACGGTTCGGCCGGGGGCTGCTCTTCGAGGGAAGCAAAGTAAGCCTCGGCTTCCTGCATGGCAGCGGTTGACTCTTCCTGGAGTGTCAGCGGGTCGGCGGACAGCGCCCGACTGGACGAAGGAAGCGCCGCAAAAGCGGCGGCGCCGATGCCGGCGTGCTTGAGGAACGTGCGACGCGGCGAGGTCATGCTGGAACTCCGGGAAAAGGTTCGCGCGGTGGACGCCTTTCGGCTCACGCCTCATGATGGCGACCCACCGCGCGATTGTCACGCTCCCAGAGGACGAACGGTCAGAAATCGATGCTCGTCGACAGCCAGAGACGGCGGCCTTCCTGGTGATTGTTGTACAGGTTGGTGTACAGGGTCTGCGTGCCGCTCTGATAGCTGGCAAACTGCAGGAAGTCGGTGCCGAGCACGTTGTTCACCGAAGCGCGCACCCGGACGATCGGAGCGACTTGTGCCGTGATGCCGAGATTCAGAACGGTGTAGCCCTTGAAGTCACCAAGCGCGTCGAAAGCGGGATTAGCCGCGGAAGACATGCGACGAGCGCGGCTGCTGCGATACTCCGCTGCCGTCCAGAGGTCGAGTCGCGACGTGACCGGGCCGGCCAGGCGCACATTGGCCATGTGGCGCGGTGTATTGGCCAACGGGAAACCAATGCTGCCGCCGCTCAACTGCTCGCTGAACGTGTGTGTGTAGTTGCCACTCGCCTGCCAGGTGTTGAGGACTGGCACACGCAGGCTCACTTCCGCGCCGCGGGTGATGGCCTTGTCCACGTTCACACTCTGCGAGAAGAACTCCTGCGTGGGGAAGCTGCCGTAGTTCGCACAGCCCGGGCGATTGGGCGCCCCGGTAAACGTGCAATTCGCGATCGGGGTTCCGCCGGTGATCTTGTCGTTGAAGTCGTTATTGAACAGCGACAGGCTGGCACCAATGCCCTGTGTGCCTTCAAAGACAAAGCCGATTTCGCTGCTCACGCTCGTTTCTGGCTTGAGCCCCGGCGTACCGATGGTGGCCGTGCGACCCTGCGCGGTGAAGCCGATGATGCCGTCGACCAATTGCTCGAGACGCGGCGTCTTGTAGCCGGCACTTACACCGGCCTTGAGCGACAGCGTGGGGTGCACCTTCCACACCGCATAGGCGCGCGGGCTGGTGTGGTCACCGAACGAGTCGTGCTGATCGCGGCGCACGCCGAGTGTGAGCGTGACATTCGCGGGCAGCGACCACTGATCTTCGGCGAAGATTGACCACTGCGTCTGTTCAAACGGCTGTAGTGCCACACCGTCCACCATCTTCGCATCCCAGTACTGACCACCAACGGTGAGCAGGTGACGACCCAGCATGCTCACGAGACGCGTGTCGAGTACATCGCTGGTGGACTCGAGTGTACGCGGCGCGCCAGCCGGCTTGTTTGGAGCACCGCTGCCCGGCAACCCACCCGGCGTACCACTCGGCAGCGTACGACCGATGGTCTCGGTCACATTGTGCATCAGGCTCGACTCGAGACGTCCACGACCGAAGCGCCACGTATGGGCCACGGCGGCCTGCGAGCGATTGAAGCGGAGTTCAGGACCGTAGCCGTTGAATGACGGCGGCGTACCGGCGGCGTTGTCGAGCGTGCCCAATTGCGCCGCATCGTTTTCATAGCGCTGACGCGCGTCGTCAAAGTCGAGCGAGAGCTCGTGCGAACGACCGGGCGTGAAGCGCAGCTTGGCGCCGAGCGTCTGCACGATGCCTTCCACCGGGCTCGGGCCACGCATGCTGATGGTGGTGTTGTCGGCGAATTCACCCGTGGGTTCAAGCGCGGAAGCCGCGCGCTGCAAAAGCGAGCCACGAACGGAGAGCTGTAGCGACCGGGTGACCAGTGGACCCGAGGCAAACAGGTTGCCGCTGTAGATGTTGCCGAAGCCTTCGGTCTGCTGGAGGGTGGCGTCGCTGGTGAAGGAGCCGGTCCAACGCGGGGTGGAGCGGCGGGTGATGATGTTGATCACGCCGCCCATGGCGTCGGAGCCGTACAGCGTGGCCATGGGGCCACGAATCACTTCGATGCGCTCGATGGCGGCTACCGGCGGCAGGAAGCTGGTGCTGGTTTCGCCGAAGCCGTTCGGGGTGATCGAGCCGGCGCTGTTCTGGCGACGGCCATCGATCAGGATGAGCGTGTAGTCCGACGGCATGCCGCGCACGCTGATATTGAGTCCGCCGGTCTTGCCCTGCGTGTCCCCAACGTCCACGCCTTCGATGGAGCGGAGGGCTTCAGCAAGGCTGCCATTTCGCTGCTGGAGCATCTGCTCGCGGGTGAGCACCGTGATCGATGCTGGGGCAGCGGCGCGTTGCTGATCTGTTCCTGACGCAGAAATGACGACTTGAGAGAGATTTTGTGCTCTCGATGTGTCGCGTTGCTGCGCTTCAAGCCTGTTGGCGGCAAATGGAACTACAGCAAACGGCAGCGCGAGGACGGTGAGTCGAGCCTTGCGGCTGGCCCGACTGGAGGGGCGGTGGCGTGACATGGCGGTGAGTTATGTGAGAGTCGTTCTCAACTGACAACTCAACCTTAGTCGCATTACCCGACATGTTAAATCGGGATTAATACGGAATTAATTTGTCGGCTTTCCCCACTTCACTCGCGTATAGACGGGACGGAAGCCGGCACGCTGTGCATTCTTCTGCGACGTACTGCCCGGGGCGGCCACCATCATGGCCAGGTCGCAACCCACGTGGGTGGCGTACGACAGGCGGGCATCGAACAGCGCCCGCTGAGCGCCCTGCCGCCTGGCATCGGGGCGAGTGCTGGCGCCGGCAAACAATGCGACGCCTTCGTGAATGTGCAGCGCCCCCGATGCGACATCGGCGTTCCCAATGGATGCCAGAAAACTCCACGTGCCATCGGCTCGCGCGCTGACTTGGCCGAGCGAACGCATGAAGTCCGCGAGCTCAGGAGTCTCACCCCATCCTTCGGCAGCAACGGCCGCCCAATGGTCTGCTTCATCGGCGTTCACCACGCGCACGCGAGGTCCACTTGCGTTGAGCGGAATCTCCTTGCTCCCGACGTTTGCGAAGTCTTGAGACAGCGGACGCACCAGCACAGTGGACCACTCCACCACCGCGTAACCGCGACTGGCCAGGAGTGGCAACAATGCCATGTCCGCCATCGGACTCACTTCGTGCATCACATCGGCGCCACGTTCGGCAAAGAACGCCTCGATCGCATCGAGTTGTTCGGCGTCCGGCGTATCGAACACGCCAAGTCCGAATGTCTGTGTGAGCGGAGACCCCACACCATCGAACATGGCCCAGCAACCACGCATATCGCGCCACGTGGCACCCGATTCGGGAGTGAGTGACGCGCGGGCTTCGACAAACGCCGCATTGGCGTGGGCTTCAGTGCGCTCGAGTCGTTGTGCGAGCGCCAGATCAGCAAAGAGAAGATCGGTCATGGAAGTGGTCTGACTATATTGTGCTCATGTATCACCCGCACATGCTCGCATTTGTCACGCAGGCCGTGGACTCCGCCGGACGTTACACCGGCGGCGGACTGCCCAAGGGCGGTGTGATGATCGTCGTGCTGGTGCTGCTGTATCTGCTGCCATCAATGTTGGCCTGGTCTCGTCGCAGCAGTCGTCGCTGGAAGGTGACACTCATCAATGTGCTGCTCGGCTGGACCGTGATTGGGTGGATTGCATCCATGGTGATGACTTTCATGTGGGAAGCACCGCCCAACGGGGAAGTGGATACGCCCCATCACCGCTCGTAGGTACGCACCAGGTCGCGCAGTCGTGTCGTGATGTCGGCGGTGAGTTGTTCCCAGGTGAATCGGAAACTCCAGTTGCCTGACGTGCGCCCTGGCATGTTCATGCGGGCATCGTTGCCCAGTCCGAGAACATCCTGCATGGGTACGAGCACCGTGTTGGCGACGGACGCCATGGCGGCGCGCATGAGCGTCCAGTGCATTTCCGGTGCGGCGTCTGCCGTGGTGTCCACACCGAGATAGCGCAACGCGCGCGCCTTTTCTTCCATCACTTCGTCGAGCGCGCGTGTGGAATCGCCGCCGGTGGATTGCCACCAACCCATCGTCGTATCGTTGTCGTGGGTGCCGGTATACACGACGAGATTGCGCACGAAGCGGTGAGGCAGAAACTCCGAGCTCTCGCCTGCAAATGCGAATTGCAGAATGGCCATGCCGGGAAATCCGCAGGCATCACGCAGCGCGGCCACATCAGGCGTGATGAGACCCAGGTCTTCGGCGATGATAGGCAGTGGTCCGAGTGCACGCGTGAGCGCGTCGAACAGCGATTGACCGGGACCATCCACCCAGCGGCCATTCACGGCTGTGTCCGCGTCGCCCGGAACTTCCCAGTACGCCGCAAAGCCGCGGAAGTGATCGAGGCGCACGACATCGAATTGCCGGAACGCCGCACGCATGCGCGCTGTCCACCAGCGGAAATCGTTGTCTTCCATGTACTGCCACGTGTACAGCGGATTGCCCCATAACTGACCGGTGGCACTGAAGTAGTCGGGAGGCACGCCCGCCTGCACAATGAGCGAACCATCGGGGTGTAACTGAAACAGTTCGCGATGCGCCCATACGTCGGCCGAGTCGTGCGCCACGTAGATGGGCACATCACCCATGAGTTGAATGCCGTACGTGGCACATTGCTCGCGCAGTGCACGCAACTGCGAATGAAATACGAACTGTTCCTTGTAGCATCGCTGCATTTCGGTCTGCAGCGTACGCCGCGCTGTAGTCAGAGCATCCGGTTGGCGATCTGCCAATTCACGCGGCCATTCGGTCCAAGCGGCACCACCCTGCGCGCCCTTGATGGCCATGAACAGCGCGTAGTCGGGCAGCCACTGCGATTCTTGTTCGACGAATGCGCGGATGGTCGTGTCGTAGGGCAATGCATCGAGCCAGGCATCGAGCGCGGCACGTTTGGCCGGAATGACGGTAGCGAAGTCGACATGCGCCGCATCAGTGATCGTGGGCGCCGAAACGCCGAACCCCGGCACATGAATCAGCAGCGGATTGCCGGCGAATGCCGAAAAACACTGATACGGCGAATCGCCGTAGCCGGTGGGGCCAAGCGGAAGCACCTGCCACAATCGTAGCCCGACACCGGCCATCCATTCCACAAACCGATGGGCATCAGGGCCGAGGTCGCCAATGCCGCCTGGGGACGGCAGTGAGGTGGGGTGCAGGAGAACGCCTGCTGCGCGAGGAAACGCCATGAGGGCAGCGGAGTACAGACGAAGTGGTGCGGAGGGCGTGCGCAAACAGCGTGCGCAGATGTGCCTTCAAACATGTGGCACGGCGCAGGCAATGACAGTACCGCAGGCGCGCCCCAATGAACGTGGGGCGAGTTGAAACGGCCGGAGGGGAATCCCGTAATAACGTATACCTTTATGACCACATCTATTCTGCACCTCTTCGCGCCGCAGCGCGCGTTTCCGGTCGCCCTCTCGGCCGCGTGCACCCTGACGCTGCTCCTCGGCTGCTCCTCCACGCCGCAGAGCGCCAACGCAACCGGCAATTCGGTGTCCAGCGTGCTCGCCGCACCGGCACGTATCACGCCGGCCACCGTGGCCGATGAGGTACTGCGAGCCGATCGTGACTTCGCGCGCAACGCGGCGAATCGTCCGTTTCGCGATGCGTTGCGGGCCATGTTCCGGCCGGATGTCATGATGCCCGCACCGCCAACCCGTGTGCTGACAGGCGTTGACGCGGTACTCGGCGCATTTGCCACGTCGCCTGATACCAGTGCGCGACTCAATTGGACTCCCATTCGAGTGGGTCTCTCATCCGACGGCGCCCATGCTTACACCATTGGTGTGGGCACACTGGTCCGGCCGGATGGCACACGCGGTCAGTTCAAGTATCTGTCGTACTGGATTCGTGAACGGGATACATGGCGGGTGGCTGCCTGGCGTCGACGCGCCGTGAATGCCGATGTGGCGCTCGATTCCACGATGCTCGCGCCGCATTTGCCTGAGCGCATCGTGACTGCCGCGGTGCCGGATGCTTCGATCACGTCAATGCGCCACGATCTCATGGCAGCGGAGCAGGGATTCTCCGACCTGGCGCAGCGTATTGGTGTTGGTAGTGCCTTTGCGGAGATGGGCGCTGACGATGCGGTTAATGTTGGACCGCCAACGCTTGGGCGATTCGTTGTTGGTGCGCAAGCCATTGCCGCGAGTGTGGCGGGAAGTCAGCCGCTCAATGCGCCGAGCACGATTACATGGAAGGCCGACATGGCGTTGGTCGCTCCCGGTGGCGACCTCGGTATCACGTTCGGCGTGATCCGCCCCAAGCAGCCGCCTGCGGACAACCCCGATGCGGGCGCGTCATTCTTTACGATCTGGAGAAAATCTTCACGATCCGCACCATGGCGATACGTCGCGGAGTGACGCTAGCGTAGAGCATGAACGCGCCAACGTCATCGCGATCGCGGTACAAGGACTTCGTGCGGCAGTATGCCGCCGGCACGCTGGGGAAAGACAAGGAAAAGGCAGAGGGCAGTGATACGAAACGGGGTGACCCCGACGCGTCGCTGCCCACGCCCGCTGTCGAAGGATCGCGTTTCACACGTTGGCGTGAGCGCTTGCTCGGCGGCAAACGCAAAGGCTACCTGCGTGAGTATCTGCGATGGTTGGCACCGCACCGGAAGCGACTGAGCGCACTGGTTGTTCTGGCGCTCATGGCGGCCGGCATTCAGATGCTCGAGCCGCTGTTCATGCGGTATATCATCGACCAGGTGCTGCTGGCACCCGGACTTGAGCAAAGCACGCGCGTGTGGCGTCTCAATGCGGCCGGTAGTGCGTTCCTGGCCATGGTGGTGATCTCGGCACTGGTCACGGTGGCCAAGGATTACACGCAGCGCATTCTCAATGTGCGCATCGTACTCGCACTCCGGCGCGCGCTCTACGAGCGGTTCCTGCACCTGCCGCTGCCGTCGCTATGGGAAATGAAGACGGGTGGTCTATTGTCGCGTCTGTCGGGTGACGTGGAAACCACCACCGGCCTGTTGCAGATGGCGGTGGTGTCGCCGTCGATCTCGGTGATTCGTTTGCTCATTGCCATGGGTGTGCTGTTCACACTCAACTGGCGATTGGCGCTCATGGCACTCGCGGTCATCCCGGGCGCCATGATCATGAGCTTTACCTTCGCGCGTCGCATCCGCCCCATCTATCGTGTGGTGCGCGAAGACGCCGAGCAAATCGATGGACGTGTTGGTGAAGCCTTTGGCGGCATTCGTGTGGTGCGTGCGTTCCGTCAGGAAACGCGCGAACTATTGGCCTACCTGCAGGGCCGACACACTGTACTCCGCAAGGAGTTGTTCGCGCATCGCCGCGAACTGGTACTCTGGACTTCGTGGGGATTGCTCACCGCTGCCGTGAATGTGGTGATCGTGTGGTACGGTGGTCATCTCACACTCGCCGGCCGCGCCAGCGTGGGCGACATCATGGCGTTCCAGTGGTACACGTTCCTGCTCATGGGGCCCGTGTGGAACATCGTGAATTCGTTCAGCGAAACGCAGCGTGCGCTGGCGGCCATGGAGCGGGTGTTTGCCGTGCTGGCCATGGCGCCGGACAAGCCGGACAAGGTCGATGCGAGTGCGGCACCTGAGCACTTCAACGAGGTACGTTTCGATCAAGTGACATTTGCCTACCACGAAGGCAAGCCCGTGCTGCATGCACTGGATCTCACCATTCCCGGCGGAACGGTGGTCGCACTCGTTGGGAGAAGTGGCGCCGGCAAGACCACGGTCACCGATCTCGTGGCGCGATTCCACGATCCCACGAGCGGTCGCATCCTCGTGAATGGCACGGACATTCGTGACTATCGTCTGGCTACGTACCGCGCGCGCCTGGCCATCGTGCAGCAGGATGTCTTTCTCTTTGACGGTACCGTGCGCGATAACATCGCGTATGGCCGCCACGATGCGACCCAGGAAGAAGTGGAGGCAGCGGCACGGCGTGCCAACGCGCACGAATTCATCGTGCACCTGCTCAAGGGCTATGACACCATCGTCGGCGAGCGCGGTGTCAAACTCTCTGGCGGACAGAAACAACGTCTCGCCATTGCCCGCGCCATTCTGGCTGATCCGGCACTGCTCATTCTCGACGAAGCCACCAGCAATCTCGACACCGAGAGTGAACAACTCATTCAGGCATCACTCGGTGATCTGGTGCAGGGGCGTACGACGTTCATCATTGCCCATCGTCTCTCCACCATTCGCAAGGCTGACATGATTCTGCTGCTGCATGAAGGCCGCGTGATCGAACAAGGCACACACGAGCAGCTCATGGCACGCGGCGAACGCTATGCCGAGATGGTGCGGCGCCAGCAAAACAATGAGACGGGAGAGATGGGATGGGAGAGTTCGGAGTCGGAAATTGGGATGGAAATAGACATTGAGAAATCAGCAACGTAGAGCCGAGAAACGAGAAGCTCGGCGGCAGGAGACTGCAGTCCTGTCCGCCGAGCTTCCGAATTCTCACCTCTGTTTTGCTGACCCTCTCATTGTCTATTTCGACACGCCGCCAGTCTGAACTCTCGGCGCATACTTCTCCAGGTCCCGGCCCATCGCCAGCGTGCCCAGCACCATAGCTGCCGAAATCCAGAACGGGCTGGCTTGACCCGTGGCGTCGAAGGCCATGCCCAGGATGATCGGAAACGCCACACGAGTAATGCCGCCGTAAGTCTGCTGCACACCCATGTACAAGCCGCGCTCGGTGCTGCTCACCACGCGTGACAGCATGGCCGTGACGCACGGGAACGTGAATGCCGTACCGAGTGGCAGAAGACCCACGGCAATGGCCAGCGTGAAGTAGTCGCGCGAGAACGAGATGCCCAGCAAGCCAGCGGCCAGCAGCACAAGGCCGACGCGACTGAGACGCGGCTCACCGAAACGGTCCACCACCTTGCCAAGCAGCAGCGCACGCACGACCACGCTCAGAGTGCCGATGTACATGAACACGTAGCCGATCGTGTTTTCGGTGACGCCGAAACGCCACGCGAGAAACAACGCAAGAATGGCTGTGGTGCCCTGAAACGCACCGATCGAAAGCGCATAGATCAGCACAAGTCGCGAGGCTGGTTCACTCGGATGACTGATGACGCGCAGCACCGCTTCCCGTGAACCACGACGCACCGACTTGCTGCCATCCTGCGCCACATTCGGCTTTCGAATCTCCGTGAGATAACGCCAGGCAAATGCCATGTTCACGATACACAACACGGCAGCCACGAGACCGGGTGTGTGTTTGCTCCAGACCTGCACCCACGAGCCGATCACTGGACCGAGCGCCACGCCGGCGTTGGTCGCCGCGGAAAGCCACCCAAGACTCTTGGCGCGGTCTTCCGGGCGCGTAGCATCGGCCACGTAGGCCTGAATCACGCTGACCGTGCCGCCGCCAGCGCCCTGCACGATGCGCGACAGGAACAGCAGCCAGAGGCTGTCGGCAAATGCAAACACCACATACGCCACCGCACTCGCGCCGAGACCCACCATGAGTGCCGGACGCCGGCCGTACTTGTCGCTGAAACGTCCCCAGATCGGCGCGCTCAGTAGCTGCGCCACGCTGAAGGAACTCACCAGGAGACCGACCACCAGACCGCCGGCGCCAAGACTCTTGGCGTAGAACGGCAACAGCGGCAGGATCATCAGCATGCCTAGCATGTCGATGAATGCGGCCACCATCAGCACGGCCAACTTGCCAAATGCTGATTTGCCGTCGTCTACGGGATGTTCGCCGGTCTGCTGAGAAGGAGTGGTAGAACCCGATTGTGGAACGGGGGAAGAACTCACTCCGTCTTCCCCAGTGCCGCAGGTGCTGTGCTGCGTCCCACCAGTCCTGCCAGCGCAATGATGGTGAGCACGTATGGGATCATCTCTACGAATTGACTTGGCACGAGCTGAGCACCCTGCAACTGGATTTGCAATGTTTCCGCGGCGGCAAACAGCAGACAGGCCACCGCAACACGCACCGGCTCCCAACGGCCAAAGATGACCGCGGCCAATGCAATGAAGCCACGACCGGCTGTCATGCCGTCCGTGAACTGATGTTGATCGAGTGCGAGATAGGCACCGCCCAGCGCGGCCATGGCGCCGGCCACATAGAGACCGACTACGCGAAGGCGCATGACGTTCACGCCCAGCGACACTGCAGCCTCCGGCTTTTCACCTACGGCACGCACGCGCAGTCCAAACGGCGTGCGATAGAGTACCCAACCAAGCGCGGGCAGTGTCACGAGTCCAATCCACACGACGGGATTCGTGAACGACGCCAGCATCGCATTGCCAATACTTTCACCACCAAAGCCGGCAACGCGCGGTGAATTGCTGGAGCTGTCGAACACAAGACGCAGGAAATACCGCGTACCAGCCACCACAATGAGATTGATGGCTACACCAACCACGACCTGATTGGCCTTGAAGCGCAGCGTGGCCACGGCGAGCACCGTGGTCATGACAGCGCCGGCTACCAATGCACCAAGGAGTCCGGCCCACGCACTGTCCCCGTAGTATGCGCCCAATGCCGCGCCAAATGCGCCAGACAGCATGAGGCCTTCAAGGCCGAGGGCAATGACACCCACACGTTCAGATAACACACCACCCGCCGCTGCCAACAGATATGGCACGGCAATGCGAATGGTCTGAAGGAGAAAGGCCAGGGCGATCATCCGTGACCCTCCTTGCTGCGCTGTGTTCTGGTAAGTGCGGCCATGGTGCTCGCCGCTGCCGCGCGCAACTGTCGCTGTACTTCAGGAACTGCTGTTGCGACGGAAAGAATCACGGCCGCTGTGAGAATATCGGTGAGCTGCTTGGGCACGATGGCGTTGACCGCGAGGCCACCCTGCGAAAGGGTAGCAAACAGCATCGCCGACAGCAGAATGCCGAGCGGATGATTACGGCCTACCAGCGCCACGGCGATGCCGAGGAAGCCCGCGCCGCCGGCAAATCCATCTTCGTAGTAGCCCTTGTACCCGAGCACAAAGTTCACGCCGCCCAACCCGGCGAGTGCACCGGACAGCGCCATCGTTCCCAGAATCACGCGTGGCACATGTACGCCGCCGTACTCCGCCGCGTCGGGCTGCAATCCCACTGCACGCAGTTCATAACCGTTGCGTGTGCGGAAGAGATACCACCACGTGGCTACCGCTGCGGCGATGGCGATGAGCAACACCATGTTGGCCGCGCTGCCGCTGAACATCGTGAACAGATCGGCCAGACGCGGCAGACGTCCGGCGTGAATGTCCGGTGTGCGCAGCGTCTCGGGCAGATGGAGTTTGGCCGACACAATCCAGTTGAGCAGCGCGAGCACAATGAAGTTGAGCATGATCGTCACGATCACTTCGCTCGCGCCGAATCGGGCGCGCAGCGCACCGGGTACCGCGCCAACACTGCCGCCCACGATCATGGCGGCCATCACGCAGATCGGCACTGCGAGCAGCGCCGGTGTTGCTTCAGGCAGTAGCAAGCCAACAACGGCTGCACCAAATCCGCCCGCCGCCAACTGTCCTTCAGCGCCAACATTGAACAGCCCCGCACGTCCCGCGAGCGCGAAGGCGAGACCCGTGCAGGTGAGGGTGGTGGTCTTGTAGAGCACCTGACCAATGCCGTATGGGTTGCCCCAAGTGCCCTTGAGCAGCATGGTAAACACTGCGGCAGGCGACTCGCCGAACGACAGAATGAGCAGGTCGCCAATCACTGCGGCCAGGCACAGCGCCACGATGGGTGGCAGCACGGCTTCCCACAGGCGAAGTGACATCAACTCGCGCGAACCAGCGGTGCGCCATGCGGATGTGGTGGATGTACTCATGCCGCGGCCCCCGTCATGTAAGGGCCGAGCAGTTCCGGTGTGCACTGTGAGGCAGGCAGTACGGCCACGAACTTGCCGCCGTACATCACGGCCACTCGATCAGCGAGTGCCAGTACTTCCGGCAGATCGGCGCTGACGAGCAGAATGGCTTTGCCTGCGCTGCGTGCCGCACGCAGTTGTTCGTGAATGAATTCGATGGCACCCACGTCTACGCCACGCGTGGGCTGTGCGGCCAGCAGCACACGGAAATCACGACCCATTTCGCGGGCAATCACGATCTTTTGCTGATTGCCACCCGACAACGCGCGCGCCGCGAGATCAGGCAGCGGCGGACGAATATCGAATCGGGATACCTGATCCAACGCATGTCGCGCGATACGTGCCTGATCAAGTCCGGCACGTGAGGAAAATCGATGTTGCTGGCCGAGGATGAGATTGTCGGCGATGGAGTAGTCGAGCACTAGGCCGCGGCGGTGACGATCCTCGGGGATGTGCGACAAACCGGAGTCAGCACGCTGGCGCACTGACATGCCTTCGAATGCCGTGCTCCCCAGAGTGATCGAACCACTGCGCCAACCACGCAAACCGGCAATGGCTTCGAGTAGCTCGGTTTGCCCGTTGCCTTCCACGCCAGCCACACCCAGGATCTCACCGGCGTGTACATCGAAAGACAAACCGCTCACGGCCTGCGTGCCGCGATCCGATGTGACGTGCAGGTCCTTCACGGACAGCAGCACGGGGCCGCGTGACACGGGAGCCGCCTCAGCGTCGCCGCCCTCAAGCACCGCCCCCATTGCGTCGAGATGCAGATTGACATCGCGTCCGACCATGGCGCGCGCGATATCCCGCGGTGTGGTGCCGGCGGTCGCGAAGCGCGAGACTGTCGCGCCAGCGCGCATCACCGTGATGGCGTCGGATACGGCGATCACTTCATCGAGCTTGTGCGTGATCAGCACCACCGTGCCACCGTCATCGCGCAGCGCGCGCAGCACACTCCAGAGTTCCTGCACTTCCGGCGGCGACAGCACGGCCGTGGGTTCGTCGAGAATGAGCACCTTGGCGCCGCGATAGAGCGCCTTGAGAATCTCGACACGCTGCGCTTCACCTACGGACAGGTCGGCCACCAGCGCACGCGGATCGACATGCAGTCCGCACTTGTGGCAGAGCGACTCCACTTCAATCACAGCGCGGTGGAGATCGACGCGCCATCCGTTCACGGGCTCGATGCCCAGCACCACGTTCTCTGCCACCGTGAGCGTGGGCACGAGCATGAAGTGCTGATGCACCATGCCCACACCCGCCGCAATTGCCTCGGTGGTCTTCCAACCGGTCACGTCGCGGCCATTCACCTGTACACGGCCATCATCTGGCGCATACATGCCCGACAGCACCCGCATCAGCGTGCTTTTGCCCGCGCCATTTTCGCCAACCAGCGCGTGGATCTCGCCGCGCGGCACCTCGAGTGACGCGTCGCGATTGGCGACCACACCACCAAAGGTCTTGACCACGCCGCTGATTTCGATGGCGAGTGGTGTCGTGACTCGCGGTGCGCTCATTTCGATCCCTCACGCGTCGACGGCACCACGATGCGTCCGGCAATGATCTCGACCGTCAACGCATCCAGTTTCGTGCGCACCGAATCCGGAATCATCGCGCGATTGTTGTCGTCGTACACGTAGCCCACACCCTTCTCGGCCAGACCGAATTGCTGAATGCCACCAGTGAATGTGCCTTCCTTCACGGCCTTCACCGCCTGAAACACCGATTCATCGATGCCCTTCACCATACTGGTGAGAATGAATCCGGGGGCTTCGCTGTACTGATCAGCGTCCACACCGATGGCGAGCTTGCGCGCTGTGCGCGCGGCTTCGAACACGCCAAGACCCGTGGAGCCCGAGGCGTGGAAGATCACGTTCACGCCCTGGTTGTACATGGCGAGCGCCATTTCCTTGCCGCGGCCCGGATTGCGAAAGGCTTCCGGCGTCACGCCGGCATAGTTGGCGATGACCTGACAGTCGGGGCAGACGTGATGCACACCAGCGCGAAATCCCGCCTCGAACTTGTGAATGAGCGCGATGTCCATGCCGCCCACAAAGCCGACCTTCTTGCTGTTGCCCACCATGGCCGACAGTGCGCCCACGAGGAACGAGCCTTCTTCCTCGCGGAACTTGAGTGCCTTGAGATTGGTCGGCAGCGGCAACGGATTGCCCGCATCGTCGCTCGGCACTGAGAGATCCACATCCGCAAAGCGGATGTTCGGATACTCCTTGGCCAGCGTAAGGATGTCATCGGTGAAGATGAAACCGACACCGATCACGAGGTCCATGCCCTCGGCGGCCAAAAGACGGAGGCCCGCCTCACGATCGGATCCTTCGCCGGGTTCGATGTAGGTGACGCGCGCGCCAAGATCCCGGGCGGCGCGTTCGCCACCCAGATAGGCACCATCATTGAATGACTTGTCGCCGCGCCCACCGACATCGAATACGATGCCGACATCGAGGCCTTCGGTGGTATCGGTGACCGTGGCTCCCGAGGGGCGGACGGTCAGCAGGGCGACGTGGGCGAGGAGGAGCGCCCCGATCAGGAGGAGGGTACGACGCATGACCCCGAAGGTTCGCCGCTGGACCCCTGATCGGGAAGACCCTGTGTTCGTGTCGCGCCTATCGCGTGACGGGCGTAGCGCGCCAGAGCCCGTTCAGCATGTCGCTGGCGAAAAAGCCGCTGGACGACCAGTGCACACCCCAGACATAGACCGATCCGCCGCCGCCCCCCGTGTAGGCGGCCTTTTCGCGTCCCATGCGCGCCAGATCGCAGCGCCCGTCGCTGGTACGCTGCGCAGCCGTGCAACTCGAGAGATCTCCGCGAATGTCGAGCACCCGCACACCGGCGTTGTAATACGCGACGTAGGCAAAGCCATTTGCCTCGTCTACGGAAAAATTGTGCGTACCAGCGCCCGGAACGCTGTATACCGCCACGGCGCGCGGATTGGCGAGATCTGACACGTCCACCACATGCACGTCACCGCTGCTGGCTGAGCCAATAACGCCCGGCCCTTCTTGACCCACCAGCAGCCAGCGCTTCGAGCCATTGGAGGGATCGTGCACCCACCAGGCGTTGTGCGCCTGTCCGCCCACGGTATTGGCGCGACCAATAAGCCGCGGCGACTGCACACTGCCACCACGTGCACCGATATCCCAGATGCCCACACCATCATTCCAGTCGGCCGTGAACAGCAGACCGTCACGAACGAACACGTCATGCACGAACGGATTACCCATCTCCTGCGACCACACTGTACGCGGATTGCGCGGATCGCTGAGATCGAGCACAACGAGACGGGCCGGTACGCCATTGGCGGGGTCGACGGCGCAAAATGCGTACAGCACACCATTCACTCGCGCGAGTTCGGCTGTATGCACACCAAACCGAAGCTCACCTCCGGTTGTGCGCACGAGTAGCTGTGGTGCGCGTGGGTTGGCCATGCTGTAGAGCGCAATACCACCATTCGGATTGGACTCGATGGCGACGAGCATGAGCGACCCATCATCCGCGACCTGTATATCACCGGTGGTGGTGGCGTTGGACACGATAAGGCTGTCCACCAATCGCGGTTGCGTGGCGCTCACATCCCAGATCTTGATGGCATTGCCGCGGTTGATACCGCGTGTGCCCCACGTAGACGTATACGCGGTGGAGCCTCGCACCCAGAGCTCGGCGGTGTAGCGCTCGGGTACGTTGCCAATGCCCAGGTGGGTCAGAGAGCCGCTACCTGTAGGCGGACCCGTCGGTGGCGGCGTACCGTCATCCGCATTCTCGTCACCGCCCGAGCAGGCGCTGGCCAGGCACGTGGCGAGAGCGACAAATGCGACGCTACTCCGGAAAAACCGACGTGTCATTGTAGTTCAGGAGTGGATTTTGTCTGATGATGTCCGTGCGCAGCACTCGCACCGAGTCCATGCGCTGCATCCAGTACACCATAGCGCCCCATACGGGATCGCATACTACCAACATGCCATCGTGTGCCAAGCGTCACGGACCATTGTGTGGCGTTGCCATAGAAAACCGACGGTTGGAATACTGCCGGTTCACGGCGGGCCGCGGCGTGGGCGCGACCAATCTCCACGAACGGCTGCCACATGGATTTGGCCAGCGTGACGGTCGGAGCCGCTATGCGGGTCGATAGCACAGACCACCGTGTGACGCCTATGATCTGAAAATCGATGTGACCAGCGTTGGTGCGAAAGAGATCGAGCAATCGCTCGTTCTCTGGTCGCTCTGTTCGTTCGATACGTGTCGACCAGAGCCAACCATGCCAACCCACCGTGCCTTCGGCGAGCACGGATTCGAATCGGAACACGGACTGGCGGCCGAGGCCTTCATCTGTTCGCGCGTACTCCGCGAGACCACCAAGCCACTGTGGACCGGTGGTCGTGCCACCTGGTGTCCGCGCGTGACGAAGCGACGTACTCCACTGCCGATGATCGAACGTACCACCCTGCGTGATACCGGGACTGCGCACGAATGCGTGACTGCCTTGCCACTCCCAGCCATCATGTGGCACAACTGTGAGACGAGTGGCGCGTGAGTCTCCGAAGCGAGACCACTGCGGCGCATTGAACGGTGATGTGGGTTCGTCGCCATTGAACCACCCATGCTCCAGCGTGACCTGTCGCATACCGCGTGACCACTGCAGTGCGCCCAGTGCCTGCACACGCTCGATGATTTGCGCGTGATGATGATTGACCGGGTATTTCACGAACGGCCGCACCATGGGGTCGTCGGTGCCGTAGGGTGTGAAACCGCGTCCGGCTGCGAGTGATGCGCGCCACCCACCACCAAGGACAGGTGTGGTTGCTGACACCATCGCTTCATGCACCAGCGTGTGAGGATGACGGCGATCGACATAGCCCTCGCCATACATCCCGGCATTCAATTCGCCGCGCTTCAACGTGTAGCCTTCAGCGTTGAGCGTGCCCGTGAATCGCAGTCCACCGAGTCCGACGGCTCCCATCAGCATGGGCTGTGTGAGATAGCCTTCGGTAAGTGCGCGTCCACTTACGGCGGGTGAGGCATGTGTGAGCACACCCACGGCCATCGCACCGAGCTCGGAGCGTAGCGTTTTCGTTTCTTGAGCAATACAAACGCCGAAGCTCGCCGGCAACATGCCCAGAAGGGCAGCACCAGCGAGCTTCCACGTCACGCTTACAGAATCCTTACTTGATGGGCTTGTAGCGATACCCGTAGATCTTGTCGCCAGCACCCTTGAAGGAGACTTCCTTCTTCGCACCCTTCTTGATCGGGCCCGACTGTTCGGTTGCCGTGGCCACGACATTGCCGGCCTGGTCGAGGAACTCCACCGTGACCGAGTAGTTGCCGTCGGCCGCAGCGACCTGCTCGAGCGCAAGCTGCAGCGTCGAGTTGGCACCGCCACGCGAGAAGCCCGTCACGTCCACCTTGACCGGAAGGCCTTCAGCGATCGTGTTGTACTTCACGAGCGTATCCGTCCACGCCTTCTTCTCCGCCGGCGCCTTGGCGTTCTTGCCGAGACCCTGCGCCGCATACGCAAACATCATCCATGCGTCGTAGTTGTTCGGATCGATTTCAACGAGCTTCTTCGACGGTGCAAACATCTCGTTGAACTTCTCGAGGCCGTAGTACGTCGCTGCCAGATTGCGGAGACCATCGCGGCTGGTCGGATTCTTCTTCACGGCTTCTTCGAACAGCTTCACCGCATCAGCGTTCTTGTTGGCGCGCGTGGCAATCACACCACCCATCGTAAGCGTGATGTCGTTGGCCTTGTCCGGCGCGCTCAGGAGACCCGCGTACACCTGCGAGATGTTCGCCGTGTCCTTGGCCAGCGTGAGGGCATCCGCCCATCCGTTGTACAGATTGGCAGCATCCGGGCTCTCCGGATTCGCTTCGAGCGTCGCCTTGAAGGCTTCCGCGGCTTCCTTGGCCAGCGTCTGCTGTTCGGCGCCCTGCGCACCACTCGCCAGTTCCAGCTTGGTCATGGCGACATAGTACAGCGAGCCGTTCTTGAGGTCGCGATACGAGGTGTCGCTTCCCGCGAACTGGACCACATGGCCCCAGTGCAGCACGGCCGTCTTCTTGTCGTTGCGCGCGTTAGCCACGTTGGCCAGCACATAGTGCGGGTACGGGCTTTCACCGCTCAGCTTCATCGACGACTTGGCATAGTATTCGGCCGAGTCGAGCTTGCCGCCGTTGGACGCGCTGAGTGCAGCCTGCGTCATAGCCAGCCACGCTTCGTTCTGACGCAGATCCTTCACGTCGCCCGCGCATTCGGGCGCAGCAGCCGTCATCGCCTTGAACGACTTGTCGAGACCATCGACGATGTCATACGGCTCGGCCGGATTGGTCACGAAACCAATCGATCCGCGCGTCGGTGTGGGGCCAACACCCGGCTCCACGGCCCACATCACGAGGGCCTGCGAGAGCATGTAGTTGTAACCCAACGGATTCTTGGCGAAGCGCTCCGGCTTCGTATCCAGTTCTTTGAGAACAGCCGTGAGGACCTTCTTGCGGTCGTCCGGATTCTGCGCCGTCTTGGCGCGCTGGAACGCCAGCGACTGCATGGCGAGTTCCTTCGGGTTGTTCGGGTCGATGGAGCAGGCGGCCGAAACCCCACCAGGCTGCGCGGCACTGATGGCCGGGAGCATCAGGGTAGCAGTCGCAGCAGCCATGGCACCGGCCATGAACGTCAGACGCATGACGAATCCTCTAGAAGCGGAGAGAAGCGGTAAACAACGGGCGAGCCTGACCGCAGGGCGGGCAGGGGTTCAGTTGAGGACGTAATGTCCTTTGATTGAAACTACTATGACCGACCGGATCCGCACGCGGTTCCTTGTCATCGGCAGTGGAGTGGCCGGATTGCATGCCGCCTGGCGTGCTTCCGCCCACGGTCCGGTGACGGTGCTCACAAAACGCACGTTGTTCGACTCCGCCACCGCCTACGCGCAGGGGGGGATCGCCGCCGCCTTGGGGGCGGGGGATTCTCCTGAACTGCACCGGGAGGATACGCTTGCCGCCGGCGCGGCGCTGTGCGACCGGGAGGCAGTGCAGGTCCTGGTGGAGGAAGGGCCGGCCCGCGTCCGCGAATTGCAGGCCGCCGGTGCCCGCTTCGATCTGGACCCCGACGGGGACTTCAAGCTGGGCAAGGAAGCTGCCCACTCGCGTCACCGTATTGTGCACGCCCACGGCGACCAGACAGGTGCCGAAGTCGCGCGCACGCTGGTGGAGAAGGTACGTGAGTCGTCTGCCATCACCGTGCGCGAAACGGCTCGTGTTCTTGACCTGTTACTGGTGCGGGACGAAAGCGGTGTACAGTGTGCCGGAGTGCGTGCGTCCATCGCCGGGCGCCCGGTTGAGATCGTTGCCGACGCCACGGTGATCGCGACCGGCGGCTGCGGCCAGATCTTCCGATACACCACCAATCCGCAGGTGGCCACTGGGGACGGATTTGCCATCGCGCACCGCGCTGGTGCCCGATTGGCCGACATGGAATTCGTGCAGTTCCATCCCACGGCGCTCGACACACCGGAAAATCCGCTCGTCCTGATCTCCGAGGCGGTTCGTGGCGAAGGGGCCGTTCTGCTCAACGCCCGTGGTCAGCGGTTCATGCGCAAGCGCCATCGACTGGCTGAGCTTGCCCCGCGCGATGTGGTGGCGCGTGAGATCTTCCGTGAGCAACAGGCTACCGGACGAGTGTTTCTCGACGCCACCAAGCTGGGTGCAGGATTCCGCGATCGATTCCCGGGCATCTATCAGTTGTGCCGTGCCCGTGGTATCGACCCGACCTGCGAACCGATTCCGGTCATTCCGGCTGCCCACTACATGATGGGTGGTATCGTGACCGACCTGGCGGGACGCTCGAGTATTCCGCGGCTCTATGCCGTGGGCGAAGTGGCGCGCACCGGGGTACATGGAGCGAACCGTCTGGCGTCGAACTCGCTACTTGAAGGGCTGGTTTTTGCGGAACGGGTGGCGCGCGACATGCTCGACACTCCGGAGAACTTGCCGGAGCCACCGATGGAGACCTGGGCTGTGCCGCCTCTCGACGATCGTGGCGCCGCGCAGGTGGCCGCCGACGAGGTTCGGCAGGTCATGTGGGACTTTGCCAGTATCGCGAGAACAGCCGCCGGCCTGCGCCGGTGTCTGGCTGCACTCGAACAGTTGGGAGAACGACTCACGCCCGGCGCCACCGAAGAACGCAATCTCCACACAACAGCGACGCTCGTGGCTGAAGCCGCACTCATGCGCAAGGAGTCGCGTGGAGGCCACTTCCGGAGCGATTTTCCCAAGACCCGCCGTAAATGGCAGGGTCGGCACATCACTTGGTAGGCACCTGGTGGTAGTCACCCGGTAACCGACCTCGCAGGGTTCTCATTTTTTCATGACGATACTCGAAGCGCATTACGATCCCGCTCTCGCTGCAGAGATCCGCGAACTCGCCAAGGCAAAGAACGCGGTCATTCTCGCCCACAACTACGAACGTCCGGAAATTCAGGACGTCGCGGACTATGTGGGCGACTCGCTCGGTCTCTCGCGCGAAGCCGCCAGCACCGATGCCGATGTCATCGTGTTCTGCGGTGTGCACTTCATGGCGGAAACGGCGGCCATTCTGTCGCCTACCAAGACCGTGCTGCTGCCGGATCTGGCGGCCGGCTGTTCACTCGCCAGCACCATCGACGCCGCACAGCTGCGCGCGTGGAAGGCCGAGCACCCAGGTGCGATTGTGGTGTCGTATGTGAACACCACTGCCGAAGTGAAGGCAGAGAGCGACTATTGCTGCACGTCGGGCAACGCGGTGGAAGTCATCAACGCCATTCCACGCGACAAGGAAATTCTTTTCCTTCCCGACATGTTCCTCGGCGCGCACGTGCGCCGCGAAACGGGGCGCGACAACATCCATGTGTGGATGGGCGAGTGTCATGTGCATGCGGGTATCGATCCCGAGCACATCTCGCGTACGCGGGCGCAGCATCCGGGTGCGGAATTCCTCATTCACCCTGAATGCGGTTGTGCCACGCCGGTTGTGGAAGCCATCAGCGCTGGTGCGGTGGACAAGGAGAACGTGCACATCCTGTCCACGGAAGGCATGATCAAGCGCCCGCAGCAGACGGAGCAGGACACGTTCATCGTGGCCACGGAAATCGGCATTCTGCATCGTCTGCGCCGCGAGAATCCCAACAAGCGCTTCATTGCTGCAAATGATCGCGCGCAGTGCACGTACATGAAGGTCACCACGCTCGAGAAGGTGCGCGACGCGCTCGAGTACATGCAACATCCCATCACCGTACCGGTTGCCGTGGCTGCACGTGCCCGCAAGGCCATCGAGCGTATGGTCGCCATCGGTGGATCAGGTCCCAGCCCGTTTGGTCCAGAGGATCCCGGCGAATGAGTCCCTACCACCCGCCATTGCGTCCCACACCGCCGCATTCGATGTCGGCAGTGTCCCCGCAGACCATCACGCCGCTTGGCGTGCCTGCGGTATCTCCGTCGCCACTCATGTTTCCATTGAGTGCTGAAGAGATCACGGCGCAGGTGCGGGTGGCGTTGCTGGAAGACGAAGCGTTCAACGACGTTTCAACCGTGGCGACCGTCGTGAGTGGGCGGCATGTGCGTTGCGCTATCGTATCAAGACGCGATGGTGTGATCAGCGGCGTGGCGATGGCGGTCGAGGCTTTCAAGCAGCTTGATCCCAACATCAGCATCCGTGTGGATGCTGACGATGGTACGCGGGTGCGTGGCGGAACGACGGTAATGGTGCTGAGCGGTCATGCGCGCGGCATTCTGTCGGCCGAGCGCACCGCGCTCAATTACATGCAGCATCTGTCGGGCATCGCGTCGCTCACATGGAAGTTTGTGCAGGCCATCGAGGGCACAAACGCGCAGATCCTCGATACACGAAAGACCACACCGGGATGGCGACATCTCGAGAAGTTCGCGGTGCGCTGTGGTGGCGGGCTTAATCACCGTATGGATCTACGCAGTGGTGTGCTCATCAAGGACAACCACCTCGCCGCCATTGGTGGTGACATTGCCACAGCCGTGAGCCGCGCGCGTCAGTTGGCGCTGCCCGGCACGCCGGTGCAGGTGGAGTGTGATACCATCGACCAGGTCGAAGCGGCGGTTGCCGCAGGAGCCGACTGGGTCCTGCTCGACAACATGTCTCCCGAGCGTTTGCGCGATGCCGTGCAGCGCTGTGCTGGCCGATGCATTACCGAAGCATCGGGCGGCGTTTCACTTGACACTGTGCGTGCCATCGCCGAGACAGGTGTCGATCGGATTTCGATCGGCGCGCTGACGCACTCGGCACCGGCGCTCGACCTCGGCCTCGACTTCGACGGGCTTTGAGCAGCACGGTGCATCACCGGCCGCGCTGAGCGGCCGAGGATTCGGATCATGCCTGTACGTCTCCCGCCCCTCGCCGATCCCGCGTCGGTTATCCTGTTGGAAGCGATGGTCGACTACGCCGGACTCTATCCGCCGGCGGCGTTGGCCATGCCAGCTGCGGTGCGCAACTATGCGCACTATCGCGCGAGCGGTTCCGGTTGGATGCTCGGACGGTTTGTGTGTCCAGCAAATCAGCTCGAATTGTTTTCGGAGAAAGCCGATCCGTTGCTGCCGCGCGACGCGGGCGCCATTCCCTGGCGTCTGGCGGTGACCAGTAGCGGTGATGTGTCCGCCGATCTGGCTGGCATTGCCGCATTCAACGAGCGGCATCGTGTGTGTTTCGATGAGTGTGGCGCCAAGGTCGATGTGTACGAAGCCAAGGCGCAGACGGTCGAAGATGTGCAGCGTCTGGCGTCCTTGGTGCCGCAGGAGCTGGTGTTGTATATCGAACTGCCGGTGAACGACGATATCGATGCGCTCGTGCAGGCAGTCGCTGCGGCGGGACGACGGGCGAAGATTCGCACCGGTGGTGTCACGGCGGATGCTTTCCCTGCAGCAGCACAGATTGTGCGCTTTCTGCGCGCCTGCCTGGCTCACGATGTGCCGGCCAAGGCGACGGCGGGTCTCCATCATCCACTGCGCGGTGCCTATCGTCTCACGTATGACGTGGATGCGACCACCGGCAAGATGTTCGGTTTCCTGAATGTGTTGCTCGCGAGCGCGCTGCTGTCCCAGGGTGGGAGTGATGCCGATGCGGTCGCGCTGCTGGAAGAGTCTGATGGCGCCGCATTCGAGATTGGCGATACGCAGATCACATGGCGCAATGCGCTCGGGTCGCATGTGTTCAGCAAACACGTGCTGCGGCAGTCGCGTGAACATGTGCTCACCAGTGTTGGCTCCTGCTCGTTCACGGAACCGGTCGACGAGTCGCGTGCACTCGGTTGGCTTTGATCGATTGAAACTCCTGTTTGTCCCCTCCAGCACATACAGCACATGATGTCGACGTCGTGGGTGGCCTCGGCCAATGGCCACTCGGATTTCCCGCTGCAGAATCTCCCGTTTGGCGTGTTTCGTCGCGCGGGTTCGGCAGAAGCACCGCGTGTTGGTGTTGCCATCGGCGATGATGTGCTCGATGTCGCCGCGTGTCTTGCGGCTGGCCTGCTGGACGACGCGGCAGTGGAGGCGCAGCGTGGTGCGCGAGCCTGTGCGTCGCCTTCGCTCAATGCGCTGATGGCGCTTGGGTCGACGGTGCGTCGCGCCTTGCGTGATGCACTGATGGCTCTGCTGTCGAGCGATGTGGCGGAACACAAGCGACTGGTGGAACAGCACGCGTTGGTCGCGCAGCGCGAAGCGGAAATGTTTCTGCCAGTGCAGGTCGGCGACTACACGGACTTCTATGCGTCGGTGCATCACGCCACCAACGTGGGCAGCATGTTCCGTCCGGACAATCCACTGTTGCCCAACTACAAGTGGGTGCCGATCGGTTATCACGGACGGGCATCGAGCATTGTCGTGTCGGACACGCCGGTAGCGCGTCCGAATGGACAGCGTAAAGGCCCGGATGACGCGGCGCCAACATTCGGTGCGTCACGATTGCTCGACTACGAACTTGAGCTTGGCGCGTTTGTTGGCACCGGCAATCCGCTGGGATCCACGATTCCGTTGTCAGAGGTGGAAAACCACCTGTGGGGGCTCTGTCTGCTGAACGATTGGTCGGCACGCGATATCCAGAGCTGGGAGTATCAGCCGCTCGGCCCGTTCCTCGCCAAGAACTTCGCCAGCACGATCAGTCCGTGGGTGGTGACACTCGAGGCGCTCGAGCCCTTCCGTGCACCGCTGGCCGCCCGTGCCGACGGCGATCCGGCACCGCTGCCATATCTCACGCACGAGAGTGATCAAACGCGCGGCGGGTTTTCTCTCACACTGGAAGTGTGGCTCGAGACCTCGCGCATGCGTGCTGCAGGCGAAGCGCCGGTACGCATTTCGCGCGGTAGCAGTCTCGATCTCTACTGGAGTTTTGGGCAGATGTTGGCGCACCACGCCAGCAATGGTTGCAACATGCGATCGGGCGATCTGCTTGGGAGCGGTACCATCTCCGGGGCAAGCAAGGACAGCCGTGGATGTCTTCTTGAACTCACATGGCGAGGTGCTGAACCGATCACGCTTCCCAATGGAGAGCAGCGCAAGTTCCTCGAAGACGGCGACACGTTGTCGATGACAGCGTACGCCGAGCGTGAAGGTGCCGTGCGTATCGGATTTGGCTGGTGCCGCGGGACGATTGCGGTTCCGTCAGTGAGTTCGGCCTCGTAGTTTCTGCAGATGCGCCCCGACCTCATTCGTGTCGTGCTGATCGACGACCACCAGATCGTGCGTGCCGGCCTCAAGGCTGTGCTGGCCACAGCCAAGGACATCACCGTTGTTGGTGAAGGCGGCAATGGCAAGGAAGCGTTGGTGCTCGCTGAACGGCTCAATCCGCATGTCATTGTGATGGATCTCTCCATGCCCGACATGGATGGACTCACGGCCACGCGGGAGCTGCAGAAGGCGAACGCTGCGCGCACGGTGGCGCCGGATGATGAGGTCACGCGTCGTGTACTGGTGCTCACGATGCACACCGAAGACGAACATCTTGTGGCGCTGCTCGAGGCTGGCGCGGGTGGTTATCTGCTCAAGTCGGTCGCCGACCGTGAGCTGGTTGATGCGGTGCGCACCGTGGCCGCCGGTGATGTGTATGTGCAGCCAACGGCAGCGCGTGCGCTGGCACGCGGTCTCGCCAAGCGCGATGGCACCGCTGAGGAGCGGACGCGTTTCGAGAAACTCACCGATCGTGAGCAGGTGGTGCTCAAGATGGTGGCTGAAGGGTACACCGCGCCCGAGATCGGAGAGCATCTCACCATTTCGCCGAAGACTGTCGATACGTACAAACAGCGTATCGGCGAAAAGCTCGGGCTCACGCATCGCACCGACTACGTGAAGTTTGCGCTCAAGCTGGGTCTCTTGAAAAACGACAGTTGATATGTCGGCCGCGTGTCATCTGGAGCGTGTCGCGTTGTACACGCATGGTGCAGTGAGCGCTGATGCAGCGCTTGCGCCCACGCTGCCTCAAGCTGTAGCGGTGGAGACATGTGAGTACTGCGCCTCACCGCAACTCACCTGGCGCAAGTGCAAGCAGATCTGCGTGAACTGCGGTCAGATCAATCGTTCCTGCGCGGATCTCTGAGCGAGCCGCGCAGGATGCGACGTGCCTCGACTAGAGACCGAGGTGCTTTTCCTGCTCCTGCCGCGTGAGGCTGAAACCCGCCAGCGGCGGAACCGGAACATCGAGCAACGCATCACCACTGCGATAACCACCCTCGGTGCGCACACGCGCTGCGATCTGGAGACGCAGCGCATCGATCTGCTCGCCTGATTCGCTGTCCAGCTCTTCGCGCCACGCGCGGAAGCGGCGTCCTGACTGCAGACAGAAGAGTTCCGTGAGTGCGATCTCACGCGCGCAGGCATCCACTCCACGCTCTTCGATCAAACGCTGCGTGCGGGCAATGGTGGTGCAGCGGGCGTAGAGCTCGGTGGCCATGTCGGCCAGGCGCTCGACGACCAGCTGCTTCTGCAGAATTTCTTTCTTGTGGCGGGTGATTGCGTCCTGTGTCGCCTTGGCCAGTTCGGCCGTATGGCGTTCCACGTAGTCCGCGTGTTTGCGCAGTGATGCGTGCAGTGGTTTGACAAGACGATCACGTTTGCCCAGCGCGCTCGCCACGCGGCCCGCGGCGAAACTCGACACCATCACCCAGTTCTGAATGGGATTGCGCAGTGCGCCGGCAATTTCCTTGAGCTCTTCGGCTGGCCCCTGAATGCCGTTGAGGCCAACGAACAGGCGAAGAATGTCGTTCGCGCCTTCGAAAATTCGATTGATGCGCGCGTCGCGCAGCCAACGCTCGTACGGCCACGGCTTCACGAATCCACGTCCACCGGCCAGCTGGACCATCTCGTCGGCGGTGCGCCAGACCAGTTCGCTCGCAAATACCTTCACGCACGCGGCCTCAAGTGCCACGTCCACTTCTTCGCCATCAATGGCTGCAGCCAACGCGCCCACCATGGAATCGGCGGCGTACGTGTCGGCCGCAATCGATGCCATCTTGCGCTGCGTGATCTCGAAGCTCGCCAGCGGTCCGCCAAACTGGGTACGTGCTTCGGCATAGCGCGTGAATTCATCGAGAATGCGCTTGCACCCCTGCGCACATCCGGAGGCCAGCGACAAACGACCGGCGTTGAGTGCGTTCACGGCCACGCGGAATCCCTTGCCCACTTCACCCAACACGTGATCATCGGGCACGAAGAGATTTTCGTAGACCAGTTCACCCTGCGTCGAACCACGAATGCCCATCTTGCGCACAGTGCCATCGACGCGGAATCCGGGCATGTCGGGCCGAATGATGAACGCCGTCGGACGGGTGGTCATCTTGCCGTCGCGCTCGATCGGCGTCTGCGCAAACGTGGCAATCACACCCGCGCGCTGACCGTTGCCGATCCAGTGCTTGCGGCCATTCAAAATCCAGCCCTTGCCATCGGGGCTGCGTTCGGCGCGCGTGACGATGTTCTGCGCGTCAGAACCTGTTTCCGGTTCGGTGAGCGCGTACGCGGCCAGTGTCTCACCGCGTGCCAACATGGGGAGATAACGTGCCTTCTGCTCGTCGTTGCCGGCGATCACCACGGCCTTGCTACCCAGGCCACAGTGCACACCAATGAGCACACCAAGCGAGGCATCCACCGCGGCCACCGCGCCGAATACACGCGCATAGCCGCTCGCTGACAGTCCGAGTCCGCCGTATTCCTTGGGAATGGTCAGCGCGAGGAGACCTGTGCGGGCGAACTCCTGAATGACTTCCTCGTCGAGTCGCTCCTGCTCGTCGAACCGGCGCGAGTCGATGAGACCGGACGCCACCATTGCATTGAGCGACGCTACCAGACGTTTCACCGTTTCTGCTTCCTCCGCGCGCCGGACATCAATGGGCGCGGGATACGGGAAGAGCAGGGACTCGTTGATGTCGCCGGTGAACAGATCGCGCAGGAACGACGGGGCGCTGGTGGCCGTGGTGCTCATCGAAGCTCCGGAATGAAAAGCAAAATGGGGTGCCCGGCAGCGCGGACACCCCATGCAAACTACTCTGTGAACCGCGGCGATGACTTGCCTGACGACAACCTACTCGAGCGGAGGGCCGGATCTTGCGTTGGCCCGAACCCCAGGTGTTGTGGGAGGCGCGTTCACGTTGATCACGATGCGACTCGGCTTGCCCTGATTGCGGTTGTTGGCGTCGACGGCCTGCAATGTCAGGATCGTCGTGCCGACCGTGATGCCCTGGACTTGCACGGTGGTGGATTGGGTCCCCGCAAGACCGACGGCCACATTGGGCTGGGTGCTGGTGACGACGATGTTGCGATTGCGCAGCACGTTGCCCTGTGCATCACGCAACTCGATGGCAAATGCACTCTGCGTGTTCACGGTCAGGTTGAACGTGTCGCGCACGACGATCGTGTCCACTGGAATCTGCTGGATGACCAGATTGGCCTGCCCAATGCGTGTTTCGACTTCTGCAAACACAGTCACTGCGCCGCTGGCAGTGGCGGTAACCAGGCCATTCTGCGTGATCGAGGCCTTGGTCGGATCACTCACCAACCATTCGACCGTTCGGTCCGTGACCTCGGTTCCGGTGGAGTCCGTCACACGCGCACGGAACTGCGCTGTCTGTCCTTCGAATACCGTGGCCTGCAGCGGCGTCAGTGTCACCGAAGTCACCGGGATACGTGTGACCGGAAGCGTCACGGTATCTGCCACACCCTCGGAAGTCGCGATGATGCGCGCGGTGCCCAGTGCGAGGGGTGTCGCGATGCCAAGCTGTGTGATCTGGATAATGCTCGGTGTGTTCGTGCTCCAGGTAACCACACGACCCGACGGGATCTCACCGCCGACCGAGTCACGCAGGAAGTATCCAAAGGCCTTGGGGATGCCGAGTCGGAATGATCCTACTCGGGGGGTGATGCCAATGCTCACGATACGTGGATCGACCGCTTCCACCGATGCCGTGCACTCGATCGCCGGATATTCCACGGAAGTGGCTTTGATTACAGTCGTGCCAGCACGCCGCGTAGTGGCTACGCCAGTGTTGGAGACTAGAGCAACCACTTCATTGCTGCTGGTCCAGCTGATAGGACGACCAGATGAAGGAATCACATTCTCTGCCGTATCGCGCAGCACAATCGTTGGCTGTGCGAGCTGACCCACGGTCACCTTGAAAGAGATTGGCGTAAGGCTGCACTTCCCAATCGGAATCGGCGTAACCGTGATTGTAGCCTGACCGACGGTTTGATCGCTCTCCGCCGTGATCACCACATTGCCTGGCGTCAGCGCGCTGACTCGACCTGTCTGGTCGACCGATGCGATGGCCGTGTTGCTCGAATTCCAACGGAACGTGCGTCCCGTGATGATCACATTCTGATTGTTGCGTGCGGTCGCCGTGAGCTGGCGTGAATCACTGGTCCGCAGGGTGAGCGTGCTGGGCGTGACCGTCACCGTAGCCGCCTGCTCCGGCGTCACCGTGACCTGCGTGCTCGCGCTCTTGCCATCAGATGTGGCCGAGATCGTGGCCGATCCGACAGCGACGGCAAGTACCTGGCCCTCAGTGGTCACCGTAGCGACAGCCGAATTGTTGGACGAGAAGCTCGGCCGCTTGTTGCGAATGCTATTGCCATCGCAGTTGAAGGCCGTAGCGACAATCGTCGCCGAGCCATTTACCGGCAGCGACAAACTGGTAGGCGCCACCGTGACCGAGCAGGCCTGTGGCGGCTTGAGATCGAGGCAGCCGGCGCTGACCACCAGCGCGGCGCACAGCAGAGAAGTGGCAATCCGGCGTGACGACATCGACACAATGCCTGGCGCGACCCGCATGCAGGTCCGTCCTTGAGAAACAAGAGTGGGAAACGGGCCCGGCGAGTGCCGGGACCGGTGGGGCGACAAGAAAACCTGGATACCGCTAGGGATACCGCTACGGAACATGACGCCCGGCCAAGGAAGGTCGTAACCGGACGACACTGTCACACCGCGGGCACGGCACCCAGACAACCTGAAGAAACGCCAAGGCGGGAGCAAGCGGGCGATTGGCGCGCGGCAGTCATACCCGCGGCCCGGTGACAGGGTGCCCCAAAGTGGCCGCTCCATTCGTCGCCAATTCGTCACTAGTATTGTTACATCATGGCCGACGACACTCCGCGCCGACACTGGATACATGCCCTGGGCTGGATTGCCGGAGCGGCGCTGTTTCGTGCGGTGCTGTCGGCGCTCGTCCCACTGCTTCCGGACGAGACGTACTACTGGGAATGGTCCCGGCGACTTGAAGCTGGCTACTTCGACCATCCGCCCGGCGTCGCGTTCCTTATTGCACTAGGGGCGGCGCTCTTTGGACCGACCCACGGTGGTGTGCGATTTGGCCCCGTGGTGGCCGCCTATCTCACTCACATCGTTACTGTCGTGGCCGCCTGGCAGTTGGCGGGGCGGGGACTCGAAGGAGCGCGCAGTGCCAAGCGTGCGGCCATCCTGGTCTCACTGCTGCCGATTGCCACACTCGGTCTGGTGTTGGCCACTCCGGATGCGCTGCTCTTCCTGAGTACCACGACGGCCTTGCTGGCCGTTGAGCGTGCACTGGCCGCTCCCGTACGCTCACTGCGCGGCACGGGCTGGTGGACACTCGCCGGTGTCGCGCTGGGTGGTGCGTTTGTGGCCAAGTACACCGCTGTGCTGCTGCCATTCGCACTCGTTGTGGCCTGCGTGGCTCATCCCGCACTGCGGCGCCGATTTGCTGATGCAGGACCGTGGATGGCGAGTGCGATCGCGCTCGGATTGTTTGCACCAGTGGTGGTGTGGAACTGGTTCAACGACTGGGTGTCGTTTCGCTTTCAGCTGGGTCATGGATTCAATCCCGCGCACGGCAATCCACTGTTGCGCGAACTCGAGATGGTCGGCGGGCAGATCGGATTGGCATCGCCGATTCTGTTTGTCCTCATGTCGGTCGTCATTTGGCACGCCCTGCGTGATGGATGGCGCATGCGGCACACGTTGACTGCCACCGATGTGGCTACACGCCGGTTTGCCCTGGCCGTCGTTGCCGTTGTGCCCCTGCTGTTCTTCGCTGTGAGTGCGTGGCGTCGTCCGGTGGAAGCCAATTGGCCCGCCATGATCTATCCGGCGGCCATCATTCTTCTGGCGACAGCGCCGGTCACACACGCGCTCGTGCACGGGCACTGGTGGAGGCGCGGTCTCACATTCGCGGGTGCAATTCTTGGCATTGCCGTGCTGCAGGCTGCAGCACCCGTATTGCCGGTGAAGGCACAAGACGATCCCATCGCGCGCGCCTATGGATGGGACTCACTAGCCACGGCCGTGGATCGTGCGCGTCACGATCCCTGGCTCGATGGCACGGTGGATCGCTGGGTGGCTGGCAATATCTACCAGGACGCGTCGGAACTGGCCTTTCATCTGCCGGATCACCCCACGGTGTTTTCGCTCAATCTGGTCGTGCGCACCAATCAGTACGACGTGTGGCGCAACGCCTGGGGACGAGTGCGCCCCGGCGATGGGCTGGTGCTGGCAATCGAGAACAACACCAAGGGTGATTCGCTCGCCCGGGTGATCGGCACGTGGTTCGATGATACCAAACGCGGGGAGACGGTTGCGCTCAGACGTGGCGACGGCGAAATCACGACGCGTCAGCTGTGGCTCTATCGCATAGCGCGGGATTTCCCACGCGAAAAACCTCCGTTCGATCCCTGATTCGTTCCTGGCTCACTCCATGTCCAGCATTCCTGCCGATCTCGCCGCGTGGTGCACCGCCAACGAAGCGCGCGCACTCGATGAACTCTGCGCCTGGTTGCGTATCCCCTCGGTGTCGGCGCGCAGCGAACACGCGGCCGATTGTGCAGATGCCGCGCAGTTTCTTGCAACCGAACTCACGCGGATCGGATTTACAACGTCCATTGAGCCAACACCCGGTCATCCCATCGTCGTCGGTGAGTGGCGCGCGGCAGGGCCGAATGCTCCCACGCTGTTGATTTACGGGCACTATGATGTGCAGCCCGCTGAACCTCTCGAACTGTGGACGACACCGGCGTTTGAGCCCACCATTCGCGACGGGCGCCTGTACGCACGCGGGTCAGTCGATGACAAGGGTCAGTTGCATCTGCACATCAAGGCGCTCGAAGCGCACATGGCCACGCGTGGCGCATTGCCGTGCAATGTCATTGTGTTGGCGGAAGGGGAGGAAGAAGTTGGCAGTGTGAATCTCGAAGCGTTTCTCGAGCGTGAACGCGATCGGCTGGCGTGTGATGCCGTGGTGATTTCCGACAGCACCATGTTTGCGCCCGGTATCCCGAGCATTCTTTCGAGTCTGCGCGGCATGGCGTATCTGCAGATCGATGTGCGCGGCGCCAATGGGGATCTGCACAGTGGCATGTATGGTGGCGCGGTGGTGAATCCGGCCATGGCACTCGCGCGCATCCTCGCCACCATGCACGATGAGACGGGGCGTATTGCCATTCCGGGCTTCTACGATGAGGTGCGTCCGTTCCCCGATCATGTGCGCGCGCAGATGCGTGAACTGCCATTCAGCGATGACGCACTGATGCACGAGGTGGGCGTGTCGGCGCTCGGCGGAGAGCCGGGCTATACCACGCTCGAACGCCTGTGGACACGTCCGACCTGCGAAGTGAACGGCTTGCTCTCCGGCTACACGGGTGAGGGTGCCAAGACGGTGCTTCCTGCCGTCAGTATGGCCAAAGTGAGCTTCCGTCTCGTGCCCGATCAGCATCCGGAGCGCATTGCGGATCTCGTGCGCGCGCATGTGGAGCGTGTCGCGCCAGCGGGCGTCACCGTCACCGTGACGCATTTGCATGGCGGACGGC
The DNA here is from genome assembly GCA_016742275.1 of Gemmatimonadaceae bacterium. Classification (GTDB taxonomy): domain Bacteria; phylum Gemmatimonadota; class Gemmatimonadetes; order Gemmatimonadales; family Gemmatimonadaceae; genus Gemmatimonas. The sequence goes on from JACVCD010000006.1 coordinate 178,793, forward strand.
CATGGCGTGCAGAACTCAAGGGTCCCATCATCGACGCCGGCAAGGCAGCACTCGAAGCCGCATTCGGACGCGAACCCGTCATCACCGGCGAAGGCGGCAGTATTCCCGTAGTCGGTGACTTCGAGCGCATTCTTGGCGCACCGGTATTGCTTATGGGCTTCGGGTTGCCGGGCGAAAATGCCCACGCCCCCGACGAATGGATCAGCGTGGAGAACTACACGCTCGGCATTCGTGCCGGTGCGGTGTTGTACGATGAGTTCGCACGTCGCGCGGCGCGGAGCTAGATCGCGGCTTCGCTTGAACTGACCAACACGGATGACACGGACAAAAAAGGAAACCACAGGATCGATAGCAATTGATCCTGTGGTTTCTCTGTTGTCCGTGTTGTCCGTGTTGTCCGCGTGAATCTGTTAGCGGACCTACCGCGTGAATCAGTTAGCGGACCTGCCAACGGTGTTACTTGACGTCAACGACCTTCACACCGGCCGTCGAGGCACCCGCGCTGACGTAGCCGATCGCGCCGGCGTTCGCCTTCACGTACGCCACCACTTCGTCATCCGACGCCTTGGTTGGCGGTGGCACATCCTTGCCCGAGAAGATCTGCTGCTGCCAGTACGACTCGACAGCGCCGACAGCGCGGCCAAGCACGCTCTTGGAGAACGCGGCGCGCGCGCTGCTGCTCTTGCCCTGATCCACTGGCTGGGCAGCCGTACCGTTCGGGAACTTCGCGCTCTGCTTGAGGAACAGCTTGGTCACCACGTCGCCCGACAAGTCTGACACGCTGTTGGCGCTGTTCACGATAACCTTCACGTCCTGCGCCGCGGCCGGCGTGCTCACGACACAGAGCACCAGGGTCGCCAGGACGGCGATGAGTTTACGCGTCATGTTCGGATCCTCAGAAGCTGAAGGCGACTGAGACGAGCCCGTAGAACGTCTTCGATGCCGGAGCCAGACGCGCCACAAGGGGCGGCGCTGTGGGCGGAATCACGGACGGTACGGCACGATCGAACTGATAACCTTCCACGCGATGGCCTTCGAGCTTGAACGCGATCTGCGCCGACGGCTTGAACGCCACACCAAGTGCGATGTCCTGGTTGAGCGGCAGATCGATGTTCGGGATCTGCGTGCCAGCAAAGCGCACCACATTGCGGCCATCATTGTACTCGGCCGTCAGCGTCAACTGTTCCGTGGGCGTGATACCAGCCTGCACATAGTACGACGCGAAGTCCACGAAGTTCGGCGACTTAGTCTGCTTGAAGGTCGTGTATTCGCCGCGGGCGAACGCCTTCGAGAACACCGCTTCGGCCGAATAGAGCAGCGTCGTGGTGCGATTGGGGCGCTGCGCTTCCGGCAACGTGGAGCTCGGCGTGCTCATGTAGTTGTTCGCGAACGCACCGACACGCACACCATCGATCGGCGTATTGAGCCACACCTGGCCGCCAATCGTGTTTTCGTTGCGCGTGTTCACCACCGATACACCGCTGGCGCTCGGAATCTGTGCGCGCAGATCGTAGCCACCACCGAATACCGTCGCGTCGATCTTCCAATCGTTGCCGAGATCAAACGGCTTGCGCACGACGACACCGTCCACGAACTCGAGCGTCTCACCGTACACGGCGTTGCCCACGCGGAACAACGGGAGCAGCGTGCCGATGTAGCGGATTTCGTTGAAGATGCCGCGCGGCAGCGGATTGCGGCCGGCCTTGAGCGACACGCCGTTATCGAAGCGGTGCTCGTAGAACGCCCATACCGGCTCGATGGCAGGTACGATGGCGTTGAGTGGGCTGCTGCCAATCTTGCGATGCAGCAACTGCGTTACGACACGATCCTTGTCGGAAATCTTGTAACCGAACTGCAGCGCGAGGAGGCGATAGTCGGACGTGCCGTCCTTCGTGATGCCGGTGACCGGCAGATTGTCAGCCTTGCCGTAGGCGATGGTGGCGGAGCCGTGGACGCTGAGGCGCTCATCCTGAGCCTCGAGGGTCATCGAGAGAGTGGTGCTCGCAAGGAGCACAGTGGCGGCAATCCGGCCGCCGAAACGCAGCGTGAACATGAAGGAGAAAATCGGATGGGTCCAGCGGAATTACGTCGTTCCACTGTGCAAAACGGGCGGTGGATCCCTGTGAGACCACCGCCCGTTGTTGCACATCACCTGCGTCGGATCAGAACGACTCGAGAATGCCGTCGGTGTCCCCGTCTTCATCGAACGGGATGAGTGCGGCCGCACTCACCGGGAACACATCGTCGGACTTCTCAGCAGCGGCGACACCGCTGCGGGCCGGTGCGGCGCTACGCGCCGGGGCCGGTCGACCCGAACCGCGCGTCGCGGTGCGGGAAGTTGCAGGGGCCGTGGCCGCCCGACGCGCCGCCGACGTGACCGCAGGGGCCGACGCCTGATGGCTGATCGAACGACCACGGTCGCCCAGTTCGAACTGCGCGGCCAGCTCCTGCATTTCCGCTGACTGCGCCGACAGCTCGGCCGCCGCGCTCGCCGACTCTTCGGCGTTGGCGGCAGTGCGCTGCGTAAGACCACTGATCTGCGACATCGCGCTGGTGACTTCGGCGAGCTCCTTCTCCTGCTCGACGGCGCCTTCGGCAATGTTGTTCATGATGGTGGTGGCGCGGAGCACACCGGTGCGGATCTCTTCGAGACGACGCTTCACGCTCTCGTTGAGCTGCACACCCGTCTCCGCCTTCGCCACCGACTCTTCGATGAGCGTCGCCGTGTTGCGCGAGGCTTCCGAGGCACGGATGGCGAGGCTGCGCACTTCATCGGCCACGACCGCGAAGCCCTTGCCTGCATCACCGGCACGCGCCGCTTCAACCGCAGCATTCAGCGCCAGCAGGTTGGTCTGGAACGCGATCTCGTCGATCGTCTTCACGATCTTGGCCGTCGCGTCCGCCGACTTCTTGATCTCGCCGACTGCGTCAGCAAGAGCCGTCATGCGCTCCACACCCTGCTCGGTAGTCTGCGTGGCCTTGTCCATCGCGGCACGCGCTTCTGCAGCGTCGGCAGCATTCGCCTTCGTACGCTCGTCCACCACCTTGATGCGGTTCGACACCTGATCGATTGCGCCGGCCTGATCCGCCGCGCCGCTCGCCAGTTCCTGGCTGCCGTCACCGATCTCACGAGCCGCCGAGTTCACCTGGCTGATAGCCTGCGTCAGCGACGCAAACACTTCCGCGATGTTCTCGAGCGCCGTATTGAGCGACTCCTTGATCGCGGCATGCTCGCCGACATAGTTGCCCTTCACGCGGGCCGACAGATCACGCGCCGCCACACGGGCCAGTACATCCTTGGCTTCGGTGATCGGCTCGATGACCGCATCGAGCGTGGAGTTCGTACCCGACACGAGCTCGGCGTATGCACCGCGGAAGTTGTCCGGGTTGCCGCGCTTCGCGAGGTCGCCATGCTTGGCCGCCTCGATAACTCCATTGATTTCACCAACCACACCCTGCAGCGTGTCCGTCGCGCCATTGATGCTGCGCGAGAGCACGTCGTGTTCGCTGCGCACTTCAACCTTGGCGCTCAGGTCACCCGTCGCGAGACGATCTGCCGCGCGAGCCACACCGCCGATGTACGACAGCATGCCGCGGAAGGCTTCGGCGAGGTCGCCGATTTCGTCCTTCGAACGGATGTCCACCTGCAGATCGATCTTGCCGCGGGCGATGTCACGTCCCGTATCGGAGAGCGTGCGCATGGCGCCGATTACGCTGTTGAGCGTGCCCCAGGCGAGCACACCGAGTGCGGCCAGAGCAACAACCAGCACCGCCGTGGTCACGTAGAACTGCGTGCTCTGCAAGCCGCTCGCCGAAGCGAACGCCTTCGTGATGGCAGTATCCTGCTGCGCGATCTGCGTGTTCAACGCGGTCGACAGCGACGCATACTTTTCCTTCACCGACGTCATGCCGCCCATGAGATCTTCCATGGAGCCGGTGATCATGCCGGTGCTGGCAGACTTGGCCGCTTCAGCGTAGGAGGTGAAATCCTCGCCGAGCTTGTGCACGGCGGCGGAATCGGTCACATCGTTCGCGGAGAGCGAGTCATTCACAGCCTTGAACTGCGCAATCAGGGCATCGGCCGCACCAATGGCGCCCGTGTCGCTCGCGCCAACAGCGTCACGCAATGCACGCTGATACGTCTCGAGTGTCGCCAGCTGGCGACGGCTCTGCTCAAGCGCTGGCGAATAGCCCGTATGAATGGTGGTCAATTCGGACTGGGCGCGCCGGCCGAGTACCATGGTCGTGCCCAGCGTCACCAGGAAGCCCAGCGCGGCGACAACGGGGAGGGCCAGAATCTTGGCCTTCAATGTGAGTGATCGAAACATGGGGGGTGAGTGCGGAGATCGGTTGCCATCGGTGCGGGCCACTGCCCACACACGCCTCGGTTGCGGGTATCGGAGCGGATCCCTCTGCACTTGAGCGTCAATGCGTATTTCCCGGCGAGACCGTCACGCCACCGGCACAAGTATCATTTCTGTGTTAGGCCCATACTGATTTGAAACGGCCAACATGCCCGGAACCCGGGCAGATCAATCGGACAAGCTGGGTGGAAAAGCTGAACCCCCGGCACCGGTCACAAGGACCAGGCCGGGGGTTCAGAACTACCGGAACGACAACGACTCAGAGCCCGTCGAGCAGCGAATCGTTGTTGGTGGTGGCGGCAATGCGTTTGATCAGCCACTCCATGCCGGCCTGCGGCGGCAACTGATGCAGACCGCGGCGGAGCAGATGCACCTTATCCAGCTGATCGGGACGATAGAGCTTCTCTTCGCGACGCGTGCCACTGGTGGCGATGTCGAACGCAGGGAAGATGCGGCGATCGGCCAGCGAACGATCAAGCTTGATCTCGCAATTGCCGGTGCCCTTGAACTCTTCAAAGATCACGTCGTCCATGCGTGAACCGGTTTCGACGAGTGCCGTGGCAATGATGGTGAGCGATCCACCACCATGCTGCGGGGCAATCATGCGCGCCGAACCAAAGAACGCCTTGGGCTTCTGCATGGCGGTGGCATCGAGACCACCGGACATGGTGCGACCCGTGCCGCGATCGACCGTGTTGTGGGCACGCGCGAGACGCGTGATGGAGTCCAGCACGATCACCACATCCTTTCCGGTCTCCACGAGACGGCGCGCGCGTTCGAGAGTCATCTCGGCCACTTCCACGTGACGCTTGGGCGGCATGTCGAAGCTCGAAGCCACGACTTCGCCATAACCCCACGTGATCATCTCGCTCACTTCCTCCGGGCGCTCATCTACGAGAAGCACGAGCAGCACGGCCTGCGGATGATTGACCGACACACCTTCGACGATGGCCTGCAGCAACGTGGTCTTACCGGCGCGTGCCGGTGCCACGATGAGAGCACGCTGACCGTAGCCAATGGGCGCAATGAGATCGATCGCGCGACGCGTGAGTTCGGGGCCGGTCTTGGCCGGACGTCCCGTTTCCAGCGTGAGCTTCCGGTCGGGATAGCTCGCAATCAGTGTGTTGAAGTCGAGACGCTTGTCGAGAATGACGGGTGAACCATCATTGAGCTGCTGAACCTCGACCACACTGTAGCGACCGCGATGGTCGCGGCCATACGTCACATCGAGCTTGTCGCCACGACGCAACTGGTGCAGGCGCACGAGCGCCGGCGAAACAAATGGATCGGTCGGGTCGGGCAGGTAGCTGTTGACGGCGCGGCGGAGGAAGCCGCCATCGCGCGAGGGGTCGAACCAACCCGACATCGTACCTTCGACCGCGAGAGCCGATGCCGGCGCCCGATCGATTGGACCTTCCGGTGCAGCGCCCTGTTCCGCGCCACCTTCACGACGGAAACGATTGCGACCCCGCCGTCCATTGCGACGGAAGCCCCGTTCATTGTTGTCGAACCGGTCGTTGCGCTCGCCGCGTTCGGCGCCGCCCTCAGGTCCCTGACGCTCCGCACCGGCTACACGCTCCGGCCGATGATGACGCTCCGGACGATCTCCAACCGGGCGATCGCCTCCGCGGTCATTTCGATCATTGCGGAAGCGGTTGTTGTTATTGTTGCGACCGCGGCGGCGTCCGCCACGCTCACGGCGGTCATTGAAGGGACGCTCTGGTCGATCACCACGTCCTTCGGGTCGCTCCTGGCGATCCGGGCGTTCGGCGGCCGGACGATCCACCTTGTCGAAGGCGCGATCATAACGATTGCCGCCTTCCAGCTGCTCTCGTGAGATCCGTTCCGCCGGATCCCAGATTGGTGCCGCCATGGGTTCGCCACGGTTTTCCGGTCGGGGCTCGAAGGCCCGCTCAAACCGCGGATCCAGTGGGCGCTCCGGCCGCTCGGGGCGGACGTCGGGGCGGACGTCGGGGCGCGGCTCCGGGTGGGACTCGGCTCGCGGTTCAGCCCGCGGCTCTCGCGGCTCGCGCGGCGGACGCGGCTCACGGACTTCCCGCGCCGGTGCGCTGGTCGCTTCCGGTGCCGATTCAGCATCGGCCTTCGGGCGACGGGGCTGGCGAGGGCGGCGCGGACGTTCCGCATCAGGTGCGGACGAGGCGGCGGGAGGTGCTTCGACTGGAGCCTCGGGAGCGGCCTTTGCCGCTTTGGCCGCGGTCTTGCGCGGGGCCCGCTTCACGGGCGCATCGAGGTATGGATTGTCATCCCCGGCTGTTTCCGGGGCGGGCCGCGTACGAGGGCGGCGGGTCGGCTTCGGTTCGGTCATTCGACTACTGCGAGTGGTACAAAAGGCGTTCGCCCGATCGGACGACGCACGGCGTCAGTCCGTACTGCCAGAGGCATATGCCAAAGGCGGCACGGCAGTTGGCCACGAGGCGCTGGAGCCCAATGGATCCAGAAAGGCGCTGAGGCGCAAAAGCTCTTGTGCGGGATACTGAGGGGACGGAAGGATCGGCCGTCTCACTGCCGACGACGCGTAAGCGCGTTGCCGGTACCGCTGGGGGGAACACACGGAGGGCAATCCTCCGGTCTCTCGAGAGGGGCCGCTTTTGGGGCAATGTCGGGGCACACTCTGGTCGGGCGCCGCGACGTCACGTCTTCCTTCGAGTTCCTGTGAGTATTGCGCGCCCCGGCCGTTCGCGCAACCCTCGCCTTCTACCCCATCAGGTATCGAAATGTTCTCGGGCCCGGAAACGGCTTCCGGTACCGCCTAAGTTTGGTGACATGATTGCTCCCCTGCTCGATCTCCCAGCCGCCCTCGCTGAGTCCGTGGCCGCCTACGAAGTCACCGGCAACGTGGGCGCCCTCATGGAACGCCTCCATCACCTGCGGGCCGGTGCCATGCCCGACGCCATCGTCGCCGCCACCGAAACCTGGCTGCACATGCCGGAAGTTGCCGGCCCTCTTTATGAAAAGGTGGTCGATGAGCAGCCCAACAATGTTCGGGCGCTCGTCATCCTCGCCAACGCCTACTGGCTGTCCGGTCGCGGCCCCGAGTTGGTTGGAGAACTGGCCAACCGCGCCCTCACCATCGATCCGACTAATCGCGGTGCCTGGCATCTGTGGGCACTGACCGAAGGCAACCAGCGCGATCGTACTGTGCGTTGGCTGCAGGTGACACAACGCTTCCATGATGACATGCTGGCCAAGGCCGCCCTGGCCGACAACGCCGCATCGCTGGCTGCCGCCGAGCATGACAAGGAAGCACTCGCACTGGCCATCACGACCTACGAAGAGCTCTGGAACAACTCGCCCACCGAACAGCAGCGGGCGGCGCTCGAAACAGCGCTCACGACACTCCGCAACTACAAGTTCTGATCCCCATCTGACTCACGAGCGCGCATCATCATGAGTGACAGCACCGCAGGTGGCCCGCCGCACGATCATACGGCTTCGGGAGGCAATCTCCCGGGGGAGAGCAACGCCCTGGCCGAATTCCGTCAGTATCGCGAGAAGATGAACACCCGCATTCTCGGCGAGAACAATCTCGTCATGAATCGGTTCTTCAATCTTGATGGTCGGGCGTATGAAAACGGCGCGCTCGATGTGAAGACCAAGGAGTTGCTTGGTCTTGTCGCATCACTCGTGCTGCGCTGCGACGATTGCATCACCTACCACATCGTGCGCTGTGCAGAAGAAGGGGTGACGAAAGACGAAGTGTTCGAGACCATGAGCATTGGACTCATTGTTGGGGGCAGTATTGTCATTCCCCATCTGCGGCGAGCGGTAGATAGATGGGATGAATGCGAAAAGATGCGAGGGACGGCGCAGTAGGAACTGCGGTTGGGGTTAAGAGTTCGCTCGCGACTTGCTGTGGGCTTTGAGCCGTGGGCTGTGGGCCGGGGTTGTGCGAGCGAATAGGCGCAGCGGCGCGTGGTATTGCTTACCCCTCGCCGTCGCGCCTCCGACGATGCACAACCCCGGCCCACAGCTCATAGCCCACGGCCCACAGCAAGTCGCGAGAAAAACCCCAACCCAAACCGCAGTTAAGGCTTCGCTACAGTCTTGGGATTCCCGTCTGATACATAGCGAGCCCATTTGCCCGCTTTGTCCATTTCATTGAGTGTCGTCGTCAAATTAGTCCCCCCTTGCAGCGGCACCCGCGGCAACTTGCCGGCGTCGAACAACGGATCATGCGGACTGCGCGCCGGTCCCCCGGCCACTTCGAATACCGCTTCGTGGGTGTAACGCACGACGCGTTTCGACTTGGGATCGGTCCATGATCCTGCCTTGGTGAGCGCGCGATTCTTGGGCCACAAACCATACGGCAACGCCATGCCACGCACGTTGTAGCCCGGTACGGCGGAGTCGATCGCCATCAATCCGCGCGCAAACTGCTCCTGCACCACAGCGTCGGAGTATTTGCTGAGCTTCGCATGCCAGAGCGTGTGATTGCACAGCTCGAACCCGAGCTCGTGCAACTGCTTCACTTTCTTCATCCGCCATTCGCTCTTCTGCCCGTCGATGCCCTTGTTGCCGAAGAACGCATGACCGGCATCGGCCGCGGGCAGCATGCAAAAGACCCCCCGTGGCTTCCAGTCGGGGTGAGTCTTGATGAAGTCCAGCAGGATGCCCAGAGCGCTCGTCGGGTCGATGACCAGCTGCCCGTTGCGCTCCAGGTACCTGAACTGACTCGGCGACGCGTCGTCGAAAGTAAAAAGTACCGGCGATTTGCCAACCGGAATGTCGATTTGCTTGTCCAAGTAGGATGCCAGCGAAATCGGCACATACCCCCGGCGATGCAACTCTTCCAGCTCAGCTCGGAAGCGCTCACGGGACACCTTGTACGTCCCGTCCTTGTCTACCACCTGATGCCACTCAACGATCGGGATTCGTCCCAGTTCATTCGGCGTTCGAACAGCCGTGGCACTTTCACGCCCCTGTCCTCGTAGGAGGATGGGAAACAGGCAAAGCAGGGTGGGGAGCAGCAGTCGAACCATCAGGGCAGGGTGCATGCAGCGTTTCGGGATGACGGAGTAACGGTGATACCTGAGCAACCTAACGACCCACCAGTGAAGCCGGCCCCGGAAGCGGAACCTCCGGCAGCGCCGAAAGTGGCGCCGGTCACGCCTTCCTTTGTTGCGCGCACGATTGCGCGCTGGAGTACTGGACGACGAGCCAAGCTGCTTCGTGTGGCACGTCGTGCGGCACCCACGTTGGCTGTGCTTACGGGTCTTGCTGGCCTCACCGGCGGTTCATGGTGGTACAGCTGTGGATGGCATGGGTGCCCGAGTGTGGCACAACTCAAGGCGTGGAAGCCCAGTGAAGGCGGTGCGCTGCTTGGTCGCGACAGCGGATTCGTCAGCGCTCTTACGTCGGTCAAGCGACACAATGTCACGCTGGCGCGTGTGCCGGAGCATGTGCAGCAGGCGTTCATCGCCGTCGAAGATCGACGCTTCCACAATCATGGAGGCATTGATTGGCGTGGTGTGGCGCGCGCCTTCGTGGCCAACATCCGTGCCGGTGGTGTGCGCGAAGGCGCCAGCACCATCACCATGCAGCTCGCACGTAATGTGTTTCTTGGTACCCGTGCGGCCGAACGCACATGGGGACGCAAGGCACTCGAAGTACGCTATGCGGGATTGCTCGAGCGTGCACTGAGCAAGGACGAAATCCTCGAGCGCTATCTCAACGCCATCTACCTCGGCAACGGTGTCTATGGTGTCGAAGCTGCGTCGCGCGATCTGTTCAGTAAAGGTGTAAAGGATCTCACGCTTGGTGAAGCCGCGTTGCTTGCCGGCTTGCCGAAGGCGCCGTCCACGTACTCACCACGCAACAGTCGCGCGCGTGCGCTGGCGCGCCGTGATGTGGTATTCGATGTGTTGCGGGAAACTGGTGTGGCCACGCCCGCCGAGATTGCGCGCGCGCGGCGCGCGCCACTCAAGTTCGCGAGCCGCGAGTTCACGCCAACGCGCACCGTGGATTCGTGGGCCGTTGAAGCGGCGCGCACCACGATCGATTCGCTGCGTCGTCTGGGCGTGCTGCCTCCCGGTATTCGCGACGCCGAACTTCGTGTGTGGACGACCATCGATCGCCGAGCACAGATTGCGGCCGAACGGGCCGTTGCCGCACAGGCGGCGCGCATCGACGAGGAGCGCGCATGGAACGGTGGTGCGATTCGTGGCAACAATCGCACGCAGGGTGCGCTGGTGGCGCTCGACCCCGTGTCGGGTGCCGTGCGTGCCATCGTGGGTGGTCGCCGTATCGAGCGTAAGGGGTTCAATCGTGCACTCAAGTCCAAGCGCCAGCCAGGGTCGACATTCAAGCCGTTCGTGTATGCCGTCGCGCTACAGAATGGCTTCACTACGGCCACACTGGTGGATGACGAACCGGTGACCGTGGATGCCGGCCGCGATGTGTGGCGTCCCGCCAACTACGGCGATGACTATGCCGGTCGTATCACACTGCGTGATGCGCTGACCCGTTCGGCCAACGCGGCCACTGTGCGAGTGAGTCGCGACGTGGGAGTGCAGCGCATTGCCGGTCTCGCGCAATCGCAAGGTATCAGCAGCAATCTGCCACTCGTGCCGGCTCTGGCGCTTGGCGCCGCCAGTGTCACGCCGCTCGAACTCACCGCCAGCTATGCGCCGTTTGCCAATGGTGGTGAACGCGTTATTCCCACACTCATCACACGCATCGAAAATCCTTTTGGTGATGTGCTGTGGCAGGCGCCACCTGTGCAGCGCACGCGGGTGTTGCCAGCTGAAGATGCATTTCTTGTCACGAGCATGCTGCAGTCTGTCGTGGATCGCGGTACTGGATACAGCGTGCGAGAGGCCGGCATTCGTGGACCCGTTGCCGGAAAGACGGGCACCACCAATGATGGGACCGATGTCTGGTTCGTGGGCTACACACCATCGCTAGTGGCAAGTGTCTGGTTTGGTGCCGACGTGCCGCAGCCACTCGGCTGGAATGCCAGTGGAGGTCGCATGGCCGCACCGGCCTGGGCGCGATTCCTTCGCGAAAGTGGCTTCAGCCCAGAGCGTGAAGCACCATGGACTCCGCCTGCCGGTATCGAATCACGTCAGATCGATATCACGACAGGTGCACTGGCCAGCGATTGGTGTGGCCCGTCGCGCCGTGAGTACTTCAAGCGCGGCACGGCGCCAACGCGTTCATGCGAACAGTCCGACTACGTCGCCATGCGCGATGACGATCCGCCCGACTGGCATGAGTCGGATCGTGAGGGCCAGCGCGGCGCCAGCAGTGCGCATGAGGCACTCAACGACGCGCTGGAAAATTTGCTTGAATCCACGCAGGCGGGTGACCGCGCCCGCGCCATCGCGCGCAATGTCATGCGCGAGATCCAGCGTGCCGCCGAACGTGATCGCGAAGCGCAACGAGAGGCGCAACGCGAAGCACGTCGGCGAAATCGCTAGCCTTTCAGCACGCCAAGCCACTCACGCGATGTTCCTGTATACCCCGGGAACATCGTGGTGAGGGTTTGAGCGCCGAGGTGTCGTGACGCCACTTCGGCAAACACTGCACGGAAGTCGGTCGTAAGCGCGAGATCGCGCCCTTCGTACAACTGCTCCGGTGCGAGACCCGGCCAGCGGCCATGCACCTTCTTGGTGGCGCCGAGCGAACCGCCAATCACAAACATCGCACCGGCGTGACCGTGGTCCGTACCACCCGTGCCGTTCTGTCGCACCGTGCGACCGAATTCGGAGCAGGTGAGAATCACCACGTCATCCATGCGATCACCAAGATCGGCCACCAGCGCACTGATGCTGTCGCCAAAGTCGCTGAGGCGGTTGGCCAACTGACCCTGTGCCGCACCCTGATTGACGTGCGTGTCCCATCCGCCAATATCGGCGAACGCCACTTCGAGACCAACACCGGCCTTGATGAGCTGCGCGATCTGCAGCAGACGCTGACCGAATTGTGAGCGCGGATACTGCGCGCCATTGGCCGCCTTGTACTGCTGTGGATTGGCAGAACGCAGCACCTTGAGTGCTTCGAACATGTCACTGCCACTGCCGTGCACGAGATCTGCGGAGCCCGTGCGATACAACGCTTCCAGTCGACGTTCTGCATCACCGCCGTTGGTGCGAATCGAGAACTCGTCGATCGAGTTCATGGCCACGACGGGTGATGCGCCCTCGAGAATGCGTGGCGTCTGCGCCGTCATGGCGACGGCGCGGAACGGGCCCGTCGTCTGTCCCGGCGTGCACGCTTCACAGGTGCCTTGTACCGCGAGATAACGATTCAGCCAGCCATCGGTGGTGCCTTTGCGATCGGGCGTGGCCGTTTCCATGTAGTCCTGTGCATCGAAGTGCGAACGTGTCGCACTTGGACTGCCGACCGCATGAATGGGCGCCAGCAGACCGCGATCCCATAGCGGCTTGAATCCCTGCAGCGAGGGATGCAGTCCGTAAAACCCATCGAGATCGATGGCGCCAAGCGTGCCGTTGTTGCGTGCCGGTGAACCAATGGCGAGTTGCGGGCGCGCCTTGTAGTAGTCGGCGTCTCCGAATGGTACCAGCACATTGAGTGCGTCGGCGGCGCCACGCTGAAACAGCACGATGAGTGTCTTGCCACGCGCGGCGCGCGGCAGGTCCATGGCCAGCGCAGTGCGACGCAGGAAACTGGGGCTCAGGCCCAGCGTCATCAGCGACAACGCACCGCCCTTGAGAAAGACTCGACGATTCATGATGAGCGTCCGGATGGAGTCGAAACGAAGTCGAAGGCGGGCGACTAGTGTCGCTGGAACTCGGGAGCGCCGAGTGCGAGACCCACGATCTGTGCGAGGCCTGTTGGTGCCGTGGCGTTGGCGCCGTTTCCAGCGCGCCGACGCGGCTGCATCGATTGCGTCGGTGGTGTCATGCTGGAGTCGTCATCCACGATGAGTGAATCCGACTTGCTCGCGTTGGCCTGCAGGAATGGGTTGGTGCCGGTGAGCAGCACCTGCCTCGTATCAGGAGAGACCGCGCCGCCAAGCAGTTCACGAATGACGCCGTCCACCTGCTGCTCACGTGGCAGCGGCTGCAGCGTGCGCGCGGCGGGCCACTGCTGTAGGCGCACACCCGGCACGCGATTGCTCGACACGGCGAGACCAAAATTGATGCGATTCAGAATCGCGCCGGTGTTGATCCACCCGTCGCCCGTTTCCGGGTAGCCGTTCGGCGCCTGATGCCCATAGATGGGCTGACCCAGTCGCGACACCAGTCCAGCGAGTGCGGCAGTCGGCTCCGGCGCGCCCTGCATGGCGCGCATGGTGCTGACCACGAGCTCGAAGGGCGTCTTTACCTTGGCGCGGTACGAGGCCGTGCTGAAGAACTCCTGACTGGTCACGATGGTGCGCACGACTTCGCGAATGTTGCCGTTTGTGCGAGTGAACGTGGCGGCCGCGCGCTTGACCAGCGCAGGCGGTGGCGTATCACTCACCAAACGCCTCGTCAGCTTGGTCGCGATGTACTCAGCGGTCCTCGGATGACGCGCCAAGAGGTCGAGAACGGCTTCACCTTCTTCGACGCCGCGACCGGCCGCGAACTTCTGACCGAGAATGACCTTGGCGCCCGCATCATGCACCTGCGGTCGGAAGACGAATGGACCGCCCTGTGCGCCGCGCTCAAGTGTCCACCCAGTAAGTGCGCGTGCCACTTCAACCACGTCCTGCTGGGTGTAGCCGCCGTCAACGCCCAACGTGTGCAATTCCATCAACTCACGAGCGTAGTTCTCATTGAGTCCACGCCGACGCTGCTGCACCTGGGCGAGACGTTGCATCTGCTCTTCATTCGCACCACGCTGCTGCGCCGCACGACGCACGGCTTGTCCACGACGTTGCGCGAGGCGAGGCGGAATGGGCTGCAGCACCGGTCGCCCACTGTCGGCCACACTCTGCCAATTGTCGAGGTAGTACAGCATGGCCGGACTCTTGGCCACCGCACCGAGCAACTCGCGGAAAGATCCCATCACATGAGGACGAATCGCCTGCCGTTCGTAGTCGTTCAGGAAATAGCGCGTGCGATCCTTGCCCACGAACACATTGAAGTGATTGAGCCAGAAATCGACCAACACCTCTTCGAGTTGACGCTCGGTAAGTACGGCGCGCGCCACGCGATGCGAGGCCAGCTCTCCCAGGTACAATCGTCCCAGCTGATTGGCTTCACGCACTTTCAGGCTATCGGCAGCAGTGGCATCATCGCCCTTTCTCGCCAACTGTGCCTGCAGCACACCGCCCGGCGGGAAATCCGCGTACAGCTGTTCGGATGATTTGCCAAGTGTGACATAGCGCGCCACAAATGTCTGCGTCGCGGCATCGTCAATGCGTTCGGGCGCCAACTGGCGCGCAATCCACGTGTCCACGCCCATCGCACGAACGGCATCGACATCACCGGGACGGGCGCCGAACGCCAGGCGGTTGAGCACATGCTGGACTTGCTGGTCGGCGGTCTGTTCGCGAGGACCTGACGGTGCAGATGCTACGGGCGATCCGCCGGACGTTGCAGCTGCCGGCGACATCGTAGATGACGAGGAGCCAGACGTGTTCGGACTGGTAGTCCGGCATGCCGTGGTCCAGGCAGGGGTCGCGAACAGCGCGGCGATCAACACACCGTTCCCCATATGGGACGGGATCGCGCGGCGCGTGATACGCATCATGAGAAGACTCCGTTGAGGTCTTTCGCTTGGACGACGGAATTCTGAGCGTGTTAATCGAACGCTAATGCAGACCGGTTGGCAGGCAGCTTTGCGAGCCCCTGTGCAGGCTGCGCTACGTCCCCGGATTCTTCCGACAACACGAGCAGGTCAATCGTTCCAGTATGCCACCATCCCGTCACAAAAGTGGTGCACATGTCGTATATCTTACGACTCATGGCCCCGATGGAATTTCCCAGTCGTTTTGAACGGGCACTCGACGCCGCGCTTGCCACCGGCACATTGACCACAATTGCGACGGGCGGCGCTCTGCTCGGACTCGGATGGCGTGAAGGCGAAGCCGGACGCGCATTTCGATTGGCCGGACGCGGATTGCTGGAGCGTATCGGCGTTGCATCACAGGCCGCTCCTCTCACGTCGGTGGCACTCGGCTATCTCCATCATCTGGTGATCGCCACGGCATGGGGCTTTCTGCTCGGCGCGATAGTGATGTCATTGCGCGGTGTGTGGCGCATTCTGGTGACTGCAGCGGTGGTGCTCGGGTATGCGTCATTGTCACTCAGCGTTTTGCCTGCACCGTTGCGTATTGGCTACGGTGTGACGGGAACAACCCCTGGTGCGGTTCCCATTGCAGCGGCACTTGCTGTGGCTTTGCTAAGCAGCATTTGGCTCGATGCGAGTCACACGAGCACCGCTTCGCAGTCGGACGCGACTGAACTGTGACACGCAGCGCATCGCGTCGGTGATATGTATCACAGCGAGCACTGACCAATCCCCCTGATCGTTGGGTACGGATCAAGTGGGGAGCGGAGGAGACCGCTCGTTGCCCATCCCGGCATGGGACGTCTTAAGGACACGTGGACGGCGCGCGTGACGAGACGGGCCCACCGGACCCGTAGAACCCCCAACCGCAGGAGGTACCCAATGGACGTCCTTGTTCGACTCGAGGCGCGTCCGAGCGATTCGCCGGTTCTTGCGCACGTGAACTCGATTCCCGTGCTTCCCTTCGGCACTCGCTCGCGGCGTGAAGTAGTAACGCTGTATGGCCAGGCAGACGCGCAGTCGCTCGCGCTTGCCCTCGCGGCCACCGTGGAGAGTGAGCGTTTGGAAGCCGTGCAGTCGGGCGTCGTGCGTCATCTTGGCGTGTGGCCGGACCGCGGTGCGGTCGGTGACTCGGCTTGGCGGGATAACTCGACAGGACGATTGGTCACGCAGGACCTCGATATTCCCTTGCCCACGCTGGAAGCGCGTGCGTCGGAGCTGCTTGGCAGCTGCGGCACGACGTTGCGGCGGGTGGCGGCCGGGCTGGCAATGCCCGACTGGCCTGAGGGAACCGAGCGCGCGCTCAGCTTCTCCCTGCTCTCAGCCGTTGGCGCGAGCGGAGGGGCCGGAGCATCACTGGAGGACGACGCTGGCGTGGAACGCTGGCTCGATTCCATCCGACAGGCGGATGCCTACGGATTCGAAACGGAGGGAGACTGAACGAACTCTGTTCTTGTCTGAACGCAGGTGATGGGCGGGTGGTGATCCAATTGGATTGCCACCCGCTCTGTACTTCATGGATCACTCGAAACTGAAAACTGTGCACTGAACACTGGGAACCGGGCATGGGTGGTTCATGTCGCCCGCAAGAACTTCAAACAACAGTTTCGAGTTTCGGGTTCATAGTTCTCAGCATGAGTGGGTGCAGGATTCCGGGCGAATCCCCTACCACCCCGTCCGGCCCAGCCCGCTTGCCCCTCCCTCCGGCCGGTCGCAATCTCGGGGTGGCTGCCCCGCCGGTCTAATCGGCCCGGTGGCCCACGACCCCCACTTCCGGGGGCCGCGACGTCCGAACCAATGCGGATCGTCGCGTGGGAGTTCTCCCCACCGTCGCCGCGCAACCCGCTCGCCGGCTTCGAGCCGTCGACGCGTGGAGGGACGATGCGGGATTACGATAGCGCCGGCATTAGAAACATCGCCGTGGTCGGACACGGCGGCAGCGGCAAGACCAGTCTTGTCGACGCACTCTGCTTCGCCGCCGGCTCCGGCAAACGCCACGGCACCATCCGCGACGGCACCGCCCTCACGGACTACCTCCCCGAAGAGATCGAACGCGGCTACTCCATCAGTCTCGGTTGTGCCTACGCCGAATGGATGGACAGCAAGATCAACTTCGTGGACACCCCAGGCTCCCTCGACTTCCAGGGCGACGCACTCGCCGGGCTGGCCGCCACGGACGGCGCCCTCTGCGTGGTCAGCGCCGCTGCCGGCGTCGAGGTGGGCACCGAGCGCATGTTCCGCGCCGCCATGGAGCGGCAGGATCCAGTGCTTTTCGTCGTGTCCATGATGGACAAGGAGCATGCGGATTTCGACCGCATCTACCTGCAGATCAAATCGCGATTGACCAGCAAGGTCATCCCGGTCGAAATCCCGTGCGGGGAAGGCCACGAATTCGGTGGGGTCATCAATCTCTTCACGCAGCGCGCGTACATGTACACGAGCGGCGTGAAAGGCGAATACGTCGAAACCGACATTCCGGAGAATTGTCAGGCGCGCTTCGCCGCCTATCGCCAGGAACTCATCGAAGCCATCAGCGCCACTGACGACGCGTTGCTCGAGCGCTACCTCGAGGGGCAGGATATCGATCGCGACGACGCCATTCACGGCATGAAAGACGCCATGGCGCGGCTCGATCTGTTCCCGCTCTTCTGCGTTTCCGCCGACAACATGATTGGTGTGCGTGCACTGCTCACAGAGCTTGTGCAGCTCATGCCCAATGCGTGGGAGATGGAGGAAATCCACGCACTCACGGGTTCCGAAGGACATCAGACCATTCAGCTGCACGCGCGCGATGACGGACCATTTGCCGCGCTTGTGTTCAAGACACTCTCTGAACCGCATGTCGGCGACGTGAGCTACTTCCGCGTGCTGTCAGGGTCGGTGCACAACGGACAGGAGGTGTTCAACGCCACACGTGACGGCGTGGAGAAGCTCGGGCATCTGAGCGTCCCGTGCGGGAAGGAACGTGTCGAGGTGCACACACTGCATGCCGGCGATATCGGCTGTGTGGCCAAGCTGCGCAACACGCACACCAACGACACACTCTCCACGCGCGAACATCCCATCCGCCTGCCGATCATCAACTTCCCCGAGTCGGTGGTACACTTCGCGGTATCGGCGGTCGCGCGTGGTGAAGAAGAGAAGCTGCAACAGGGATTGCACCGCCTACACGATGAAGATCCGACCTTCAGTGTCTCCTACAACACGGAAACACACGAAACGCTTGTAGGCGGACTCGGTGAGCGTCATCTCGACGTGGCCATGGCGGTGCTCAAACGGAAGTTCGGGGTGCAAGCCGAACTCAATGCACCGCGTATCGCGTATCGCGAGACCATCACCGCCAAGGCCGATGGGCAGGGACGTCACAAGAAGCAGACCGGTGGCCGCGGACAGTTTGGTGATTGCTGGATCCGCATGTCGCCGATGCCACGAGGTGAAGGCTATCTCTTCGACGATCGCATTGTCGGTGGCGTGATTCCGTCCAAGTACATCCCCGCCGTCGACCGCGGCATTCAGGAAGCGGCGATGCGTGGTGTGATGGCCGGATTCCCGCTCGTTGATTTCCGCGCCGAGTTGTTCGATGGCTCCACACATTCGGTGGACTCGAACGAAATGTCGTTCAAGATGGCCGGCATCCTCGCATTCAAGACGGTGGCGAGTAAGTGTCGTCCAGTCATTCTCGAGCCACTCGATCTCATCGAGGTCACTGTCCCAGATGCCTACCTCGGCGATGTGCTCGGTGATCTTTCCGGCCGTCGCGGACAGATTCTCGGCACTGACAACGATGGACAACGCACTACCGTTCGCGCGGTCGTTCCACAGTCGGAGCTACACCTCTATGCCACGCAATTGTTCTCGCTCTCACATGGCTACGGCATGATGGCGCGACGCTTCAACGGTTACGAGCAGGTGCCGCATGAAGCCGCGCAAAAGATCGTGGCAGAACACGCACGCGACATGGAGGAAGCACACGCGTAATCGCATGCAGAGTTGCACGAAAAGCGTCACATGAAGTTGTGTTCACATGACGTGGTTTTCATAGTGTGACAGGAGCGTTGTTCGCCGTGACCCGCGAACAGCGCTCCGCGTCCTTTGGGACCAACACTTTCCCCAAAGGATGCCAACGTGAACGCAAATCGACGCGGATTTGCCTTGCCCGAACTGGTGGTGACGATCATGCTCGTCGCGCTGGTGGCACTGCTGGCAATCCCTCCAATACAAATGCTGAAAGAGCGCACGGCGCTGCAAGCGGCGCGTCGGCAGCTCATGGCTGGCTTCGATGCCGCGCGTGCAGCGGCGATGCAGAAAGGCAAAGTGTCTACCGTCTCGCTGCGATCAAGTCGTCTCAATGTGACTGCATTGAGCGGACTCACCGGCAACACGGTTCGTATTCTTGGGCCGCTCGATTTCAGCATCAGCTTCGGTGCGACTGTCACGCCCATAGGCGGAAGCCCGGACAGTATTGTGTATGATGCTCGCGGTCTCTCCACGCCTATCGGAACAGGCACGCGGCGGTATCGCCTGGCTGTTGGGGGACGTGCCGACACGATTTGCGTGAGCGCCGCTGGTCTGGTGCTCAACAGGCAGTGCGTGTTATGACGGCGCGCAGTGGTTTCTCTCTGGTGGAAGTGCTCATCGCCAGTGTGTTGTTTGCCATGGCCATCATGGGATTGCTGGGCGCAACGGATGGCATTTCGCGCAGTATGTCCGCGAGTCGCTGGCAGATGATTGCCGCTGGAACTGCGCAGCGTCGCATTGATTCTCTGCACAGTCTGCCCTGCAGCAATCTGCCCGCTGGCACCACGGGATCTCGTGTTTCGCGCGGCATTGTCGAGCGTTGGGCCATCAGTGGGAATGAAGCGTCGCGTCGTGTGGAACTCTCACTCACCGTTCCGCGTGCTGTCACTACGTCGCGCTATGTCACACTGGTGCCGTGCCGATGACCCGCCATGCTGCGCGTCGCCAACGCCGAACTCGAAATCAGGAACGATCGGGCTTTACCCTGGTCGAACTGATCATCGCCCTCTGTATGACGGCGATGTTCGGTGTAGTGGTTGCGCGTGTAATGATGGCCCAGCAACGCTATTTTCAGCGCATTCATGAACTGGGTTCGGTGCGTCGTGAGTTGCGCACCGCCTTGGGCATGCTGCCAGCTGACCTGTGGAGCCTCAGTACGGTTGGTGGCGACATCGCCGATTTTTCGGCGCAATCGCTCACCGTACGCAGTACACTGGGCGCTTCCTTCGTCTGCGCACGAAGCGGGTCAAACAGCATCGATCTCCCCCCTCTTGGGTCGGCGCGCACGACGACGACGAGCTGGAACAGCGCACCGGTGATTGGTGACACTGTTCGGATTCTGCGATCGGATTCATCCGGTGTGAGTGGTGACTATTGGAGCGCGCACCAGATCACGGCGATTTCGACCAGTACCGCCTACTGCGCCAGCTCACCGTACCTCGATGCCTCGCTGGACGGAGCGAAGGTGCGCTATCGATTCACGGTCGTACCGGCATTGCCGGACTCGGTCACGACAGGATCGGCAGTGCGCTTCACGCGTCCCGCGCGCTGGACACTGGCCAAGGTGACGTCGGGCAGGTGGTACCTGCATCGTGCGGAATTCCTGAACGGTTCCTGGGGGACGGAAACGCCGGTGTCCGGTCCATACATGGCGCCGAGCAGTGGCGGATTGGTCATGACCTACTTCGACAGTCTTGGCGTGTCGCTCACGCAACTGAGTGAGCGCAATCGCATTGCGCGTCTCGAGATCATCCTGCGCGGACAGGGCATGACTTTGCCGGCTGCGCAGGGCGCGCCGGCTGGAGCGATCGACAAGCGTATCATTGACTCACTGGCATTCACGGTGGCTGTACGGAATCGCCAATGACTGCGCATCGCAATTCCCGCTCGCGTCGGGGCAGCGCCCTGCTTTTTGTGCTCGTGGCCATGGTCGTGCTGGCGGTGTTGTCGTCAGCAGGACTGATGTCCACGTATCAGGAAGCTCGAGCAGCGCGTGGAGCGCAGGTCCGGCAACGGGCCATGGCGGTGGCGGAGTTTGGCCTCAATCAACAGCTCGACACCTGGACACAAGCACGGCGCACGATGGCCGTTGGTGGTATCGACTCGTCGAACGTCGTGGTCGCGAATGGCGATACTGCACGGGTGCGCGTACAGCGTCTCGATGGTCAGACGTTTCAAATCGTTTCCATTGGCCGTGCGAACATTGGCAATGGTGTGCTCGAAGCGCAGCGCCAGGCCAGTCTGCTGGTACGTCTGTCTCAGCCGCGCATCGTGCCGGGAAGCGCCATTGTTTCGCATGGCAACATCGAAGTGAAGGGTTCAATCGATATCACGGGCCGCAACACGACGCCGCCAGGTTGGACCGGGTGCGATGCCTTCGGTGTGCGAGACACGTTTGCGATCAGCTACAACCCGGCCAAGACGGCAACGGTGCAGAAGCCGGCCACTCAGGCCGTCGGCGGAACGTACGCAGACCCGAACGCGGCCAGTGTTTCGACATTCACGGTCTTTGGCACCGAAACCTTCGAGTCGCTGGCGGCCAAGGCCAATGTCACAACGGCAGGGGGTTCACCTTCACCAACCGGTACGGCAACCGCCTGTTCGCCGTCGTCCACGAATTGGGGAGAACCTGATCGTGGTGGTGCCGCCATCGTTGGTTGTCAGGGCTATTTCCCGGTTATCTACTCCGCCGGCGATCTGCATCTGAACGGCGGGCGTGGGCAAGGCATTCTCCTGGTCAATGGCAGTCTGCGCATCAATGGCAACTTCAAGTTCGTCGGGCTGATTGTGGTGATGGACGATTTTCGCCCGAATGGCAACGCCGACATCTACGGCAGTGTCCTCGTGCGCAATCGCACGACCGACAATTCTCTTGGGAACGGAAATACGCTGATCGCCTATTCCCGATGTGCCGTGGGGCAGGCGCTCGGTGCCCTGGCGGTACCCCGGCGCGTCCATCAACGGGCCTGGGTTCAGCTGCACTGACCCGCATAGACCGCCCAGTTTCTGGGCACTTTTCCCGCACTTTCTCCTCGAAAGTGTCCCGTCTCCGGCACCGCTGTCACACCGTGCCCACCTGCGCCGGGAGAAGGGCTGGCCGTCGTTGCCGGTGATCTGAAGTGTTCGTCATGAATCGGTGATCACTTAACCGTACCCATGACGACTCGCGCCTCACACTCCGCTTGCAGTACCCCGACGCCTCCACGGCGCGGCTACACCCTCATCGAAATGCTGGTGGTGTTTGCCGTCATTGGGGTCATCGCGGCGTTTGCCCTGCCTCGGTTTCGGATGGAGCGCTTCCAGGTGGATTCGGCCGCCCGTTCGCTCAACATGGCCCTGATGTCCGCGCGCACCGACGCCGCCGCCCGGGGCCACAACGTGCTGATCGTGTTCGACACCGCCAAGGGGCTGGTGCGCACGGTATGGGACGCCAACAACAACGAACGGGTCGATGTCGGAGAGCACACGCGCCCGACGCTGATGCCGGAAGGTGTGCGCTTCGGCCGCGGTACATCGGTTCCTGCGTTTGGTACCGATGCCGGACAGTTTCCCACGCTGCAGCAGGTCAACAGCCAGCCGATGCTGGTGATGCAGCGCAACGGCGCGCTTGATCGCGCAGCCGTGTTCTACCTTGGCGCGCGACGCAAGCGCAGCAGTGACTCGTTCGGTGATACCCGTATGGTGCGTGTCGATCGCGCCACCGGTCGCGGACGGGTGTTCATCTATCTCTCCAGCGGATGGAAAGCGCAATGAGCCCATCGCATCGAACGACGCGGCGTGTATCGACACGTCCCTCACACGGACAGCCCCGCGGTTTCACACTGATTGAAACCGTGCTGGCGATGACGATCCTGTCATCCATCGTCCTCATGATCGGACTCGGCACATCGAAGCTGCAGCGCGCGGTCGGCGATGCCGGCATTCGCAGCCGAGCCAATGCCCGCGCCGATCGGATAATCGGACTTGCGCGCACCTGGCCGACGTGGACCACAATCGATCGACTGGGCAACGGGACCTACAATGGTCTTGCCGATGGATTGCGCACCACGACCACGGTGACCTCCGATACCACCGGACGCCGTCGCATCAAGCGGGTTTCGGTGCTCGTTGAGTCGGTGCCTGCTACTCAGATGCCCACCCCGGTTCGTCGAAACATTTCCATCGCCGCCCCATGACCACCCAACTGACTGTGCGTCGCCGCTCCGGCGTGACGCTCGTGGAACTGCTCATCGGCATGGCCATCTTCGGCGTTGTGATGTCGGCCGGCATGGGCTTCATGATGTCGCAGTCGCGCGGACTGCGTGTGCTGTCTGATCGCAGCAATACGGTGCAAAACGGACGTTTCAGCCGTGACCTCATGCGCCAGGAATTGCGTGCGGCCGGTACCAACGTGACCGACGTGCAGCCCATTCTGGTGCTCGCGAATGACAGTGCGATGTCGTTCAACGCCGACCTCACCACACGCAACCGCGACTCGGTGGCACTCACGGGTGCGGTGTACGTCGATACCTATGCGTCCGAAGCTACGGTCAGCGCCATTACGATCGACCGACAGTTCGTGGTGCCCGGATCGCGACCCTCGCTGTCGTATCCGCTGCAGAGCTACTCGCAGGTGAACACCATGTTCATCAACAGCGATGCGGAATTGGTTACGTATCGGTTCACGCCGGATACAGCTGGTCCTACCGGTACCTACGCGCTCTTCCGTCACGTGAATGATGCGCCGGCAGAGTTGGTGGCAACGGGTCTGCGTCGTGTCACCAATCGTCCGTTCTTCCGCTACTGGTACGATCCGTCGCGCTACGGCGCCAATGAGCCCGATCTCGATACGGTACCGCGCAATTGGTTGCCGCTTACCAAGTCGGCTGCTCGTCGTGGACTCGATGCCGATACCGGTATCGCCGTGTCGGCGCGCATTGATCAGCTCCGCGCTGTGGAAGTGACGTATGAAGCGCGTGCGGTTGGAGGTTCGAAGGCGGAAGTCGTGAACTACATCGTGCCCATGCCGAACGTGGAGAATGCACGGCAGTCGCGTGCCTGCGGACGTCCGCCGCTCCAGCCCACCACGCCGACGGTTACGTGGCGTTCGGACTCGCAGTTTGTGCAGATCACCATTCCGGCGGCGACAGACGACGGCGCCGGTGAGAAGGACGCCATTCGCTACGTGATCTGGCGCCAGCAGAGTGGTGTGACGACATGGGGTGAGCCCATCAGCACCGTCGCTGCGACGCAACGCAGCAGCTACATCGTGCGCGACGCCGGCTGGCCGGTGCGCGGCACTACCTATCGGTACGGCGTGGCCGTGCAGGATTGCACGCCGAACGTGTCTTCCATGACCGCATCAGCGGCCGTGTTGGTCCCATGAGGGAGCCCTCCATGTCTCAACGTCTGCTCAACGCCCGACGCATCGCTCGTCACCGCGCTCCGGGAATCGCTCGTCGCCTCGTTCGTCCGCGTCGTGGTATGGCGCTGCTCACCGTCATCGTGCTGGGCATCGTGGCCATGACCATCGCCCTGGCGTCATCGATGCTCGTCATGGGCAGTACGGTCACGACCAAAGCCAGCGAGCGTACGGCGGTTGTCGACGACGCTGCACTTACCGGTCTTGAGGAAGCGCGCAACCGACTGAACGCACGTCTCGATACCGTGCCTGCGGCTGGCATGATCACACTCGAAGACAATGTCGTCATCGCCGGCACTCATGGGGTCAAGCGCTCCACGTGGGCGAGTCGTGTCGGTAACTCCGACTCGCTGTCAAACGCTGGTGAGTTCGGTGTGCAGGCAGAAATCGTCTCCAGGGCCGTCGACCAGAGTGGCACGGTGGCCATTCGCCGTGCGGTGGTCTTCCAGGAGTCATTCGCCAAGTACGCATACTTCACGGACATCGGCCGTACGGTATCGAACAGCATTTTGTGGTTCGCCAACGGCTGGACTGCCAGTGGACCGATGCACTCGAATGACTCGCTGTACATCCGCGACGGTACGCCGCCGCAGGCCATCTTCAAGGACGTGGTGACCACGGCCAAGGGTGTGTACAACGCCGATGACGCACAGTGGGACAAGGGTCGCGCCAAGATCATCAGCCCGATCGCCATGCCCGGTACGGCTGACCTCAACATCGTGCGTGATATTGCGCAGCGTGCCGGCTATGTGTTCACGCCGACTGTTGTGACCGGTGACAGTGCGCTCACCACGATGCGCATCGAGTTTGTGGCTGTCGACATTGATGGCGATGGCAATACGACCGGCCCTGATGAAGGCTTCTTCCGCGTGTATCGCACGCGATCGAACAATACGCTTGGCCACGGGTATGCGGCGGCGCGACCGGCACCGCCGCCGTCCGGTGCGTACGCGACGAACAACGACAGTGTGTTGTACTCGCCGAATTGCGGTACCACCGTGATGTCGGGCGGTCAGCGCATCATTGCACGAAAGTTCTCGGCTATCGCAGAACGGTCGTCCGGCGCCAATACGTATGTGAACCGCATGCAGGACAAGCGCGTCGCGTTCGACAGTGCCAGCGCGCGCTGCTTCCTCGGCGGTGATCCCCGCTTGAATGCCGGGGGCACGTTCGCTGTCACCGACGCAGCGGGTGATTGGATGCCGCGTACCTCGGGCACGGTACCCGCCGCTGTGGCTTCGCGTCCGGACGGCGCGTACCTGTGGCCGCTGAGCCCGCGCTACAATCCCAACTTCCGTGGTACGATTTTCGTGGAAGGCCGCGTGGGCTTGAGTGGTACAGTGCGTGGTCGACTCACCGTAGCGGCACGCAACAACATCGTCATTCTCGACGACCTCAAGCAGGCCACGACCCCGGGTAACACGACATGCACGGCCGATGACGACATCGTGGGCGTGTTTGCCGGTGAGCACGTGCTTTGGGCGGACAATCTCATTCAGACGCCGCAACAGCGTCGTACGAATGACAACAGCGGTTGGCTGCTGCCGCGAAAGGACTTCAGCGCATCACCGGCCAGTCCGGATCTCCAGGTGCACGCGGTCATCATGGGTCTTCGTACCATTGGTACGGAGCGCCCGTCGCCACCAAGTGGTCTCACCGAGGCCTACTATGTGGACCGCGGCTTCGTACGACAGGTCGGTGGACGTATCATGTCCCGCGCCGGCCAGGGTGGTACGATCGCGAGCGGCGGCACCATTCACGGCTTCACCAGCGACATTTCGTTCAATCGCTGCGCGCTGACCTTCCCGCCGCCGTACTTCCCGACCACGCAGCACTGGCGCGTCAGTCAGTATCTTGAGATTGATCCTCGCGGATTTGATATCGCGAACTGGTTCGCTGTGCGCTGAGTAATCGGTACGGCAGAAAAAACGGGAGGTGGCAGAGAATCTGCCGCCTCCCGTTTTTCTTAACCCTTTACGCCGTTTCCTTAACGCTGTTCCCCTTACGCCGTTCCCCTTACGCTTCTCGTTGGTCAGACTTTGTGGTAGAGGAGGCGCGCCGCCTCACGTCTATCGGTGGCTTGATAGATCTCGAAGTCACTGAAGAACGCCGGCGCCTCGCTTTGTAGTACCCGCAGCGCCAGCACCGCCAGTCGACGAATCTCGAGCTCGGCCCCTTCGCTCGAACGCAGTTCCAGCATCGTGCGCCACGCACGCGCATTGCCGGTCACGACGATCTTGGTCTCGGTGCTGTTGGGCAGCACGCCGCGGGCCGCTTCGCGGGCCATCTTCCGGCGGTGGACCTTGTCGTCGACCCAGCCGTAGCGCGTCATGAGCTGCTCGACGAGTGAGACGTAGCTTTCGAGCGCCGAGGTTACTTGTGTACGCCATGCCGCCTCGAGCGGCTCGTCGCCGATGATGGCGGGCGGCATCACGAACTGCGCGTCGCTTTCGTCCACGTAGCGCTGCGACAGCTGCGAATAGGCAAACCCGGCGCGGTGACGCACGAGCTCGTGCGTGAGCGAGCGGCTGACTCCTTCAAGGAGGAGCGAAAAGTTGGCGTGCTCCAGTACGCTGCCGTGGCCTTGCTTCTTGATGTTCTCGATGTATTCTCGCGTGCTACGACCCGCAGGATTCCGCTGGCTCATATAGCAGAGACGTCCCGCGAATTCGGCTAACCGCTCACCGTCGGTGGATTCGCCCATCCACTGCACCGGCAGGTGCGGGGGTTCGGCGAACTGGGGGCGCGCAAGCACGGTGACTGTGGGCTCGCGCAGAACTGCGGCGTCGGAAAGCGGCATCGGAACTCTGAATAACGGGTTGAGGAATTTCGCCGCAGAAAGTAACTCGTTGTCGCCGTCTGACGCGACTTGTTCACGTGATCTCTACCCAAGCCTGATTCCACGTAGTTCCTGCTCGCCAGTCTGATCCCACCATGCCCGAATCCCGCCCTGAACGTACCTCGCGCGATTTGCGCGAAGAGATCCAGCAAACCCGCCCGTTTCGCTCCACATCGCAGGAAGCGGTCATTGCGCTTATGCGCACGGCGTCGGTGTTGTCGCGTCGCATCGCGCGTCTGGTGGAGCCCCATGGCCTGAGCCTTGCCCAATACAATGTGCTCCGCATTCTGCGTGGAGCTGGTGCTGAAGGGCTTCCTACGTTGGCTATCCGGGACCGGATGATCGATGAAGGGTCCACGGTGACCCGTCTGCTGGATAAGCTCGAACAGGCCGGTCTGGTAATCCGTGATCGTTCCCGGCCCGATCGACGACAGGTGCTGTGCAACATCACGCCGGCCGGTGATGAGCTACTGGCGATGCTGGACCCGCAGATGGACGTCATGGATCAGGCGCTCATGGCGCCGCTCGATCCGGAGCAGCAACGGGTGCTGATTGACCTCCTTGGAGAGCTGCGAGTGGAGGTGGGAGGCGCGGCGGCGGGGGCGTAGGCGTCTCGCTGGATTTGGCGGCGACTGGGCCGTTTAACTGCGCACGCAGAGCCGCAGAGGTATTGGAATCACAGAGGGGGCGAATGGTCGATAGTTTATTTAAATAAATCCTGTGTTCTTTAATAGGAGAGTATTGCGCATTGCCCCCTCTGCGCCTCTCTACTCCTCTGCGGCTTTGCGTGAGCAGTTAAAAACCAATTCCGACTCAACCCGCATCCAGTAAATCAAGCCGAAACCGCGCCCACCCCCGCGTCCTTTCGATCTCCCGGAGTAACGCCTCCGCCTGCGCCGGAAGCGTCAAAGCCTCCGGATCGTGCCGTAACATCCCAAAAGGCTCAGCGTCTTCTCCCGCGATTTTGCATCCGGGATTGAGCACCCCACTCGGGTCTCCAGCTGCTTTGACTTGGGCGAACGCCGCCCGTGCCTCGAGCCCCCAGACCGAATCCAGCAACGGTGCCCGAAGGCGACCATCGCCATGTTCACCGGCCAGGGTGCCGCCGAGTCGAGCGGTCAAGTCGCATACATCATGCAACAATAAGGAAACTGTATGGCGCCAGTTGTGCGCCATTGTGTCCACGAGCGGGTTCACATGAGCATGCGCATCACCGGCATGGCCAAAGATGACCCCCAGTGTCTCATGACGCCGGAGGGCATTCCGGACGCCGCGCACATACTCCGGGAACCGATCGGGGGGCACACAGCCATCCTCAATGAACTGCATCGACCGGAGCCGCGGCGCGAGCTGGGAAAGAATTGGGCTCGCAGCATGGCGCAGTGTCCAGAGCTCTTTCTCAGCAGCCGGAGAATCGGCAGACTGCACATCATTGGCGCCATATGAACGACATGTTCTGACCATATTCGCAACATAAGACGCACAATCCTCCGTACTCTCTCCCTCTACCTCAATCAACAAAACCGCCTCGGCGTTCTTCGAAATTCCCGTGTCGCCGCCGCGCTCGGCAACATCGAGGAACGTCCGATCCAGCAATTCGCAGGCGCTCACCCCGGCTGCGCCAGCCGCCACTGCACAGGCTGAAGCGGATTCGAGCGAAGCAAAGGTCACCAGCAGCGTGGCTGTCGCCCCCGCCACCGGAATCAGGTCCAGTTCGACCGCGGTGAAAAGCGCTAGCGTGCCCTCGCTACCAACCAGCAGGTCTACCAGGTCGCCGGTTTCGAGCGCTGGAGCCACGCCATATCCGGACGATTCCTTTCGGACCCCGGCATGATGCAATGATGCCCGCGGTACGCCGCCTTCGATCTCTCTGAGCGCTCGCTCAAGCCGCGCCACTGCCGGAATTTCGGTCGGCCACCGTTCACCGCGACGCACCCAGGCAACAGACCCGTCGTCGAAAACGGCCTGAATGCCGCGTACCCAGGGGCGCATGGTGCCAAACCGCAGCGATCTCGCGCCCGCGGCATTGGTCGCCGTCATGCCCCCCACCGTACAGAACGCCGAACTCGAAGGGTCGACGGGGAAGCGCAGTCCGACCGCTCGAGCTGCCGCATCCACCGCACCGCGGGTGACACCAACTCCAGCCACCACACGGCGCGCTGATACGTCTACCGGACTTAGAGCGAGCAGGCGCGACAGATCCACCACGACATGGGCGCCCACGGCGCCGGCGGCCATGCCACTCCCCGATCCGCGCGGGATAAGTGCTGTCCCTGCGCTTTTGGCCCAACGCATGAGCAGCGCCGCATCCTCGGTGTCGACCGGTGCGGCCACAGCCGACGGCATGCAACGGGCAATACCGGCGCCCTCTGCGTAGAGCGCCCGGGCCAACAGGTCGGTTCGGAACGCGCCACGAAAACCATCAGGGGCCGCCTCGTGCAGGCCAGGTCCCCACGTCTCCACGTTCTGTGCCATGTCTCGCAACCAATCGCGCGCGATTCGTAGCGGCAAGTGGTCACGAATGCCGACACCGTGAGGGTCGGCCGTATGCTGGCATTCGCGGTCATCGTATCTTGTGCGACATGACTTTGCCCAACGACGTCGTCGATGCACTCGCGAGACAGGATGCCGCGCGTTTTTGCACCGCCATCCTGCCCGCCGTGTCGCGCACCTTCGCGTTGGGAATCAAGGTGTTGCCGGGTGATCTCGGGCAGGCGGTGCTGGACGCCTATCTCCTATGCCGCATCGCCGACACCGTCGAAGATGCTCCCGGCATCGATCCCGATATCAAAGCCGCGTTGTTCGATGACTTTCTGGCGGCGTTCGATGATCGCGAGGCACTGGATCGCTTCAATGCTGGCGTGCAGCAGCTACCCGGCGAGCTCGCGCATCTCACGCTCACGCAGAACACGCCGTTGGTGCTCGCACATTTTGCTGCATTGCCGGAAGGCACACGTGGGGTTGTGCGGAAGTGGGTCACCGAAATGGCGGTGGGAATGCGCAAGTTCGTGTTGCTGTACCCCAACGGCATTCGCATCCAGACTATCGCCGAATATCAGGAGTACTGCTACTACGTGGCGGGAACGGTGGGGTATATGCTCACCGATCTCTGGCACGAGCATTCGCCGAGCATTGGCCCAAAGCGCTACGCCATTCTGCGTGAGCGGTGCCGCGCGTTTGCCGAAGCACTGCAGACCGTGAACATCCTCAAGGATGTGGCGGTCGACGCGGAACAGGAAAATTCGGTGTATGTCCCTGAGGAGCTGCTGCAGGCGCATGGCAGTACCCAGAGTCGCATTCTCGCGCCAGAGTTGATTGCAAGCAATCGCGAGGCGTTGTCGCAGCTGATCAAGCTGGCGTGGCACGATCTCGAAGAGGCGTTGATCTATCTCCTCGATATTCCCCGCCGTGCTGTTTCGATTCGTCTGTTCTGCATTCTGCCGCTGCTGCTGGCCTACGCCACGCTGCGCGATCTGGTGCAAAGCACGGCCATGCTCAAGCCCGGCGGCGCAGTCAAGATTTCACGTCGTGAAGTGAAATCGTTGTTGATGGCGGGGAGCATGTTGGTAATGAGCAACTCAGGGGTACGCTGGTTGGTCGCGAGAGTGAGGAGACGCAGTTTTGAGCTGGGGATTGCTGGCTAAACTGCGGTTGGGGTCGCGAGAAACCTCTCACCTCTCCCCTAAATCCCTTTTAGCATCTTCTCCAGCAGCGTCGGCGATGCCTGGAGTCTTCCTTGTTCTTCATCATCCAGCAGCAACTCGAGCCGTGTCTGCGCTCGACCAACCATGGTGCGGAATTGCTGTCGTAGTCCTCGCCAGCTGAACCAGCTTACTGCGCCGGCGGTGGCGACGAGAAACGCAATCAGTCCCATCCCCACGGCGGGAATGATTGTCGAAATCAGAAACACCGGCAGCATGCCAAGCAGTGCGATGAACGTCATCGCCACAATTGTTGCAACCCCACCCATGCGCGCGGATTTGCGCGCTCCCGCAACGACCGCATCAAACCGCAGGACGGTACGTTCATCATCCACGGCGGTTGCTGTGATCACGAGTTGATCGAGTCGCACCAGATCAAATCGCTTTCCTCCGCCACCAATGGAGCGCAGCAAATTGCCCATCGGATCGCGGCGTGGCTCCCACACCATGCGATCACCAGCTCGACGGACTGGGGTGAGAGACTCATTGCGCGGCAGGTATTGCTCGAGTCGCTGCAGCACCGCTGCCGGTGTTCCCCGCACCGTGCGCTGCGCACTCACCACCGCCGGACCGTACGCGGCCAGCGATGCGCTGTCGCCGGACTCACCATACACCGGCATCTGCGCACGTTCTTCGGCGAGCGCCTGCTTGACGTGCTGCACATCGAGCCCGACTTCCTTCGCAATCTCCAACAATCGGGATTCGCTGATCGCGTCACCCGGTTCGGTGCTGGATTGTGTTTGCAGTTCGGAGGCACGTGCGAGCACACGCTCGAGGGCCTGACGGGGAACGTCACTCATATTCCGGCGAGTACGATGTCCACTTGCCGCGCGATCGCATCCGCAATTGCGGTCGGCAGTGCAAAGGTGTCCTGAAAACGCAAGGCTGGTGCGTCGGTTGTTGCAACCCGCACGCCGGCCTGCGCGAGATAATATCGCTGATATCCATCCAACAGTTCGGGCGCGATCTTGGCCAGCACCAGAGCGCCCGCCCGAACCTGCGCGGTGGCAACGAACCGATCGGCTTCACCGGTGCGATGCTGCGCCGGAGTGACATTGTCTGCCACAACCGGTCCGGCCAATGTGCCAGTGATTTCGTGCACCAGCACATACAGTGTCTGAACGGCGTCTTCCGGTCGTTCAGGCCAGGTCACTGCCACTACGGTGCGTCCGGCAATACCGGGGCTGGTGCGTCCTTCGCCGCCAATTGGCAGCGACAGCAGTACATCGCCCTGACGCTGTCCCGTGTTGTTGAGAAAACGCTCGAACTTGAGGCGATACACCTGCTGCCAGAGACTGTCGACGGCAGTGATTGTCGCGGCGCGCCCACGGAGCTGCGCATTGTGTTCCGCGTTGAAGAACCGCACGTGTTCGTCCTGCACACTGGTCGTGAACAGGCGTAACCATTCGCGGTCGGCCGCCGACGTGAACAGCGAGGCGAGTTGCGCCATTACCAGCCCCAGTTCACGGTCACCAGCGCGTCGCGGGTCTCCATCGACCTGCAGGAATCGCTCGATGGTCGCGCGCATGACGTCCCAGTTGGCAAACCCGAAGGGCAGGAATTGCGCACTGAGATAGTCCTTGCGTTGCAAGCCCCGGCGGAGCGCGTCGCGATTGCCGTCCAGCGCGGTGAGCACATTGCGACGATTCTTTTCGACCGTCAGTGAATCACGATAGCCGCGGCGGTACAGCGGAACCTTGGTGGTGTCGTCGCTGAGCATGGCGAACGCGTGCAGCCAGAGATCCACATGCTCGAGCGTGCGAACCGGCCAGCGCAAAGGCGGCTGCCCTGACGACGGTGGTGCCGCCTGGCTTGCAGCGGGCGCTGCAACGGTCAGGCTGATAGTCAGACTGAGGGTGGCGCAGGCTGTCAGGGCAATGCGCGAAACGCTAAATCCACGAACACCGATCATCCCCACAATACACATGGAGACGGGCAGGGGATTCAAGGTGCGGGGCAGCGCCGGCGGGTCAGTCCCGTCTCAGCCCCGAAGGTCCGGCTATTCAGTCGCCGGAACGGCCGCAGGTCACACAGTACTTCCACTGGACATCCAGCTCCGTACTGCACGCCGGGCACTGCTTCTTGGTGAGATCCATACCGCAATGCGGGCAGAACGTCACTCGGCGGGCTTCCGGCAGACGACTGTCGCAGTAGCGGCACGAACACACGGCGCGGGCACCTTCGCTACGGGTCCCCTTTGGTGTCGCGACCCGCTCGATCACGGCTGCGCGCGCGCCAGAACGTGAGTCGATCGATGTGGCAGCACGCGGTGACGGAAACACGTCGGTCATGGCCGGCGTCGCTCGTACCGCCGCACCGGATGTGGGCGTGATGGCACCGCTGCCCGGAACCAGCATCAGTGTGGTCGTGGACCACGACCGGATCATCGCGATGGTCGGCGATGGAAACCCCAGTGCATGACGGCAGGCTGTCTGGAGCGCGGGATCGGTGTCGAGATAGCCCCGATCACCGGCAATCAATCGCAGGAGTGCCGATTCAAACGCGTCCGGTCCACCATCCGCCATTTCGCGGCGCACATCCCGATACGGGAGCAGACGCTCCTCGAGATCAGTGAGCGTGAACCCCTGGTGCAACAGCTGAGGGTACTGCGTGCGAACCACGCGGGACAAACGAAAGGCCAGACGATCGAGATCGTCCAGCGACCGGGAGACGACCGTCACTTGCCCTCGGCGGAATACTTGCCGTCGACATCATTCCCCATACGCTCACGCGTTTCACCGCCGATACGCTCGATTACGCGTTCGGCGATGTGCTTTTCATTGACCTGCGCGTCCTTCCAGCCGTACCCGTAGCCAATGGCTACGCCGATCGCGAGGATGAAGAGATACTTGAACATGAGCGTCCGGGGATGACCTCCGACGCACTGACGCCGGATGGCTTACGTCTCAAGACGCACGCGCGGCGAAGGGGGTAACGCCGGACTTGGAACGAATCGTTCCACTGCGGGAAAGGCCGACAGCGGCTGGCTGCGCACCTTGGCCGGCTGCGACTCGAACCAGGCCTCGAACTGGGATGGTACCATGCCGTCCGACGCATCCTGGGCCCCTGCGGCCCGGATGGCGAGGTGATTGGCGTATTCGTTCTGTGGATGCCCGGCGTGCCCTTTCACCCATGCCCACTGCGTTTCGTGGGTGGCGATGGCTTCAACCGCCTGCTGCCACAGCTCCACATTCTCGACCGCGCCTTCCTTGCGACGCCATCCGCGCGCCATCCAGCCGCGCACCCACGAGGTCATGCCATCGACGATGTATCGCGAATCGGTCGTGAACTGGATCGACAGGCGATTGCCTTTGCGTGACATCGCCTTGTAGGTGTCGATCACGCTCCGTAGTGCCATGCGATTGTTGGTGGTGTCTGGTTCCGAAGCCCACAGGTCGAAGCGAGTGAGCGAGCCATCGCTCTTTCGGAATTCCACCAGCGCACCAAGGCCACCGGGTGATGCCCCCGCCTTGCCGTTGCCGAGGCAGGATTCGTCCGCATACACCGCCACCAACGGAAAACGCGCACTCATCGCACGCCTTCCAGTGCATCGATTTCGTCGAGTATCAGCTCGAGCCGGTGTCCCGTGCTCGGATGTCGGGCGATGACGATTTCACGCCCACCGTCGAGGCGCAGGCGCTCGGGGATGACCACGTACTCTGTACCGCGGCGCATGATGGTAATGCGCGAGCCATCCACGATGGCGCGCTCGAGCAAGTCGTACTGGGACGTCGTAAGCTGCACGTCAGGCCTTGGTGGAATGCGTGTCGGTGAAAATGGTGTCAGTCGAGATCAACTGACTTAGCGCGCGCTCTGCCGCCCGCAGCTGCTCGATCTCCACCCATTCGGTGGCCGAGTGCGCGCGCGCGATATCGCCGGGACCGAAGCAGATCGCGGGGATCCCGGCTTCCGCAAACAATGCCGCATCGGTCCAGCAGGAGAGACCGCTAATACGGCCTTCGAGCTGTTGCGACTGACAAGCACGCACCATCGCCGACACCAGCGGGGCATCACTAGCCATTGCGAGAGGCGGCTGTGCACACTCGATACTCGCGGTGGCGGTGAAGTGCACGTCCTGGCCCTGCAGTTCCTCGATGAGTGCGCGCACTTCGTGAATGACCTGCAGATCGGTTTCGCCAGGCAGTGTGCGTCGTTCGATGCGCACGGTGCACGAATCGGCGTACGTGGACCACCCGGTGCCGCCCGAAATCATCGGTGCATGCAGCGATGAGCGACCGAGCAGAGGGTGTGTGCGTGTCGCGAGTACGTCGCGCTCAAATCGATCGAGTGCGACCAGCAGATGCGCCGCCTGGCGATTGGCGTCGATGCCCACATCGTAGCGACTGCCATGTGCCGCACGTCCCGTGAGTGCGACCTCGATCCACACGAACCCCTTGTGTGCCGGTACGACGGCCAGTCGTGTTGGCTCGGTGATGATCGCGCCATTGGCACGCAATCCGTTTGCCAACAGATGACGCGTACCAATCGACGCAAACTCTTCATCGCACACCGCCGTGATGATGACCTCGCGGTGCAGCCTGTTCTCGAGAGCTGCGCTGGCAGCGGCCACACACATGGCGGCGATACCACCCTTCATGTCGGTAGTGCCACGACCATACACACTGCCTTCGTGTTCGTGCGGAATGAACGGGCTGTGTGTCATGCCGTCCACGCCCACCACATCAAGGTGCCCATTGAGGATCAAAGGATCCTTCCCCGGCGGACCGATGCGGGCAATGACATTGTGCCGTCCCGGAGCGACCGCTTCGAGCACGGTCGCGCAGCCCCATTCGTCGAGCACACCCGCCAGAAATGCGGCGCATTCCGACTCTCCAGGTGCGTCAGGCACCAGAGACGGATTGCGTGTGTCCATGGCCACGAGGGCCTTGGTCAACGCGAGGACGTCGAGGGGAAAACTGGTCGGCACTCTCGCAGTCTAGCGTGTCTGCTCAAGGCTGACCACCTGAATCGCTGTCGGTATCAGCGGGCGGGTGTCATTTGCACGCGCACGCCCTGTGTCGCCACGCGCCAGGGCAGGATTTCGCCAAGGGAAGAGGCGGCTGCTCGCACCGCCGGCGCGTCATTCACCGATGACAGTATCATGACACAGCCACCGCCACTTGCACCCAGTGCCTTGAATCCGGTCGCCCCTTCGTGGCGCGCCGCGCGTTCAATGGCCTGAATGCGGTCGGTTGTAATGCGGGGATGCAGTGACTGCTGATGGATCCAATGCTCACTCACCAGCTCGGCGAGCCCGCTCACATCACCCGAGGACAGCGCGTCCGCCATGAGTCGCGCCAGTTCGGCCATGCGATCAAGTGCGGCTACGACCTTTGCATCGCGTGCGGCGTAAGCGTCGAGCACAGCGGTGATCGTTTCGGCGGAGATCCGCGATTCCCCGGTGTAGACCAGTGTCAGGCGGTGTTCCAGGCACGCAATCGTGGCGCGAGTCAGGGGCAGTGGAGCCGCATGCCGTGCCTGTGCGAGCGTGAGTCCCAGAGCGCCACCGAATGCGGCAGCGTAGTGGTCCTGAAATCCGCCTGCCATTCCCAGCTCGTCGACTTCTGTCGCGCGACTGAGTTCGGAGAGTCGTTCCGGAGCGCACGAATGCTTGGCGTGCGTGGCGAAGGCGGCAGCCAGTGCGACACCAACCGCCGATGATCCGCCCAACCCTGCCCCGACGGGGAAGTCGCTGTGGAGCGAAACATCGAGTGCACGTAGCGCTTGCTGCGCGTCGCTTGTGCTGCAGGCGCGTAGTGCGCGGCGGCGTGCCGCTTCGATCAGCGGGTCTGTCGCCGCAACGGTTGCTGGCTCGACTTCGCTGGACGGGGTGAGTGTGACGGTGGCCCGTCGTTCGATGGCGATATTGCAAACAAACCCGCCTCGCTCTTCGGGGAAGGGAGGGACATCTGTCCACCCTCCGCCGAAGTCGAGGCGGGTTGGCGCCGACGCAACGATCACGTCGACTTACTTCTTCTTGACTGCCGCCTTCTTGGCCGGAGCCTTGGCTGCTGGCTTGGGAGCCGGCTTTGCGGGCTTGGCCGGAGCCTTCGCAGGCGCCTTGGCGACCGGCTTGGCCGGGGCCTTTGGAGCTGGCTTGGCGGGTGCCTTTGCTGGTGGCGCCGCCTTCGCCGGAGCCTTTGCTGGCGCCGTCTTCGCGGCTGGGGCCGCGGCCGGCTTTGCGGCAGCCTTTGGCGCTTCCTTGGCCGCTGGCTTCGCCGCCACCTTGGCTTCCGGCTTCACCTCGGCCTTCGGCGCCGACTTGGCAGCGGGCTTCGCTTCGACCTTGGGTTCCGCGGGCTTGGCCACCGGTGCCTTGGGGGCTGGCTTTGGCGGCGGCGGAGCAAAATTCACCTTGTCCGACGGCTTCTGCGGCTCGATCCGCATAGCGGCGCGAGCTTCCAGTGCGGCCTCGGCCGCAGCAGCAGGAGCCGTAACGGCCTTCGGGAGCTGACCCAACGGAATGGGCTTGGGCGGTGCCGCCTTGGGCTGGGGAGCCGGCAGCGAACCATGCTTGGCGATGTACGCGGCTTCAGCCTGCTGGATCAGCGAATCGGCTTCGTCCTGATTCATCTGCCCGCGGCGGACCATGTAGTTGATCAGGTCGCGCGCGCTTTCGATTACGAAGTCGCCAAGTCCGGCAGCGGCGCCCACCACATCACGCATGGCGCCGGCCATCCGGCTTCCGGCCTCGAGGCTGATCTCGTGGGCACGCTGCGCCATTTCGGCTGCCGTGTCCCGCGCATCAGCTGCGCGGTGTCCGGGCCCGCGCCGTGGCGCTGGACTGGACGACGGAGCGTCGCCTTCGGTGAGCGTATCTTCGTCAGCCTGCGGCAAATCGGCCATAGGTGGAGCGCACTCCTTCCGCCATACATGGAGGTCGAGGTGGTCGCTCGACGGGCTATCGGGGGTAACTGCTCAAGCCACCGAGTGGTCCGCGTCCACCGGAACGCGGGTAACTATATGATTTCCAGTCATCTACGCAAGGTATGCGGACGTGATTTCGGAGGTCAGCACACATATAATGCGATTGGGTCGGCCACCTCATATCGAAAAGAAGCTGCCGTTTCTGGTCGGTATAGAGAGGTCTTATAGAAGCACTTATAAGGCACTAAAGAGGCATCATGGGGTCAGGATTGCTAGATGGAGTCCGTGTGCTCGATCTCTCGCGAGTTCTTGCAGGACCGTTGTGCAGCATGATGCTGGGTGATCTTGGGGCGTCGGTCATTAAGGTCGAGCGGCCAGCGGTGGGCGATGACACCCGCGGATGGGGGCCACCATTCGCCGAAGATGGTCAGTCGGCGTACTTCCTGAGCTGCAATCGAAACAAGGTCTCGCTGGCCGCGAACTTCTCTGACGAGGTAGATCGGGAACTCCTGTTCTCTCTCATTCGTTCGGCTGATGTGGTCCTCGAGAACTACTTACCAGGCGTATTGGCTAAATACGGATTTGATGCTGAGCTGTTACTGGCGCAAAATCCGCGGCTAATTTGGTGCACCATTTCCGGCTTCGGCCCGGATAGCCAGCGACCGGGATACGATTTTGTGGTGCAGGCAGAATCCGGATGGATGGCCATGACCGGTGAACCGGCAGGAGAGCCGATGAAGGCGGGAGTGGCCATTGTGGACGTTCTGTCTGGAAAGGACGCCGCAATCGGCATCCTGGCCGCCCTGAGCGCACGTGACCGGGCGTCGTCGCCATTGCCCGCGGAACGTCGGAGAATTCACGTCACGCTGGCCAGCAGTGCTGTGGCTTCGTTGGTGAACGTGGCCCAGAACACTCTGGTGAGTGGTCGACCGGCCAAGCGGTGGGGCAATGCCCACGCCAATCTGGTCCCCTACCAGCTATTTCAGGCGTCGGACCGCCCATTTGTTCTGGCGGTTGGATCGGATGCGCAGTGGGTCGCGGCGGCGCGCGCACTACATATGGATGGGCTTGCTAATGATCCCGAGTTGCGAACGAATGCCGGTCGACTCGCGGCGCGCGAACGCGTGGTGTCTGCGTTGGATGCGCAGTTGGCGACAGCTCCCGCTTCGCACTGGATGAGTTTGCTCGATGCCGCCGGCGTTCCATGCGGACTCGTCCGTGAAGTGCATGAAGCAATTTCCGACGTTTCAGCATCGGCACGCACTGGCGTTTCGCCTCTCTGGAATGGTACGGTACGTATTCCACCGCCGGCCCTCGGCGAGCACACCGTTACAGTCCGGGAAAAAAAGTGGAGTTTGTTTGATGACCTGCCGATACTGAGCGATGGCGACGTGTAACGACCGTGTGACCTCTCCGAGGATCCTTCGTCTTTCCCACGAGACGAGCAGCAACGTCTTGATCGGGTATAGATGGTCCGATGACGTTCAAGGGTGTTCATCCCGCATGTGTGGCGTTATCCTAGCGCTGTGCATATGACGGAATCACAAATCCCGCCGAACGACGTCGATTCCGATCAGGACGTCATCTCCCGCGTGTTGGCGGGTGACCGCGATGCCTTCGCGGTGCTGATCGGCCGTTACAGTGATCCGCTGTATCGGCATGCGCTTGGAATGACGGGCAGTCCCGACGTCGCCGAGGACATTCTCCAGGTGTCGTTCATCAAGGCCTATCACCATCTCGGTGAAGTCCGTGGACGATTCGATGCCTGGCTCTTCCGGATCGTAGCAAACGGGTGCAAGGACTGGCTGAAGAACATTCGGCGCACGCACCTGAGCTATGACGAAGACGATCAAGCCTCCGGCTACGCGACCCCCGATGAGGATCTGGACCGGACTGAACTCCGGCAGGACCTCGATGCAGCTCTCGCGCAGTTGGCCCCATCGCTTCGGGAAGCCTTCATCATGAAGCATGTTGAAGGACGCTCCTACGAAGAGATGGCGGATCTCTTGGGTACTACAGTTGGCGCACTGAAGATGCGCGTGCATCGGGCACGCGAAGCGCTTCAGGCCCTGCTCGAGGAGAAATACGCGTGATGCTCAACAACGAAGAAAACCGCAATGCGACGCCCCGCGTCGAGCGTCCGCTGACGGACCGAGAAGTGCCGCTTCCGGGAATTGCTGCTGCCGATGCCACTGCCAGTGTGGTGCATCAGTGGCTCGACGGTGAAGCCACAGAAGCCGATGCCCGTCGTGCAAACGATGCGGCGGTCGAGTTCTGGCAGCAGGTCGAGCGCGATGCACAGACCATGAAGGCCGTGAAGGCGCCGGCGCATCTGGCTGCCAACATCATGGCTGCCATTCCGGTTCGTGAGCCGGGCACCATCGCCGCGCGTCAGGCGCGCGTGGAAGTGGAGCTTCGGCCGGAAGTCTGAACGGCGGCTCTGAACAACAGTTTTCAGTTGTCAGTGCACAGTACCGAGTTGAAGTAGAGCGGCCCGAATCGAGATATCTCGATTCGGGCCGCTTCTGCTTTTCACTTGCACTTTCAACTGAACACTGGCAACTGACAACTGCAGTTCTCAGTTGTCAGTGCACAGTCCCGAGTGGAAGTCCTTACATGTGCAACGCGCGGCCAAGCGCACTAAGTGCCGCTTCCTTCACGGTCTCGCTCAGCGTCGGGTGCGAGTGCACCGTGATCGCGATGTCCTCGGCGCTGCCGCGATACTCCATTGCCAGCACGACCTGCGCGAGATTGTCGGCCACGTGCGGTCCGATCATGTGGCAGCCCAGAATTTCGTCGGTGTCCTTGTCCACCACGAACTTCACGAAGCCCTGCGTCTCGCCCATCGTGCGCGCGCGACCATTGGCGCTGAACGGGAACTTGCCGACGCGATACGCGCGGCCGCTGGCCTTCACTTCCTGCTCGGTGAGGCCCACCGTGGCGATCTCGGGCCACGTGTACACCACGCCCGGCATCGTGCGATAGTGCATGTGCACCGGCTTGCCAGCAATCACTTCCGCGGCAATCACGCCTTCGTCTTCCGCCTTGTGTGCGAGCAGCTTGCCGCCCACCACGTCGCCAATGGCGAACACGTTGGGCAGGTTGGTGCGCATCTGATCGTTCACGGCAATCTCGCCGCGCTGACCAAGCGTGAGACCAAGCGCCGCCGCGTCCACACCCGTGAGTGACGGCTTGCGGCCCACGGACACGAGCACGTAGTCGCCATCGATGCTCGACGCGGCGCCGTCCTTCTCCACGTGAATGGTGACACCGTCTTCGCGCACATTGGCGCCAACGACCTTGGTGCCCACATGAATCTCGAGACCCTGCTTCCGGAGAATGCGATCGGCTTCCTTGATCACATCATCGTCATTGCCGGGCAGGATGGTGGGTGCGAACTCCACCACCGTCACACGCGCGCCAAGGCGGCGCCACACGGAACCGAGTTCGAGACCGATCACACCACCGCCGATCACGATGAGGTGCTTCGGCACTTCGGGGATCTGCAGTGCGCCCACGTTGGAGAGCACACGCTTTTCGTCGAACGGCAGGAAGGGCAGCTGCACCGGCACGGAACCCGTGGCAATGATGACATGCTTGCCCTGCCACGCCGTCACGGTTCCATCGGCTGCCGTGACTTCGATGACATTGCCGGCCTTGAGCGCACCAAAGCCCTTGGCCCACGTGATCTTGTTCTTGCGGAACAGGAACTCGATGCCCTTGGTGTTCTGCGAAACGACTTCCGTTTTGCGCGCCATCATCGTCGGCAGATCGACGCTCGCACCATCGACTTTCACACCGTGTTCAGCGGCGTGGAGACGCAACCATTCGTAGTGCTCCGAGCTCTGGAGCAGCGCCTTGGATGGAATGCACCCGACGGTAACGCAGGTGCCGCCGAGGGTCTTGTCGGCTTCGACACAGGTGACGGAGAAGCCAAGCTGAGCCGCGCGAATGGCGGCCACATAGCCGCCGGGGCCACCGCCGAGGACGAGGACGTCGGCGGTCTGAAGGGTCGGGGAAGTCATGCGCGAAA
Organism: Gemmatimonadaceae bacterium; assembly: GCA_016742275.1. GTDB lineage: Bacteria > Gemmatimonadota > Gemmatimonadetes > Gemmatimonadales > Gemmatimonadaceae > Gemmatimonas. The sequence continues at coordinate 220,716 of JACVCD010000006.1, forward strand.
GTTATCGCAGACGCGCACGCGGGCGGAGGGGCTTGGCTAGACCCGTCCGGCGACCAGTTCGCCTTCTTCTTCCACGTTGCCGTCGTCACCGCGGCGCACCCAGTGCCCCACCATGCCGTCGCCACGCAGGCGGGCTTCGATCAGCAGATGCGCGCGCTCCGCGAGTGCGACCATCGAGCGAGCGGCGCCGTCGAGCAACTGCACCGGCTCGGGTTCACCGTTGTCGACCACGAGCGTAATGCCCGAGCCGACGTAGGTGGTCACGGTCTCCGATCGAGTCGGCTGGTGGAGAACAAAGTGCCGCGCCTGGCTTCCGTGCGCGGAATACAACGCGCCTTCCCAGCAACCCGAGATGGTGACCGGTGAGGAAGTCGTGATGGACTGTGTCGTGGGTTGTGGTGCGGACTGCGCGGCGGACTGCATGCGGCCTCCGGGCCGTGGGCGAGGTCTTTTCTCTAGCGTCCCTCGCGGTTCTGGAGGTGAGACACCATCAGAGGTTCAAACGTTTGTGTGCGATGGCCTGGATTTCGTAACGGGCGGGTCTCGTTGAACTGCGCACGCAGAGGCGCGGAGGGCCAACAGAGTCGCAGAGGGGGGTCGGTGCAGTTCTCTGCGACTCTGCAGTTTCTCTGCGGCTCTGCGTGCGCAGTTAACGATCTTGCCGTCTCAAGAGACTAGAGTCGAAGCACCTCAGCTCAGCCCGCCGCTTGGCAATACCGCGCCAATTGATACATTTGCCGAGAGCAGTGAGAGGGACAGGAGCCGTGACGCGGCTCACCCGTATGCGTCCTTCCCACGAGTGTCATTCAGCACGCAACACGACAACCAGTGCACAACGCAGCGCGAGTTCTCTCCGCGCCGCTTCGACATCGTTGGCCACGGCCCCAACCCTCGCGTTGAAAACGTGTGCCGGCGAAGCCCGACGTCCCGCGCGAAAGCGTTTGGGGCGTCGTGGTGCTTTGTACCACTGAAAACTCAAAACCCTCACTCACAACTCAGAACCGATCGGTTCCGAGTGTGAGTGAGGGTTTCGAATTTTGCGCTACAGTCTGATCGAATCAGTACACCAGCATCGCAGCTGGATCTTCCATCAGCTCCTTCACGCGCACGAGGAAGAGCACGGCCTGCTGGCCGTCGATGATGCGATGATCGTACGACAGCGCGACGTACATCATGGGGCGAATCTCGACCTTGCCATCAATGGCCACCGGGCGGTCCTGGATCTTGTGCAGACCCAGAATGCCAACCTGCGGATAGTTGATGATCGGCGTCGACACGAGTGAACCGAACACACCACCGTTGGTGATGGTGAACGTGCCGCCCGTGAGATCATCCATCGACAGCTTGCCATCGCGCGCACGCTTGGCCACAGCGCCGATGTCCTTGCCGATTTCCACGACGCTCTTGGCGTCGGCATCCTTGAGATTCGGCACCACGAGACCGGCATCGCTGGCCACCGCGATACCCATGTTCACGTAGTGCTTGTAGACGATGGTGTCGCCGTCGATCTGTGCATTCACCACCGGGTACGACTTGAGCGCGAGCGTCGCCGCCTTCACGAAGAACGGCATGAACGACAGCTTGACGCCCTGTTCCTTCTCGACGCGTTCCTTGAGGCGCTCACGGAGGGCCGTGATGGCCGTCATGTCGATCTCGTTGAACGTCGTGAGGTGCGCGGTGGCGTGCTGCGACTGCAGCAGGTTTTCGGCGATGCGCTTGCGGCGCGTCGTCATTTTCTCGCGCGTTTCGCGCTGACCGGAAGGCGTGGCTGCAGGAGCCGCCGGAGCTGCGGCGGCTGGCGCCGCAGGGGCCGCCTTGGCACCACTCGCCGCGCCAACCACATCAGCCTTGCTGACGACACCGCCGCGGCCCGTACCCGCCACATCGGCCGGGTTGATGCCCGTCTCGGTGGCCAGGCGTGCTGCTGCCGGCGACACCTTCACATCACCGCCGGCCGCCGGAGTCGCAGCTGATGCTGCCGCTTTCGGCGCTTCCGCCGTCACAGCTGCCGGTGTTGCCGCTGCCGCTGTTTGCTGTGTTGGCGCAGCTGCCGCCGCTCCTCCTGCCGCCAGCTCGCCGAGCACGTCCCCAACTGCCACCACATCGCCTTCGTTCTTTGCGCGGGTCGTCAGGACACCGGCTTCGAGTGCGGGCACTTCCACCGTGATCTTGTCAGTCTCAAGCTCAACGAGCGCATCGCCCACGGCGACAGCGTCGCCTTCCTTCTTGAGCCAGCGCGAGACGGTCGCCTCGACGATCGATTCGCCAAGGGGAGGAACCTTGATGGACGACATGCAGCAATACCGTGGTGTGAGTCGACAGAACGGAACGAACCCGCAATATAGGGAGGGGACCGGATGGAATGTGCCCGCCCTTAGATTCCTGTGGTCCCGAGTTCCCGGCACATCGTCCCGAAAACTCCCCTCCCATGCTCCTGCCCATGTCCTCGCGTTGTGCATCGCAAACGATTTCGCGAACCGTTCTTCTCAGAAGTGCGCTGGGCATCCTGCTCGCGAGTCAGATGCTGGTGAGTCAGGTCGCGGCCGCGCAGAGCACCCCGGTTCCGGAAGTCGAAGCGGCCAAGCCCAACGCGACTTTGAGTGGCTTTGATCAGGTCCGCAATGTGCGGGAACTTGGTGACGGGCGATTACTGCTGGTGGACGGGGCGCGACTGGTTGTGGCTGACCTGGCGACGAAGAAAAGCGAAGAGCGGAGTCTGCTGCTGGATGGTCCGGAAGTTCGGGCGCTCGTGGGATTGTGGCGCTGGGTGGATGACTCACTCGTCACACTCGACCCGGTCGCCGGACGAATGCTGGTGCTCGACAAGACCGGTGCCATGGCGCGTGTCGTGCCGATTCGTGGATCTGTACGCAGCAACGTACGGGCCGTGGTGAGTCCGGAGCTCGCATTTGGCACGCTGATACAGCAGCGCCCACCGATGGCACCCAATAGCGCCACGCCACCTCCCCGCATGCCGGTGCCAGTGGTGCGTTTGCGTCTGGCCTCAGCGTCGTTTGATACCGCCGTGCAGATCATGCCTGCGCCGGCGCCACGAGCGCCTCTCATGAATCCCGGTGGCGCGTACACCGTGTACGCGTCGCCGGTCGGTATTCTGCCGGTGGACGCCTGGGCACCGCTTTCGGACGGCACCATCATGGTGCTGCGCGCAGCGTCCTATCGGGTCGATCTGGTTGGCACCGACGGCACCCGCGCGTCAGTCGGTCCGGTTCCGTACAACGCCGTCCCCGTCACCGATGACGATCGCAAGCGCATCATGGACGACATGCGGCGATCCACGGAACTGGCGCTGCGCAACAATCCGCGTCGCACCAGCATCAGCACCATCAACATCGAAGAGCCCAAGACCTGGCCCGCAACGCATCCGCCCTTCCGTAGCGATGCGACGCCCGTGGTCGACCCCATCGATCGGGTCTGGCTATCCGTACGATGCGAGAAGAGCGCACGCGATACCTGTTTCGATGTCATCGATCGCGATGGTCAGCGATTGTCACGCGTGCGCTTCCCGGGTCGAACGGCCATCGTCGGGTTTGGCGCCGTATCGATCTACACCGTCGACCTCCAGAAGCCCGATAAGCCCGTCATCCAGCGGCACGCCCTGCCATCGCTCTGAGCGCGCGTCCGTTCGCTGGATCGCTTTCTTCTCCACGCCGTTCCCTGTCCATGTCCCTGTTTCGCATGCGTGCCCTGACCTTCGCGGCCCATGGAGGCCTCGATCAACTTCAGGTGCGCGACGACGTTGCCATGCCCACGATCGATGCGCCTGATGCAGTGCGTGTACGGATCGTGGCCGCTGCCCTCAATCGTCTGGACCTTTGGGTGCTGGCCGGTATTCCGGGCTCCAAGGTGCGTCCCGGTTGGCCCCTGGGTTCCGATGGCGCCGGAATCGTGGAGTCCGTTGGCAGCAAGGTCACCAGCGTCAAACCCGGCGATCGGGTGATCATCAATCCTGGCGTGGTCGACCGCAGCTGCACCTGCGAGTACTGCCGCGATGGCGATCAGCCACTTTGCCTTACCTACGGGATTCTGGGTGAGCATCGTCCGGGTACGATTGCCGAGTATGTGGTGGTCCCCGAGGCCAATCTGAAGACCTTCCCCGACTGGTTGCCGTGGGAGACTGCCGCAGCATTCCCGCTGGCCACACTGACGGCCTGGCGCATGATTGTCACGCGTGCGCAGGTGCGAGCCGGGGAGCAGGTCCTGATCTGGGGAATCGGCGGTGGTGTCGCGCTGGCTGCGCTCCAGATCTGCAAGCATATCGGAGCCACTGCCTGGGTCACGTCATCCAGCCCAGAGAAGCTTGAGCGGGCGCAATTCCATGGGGCCGACCATCTGCTCGATCACCGGGAGCCCGATCTGGGCAAGACCATCCGGGCTCGCACCAACAAGCGTGGTGTTGATGTGGTGATCGACTCCGTGGGTGAGGCCACCTGGCCCCAATCTCTGGTGGCGCTCGGTCGCCGTGGACGTTTGGTGACCTGCGGCGGCACCAGCGGCCCGTTCGTGCAGGTGGACGTGCGCCGGATGTTCTGGAATCAGTGGACGCTCATGGGCTCCACCATGGGCAACGACGCCGAATTCGCTGCCATGACGGATTTCTTCCAGCACGGCTCGCTGCAGCCGCCGGTGGATTCCGTGTGGTCGCTGGATGAAGCCCCGGCCGCCTACGCCCGACTCGAGTCGGGCAAGCAGTTCGGTAAAGTGGTCGTACGTCTCAAGGACGAGTAGAGAGGCATCGCGAATGGCCGAGCCGGTTCGCTTCACCACAGACGAGGAGAAGGCACTGCGTGCGGCGGTGCAGGCCGGGACATTGCCCGACTGCCCGCGCTGCGGTGTACCCATGACCCAGCGTCCCATCGGCGGCGGATCGTTCGGGCTCGGCTATCACCGCCAGCGGGAGTGGTTGCTGTGTCCCTCCTGCCGTCGGAGCGCGATCTTCGATGTGCGCCGCGGGACGCGCCTCTAGCAGGACGTGCCTCTCGTTGTGCCTCCCGGCGCGCCTTTCGCCACCCGACAAAACCCCCTCGGCGCAGGTGACGTAGGGCACTAAGTTATCCCTACGTCTCTGTCCTCCATTCGTCAGGATCCCTTGTTTCAGCCGTCTGCACTTCCAGGCGATACGTCGCTGTTGTTTGCCGATTCGTTGCGCGTCGCCATGGCGACTGCGCAGGACGGGTCGGGTGATTCTTCTGTGGCATCCACATTCTCTGAACGACTCGCGCAGAGTTTTTCGTTGCTGGGCGAATTCGTGCCGGCATTGTTTGGTGCGCTCGTCATTCTCTTCGCGGGTTATCTCGTTGCGAAGGTGGTAGAGAAGGGCACGACGCGATTGCTGCGTCGCTTGCGCTTCAATCAACTACTGGAGCGTGGTGGTGTGGTGCAGGCCGTGGAGCGTTCCGGCTCGCATCTCAATCCGGCCAAGGTGCTCGCGAATCTGTTGTTCTGGGTCGTGATGTTCGCCGTGCTCATGATCGCAGCGAGTGCGATCGGTCTGGATTCACTGGCCAATGTTTTCACGGAACTCGTGAGCTACATCCCGAGTGTGATTGCGGCGATCGTGATCATCATTCTTGGTATCGTGCTCGGTGGATTCGTGGGTGGGCTTATCATGGCATCCGCGGGTGGGTTGTATGGTGGGCCGTGGCTGGCGCGCATTGGACGTGGCGGTGTGATCGTGCTTGCCGTATTCATGGCGCTGCAGGAACTTGGCATTGCCACGGATATCGTGACGACGGCGTTTGCGATTCTCTTTGGCGCGGTCGCGCTCGCACTGGCTTTGTCGTTTGGTTTGGGCAATCGCGAGTTGGCCGGACAGGTTACTCGCGAGTGGTATGAGCGCTATCAGGCTGAGCGTCGTGCCATCGATGCCGAAGCTGCGGCGGAAGAAGCAGAGGAACTCGCGGAAGAGACATCGGAAGAGGCAGCAGAAGCTGCTGCCGAAGCGGCCGTGCAGGCAGCGGCGCAGGCACGGGCAGCTGCTCGTGCTGCGTCGGGGCTCGATCCGGTGCAGAGCAAGGCGTAACCATTTCCCGCCACTTTTGTTCTGGTGGCGGGTTCACAGCAGACAGGTCCATGATGGTGATTCCGTTCCGGCGTTCGCGCCCAGAATTGCGGGCGCATGGCGCGCCGGCGGTGTTCACGTCCTCGCGCGCAGTGGTGAGTGCGCTCGTCTGCACGATGGCATTGGGTTCGTTGTCAGCGTCGGCGCAGTCACAGTCGGCAACCCGTCCCGCTGCAGCACGACCGGCTGTGGTCAGCGACACGGAACGTGTGGAGCGCGCCTTGCTCGCGGCCGAAGAGGCGGAGCGATACGCACGGCTCAATCGCTGGCGTGCGACCTACCTTGCCAAGTCCGCATGGGCGGACCTTGGCACTCGCTGCAATCCCGGCAATCTCCGCATGTTCCCGCGTGACACCACGCCCCAGCAGCGGGACTCCATTCAGGCGCTTGTTGAGCAAATGGAGTTTGCCGTGCTCTCGGGCGGCGTGGGGACCAAGCTGAACACGCCTGATACGCAGCGGCTGTTGCGTGTGATTGTAGGGTGGGAAGCGGGCATCGATCGTCCGAACTGGGATGTGCTGGACGAACCCGCGCGTGGTGCCGGGACCGGCGCGGCGGGCCGGGGGCTACTTCGTCCCGCCATTGCCACCGGCCTGACCGGCGAAGTGCCTGACCCGCAGGGGCCCGGCTGTCTGCCGTCACCCATGCAGACGGACACGGTGCTCTTCGTGATTCCCGGCTTCACTACCATGGAGTTTCCCAAGTCACCCAAGACACGGGTGAAGGCGTATTTCGGGCCGCAGGGGCAACTGCATGCACGAGATGAATTTCACCGCACCGTGGGGCAAGCCACGCCTGAGGCGGACCTGAACTACATGCTGATAGGGCCGATGGTGGTCTATAACGACTACGCCGTGGTCGGCGTGCGTCGACCGGTTGAACAGGGTGGCGTGGTCATCGACCGCGAAAGTCGTGGAGGAGCCGTGTATCTCATGCGGCGTGCCGGAACCGGGGCCAGCGCCGAATGGCGTCTCCTGGCAATCGTGCGTTCCTGGGGCGGCTGATCCGCCCCTTCGCAAGTCCCCTTTGACGTCTGAATTCGCCGGTTTCGCCCCGTGAATCGGGGCAAGCCGGCGATTAATTTTCACTGGTTCCACCTGCGGTGACCGGGCCTCAGGCCTCACCGTCGGTTGCTACTCTTTCCCGCCGTCCCATGACCGCACCGAACGCCCGCGAACGCATCCTGCCGCGCCTCATCGACGAGGAGGTCAAGGAGTCGTTCATCAACTATTCCATGAGTGTCATCGTGGCGCGCGCATTGCCTGACGTGCGCGATGGACTCAAGCCCGTGCATCGCCGCGTGTTGTATGCGATGAACGAGCTCGGATTGTTGCCGGGACGTCCGTACAAGAAGTCTGCGACGGTTGTGGGCGATGTGCTGGGCAAGTATCACCCGCATGGTGACAGCAGTGTGTACGATGCGCTCGTGCGTATGGTGCAGGATTTCTCGCTGCGTTATCCGCTGGTCGATGGGCAGGGTAACTTCGGCTCGATGGACGGCGACAGCGCGGCGGCGTATCGCTACACCGAAGCGCGTCTCACGCGCATGGCTGTCGAGATGCTGAATGACATCGATCAGAACACGGTCGATTTCGCGCCCAACTTCGACGATCGTCTCGAAGAGCCGCGCGTGCTGCCCAGCGGATTCCCGAACCTGCTGGTGAACGGTTCGTCGGGCATCGCGGTCGGTATGGCCACCAACATTCCACCGCACAATCTCAAGGAAGTCGTGAGCGCCGTCATCGCGCTCATCGATGATCCGGAGCTCGATGCACAGGCGTTGCGGAAGTTGGTGAAGGGTCCCGACTTCCCGACGGGTGGCTACATCTACGGCCGTGCCGGTATCTCTGACTATCAGGACACGGGTCGTGGCCGCATCGTCATGCGCGCGCGTGCCGTGATCGAGGAGAAGGAGTCGAGCGGCAAGTCGCAGATCGTCGTGACGGAAGTGCCGTACCAGGTCAACAAGGCGAAGCTCGTGGCGGATATCGCCGACCTCGTACGCGAACAGAAGCTCACGGGCATCAGCGCACTGCGCGACGAATCCGATCGTGATGGTATCCGTGTGGTGGTGGAGCTCAAGCGCGACGCCATTCCGCGCGTTGTGCTGAACCAGCTGTACAAGCACACCGCCATGCAGAGCACCTTCGGTGTGATCATGCTGGCGCTGGTGCCTGATCCGAATACGCGGCAGCTCGTGCCCAAGGTGCTCACGCTCAAGCAGTGCCTGCAGCACTATATCGAGCACCGTCATGAAGTCATCGTGCGCCGTACGCAGTTCCAGCTCGACAAGGCACTGGAGCGGGAGCATATCCTCGAAGGTTTGAAGATCGCCGTCGACAATATCGACGAGGTCATCAAGCTCATTCGTGCGGCCACCGACACGCCGACGGCCAGTGCGCAATTGCAGTCGCGCTTCGGGCTTTCGGAGCGTCAGGCCGAGGCGATTCTCAACATGCGTCTCGCCAAGCTCACCGGTCTTGAGCGCGACAAGCTCGAGGAAGAACTCAAGGAAGTGCGCGCCGAGATCATCGAGCTGCGTGGCATCCTCGAGTCCAAGCCGCGTCGCATGAACATCCTCAAGGGCGAGTTGCTCAAGCTGGCGGAAACGTACGGTGATGAACGTCGCACGGAGATCGTGAGCGATGAAGGGGAGTTCTCGATCGAGGATCTGATCGCCGAAGAGGAGATGGTCGTGACCATCTCGCACGGCGGTTACATCAAGCGCACGCGTCTGTCGCTGTACAACAAGCAGGCGCGAGGCGGTCGAGGGAAGGCGAGCGCGGACCTGAAGGAAAACGACTTCATGGAACGCTTCTACGTGGCGAGTACGCACACGTACATGCTCATCTTCACGAACGATGGTCGCTGCTTCTGGCTCAAGGTGCACGAATTGCCCGAGGCCGGACGCAATACACGCGGCAAGCCGATCGTGAATCTCATCAACGTGACGCCCGATACGCGTATTCGCGCCATTGTGGTCACCAAGGAATTCTCGGACACCGAATTCCTGCTCTTCTGCACCAAGAACGGCACGGTGAAGAAAACCGCGTTGTCGCAGTACTCGAATCCGCGCTCGAATGGCATCAAGGCCATCAAGATCGACACGGAAGACGAGTTGATGGACGTGCAGGTGACGAGTGGCAACAACGATGTGGTGCTCGCCACGCGTCACGGACTCTCGCTGCGCTTCCATGAAAGCGATGTGCGCGAGATGGGCCGCGATACCACGGGTGTGAAGGGTATCGAGCTCCGGCCGTCGGATCAGGTCGTGGGCATGGTGGTCATCAAGCGCGAAGCCACGCTGCTGGTTGTCACAGAGCGTGGACTCGGCAAGTGCAGCGAGGTCAGCGAGTACCGCGTGCAGAAGCGCGGCGGCAAGGGCATCCTCACGCTCAACCGCACGGCCAAGACGGGTGATGTGGTGGCGCTGATGGAGGTCGTGCCGGAAGACGAGCTCATGCTCATGACGCGTCAGGGCATCGCCATTCGCAGCAAGGTCAGCGAAATCCGTGTCACCGGGCGTGCGGCGCAGGGCGTCAAGCTCGTTGCGCTCGACGAGAACGACATCGTGCAGGCCGTGGCCCGAGTCATTCCGGATGACAAGGAAGACAGCGAAGGCGGAGACGCTGGTGCGGAAGCCGGTGGTGATGCCGGCAGCGACGCCGGCGACGGCGCCGCCGAATAAAAGGCCCTTCACATTGCTTCCCATCCCGGTCGATATTCTGACTCGGATGGGGGCAATCGGTTCGCGGTTGGTTCCACCGATGCACATCCGGTGTCGACATTCGGTCGACACCACGGGCCTTTGAGGAGAAGGGATGGCGACGTCGCGCATCCTGGTGGCTGACGACGACGAAGCGGTGCTCGAATCCGTGACCTGGTTGCTCCAGGAGAACGGCTACGATGTCATTCCCGCGAACGGCGGCAACGCCTGCCTCGAGCAGTTGGAGAAGAAGTCCCCGGATCTCCTCCTGCTGGATATCCTCATGCCCGACGCCGACGGCTGCCAGCTGCTCGAGCGCATCAAGGGTGAAGAGCGCTGGCGCGATCTGCCGGTGCTTATGCTGTCCGCTCAGCCCCCCGAGGAGGCCTCGGTCCGTTCTCTCGGGCTCGGCGCGGCCGATTTCATTCGGAAGCCATATCGGCCCAAGGAGCTGCTCGCCCGGGTCCAGGCGCAGCTCCGCATGGGCGCGTTGCTTCGCTCCACGCGCATGGCCCTGGTGCGCACCGAAGAGGCGCTGGTGCGTGCGCAGCAGGACGCGGACAGTCGTCGCAAACTGGTGGATATCCTGCACGAGGTTACTGGCGACCTGTCAGTATCCGAACTGTTCCAGATTCTCGTGCGTCGTGCCGCCCGTGCGCTCGGTGTATCGCACTGCAGCGTGGTGCTGGCGCGTCCGGGCGACACGCAGGCGGTCGTGGTCGCGGCCTACGAAAACCCGGGCATTCAGCATCTGACCGTACAGCTTGAGCGCTATCCCGAGCTCAAGGCGGCGCTCGACAGTGGTCAGCCCGTACTGGTCGAAGATCTCGATACGCACCCGTTGTACGATGGTGTGCGCCATGTCTGGGGTATCGAAGGCATCGAGGTCCCGATCAAGTCGGTCATTGCCTTGCCGTTCTCCATCGATCGCGGACAGTACGGTGTGTTTCTCGTGCGTCGCCGCCGTGATCAGGAGCGCTTCTCGCCGGCCGATCTCGAGTTTGCACAGGCTGTGGTCACTGCGGCGGTGGCAGTTATTCAGCGCGCGCAGATGGTGGAAAGCACCATGGCCGACAACGCGCGTCTCGAGCAGCTCGCACAGACCGACCCACTTACGCAGCTGCTCAATCGGCGCGCGTTGACCGAGCGCATCAATGCCGAGATGGAGCGTGCGCTGCGCTATGACAGCACGATGGCCTTGTTGATGATCGACCTCGATCACTTCAAGAAGGTGAACGACACCTACGGCCACCTCGTCGGGGACGATGTGCTTCGTGATGTCGCCCAGTTGCTTCATGAAACCATTCGCACCAGCGATATCGTGGCGCGCTATGGTGGTGAAGAATTCCTCGTGCTGTTGCCGGAAACCGATGATGAAGGCGCCGAATCCTTTGCCGAGCGCATTCGCGCTGCGGTTGAGGGACACCATTTCGCCAGCGAATCGCTGACTGAGCCGCTGAATCTCACGGCATCAGTTGGTGTGGCGGTGTTCCCGGCAGCGCGCATCGAGAGTGTGGAAGATCTATTCTCACGCGCCGATGCGGCGCTCTATCGCGCCAAGGCTGACGGGCGCAACCGGGTGCGCATGTAGTACCCGGTTGATGTACTCACATTCTGGAGTGCATCAACTCGACCTTCGTGCAGCGGTCCTGCACGACGAGCATGCCGGCCCTGGCAAAAGTCTCGGCCGCTTCCGCGTGCGCGATGCCGAGTTGCATCCACACGACCCTGGGACGCGCCGCGAGAATTTCATCGACGTGGGTGGGAACATCCGGTGTCCGTCGGAAGAGCAGTACCATGTCGATCGGTTCATCGATCGTATCGAGTGAGCGATGCACCGGCACACCGAGAATCTCGGTGATATCGGGGAAATACACGGGAACGGGAATGATTTCGTATCCCTGCTGCTGCAAATACTGCGGCACGTGATACGCTGGTCCACCGGCGATTTCCGGCTTGATGCCGATGACGGCAATGCGATGCACGTCTTTCAGCACTGCGGCAATCTCGTCGGGGCTCTCCAGCAACCGCGAACGCCACGCTTCGTCGCTTTCTGTTAGCTTCTCATCCACTCCCAGTATCTCCACTCGTGCCTCCATCTTCGGAGTCAGCCGATGCGTTTGCTCGTCCTCGGCGCGGGACTGCAAGGTACCGCGTGCGCGTTCGATCTGCTCAATGTGAGTTCCGTCACACATGTCATGCTTGCCGATATGCGCGTTGGGCCATTGCCGACGTTTCTCGCGCAGCATGCCGGTCCTCGTCTTGAACAACTGGCACTCGATGTAAGAAATGATGACGCGGTGCGCGCGGTGTTTGCGCGCTGCGATGCTGTCATGAGTGCCATCCCCTACTACTTCAACGCCAACCTCGCGCGACTTGCTGTCGAAGCCGGCGTGCACTTCACCGATCTCGGTGGCAACACCGAAATCGTGCAGGAACAGAAGCAGCTCGATGCGGCTGCTCGTGCAAAAGGTGTGAGTGTGGTGCCCGACACCGGACTTGCGCCCGGTATGGTGAATGTGATCGCGCAACACGGCATCGATCAGTTCGACAGTGTCGAGCAGGTCAAATTGTTCGTTGGTGGACTGCCGCAGGAACCCGAACCGCCGCTCGGATACCAGATTGCGTATTCGATCGAAGGCATGGTGGACTATTACACCACGACATCGCTGGTCGTGCGTGATGGGCGCCCCGCAGAGGTGCGCGCATTGTCAGAGCGTGAGACCGTGCGCTTTGGCGGTGACATTGGTGACCTCGAGGCATTTCACACCGCTGGTGGTCTCAGCACCATGGTGTATCGCTATGCCGGCAAGATTCCGACGATGGAGTACAAGACACTTCGCTATCCCGGTCACGCGCACATCATGGAAGCCATTCGCGAATTGGGGCTGCTCGACACCACGCCGGTGGATGTGAAGGGTCAGCAGATCGTGCCGCGCGATGTGTTTGTGAAAGTCGCCGGCGATCATCTGCGCAAAGGCAAGCCGGATCTGGTGGCGTTGCGGGTGGAAGTGACCGGCAGCAAGAACGGCACGCGTAACACACGTGCGTGGCAGGTGCTCGATTACTACGATCGGGCGCATGGCATTTCCGCCATGATGCGCACGACGGGTTACACACTTTCCATTACCGGACAGCTGCAGGCGAGTGGAGCGATTGCGCCGGGAGTGCATACGCCGGATGAATGCATTCCTGCCGATCGATACTTTGCGATGTTAGCTGAACGAGGGGTAGTTGTTCAGGAAGTGCAGGTTTGAACTGCGTAAGGGAACGGCGGGCGTAAAGCGACTCCATCGTGAAGGAGAAGCAAGCGACCGAAGAGCGTAAAGCAACGCCATCGTAAGCTGAGCCGGCGTAAAGGAAAAGCACGCGCCACAGCGCTAACGCCGTCTCGCGTGCTTCTTCTTTACTGCTGTACCGCTCACGTCGCAGTTCCTTTACGCCTTTCGGTCGCTTACTTCATCTTTACGCCCGCAGTTTCCTTACGCTTGCTGTTTCTTTACGCCGTTCGAAACTCTCCTATCATCCCTCTCACCCGCATACTCGCCGTTTGCAGGACCTCGGCGGTAGCACTCACTTCTTCCGCCGACGCTGACGTCTCTTCGGTGCTCGCGGCCACTTCTTCGGCTGACGCCGCGTGACTCTCCGCGGTATCACGCGCCGTAGTGAGCGACTTCTGCACTGTCTGCAGCGACTGGCGATTGGTCTCCACGGCATGCGTGACGCGCGCTGTTGCGGTTTCGACTTGCGACACGGCGTGTTCGATGCGCGCGAGCGCTGAACCGACCGCTTCGGCAACGGTCTCCACGTCACGCAGGCGAGTGGCACCACTCTCTACGGCGGTGGATGCGCTCGCAATACGGGAACGAATGCGCTTCACATTGTCCGTCACCTGATTGGCGGCGCTTGAACTCTGTTCGGCCAGGGCGCGTACTTCCTGTGCGACCACGGCAAAGCCCCGACCAGCCTGACCCGCGCGCGCAGCTTCGATGGCGGCGTTGAGGGCCAGCAGGTTGGTCTGCGAGGCGATCTCGGAAATCACACTCACGAAGTCGTCGATCACACTGGTGGCATCGCGCAGCGACATCATTTCCTGACGCGACGCGGTCACAACCTCGCGCGCGCCAAGCAGGGTATCCACCGCCACCTGCACCTGATCGCGTGCACTGTTGGTGGTGCCACGGATCTCACGACCCACCCGATCCGTTTCTTCCGCCGCTTCCCCAATCGTTGCCCCGGCCTCGGCCAGCGTCTTCACCGATTCGCTGGCGTGATTGAGCGCCGACAACTGCATCACGGCGCCGTGCGAAATGTCCATCACGGCCGTGGTGACATGCTGCGTGGATGCCGCGGCCGCGGTGGCCGAAGCGGACAATTCACTCGATGCCAGCGTGACTTGATCTGCCTCTTCTCGCACGCGAGAGAGCAGGGAACGCAAGCGTTCACGGGCGAGTCGCATGGCATCAATGAGCTCGGCATACTCCCGAGCCACATTGGCACCAGCCAGCACGTTGACCGGCTCGCGCAGATCGCCTGCACCAATAGCGTTCATCTGATTGCGCAAATCACTCAGCGGATTTGTCACCGCACGTGCCGTCGACAAACCAAAGAATGCCGCCACACCAAAGGCGATTGCGACAACCACGGCCAGACTGGCTTCCGCACGCGTCAGCCCTTCCCGCATACGGTCCATGGAGGTTGATGCACCATTGCGTGCCGACTGCCGCAACTGCTGCAGGGCCTTTTCGATGGCCTCGATATCCTGCTGTGTCTGCGCCAATACGCGGTCGGCTTCGTCGAGCTGACCAGTGGTCTGCCAAGCGCGTGTGACCGCAATGCGTACCTCAAGTGCGCTCTGCAGTCGCCCGATCTGTTCGAGGTGACGACGCTCTTCGGCATTCAGCATGCCTTGTTCGAGAGCATCTTCGCGCAATTGCTCGGCTTCGATCACGAGACCACGGTATGCCGCTTCATCGTCTCCGCGCCCGGTGCTCAGATAGCGAAGGCCCGCCACGAGCTCACGAAGCACCGTGTTGGTTGCGCGCTCTACAAACTCTGAGCGACTCGCCAATTCACTGACGGTGCGTTCAGCATCACGATTGCTGCGCGACAGGCCATACCATCCCAACAAACCAGCCAGCAGCAGCAGCGTGATCGACATGCCGAACCCGGCAACTAGGCGCGCACGAATGGTGGAGAGCAGACGCGGAAATTTCACGGCTGATTCTCCTCGTTGCCTGTGCCTGCAGTCGCGACACCCGGAATGCGCGTGATGACCACCGAGCGTCCCTTGATATCGTGATTCTTCTCGAACGCGATGCGGCCAGCCACGCCATCCACCGATGGCGCGCCGTTGCCGATTTTCTCCATCGCAATTCGCAACGACGTGCGTGAACGCGCGCCGCTCGCTACTGTGCGGCCAATGACAATTGCCGCGTCGTACGAGAGGGCGGCGAACATGTCCGGTTCCTGCTGAAACTGCTTGCGATAGCGTGGCAGGAAGGAATTGGCTTCCACACTTGTCGCGCGTTCGGCACGGAAGAAGGCTACGAATCGCGCGCCGGCAGCGTCGGGATCGGTGCTCATGGTTTCGGTACCGTCGCCACCGACAAAAGGCACGGTCACATTGCGTTCACGCAGCGCGCGAATGAGCGCGAGCGCATCGTCACCATCACCGGGGAACAAAACCACATCCGGCTTCTGACTCGCAATGAGTGATGCATACGCTTCCCACTCCACGATGCCGGTGAGATACGGATCGCGGATGATGACTTTGCCCTGACCTTCAGTGAAGGTGCGGGCGAATGTCGCGGCCCAATCACGTCCGTAGGAGTCATTGCGGTACACGATGGCCGCTTTGCGTGCGTTGAGTGAATCGAGCACCCAGCGCGCGGCGTATCGCGCGGCTTCGGCATCACTCGGCGCGACGCGGAAGAACCAGGGATTGATACCGGTCAGGCGCGGCGATGAAGCTGTTGGCGACACAGCGACCACACCATTGGCGCCATCGTGTTCGGCGTCCGCGTAAATCGGGATCACTTCCACGGTATTGCCGCTCTCCGGATGACCGACCACCGCAATCACGGAAGGGTCATCGCGAAGCTGCTGTGCGACGCGAACCGCTGAGGTGGCGGTGGAGTCGGGCAGGCGCACGGTGAACTGCGCGCCACCGGCACCGCCGGCTTCATTGAGACGAGCGACCGCCAACTCCACACCCCGGACGACCTGTTCGTAGCCAGGACTTCCAGGTATGGCCCCCACGCCAATGGCGAGCCCTCCGGCTCGTTCCGAAGTGCGGGAACAGGCGGATAGGGTGGTCAGGATGCCAGCGAAGACCAAGGTGGCCCGCAGCACGGAGCGGCTGGACCACCGAATCGCACGGCCGAAGCGCGGCGAGGGCTGGAATCGGGGGGAGGCGGGATGGTTGCTCACGGCCCAGAGACGACCGGAGGGCTGTCACGGAAACGGCAAAAACGGCTCCGGATGGCACGGGCCATTTCCGACGCTTTCATCCGTCATTTTCGAGATCGTTTCCGAATGAAAAACCAGTGAAAAGTTGCATGAGCAGTTACTCACTCAGAAAATGTCAGAGAATCGCCGAGAACGTGTGCGGTTTTGCTTGCGGCAGCCGGAAACCCCGGTTTAGCTTCGCTCACAGCAGTCCCACCCCTGCTGCCAACTTCGGACGGGTCACCGGCGTTCCCGGTGCCGCCCGGGTTGTCCGCACCCTCTACACTCCCTCAGGAACCGGCATGGTTGGCACGTTCCGCCGGCGGCGATTGGCTTCCGTCGCGCTGCTGGGCGCCCTGGCCCTCGGGCTAGCCGCATGTGGCGGCGAGTACCCGAACTCGACGTTCAATCACACCACCGACTTCAACGCGGATATCGATGCGTTGTGGGACAAGCTGCTCGTTTGGGGCACGATTGTCTTTATCGGTGTTGAGGTCGCGCTCGTGTACACCATCTTCCGCTTCCGTCGCCGTGCTGGCGCCGGCAAGCCGAAGCAGGTGCACGGCAATACGGCACTGGAAATCACCTGGACGGCGATTCCGGCCGTCATTCTGATTTTCATCGCCATCCCTACGGTCCGTACGATCTTCAAGACGCAGGCGAAGGCGGCACCGGACGCGCTGCAGGTCGAGGTGATCGGCCACCAGTGGTGGTGGGAATTCAAGTATCCCCAGCTCGGGATCACGACGGCGAACGAGTTGTACCTGCCCACTGGGCGCACGGTCAACTTCCAGCTGAAGACCATCGACGTGCTGCACTCCTTCTGGATTCCCCAGTTGGGTGGCAAGCGCGACCTGGTCTCGAACCGCACCAACTTCCTCTGGTTCACGCCGAACGCGGATCTGCCGTCGTCGGCCTACAACGGCTTCTGCGCTGAGTTCTGCGGCGCGTCTCACGCGAACATGCGCTTCCGCGCGTTCACGGTGACACCGCAGGAATTCGAGCAGTGGGCTGCGCACCAGAAGCAGAACGCCATCTTCCCGAGTGTCGCGGCTGCCGCGACGTCGGCTTCGGCGTCCGCCGGTGCGACCCCGACGGTGCTGGCCGCCAACACGGGCGCTCAGCCTGCTGCCGACACGGCCGCTGCTGCTCCCGCCGCTGCGCAGGTGCCGGTATGGGTGTTCCCGAAGGAAAAGGTCGAAGGGGAATTCAAGCACATCATCCCCACCGTCAAGCTGCCGACCACGATCTCATACGACGAATCCCTGCTCGCACAGGGTGATGCCGAACGTGGCCGTCAGACGTACAGCAAGTCCAGCTGCATCGGCTGCCACTCGATCGCCGGTACGCCATACAACATGGCCAACATCGGCCCGAACCTGACGCACGTTGGTTCGCGTTACACGATCGGCGGCGGACTGTATCCCAACGATGCCAAGCATCTGGCCTACTGGATCAAGAGCTCGGGCCACATGAAGCCCGGCAGCCTCATGCCCACCCTGGGCAAGGGTCTTACCGATCCAAGACTCAAGATGGTTGTCAACGTCGGTGGCCTCACCGACAACGACATCGCGGATATCGTCGCCTACCTCCAGGCTCTGAAGTAGTCCTGTCACCGACCGACTGACCAACGACACGATGGCAACCATCGCTGCCGCGCCCCCGTACACCAAGACCAAGGCCGAACCCGCGAATACCGGGATCTGGTCGTGGCTCACCACGGTGGACCACAAGCGCATCGGGGCGCTCTATCTCATCTCCGGACTGTTCTTCTTCGTCGTCGGTGGCCTCGAGGCCGCCGTCATCCGTGCTCAGCTGGCTGTGCCGAACGCGAATGTCGTGTCGGCCGAGATGTACAACCAGCTGTTCACGATGCATGGCACGACGATGATCTTCCTCGCCGTCATGCCTCTCTCGGCGGCGTTCTTCAACTTCCTGATCCCGCTGCAGGTTGGCGCACGTGACGTGGCGTTCCCGCGTCTCAATGCCTTCTCGTACTGGATCTATCTGCTCGGCGGCATCTTCATCACGGTGCCGATCTTCTTCTCGGTGGCGCCGGATGGTGGTTGGTTCGGTTACGCCCCGCTGAGCACGAAGGCGTACTCGCCGCAGATCAACATGGATTTCTGGGTGCTTGGCCTCCAGATCCTGGGTATCTCGTCGCTGGCCGCCGGTTTCAACTTCATCACGACGATCATCAACATGCGTGCCCCCGGTATGTCGCTCATGCGCATGCCGATCTTCACGTGGATGTCGTTCGTTGTGCAGTTCCTCGTGGTGCTGGCGTTCCCGGTCATCACGATCGCGCTCGTGTTCCTCCAGTTCGACCGCTTCTTCGGCACGAACTTCTACACGATCGCCAAGGGCGCTGACCCGCTGCTCTGGCAGCACCTCTTCTGGGTGTTCGGTCACCCCGAAGTGTACATCCTGATTCTCCCGGCCTTCGGTCTCGTGTCCGAAGTGCTGCCGACGTTCTCGCGCAAGCCGCTCTTCGGTTACCCGGTCATGGTGTACTCGGGTATCCTCATCGGCTTCCTCGGCTTCGGCGTGTGGGCTCACCACATGTTCTCGGTGGGCATGGGCCCGATCGCGGACTCGGTGTTCTCACTGGCCACGATGCTGATCGCGATTCCGACGGGCGTGAAGATCTTCAACTGGATGGCGACGATGTGGGGCGGTCAGATCCGCTTCACGGTGGCCATGAAGTTTGCGATCGCGCTCGTGGGCATGTTCACCATCGGCGGTATCTCGGGCGTGATGCACAGCTCGCCGCCGGCCGACCTGCAGCAGACGGACACGTACTTCATCGTCGCGCACTTCCACTACGTGCTCTTCGGTGGCTCGGTGTTCGGTCTGTTCGCCGGCATGTACTACTACTTCCCGAAGATCACGGGCCGCTTCCTCTCCGAGAAGCTTGGCAACTGGCACTTCTGGGTGTCGTTCCTGGGAATGAACCTCACGTTCTTCCCGATGCACTTCAGTGGTCTCCTCGGCATGCCGCGTCGCTACTACCAGTACGATTCGGGCCAGGGCTTCGAAGTGTTCAACATGATGTCGTCGGTCGGCACGCTCATCCTGATCATTGGCACGCTGTTCGGTCTGATCAACGTGTTCAAGAGCTGGAAGGGTGGTAAGCTGGCTTCGAGCAACCCGTGGGGTGCGGCCACGATCGAGTGGGCCATCCCGTCGCCGCCGCCTGAGTACAACTTCCTCGAGCTGCCGCAGATCAAGTCGCGGTACCCGCTCTGGAACATGAAGGAAGGCGAAGAGCTCGTACACGAGACGACGTACGAAGAAGAGAAGGACAACCACGTCCCGACGACGAAGGAATCCGGCATCACGATGCCGAACCCGTCGATCTGGCCGCTCATTACCGCCATGGGCATCATGGTGATGTTTATCGGCCTCATGTTCATGGAGAAGAGCGTCACCGTTGCCGTCGCCGTCATGGTGGGTGGCACCGTGTGGTGGGTCGGCTCCCTGTACAAGTGGCTGCTCACGCCGCTCGAGGATCACCACTAAGATGACCGCTACCACCGCACCCACCGCCGGACACGGCGACGGCCACGCGCACGGCGGCGGCCACTACACTTCGCTCGGACTCGACAACCGCAAGATCGCCATCTGGACCTTCATCGGGTCCGAATGCATGCTCTTCGCGTCGCTGATCTCGACGTACCTCGTGTACAAGGGACGCAGCCCGGCCGGTCCGTATCCGCACGAGGCGTGGACGAATCCGTCCACCGGTGAAGTCTTCAAGCCGATCCTCAACATCCCGGTCACCTCGGCGTCGACGTTCGTGCTGCTCATGTCGTCGCTGGCCATGGTGCTCGCGCTGGCAGCGGTGCAGAACCGCAACCTGCCGAAGCACACGTCCTGGGATCGCATTCTCGGCAATTCGAAGCTCTGGCTTTGGACGACCGCGCTGCTGGGCATCACGTTCCTCGGTTTCCAGGCGTACGAGTTCACTTCGTTCATTCACGAAGGCCTCAGCATTCGCACCAACCTGTTCGGGTCGAGCTTCTTCACCCTGACGGGCTTCCACGGTGCGCACGTGACGGCCGGTGTGCTCTGGTTGTTCACGCTGCTCGCCATCGACTACAAGCGCGGACTGCAGCCGTCGGATTCGCTTCTCGTTGACATCTGTGCGCTGTACTGGCACTTCGTCGACGTGGTGTGGATCGCGATCTTCACGCTCATCTACCTGATCAAGTGAGGCGATGATGGCTGACCACGCACACGCCGAGCACCACGAAGAGCATCCGACCTGGTCCACGTACTGGAAGGTCGCGCTCATCCTCACGATCATCACGGCCGTCGAAGTGTCGGCCTACTACATCCCGGCATGGGAAAACAGCTGGATCTATGTACCCAGCATGTTGATCATGTCCGCGGTGAAGTTCGTGATCGTCGTACTGTACTACATGCACCTCAAGTACGATCACAAGCTGTTCAAGGCGCTGTTCACGGGCCCGCTCATCGTGGCGAGTCTCACCTTGATCGGTCTGATGTTCCTGTTCAGCAAGCTCGTGCTGCGACTGGGTATCATCAACTGAGTTGAATTTCCGGCTTCGGCCGGATGAAGTACAAACGATCAGTGGTGAGTTGTGAGTGAAAGTTTCGGGTTCTGAGCATTGCTCTCGACCCGGAGCCCGAGCCCACAACCTGCCACTGATCGTTTAGTTTTCAGTCATGATTGCCTTGCTCCATCCCGTCGCGCAGTTGTCGTTGCGTGAGTTCTCGGTGCATCCAAGTACGACCATCGGCATCGGGTTGTTTGCCGCCGCCTACCTGTGGCGCGTGCGGCAGGGGCCGTCGGCGGCGGATCTGTCTCCGGCGGGATTGGAGACACCCAGCATTGCTGTCGATGTCCTGCCTGGCCCGACCGGTGCCCAGCAGCTGTCGTTTTTTACTTCGCTGGCGCTGTTGTTCTTCACGCTGAACGGTCCGCTGCACGATCTGAGCGATTTCTACCTGTTCAGCGGGCACATGGTGCAGCACCTCATTCTCACGCTGATCGTGCCGCCACTCATGGTGTTCGGCACACCCGGCTGGATGCTGCGACCGTTGCTGCGGGTGCCGGCATTGTTTCGTGTGGCTCGTAAATTCACGACCATCACGTGGTGCTTTACGCTGTTCAATCTGGTGCTCGCCTTTTGGCACTTGCCGCCCATGTACAACATGGCGCTGGCCAGTCATCCGGTGCACATCCTGCAGCACCTGATGTTCATCTCGGCATCGGTGCTGATGTGGTGGCCGCTCATGTCTCCGCTGCCTGAACTGCCGCGCGCAGCGTACCCGGCGCAGATGCTGTACTGCTTCCTCATGGTGATTCCGATGTCGATCATCTCGATCTACATCGCCATGGCCGACACGCTGCTGTACCCGGCGTATGCTGCCGCACCGCGCATAATGGGCATCACGCCCATGCAGGATCAGCAGTACGGTGGACTCATCATGTGGATCCCGGGTGGTGTGTTCTTCTACGCGGTGATGACGGTGGTGTTCTTCAAGTGGTCTGCTCGTGGAGAGGACACAGAAGCGAGTGCGCAGGTGGGATGGATACCTGGGGCGCAAACGTGAAGAAGCCACAGCGAAAAGCGGGAGCAAAAAGAGCGGAAGCGAAACGACCGGAAGCGTTGGGCGGAAGCGAACGCGCGAAGGGCGGGCCAGCCAAAGGCAGCCCAGCCAAGGGCGGACCGGCCAAGAAGAAGCCAGTGAAGAGCAGGCTGCCAAAGAGCAGATCCGCGGTCAGCGCACCGGCGACCAGCAAGGCCGAGGTCTTTCCGAGTGTGGGCGATGGGGTGAATGTCGTCCGTGTCTCGCGGATTCTCGATGCGCCGGCGGCGGCTATTCTGCGTGCCATCATCGATACCGATCGTCGCGGGTGGGCGCCAACGCCACTCTACCGGGTGGTCAGTGTTCTGGCGCCACGCTTTGTACGTCTGGCGCTGCCCGACGGCTCAGAGGTCTCCATTGCCATCACTCGTCAGGGCAATACGCGTTGTGGAGTGCAGGTGGAGCATGGAAAGATTCCCGCGAACCGCACGCAAGCTGAAGTGCACAGAGAGTGGATGGGATGTCTTGCTGGACTTGCCGAGCAGCTCGACGCTGAGTGGGACTGAACGACCGCACGTGAACAAGGGTGTGAACGACAAAGGGGTCGCGATTGGAATCGCGACCCCTTTGTCGTGTCAGCTACGATGATGCTGTCAGGCTATGCCTCGATACGTCCACCAATCGACGCGTCGACGCGACGCGCGAGCGATGGATGCTGACGCCACATGTAGTAACCCATGGCCGCCGCCGCGATCAGGTTGGCGAGCAGTACCTGCAGCCACGTCAGTCGACCAAAGCCCTCGGCCAACACCGACGTGAAGCCCGTCCAACCGACTTCGAAGGCCACAAACAATCCCACCATGCCGATGATCGCCGATGGGGCACGCTCCGCCTTGTTTACAACCCAGGAGAAGGCGAGTCCCAATACGATGAATGCGGTGAAGTGAAAGATTGTGTAGCCAAGGAATGCGCCGGCTCGACTGGGAAGCTCACCGTTCAGGAACAATGAGCCAACAGAATTCCCGAGCATGATAGGTGTGGCGAGTGGGTCGCCACGTACCAGATCGAGAACTGCAAACCACACCGCAATGGCGATGGCACCGATGAGTCCTACCGAGATGCCCTCTCGATATGTCGCGTTCTGCGCTGGCGCGTTTTGCGTGGACATACGTGCGTACCTCCTCTTGCAAAGTGATGGGGAAGAGTGATGCGCCCCCTCGACAAACTCTCACCGAAAGGACACACTGTCCAATCATGAGTGCCTCACCTCGCCCCCCATATCGACGTACACTTCGTGCCGCCATTCCGTTCGCGGTTCTGGCCACCTCCCTGGCAGCTGCGTGCGGTGGAGACGGATCGTCACGGAAGGACGTCGCTGCGGACCAGCCCACTGGTCCCACTTGCACGAGCGCCGACACCACCCCTGTTGGATTGGCCGTTCGGGAGTACATCACGACGCTGACCCCCTTCCCGCAGCGTTATCTGAATGCTGCCGGTACCGATTCCGCCTTGCCGGAAGACGGGTTCAAGATGCTGCAGGAGAAGGGGCCGTCCTACTTCTACAGCAGCGACCCCAAGGCGCAGCAACAGATCAAGGACAAGTTGGCCTCGGTCGGCCCCTACGCCTCGCTGCTGGTGGTCTACAAGGGCAAGACGGAGGCCGATAGCGGAAACACGGTGACCGTGTCGCTTGGAGGCCACTACGTGGGTGGGCAGCACGATGGCAAAGTGGCCGAGGTGCGCGCCATCATCGTCCAGTGCGATACCGCGGGATGGCGGGTTACCAATCCCAAGACTCCAGCAACCAAGCCGGCGGCCCCTGGCGACAGTGCCCCCAAAGCCCCGGGTGGACCGGCGTGAAGACTGAGCGACTCGTTTCGCTCGACGTTTTTCGCGGCATGACCGTGGCCGGCATGCTGCTGGTCAACAATCCAGGGACCTGGTCGGCGATCTATCCGCCACTGGCGCACGCGCCGTGGCATGGATGGACGCCGACCGATCTGATCTTTCCGTTCTTTCTGTTCATTGTCGGTATCACTACCGAACTGTCGCTGCGTGCGCGGCGCGCCCGTGGTGACGATGAACGCGCCATCCTGCGTCAGATCCTTCGGCGCGGTGCACTGATCTTCCTGTTTGGCGCGCTCCTGGCAGGCTTCCCGTACTTCACGTGGCCGCCGGCACTCGAAGGCGCGACGTTCTTTGAACGTGTCGTGCATCGTGTGGAGCATTGGCGTGTGATGGGTGTGCTGCAACGCATTGGCGTGGCGTACCTGTGCGGTGCCCTGCTTACATGGCGCACCACGCTACGCCAACAGATCGCCATTCTCGCGGCATTACTGCTGGGCTATTGGGCGTTGATGACACTGGTCCCGGTACCAGACACCGGCGTTGCCGGGCGGTTCGTCCTCGACAAGCCCGATCAACTGCTGAGTGCATGGGTCGATCGCACCATTCTCGGCCTGGATCACCTGTGGTCCGGTGGCAAGACCTGGGACCCTGAAGGATTGCTCAGCACACTGCCGGCTATCGGTACCATGATCTGCGGCACATTCGCTGGTCGATGGATTGCCGAGCAGCAACGGCCGCTTCCTGAACGTCTGGCAGCACTTTTTGCTGTTGGAGCGTTGGCCATGATGGTGGGACTCATGTGGCACTGGGTCTTCCCCATCAACAAGAACATCTGGACGAGTTCCTACGTGGTATTCACGGCGGGCATTGGTGCTGTATCGCTCGCCACGTGCATGTGGATCATCGATGTGATGGAGTGGCGACGTTGGACGTTCCCGTTCGTCATTTATGGGGTGAACCCGATGCTGGCGTTTCTCGGGTCCGGTTTGATGGCTCGCATTACTTCGTCCCTGTGGACTTGGAGCAATGCGGACGGCACGCGGACCTCGGCGCAGGCCTACGTGTTCAAGACCCTGTATGCCTCATGGCTTCCGCCGCGGGAAGCGTCCTTCGCTTACGCCGTCAGCTTCGTGGTGCTTTGGTTCCTGATTCTCTGGGGCGCCTGGAAGCGCGGTTGGGTTCTCAAGGTTTGATGTCATGAACCAGACAGGAAGCATGACGCCGCGTACGACGTGCGCGGCGTGGATTGTTGCGATGGTGTCCTGCGTCACCATGACTGCGGCACCGGGGCATGTGGCTGCAGAGCCCTCGCCAATTCGCCCGTTCGGCGTTACTGCGGCGTCGCTGGAGTTTCAGGCGAATCGCTCGTCGGCACGCACGCGCAGCAGACCAAAGGCCAGTAGCAAACGCGCCACGCCAACGCGTCGTGCCAAGACGCCGGTGGTGCCGGTGTTGCGGCACACCACGCCGCGCGGCGCCGAAGCACTCTCCGGTGATCTCGGGGCGCTGCTGTCGAGTCGTACGCGAAACGGCGAGTGGGGCGCGATGGTGGTCAGCATTACACGCGGTGATACGCTGTTTGCACGCGGTGCCGACAGCAAGCTCGTACCAGCCAGTACGATGAAGTTGTTCACGGCGGCCATCGCGCTCGAAAAGTTGGGCCCCGAGCATACGTACAGCACCGATGTGCTGCGTGATGGCACGGTGGATGCCGCTGGTGTCCTCAATGGCAATCTCGTGCTGCGTGGAGATGGCGATCCGTCGCTGTCCACGCGCTTCGTGCGTGGTGGGCCAGGGGCTGCGATGACATTGCTCGCGCAGTTCACAGCCGGTGCGGGCATCAAGCGGGTGACGGGCAATCTGGTGGCGGACGCGAGTGCATTTGAATCGCGGCGCATTCCCGAGGGATGGTTGTCGCGCTATGCCGGCGCCGGATACGCAGCGCCATTCTCGGCGCTGTCGCTCAACGAGAACATCGTGATCGTTGGTGTGACACCTGGTGCATCGGGCGGTGGTGCGCAGGTCTTTCTCGAGCCGGCATCGACCGCGCTCACTATCACCAACACGGTCAAGACGGTGGCGGGCGGTGGATCGCGCATCACAGCGCGTCGTGTCGGTGATGACCGCGTTGTTGTTTCCGGCACCATTGGTGCGCGTGCCGGTACCGCGCGCTATCAGCTGGTCGTTGGTGATCCGGTCACGTTCACGGCTGGTGCGTTTCGCGCGGCGTTGCTTGGCCAAGGTGTAATGGTTGACGGCGACATCATTGTGGGTCGCACGCCTGCTGCGGCTACCGTGGTCACTTCACTGCCGTCGCCACCACTGGCGCGCCTGGTGTCGGTGATGAATCGCGAGAGCATCAACCTGCTGGCGGAACAGATTTTCCGAAGCGCACCGCGTGGACCGTCGCGTATTGGTGTGGGCAGTGCGGAAACCGCCGGTGCGACGCTGCATGACTTCCTGGTGAATCAGGTCGGCGTGCCGGCGGATGCGGTGAGTGCCACCGATGGCAGCGGTCTTTCCGTGCTCGATCGTGTGACGCCGCGCTCGCTAGTCGAGCTACTCGGCCACGCGCATCGTGCGCCGTGGGGCAGCGCGTTCCATGCGTCACTGCCGGTGGCTGGTGAATCGGAATTGCTGCGCAATCGCATGCGCGCCACCCCGGCGCAGGGCAATCTGCACGCCAAGACGGGCACGACGAACGATGTGATCGGCCTGTCGGGCTATGTCACTGCGGAAAACGGCGAAATTTTGGCCTTTGCGTTTCTCTATAACGGCAAGGACCGTTGGCATGCGAGAGAGACCATCGATGCGATGGGGCCGACGATGGCGGCGTTCTCGCGAGACTGAGGACGACGAGAAGCGTAAAGGAACGGCGGGCGTAAGGTTGGACGGCGGGAAGGAACCGCAAACGAACGAAAAGCGTAAACGAACAGTGGGCGTAAGCTGGAACAGCGTAAAGCAACCGCGAGCGACCGTTACCGCGTAAAGAAAAGGCGTAAGGCTTTGGAGGCGTAAAGTTTCTTTACGCAGTCCGAGCCTCACGCCTTTTTCGCTTTACGCCGTATCGGTCGGTTGCTGTTCCTTCCCGCTCCTCAACCTTACGTCCGCCGTTCTTTTACGCTTCACCGGTCGGTTGCGGTTCCTTCCCGCCACTCAACCTTACGCGTGCCGTTCCTTTACGCTGTTCCAATCAACTCTCACTTCTTGCGCGCAGCTCTCGCCGCTCCACTCGGCAACGCTCCACGTACCAACCGCGCCCCCGGCGCCGGCTCGAGCGAACCGCGTACACCGCCCTCAAGCCGCGCGGATGCCATGAAGGCGGCGCCACTTGTTGCGGTGGCTACGGTGCTGTTGTAACCCACCGCAAAACCTCCGCCGTTGCCCGCCGGTGCGCCGCTCACGCTCCACAGCATATCCGTGGTGCCGCTCGACATACTGCTCCACGACGAGCCATTCCAGCGGAGAATGGTGCCCTGATCGCCGGTGGCGTACACATCATTCACCGCAGGGCCCCACACGGAGGTCAACACAGCGCCGGTGCCGGTGCTCTGCGTCGACCAGCTGCCCGTATAGCCATACGCGATACCACTCGTACCTTGAGTGTTCGCGCCCACGGCCATGGCACCGTTCCCCGTGGCAAATACGCCGGCCAGTGTGCCGGTGGTTGGTGCAGACACTGCGCTCCAGCTCGTACCGTTGAAGCGTACGGCGATACCGTTCTCACCCGACGCGAAGACATCCGATGCGCTGGCGCCATGCACGGACCACAGCGGCTGGGTACTGGTGTACACCACGCTCCACGACGAGCCGTTGTAACGCACCACCTGACCGGCCGACGTCGTTGCATACACATTGCTGCCCGACGTGCCCCAGAGGCTGTACACATGACCACTGCCTGCGAAGCTCATGCTGCTCCATGACGAGCCATTCCAGCGCAGCATGGTGCCATTGTCGCCGCCGGCAAAGGCTTCACTCGCACTCGGTGCCCACACCGTATTGAGAGACGCGGTGGTCGGCGTCGTCTGACGTGACCAACTGCCGCCATTCCAGCGATACACGGCACCGAACTCACCAACGGCCCACGCATTGTTGGTTGCCGTGGTCCAGACGTCGATCAGGTCTGGCGCGAGATTCAGTGTTTCCCAGGCACTGCCCGTGTACCGCATCACGCTGCCGCGCTGACCGGTCGTCCAGGCATTGCCGCTGGCGTCCACTCCTGCGGCAAACAATCGCGGCGCATACGGCGTGCTCACGCTGCTCACGGTCGAGCCGTTGAGCTGCATTAGACCGGCGTCGCTGGCGAGATACATGCGACCACCGTTGGCGGAATTGCCAGCCACGTCGTAGAAGTCAGACGTCGTGCCGCTGTTCACTGTGCTCCAGGACGAACCGTTCCAGCGCACCACGGCACCCGACGTTCCAACCGCTACCACATTGCTGGTGGACGAACCCGACACGCCATACAGCGTTTCGTTGGTCGGCGTCGACTGACTCGACCAGCTGGAGCCATTCCACGCCACCACTCCGCCACCTTCTCCGACCGCCCAGGCCTGACCGCCAACACTCCAGACATCATTCAGCGACTGATTGATGCCGGTGCTAGTGCTGCTCCACGAAGAACCATTCCAACGGAGCGCGGTACCGTTGGCGCCAACCGCGAAACCGGATGTCGTGCTTTCAAGCCACACGGCATTCAGTGTGCGATTGGTGCCGCTCGACATGGTGCTCCAGCCGGAACCGTTGAATCGCGCAATCACGCCGCCAGTGCCAACCGCCATCACATTGCCGGTGGTGGTGGCGGAGATGCCAAGGAATTGTGTGCTGAATGCACTGCCGCTGGTAGAGAGAGTCCACGTGCCGCCGCTGTAGCGGTACACATTGCCCAGCGAGTTCACGGCAAACGCGTTGGACGCGTCGATCACCTTGATGGCGATCACGTCTTCATGCAGTGCACCGCCAAGTCGTGCACTCGACCAGCTGGCTGCCAGACGAGTCGCTGGCGCGCTCACCGCGATGGCCGCAGTCGCAGTCTTGGACGTGTCGGCGACCGAGCGCACCGTAATCGTGGCATTGCCCTGACCAATGGCGCTGACCATGCCGGAGAAATTCACACTGGCCACACCGGGATTGCTGCTTACGAAGGTCACGGCCGTGGACAGACTGCCCTGCGCGTTCACCGTCGGCTGCAACTGCACCGACTGTCCGGTGTTGAGCGATGCGGTGCTAGGCGAAACGCTCACCGACATCACCTGCGGATTGACGGTGATGGCTGCTGAGGCGCGGCGCGTGGTGTCGGCAACCGACACCGCCGTGATGGAGGCCGATCCGAAACCGGTGGCCGTCACGACACCACCACTCGAAACAGTGGCGACGCTGGCGTTGCTGGTACGCCAGGTGACTGCCGTGCTCTGACCACCCGAAGCCTGCACCGAGGCCACCAATGTGCGCTGATCATTGAGCGCCATGGTCGCACTGCTCGGCGAAACACTGACACCAACCGGCGACAACACGGTGACGGAAGCCGAAGCCCGACGTGTGGTGTCACCAACCGAAACAGCGGTGATGGTCACACTGCCAGCCGACATGGCGGTCACGAGACCGTTGCTCGACACACTCGCAATCGCCGGCTGGCTCGAGCGCCAGATCACCGACGTGTTGGCGCCGGGATCGGCCGATACGGACGCAGAGAACTGTTCCGTTTCACCGGTCGTAAGTGTTGCCGATGTTGTGTTGAGCGAAACGCCGAGCACGCGCGGTGCCACCGTGATGGTGGACGAGGCACGACGCAGCGTATCCTGAACTGACACAGCGGAGATCACGGCGGTGCCAACGGCGAGCGCTGTCACCGTGCCATTGCCGGACACTGTGGCAATGGATGGAGCACTTGAACGCCAGGTCACGGCCGTGCTCTGACCTGCGTCAGCCTGCACCGACACCGCAAGCACATGCTGCTCGTTCACATTCAGTGTGACCGAAGCGGGAGTGAGATTCACGACCACACCATTCACGACTTCAACCGTAGCCGTGGCACGCTTGGTGGTGTCGATCATTGACAACGCCGTGACCGTCGTCGTGCCGTTGGCCATACCGGTGACCACGCCACTGGAAGACACCGAAGCAATGGCTGTGTTGTTCGAACGCCAGAACACCGAGGTGTTGGCGCCCGGGTCGGCACTTACGGTGGCCGTGAGTGTGGCGCTGGCTCCCGGTGACACCGACAGTGAAGACGGTGAAAGCGATACCGACTGCACACGCGGCACTACCGTAATCGTCGCGCTCGCGCGACGCGTCGTGTCAGCCACCGAAACGGCCGTTACCAGTGTGGTGCCGAAACCAACGGCCGTTACCCGGCCATTCGCGTTCACGCTGGCGATGGAAGCGTTGCTGCTGCGCCACGTCACCGCGTTGCTCACACCTGCGCCTGCAACCACGGTCGCCACGATGTCCACCGTCTGGTGAAGATCGAGTGCCATCGTAGCCGGTGAAACGGAAACCTGAGGCGGAACACGTACCGTAATGCTGGACGTGGCGCGCTTCGTTGTGTCTGCGCTCGAAAGTGCCGTGATCGTGGCCGTGCCCGCCGCCACACCAGTGACCGCACCGGAAGACGAAACCGTCGCGATGCTGGAATTGCTGGTGCGCCACAACACTCCGGTGGGAACGCCGGCATCTCCGAGCACCGTGGCCGTCAGAAACTCCGTTGCCTGCGGGGCAAGCGTCAATGTGCTCGGCGACAGCAGCACACTGCGAACGGCCGGCGCCACCGTCACGACGGCTGATGCACTGCGCGTTTCGTCTGCTACCGATGTCGCGATGATCGTTGCGGTACCCATCGCCACACCCGTCACGAGACCGGATGTAGAAACCGTAGCCACGGCCGGATTGCTGGAGCGCCACGTCACGGCGGTACTCACACTGGCATCGGCCTGTACATTCGCGGCGAACTGACGCGACTGGCCAAGCTCGAGGAACGCCGAAGCTGGTGTCATGGTGACCACGGGCGCATAACGCACCGTGATCAGTGCCGTCGCACGCTTGGTGGTATCAGCGGCTGCCATGGCCGTTACGATGGCCGATCCCACACTCACGCCGGTGACGGTGCCGTCTTCACTCACCGATGCCACGGCCGCATTGCTGCTGCGCCAGATCGTCGTGGTCGGAATGCCCGGGTCTGCCGAAATCGATGCCGCCAGTTGCTGCGCATCGCCAAGGAAGAGCGATACCACTGACGGGGTCACGCTGAGATCGCGCACCGCGCCGCTGATCACGACTGTGGCCGTGCCGCGTCGCGTGGTGTCGGCCACCGCAATGGCGGTGATCGTGGTGGTGCCCTGCGAAATGCCGGTCACCATGCCGTTGCTGGCAACCATGGCGACAGAGGAATTGCTTGAACGCCAGGTGACGGCCGTGGAAAGTCCGTCCTCGATTTGCACCTGCGCGCTGAG
Source organism: Gemmatimonadaceae bacterium (assembly GCA_016742275.1). Lineage (GTDB taxonomy): Bacteria > Gemmatimonadota > Gemmatimonadetes > Gemmatimonadales > Gemmatimonadaceae > Gemmatimonas. Next base: position 251,806 of record JACVCD010000006.1, read on the forward strand.
TACACGTGTTTCACCAGCTACAAGCTGTGTGGATGCTGGGGAAACGGTCACAATGCGTGCCGGTCCGACGCGCACAATGGCGGAATCGCGAACCGAGATATCTGCCGCCGACGTCAGTCGAACCGTTGCCGTACCAATGCCGTAAGCCACCAGTCGACCATTGCTCGACACCGACAACACCGAAGCGTCACTCGTGCTCCAGGTCACGGCGCGCGACTGGGTGCTGTCCACGTCGACGAGGCTCTGCAACTGCGTATCATCGCCAACCCACAGGTTGGCCGGTGCGCCGAGGATGGCCACGCTGCGCGCGGTAGTCACCGTGAGCTGCGCCATGGCGACGACTCGCGGATCGCCGATGGCATTGACGCGAATGAGGCTGGTGCCCGGCGCGATCGCTGTGACCACACCCTGCGGCGATACGCTCGCTACGGCCGGATTGTCGCTCTGCCAACGGAGTTCGGTCCGGGCATCGGCGTCGGCATCGAGCGAGGTGGAGAATGTGTACGTATCACCGGCACGCACCTGGGCGTTGGCCGGCGAAATGGTGAGTGTGCGAATCGCCGCCACATTCACGGCGATGTCCTGCACGAAGCTGCCGATCTGTGCGCGAATCGTGGTGCGGCCCGGCGCGCGTGCGGTGATCACGGCGGTGGTACCAACACCGGCCACATCGGCAACGGTGATGTCCGCACTGCTCCATGTCACGCTGGCGCCGGCTACCAGATTGCCGGCAGCGTCGCGCACCTGCGCATTCACATTTTCCGATGCGCCAACCGACGAAAGACTCACCGACGATGTCGAGAGGTCGAGGCGTGCAGGTGTGCCGGTGCTTCCACCGTTACCGCCGCCGCCACCTCCTGGGCCTGTTACCGCATCGGCGCCACCGGCGCAGGACGTCGACAGCAGCGACGTTGCGGCAAGCAAGAAGACCAGCGTCGCGCTCGAAGCGCGACGAACAAACAACTCGGAGAATTTCAAAGACATGGCGGCCGCACGGACAGCAAGTGAAGGAACGCCTGTCGAAACTCGGCCGTGCGCACGGACCGCGTCCGACACCGCTCCCGATCATCCAGGGTGTCATACGCTGGACGATTCACTCACGCCGGCGGCACGCCGGATGAACTTCCCCTTGTGTGCCGTTACACCACCGGCACAACTGTCACACTCGCGCCCGCCTTACCGCTTATTCGGCCGCAAAACCGTACGACCTGGCAGTCCACGAGCTCCATGTGACGGGAGCGGACCACGGCGCAGCTTCGCGCCGCGTGTTGGCTCCAACGATGCACGCGACACACCATCCGGCGCGGTGACGGCCATCACGCCCGCGCGAAGTGCCGCATTCGTACCTGCAACGATGGTGCTGTTGTATCCGACAGCAAACGCGGCGCCCGTTGCATCCGGTGAAGCAGAGATCGCCCACAGGAGATCGGTGGTGCCCGTGCTGATCGTGCTCCATGTCATGCCACTGTAGCGGAGCAGGGTGCCCACATCACCGGTGGCGTAGAGATCGTTCACACTCGGTCCCCACACAGAGGTCAGCACACGCGACGAGCCCGTGGTCATGCTACGCCATGTCGATCCGTCGTAGCTGAAGGCCGCGCCAACGGCGCCCGAAGCATCGGTGCCCACCGAGTACACATCGGCCAGCCCCGTGAGCCACACGCCTGCGAGTGTGCCATTGGTTGGCGCCGCCAGCTGCGTCCAGGCGGTTCCATTCCATCGCATCACGACACCATTCTCGCCGGTGGCGATGACGCTGTTGGCCGATGCACCGTACACGGACCACATGCTACTGGATGTGGTGGCAGCCACGGTCCATGTCGTGCCATTCCAGCGCAGAATTTCTCCGCGACTGGTGGTGGCGTACACATTGTTGGCCGCCGTGCCCCACAGCGAATACACATGCCCACCACTCGGGAAGGTCATGGCCGTCCATGTGGTGCCGTTCCAACGCAACATCGTTCCGTTGTCGCCACCGGCAAACGCCTCGTTGCCATTCACCGCCCACACGGAATTCAGCGTCTCCTGTGTCGGCACATTGAGACGTGACCAGCTGCTGCCGTTCCAGCGATACGCGAAACCGAACTCGCCAACGGCAAAGCTGTTGCTGGCCGACGTGCTCCACACATCGAGCAGGTCGGGCGCAATGTTGAGCGTGGTCCACGGTGTGCCGCTGCGCAGTACCGCACCGCGCTGACCGCCGGTCCAGACGGTACCGGTGTTGTCGAGACTGATGCCATACATGCGTGGCGCGTACGGTGTGCTCACCGCTGTGAGTACGGAGCCTTCGAGCTGAGCCACGCCACCATCGCCCACGATGTACCGCCGTCCGTTGCTGGAGCTACTGCCAACAACTCCGTAAAAACCGCCTGGCAGTGCAGCCGCACCAACAACCGTCCACAAGGTGCCGTTCCATCGCAGCACCGTGCCCTCGAGTCCCACGATGACCACGTCAACGGCCGACGTGCCATGTACGCCGTAGAGTGATTCCGACGTGGGCACTTCAATGCGCGCCCAGCCACCACCCTGTCGGCGTCGCACTCGCCCATCGTGTCTACCGACGTACACCTCCTCCTTTACACA
>JACVCD010000031.1 GCA_016742275.1 Gemmatimonadaceae bacterium
TGCCCCTGCTGCCCCGGCTGCCCCTGCTGCCCTTGCTGCCCTTGCTGCCCTTGCTGCCCTTGCTGCCCTTGCTGCCCTTGCTGCCCTTGCTGCCCTTGCTGCCCTTGCTGCCCTTGCTGCCCTTGCTGCCCACGCTGATTCTGCTGCGCGACACGTTCACGCAGCGACTCCATGCTGTTCACCAGATCGCGTGTGCGTTCGAGCGTACGCTCCTGTCTCCGTGCCACCGATTCACCCTGCAGTGAACCCGTGGCTGCGCGCAGGCGATCCGCAACGTCGCGCACATTGTCGCTGATCTGCCCTTCGAACGCGCTCTGGTATTCGGGCGAACCGCCACGCGCGACCTGCTTCGAGAACTCGATCTTGTCGGCGAGACGTGTTTCACGCATCGCATCGGCTGCCTCAGAGATTTGCCCAGCCGCCTTGGGTTGATCACGACGCGCCGCACGCGACACGCGATCGGCTTCGGCCTCGAGATTCCGCACACCATCGCGCAGCGCATCCTTCTGCTGCGACAACTCCTGCAGACGCTGCTGCCGTTCGGCGCCAGAGCCCGCACTCTGCAAACCGCGCATGCCTTCGGCGATACGCTCCTGCTGCGCCTCGAGTTCACGCGCGCGATTGGCCAACTGCTGCACACCCTGCGACGTGGCGTTCTCGCGCGTGTTCTCGAGATTGCGCGACGCCCGATTCAGCTCTTCGAGCGCCGCATTGCCCTGCGTGGATGAACCACTGGCCGCACGGCGCATGTTGTCGGCCGCCTGCTGCAGCTGCTGCGCCGCACGGGACAACTCCTGATTGTTTTGCTCGCGTGCCAACCGCTCGAGGCGACGGGCTTCTTCTTCGGCCTGGCGCGCCAATTCACGCTGCGCACCGCTCGTGCCGGCATTGTTCTGCTGACCGCCTTGCTGCCCCTGCTGTCCACGAGACGACGAGGAACCTGACGCGCCACCACCCGACGCAGCCTGTCCACCCTGCTGCGCGAGCCGCTCACGCATGGCATCGGCCATGCGCTGCATGCGCTCGTTCTCTTGCTGCTGACGACTCGCGAGCTGACGCAGACGCTCGAGTGATTCATCGACCTCGCGCTGCTGATTCATTTCGGGACGCGACTGCTGCATCGTCTCGTACTGATTGCGCTGCTTGTCGGTCTCGAGCTCGAACAAATCGGCGAGGTCCTCAGCTCGTTGCTGTCCACCGCCGCCGCCACCTCCACCACCGCCGCCACCCTGCTGCTGCAACTGCACATCGCGGTACAACGCTTCGGCGCGCTGCAGGCGCTGCATTGCCCTCTGCTCGGCAGCCAGTGCATCACCGCCACGCACACGACCGAGCAACTCTTCGGCCGACTTGAGTTCAACCGATCCCTGCGCGAGTTCCTGGCGAATCTTCTCGAACATGGTGTCCGTCTTGGCCACGCCGCGCTCCGACAGACGTGTTACCAACTGCTCCACATCCGTGCGCAACCGGCCCTCGCTGATGGCCAGCGTGGTCATGTCCTGACGGCGCTGCTTGTCGGCTGTGCTCGCGCTGTCACGCAGCCAGTTGAATGTGGCGGCCACGACTTCACGCTGACGCTGCACAAAGCCATCGGGCGAATCGCCCTGCTGAGCACCGCCGCCACCGCCACCACCCTGTGGCGCTTCGTCGGACTGACGATAGTCCTTCCCAAATGGCCGGATCTCGAGGAAGTACACATCGCTGCTTCCCACCTTGCCAGCGCCGTCCTTGGCGATGGCGTGATACGCCACGAGATCACCCGGCTGCAGCGGCAATTCTTCAAGGAACAGCGTGTGGGCACCCTGCGCTTCACGCGGACGACTGTTTGATCCGCCCGCAATCTGCACGGTCTGTTCGGCGCCACCATTCACACGGTAACGCAGTTCGAGTGTCGTCACGCCGAGATCGTCGGTGGCTTCCAGCGCGATCGTGACTTCATCCGTATTGGACACCTTGGTGTCGCGCCCCGGTTCAGCAATGCGCACGACTGGCGCACGATCGGGAATTGCATCCACCACATACTCGATCGAGCCCGCGACGACCGTGCCATCGGTGGTGCGAAGATCGATGTGATAGAATCCGCTCTTGGTGACGCGGAAACTGCCACTGACACGTCCGGCACTGTCGGGTTGCATGGCAACCACGGTGCCATCGTCAAAGCGCAGCGATCCGCTCGCTACCGCACGTGTGACTCGTGCCTGCACCGTGACCGTGGTGCCCACAATGGCGGCGACATCACCACCATCATCGATGTGCTCACGCGGCATACCGCTGTATGCCGGGAACTGCAGGTCAAGCGAGACGCGCGATACCGCCGGCAGATCATTCACCGTGAGCTTGAACACCTCCGACCGCACGTCGGCCGATTCGACGTAGTACTCGGTCGGCGTCACGATATCGAACATCCGCGAGCGGAAACGCGACGAGTCGGCAGCCGGAAGCATGGGCAGACGCTGCCATTCCGAACTGTCACTGCGAAACACGAGTTCTGCGCCGCTGGCGGCAAAGCCAATCAGCGTGGCTTCCACTTCAATGGCGCCACCACGCGGCACACTCACGTTGCCGGGCTCGATGCTGAGCATGCGCACGGGCACCGCAGCCTGTGCAGTGCCGAACGGCATGAACAACACACGTGCTCCATCGCGTACGGACTGCGGACCAAATACCAGCAACAACGCCGACGCCACACCCAATGCGCCCGTGAGCTGACCGGCGCGGATCATGCGCGGACGTTCGAGACTCGCATCTCGCGGCAACGTGCGAATGGCATCGTGCGCGCGGCGCATCACACGTTCCGACAGTGAGGGCGACGGACGATCGGCCAGCGGAGTTTCGGCTTCCTGCACACCCGCCAGCAACGACTGACGAAGCTGAGGCGCGCGCTCTTCCACGTACAACGCAAAGCGTTGTGTGCTGGCTCGCGTGAGCAGCGGCATGATCAGTCCGCGCACAATGGCGGCAATCAGCAGCCCGTATCCGACGAGTCGTGCCACCAACAGCACACGACCTTCACCGCCAAGTGTGGTGAGAATCAACCAGACGGCAGCGACCGCCAGCAGAAATGCCGCGGCGATCCACACCAGCGATTCAAGCAGGACACGCAGGCGCCATTGCCGACGCAGTTGGTCCAGTGTGGCGAGCAGTTGCCGATCGGGACTCATCGCACTCCCTCCGCCCGTCGTGACGGGCTGCCTGCATCGTTTTTGGTCGCGCCTGTACTTCCATCTACGCCTGCAATCACCCGCCTGGCCTGCCCGCGACGACCGCGCGTGGCCAACCAGGTCTCTATCGCCAGCACCAGAACCACCAGCGACAATGCAATGCGCCAGGGGTTCTGCTGTCGTTCCAGCTCTTCAACCGTCTGCGCTTCACCAGCTGGCACGCCGTTGGCATTGCCTGCCGCAGAACTATCAGACGTGGTGCGCACTCCCAGCAGCAGTTCGGCTGTATCGAGTGGTGTGAGCTCCGCTTCGGCCGGTGGCACATTCACCGCCACCAGGGCGGCCGGTGTGCCCGAGGCCTGCTTCTGATATGCGGTATACACCCCAGCGTCGGCCAGAGGCACCGCGGCGCCCATCGAATCCGCCGTGGGACGGAGCAGGTCGCCATCCGGGGCGGTGACCACCGGATCGGCGATATTCGAGGCCAGCGCCCACCGCTCCCCGACGTTACGCCAGAGCGGCGCCGCGTCCCGTCCCGACGTATGCAGCATCAGCTGACGAACAAACGGCAAATAGGCGGGCTGAACCGGGAAATCACCCATCTGATTGTCGAGTGGCAGTGCCAGCACCACGACGCGACCAGCACCAAGCCGCTGCTCCAATACCGCGGGCAGTCCATCGTCGAATCGGGCTACGACATCAGTGCCCGTTGCTCCCTCGAGACGCGGATAGCGAAACGCCCGCACGCCCTGCAACGCATCGGGCATCTCGCGGAATGGTGCCAGCAACGGATGTTCGAGACGCAATTCACGCAGCGTACCGCCGCGATCGGTCAGACGATCAGCCACTCCATCTGCTGACGCCGGCCACAGCGCGTGGGCCGCCGCGCGTGATGTCGCCAGACGACGACCGGCCACGACGACTATACCACCGCCAGCTTCGACCCATTCCCGAAGCGCAGTCTGATCACGCGGCGCCGTATCCCAGAACACGATCACATTGGTGCGGTCGAGTGCATCACCGGCTGCGGGAACAGCCTGCACACGATCCACACGAACTTCCGGCGCCTGACCGATGGCCAGCGCCCGTTCGAAGAACAACGTCTCACTCGGTCGGACATCGGGCGCCGTCAGCATGGCCACGCGCAAGGCATCATCACGCGGCACCACGGCCAGCAACGTATCGTCTGCCGCGAGTGCATCAGCCGGAAGGGCCACGCGCACCGATACCGCGCCATCGGGAGCTGACACCGGATCAAAAGTGATCACGGTCTCGCCTTCTGTGGCGAGCGTGACGTCCTTGCGACCCGCCTCGCGTCCATTGATGCCAAGGGTGGCCGTGATTTTGCGCGCTGAGCTGTCACCGCGGGTGAATACGCGCGCCTTGACAGCAAGCTGTGAGCGATCGCCGGTCTGCACACGGCGCGCTTCGAGCGTGCGCACGACACTGTTCTGCCAGGTACTCGGTCCTACGGCAACACCACGAACACGTACACCGGCGGGGAGTTCGACACCGGCAATGCCCGCCGCTCCCGCGCGTTGCAAGTCGGAAATCACTACGATCTCGGACGTAGCAAACGGCGCATCGAGCAACAGCTGTCGGCCTGTGCGCAGAGCGGGCGCGAAGCGCGTTCCACGTCGGACCGGCTGGAGCGCCTGCAATGACGCCAGCGCCGCGCCCTTGTCGTTGGTCAGCCGCTGCTGCACTTCGGCGGCGTCATCAAAGGCCACGAGGGCCACACGATCGCCAGCGCCCTGACGGTTGATGAGCGCCCGTGCGGAGTCGAGCGCACGCGCCCAGACGCCGTCGTAACCCATGCTCTGCGAGCGATCGAGCAGGATGACAGTGGCACCAGCCTGCGCGCCCTGCGCCGCCAGTGCTTCGGTCTTGAACACCGGGCGCGAAAACGCGAGAGCCAGCAAGGCGAGGGCGGCCGCGCGCAACAACAAGAGCGGCCAATCCGTGATGCGCTGTCGCTGTTCGGTGCGAATGGGCAGCTTCTGCAGAAACATCAGCGACGGAAAACGCTGCGGACGATCGCGATCCTTGTTGCGGAGGTGCAGCAACACGGGAACCGCGATGGCGATGAGTCCCGCAAGGAAGGCCGGTACGAGGAAGCCGAGTCCCATGGTCAGCGCACTCGGCCGCGGGTGAGGCGGGCGTCAAGGTAGGCGTGCAATGCACGATCGAGCGGTTCACTCGTGTCAAGCCGCACATAGTCAGCGCCGGCCGCAGCAAACCGCTGTTGCAACGAGGCAAAGTGTGTGTCGACCAGCGTCTTGTACTTGGTGCGCAGTGCATCCGGCTTGAGCGGCAGCAGCACTCCGGACTCCGCGTCTTCGAACGTGGTATCATCGCCGCCGGGCAACTCACGCTCCGCCGGGTCGACCACATGAAACACGATCACATCATGTCCGTGCATGCGAAGTGCGTCCACTGAACGCCCAAGTGCCGCCGGTTCTTCGTAGCAATCCGTCACCAGCACCACGATGCCTGTGCGCGAGCTGAGCAGTCCAACTTTCTCGATTGCCTCGATGACGCGACTCGGTCCACCAACGCGCGTGGCGGCCAGCGTGTGCAGCATGCGCTGCAAATGCCGAACCGATGGTGGAATGACATCGGTGAGAGTAGAAGTGAATGTCGCGAGGCCTACACGATCACCTTGCGACTGCGACAACCAGGCCAGCGATGCGGTGAGCATGCGGGCATACGCGAACTTGGTTACGCGTCCGCTACCCCAATCCATGGAGCCGCTGGCGTCGAGCGCAAACAGCACACTCGCGTTGGTGTCGGCATCGTACTCCTTGATGTAGAAACGATCGGTGCGACCATACACGCGCCAGTCGATGCGCCGGAGATCGTCACCGGGCTGATAGCTCCGGTGCTCGGCGAAGTCGAGTGATGATCCTTTGCGCATGGACCGATGCTGGCCATGCATGAACCCGTCCACGACCGTGCGCGCAAGTAGTGCCAGATCGGAGATCGTGGCGAGCAGCGCGGGATCGAGAAATGCGGCCGGTGCGACGGGCATGAATGACGTTCCGACTAGAGCGATGACGCAGGAACGGGCACGCTGTTCAGCAGCCGTGCGACGATCTGATCGGTGGTCATCTTCTCCGACTGTGCCTGGAAGTTCACGAGCACACGGTGACGCAGCACCGGACGCGCCAACGCCTTCACGTCATCGAAGCTGGCACTCGCGCGGCCCTGCAGCAGCGCCCGGGCCTTGGCGCCGAGCACCAGGGCCTGAGCCGCACGCACGCTGGCGCCGTAGCTCACATACTGCGTGATGTAGTCCGGCGCACCGCCGTTGGTCGGGCGTGTGGCACGCACCAGCGACACAGCATATCGCGTCACCGCGTCGGCAATCGGCAGACGGCGCACGACACGCTGATAGGCGAGAATTTCATCCTTCGTGACCACAGGCTGCACGGCGTCCGGTGGAAGCGCCGTGGTGGCCTTCACCACCGCGACTTCATCCTCCTCGGGCAGGTAATCGAGCATCACTTCCAGCATGAAGCGGTCGAGCTGCGCTTCAGGCAGCGGATACGTGCCTTCGAGTTCGATCGGATTCTGCGTAGCGAATACGAAGAATGGCTTGTCGAGTTCGTACGTGCGCCCCTGCACAGTGACGCGGCGCTCCTGCATGGCTTCAAGCAAGGCGGCCTGTGTCTTGGGCGGTGTGCGATTGATTTCGTCGGCCAGCAAAACGTTCGCGAACACTGGGCCGGGAAGAAACGCCAGGCGGCGCTGCCCAGTGGCCGGGTCGTCCTGAATGACATCCGTACCGGTCACATCGCTCGGCATGAGGTCCGGCGTGAACTGAATGCGCGAGAATCGGAGATCGAGCGCACGCGCCAGCGTGGAGATGAGCAGCGTCTTGGCGAGACCTGGTACACCGACCAGTAGACAGTTGCCGCCGGCGAACAGGGCAATCAATGCCTGTTCGACTACAGCATCCTGCCCAACGATCACCTTGCGCAGTTCTGCCGCGATGCGTCGGCCGGCGTCCTGCAGACGATCGGCAAGGGCCGCGTCGTCGAGACGGTCGAACTCACTGGCGGGGGCGCCGTGCGCGGGAGTGGTCACAGGAGCGGTCACGCAGATCCTCGAGCGGTGAAATGGTCAGCGGGTCAACGCGTAAATGAAGTAGTTCACGCCCAGCTTGTACGCTTCGTTCGACATGTCGATCGGATAGAACCCCTGATCGGAGAACTCCCAGTAGTCGGACAGGTCGTTGTTGTAGTTCACGATTGCCAGCAGGCGCTTCTTCGGGTCGTTGTCCTCGAAGTAGCCATAGAACGCCGACTTGGCGCCGCTGTAGTACGGGTGGTAGTAGTCGAGTGTCTTGATCTGATAGAACGAATCAAAGATCGGATGCCTGAGATCCATCAGCACGGCGCGCAGGCTCGGGAACACCCGACGCATCTGTCCTTCGAAGTTGTACCAGTGCTCGCCGGCAAAATCGTCGAAAATGATGAAGCCACCCTTCGACAGATAATTGCGCAGCCCAAGTACCTCGGCGTCATTGGGACGCCAGAAACCGGGCTCCGACATGTAGGCAATCGGATACCGACCGAGCTGCGGATCATCGAGCGTCAGAATGTTGCTGGCGCCGAGCCGCACGCGCACGCTCGACAGCTCGCTCATGATGCGCGTGAAATTCCGCTCGCCGCGCGGATAGTCATGTGCCCATGGCTGATCACGCCCGCCGAAGCTGAAATCGGGCATGATGTACTTGATGCGCACCCACGTGAGACGCCCATCGTAGGGCACATTGGGTTCGATGGCCGGCATACGCCCACGACGCTGCGCGGGCAACTCGCGAGCGGCGAGCAGCAAGCCCATGGTGATGGCTGTCAGCATGGCCAGTCCCACGGCAACACGAAGCGGCAGGTGCAGTCGCAGCAACGCTCGCACTATCGCGCACCTCCACCGGGGCGCCGCAGTTCGAGCAGCAGCGCCTGTGCCTTCTCAAACGACGGCGCTTCTTCCAGTACTCCAAGCAACTCCCGTCGCGCACCGGCTGCGTCACCGCTGGCGGCGAGTGCCCGCGCCAGTTCGTAGCGCGCATCCAGTCGATCAGTTGGCCGCAATGCAAGCACCGCGCGACGCTCGCGCACCGCATTCGCATGATCGCCCAGCGCGGCCGACAATTCGGCCAGCGCCACATGATCGGGAGCCTGATATGGCCAGATCCACAGCGCGCGCGTCCATGCGGCCGCCGCACCGGCACGATCACCACGACGTGTGCGGAGCGTGGCCTCGAGCACATTGGCATCGAACGCCGTTTCGTCTCGTCCAGTGATCTCCGGCAGATACGTAAGCGCTGCAGTCGTATCGCCACGCTGCACGGCCAGCTGCGTCAGGAACCACGCCGGTCCGTCATCGCCCGCGAGCGATGGCACCATCGCACGCGCGCGCTCGAACAGCTTGCGCGCCGAGTCCGGGCGCGGATTCATGAGCGTTACAGCCTCTCGCATCGTGCGGACAAAGGCGCCGCCTGTCGTGTCGCGTGCCGAACCAGGGGCTCCACTCACTGAAGGAAGCTCGGTCGCAAAACGCGCCTTGAGCCAGGCATCGAATTGTGCGTCAGCATCGGGCATCGAAAGACCGAGCACACGCTGAAACACGGCAGGCGTATCGTGCCCATCACGATAGCTTTCCAGCATGGAACGCAGCGCCGTGCGGCCCTTGATCTGCTCCGCCCATTCACAGAACAGTGAGGCCTGATAGTAGCTGTTGCCCGTTTCATCGGGCGCGCGTGGCCGCATGAATCCATCATTGAGCTGACTCAATGGACGAATCCGACCATTGGCATAGGCCATGAGCCAGGTCAGCGAACTGCGTGCGCCCCATCCTGTTCCCGCGCGACGCTCTTCGAACACGGAAATGCCTTCCGATAACCAGCGCGGTACACGGTGTTCCGACGCGCCCAACGTGAACGCGTGGGTGAGTTCGTGCCACGCTGTACTGCCCCAGTTGAACGTGCCGCGCTCGCGCGCACTGGGTGTGTCCATGGCCAGCAGATTGCCAAAACTCACACCCAGGGCACCAAGACCCGTAAGTCCCACCGTACGCACCGAGAAGTCAGCGTGAATCTGATAGAACTCCAGGCGCACCGGCGTGGCTGGCTGGAATCCATAGCGCACGGACAGGGAGTCATAGGCACGCTCGAGCAATGGCACGATGTACAGCGCCATCAGATCGGCTTCGGCCTCCGGCGCCACCACACGGAAGCGCCCCTGATCGATGGTGCGGAAACTGCGCACCTTGTCGAGCAGATCGAGCGTGTTCTTGTGCAGCACACTGTACGGATCGAGTTTGAATGCACGATCCAGTGTGGCAGTGCCTTCGGCAATCTGCCCAAGTCGCAACTGATTGGTGCCCAACACGCCGAGCGCTGCAATGGACAGGCTGTCGCGTCGCACCGCTTCTGCGGCAACACGCACGGCCTCAGCGTATCGACGCTGACGCACCGCGGCCTCGGCCAGTTGCACATCAAACTCCACACCACCAGGCTGCAATCGACGCGCGGCGGCGAGCGCCTCGCGGTAGATGGCCGAATCTCCAGTTAGCCAGGCTGTCGCACCGAGCACGCTCCATGCTTCGATCTGCGTGCTATCAATGGCGAGTGTCGAACGGGCGACGGTACGCGCACTGTCAAACGCCTCAGCATCCAGGTGCAGACGGGCGATATAGGCCAGCGCCGGGGCGTATCGCGCATTGGACGCCACACTCTTTCGTGCGGTGACCATGGGGTTGCCCTTGTTCTCGAACTCCTCGAGTCGCGCGAGACCGAGCAGAGCCGCCGGATCATTGGGTGCGCGTCGGAGCAATGTCTCGTATGACGCACGCGCTTCGGGCGCGTTGTACTTCTCGAGGAACAGCGCCGCCGTACGTCGCTGCGACTCGAGATAACTGGAGTCGAGTGCCGTCGCTTTATCGAAGGCCGCAAGTGCCGAACGTACCGCTGCTGAGTTTCCAACGCCGATCAGCACATACGCACGCCCAGCCGAGGTATGCTCGGCAGCATTCACGGCGCCGGCCCTTTCGTACTGTTCCACCAGACGACGCGCAACGCGCATGGCATCCTGCCGCGCTCCACGCGCCGAGGCCTGCTCGGCTTCAGCGATCAGTGCACCATATCGGTCAGGAAGCGGCGCACGCGACTCCTGTGCACAGGCCACGGCGGCGCCGAGCAGCACCGGCAGTGGAGAGAGCATGGTCGCGAACCGCGCCGCCAAGGAACGAATCACTTGTCGCCCCCCGCGGCCTTGATGGCGGCGGTCTTTTCGGCAATGGCGAGCAACAACCGCTCGAGCTCTGCTTCGTATGCCGCGGCTGTCATCGAATCTTTCTTGCCGCGTAGCGCGGCCACCTGCGACTCGAGTGCCTGACGTTCGGCAATGAGCGCAGCGATGCGAGGATCGTTGGACGTGGCCCGCTGACCAAACGTGATACGGGCCGCCACCGAAGAGTCACTCACCAGCGCGTGCTCGGTCAGCAGACGCTTGGAACGTTCATATGAGCGTGCTACTTCAGCGCGGGCATAGCGAAACACTTCAAGCACCGAGAGACGGCCATCCTTGTCACCGTCTGCTTCGCTGCCTTTGATGCCCTGCACAAAAAACTTGAGAAACTCCGATTCGTTCTTCTCGAGCGCCGACTTGGTGGCCGTAATGACCACGCGCCCCGGCTTTGAGAGCACCGGAACGAAGTCTCCGCTTCCTGTAGCGGCATTTACAAACACGACTTGCTGCTGTTCAAACGGCTGCAGCCATGCCGCATACTCTGCGGCCGTTGCATCGGGGCCTGGCAGGTTCACCTTGGAACCAGCGCCTTCACCACTGCCGTGCCCAACCAGCATCACCAGCAGCACATCCCCTGGTTGCACACGCCGCGAAAGACGCAAAAAGGCCGCAGCGATGTTCTCACGCGTGGAGCGCGTTCCCGCAGCCGTCGAGTCCTCCGTGAGAATGATGAGACTTGAGTCGGCAACAGCCCAGCGGGTGCGCGCCACGTCACGTAGCGCCGTGGCCGCTTCGGTGAACTGCGTCTTGAATTGCGGCGCACCTGAGAGACCACCAGCATACAGCACATGTGTGCGCTGAGCCTTCGCTTCGGTCGCCATGACAGCCGAAGCGCCAATCATCAACACACCGCCAAGACGTCGCAGGTCACGCAGCCCAGTCAGCATCAGGCAAGTCCTCGCCAACGGCGATATCCCCACTCGGCGGCCAGCAGCAGACCGAGCAACAGGAACACCGCCGGCATATCCCAGAGATCCCGCGCTTCGCGCACGGTCACGCCAGCGTTGGTATACACCGCGTCATCCGCGATGCGCGCAGCGTCCGCAATGGGGTAGTACTTACCGCCCGTTTCCTCAGCAATGCGACGCAGCAGGGGAGCACGCAGTTCGGCCTGCGCTACATCGGCGCCGCGATCATCCACCAACAGCGACGCTTCGGCGCGCTGCACTGAATCGCGTGAGCGGACGGCTTCTGCCGTGATAGTGAATCGTCCCGTATCACGCGGTGTGAATCGCGCCGTGTAGTTGCCATCGTCACGAAGTGCCCACTCGAGTGGCACTGTTTCCGTGCGACCGTCGGGATGAGTCAGCGTGGCCGTGACCGTGGCATCGTTGACTTCATCGAAGAGCGGCGTGTTGACCTGGGCGCGGAGCACCACCGGCTCGCCTGGAGCCACGCGTGACGGGGTAGCGGCAATCTCGAAAGGCGCCGGTACATCATCCACCAGCCAACGCAGCATCTGTCGCCAGAATGTTTCGTGCGTGCGGTCTTCCACCGCAACCGATACATCCATCTTCCAGAGCCACGAGTCCTGCACACCAAACACGGCACTCATGCCACGACCGTAGCGCTGCCAGGCGAGAATCGGCACATCGCTGCGTCCATCGTCTGTGCGTCCGGAGAGCAACAGCGTGGCACCGGCGCGCAGTGCGCCGAGCTGGTTCACCATGGTCAGCGTGGGGAGCGAATCCCACTTCTGCTTCGATGCGGCGAGTGTGGTTCCCAACTGCAGCGCCGGATGCACGTCACCGGCACGTGTAGGGCCGACGCGCACGTTGATTGCGGCGCCTTCTGCATTGGGTTCGCCGCGCGCGAGTGTGAGCGGCAGTACATCTGCCACCGGTGTTCCAGCAAAGCCGCCTTCGGAGAGCGATGCGCGTCCGCCGAGCACCAGCAGACTGCCGCCGCGGACGCTCACAAAATCGGAGAGCATGCGGAGTTGCTCGGTGGAGAAGAACGCCGCTTCCACACTGCCCAATACGAGCGCGCGATATTTGTAGAGCTCTTCGCGCGTTGCCGGGAATCCGGAAATCAGTTCAAGACTGTCACGCACACCGAGACGCAGAAACTTGCGTTCCGCGCTGCGCATAAGCCCTACGACTTCCACCGCGCTATCGGCGGCTACTGCGCGCCGTATGAACGCGAATTCGGGACGGGGCTCACCTTCGAGGTAGAGCACACGATCCGGCCCACGGCGCACCTCGAGACTGGTCTGCCACTCGTTGTTTTCCGTGACGATTTCATCAGCGAGCGGTCGCGCACGGATGGCGAGACGATGCACGCCAGCTGGAAGCGGCGGCACACGGAGGCGGGCGGTAACGAGATCGCCACGCGCGGGAGCACGCAGTGTTTCCGTGGCGACAACACGTCCATCGGCTTCCACGGTGAGTTGCACGCCTTCGCGGCCGGTGCCACGGAGACGCACATCGGCTTCGACAAGACTGCTCGCGCCAGCAAGCGTGCGACGTGGTGCCTGCACTCGCTCCACGGCCACATCACGTTCGAAGCGTTCGCGTCCCACGCCAACTGTATAGACGGGTACACGCTGGGCGCGCAGGGCCAGCAGGGCATCATCGAGTGCGGCGCTGCCGTTGTCCGCGCCATCCGACACGAGCACAACACCTGCGAGTGGCATGCCGGCCAGATCTTCGCGGATGTCATTCATGGCTTGCGCCAGATCGGAGCGTGTGCCACGCCCATCGAGTTCCTGCACACCACGAACAGGAGCTGCTGCACCGGCAAAACGGAATCGCCGCACGGCGAATCGCTCGCCGAGTGTGCTCAACAGCGCACCGGTATCACTGAACGTGTGACGCACCGCATGCAATCGCGACGAGTCATCGGTATCGCGAATACGCATGCTGCGTGAGTCATCGTACAGCACCGCGAGCACATTGCGCTGCGGCACCGCCGACGCAATCACGAGTCCTGGCCGGAACAGACAGCCAATCACGAGCAGCACGGCCGCTGTACGCAGGGCGCCAAGTACTACACGATCGCCGGGGCGCAGTGTGCGGAGTCTCGCGTGCACGGCGACGATGAGCAGCACCAACAGCGCACCCACTGCCAGCAGCAGCAGCGTGGGCAGGACCGGTGCGGTGACAAACTCGCCACGGGCGAAGGCTCGCGGGGAGTATTTGAACAGCCAGCTAGTGATGCTGTCGAACCAGGATCCCACGGACGCGTCGAAAGAGGGGGGACGGGCGGACCACGCGGGCACTTCGGACCAACGGCAGGAATGACACGAGCAGACCTTCGTCGCTGTCGTTCTGCCTACCAGCAGACAGTGCAGCGCGGAACGCGCGTCGTCTACTGTAGACGCAGCATGGGACACCGATGTTGGGCCAGTTGTTGCCGTCGGGAATTGGCATGACTTAACGCCCATCGGGGAACGCCGTCCAACGTGATGACGCGGGCGCCGGGCTTGGCGACCGCACTCACACAGATAGAGGAGAACGTCCCATGCGTCCCTTGCGGACCCTCGCGGCACAGATGTCGGCGATTGCCGGACTTCTGGTGTTCGCCACGTTGAACAGCACCACCGCCTCTGCACAGCAGCGCGGCGATACCGCTCGCGCCCCCCGTACCCCGAATGCAGCGCCACGTGCCCCGCAGGGCCCAATGCGAGGCGAACGCGGATTACTTGCAGAGGGACCGCGTGCGCGTGGAGCGCGACAGGGCGGCAACCCGGCGGCCCAGTTGCTCCGCATGCGTGGACCGCTCAACCTCACCAATGATCAGGTGAGCCGCCTCGAGAAGTTGGCTGAAGCCCAGCCGCCGCGCGCCAATCAGGCCGAACTCATGCGGGCCCGGGCGGATCTCATGGAAGCCATGCAGGGCAACGGCAATCTGGCTGGTGCTCGTGCGGCGCTCGACAAGATGAGCCGGTTGCGCAACGAACAGACGGTGGCCGGCCTCAAGCTGCGTCAGGACGCACGTGCCGTACTGACGGCCGATCAGCAGCGCACGCTCGAAAGCTCGCGCAATCGGGTGCGTGAAGTGGCGATGCGCGGCATGATTGGCCGTGAGCGGGCAGCACGTGCCAACGCCATGCGCGCACGAGGCGGTATGCGTCGTGGCCCGATGGGTCCACCGATGGCGAGACCAATGGGACCGCAGGGTCGCGGACGCATGGCCCCTGAGATGCGCGGGCAGTTTGGTCCTCGCATGGGCCCGCCTATGGGCAACATGCAGCGTGTGCCAGACATGCCCGAGCGCGGAATGCGCATGCGTCGACCGCAGCCGCCGATTCCGCCGGAAATGCTCGATGTGGACCACTTCGAGAATTCCGACTCGCATATCGCGCCGCGTTGAGCCCACTGTAGTTCGCACTACTCGGCATTAAAAACCTGAAAACTCGAAACGCAGAACCAGGTCCGCGCCCGGTTCTGCGTATCGAGTTTTCTCGTCTGGAGTTTCGAGTGGTGCAGGCGTTCCTACTTCTCGTCCGCCGTTGGACCATACATGCCCGGCAGGGGCACATCGAGCATCCGGAAATAGATCGACAGTTGGGCGCGATGATGAATCATGTGATTGACCACCATCGATCGCAGCACCGCGATGCGCGGCATGCGCAGAACTTCATGTGACCCCGCCATTCCCACCCAATCGATCTGCAAATCGGCGTCCGTCACCTTGGCCAGCACGTCCTTGAAAGCCACCACGCGCGCATCCCAGGTGGATAGAAACTCCGCGGTCGTTGCCGGAATGTGCTTGGCCGGAGCTGGCGCCGCGAAATCGAGTGACGTGGTCTCGATCGTGGTCTGCCCCCAGAACGGAAAATCGAGCAAGTGAGTCGCCAGCTTGCCCAGCGGCCAGCTCTTGGGGTGCGGCGAGAAGTCCAACTGCGAATCGGGAATACGCGACAACATGGTGCGCGTATTGGCGAACTCGTGGTCGAGATCGGCGAGAACGGTCTGTACCAGAGGGGACATGGCAGGAAAGAAGGTCGAAGGCAGGGGACGGGTGTCCAGGATGGACGTCCAGGACGTAGGTCTACGACGTACGCCAGCGACGGACATCGTCCGGCGTATCAAGATCGAGATCCCCGCCCGCGAGAGCAATCAGCGGAATGTCTGTCTCACGCAACAATGCGCGCGCACCGCGATCGCCGCTCAGGTTCCGGAGCGCAGCAAAGTCTGAACTCGGGAACACGGCAGGGATTCCAACGATCTGTTCACCGTTCGGCGCACCGTATACAGACGCACTCGGCCTCATAAAAGATGTAGAGGCCGACGCCTCGATCAGCGCCCGAAGGTGTGCGCTTGTCACCGACGGCATATCACATGCTGCAATCAGCGCACCTTGAAGTGCGTGCTTGATATCAGCCGTTTCGAGTGCGGCCTCGGGCGCTGCCTCGAGTGCCGCCACGCCGGCTGCAATGGATGTGCCCATCCCCTCGGCCCATCCCGCATGCTCGATGCACTGCACGATGCCACGCATTGCTTCGGTGTCCATCACGGGAGCGAGCGCCAACTGCACCTGTTCTACATTGGCACCAAGCACCACGAACACGTGGCTGCATCCGGCATCGAGCAATCGCTGCACCATCACACACACCAACGGTTCTCCGTCGACGGTTCGCAGCAACTGCTTGGGTTCACCCAGGCGACGCGACGCGCCCGCCGCCAACAACAGACCGGCGACTCTTGATCGGTCGTTCACCGCTCGGTGTGCGGTGTCGACGGACGGGACAGCGGTGTGGGAGTACGTCCATGAATGGGACTCACACGCTCACGCAGGAATCCGCTCGGGCGTGCATGCATCACCGCTTCGATTTCTGCGATTGCCGCGAGTGCAATTGACGCAGGCGACTCACCGCCGAGATCGAGTCCGATAGGTGCGTACAGCTTGCGCTTCTGGCGCGACGTCAGCGGCGTGCCGCGCTCGGCGAGCATGAGCTCCACACGTTCGATGAGTTGCGTACCGCGTGTCCGGCTACCCAATACGCCAACGTATCCCAGAGGGAGCGGCAGTGTGGCGGCCAGCCAGGAGAGATCAGCCTCGAAAATGTGCGTGAGCAGTGCGACAGCGGTACGTGAATCCGCGGGCAAGGCGCGTAGTGTTTCGTCGATCGCATCGAGCTGGCGCACATGCAATCGCTGCACGACGTCGTCGACCTGCAGCGAGTCGAGCAGCGCCGGACGATGGTCGAGTACGGTGACACTCCAGCCGAGCGAGCACGCCATGCGCGCAAAGATTTCGGTGCCCCGACCCGCTCCCACGAGATGCAGCGCGATGGGGGCGATCAGCGGTTCGATGAACACCGTGCAGTCGTCATCGAGTGGCTCGTACACACTGTATCCCGTGCGTAGGGCCACATCGGTCAGCGCACGAACCCGTACCTCGTCGATCGTGTCCGATGGCGACTGCAGCAGTTGCCAGTGACCATCACCCGGCGCGCCATCGAGCAGCACCCAGGTGCCACCGTGGCCCTCAGGGGCGTCGTCTTCACTGCCACGAAGTACCGTGACCACCGCACCGCCATGGCGACGCGCACGCACCGCTTCCGCCTGCACCATCCAGCGCCAATCGGGGAGGGGCTCGAGCAGGAGATGGGCGATCCCATCGCAGGCCGCACCAAAACCCCAGATGGTCTCAAGATCTGATCGCAGGTCATAGCGCAACCGCATGCTGTTTCCGCTCGCACAAACCTGCGCCGCCCGTGCTGCGACATCGGCCTCCAGGCACCCGCCGCTCACTGCACCCGCCAGCACTCGGCCTTCCGCGTCGACCAAAAGACGAGCTCCCGGCTGCCGATACGACGACCCCTCGACCTGCACGAGGGTGGCGAGCGCCAGCGGGACCTGGGGGCGGGCCTGCCGCGCGGCGGCGGCGGCCCGGGCGGGCTCATCAAAACCGCTCACACGCGCCCCGGGGGCGCGCGGGGGGGGGGGGGGGTGGGGCTGGCTCTTAAACAAAGCGGA
>JACVCD010000007.1 GCA_016742275.1 Gemmatimonadaceae bacterium
CCGCGCCATCCTCGCCTTGCCCCCCCATGCCCACACCGCTGTGCTGGCCGAACATAGACCCCACTTCCCCCGCTCGTAAGCCGTGCGCGTTGTGGTGACGCGTTGTTCACCTGCGTTGTTGTCAGGGGTTGAACCAGAACGACGCTTTCACCAATAGCGTGTTCATGGGATGCGCTTCAAACACCTGCGTCACGTCCTGTGGGAAGCGGAATTGTGATGCGGTCGGTTCGCTGAGATTGCGACCTTGTTGCCACACGAGAAACAGCACCGACGCGGGACGATACTCCCACCGGACAACGGTGTTGCTGCGAAACTCGCGCACACGGAATCCACCTGGGTCGCCACCTGCGTGCGGACGGAATCGATCGCCGTAGACATCCGCGCGTGGTGACGCGAGCTCGCGCCACTGGCTGTAGCTGCCTGTGGTTACGAATGGCTGGCCATACACCTGCAGAGACAGCGTCGGTGTCATCGTGTAGTTCACACGAACCGTCGTGCGAAGCGTCTGCTGGTCGAGACGCGCGAACGTGTATCGCATTGTGCCATCGACAGTGCGATTCGAATGCCACTGGGCGTCGGTCACACGGGAGTCGTAGTTGAACGCCAGTGATCCCGAAAAGCGCGACGACGAGCGAACCTGGACACTGGGCTCGAACCACCGGCTGCTGGAGCGTCCATCATCCCCTCGCGAGGCTCCAGCAAACAAGACCGGCGTGTACCACCGCCTGCGATCGCCTTCAATGCCGAGGAAGAAGTTCCCGTTTTGGCTCTGACGAACAGCCGGGCCACCGCGAGCGGCCCGATCATCGTAGAACGACATCAGATAGCCGTTGGCATTCATGCCACCATGCAGCCACCACGTGTTTGGCAGCTCCATGTGCGCATTCGTGTTGAGCCCCTGCGCTGTCGCAAGTCCTGCTGCACTCCACGTGTTGAACGTGTTGAAGTTGACCTGCGCCCGGCGATACAGCCGCGTGGGCCTGGTATACTGCAACGCGAACCAGTTGCGGAACATCATCTGGTCGGCGCGCGACAGAAAACCCAGATCGTTGCTCTCGAATCCCGGTGAGAAACGCTGCAGCACCGTCTGAAAGCGGGTGATGCCGCCGCCGAATTTGCTCACCGACACACGCTGCATGTCACCGGCCAGTGATGTGCGCGTAGTATCCAGCACCAGATTGTCGTCGGGCCGATCGTATTGATGCACACTGCTGCGCTGCGTCGCAGTGATGGCCGTAGCGCTGCCGGTTACCACACTGCCGGCAAATGACGCCGCCAGTTCATAGTTGTTGCGCAGGAAGCGATGCCGGAGGTCCAGGCCGCCGGTATACGCACCATCGCGAATGAAGGGACGACTCCAGTCATCGAGCGATCGTGTGACACCAGTGAACATCACGCCAATGCCACTCTGCCCATTGCGCAGATCTTGCTGCAGTCGCAGCACACCGTACGACGACTGTGGTTCTATCGTTCGACTCTGCGTGCCCACTTCGCGCTCGGTCACTGCAGTCAGCGCTCCGATAGACAAACCATTCGCCAGACGTCCACTCAACTTGCCAGCGCCGAGGATGCGTGAAGCGGTGGGACTCGCGGCGTCACCGTAACGACCGAGCAGTTGCGGTGAACGACCAATGCGCCGGGAGTAGAACAGTCCCGTGCATCCCGTATCGATGTCCCCGCAGGCCGTGCGGAATTGAAAGATGCCCGCGCCTTCGAGAAAGAATGGACGTCGTTCCTCAAAGAATTGCTCGAACGCGGTCAGGTTAAGCACCGACGGATCGGCTTCAACCTGTCCGAAGTCGGGATTGATGGTCGCATCGACCGTGAGGTTGCTGCCAATGCCGACTTTGACGTCTGCTCCAAATGCTTGCGACAACGGCTGTTCGAATCGCCCATTAGCCATCTGACGCGTCTGCGTCTTCTCCACGACGTACGGCGTGATTTCGATTCGCCGCGGTTGACGAAGCTGTGCAATGCCTGCGAGTTCGCCGGCCTGCGAGACATATCCCTGCGCATCGCGACGGTACAGCGGCCACGAAATGCGTTGGCGTGTGCGCGCCACATCGCGCACCACCAGCAGTCCGAACGTATTGTCGCCAGCCATCTGCGCATTGAATCGCATCTGACTGAACGGAATGCGGAACTCGGCCACCCACCCCAAGGAATCGATACTGGCGCTCGCATCCCATACCGCGTCCCACGTCACGTCTTCCACGTTGTCGTTGTACACGTAGAAATCGCGCTTCACGCCGGCCGGATTGACGATGAACTGGTAGGCCGTGCGGCGATCATGATATGAATCGATCACCAGCTTGAGCTGCTCACTTTCCGTGCGGATGTCGCGGCGTGAGAGCAGTGAGATGATGCTATCGGGCGCCGGATCGTACATGCGCCCCAGCACGTACAGATAGCGATCATCGTACAGCACGCGGAGCTCCGTACGGAAACGCGGCACGGCACCGGGCGTGGGCTCGTACTCGAGAAACTCATCGATCACGCGCGCCGACTGCCACGCTACGTCGTCCGCTCGACCATCGATGGTGGGAGCCTGAGTGGCCCGGGAGGCAAAACCTCGACGAGCCAGCGCCGAAGGATCGGCCGTGCCACGCGCCGGACTGCCGGCATTGGACGACGGTTGAGCAGATGTCTCGATCGGTGCGAATAGGAGGGCACCGGATGTCAGGAGACCGAACAGGGAAAGCGAAACGTGCATGGGAGGGGAAAGCGAGGGAGGGGCGACCGGTGCGCCAACCCCGGCGCACATCGGTCACGTCCATTCGACAGTTCACCCCATCAAAAGGTTGGGAATCACCCCCAACCTGCTGTTCGTCAGCGACTCCGAAGCGCCATGCCGGAGAGCGTCCCGGTAGGAGCCCCCTCACGAACCGCCGCCGTCCCATTCACAAATACCCAGCGCATACCGGTAGCCAGTCGCGTGGGCTCTACGTAGGTCGCCTCCTCCCGCACCGTGCGCGGGTCGAAAACAATTACGTCCGCGAAAGCACCGGGCTTGAGTTCCCCTCGATCCCGAAGACCATACACTCTGGCCACCTGCGCACTCGACGCCTGAATCATGCGCGCCATGGAGATGACGTTCCGCTCGAGCACATAGTAGCGGATCTTGCGCGGATAGGTGCCGAACAGTCGCGGGTGACCATCGGAGCCATCAGAACTGGTCATCACGTAAGGATCACGCATGAAACGTTCGATGTCGGCCTCAATCATGTTGAACGATGCCACGCTCATGTCGAGGCCTTCGCGCACCATGTCGAGTGCCGTTTCCGCCGCTGGTGTACCACGGGCCGTGGCGACATCACGCAACGTCTTGCCGATGTAGGGACGGGCCGCGGCGCCACCACCGGTCAGCAGCAGCGAACTATCACCACCACGACGCCGCAGATTATCGCGGATTTCGTCCAGCATGCGCGCACGCTGCGGGGCATCAGCCATGCGAGCCAGCATCGAGTCGCGCCCACCGGCCTGCGCCCAACGCGGCAAGAGCGCGGCACTCACACCCGTACCACTCGCTGTCCACGGATACTGGTCGGCCACCACCGTGCAACCACGACGTCGTGCCGCCGCCATGATCGACAGCACGCTATCGGCTTTGCCCCACACATCGACGCCAAGCGTCTTGATGTGCCCGATATTGGTCGTGAGCCCCGAGCCACATCCAATGCGAATGGCTTCTTCCACTGACGAAAACAAACCGATCGTATACGAGCTCTCGTCGCGTTGATGCGTGTCATACACACCACCAAACGGACGCGCCGCCGACACCACCGACAACACTTCTTCGGTGGTGGCATACGACTGCGGCGCATAAAACAAACCGGACCCTACACCAAACGCGCCTTCCGTCATGGCCTGCGCAATGAGTGCGCGCATCTCTTCCACCTGCGCCGGATTGGCGGCCGCCGATGAAGCACCCATGACACGCCCGCGCACCGTACCGTAACCCGCCAGTGCGTACGTGTTGGTACCGAGGCCCAGTACGATCGAGCTGTCCAGCACGCGCTTCACATCGACGGGACCACGGCCATCGGCGCCAAGCACCACAGTGGTGACGCCCTGCATGAGGGTGCCCACATTCTTGCGGCGCTCGAGACCAAGTCGCGGCAATCCTTCATACGCGTGCGTATGCGGATCGATGAAGCCCGGAGCGACAATCAGCCCGGTTGCGTCGATCGTGGTGCGGGCCACTGTGCCACGCGGCACCGCACCAACAAACGCCACGCGAGTCCCACGCAGACCCACCGCCACCGAGCGCGCGGTATTGCCCGATCCGTCATAGACCTGACCACCGGTGATCAGCACGTCGAGCGAATCACCATTACCAATGGCGACACCATCGCTGCGGGTGCTGCATGCGGACAGCGCCAACACGGCCGCGGCACAAATACCGAATCGCTGACGTAATGTGGAACTTGCAGACATGAACATCGATCAGGATTGAAAGTGCGATTTCGCCACAGCCAGACGCGCCGCCGCCAGATCTTCCAGCGCGAGCCCAACCGATTTGAAACAGGTCACCTGTGTATCGTGCTCCCGACCAGCTACATCACCACGCAACAGTGATCCCAAATCACCGGCAACATGTGATGCGCTGATCGCACCGGAACGATACGGCTGCACAATATCACCCGCTTCACGTTCGGCGCTCGCCACATCGTCCACGAACACCCGCGCGCGGGCAATTGCTTCGTCATCTGTTTCGCGCATCTGTGGTGTGTACGCGCCGACCAGGTCGAGATGCGCACCCGCACGCAGCCACTGACCCAACACCACCGGTACGCTGGACGTCGTGGCGCAACTCACCAGATCGGCCTCCCGCACTCCATCGGCAAGGTCACGACACACCGACACGACCAGCCCCTCGGCCTCCAGTTCGCGAGCCACTGCTGCGGCCTTGAGAACCTCACGCCCCCAAACGTGCACCCGCACAATCGATGGGTTGAGTGCGCAATGCGCCCGCGCCAACCACGGTGCCAATCGACCGGTGCCAACAATCAACAGAGACTCGGCATCCGGTCGCAACAGATGCCGGGCCGCCAGCGCCGACACCGCCGCCGTTCGCCGCACGGTCAGTGCATCGCCATCGAGAAGCGCGAGCGGCTTTCCGGTCTGCCGTGCACTCAACAGGTAGGTGGCCTCCACCGTGTGTCCGCCAAATTGCGGCGCTCCCGGAATAACGGTCACCATTTTGAGGCCGATATGTGCCGCATCCCATGCCGGCATCAACAACAGGTGCTCAGTCCCTGCCCCGTCGAGCGTGTGCGCATGCCGCACCGGTGACTGCGGCGGAGACAGAAAGGCGTCACGCAGCGCTTCCGCCAACGCGTCCCACGGGAGTGCCGCGTGGACCTGTTCCGCATCGAGTGTCGTGAGCATGTTCCCCAAGCTACGCAGAAATCATGGTATGCGTTTACGGTAGGCATTCCCGCCAGCCGTCCTGGTCGGGCAACACGACAAGCGAGTGACGATATGACGGTGGTGATCATCGGCGGTGGTGTCATGGGCGCTTCCACGGCATGGCATCTGGCGCGCGAGCACGGACAGGAGGTCGTCGTGCTCGAACGTGACAACAGCTACGCGCTGGCTTCGAGCGCGCTGTCCGCGTGCGCCATCCGTCAGCAGTTCTCCACCGAGATCAACATCCGTGTGTCGCAGGCCAGTCTGGCATTCTATCGAAACATCGGTCAGCACCTCGCGACTCCCGATGACACACCGGATATCGGACTCGTCGAACCCGGCTACCTCTATCTGGCCGCCACGTCCCAGGGCGCCGACAATCTGCGGGCACAACATGCGCTGCAGCACTCACTCGGTGTGACCACCGCCCTGCTCGATCCCGACGCACTCAGGCAGCGCTATCCCTGGATGCAGGTCGATGACGTGCACCTCGGGTCACTCGGCGTATCCACCGCTACCAGCGGCGAAGGCTGGTTTGATGGCTACGCCGCCATGCAGGCATTCCGGCGCGCTGCAATTGAAGCCGGTGCCACCTTTGTTGAAGCCGATGCTGCGGCCATGATCACGGATGCAAATCGCGTGCGTGGTGTACGTGCAGTCGACGGCCGGGAATGGCTGGCCGATCATGTCGTCATTGCCGCCGGCGCGTGGAGTGCGCGCGTGGCCGCGATGTGCGGCGCAACACTGCCTGTCGCCGCGCGCAAACGTGACGTGTTTGCCATTGAAGCCAATGTGTCGCTGGCCGATGGGCCACTGCTCATCGACCCCTCCGGTGTGTGGTGTCGTCCGGAGAAAACCGCAGGACAATTCCTGTGTGGTGCACCACCACGCAATGGCGATCCCGATGACGTGCCCCTCTCGCAAGTCGATCGCTCATTGTTCGATGAACATATTTGGCCAGTGCTTGCATCACGCATCCCCGACTTCGATGCGTTGCGAGTGACATCATCGTGGGCCGGCTACTACGAGATGAACACCTTCGATCACAATGGACTCGTGGGGAGACTCACGCCGTGGACCAACGTGTACGCCGCGTGTGGCTTTTCAGGACATGGCCTGCAGCAGGCGCCGGCCGTTGGTAAAGGACTGGCCGAACTCATTGCCACCGGTGCGTATCAGACACTCGATCTTTCGCCATTCACCATCGACCGAATTGCCGCTGGACAGCCACTACTCGAGCGCAACGTGATCTGACACCTATGGTCTGAATCCAAAACGGACACCGATGTGATACGCCCCGTAGTGCTGATTCTCCGACGCACTGTTACGGAGCGATGTGCGGCGATAACCAGCAACGAATCCCACCGGATCTCCGCCAAGCGCGACCTCGGCCCCTACGGTTCCCCCAACGAAAGGACGACCCTCTCCAAATGCGACCGAGGGCCCAACGAATGCGCGCAAGTCCACACCATCATACGACGCACCGGCACCGAGGAGCACCGAAAGCTGTGATTGACTTGGCACACGTGCACGGCATCGGGTGTCTGTTGCGCTCACGAACTCGCAGATATCGCCGCGCCCACCGCCAGTTCGCCTGGTCAATGACAAGCCAGTGTCGAGCGGACGATTAATTCGACGTGCAAGCGACACATCGATGAGACGACTACCCTCGCTGCGAATCATAGAGCCATTGGCGCTCGCGGTGCCAACGGAAACGTCCAGATGACTCTTGGACCTCGGCCCAGACTGAGAGTGGGCAAGGTTAGGTGAGAACAGCGCTCCAACGCAAATGAATGCAAGCACGAACGGCTTTGCCCTTGACTGTGTTTGCAAGATTGATCTCCTCAAGTTGTGGGTCGGCTGTCTTCGCGTTGAGCCAATTACCTAATCACGCTTCGCGGCGCGCACTCGGGCACCGCGAAGCGATGCCCAAGTGCGGATCTCAGTTGTTGCAATCCGTTCCAGAGGAACTCGCCACGACATACAATCGGTCGGTTATCTGTGCTCCGGTGCCGTCGCTGACCGTAACTTCTACCCAGTAAGTTCCGCCGGTGGGAAACTTCACCCAATACGTGCCACCTGATGATTGTACTGGGCTACCATCGGTGCTCCAGGCATAGCTATAGGCCCCGCTTCCACCTGTACTGTTAGCCCAATATCGGAGCGTGCAGAAGGAGGAAGTATTCGCATCGACAGGGCCTCCGACGTATGCAGAAAGCGGACCGCTGGGTGGGGTAGGAGGATGTGCTATTACGTTCCAAGTACCACCGAGATCCGACTGAATCCTCTCAAGCTTGGCAAAAATCGCCGAAGATTCCCAAGATTCAGATGAGTGAATGCCGACAAGTGTTACCTCTGTGCTGTCGCCACTGGCCAGTCGAACAAAAACCGGGCCACCGCTATCACCATTGCCGCGAGTGTAGTTCGCCTCATACCCACAGGTCATTACCATATACAACTCAGGTGTAGCGTCCTTGCAGGTACTCACAATGCTTCCTGAAGTCCAGCCAGTAGTGCGACCAACTTTGTGAACCGTCGCTCCTTGATAGAGACTACTGCCAGCCTGCACAACATCGAAATAGGGCTTCGATTGATCGACCGTTATCGAACCGGTGTTTACTCCGATAGTTCGTAGAATCCGACCTATTGCGAGTGGCATTGATCCGTTTGCCACAAAGTTTGCATCTGAACCTCGACAAGTACGCAAGCCGCAAGTGTATCCGTATGGATCCTGCACCTCTACGCCCGCAAACACACCTCCGACGTAGTAGGATGTATTGTCTGGAACGTACATCATGGAACTGCAATGCGAATTGGTTACGAAACCAGTTACGCCCGAGCGTTGGCCAACGAACCCAAGAGTGCAGCCCGCATTGTTCCAGTGCACTATTTGAATGCCGCCCGCCAGTGGATCCGTTGTTCCTGTCTGCAGAGTTGGTGGAGGGGCCATATCAAGCTGAGGACCCGCTCCACGAAGAGACTCAAACCGCACAGCATTTACCGGAATCCCCAAACGAGAGATCCGTTGCGTCAATTCTTCTCTCACCTTTTCAAAGGACTGTGCTTCGATACCAAGTTCAACGCGGTTCTCTCTCTCGTCGAGATCTAGAGTCCGGACTGAAAGGACTTGGACCAGCACACTATCAAACAGAATATCACGCCACGCGGCCAGCTGAAGAAACGTGAATTCTGCGGAAACTACTTTCATGTCCTTTCGGTGGATGCCAGTGCCTCTGAATGATGAATTATTCGCGTCTATCTCTCTCGACAAGAAGGCTACGGCGCTTTGCTCATCCTCGCGCTTTGCGACTCTGACCACCATTCGTCCATCGCCGTCCAAATAGAATCCTGCGCTGCTCGGCGAAGATTGAGCCAATTTCAAGAAGGGTTCTTCATCCGGGCGAGCTCTCTTGGAGCTCCAGTTCGCGTCGATCTTTCGAATACGCAACTCACTGGATGATTCATCCGGGCGAGGTCCTGCAGTCGGGTCCGCACATGCTGCCAGAAGAAAGATTGAGAACAGGGCTGATCCAACCCTCATTGCCTTGTTCTTGGGTGGTACACAACGCTCCCATACATCGACATGCCTCGCGTCTCCTCAAAAATTGCAAAAGGGAATTGAATAGCGGAACGCAGTAGTGCGAACAAATAAGAGATACAGAAAGATTCGAGCAAAATTCCATCGACCGCTTACCGAGTATCCGCCGCCTCAACCTATTCGCGAGCATCATGATGTCAATTGTGCGTATGATGCGTCTACTCAGATTTTTGGGACGGAATGACTGTCGGTCGCTGGAGCGCGATTGCTATCAGGTGCGATTGTCGTGTGTCCATGAAACTTGTGAAGGATCAGATGTCCCCGCCTACACGATGCGACGATAGGCGCCTTCACACCGTAAGGCCACCACAGGTCCTCATGTCTCCCTCGCACGCCTGAGCAACAGCTCCCGCTCTCGCACATTGCGTGTCAGACCCGCCGCCTGCTCAAACTCCACACGCGCTTCTTCACGGCGTCCAAGCTTGAGCAGCAAATCGCCACGGACACTCTGCAACAAATGATAGCCCTTGAGCGCCGGTCCATCGTCAGGATCGGCAGCCAGGGCATCCACCAATGACAGTCCCACCGATGCGCCATACGCCATCGACACCGCAACGGCGCGATTGAGCGCCACCACCGGTGATGGCACCAACTCATACAGCGCATCGTACAACGCGCTGATGCGCCCCCAGTCTGTATCTTCCGCAACACGCGCCCGCGCATGACACGCGGCAATGGCCGCCTGCACCGCATAAGGCCCGAGCGATTCAGCCGCGCGTTTCGCTAATTCCTCCGCGCGCCGCAGCGCCAACTGCCCGCGCCCAATGAGTAACCAGTCCCACCGCGCTCTGTCCTGATCGAGCAGCAACACCGGCGCGCCATCCTTGCCCACACGTGCGCGCAGTCGCGACGCCTGCAGCTCCATCAAGGCCTGCAACCCATGCGCCTCTGACGACGCAGGTGCCAACGCACACACCACACGTCCGAGTCGCATCGCATCCTCACACAAATCAGCGCGCGACCACTCTTCACCAGCCGTGGCCGCGTACCCTTCGTTGAACACGAGATACAGCACTTCGAGCACCATGGGCAATCGCTCGGCCAGTGCTTCTCCACGCGGCGCCTCAAACGGAACCTGCGCCGCCGTCAGCGTGCGCTTGGCGCGCACGATACGCTGCGCCACCGTGGCCTCAGGCACGAGAAACGCGCGCGCAATTTCATCGGTGCTCAGCCCGCCAAGCAATCGCAATGTGAGCGCCACACGCGCCTCTCGCGACAGCACCGGATGGCAGGTCATGAGCATCAGCCCAAGACGCTCGTCACCAATCGGATCATCAAGCATCGTATCAATAGCCTGCACCGCGTCGTTGGTGCGCTCGTCCTGCTCGGCGCCCAGCCGCACATGTGTACGATCCAGCATCGGTTTGCGTCGACGATCATCGATGGCCCGCCGACGCGCGGCTGTCATAAGCCACGCACCGGGATTGTCGGGCACACCGGTGGTCGGCCACTGCCGCAGCGCGACCACCATGGCATCCTGCGCCAGATCCTCGGCCTGCGCCACGTCTCCAGTGAGACGCGTGAGACCGGCAATCAACCGTCCCGATTCAATGCGCCACACCGTTTCGATGGTGCGGCGCACCGCATCGGTTGTATCGGTCACTTCTGTTCGGTGAGACGACGCAGTTCCTCTTCCTTGGCACGCAACTCGGGCGTGGCCTCCTCACCAAAATCGTCCATCTCGAACAACGGACGGATTTCGATCTCGCTTTCAGTAAGCATCGGATTGGGGCAGCGACGCACCCACTCCACGGCCTCGTCCATCGACTTGACCTGCCACATCCAGTAGCCGGCAATCAGTTCTTTCGTTTCGGCAAACGGTCCATCAATGACCGTACGCGACGTGCCAGAGAACCGCACGCGCTTGCCCTTCACACTGGGATGGAGCCCGTCGCCTGCCAGCATGATGCCCGACTTCACCAGTTCTTCGTTGTACTGCATCATCGCCGTCAGCATTTCGGTGCTGGGCATGATGCCGGCTTCGGAATCTGCAGTGGCCTTCACGATGACCATGACGCGCATGGGAGTGCTCCTTGAATTGAGATGTAGGTGGTGACTATCGACGTATCCGGAGGACGGTCTGGCGGAGTGCCATCGTGTGTCCTCTCATAGGTGCGTCGATCGAGACGACCGGAAATCGACAACGTCCGCAAAGAATTTTCAAAATTCTTCTGAAAACCCTCAGGCGGGCCGCTGGGATTGATTGGTACGGGGCCGAACCACCGCCGCAGCCACGATCGCACCCACGAGCGCCAGAGCCGCAAGCGCGAGCAGGGCCACGGAGGCGCTGCCGGTTGAGGTCCGAACACGACCAATCAGATCGGGACCGAAGTGCCCTCCCAGATTGCCGATGCTGTTGATCCAGGCGATACCAGCAGCCGCAGCCGTTCCTCTCAGGAATTCGGTCGGCACCGACCAGAACGTGCTCATGGCCGACAACACGCCCGTCGCCACCACTGACAGCGCCACCAGCGAGGCCACCGTTTGGCCGGACACCAGTGCCAACAGCAGCAACCCCGCCGCTGTGAGGGTCAGTGCGCCAGACACATGCCATCGCCGCTCACCCGTGCGATCGGAGTGTGCGCCCCACCACAGCATGCCAACGCCAGCAATGCCCCACGGGATCATCGTCAGCAGACCAATCTGCAAATAGGCGTCACGTGCTACACCGAGCTCCTGAATGATGGTGGGCATCCAGAAGTTCACACCGTAGAGCGACACGGCACTCGCGAAATACACCAGCGCTAGCCACCACACTGACGCATTCGTAAACGCCGCGCGCACAGATGATGGCGCGCCCTTCGAGCCATCCGCTTTCGAGTTCTGCGCAGCAACACGCTCTGTCTCGAGTTGCTGCTCGACCAGCGCGGCTTCGTCACGCGTCAGCCATGACGCCTTGGACGGACCATCCGGCAGCATGCGCCATACGACCAGGCCAAGCACAAGTGACGGAACGCTTTCGATCACGAACAACCATCGCCATCCACTCCATCCGCCCGCACCATCGAAAGCTTCCATGATCCAGCCGGATAGCGGTGCTCCAACCACATTGGCCACCGCGATTGCCGTCATGAATCGCGCGTAGGTGCGCGCACGTCGCTCCGACGGATACCAGTACGTCAGATACAACACGATGCCAGGAAAGAACCCGGCTTCAGCCATGCCGAGCAGCAGGCGCAACGCATAGAACCCAAGGACCGTGTTCTCGAGCCCGAACCATCCCGGCAGCGGTCCCCACGGAATCACATCGACATAGGCGAACGCACCCGACACCAGCGCCCATGTGATCATGATGCGGGCAATCCAGCGACGTGCACCCACCCGTTCCAGCAGCACATTGCTCGGCACTTCAAACAGGAAGTAGCCGATAAAGAAGATGCCGGCGCCAAAACCGTACACGGCATCGGACCATCCCATCGCCGTCGTCATCTGCAGCTTGGCAAAGCCGACATTGACGCGGTCGAGAAACGCCACGATATAGCAGAGCAGCAGGAGCGGCAGGAGTCGCCGCCCGATCTTGGCATATACGGCGTCGTTCGACGCGACTGAGGCAGGCATGGGCCGAAACTACACGCTGCGCACGATGCGCGCCCAGGTCACGCAAAGCGCGAAGCAACAGGTCACCACACTGGGCACGACCCTCGGTGTGTTCTGGGCCACGTTTGCCGCCAACACGGTACTGGGCGGTGCACTGCTGCAGTTCGGAATCATCCCGCGCACAGTGGTCGGGCTGCGTGGCATTCTGTTTGCGCCGTTTCTGCACGGGAATCTCAATCACCTCATTGCCAACACCTTTCCCTTCCTGGCACTCGGCTGGATGGTGATGTGGCGTGATGCGCGTCATTTCCTGCCGGTCACGCTCTTTGCCATGCTCGGTTCAGGACTGTTTGCGTGGACACTCGGTGCGCCGAACAGTGTGCACATCGGGGCCAGCGGTGTGGTGTTCGGCTATCTCGGATTCCTGCTGCTCGCCGGTGTGTATGCGCGCAGTGTCGGCAGCATTCTGCTGAGCATTGTCACCGCTGCACTGTGGGGTGGCCTCGTCATGGGCATCGCGCCCGGTCAGGTGGGCATCAGCTGGCAGGCCCACTTGGGTGGATTTGTGGGCGGCATTCTGGCAGCGCGGTTCTTCCGAAAGCGCTGAGCGCGCGACTCCGACAGCCTTACTAGCAGCGCTTACAGATTCCGCCGCCGCCCAATCGCATCGACTACCAGATCGGCAATCGACTTCACAAACCGCACCGTCGCACGATCAGGAAGTGTCGCATCACCCGTTCGGTCGCAGTAAATGCATCCGACCACCTTGCCGAGCACGATCAACGGAAACACGCCGAACTGCGTCAGGCCCAAACCAAAGGCCCATCGTTGTTCTGCTGTGCTCATGGCACGATCGGCTGGCAAATACACGGCTTGTCGCTGCTGCGTGAGCGAAACAACCGCGCCGCCGCGCACCGAGACCGGAAAGTTGAACTGATCGATGAGCGCTTCGGCGCCCTCACCGAGTCCCGTGCGAGCTGCCAACTGCAAACGATCGGTGCTGTAGAAGCACGCCAGCACGCGAGTGAAAGGCCCACCGCGCATGATCACTTCGAGCCCTTGCAACAGTACCGCACCAATAGCAGCACCGGACGCGGGATCCACCAGCATTTCGAGTTCCTGTCGCAACTGGGGCCGCAGTGCGATTTCACGATTTTGCGGATCGAGCTCACCGGGTTCGCCGGCAGTAGCCGTGACACTGTCACCCAACGCGCTGCGTGCCGCACCGGCCAACTGCCGAAAGCGCAAACGGTCAGTAGCAATGGCGGGATTCACGAACAGCTCGCGCGTTTCTTCGAGCGCGTCGGTGACCACGCCACCAATCTGCTCGCGCGTGAGCTTGACCTTCGCCCCGTGCTGCTCCACCACGATTTCCACCGCATGCGCCAGTTCGGTCGGCGACAACTCCACCCGATAGAGCGCTTGCGTGAGATCATGACTGAACGCCGTGATGGCCGCTTGCAACGACGCCGATGCTGTAGCGCGCGCACGAATACCTTGCACCACTGAATCCGGCATGCCCCAGTGGCGGGACACTTCCACACCCAGATCGTTGAACTGAAAACCGAGCACACGTTTGGCCGCGCTGGCTTCGCTCATGTCATGTTCGGTCATGAGGGTGTGAATGGCGCGATAGTCTTCGGGGAAGTGCGCAGCAACAATCACTTCGCCGAGATTGCGGAACATGCCGCACAGGTGCGCCTCTTCCGGATCTTGCAACTGCATGCGAAGTGCTGTGGCCCGTGCATGATTGGCCGTAAGCAGCGACAGCAGCATGAGCTCTTTCAGCTCCGGCGATTTGCGCGAATAGTTCTCGAACAACAGCAAACTGCTCGCCAACTGCCGCACCGTGCGCGCGCCCAGCATCATCATGGCGTGCGTGGCACTCTGAATGGGCCTCGCACCACGCCGATAGTGTACACTGTTGGCGGTGCGCACCACGCTCAACGTGAGACTGTATTCACGCAGCACGACGTTGGCCAATCGCTGGAGCGAGGCCGCATCATCGTCCATGGCGCCAAGCGTGTCGATGATCTGACGCGACAACGCGGGAAAATCGGCGCCCTCGAGAATGCGCGAGAGGCGCGTCCGCAGGGGATCGGCATCGGCGCCGACCGCGGAGGGGGACTGGTGGGGTTGGTCTGGTACGGCCATCGACTGGTAATATCGGTGCTGCAGGGCGCTATCTTCGCCTCATCCCCCAATTCTTAGCGCGTTTCGACGCGAATCGTCACCCCGCTCCCCTAATCCATGCCGCGCAACACGACGCACTCCGACGCCGCCCCCAAGGCCATTGGCCCATACGCCCAGGCCAATTGGGCTGGCGACCTGCTGTACTGCTCTGGTCAGACACCCATCGATCCGGCCATTGGTGCCTTGATTGATGGCGACGTGGAAGCCCAGACCCATCGCTGCTTCGACAATCTGCAGGCCGTCGTGGAATCCGCCGGTCTCACCATGGACGATGTGGTCAAATGCAACGTGTATCTGGTCGACATGGGCGACTTCGCCGCCATGAACCGCGCCTATGCTGCGCGCTTCGTTGCGCCGTATCCCTCGCGCACAACGGTGGCAGTGGCAGGGCTTCCACTCAACGCACGCGTGGAAATCGAGTTGATCGCGAAGCGGTCGTAACGGTAGACAGCGGAAGCACAAACCACCGGAAGCACCAAACGTCGGAAGCCGCAGTAACGGAAGCGATAGTCGGCTTCCGTCACTGCGGCTTCTCGTTTTTTCGCTTCTCCCCTTTCGCTTCCGACGTCAAAGCTTCCGGTTCAACGCTTCCGCAGTTTGCTGTTCCGTCTTAGGGAAGCGTGATCCCCAGCGGCGCCAACATCGCCTTCATTGCCGCCGTCCGTGCCAGGAAGGTGTTGGCTTCCGCCACGGCCGCTGTCAGTGCGGCCTGTGCTTCACGCGCCTGCGACTGCAGCGCGGCACTCGGTGCTTCCCACACGGCCAGCATGTTGTTCTTCGTCGCGGCAACGCGGCCGAGCACGTTCGTCTGATTGGCCGCAGCCGCGGCAGCGGCAGCAGCTCCACCACCGCCTCCAGGACCACCAGCTATCGCTACACCAACACCGAACTTCGCACGAACGGCGTCATAGTCGCGCTGGAACGCTGCGAACTGCGTCTTCACGTCTTCCGGCGCCGTGGTCAGCGAATCCAGCTTCGCCTTGGCCGTGCGCATCGGCGACATCAGCGCGTTGAGCGGCGTCACTACGGCCTGCGCCTGTTGCTGCGCCGTGTGCAGTACCATGGCCGCCGTGTTGTACGCCATGCGCTGCTCGCCAACCAGTTGCACCTGCGGATCCATGACGATCTCGATTGGCTTCTGCTCGACCACCTGGCCATCGACCACCAGCGCCACGGTGTACGTGCCCGGCACTACCATCGGGCCGTTATTCACGTTGCCGCCAAAACCTCCACCGCCGCCACCGGGGCCACCACCTGCGCACGGATTGGCCGCTTCATAGCCCACCGGCGGCAACGGCACCGGATAGCCGGGAATGGCACGAGTTGCCTGTCCACCCTGACCAAAGGCACCACCGGGACCGCCACCAGGACCGCCGCCGCCCGCTGCCGCCGTGGCGCGAATGGGTTCCACACGCTGATCCCAGCACACGGTCTGAATGCCAGCGGCATTCTTCGCCGCAGGAATCGGCAGTTCACGCACCAAGCCACCCTGTGCATTGCTGATGCGCAGCAGCGGGTTCTTGGCCGGCGCCGTGAAATGCATCTGGATCACCGCGTCCGTGGGCGGATTTTCGCCGGTGAAGAACTGATGACCCCAAAACTCTTCGTTGCGATCATCCTTGCCCTTCCACTGCAGCGCCATGCCCGGCGAGAACAGCGACGCGGCCTTCTTCTGCGCCGCCGCATACTCCTGAATGGGCTCGAGATGGTCGAGTACCCACAATGCTCGACCATGCGTAGCCACCAGCAACGCATTGTCACGCGGATGAATGGTCAATTCATCGACACGCACCGTCGGGAAGTTGGCCTTGAGACGCTTCCACGACTTGCCACGATCGAGCGTGAGGAAGATGCCTGTTTCGGTGCCGACATAAAGCACATCGGCGTTCTTGGTGTCTTCCGTAAGCGTGCGGACCGTTTCTCCGCCCAGCGTTCCCGCGAGGCTCGTGAACGTGGCGCCGAAATCACGACTCACCCACACGTACGGCTTGTAGTCGTTGTTGCGATAGTTGCCGACCACTACGTACACCGTGCCGGCATCGAAGCGGCTCGCCACCACTTCGCTCACATACACGAAACCCGAAGGGAAGCCCGGAATGTTCTTCGTGATATTCGTCCACGTCTTGCCATCATCACGCGACACGCTCACCGTGCCATCATCCGTACCGGTGTAGAACACGCCGGCCTGCTTCGGCGACTCGGACAACGACACGATCGTTGGCCACTGCGAAATGCCGTCGTTGCGCGCAATGCGGATATCGCTGCCCTTGAGCCCCATCGTGGTGATGGAATCGCGCGACGCATTCTGCGTGAGATCCGGGCTGATGGCTTCCCAGCTATCACCACGATCACGTGAGCGGAACACACGATTGGCGGCCGCGAGCAGAATACCGGGGTCGTTCGGCGACAGCATGAGGGGTGTATCCCAGTGGAAGCGATACGACTCGCCACGCGTCGCGTTCACCACATTCTGCGGCGTCGGACGAATCTGACGCGATTCACCCGTCACCTTGTTGCGACGGATGATATTGCCGTCCTGCGACTCGGTGTACACGATGCGCGAATCCTTGAGATCGGGAATCGCCACAAAACCGTCGCCACCAAGAATCTGGGACCAGTCGTAGTTGTAGATGCCGCGATTGTGCCGCGACGCGCTGGGGCCGCACCAGTCGTAGTTGTCCTGCATGCCGCCGCAGATGTTGTACGGCAGCTCCATATCGAAGCTCACATGGTAGAACAGGCCCACCGGCAAGTTGGGAATGAACTGCCACGTGCGCGCGAGATCGTACGACACCGCAAGGCCACCGTCATTGCCCGTGAGCACATGATCGGGATTGCGCGGATTGATCCAGATGGCGTGCACGTCGTCATGCGTGACAAGCGCCGCGTCGGTTTCGAACGTCTTGCCGCCGTCCACCGACAGGTGGAGACCCACGCCGCCCAGGTACACGCGATCCGGATTGACCGGATCGACGCGCAACTGGCTGAAATACATCGGGCGCGGATTGGTGCTGCTCATCTTGGTCCACGTCGCACCACCATCGGTGCTGCGATACACGCCGGTGGCCGGCGGCGCATTCGGTGCAGCCGGAGCGGCACTCATCTCCTCACTCGCCGCCGGACGGCCTGCCGCGGAAGGTCCTTCCACCATCGCGTACACGATGTTCGACGACTGACGGAACACATCCATCGTGATGCGACCCAGCGTGCCGGTCGGGAACCCCGTGCCCGTCACCTTGGTCCACGTGAGACCACCATCGGTGCTCTTGTGCAGCGCACTGTTGGGGCCACCGCCATTCATGCAGCACGTCGTGCGACGACGCGAGTACATCGACGCGAACATCACATTCGGATTGCTCGCTGACATCACGATGTCGTTGGCGCCGGTGTCGTCGTCACCCTTGAGCACCTGCGTCCACGTCTTGCCACCGTCGGCCGTGCGATACACGCCACGATCGCCACCGGGGCCAAACAGCGGGCCAGTCGCGGCCACAAATACAATGTTTTCGTTCGTCGGATGAATCAGCACGCGGTTGATGTGCCGCGACTCCGGCAATCCCATGTGCTGATACGTCGTGCCACCGTCAGTGCTCTTGTAAATGCCACCGCCCCACGAGGTACTCTGACGATTATTGCTTTCACCAGCGCCCACCCAGACGACATCCGCATTTGTTTGCGACACGGCCACATCACCGATCGCAATCAAACCTTCGTTCTGGAACTGCGGTGTCCATGTGGTACCGTTGTTCACGGTCTTCCACACACCACCGTGCGCTGTACCGACGTAGTAGATGCTTGGATTGGCCTCGAATACGGCCACATCGGCAATACGCCCTGACATGGTGGCCGGACCAATGCTGCGGAAATGCAGACGGTCGAATTCGGTGGCGATCGGTACGGCAGCGGACGCAGGCGTCGATGCAGAAGCCGGTGCGGCAGGACGGGCCGCCGAGCGTTGCTGAGCCTCGGCCACATGGGACCAGCTCACAACGCCAGTCCAGGTCAGGATTGCGCCTGAGGCAATCCGGCGAGACAGTTGGGACATGGAGGGTAGGGAAAGTGGGGAGAGTCTACGCCTGTTAACCTGCGCGTTATCTTCGCCCGGGGCGAGTGCCTTCGGCGAACGCCCTCACGCCACCCATTCTCTGCCCAATTTGTTTCGCCATTCACGGAGTCCACATGGCCGAAGATGCTCCCGCCGACCCAGAGACCCTTACGCGCATTTATCCGGCAAGCGAAGTCGCCATCGAATGGCGTCAGGGGCTCTGCCAGCATAGTGGTAACTGCGTGAAGGCCCATGCACGTGTTTTCAATCCGCGCCGGAAGCCCTGGATCGAAACCGAACAAGGCACGGACGACGAAATCCGCGCTGCGGTGGCACGCTGCCCTTCAGGCGCTTTGCGAATTCGCGAACTGGGCTGACCAGATACAAAACGGGCCGGAAACGCACTATAGCGAAGCCGGCCCGTCGTATGTTTTCAGTACTATCGCATGAAATGACAGCTGTACCCACCAGGATTCTTTTGCAGATAGTCCTGGTGATACCCCTCGGCCGTCCACCACGTGGCCTCCGGCACGATTTCGGTGGTAATGGGCCGCTCCCATAAACCACTCTGCTGGGCTTCGGCCTTCACCTGTTCGGCCGTCTCCCGCTGCGCCTCGCTCGTATAGAAAATCGAGCTGCGGTACTGGGTGCCGAGGTCGTTCCCCTGCCGGTTGAGCGTGGTCGGGTCGTGCATGCGGAAGAACCAGTCCTTGAGCAGTGTGGCATAACTCAGCTGCGTCGGATCGAACACCACCCGCACACTCTCCGCATGACCACTCTTGCTGTCATGCGTGTCGTGATAGGTCGGGTTCTCCAACCAGCCGCCCGTATAGCCCACATCAGTCTCAAGCACCCCGGGAATGGCGCGCAGGATCTCTTCCATCCCCCAGAAGCAGCCGCCCGCGAGGATGGCCACTTCCATGGGACGTGTGTTGCTGGTGTTCATATCAGCCATGTGAGGCTCCGTGTGAATCCGCGCCGAACATCGCGCGATAGGCCCCATACCCTTCGGCCTCGAGCGCACTCACCGGAATGAATCGCAGCGAGGCCGAATTGATGCAGTAGCGCATGCCGCCCGCGTCGCGTGGTCCGTCCGGAAACACGTGACCGAGATGCGAGTCGCCGTGTTTGCTGCGCACTTCCACTCGACGCATGCCGTACGCGTTGTCGGCGTGCTCGGTCACGTTTGGTGCAATGGGCTGCGTGAAGCTGGGCCACCCCGTGCCGGAATCGAACTTGTGAATGCTCGCAAACAGCGGCTCGCCGCTTACGACATCCACATACAATCCCGGTTCGTGGTTGTCCCAGTACGCATTGCGAAATGGAGGCTCGGTGCCGCACTGCTGCGTCACCGCATACTGCTCGGCCGACAATGTGGCCCGCAGCGTCTCCTCCGATGGCTTCTCGAACGACGCCGCGTCCCGCGGCGTCGTGCTATGCAGATTCTGCGGAGTGTTGGTGTTCATGTCAGCACTTAGTCAGACGTGTGGTCGCGCGTTCACCGCGGGTCGCAGCACCGCCTCAACGACAGCCCGGATTGGCGGCGGGTCCGACGTACGACAGCACCTCGAGCACATCATGATCCCGCGGGCCTTCCATGTTTGCGGGACGCTCGACGAACTGCGCACGCACTTCCACCTGCTGTCCGCTGCCCGGCGGCAACTTGGCCGCCGTGTACGCCCGCTCGAGCGTCTTGTACGCACCGCGCATGAGCACCGGGTACGTCTGACCGGAGCCACACTCACGGAATGTGGCGGCATCCGCCATGTACATGAACGTCCCGATGAACACTGCGGGCTCCCGGAGACTATTCATGGTGGCAGAACGACCCAGCGTGTAGTTGAGCGACGACGTGATGGGTTGTCCCTGCTGATCGAGCAGTGCGAGTGAATCGTCGCCTACGCGGCGGAACATGGTCGGTATGCCCGATTCCGTTTCGAGCGAAACCACCGATTCGCTGAGACGCCAACGTCCCATCGTGATCACGGGAGTCTTGGACTTGCCCTCGTACGTCTGTGACAGGCGATACACACTGTCCGGCCACAGGGCGATGATGGTCTTGAGTCCCGAGCAGTCGGCGCATGGCAGTGTGCCCTCGTACGAAGCGGGGGCAACAGATGCGACGGTCACGATGTTGCGCGGATCCACCGTTACCACGCTATCCGACACCTGATCAGCCGTCTTGCTGCCGCAGGCGGCGCTCGAAACGATGACCGCACTGGCCACCACCAGTGAACGAACGCGGTGCACTACTCGCAGGTGCGCCAAACGCAGGTATGCTGACAACGGAGACTCCTTGGGCTGGGGACTAGATTGCATCACGTGACAACATCACTCCGCTCACTCGCTTTCGACAACCGGTTCGTGCGCGAGCTTCCCGGTGATCCTGATACACGCAATATGCGTCGACAGGTGCTGGGTGCTGCCTGGAGCGCGGTCGAACCGACTCCAGTGGCGAACCCGTCGTTGGTGGCATGTGCGACTGATCTGGCCGCCCTAATCGGGTTCACCGAGTCAGACATTCAGCACCCGGATTTCGCCCGCGTATTCGGTGGCAATGCGCTCATGCCCGGCATGCAGCCTTACGCCGCGTGTTATGGCGGACATCAGTTCGGCAACTGGGCCGGACAGTTGGGCGACGGACGCGCTATCACGCTCGGCGAAACCATCAACACAGCCGGCGAACGCTGGGAGTTGCAGCTCAAGGGTGCAGGTCCCACACCGTATTCGCGTTCGGCAGATGGGCGCGCCGTTCTTCGCTCAAGCATCCG
The DNA here is from genome assembly GCA_016742275.1 of Gemmatimonadaceae bacterium. GTDB lineage: Bacteria > Gemmatimonadota > Gemmatimonadetes > Gemmatimonadales > Gemmatimonadaceae > Gemmatimonas. The sequence continues at coordinate 21,557 of JACVCD010000007.1, forward strand.
CGAGTTTCTGTGCAGCGAGGCCATGCATCATCTGGGTGTTCCCACCACGCGCGCCCTCTCGCTGGTCCGCACGGGCGATTCCGTAATGCGTGACATGTTCTACAATGGCAACCCGGAACTCGAACCAGGCGCCATCGTGTGTCGCGTGGCGCCGTCGTTCATCCGCTTCGGCAATTTCGAGATCTTTGCCGCGCGCAATGATGTCGACACACTCACGCGTCTCGTCGATTTCACTATCGCCCGCGACTATCCGCACATTCAGGGCGACGAAACGACACGACGCGTCGCGTGGCTCACCGAAATCGCCGACCGCACCGCGCGCATGATCGTGCACTGGATGCGTGTCGGGTTTGTGCATGGTGTCATGAACACCGACAACATGTCGATCCTCGGACTCACCATCGACTACGGACCATACGGTTGGGTCGACAACTTCGATCCATCGTGGACACCCAATACCACCGACGCGCAGGGGCGTCGTTATCGGTTTGGTCAGCAGCCGCTCATCGCGCAGTGGAATCTCGTGCGCCTGGCTGAAGCGCTCTCGCTGGTGATTCGCGATGAAGCCGTGCTGCAGTCGGCCATCGATCGCTACGCCGAGGTGTACACAGCGGAGTACGATGCCATGAATCGTGCAAAGTTCGGTCTGCCCGACGCATCGGCGGACAACGCCGAACTCATTCGCGAAGGCTACGCGCTACTCTACGACGCCGAGATGGATTTCACGCGTTTCTTCCGTGCGCTTGGCAACATCCCGCAGCATGTGACGGATTTTGCACCGGAAGTGCTGCTCGGCGATGTGTTCTACGACGACAGCAAGGGCGCGGCACAGCACGAACGCCTCGAATCCTGGTTACGCACATGGCATGCGGCGGCGCACGCCAATGGCCAGAATGCCGAAGCACGTCAAACAGCCATGCACGCCGTCAATCCATGGTTCGTACTGCGCAATTACGTCGCGCAGCAGGCCATCGATGCGTCAACAGCTGGCGATGACTCCAAGGTGCACGAATTGCTCGAAGTCCTTCGCAATCCGTACAACGAACAGCCCGGCAAGGAGCACCTGGTCGCACGCCGCCCTGAATGGGCCAGGCACAAAGCGGGATGCTCCATGCTGAGTTGCAGCTCCTGACGCCTTTGGGCGTCAGGAGTGAGTCCAGCAAGCCATCGGACTACTTGGCAGTTCGCCGTGCCTGCGCCGCATGTACGGCTTCAATGAACCGCTGCGCATCTGGCTCCGAGAAGGTGCCGCCACTTTCATTGCCCTTGGATCGACCGTCGGACCTGATGGTGAAGTGCGAACCACCGTCCACGTTGAAGCGCAGATTGCCGTCTTCGTAACGCAGGTTCTCCACCTTCTCTGCGGGCACGGTGACTGAGAAACCCATCGCGGTGCTGACCGCAGCGCTCACAGCACTACCAATCATCTTGCCGAGAGCGCCCGACTCGCCCGTGTTCTTCTCGACATCCGCTTTCACCGATTGGCGCAGACTGTCGGACAACTGCATCACCACCGAATCACCAACTACCGCAAGAATCATCGCACCATCGGTGCTCGTGATTTGCACATCGTCTGCCGACAGCATCGTGGGCTCGCGCCTATCGGCGGAAAACTGCACTGACGGCTTGGACTCTCCGCCGCACGCAGCAGAGGCAATCAGAATGAACGAACCGATAATCAAACGTGATGTCCGCATGGACGTCTCCCCTCGGGAAAGTGGCAAGTTCAGGGCTTTCGGCCTGCAGTTTCGATTTCGTTTTGTCTCGACAACACCACCGCCACAAACTGCAACGCATCACTCTGCGTGAAGGCAGCGCCCTCCGTACCATCACCGACTTCAAACATCTTCACGCCGATGCCCTTGATATCGAACCGAAGGCGACCACCGGCATACTTCACATTCTCCACATGCGTGGCAGGAACGTGAATGATGCTATTGTCGTGATAGATGTGCACGGAATCGCCGATGATCTCGAGCGCCGTACGCCCATCGGTGCTTGCGATCTGCACATCATTGGGGCCGAGCACTTGTGCGCGTTGCGCAATCTTGGCCGCCGCTTCGGCCACTTTGCTCTGATCATCCTTGCAGGCAACGATTGCCATGGACGAGACCAGCAGAGCGGCACGGGCAAGGAGTCGGCGAGACACGGGCATGGCAGGAGAGACAAAAGGGAGACGCGTGCGTGGGTGCCGGATTCTGCTCCAGCCTCCATCTTCATGACAATACGAGACGGCGGACCCTTCTGTCCACGCCCCGATCGCCTGAAGCCCATGCTTAATTCGCTCAACATGTCCCGCCTACTTCGCCCTCTGACGCTCCTGCTGGCTGCAATGATGCCGCATGTTGCGCATGCGCAGGCCAACGCCCCCATCATCGGGCGCTGGGATCTCACCGTGCAGGGGACAGACCGCACGTTTCCGTCATGGCTCGAAGTCACGCTGTCAGGCAATCGCACACTGGTAGGCCGCTTTGTGGCCAGTGGCGGCAGCGCGCGCCCCATCGCACGCGTGACCTACGAAAACAACACCATGCGATTTGCCATTCCTCCACAGTGGGAAGCTGGCAACGACGATCTGCGCGTGGAAGCAAACTTCGAGAACGATCGTTTGCAGGGCACCATGATCATGCCCAATGGGACACGTCACACCTTCTCCGGTGCGCGCGCTCCCGTGCTGCGGCGCGCGGCCCCGCCATCATGGGACAAGGAAGTCGTCCTCTTTGACGGCAAGTCCATGGATGCCTGGGAAGCGCTGCCCGGCGGACGCAGTCAGTGGCAGGTGCTCAACGGCATTCTCACCAACGTGCGTTCAGGCGCCAATCTGGCCACGAAACAGAAGTACAACGACTTCAAACTGCACATCGAGTTTCGCTACGCCAAAGGCGGCAACAGCGGTGTCTATCTTCGCGGCCGCCACGAAGTTCAGGTGGAGGACAATGGCAATCTCGAACCGTCGTCCGTGCATATCGGTGGCGTGTACGGATTTCTCGTCGCCAGCGAAAACGCGTCACGCGGTCCGGGTGAGTGGCAGACATACGACATCACGCTCATCGGTCGTCGTGTCACAGTGGTACTGAACGGCCAGACGGTCATCGCCGATCAAACAATCCCCGGCATCACCGGCGGTGCGCTCGACAGTAATGAAGGCGAACCCGGCCCCATCTACCTTCAGGGCGATCACACCGCCGTGGAGTACCGCAACATTCGCATTACTCCGGCGCGGATGCCGTAGGCATCGCCAACCGGCGCAGAGATTCAGCGGGAACTTTGTGTAGCGCGCAGGTCTAGGTGTCGCGTTGCGGACGCATCGGTCCACAGCCGTCGAGTGCAATACTCGATGTGCAGGCCCCGTCGCCCGTCCTCCTGTGCCACTACCTCCGCTGCCCGAATTGCTGCAGACCCATGGATTGTCGACGTACCCCGTCGTGTTTGCGGGCGGCGTGTTGACCAGTCTCACGCCCTGCATCTATCCGATGATTCCCATCACCGCGGCGGTGGTGGGTGGGGCGAGGCAGTCGAGAGGGAGAGTGGTCGCTCTCACCTTGGCGTATGTCTGCGGACTGGCGTTGGCGTATGCAGCGCTCGGTTTGATTGCCGGAATGACTGGATCGCTCTTTGGTGCAGTGAGCACCAACAAATGGGCCTTGTTGGGAGTGGCCAATCTGCTCCTCCTGTTTGCCTTGACCATGTTCGGTGTCCTGTCCGTCCCCCTGCCATCGTCGTGGTTGCAGCGAGCGGCATCAATGGATTCGCGTGGTCGCTTGGCCGGTGCCTTCGGCATGGGCGCCGCTTCCGGATTGGTCGCTGCACCCTGCGGTGCTCCCGTGCTGGCCACGTTGCTGACATGGGTTGCCACCACGCAAAGTGCATGGCTCGGATTCAGCTACCTGTTCGTGTTCTCATTGGGGATGTCGTCGCTGTTGGTCGTCGTCGGGCTCACCACTGGTGGACTCATACGCCTTCCAAAGTCCGGGGTCTGGATGCTGCACGTGAAGCATGGCTTTGGTGTCGTGCTCTTGATAATGGCCGAGTACTACCTCGTGCAGACCGGCCAGGTGTGGTTCTAGGCTCTCGCCCTCCTTCACTCTCATAGCATCCGGATCGTCCCATGAAAGTCTTTCGTTCAACGACCGCACGCCATGTCCTTCCCACCGCAGCCATCGCGTTGGTGGGCCTGCTTGCTTTGCCATCGTCGTCGGCAGTGGCACAGGCGGGCAGCGGTACGTCCGGAGCTGTTGCCGGCGTCGCCGTAGGCAGTATGGCGCCAGCCGATCTCACGCTGGAAACCCTCGACGGCAAGCCATATGCACTCAGCACATTGATCGGCAAACGTCCGGTCGTCATCGAGTTCTGGGCCACCTGGTGTCCCCTGTGTCGTAAACTTGAGCCGCAACTCCAGGCAGCGCGCCAGCAACACGGTGATCGCGTGGCCTTTGTTGGTATTGGCGTTCCGGAGAATCAGTCAGCAGAGCGGCAGCAACAGTACATCACGGAGAAGCAGATGAGTGGTCTCTTTCTCTTCGACCGCACCAACAGTGCCAGCAAGGCATTTCGCGTACCGCATACGTCGTATCTCGTGGTCCTCGATGCAAAGGGGACCGTGGTTTACACAGGGGTTGGCGCTGACCAGAATGTCGAAGAAGCTGTCCGGCGTGCGCTGCCGACTCGTTGACATGTGAGAAGGTCCCGAATCGGTCGATGACCAACACTCACCGTGACGAGCAGTTCGAGCGCGAGGCGCTGGGCTGTCTGCCAGACGTCTCGCGCTTTGCGTACTCCCTCACGCGAAATCAGGACACGGCGGATGATCTGGTGCAGGAAACCTATCTGTCGGCGTATCGCGGATACCTGACCTTTCGGGAAGGAAACAGCGTCAAGCGCTGGCTGTTCAGTATCTGCCACCATGCGTGGTTGCGCACTGCGAAACGCGATCGTCGCGTGGTCCTCACCGAAGAGGGTGCCGAAGCTGAGTTGGAGACCTTGGCTGCCGTCATGGGCCATGTCGCCGCACAACAATCAGGAGTCGAAGCCTTTGTTGGACTCGTGGACGTCGGACCGGCCATTCATGTGGCCATCGACGCACTCGCACCTGCCTTTCGTGCGGTGGTGGAGTTGGTGGATGTGCAGGAGTTTTCGTATCACGAGGCAGCGACCGTGCTCGGCGTTCCGGTGGGTACCGTGCGCTCGCGGTTGTTCCGCGCTCGACGCCTCTTGCAGGAGCAGCTGCTGGCACACGCGTATGATGCCGGCATGCGAATAAACAGCCCCACTGCCACCAACGACCACAACGACACAGAAACGAGCCTGAGGGGATCGCGATGATACCGCCAACAGAAGCAATGCGAATGGACGACTGTCGTGCTGTGGTGCAGCGCTTGTGGGATTTTCTGGACCAGGAACTCGACGCCCCGACCATGGCCGCCATTGAGCACCATGTGATGGCCTGCAGTGGATGTGCCGCTCACGTGGCGTTTGCGCGCACGTTTCTCGAGGCCGTCCGGAGCGTGTCGCGTTCACGAACGTCGCAAGAGGATCAACACACGCGGATGCTGCGCACGATGGTCATGAACCGTTTGGCGGACGCCGGCTTCCACCCACCGCCGTCAGAGACGAGCGCCTAAGGCCCCCGAGGCACGCGCGGTGGTCCATTCACCGTCGCCACTGCGCGTCGTCCAGCCGTTCGACCAAAAATCACGCCATGCACTCGGCGTGTGAAAATCACCAGCAGCAGTAGCACGGCGACGAGTGTCAGCAGCGGAAGAAAGATCGCCAGCGCGCTGGTCACCACCGCACTCACCAGCTCGAACATCGAGACCACCGGATTCCCCACACCACCGGTGAGCGTCGTGCTCTTGAATCGTGTGAATACCGTCGCGCCCTGCGTCATTCCCGCCGCGCCACCTGCCAATACCACGGCACTCCACTTGAGTACGGGCGGCAAATCCACCACAACCGACGCCGCCGCCAGCATTCCGGCGGCCACCGCAGTCGGGGTGGCGATCACATCGAGCAATTGATCGAGCCACGGGACGGAGTACGCACCCACTTCAAGCACCGTGGCCGTGCCCAATGCTGCCAATGCCGGCGTACTGGCCAGCCAGGTGAACCCCGGCGACAGCTCCAGTACACCAGCCTTCGCGGCAACCGCCGCTGCCAATAGCGGCACGAACATGCGAAAACCGGCCGCCGCCGCGAGACCGAATCCCACGGCAATGCCAACAATCGCGTCCCACGGAATTGCGGTGAAGTCCATGATTCAAAGGAATAGCACCTTCCTGTTCCGCACGCGAATCTCGGATGCTACCCTGCTCACATGCGATTCCTTGGCTGGCTGTTCTGGGCAACACTATCCCCCATTCTCCTGCTGCAATTGCGGGGGATCGGCGGCCCACTCGAGATCCCGGGCGTCGAGTGGGGGATCGTCAGCTACGAACTGGCGTTCACCGCCGAACGGGCGCGTGAGATTCTCACACTCTGGCAGACGGCTGGTGTAACCGAGAGTGCGCGAGTCAGCCTCGGCGTCGACGGAGCGTTCCTGGTCGCCTATCCCATGCTGTTCTTCACCAGCATTCGTCTGCTTCGCGATTACATCATGCTCAAGACCGATCCACTCGGCGCTATCGCCCGCGTGCTGTCGTGGAGCATGCTGGCTTGCATCCCGCTTGATGCCCTCGAGAATGTCCTGCTCTGGCGCATGATCGCGACCGGACCGACTGCGGCCGGGGCCCTGCTTGCCGGATTGGCCGCAAGCATCAAGTTCCTGTTGGTGCTATTGGGGATTGCGTGGTGTCTGGCCGTGATCGGTCGACGCCTGACGACTCGAACCCCGGCGCACTAAGCACGCAGCTGCGCACCCACACGGCGTTTCTCCCGACACCCCTCATCGTACTTCCATGGCTACTGGCCCCAGCTTCGGCGGCATTGCAGCTCGCGCATTTGCCGCACTCGTGCTCGTATTTGCCACGTACAATCCCGAGGGGGTGTCCTTCTATCATTGGGCGATCGCACCGATGCGCACCGGTGTGGCCACTTCGGGCCCCACGTCGCTCAAGTTTCTCGCCGGTCTCGCACTGCTCGGCGGATGGGCTGTGTTCCTCAACGCCACACGACGTTCCATCGGCCTTGGCGGTGCGCTGCTCGTACTGGCCATCTCCGGTGGATTGGTGTGGCTGTTGATCGACGTCGGCATTGTGAGCGCGAGTTCGTCACGCGGTATCACGCACGTCGTTCTCATCTGCACAGCGCTGCTGCTGGCCGTCGGCATGAACTGGTCTCACCTGTCGCGCCGATTGAGCGGTCAGGTGGATATGGACGCTACCGACTAAAACCCTCTGAATCCCGTCGTCAGGACGCGTGCAAATCCAGCGCGCGATGCAGGAACGCCTTCGCAAACGTCCAGTCACGCTTCACGGTAGCCGGCGAGATACTCAGTACCTCTGCTGTCTCGTCGATATCGAGACCACTGAAGTAGCGGAGTTCAACCACGCGTGCCTGTCGCGGCAGCGCCACTGCGAGCTTTTCCAGAGCGTCGTCGAGTGCGATCAGATCAACGGACTGATCGCTTCCACCGGATACGGATTCGTCCAACGTAACACGCGTGCCGCCTTCTCGTTTTGCGGCACGCACGCGTCGGGCATGATCCACAAGAATCCGGCGCATGGCCTGCGCAGCAATGCCGTAGAAGTGCGCCCGATTCTGCCAGGACACCTGATGCTGCCCCATGAGACGCAGATACGCGTCGTGCACCAGCACCGTGGGTTGCAGCGTGTGATCATCCCGTTCCCCGCGCATGAAGTGCACGGCCAGCGCATGCAGTTCCGCGTAGACCAGCGGAACGAGCGCTTCCGCAGCACCCTCCTTTCCCGATTGCAGCTCCGCCAGCAGGCGGGTGACATCGTGGGATGGATCCGGCGAACTCACGAGGGATCGGATGAGGAGGGAGGGGACGGTCGGTGCAGCACAGACAGATGACGGAATACTAATGTCCGACGGAAAACCGTTCACGTCTTCCGTCCCAGTTGTGTAGTTTGCGCCATGGCCGAGCCCACGGTCCGCCTCCATGTGCGCCCCCCGCAGACCACACCGGCGCATCGCAAGCAGCTGCGCACTCTGGTGCGCGAAGGCGTCGAAAATCGCCCCGGCGTGTATCGCATGATCGGCCCCACGGGCACCGTGATCTATGTGGGCCAGTCGCGCGTGCTGCGCACCCGTCTGCTGTCCTACTTTCGGGCCAAGGGCCGACGAAACAAGGCCGCCCGCATTCTGCGCCATGCCTTCCACATCGAGTGGGAGTACACAAATACGGAATTCGGTGCCCTCCTGCGGGAATTGCGGCTTATCAAGCAGCATCGCCCGCACTTCAACAGCATGATGGTCGCCGACGACTGGCCACGTGCCTACGTGGCAATCACCGGCGGCCCCGTTCCCGGAGTGCGGGTGGTCCCCCGCTCCGACGATCCGCAGGCCACCGCGCTGTTCGGTCCCTTCCGACGCGTGGCCCAGGTGCGTGAAGCCGTGCGCGCGCTCGCCGAAGCCACCGGATTGCGCGACTGTCTTATAGACGACGTTCCACCTGCGAGAACGCCCGCCCGTCCTCGTACACAACCTCGCGCGTTGCCTCTGTGGTTCGCCTCCGAATCGCCGGAACGCGCCGGTAGTCGCTCACGGGCGCCTGGATGCCTGCGCCATGATCTCGGCACCTGCGCCGGTCCGTGTGTGGGAGCGGGTGATGCCACGGCTTATCGCGATATGGCTCGCACCCTGCGCGAGTTTCTTGAAGGACGAAGTGACGCACCTGTGCGTACACTCGAAGGGGCCATGCAAGCGGCCTCCGACGCTCTGGCCTTTGAACAGGCTCGGGTCCTGCGGGATCGGCTCGCTCTCGTGGCTTGGCTGCACGAGCGTGTGCAGCACTTTCATGCGAATGTCGACCGTCTGACATTTGCGTATCAGGCGACGGGCCCGGGCGACACCGAATGGGTCTATCTCGTCAGACGCGGGACCGTGCGGGCGGAAGTCCGTGCTCCACGCACCGCACAACAACAGCAATCGCTCGAAGAGCTGCAGCAACGCATCTTCGAAGGTCCGGATCCGCAGGGAGCTGACATTCCCACGCACGATCTTGACGAGTTCTACCTGGTGGCTAGCTGGTTTCGGCGTCGGCCACTCGAAAAAAAGCGCACTCGTGCGCCATTCACATCCAGGAGTTGAGCCGTGCGCCTGCTCGTCGTGGAAGACGATCCGAATCTCTCCCGCCTCATCACCCGAGGCCTTCGCGAAGAGTCGTACGCGGTGGATCAATGCGAGTCCGGTGATCAGGCCATCTCGCAGGCTGCCATCAATAGCTACGACGCCATCGTGCTCGACGTGATGCTGCCCGGTGCCGATGGCTTCGAGGTTGTGCGCACATTGCGTTCACGCAGCATTCGCACACCGGTCCTGATGCTGACCGCGCGCGATGCCGTTGTCGATCGCATCACCGGTCTCGACAGCGGCGCCGACGACTATCTCGTCAAGCCATTCGATTTCGGCGAACTGCTGGCGCGTTTGCGTGCACTCCTGCGTCGCCCCGACGCGTTGCAACCCATGCGCGTCGAAGTCGCGGACCTCATCATCGACATGCAGGCACACACTGCGCATCGCGCTGGCGTGCCCATCTCGCTCACGGCCAAGGAATACGCGCTGCTCGAACTGTTTGCACGCAATGTCGACCGAGTACTGTCACGTACAGCCATCGTCGCGCATGTCTGGGACGACAATCACGATCCGTTCACCAACGCTGTCGAAGTCTACGTGAACCGGCTGCGTTCCAAGATTGATCGCGCTCCATGGTCACCACTCATTCACACCCGACGCGGACTGGGCTACCTGCTCTCGGCCACACCACCGGCCTGAGTTCATGCGCACGTCCATTCTGTTTCGGCTGACCCTGTGGAATGCCAGCGTGCTCGCATGCATGCTGGTCCTGTTTGCCGCCGCCGGATGGATCACGCTTGATCGCGCCGTCGCCCAGCGCACAGCATCCACCGTGCGCGAGTCGGCACGGGCCGTGGCCGGCGCCATCCTGGCGGAACGACGCGCAGCCGCCGCGCGCGGTGAAGTGGAAGAAGAGCGTGGCGCATACGAAAAGGCTGTGCTTCGCGAATTGCGGGTTGGTGATCTCGACATCTTCATCACCGACGACGCCGTGCAACTCATGGCGGTCAAGCAACCGCGTGTTGCCGACGACCTGACACCAGAGCCGCGGGAAGCCGATCAGCGCTCCGACGAGCGGCCGATTGAAATTCCCATGGCGGTGCGTGCCGAAATGAACCACGTGCGCCAGGAACGACTTGATGGCACACTGTCGGATTCTGCAGTAGCCGTACGGCGGGTCGTGCAAAGCGATTCGTCGTTCCGCGTTGCCATGTTGCGTGTCGAGCCAGACGCCGACGATCACGACGAGCCGCCGCTGCTCATTACGGTCGTCATGTCGGAAGCCGAAGATCGCGCATTGTTGCGCCAGGTGCGCACCACCCTGTTCTTTGCCATTCCGCTCGCGTTGCTCGTTTCCATCGCGGTGGGATTCCTGCTCGCGCGACGCAGTCTTGAGCCGCTCGAAGCCATCAACGCCCGTACGGCCACGATTTCAGCAGCAAATCTCGACGAGCGATTGCCGGTCGTGAATCCACACGACGAACTCGGACGCCTGGCGCAGATCATCAACGGGCTGCTCGAGCGGGTGGATTCGGCATTCCGCACACAGCGACAGTTTGTCGCCGACGCATCACACGAACTGCGCACCCCGCTCGCCATCATCCGCGGTGAGGCCGATGTCACATTGCGCCGCCCGCAGCGGCCGGAAGACGAGTACCGCGAAGCCATGACCGTGGTGCATGCGGAATCGCTGCGTCTTTCGCGTATCGTGGATGATCTCTTTCTGCTGGCCCGCACGGACGCAGGTGGTGCACTCACCGCTCCACTGCCCATCGACCCACAAGGGCTGGTTACCAGTGTGCTGCGGAGCGTCCGCACACTGGCCGACGAACGTCACGTCACGTTGCAGGCCTCACTTGAGGCATTGGACGGTGATTGCGATATCCGTGGTGAGGAATCGCTGCTGCGACGTCTGCTGCTCAATCTGCTCGACAACGCACTCAAGCACGCACCACGCGGCAGCACCATTCACGTCGCGGCACGCACCATCGTCGATACGGATGAACGGTTCATTGGCATCCGGGTGCAGGACGAAGGACCAGGCATCGCACCCGATCTGCGCGCGCGCGTTTTTGAACGCTTCGTGCACGGTGTTGCCAGCGACATGCGATCAGCCACCAGCACACCTCCCGGTGCCGGTCTGGGTTTGGCCATCGCGCAGGCCATCGCCCATGCCCATGGGGGTCGCATCGAACTGCTCGAGGTCCCCATTGGCACGGCGTTCGAAGTTCAGCTTCCCACTGTGGCCGCCGTCGCGGAACACGCGTAGCAAGTCGATTCCACGAGGACGTGGCCCATCACACGTCCTCGTCACGCTCGACGTCTTTTTGTACTCGCCGCGAAGCGGCCAGTAGTCGCCAGTAGAGCGCGCGAACTTCGTCTTCCGGTAGCCCCAGCACCCGCGCGCGCCGTGAGGCGCGCGACACGAGAGCCGCTTCCCGCGCCGGATCCAGCACAGGCTGGCCGGCGCGTTGCTTCTCCTGCTGGATGGCCTGCGCCAACGCAAATCGTCGCGCCAACGCCGCCAGAATCTGATCATCGACGAGCTCAATCGCAGCTCTGAGCGAGCCGAGTGATTCGGTGGGTGCAAGACCCAATGAATCACTCGCATGAGTACTCGCCTGGATGCTCATGCTGTCGCTCGCGCCGTCGCGTTGCTACGCCACTCGCAGGTACGGCCCACGGCCTCGGCAACCGCACGCACCTGCGGCATCATCGCGGCAAACGCCGAGAATTCGAGACTTTGCTCACCGTCGCTCATGGCGTTCTTGGGATCGGGATGCACTTCCACGATCAATCCATCGGCGCCTGCCGCCACGGCGGCCAGAGCCAGCGGTGTGACCAGATGCGCGCGGCCGCCGGCATGACTCGGATCAACCAGCACCGGCAAATGCGTTTCACGCTTGAGCACGGGAATCGCTGCCACGTCCATCGTGTTGCGTGTGGCCGTTTCATACGTACGAATGCCGCGCTCGCAGAGCATCACATCACCATTGCCCTGCGCCAGAACGTACTCGGCCGCCATCAGCAATTCGGTAATGGTGCCGGACAGTCCACGCTTGAGCAGCACCGGGCGCTGCACTTTGCCGACTTCGCTGAGCAGCGAGAAGTTCTGCATGTTGCGAGCGCCGATCTGCAACACATCGGCGTAGCGTGCCACAAGCTCCACCTGACGCGGGTCCATCACTTCGGTGACAATCGGCATTCCCGTCGTAGCGCGCGCTTCTGCAAGCAATTCAAGACCGGCCTCGCCCATTCCCTGAAACGCGTACGGACTCGAACGTGGCTTGAAGGCGCCACCGCGCAGCACTCGTGCACCGGCCGCATGAACCGCTCGCGCCGTATCGAGCAGCATGTCGCGTCCTTCCACACTGCACGGACCGGCCATGACCACCACATTGCGTCCACCAATCGTGGTGTCCGACGTATCACCCAGGCGAATGGCGGTGTTGGCTACCGAAAACTCACGCGATGCCAATTTGTACGGCTTGAGTACGGGAATCACGCGCTCCACGCCTTCAAGCTGCGTCAGTCCGTGTTCACTGAGGCGTCCTTCCTCGCCGATACATCCGACGATGGTACGCTGTTCACCGCGCGAGACATGGGTGCGCAGTCCGGCACTCTCGACGTGTTCGATGATGCGGTCGAGGGCATCGGGCGTGATACCGGCGGTGGTGACGATGATCATGCATTCCTCGTGGTGTTGCCTGAAATCAGGCGGTGGTGTTCACGAGGGTCCGGCGCTCACAAGCCTCGAAACGACCGAGGCCCGTGCAGTGCACGGGCCTCTCGGTGTCGCGGCGGTGGTGATGACTCAGCGCACGCCAAACAAGCCGGGGCCCATGCGGGTCGGCGTAAAATACCAGTAGCGGCTGTAAAAACTGGTGGCGTGATGCGTCATGCCTGAATTCCTACGGCATGCGGGCGTGTCTGTCAATATCTTCCGGACATGGAACGCACCACGGAACGGACAATCGGGCCCCGCGTGGCCTTCCAGGGTGCCTACGGTGCCTACAGCGAGCTGGCCATCGCACGCCAGTGGCCCGAAGGGGCAACGTCCCTGCCCTGCACATCGTTTCCCGACGCGCTGCAGGCCGTCGTTACCGGTGACGCCGACTTCGCGGTCATTCCCGTGGAAAACGCAATCGTCGGTCCAGTGCGTGTGGCACTTGATGCGCTCGCGGCTATTGATGACGCCGTGATCGTGCGCACTGAACTCCGTGTGCCCATTCACCTCTGTCTGCTCGCACCGGCTGGTGCATCACTCGCCGAATTGCGTGAGGTCCGAAGTCATGCTGTCGCGCTCGCTCAATGTCGCATTTTCTTTGCGCGGCATCCCTGGCTCATCTCCACGCCACACGAAGACACTGCTGGCGCTGCGCGTGATGTCGCTGCGGCACGCAATCGCACGTGGGGCGCGGTAGCCGGAGAAACGGCCGCCGAGCGCTATGGACTTGAGATCATTGCCCGCAACATCGAAGATGTGCCGGCAAACTGGACACGATTCCTTGTTGTCAGTCGCGCGGCATCACTGCGGAATTCGTAGCTGCGGCTACTGTCTGGCCTGAAGCTTCATTGCCTGACGCGTCATCACAAAGTCGTATTCGAGTGTGATAGTGTCAGCCACGCTGTGAAGTATCGGCAGTCTCGGTTGCCGGATGCCGAACTCTTTGAAGGTGAAGCGCGTGATAGCCTGGCCAGTGAGCTTGTCGCCATTCACGAAGGCTGTCACCACCCACGTCGTGGGTCGGGTGACGCCTTTCACCGTCAGATCTCCGACTAACCGGAATGTGGTATTGCCCGCATTGGGCAACGGTTGCGACAACTCTTTCACGGCAGTGGCACGAAATGTCGTGACGGGAAAGCTGTCGACCATCAGGATATGACTTCGGACAAATTTGTCGCGCCGCATTTCGCTGCTCTTGAGCTTCGATACATCGGCGCTGAAGCCCGACTCATCGGCTACCACCATGTTCAGCCGGTCAAGCGCAATCGTTCCTGAAATCACCGGTGTTTCGCCAACAGCGTCATTGTCCAGCTCCTTGCCGATCAGTCGCTCGCGAACGCGGTAGCGAGCCTTGTTGCCTTCACCTGAGGTGCGATATCGCACGTCGACTTTGTTCTGCGGACCCGGCGCTTGAACAGCCGCCGCTTCTGACGACGCACCTACAATTCCTGCCAATAGCGCAAGCAACAGCACCTTCAGCATCACAAACCTCGGGGGAGGGACCGTGCAACAATACAGGGCGTCAGGCGGGATCCTTCGGGGACGGGACGCACTGCGGGCGGGGGCATGGGAAGTACGCGCGGGACCGAATGCGCGTTGATGAGACCGGACGATCTCCCCTGCCACTCGACAGTTCACCCGGCGCTCGGCAAACTGTCGGCATGTCCAAACCTTTCATGACCTCTGCGGCGCGCGTAGTTGCCGCTCTTGCGGTCTGCGCCATCGTGGCTCCACAGCAGGTCAACGCTCAGCGACCTGCCGCTCAGCCAGCCGCCTTCGCCCCTATTTCGCGCAGTGTACATGACGCCATTGATGGCGAACGTGCCAAGCGCACCGTGGCCTTTGTTCAGCAGTACTTCCGTTTGCCCGGCAATGAGGGATTCGACGCCGCCATCGATACCGTAGCCGCGTTGCTGCGCGCAGCAGGCTATGTCGAGGAGTCCAGCGCGCCGGCATCCGCACGATTGGTTTACCGTGTTGAATCCCGCCCCATGCGCGATCCTGCGTGGACTCCAGTCGCCGCGTCCATTACGCTGGCCGGTCGTTCCAGGCCCCTGCAAGAGTTCGCGAGCAATCTCAACATGATTGCCATCAACTCCATTTCCACACCCACCGGTGGGGTTACAGCGGAGCTGGTGAATGTTGGCGTCGGTGCCGACAGCAACTTTGCTCGTGTATCAGTGCAGGGTCGCATTGCGTTTACCACGGGCAATGCACGCGTCGTTCTTCCGCGCGCCCTCAAGGCTGGAGCACTCGGCGTTATCGCCGCTCAGACGCTGCCGGCCTACAATCAGCAGGACAAGAATCGTACCTCCATTCAATTCACGGGCATTGCCCGTGACACCATTCAGCCGGGCTGGCTGCTCTTTGCATCGCGCGCCACGCGTGATTCACTCGAGGCCGCATGGGCTCGTGGACCGGTACAGGTGCACGTGAATGTGCAGGTACGCAGTGAACGACGCCCCGAGCGTACGCTGGTTGCCGAGATTCGCGGCCGCACCAAGCCGAGCGAGCGCTTCATGTATTCGGCGCACGTGCAGGAGCCGGGAGCCAATGACAACGCATCCGGTGTGGGAGCCCTCGCGGAGATGGCTCGCGTGGCCGCGTCGCTCGTGCAACGCAACGTGGCTGTACCGCAGCGCACCGTGACATTTCTCTGGGGCGACGAAATCCGCTCCACGGATCGGTTCATCAAGGAAGACACCGCACGACGCGCCGGCATCAAATGGGGCATGTCGCTCGACATGGTGGGCGAGAATACCGCCACAACGGGCGGCACCTTCCTCATCGAGAAGATGCCCGATCCGTCGGCCGTATGGGTGCGCGGCGAAGACAAGCACAGCGAGTGGGGCGGACGGCCTCTCGAGGAAAAGGACATCAAGGCGCACTGGTTCAATGACTTCGTACGCTCACGTTGCCTGGATCGTGCGCGTCAGACCAACTGGGTGGTGAAGGCTAATCCGTTCGAAGGTGGCAGTGACCACACGCCATTCTTGAATGCCAACATCCCTGCAGTACTGCTGTGGCACTTCACCGATCAGTTCTATCACACCGATCGCGATCGTATCGACCAGGTGAGCAGCGCCACGCTGGGCAATGTCGGCGCCTGCGCACTCACTACAGGATTGTTGCTGTCACAGGGCACGCGCGAAGTCACCCTGGCCGCACTGGACGAACTCGTTGGTACAGCGGCTCGCGCCATGGAGACGCAAGCGGCACTCAGTCGCGACACGCTCTCGCGTGGCGGCACGTTGGCCTACGAACAGCATATTCTCGAGGTGTGGCGTGATTACTATCTCGGTGCCATTGATCGCATCCCCGAGATTGCCATTGGACCAGTGGATCTCGCAGCACCGCTGACCGCCGCGCGAGAGCGTGTGCGTAAGGCCATGCCGATCCTCAAGTAGCGGGGGCGGGAGCGGGGCGGGCTCTTCGCCCAATGTGTGTTGGTTGCATACATTGGGCACATGCCCACGTCGTATCTCTGGATTAAGGCCTTCCACGTCATCGCTGTCGTGGCGTGGTTTGCGGGACTGTTCTACATCTTCCGCCTGTTCGTGTATCACGTGCAGCGTCGGGATGAACCTGCCGTTGTCGCCACGCTCGAGATCATGGAGCGTCGTTTGATGCGCGCCATCATGGCCCCGGCCATGGTGGCCGCTATCAGCCTCGGTGCGTGGATGCTGACATTGCAGCCGGCTTTGCTTCGCATGCCATGGATGCACATGAAGTTGGGCGCGATTGTGCTGCTCCTTGGCTACCACGGCTTCGCGTCCATCACGCGCAAGCGATTCGCGCGCGGAGACTATTTCCTGAGCGAGAAGGCGTGCCGCACCATCAATGAAGTACCCACCATTCTGCTCATCGTGATCGTCGTGGCGGTAATCGTTCGACCGTAGACGTGTACTACCGACGTTCTATCAGTTTTGAACCGATAGCACCTGACGCAACATCGTCGATTCGCTGATCGTGGTTTCGAGTTGCAGCAGACGACCGGTGTTCTGTCCAATCCATGCGATGGATTCGCGCCCACGTCCCAAGGTGAGTTTCACCACCCATGTGGGCTCACCATACAGTGTGGTGGTGCCGGTCACGGCAACGAGATATCGACGCAACCCTACATCGATATCGAACACCACGAACTGTGCCTGATATCCTGCCGCAAGCGGCATGGCGCGTAACACCAGATCCCAGTTGCCGGCGTCGAATGCGGCAAAGGGCAGCGTGGTATCAACGGGAACGGATGGCACGTCCTGTGGCGCAAGCGATCCCTTCACTCTTCGGCCAGTGAAGTCGAGCAGCACCCGTCGCTCCTGCTGCTGCGTACGGCGCCGACGCGGTGAAAGTGTTCGTGCATCGGTGTCCGTGGAATCGATCAATCGCAGCGTACCGCGCTGCGTGGTCAACACACGACGATACACAGCGTTGCCGTCCACCGTGTCCACACGCACCGTATCGAGCAGACGACCAACCGGCACTTCATCACCATCGCGGAACAGTGTCAGCGCATAGGTGGTGGCACCTGTTGCAGTGAGAGGCCGCAAACTGCTGTCGCCCGGTTGCACGACCCGTGGTTGTACCGCGGCCGGAGCGGGCTGTCCCGCAGCGGATGACTGGGTCTGTGCTCCCGCACGGTTGCATGGCAACACCCAGAACACGCCGACAATAGCCACGTGCGCAAGACGCATGGAAGAGTGTGTAGCGCGGCGCAGGCCGAAAGACATGCGGAAGAGCATGTCGAATGCTGCGCACATCAGGGTCTCCCGGTCAATGCAGGTCCATCTCACGTACGGGAAAGACAGTTGACAGTGTTCACACGAGCACCCACAATTACTGATAAACCAGTAGTAAACCCGTTCACGCCCCACGCTGTCTCTCAGGCGTTATGTCGGACGACTGCAACTTTCCAGAACGCCTCCGCGTCATGTGCTCATTATGTATACCTTTCTGACCCCTGCACGCCTTGTCGGCGGCCTCGCGGCCCTGATGCTCCTCGTCAGCCCCGCTGCCGCACAATCCGTGGACGTCGTGCGTGGACGTGTCCTCGATGACTCGTCTCGCGGACTGGCCGGCGCCGTCGTCAGCATTACGCGTGGCCCTGACCGCCTCGTACAAACGGCCACCACCGACTCGAGCGGCCGTTACAGCAGCCGATTCGATCCCGGAACCGGTGACTACCTCGTGCACGTTTCGGCCCTTGGGTTTCGCAGCGCGCGGCGTCGCGTCGAACGCGCGGGCAGTGAACGCGAACTGGTCGCGGATTTCACGATGGCCCGCGATATGGCGGCCGTGCTTGCCGCAGTGAATGTCCGCGCCAATCGTGCCGTGCGCGCCACGGCGCAGGTCTCCAATGCCACCTCGCCGGAAGTCGGTGCGTCCGAAAGCTGGGCGCAGGGCGTCGTCGGTCAGGTAAGTCCAAATGCCGCCGGCAATCTCAACACCATCGCCGGTACCATGCCGGGTGTTGTCATGACAGCGAGTGGACCGAGCATGCTGGGCGCGGATGTATCGTCCAATCTCACGACGCTGAATGGTATGGCGTTGCCTGGCGGACAATTGCCACGCGCCGCCCGTGCTGATGTTCGTATGACCGGTGCGACATTCGACGCCACACGTGGCGGATTTGCCGGCGCCAATATCGATGTGCGACTCGCCGCCGGTGATCGAAACTTCCAGAATCGCAATGCCTTTCTCACACTGAATGCGCCGCAGTTGCAGGTCACGGACGCTGTGGGACGTTCACTTGGTCTCACCAACGGTGGTTTCCGCGCAAGCCTCGGTGCCGATGGTGAAGCCATACGTCGTGCGCTCACCTACAATGTGTCACTCGATATCGGACGCACGGTCAGTGATCCATCCACACTGCTGGCCGGAGATGCGGGTGCCTTGCTGCGCGCTGGTCTCTCTCCTGACTCGGCACAGCGACTGCAGAATGTCGCCAGCAACATCGGCGTTCCACTCGTGGGATCTGGCATTCCCGGATCGCGAGTGCAAAACAGCTTCACCTGGCTCGGTCGACTCGATGATGTGCGCGACACACTCCGCACACTGACGTTGACATCGTATCTCGGCCGCACGAGCGAAGGTGCACTGGCGTTTGGTCCACTCGCCGCGCCAGCCGCCGGTGGCAAGCAGTCACAGCTCACCATGGGTGCGCAGTTCGTGCACGCGCAGTACGTAGGAAATGGTTTCAACACGCTGATGCAGAATCGCGCGGCCATCAGCCGCGTACAGGACCGCACCACACCGTATGTGTCATTACCCGGCGCCACGGTGCTGGCACGCTCCGCATCCGATGCGGCGGCCAGCGACATCGTACCAGTGCAGTTGGGTGGCAATCCGTTTCTCGCCACGGACGACACACGATGGACCGCTGAAGCGGCCAACGAAATGACATGGAACGCGATTGGCCGTCGTCATCGTTTCAAGACGGCCGTATGGGGTCGCGCTGACGGATTGCAGCAAGCGGGCGTAGCCAATGCGCTTGGCCAGTACACCTACAATTCAGTAGCCGACCTGGCCGCCAATCGGCCCGCGTCCTACATGCGCACATTGGCGCAACCTGAACGCAATGCGACGACCTATAACACGGCCATCGCCTTCGCACATCAGTGGAATCCGTCGCGGTTCTTCAACACCATTTACGGCGCACGCCTCGAAGGCAGTGCCTTTGGTGATGCACCGCCGGAGAATGCAGCGCTCGAGCAGGCCCTTGGAGTGCGCACGGGCCTGGCACCGGCGCGCATCCGTCTGTCGCCTCGTGTTGGGTTTACGTACACGTACAACCGTGACCGCACCAATGGTCAGGGTATGATGAACACCAACACAGGCAGCTTCTATCGCACCATGCAGGGCACATTCCGCGGTGGTATCGGTGAGTTCCGCGATCTCTATCGCCCGAACATGCTCACCGATGCCATGGTGGGTGCCGGACTGCCTGGCAGCACACTCGCGCTGTCATGTGTTGGCGCATCGGTACCGGTTCCTGACTGGCAGGCACTCACCAGTGGCAGCAGCACGTCACCCACGTCCTGCCTCGACGGTTCCGGTGCGCTCGCTGAACGCGCGCCCAGTGTGACACTGGTCGATCCCAATTTTGATGCGCCACGCAGCTGGCGTGCATCGCTGGGCTGGGCCAGCAATCTCAAGAATTTCCTTGTGCGACTGGACGGTTTGGCATCATACGATCTGTCGCAGCCCGGTACGGTGGACGCGAACTTCAGTGGCGTTTCGCGTTTCACGCTCGCGGGCGAAGACAATCGCCCCATGTACGTGTCGTCTACCGGTATCGATGCTGGCACCGGTGCCGTGTCGGCACGCGAATCACGTCGCAGCAACAACTACGGTCGTGTGGCGATGCGCACGAGCGATTTGCGTGGCTACGGTGGTCAGATCACGGCTACGGTGCAACCGGAAATTTTCCGTGGTCCGTCTGGCCCGCCACCGGTGATGTTCTCGGTAGGCTACACGCTGCAGGAAGTGCGTCGTCAGTTCCGCGGTTTTGATGGCGCCAGCTTCGGCGACCCGACCGTGAAGGAGTGGGCGGCAGGTGTGAACGATGCGCGACATGCGTTCGTCGTGCAGTCCGGTGTCAATATCCCGCGCGTCGGCACACTCACGCTGTTCACGCGTCTCCAATCCGGTCTGCCATTCACACCGATTGTGCGCAGTGATATCGATGGCGACGGACGTGCCGGTGACCGGTCGTATATCCCGAACCCGACAACCGAAACGGATGCGGGAACGGCCGCTCAGATGCGTGCGCTGCTCGAGTCGGCCCCCGGGAATGTGCGCAGCTGTCTCGAAGCACAGATGGGTCAGGTCGCCGGCCGCATGAGCTGCCGTGGTCCGTGGACGCAGACCATGAATCTCATGCTGCAGCCCAACATCGGTCGCATCCGTGGACGTACGGCCAGCGTGAACATCGTGTTCGAGAATCCGCTGGCCGGACTCGATCAGGCGCTGCATGGTGCTGATGGTCTGCGCGGCTGGGGTTCGCAGGCCATGCCGGATGCCACGCTGCTCATTCCGCGTGGCTTCGACGCCAGCGCACAGCGCTTCCGTTACGACGTGAATCCGCGCTTCGGTGATACACGCGCCTTCCGCACACTGTCACGCACGCCCTTCCGCGTCGTGGTAGACGTGACGATGGATCTGTCCGTACCCTACGAGCTGCAGCAACTCCGTCGTGCGATCGAGCCTGTACGCACGCCCGATCGCAAGAGCTGGACGCGCCGTGGCGTGGACTCCATCGCCGCACTGTACTTGCAGCAAACGTCCAATCTGCACCGCTTGCTGCTGGCCGAAAGCGACTCGCTGTTCCTCACCAAGGAGCAGATCAATCAGTTCCTGCGCACGGACTCGCTGTTCAGTGCACAGGTGCGCGACCTCTACTATCCGCTTGCGCGCTTCCTCGCTGAGCAGCCGGATGGTGTCGCCGGCAAAGCCGCCATCGACAGTGTGCAGGCCACCCAGCGTGCCTACTGGGACATCTTCTGGGCCCAGGTAGATACCGCTGTCCCGATGCTCACGCCACAGCAGCGCGATCTGTTGCCGATGGTGCAGAACATTGCGTCGGTACCAAAAGAGCGGCGCCGGAATGCGCAGTGGCGATTCGGGTATCCAATCCCCATTCGCCACAACCGCCCGCGTGTAGGTGGTGAGCCGCCGGGCAGCAACGTATCGATCTCGCGAAATGGTCCGTGATCGCGGGTGACACAAGACAGAACGGGGCGATGCCGGTATCGGCATCGCCCCGTTCTGCTTCTCACACCTCACCTTCCTCGCGCTGTCCATATCACGATGACCCCGCATTCATTGAACACACTGGCGAATTCCGCCGGAGGACCCGTCACTCCGGAGTAGACCTCCACCGCGCGAATCGCACGTGCGAACACCCAGTCATCAATGACACCTTCGCTCATGCTCGGTGTGATGCGCATCTGGTCGAGATAGATATCTGGCGTGCAGGGTATACCGGCTTTTCCTCGAAGCTTGATGGCCGTGTTGTATCGACCATACTCGACACGTACAGAAGGCATGCTGCGGAAGATGTCCGCCGCATCGAACGGTTGCATCTGATCGAGTTCTGCCGGCCCACGAAAATAGCCGGGATACTGACGACGTCTCTGCTCGAACGCGCGCAGTTCGGGAACAAACATCGTCTCCCGCATCGCCCGAGTGCGAACCGTGTCGAGCGCAACAACACGCTCGAGCGATGTCTGCAATGCCTCCACCGATGGATCACCGATATCGATGAGCATCTGTTCGGCCCGATAGCCGAGCGCGCGCGCTTCGATGGTGTGCGTTCCTTGCGGCAGGTCTCGCAGCTGCCAACGACCACTGGAATCCGTACGCGCGGTGAGATCCACACCGCGAATCACCACGGACGCATTGGGAATTGGCGCGCCATCCGAACTGGCAATGCGCCCCTGCAGCATGCCACTGCCGCGACGCTGCCATTGCTCGGTCGCTGGCATCGAGTCAGATGAGACCGAATCCGTGGCAGCAGTCGTAGAAGTCACCGCGATATGCCGAACAGGTCCGACTGCGAGATCACGTCGCGCAATGCCATGATCCGGTATCACCGTCTCAACGATACCAGTGGTGTCAGTCCCGCGAATTCCGCGTACACGTACAGTGCCGCCGGGTGGTACGCCGCACGCCACGAAACTGCCGTCATCACGTGTAGCAACCAGCAGTCGTCGCGGAATGCGCCTCGTTCCAACCGTGTTGGCTACTTCAAGAGAAAGATCCACCCATTGCAATTCCACCTGCCCGGCACCCGGGCCGGATTCGCCACCAATCGAACGGAGTCGTCCATGCAGATAGCCGGACGTATCCGATGTAGGGGCGGCGTCGCACACACGCTCTACCAGTGTGCGTACGGACGGAATTGCGAGCGAGAGAGGTTGTTCCCAGCCCCCGTGCGTACTGACCGTTCGCATCAGCTGTTCGATTCCCAGCGAATCGAGTCGCGGATGCATCACAGCCACCACCCAGGTGCCATTGGGCAGACTGTCCAATCGAAAGCGTCCCGAAGCATCCGTTCGCACGGATCGACTGACACTCGGATCGCTGACCAGCGCGAGCTGCACCAGTGCCGAGGCCAGCGGTTTCGCCGCCACACTGTCGTGCACGGAGCCAATGATTCTGCCCTGCGCTGCGACTCGCACTGGCAGCGCGATCGCCAACGCAACGAGCAGTCCACATGCCTTCATCAGATACACCATGGCGTTCTCAACGCCGTCCCGTCCAGATCACGATGGTGCCACACTGGTTCCCAGCTCGCATGAACTCTGGTGGCGTGCCGGTAATGGCCTGGTACACCTCGACGGCCCGAACTTGGGAGAAAAGCACCCAATCGTCGATCAAGCCTTCGTGTAGATCATTGGCGATGCGCACGCGATCGATGATGAGATCCGGCACACAACTCGCTCCAGCGGCACCTCCGCGCATCAGGATGCGATAGCCCAACATGAGACTGCTTCGCATATCCGGTATCACCCTGACACCCGGTACCGTGCGAAAGAGATGCGCCGCTTCACTCGGCATGATCTGATCGACTTCCGCCGGCCCCCGAAAACTCCCGTGTCCCGTTCGCCGCCGTTGTTCGAACGCGCGGATCTCCGGCACAAATAGCTGCTCACGTAGCGCGCGTGTACGTACCGTATCCAATGTCACCATACGTTCCAGCGTGCTGTGCAACTCGTGGTCAGCCAGATCACCGATGTCGACGATGTGCTGTTCCGCCTGAAACCCAATGGCTCGTATATCAACGGTGTGTGTGCCCATTGGCAGTTGGCGCAATTGCCAATATCCGGATGAATCGGTCCGTGCCGTCAGACCCGTCCCCCACACGCCAGCGGAGGCATTGGGCAGTGGCTGGCCCAGCGGCCCCAGTATGCGACCGCGCAACACGCCCTGACCGCGGCGCATCGGCACTGAGTCCACATCCACGTGTGATACCGTGCCAACCGTAAGGTCCAATCGGGCGATGCCGTGCTCTGGCACCACCATCTCGATCATGCCTGTCGTGTCCGTGCCATGCGCTCCACGAACGCGCACCGTGCCGCCGGCGGGCACACCACACACGGTGAATGCACCATCAGCTTGCGCCACTGTCGCCGTACGCCGGGGCACACGCGTTACGCCCACACCCTTGGTCACCGATACCATCATGTCCACCCACTGCACTTCCACCTGTCCTCGTGCAGCGCTTTCGCTGGTGCCACTGCTCACACCGCTGCCCGCGACGCGACGCAATCGCCCATGCACATAGCCGGAACCATCAGCGATCACCGTATCTCCACACACCTCGCGCATCAGCGATCGCGCCGAGGGGATGGAGAGATTCATGCGCTGCTCTCCCGCCCCACGCGTCGTTACGGGTCGGGCCAATTGCTCGATACCGAGTGAGTCAATGCGAGGGTGCATCACCGCCATGACCCATGTGCCCGCTGCCATGCTGTCCACACGAAATCGTCCGCGATCATCCGCGCGCACCGACCGACTGACACTAGGATCGGACACCAGCGCCAATTGCACAAATGCCGCACTCAGCGGTTTCGCCGCGACACTGTCGTACACGGTCCCGACGAGACGTCCCTGCGCTTCAATACGCGCCGCCCCGCCCGCGCTTGCCAGAGTCATCACCCCGCTCAACACCCACACACGGCCTTTCATCGGTACTCCGTCGCCCGGGTCATTTCCCTGCATTCGTGCGCACCCGTACCCACCTGGGACCACCCGGTTCCTGAGGAAAGGAAAGGGGAGCGGCGCCAACGGCGCTCGCTCCCCCTCTC
Source organism: Gemmatimonadaceae bacterium (assembly GCA_016742275.1). GTDB lineage: Bacteria > Gemmatimonadota > Gemmatimonadetes > Gemmatimonadales > Gemmatimonadaceae > Gemmatimonas. The sequence goes on from JACVCD010000007.1 coordinate 46,283, forward strand.
TCTTTACGCTGTCAAACCGCAGTTGCGCTTGCAGTTTCTTCCCGCCGTCCAACCTTACGCCCGCAGTTTCTTTACGCTTTTTTTGTTGCCTAGTACTTGTAGTGGGAAGCCTTATACGGCCCCTCCACCGCTACGCCGATATACGAAGCCTGATCCGCCGTCAGCGTCGTGAGCTTCACACCCAGCTTGTCGAGGTGCAACCGCGCCACCTTCTCGTCGAGATGCTTGGGCAGCGTATACACCTTCTTCTCGTACGACTCCGCGCGCGCATGCAACTCGAGCTGCGCCAGCACCTGATTGCTGAAGCTCGCGCTCATCACGAAGCTCGGGTGACCCGTCGCGCAACCAAGATTCATGAGACGGCCTTCGGCCAGCACCAGGATGGAACGACCATTCGGCAACACGAACTCGTCGTACTGCGGCTTGATGTTGATGCGCTGCATGCCTTCGACCTTCTTGAGACCGGCCATGTCGATCTCATTGTCGAAGTGGCCGATGTTGGACACGATCGCCTTGTCCTTCATGCGACGCATGTGCTCGACCGTGATGACATTCTTGTTGCCCGTGGCCGACACGAAGATGTCCGCCTGATCGACGATGTCTTCGAGCGTCGTGACCTGATAGCCTTCGAGCGCTGCCTGCAACGCGCAGATGGGATCGATTTCGGTGACAACAACACGCGCGCCCTGACCCTTGAGTGCCTGCGCGCAGCCCTTGCCCACATCGCCGTAGCCAAGCACGACGACAATCTTGCCGGCCAGCATCACGTCGGTTGCGCGATTGAGACCGTCCACGACCGAGTGACGGCAGCCGTAGAGATTGTCGAACTTGGACTTCGTGACCGCGTCGTTCACGTTGATGGCCGGGAACGCGAGCGTGCCCGCCTTCTCCATTTCGTACAGGCGATGCACACCCGTGGTGGTTTCTTCGGACACACCACGAATACCGGCCAGCACCTTCGTCCAGCGGCCCGGATTCTTCTGCTGTTCCGCGCGCAGCAAATCGAGAATCACGCCCCACTCTTCCGGCTCGTTATCACTATCAAACGCCGGCACCGCACCGGCGAGTTCGAAGTCCTTGCCGCGGTGCACGAGCAGCGTGGCATCGCCACCGTCATCAAGCAGGAGATTGGGGCCCGTACCATCGGGCCACATGAGCGCCTGCTCTGTGCACCACCAGTATTCCTCGAGCGTCTCTCCCTTCCACGCAAACACCGGCGTGCCCTTGGGCGCCGCTTCGGTTCCATTGGGGCCGACGGCAACCGCCGCCGCCGCATGATCCTGCGTGGAGAAGATGTTGCACGACACCCAGCGCACATCAGCACCAAGCGCCACCAGTGTTTCGATGAGCACCGCCGTTTGCACCGTCATGTGCAGCGAGCCCATGATCTTCGCGCCCTTGAGCGGCTGCGACGCGCCGTATTCGGAACGCAGCGCCATCAGCCCCGGCATTTCCTGTTCGGCGAGACGGATTTCCTTGCGGCCCCAGTCGGCCAGCGACAGATCGCGCACCGCAAAGGTCGGACGGTCGAGTGACGTCAGCAGCGCGACGCCGTGTTCGGTCATGACGGAGGTAGCCATGGGGGCTTGGTCTGGTTGGTTTAAGAAGTGAAGCAAGAAAAACAGTGACGAGTTGTCAGTTGACAGTACCGAGTTGAAGTCACTCCAACTGACTACTCGATCACTCGAAACTGAAAACTGTTGTTGAACGAGGTCCGACTATGTAGGAAGTTCATGCCACTACCATCGCCGGCCGCGGCATCGCCACCGCCGTACAACTGAACAACGCCGGTCCATTCGCTGACGCATCCACCGGTAATCCGGTGTATCGCACGTCCACAAATCCGGCTTCCTGCAACCACGAAGTCAAATTGCGCTCGTCAAATCCGAGCCATGCATGTCCCATGGTATCCCGGTATCGCTCATGCGCATGAGGTCGCATGTCGGCAATCAGGACACGCCCCGCAGGGCGCAGTACACGATGCACCTCACGCAGCGCGCGCACCGGGTCGGCCACATGGTGCAACACCAGCATCAGCACGGCAACGTCGAGCGCTGCATCATCGAGCGGAAGTGCTTCAAGCGTGCCTTCGCTCACCGACACATGATCGAATGTCGCGAGCCGCGCGGACGCCGCCGCCAACATCGCCGGTGATGCATCAATCGCATGAACATGTGCAACGTGAGGAGCCAGCGCTGCACTGAGTGCGCCTGTACCGCAGCCGAGATCGCCGATAACGGTATGGCGATCAAGCAGCGCCAGGGTGGCCGCGAGATCCGCGCGCGCACCAAACAACTCGGTCCGCATCGCATCCCACTCTGCACTCGCTGTGGCGAAAAATGTCTGCGTCACACTGCGCCGCGCCGCGATCACAGCCTCCAGGCGCACCGCATCCTGCAGCGCCACCGGTGTGGGGGCAAAAGCCGCGTGCACCAATGTCCAGAGCGCCTGCATGTCAGTCGGTAGCAACGGCGTGCGACGATACCACCGACTCGCCCCCTCCGCCCGCGACTCCACCCAGCTCTGGTCACCCAGAATCTTGAGGTGCCGGCTGACCGTGCTCTGCGGCAGCTGAAGCGCCCCCGCCAGCTCACCAACGGTCAGCTCCTGCCGCTCCAGCGCCGCCAGCAATCGGCAGCGGGTTGGATCGGCGAGCTCGACCATATGGTCGTGAATTGCCAAGCGCGGAGTGGTCACGCGACCAATATATCCGACCATCCGGATAAATGGATAGTCCCAACCATCGCTCTTTACGCCGTTCAACCTTACGCCATTCCATCTTACGCCCCACCGGTCGCCCGCCGTCCCTTTACGCCTACTGTGTCTTTACGCCCCCTTTCCTTTACGCTTTTCCCGATCCAGAGCAGTACGTTGGAAAGATGCTCGACCTTGCCCTCGCCTTCGATCTATTCGTCGCCGTCCTCGTCGGACTGGCCGTCGGCATCGAGCGTGAATGGTCCGGCCACACCCAGGGCCCGGACGGCCGCTTTGGCGGGGCCCGCACCTTCGCCCTGCTCGGCGCCATCGGCGGCATCGCCGGCTGGTTCCTGAGACTGGGACATGAAGCCGCCGGCGCCGCCCTCATTGCTGGCGCCCTCGTCTTTGTCATCGTCGCCTATCAGGCCGCGATGAAACGCCCTGGCACCACCCCCGACAGCACCACCGAAGTGGCAGCGCTGCTGGTCATCGCCATGGGTGTTACCTCGGGTCTGGCGCACCGCTCCATTGCCAGCGCCACCGCCGCCGTCGCTGTCGTGCTACTTGCCGAAAAGTCCAAGCTGCAAGCGCTGCTCGGCAAAGTGGCGCCAAACGAAATGCGCGCCGCGTTGCAGTTCGCTGTGCTGGCATTGGTGGTGTTGCCACTCATTCCCGACGGAGCCTTCGGTCCATACGACGCCTTTCGTCCAAGGCAACTGTGGATCGTGGTTTTGGTTTTTTCCGCCATCAACTTCGCCGGGTACATCGCACGACGGGTCATTGGCGAAACGCACGGTCTCGCTGTGACCGGATTGTTGGGGGGATTGGTCTCATCGACCGCCGTCACGCTCACATTCAGTCGTCGCAGTCGCGACGATGCAGCACTCGCATTGCCGCTGGCGCTTGGTGTTGTCGCTGCATGCACCGTGCTCATTCCGCGTGTGGTCGTGATCTCCACCATGCTGCAGCCAGCCGTTGGTGGAGCCGTTGTTCCGGTATTGGCCCCGGCCTTTGCCATGGGACTCGCACTCATTGGATTTGTGCTTTGGCGTGAACGCAGCACTCGGCCCAGTACTGATGGCCCGCGCGATGGCGTGGAAGCATCACTCGGTCAGAATCCTCTCGGCCTCTGGTCATCATTGCAGATGGCCGTAGCATTTCAGATCGTGCTGTTTGCCATCGCGTGGGTGCAGCGAGCCGCTGGCGACGCCGGTGTACTCGCCTCTGCAACACTGCTTGGCCTTACTGATATGGATGCGCTGACGGTGTCCATGGCGCGTTATGGTGCTGATGCCGCGCGCGTTCCCATTGCGGCCGCAGCCATCGGCATTGGTGTGCTTTCCAACACGGTGCTCAAGTGCACCATGGCCCTCATACTCGGCGCGCCGGGATATCGGTGGCACGTCGCAATCGGGCTGCTCACCATCGGCGCCGGTGTTGGACTCGGTCTCGCTCTAAGCTGGCCATGACAGAGACCCTCGTCAGCAGTATCAGCAATGGCGTAAGTGCCATTGGACGCACCACACGTCAGCTGGTGCAGCCGGTTGGCACTGGTGCCCGCTTCACCGCCGACGTTATGCGCGCGGCGCGCGAAGTCCGCGAATGGGTACCCGAATTCTCCACGCATGCAGTGACGCTCGGTGTTGGTTCACTGCCCATCGGCATCTTCATTGCCCTGTTCACCGGTATCGTGCTGGCGCTGCTCGCCAGCTACAGTGTCGGTGATCTCGTGCCCCCGTACTTCGTTGGCACGTTAGTGCAAAAGACCGTCATCCTTGAGCTCGCACCGGTTTTGACTGGTCTCGCACTCGCCGGTCGTGTGGGTGCCAACATTGCGGCCGAGTTGGGCACGATGCGGGTGACAGAACAGATTGATGCGCTCGAGACACTCACGTTCGATCCCATGAGCTATCTCGTCGTACCTCGAGTGGCAGCGGCCACCATCATGTTCCCGATTGTCGTGGGCATGGCGATGCTGGTGGGGCTGCTGTCGGGATGGATGGCATCATTGGCATTGCTCGATCTTTCAACGCCACAGTTTCTCAAGGGCGTGCGCATCTTCTTTCAGACATTCGATGTGCAGTATGGACTGGTCAAATCGGCCAGCTTTGGTGCCGCCGTGGCACTCATCGGATGTCGCGCCGGTCTCACCACCATGGGTGGTGCGCAAGGTGTAGGAAAGAGTGCCACACGCGCCGTGGTCATTTCTGCCGTCATGATTCTCGTGCTCGATGCATTCTGGGCCCTTGTGTGGCTCACCAACCGCTCTCTGCGATAATCGCCTTTCGATGACGACTTCTCCACGCGCTGCAAAACGCGCCAGCGACTTCGTAGTCGGCCTCACCGTACTCGTGGTGACGGCGGTGCTCATTGGCGGGACCCTCTGGCTCAAACAAGCCGATCTCGGAGGACGCACGCGCCAACTCACCGTGCGCTCCCGCGATGTTGGTGGTGTGGCACTCGGCAATCCGGTGGTCATTCGCGGTGTGCGGGCTGGTCGCGTCGAAGCCATTGCCTTGGGTAGCGACAACTGGGTTGTGCTCAAACTCGGTATCGACCGCACGGTCGATCTCCCGGCCGATCCGGTCGTACTGCTCGCTGCATCGAGCTTGTTTGGCGAGTGGCAGGCCACCGTTACCAGTCGCGATGGTGTGCCAAACGATCGAGAGTTGCGGGCAGCCATCGCCGAAGCGCGCTCGTCGAGCGACACTCTGGCCGGTGCCGTATTGCCCGATATCGCACAGCTCACGGCGGTGGCCGGTCGCATTTCCGGCGACGTGGCCAAAGTCGCGGAGCGTGTGCAGGTGGCGTTTGATGACGACGCCGCGCGCGAGTTGCGTCAGTCCATTCGCAATGTGGCGGAGTTGTCGACGGAGCTTGCCCGCACGATCAAGACGCAGTCGAAGAATCTTGATCGCATCAGCACCGATGTGCAGTCCGGTCTGGAAACGGTCAACACGGCCGCATTCAAACTGAACGCCTTCTCCGCTCGACTCGATTCAGCCACCAGTCGCGGCGAAGTTCAAGCCATCGTGGGAAACACGCAGCACGCCGCCAAGGAATTGGCCGCCACCACGGCCTCGCTGCGAGAGATCACACAGCGACTGGACAAGGCAGAGACACAGCTGTCACGCGCCGTGGCGCGCGCAGATACCGTGTTTGCCAAGGCCAACAGCCGCGACGGTACAATGGGTCTCCTGCTCAACGACCCCGCGCTCTATCAGCAGAGCGATTCGTTGGTACGTGAACTGCGCGTGCTGATTGCGGACATCAAGAAAAACCCGCGACGGTACGTCAACCTGCGGGTGTTCTAGGCCCGCTTACGTGTTTGTCCGGTCGAGTGCGAACGATGGCGGCCGCCCAATCAACGATGAGTGCTGTAACCGCAGGATCAAACTCGTTTGGATCCAGGTTGATGAATGCATGGCCCCGTTCCGGGAGCCGGACAAGCTTGACCCTCGTATTTCCGTTCTCGCGGAGTACGGATGCAATGCGATCCGCATGCCAGGCCGGCACGCTGTAGTCCTGTTCTCCCTGCAGAAGCAGTACAGGTTGAACGACCCGGGCATATATGGGCGAGGGATCCAGGGTCAGAAACAGTCGATACCATGGATCCAAACGCAACCGTTCTCGATGTATTGATTGCTGCTCCTCGGTGGTCTCGCCACCAAGCCGCTGGAACGCAGCCCACTGATCCTGCATCACCTGACTACCAGGTGTGGCGGGAGCTGCGAGCAGCACGAGCCCGGCAATACGATTTGAGGAGACCGCCGCCATTGATGCGATCAGCCCACCCTCGCTGTGGCCGATCAGCAGGAATTCCGTTGCCTCAAATTTCTGATGCGACCTAAGCGTAGTGAGTACATCGGCGAGATCGTCTGCCAGCGTGGTACTCGTGGCATACTCTCGGTAGGAACCACCAGACAAACCGGTTCCCACTTCATCATATCGAAAACTGGCGATCCCGATGCGCAACAAGCCGTTCTCGATTTTTTCAAAGGCACGGTTATTGACCCCGTCCACAGTCGAGTAGTTGCGAGTCTGCGGACCAGCGCCGCTTACAAATACCGCGACTGGCCCACGACGCAACCCAGTGGGGATAGAAAATGTACCCGCCAGAACGTGGCCCGCTCGAGTAGGTGCGCGTACCTCAATTCGCTCAACGTTCTCATGTGAAATGGGATCGCCGCTTTGAAGGGAAAGCGACAGAGCCATGACGGCGGATATGAACATTTGCTGAAATGTGAAGTTGATTTCGAGTTACATGTACTGATTCTGGCCATCAAAAAGGAACCCGCGACGTTATATCAACGTGCGGGTCTTTTGATCCAACTCAGAACTCGAAGCTCACAACTCAGAATCGCTTTTCCGGCACCGCCAGCACACTCACCCGCGCCGTGCGCATCACCTTGGTCGCTACCGACCCTACCATCAGGCGTTCGTAGAACGAGTGCCGCTGGGTGCCCACCGCAATGAGCTCCGCATTCACCTGCTGCGCATAGGCCAAGAGCGCCGGCGCCGGATCGCCACGCAGCGTGACGGTCTCCACGAGCACATGCTCCGGCACATCGAGCTGTGCACGCACCTGCTCAAATAGTGGCGGCAGCGTGCGACCATAATCCGCATCCCACGCCTGCCAATCGCTCGATGGATGTTCGAAGCGTGGCCGCACGTGCACCAGCGTGAGTTGTCCGCCCGACGGCAGCATCTGCAGCGCCATGTGCGCCGCCTGCACACTGGCCGTACTGAAGTCGAGACCAACAACCGCTCGCACGGGTTGCGACGGGAACGTTGGTCCAACGGCAAACACCGGCACACGCGATTCACGCAGCGTAGCCAATGTGGTTTCGGTACCGAACAGACGATCCAGCGGATTGTGTCGCCCGATGCCCATGATCAGCATCGCCGCACCTCGACGCGAGGCCTCTTCTGCCAACGTCCGCGCCGGTGAACCCACCACCACCTCAATGGGCCATGCAGGATCGCCCGACGCCGAAACCGAAACCTCGCGGCGCAAATCATCCAGCAGATGCACGCGTCGCACTTCGTCCAGTTCTGGCGGAACCGGCAACACGTCCATGCCCGCCGCCACACCCGGTACCGGTTCGCTCACCCCGAGCAGCGAAATGCTGCCTCCATACGCGCGCGCGGCCAATCGAGCAGCGTTGAACAACGCATCGCTCGACACAGATGTGCCGTCGCTGGCGACGATGACGGATCCCCCGATCAAGGCCGGCAGGAGGGAGGAAGGACTCACGGTGGCGGACTGGAAAACAGGCATGAAGACACTCCGAGCGAGATAGAGGAGAGAGTCGCACGAAGCGGCTGTGTACTCTATCGGGGAGAGTGGCCCGCACCGTCAGGGAATCCCGCACATCACCATGCGGCAATGCGCGAGATGGTGATTTAGAGCGCCCAGCGCATGGCGCGCGCACCGGTATCGAGCAATCGGTGCATCAGTCCGCGCTTGTTCCAGGTGGCGGCATCGATCTCGTTGCTCGATGCCACATCTTCCAGAAAATCGTCGTGCAGTGCCTGCGCAAAGTCACGATCGAAAATCAGCACATTGCACTCCGCATTGAGCCAGAACGAACGAAAATCGAGATTCGACGAGCCCACGAGACCCACCTGATCATCCACCAGCAGGGTCTTGGCGTGCAGCGTGGCCTGCGTGTACTCGAAAATGCGCACGCCGCGAGCCATCAGCGCGCGATACGCGCCGTGCGCCGCATGTCGCACGATCGGCACATCCGTACGCTCGCTGGGCAACAGCAGCCGCACATCCACACCACGTGCGGCTGCGGCACCAAGCAACCACAAACCACGCGACGGTGGAGCAAAGTACGGCGTCGTGATCCACAACCGCTTGCGTGCACCGCCAACCAATGCCGCTAGCACGGTGAGCATTTCGCGCTGTCCGCGACCTGGCCGCGGATCGAGCACCATCACCGCAGATTCTTCGCAAGACATTTGCGATGAACGACCATCTGTCCGGCGCACGAGACGACCACGTGTGCGATCGCGCCTGCGCCCCATGCGCATCTGAAACTGTCGCTGCAATTGCCACTGCACGCGCGCCGATAGCGCGCGCGGCGAGTACCGGCGCGGCGCGGCGACCGGCGGCAAGACCACGCCGTCCGCCCAACTCACATACTCGAGGCCGGGAAGCGGCGGCCCCTTGGCACGATCCCATCCCTCGGCGAAAACCGCCGCCAGTTCATGCGCCACCGGGCCATGCAGCTCCGCGAACGAATCGCGCCACGCATCCTCATGACGACGAACGCTCGATCCATACTCCTCTGCGATATTCATGCCGCCGGTAAATGCAACGGAACGATCCACCACCAGCAGTTTGCGGTGATCGCGTCGTAACGCATCGAGCGGATGATGCCAGAATCGATGAAACTGACGCACCTGCACGCCACCGGCCTCGAGCTCTTCCCAATAGCGCTCACGTGTCGTGAATGAGCCGACGGCATCGGCCAGTACACACACACGCACACCACGCTTGGCGCTGGCAATGAGTGCCGCTTTCACTGCTTCACCCAATCGATCGTCGCGCAGGATGTAGGTCTCCACCAGCACTTCATCACGCGCCGATGCAATGACTTCACCCATACGGGCAAAGGTGGCTTCGCCGTCCGCATACAGCGTCACTGGTGGGCACGGGTGCAACGGACCGCCATCGATGCGCTGCACCAACGCGCGGAATGCCGGGTCCGCAACACCATCCGCGAAATGGCGAGCTGCACTGAACGCGCGCCACGCCCGCAATTCGCGCGGCACACGATTGGCTTTGACCAACGGCGTCTCGTTTGCTTTCGCAGCTGACGTGCCGCGTGTCGACACCTCGCTCACGACACGCCGAGTTCCTGTACGAGAGCTTTTACGCCAGCGAGACTGAGCCCGTCCTCTTCGAACACCAGGACACCGACCAGCGCACGGCTCACATCATCGGGCAATCGATCCGATCGAAACACCTGAATGACCGGCCCCGCGCGCATGGCGTCTCCCAAACGCTCTACAGCCCACCCGGCCTCGAGGGTGGGTTCCGAGTCAAACCCATGCATCAAGGCGCGTGGTAGAGTCGTTGAGCCACCGCCGCGGTAAACCACCGCCGGATGATTCGGCCCAAGACTGCGCTCATACAGCACCTGCCACGCCATCGGCCGCGCACCCTGTGCCCGAGTGCCGCTCGCCACCACAACCCGGGGTGCCTTCGCCAGGACATGCAGGCGCTGCACCGCATCCTGCAGATCATCGAGGATACGCGCCTGGCGTGCGGCGGCGTCGACTTCTGAAGGTCCGGAAGATCCGGATGTTTCGGGACTGCCGGGAGGTTGAGTCATCCCCCAATCTTCGCGTACACATCAAGGCTCAGCCACCCCATAGACCGTGTTCACGCTCTTTCTCGTCGTCTTTCTCGATCTCGTCGGCTTTGGGATGATCATCCCCGTCTTTCCGTTCTATGCCGAACGGATCGGGGTGGCTCCGTCGTCTGTGATCTTCTTCCTTGGCCTGTACTCATTCGGCCAACTTGTTGGCGCGCCACTCTGGGGCAGCTTCTCCGATCGCGTCGGTCGTAGACCAGTCCTGCTGCTCACGCTGCTCGCCAATGCCATCGCGTCCTGGATGTTGGCCTATGCCGACACCGGACTTACCCTCGCCATCTCGCGCATCATTTCCGGATTGGCAGCCGGCAATATCTCTGCCGCTTACGCCTACACCACCGACATCACCACCGACGCCACCCGCCCCAAGGCACTGGGTCTGCTTGGCTCGGCCTTCGGCATGGGGTTCATTCTCGGACCGGCTCTCGGTGGCATGCTGGCCGGCGGCAATGCCGATGATGCATCGGCCTTTGGCCGAGTCGCGCAGGGCGCCGCGCTGCTGTCGGTCGTGGCTTTTGTGCTGACGCTCGTCCGTCTGCCGGAATCGTTGCCCCCCGAACAGCGTCACGGGCGCACGAAGCGGCGCGAACCGTTGTCGGCATACTTTCGTCGTCCCGCGCTTCGCGACCTGCTCTTTGCCACACTCGTGGTGGTGGCCGCCGTGGCCATCTTCCAGAGCACACTCGCTCTCTTTGGCGCGGAAAAGCTGGGCATCGGCCCGCGCACGCTGGGATGGATTTACGGTTTTACCGCCATCATTTCCGTTGCCATTCAGGCCGGAGTGATCGGCCGTCTCACCAAACGCTTTGGTCCGGCCGCGCTCGCGCGCTTCGGCACCGTCATGATCGCCATCGGACTCGCACTCATTCCGCTTGCGCCATCGGTGCCGTGGTTGTGCGCCACACTCTCACTCTTTGCGGTGGGCTCGGCGTGCTTCAATCCGAGCATGAGCGGATTGGTCGCCGCCACGGCCGAACCACACGAGCGCGGCGGCGTGCTCGGCGCCTATCAGGGCGTTGCGTCGCTTGGACGTGTGGTTGGTCCGATGGTGGCCAGTGGTGTCGCGCAGATTGCTGGACTGGCTTGGCCCTTCGCCGTCGGCGCCGCCGTGTCAGTCGGCGGCGCGTTGTTGTTGCAGGCAGCCATGTCCTCAACCAGTGCGCCTACGGCAGAGTCCCCCCAACCACCTGCTTGAGAATCGTGCCGGCAGCTACTGACGTCGACGCGTCGATGCCATTGATGATGTACACCTGCTCGGCCGGGATGCTGCTCGGATAACTCTGCACAAACTGCTGTCCGGTCATCTGCCGAGTCAGTGTGATCAGCTTTATGCGCGCTGGCTGTACACTGAGCACCGCGTTGTCGGTGACGGGGCGGAACGAGCGCATGGCCGTTTCCATCTCAGGGCCGCGCTGTGCAGTGGCGGCCGGCGCCGAAAGACCGAGCAGCATGTAGGTGGCGTTTTGATGCGAGATCGCGATCACCAGACCGTTGATCACGCCTTGCTCGGTTTGTGCATCAAACGAGGCCTGCGCCGACGTCAGTCCGTTGATGGACGACTGTGATGACTGCTTGAGCGTGATGCCCTGCTGCTGCGTGAACTGCTGCACCACTTGAGCCGGCGTGCCCTGCGCACCCTGCAACACCAGCTGCGCACTCTGATCTGGACTCTGCGCGATCACCGCATCCGGTTGATTGGCGGTGCGCCATCCGGTGGGAAAGTCGAGCTGAAAACGCAGCTCAGGATGCAGAAAGCGCGTGCCTTTGAAATAGCCCTCACGCGGATTCTCACCGAACACCATGCCATCGAGCAGCTTGAGATAGCTGTCGCGATTGACAGTGAGACCCTGCAGCTGTGCAGGCGGTGTTTGCGCGATGCGCTGCTCTGCGCGTTGCACACGATTGCCCGGATCCGGGTGCGTGCTCTGCCACTCGGGAATACGACCGGCCCCACCACTCAGACGTCCCAGCGTCGTGAACACCTTGGGCGATTCACGCACATCGTACTTGTCGGTGAGCGAGTACTTGAAGCCCAAAGCATCAGACTGCAGTTCGTCATCGCGACCGAACTTGAGGAACAGCAACGACGTTCCGGCCCCCAATACATCACCGTACTTCGCCACCGTCGAAGAAAAGATGCTCGCACCAACCAAGCCGATCTGCGCCAGCTGTGCCTGACTCATCTGCGCCACAGAGTGCTTGGCGGTCACATGACCAATCTCGTGACCAATCACCTCAGCCAGTTCTGCCTCACTGTTGAGATGCGTCATCAGACCGCGCGTGACGAAAATGAATCCGCCCGGATAGGCAAAGGCATTCACCGCCGCATCGTCGAGCAGATGGAATTCCCACGGCAGATTCGGACGCTCTGATCCCGCCGCCATCTTGGTGCCAATGCGCTTCACCAGCGCCTCGGCCGGCGTCCCCGAAAGGGCACCAACGCGACGTACATCGTTCTGGGACGCTTCACGTCCCATCTGAATCTCCTGGGACTCCGAAACCAGGGACAGTTCGCGCCGACCGGTCACCGGATTCGTCGCGCAGGAAGTGACCAGGGAGGTCAACAACAACGTGATACTCGTCACGCTGGTGGCATGAACTACCACGCGTGCGCGCCGGGATTTCTCAAGGCTCTTGGACATGACCACTCCGTTGAATGCAGAGGATACCGAAAGGTTATGCAGTTCCCTCACGTTTCGCTTGATTCTCCCCTGTCGATATCACACATTCGCACGGCTGTGCCTATCTCACAAAAGTGGCACGGCATCGTTATCGACGAGTTTGTCCCTCACCAAGCTGCCAATGCGACTGCGCCTGCCGCGCATGCATCCCCGTGCCCTTCGCACGTGGTGCGCGCCCGCCCTTCCGGCACTCACTGCCCTTCTGGCCGCCTGCGGTGGCCCACGGACCAATCCCGCGCCAACTCCGGTCGCCAGCGACGCACAGGCGCTCGCCGGTGAAGCTGGTCGGTTGAGTGCCCGCGGTACGGTGGGTGTTCCGCCCTTTGCTGCGAATGGACGCGACACGTCGCTGACACCACTCGCCTACGCCCTTGCTGACCTCGTCTCCACCGACCTCTCGCGCAGCAAGTCTGTGCGCATCGTCGAACGGGCACGGTTCGGTGAAGTCCTGCGGGAACTCGATCTCGCCGCCACCGGCCGTGTGGACTCGGCAACTGCGCCGCGTGTCGGTCGCCTGGTGAGCGCCGAGAAGCTCGTGTTTGGCTCAGTGGAGGCGATGGCCGATGGCAACACGCTGCGCCTCGGTGCCCGTATCGGCGACGTCGAGCGCGCCACCGTGACCAATGCGGTCGATGCCCGTGCTCCGCTCAATGAGATTCTCGCTGCGGAAAAGGCACTCGTGCTGCGTCTGTTCGAATCGCTTGGTGTGGTGCTCACGCCAGCGGAAAAGGCCGCAGTCGAACAGCAGCCCACCAAGAGCGTCGGCGCGCTGCTGGCCTACGGCAAGGGTGTGAAGCGCTACTACGAAGGCGACTTCCGCGGCGCTGCCGCTGCCTTCCGCGATGCCCAGCGTCTCGATCCGTCCTTCCGTGAAGCCCGTACGCGCGAACTCGATGTGCGCTCGCTTGGCGCCATCGGCACGGGAACGCCGGTGCTCGTTCCCGGTGTGCGTCCGCTGGATGGTGCGATCTCGAGCACCATTGATCGCCTCAATCGTCCGCTCGATCTCGTCACCAACGTCACACGGACCGTGAGCTCGGCCCTCGATCCGTCATTCCCTGCTGCGCAGGCCACTGTCATCATCACGATCACTCGCCCATGACCTCGTTGACGCAACATCCCCGGGGCATTGGCGCGCGACGCAGCTCGTCTGCTGTGTTGCGATGCGCGGCCCGCGCTATTCTCGCCGGCATGTCCGGTTTGCTCCTCCCTGCAGCACTTGAGGCCCAGGACCGCCTGATCGGCACCGGCGTGATTGCGGCCGGTGGCACAGCCGATGTCATCTCCTTCGGCGGTATTGGCTTTCAGCAGCCCGGTGTTGGCGGACGCGATTCCATTCGCCTCAAGAACATCGAACAGTTTTCGGTACCGGTGAGCCTGGCCCTGCCGCTCGGCACGGCGTGGACTGTGGATCTGCAGTCGGCGTTCTCCTACGCGCGCCTGACCTACGAACCCAAGATTGGTGGCGCCGGTCAGCAGACAACATCCACGCTGTACGGTCCCACCGATGTGCGTGTTCGCGCCACAGGCCGACTGTTTAACGATGCCGTGACGCTGACGGCTGGTGGCAATATCCCCACCGGCAAGACGGAACTCACGAGCAGCAATCTCACCGTACTGCGGGCCATCGCGGCGCCAGCGCTCGGCCTTGGTACGCCGCCAGTTGGTGCGGGCCCGAGCGGCACAGTCGGTCTCGTGCTCGCTCAGCAGATTCTCGGATGGGCTGTTGCTGTCGGTGGTTCGTACGAAATGCGCGGCACGTATCAGCCGATCGCCGCCATCACGGCCGGTTCGCCGTCAACGGACTTCCAGCCGGGCAATGTCATTCGTGGCTCGCTCGGTCTTGACCGCCTCATTGGTGGACATCGTGTGAGCCTCACGGGCGCCATCGACATCTTCTCCGATGACGAACTGCGCAATCCGGCGGCCACTGCCACCGCAGCGCCACTCGCCACGATCACGCTGGGCCCGATCTTCACCACCGATGTGCAGATCCAGTTTGCGGTACCGCGCGTGCGCGAATTCGTGCTGTGGGGCTCCAACCGTTTCCGCACGCGCTACGAGCGTGATGGACGCGAAGTAGCCGGCACGAGCGGCAACTACTTCGACGGTGGTCTGCGCACCAGCATTCCGGTCTCCCGCAACACCGACCTGCTCTTTACTGGTGACGGACGACTGCACTCCGGTCTCGCCATCAATCAGGGACTCGCCACGTCGGGTGTCATCAGCGGTGGCGGTACGCTCGGCCTTATTCATCGCGCCGGCAGCTTCACTCTCCAGCCGTATCTGCGCGCGCAGGGTGGCACACTTCGCCCGCGCATCACTGGCACGGCGCCCCGTACCGCCTTCTTTGGCGGCACTGCGGGTCTCGTCATCGCGACCCGGTTCTAATCGCCCATGCTCACCATTCTTCGCTCCTCTCAGCTGACGCGCGCCGTCCGCCGCCGCGCGGGCGCCATGGCGCTGTCCGCGATCGCGCTCAGCACACTGCTCGGTGCCTGTTCCGGTGATTCGGACGTGGTGGCACCGGGCACCGACAGCCCAGCGCATGTCGCCTTCAACATGTCGGTGCAGGCCAGTGCCGCGCAGACGTCTCAGGTGCGCGTCAATGCGCGGTATCTGCTCGCGCCTGGCGGCTACGCCAATCTCTCCACGCAGGTCATCACCCTGACCGGTGGTGCCAGTCAGCAGGTGCCGATCGGACTCGATCTCGCCAACTGTCTGCGCGACGCCAACCGCGGCGGTCTTTCGGGCGCTGTTGCCGCCGACGAATGTGTCGTGCAGCTCGAGCTCGAGCTGGTACTCGATGGTGTGAGTGTCGATCGCCAGTTCATCGGTCCTTTCTCCCTGCGCCCGGGTCAGACCAATACGGTCACCGATCCCATCCCGCTTACCGATATCTCGACGGTGACTATCACGGCCCCACCGGCCAATGTGGTCGCGCCGGGACAACCGTTGCGTGTGGAAGTGGCGCGCACCATGGCGCTCACGTCAACCATCACGAACGGTGCCGGTCAGACGGTCACGGGTCGCTCACCCACGTGGTCCAGCAGTGCTCCCAGTGTAGCCACTGTCAGCGCCACGGGTGTGGTGACAGCAGTTGGACCGGGCACCACGCGAATCGTGGCCGAAGTCGGCAACCGTCTCGCGGCGGTTGATGTGCGCGTCGTGCCGCAGCCGCAGGTGCTCACCATCGTATCGTCGGGCTTCAGTGGCACGGGCACTATCACATCAGCACCTGCGGGCATCAGCTGCACGATCAACGGTCAGCAGGTCACCGGTGCGTGCAACTTCACCTTCCCTGGTGATGTCTCGGTCGTACTCACGGCCACACCGGCATCCGGCAGTGAACTCGTGGGCTGGGCGGGCGATTGCAGCGGCACGCAGGGCGCTGCGTGTCAGGTCAACATGAATGCCGCGCGCAACGTCGGCATCGCATTCCGCGCCATGCGCAATCTCCGCATCAGCGGCGCAGGCTCGGGTCTCGGCACCATCAATGGCGATCAGGGCGGCATTCTCTGCGTCTCGCAGGGTGGCACAACAACCGGCACCTGCTCCGCGACATTCGTCGAAGGCGCCGTGGTGACGCTGTCCGTATCCGCTGCGGGTCAAAGCATCTTCCGCGGCTGGACGGGTGATGCGTGCAGTGGCAGCACGGCCACGACGTGTCAGATCACCATGAACGGTGACCGCAACATCACGGCGCGCTTCGAAGCGCCCGTCACGGTCACGATTCGTGGCACGGGCCAGGGCAACGGACAGATCACCTCCACACCGCTCGGCATCCAGTGCAATCTCGTGGGTGCCAATGGTTCGGGTGCTTGCACGGCGCTCTTCAACGAAGGCACGAGCATCACGCTCAACGCCGCCGCCGCGTCTGGCCATTCCTTCCGCTCGTGGGGCGGTGACTGCGCCGGTCAGACGGGAACGCAGTGCATCCTGCCCATTACTGGCAGTGCACGTAACGTGACGGTGCAGTTCGATCCACCAGCCGTCATCACGGTTGTGCCGACGGGCACGGGTGATGGACAGGTGTTTGCTGGTGGCGTCATCAACTGTCTGCGTGCGAACGGCTCGAACAGCGGACAGTGCAGTGCCACCGTGTCGAACGGCACCGTGCTCACACTGACCGCACTACCTGACGGCGAAAGCGAGTTCAGTGGCTGGACCGGCGCGTGCAGTGGTGCCACGCTGTGTCAGGTCACCATGGATCAGGCGCGCACGGTGACGGCGGTGTTCACACGTCGTCAGGTGCAGCTCACGCTCACGCTGCTGACCAGCGAATCTGGTGGCTACGGCAGTGTAAGAACGGCGAGTGGCTTCACCTGCACGCTCAACGAAGGTGAAAGCAGCAAGCAGTGCATCACCTTCGTCGACGTGAGCCGTTCACTCATACTGACCGCGACACCGGGCGCCGAACAGACCTTCTCGGCCTTCACCGGATCGTGTATCTCGAGTTCGGCGACGTGCTCATTCATCGTTACGGCAAACGCTGCGGTAACTGCAACATTTGGTCCGCCCACGGGCCAGATCACGGTGTCACCGGAGTTCAACAGCACGGGCAACGGCGTCGTCTACCTCGACGATCCAATGGAGATGTATTCCAGCCCGATCGACTGTGCGATGACGGGCGCATCGATCAATAGCGGCAGCACCTGCTCGCAGACGGTGCCTGGCGGAACCACGGTTACGCTCATTGCATCGGCAGATGTCGGTCACATGTTCGCCACATGGGGCGGTGCATGCGCCTCATTTGGTTCAAGCCCGTCTTGCACGCTGCTGGCCAACGCCAACCTCACTGTCACGGCACGCTTCATCAGCGTGCCCACCGTGACGGTCTCAGTGACACTGTCCGGTATGGGCGTTGGTGGACAGCTCCTGCTGAGTGGCAACTCCTTCAGTCAGAGCTGCACGCGACCCGCGAACGAAAGCAATCCCACCACGGTGTGCAACCTGCAGGTTCCGAGTGGCCAGGGCTTCTCGGCAATCCTGACAGGCTTCAGCGGCGCCATCGGGACGTTCACCAGCGGCGGCTCAATCTGTCAGATGAGCAGCAGCCCGTGCACGGAAGTCGCGAGCAGCGGTGTCACCACCACGACGTCCATCGCCGCCATGTTCTTCTCCCCGTCACCGCCGGCCATCAAGGCCAGTGGTCGATCGGGTGACTGACAGCGCGACTGATCTGATGTGACGGACAAGCAAACGGGGCGCGATCCGAAGTGGATCGCGCCCCGTTTGTTTTCTCAGCTATTCGTCCAAACCTGCGTTGCAATGCGATGCAAACGACAGGCAAGTTCGCTGATTACTTGGTCCCGCGCTCCAGACTCGCCAGCAAGGTCTTGGCCCGCGAGTTGTCCGGATTGGCCTGCAATGATTCCTTGTACAGCGCGATGGCCTGCGTGTTGTTCTTGCGATCCTGCTGCTCGAGTGCGCGGCTCAGCAACATCATGGACTTGAGCTGATTGGGCCCCTTGGCACCAACAGCAGCGCCTTCCTGAAACCCTTGCTGCACCGCTGGCAGCTTGAGACCGGAGTTGAGCTTCGCGCCGAGTTGTGCCAGCAACTCCAACATGTTGTCGGCTTTACCCGACACCGAAGCGGCGTATTCGAGCTCCGACGTTTCCGTGTTGATGGCTCGCACGTCCATGCGCATCCGCTCCTTGGGGTCGATCACAAAACTCCCCATCAGCATGTGCAACGCGCCCAGCGTCTTGCCGATCTTGGCGGCCGTTTCCTTCTCGACCCGTCCACTTGCGCCAAGATTCTGCTCCTCAAGCAGCGCCTGCAGTCGATCGCGCTCCACCACCCGGATATTCGTGTTGGCGGAGAGTTCGGTGATCAGCATTTCTGCCAACCCCTTGCTCAGCGGCGCATAATCGGCATTGTTGGCGAGGGCGCCATTCGTGAAGTACATGATGGCCACCGTGGGCTTGCTGCTGCCGGCGGCCCCCTGCGCCTCTACTGGGGCGGCAGCTGCCGCCAAGGCTGTTGCCGCCATCGCCAACATCGGGATGCCAAGGGTCCGCGTCATCGCCTGACGTACGACCTGACGTACGGTCCGATGTACCCGGCGGGGGAGCAAAGTGACGGTCATCTGCATATTCTCCGGTGGGTGATTCCCCGGAACATACCGCTTCTCCCAGCATGCCCAAAGTCTGTCCTGTCTGCGATACCAGCTACGCCGACTCCAATATCTTCTGCCCGGCCGACGGCTCGACCCTCCGAGCCGCCGATGCCGAGGGAGATCTGATTGGCTCGGTCGTCGCCGATCGCTATCTCGTCACCGACCTGCTCGGTGAGGGCGGCATGGGCAAAGTGTACCTTGCCCGCCACGTGCGATTGCCGCTTCAGGCAGCCATCAAGGTGCTTCGGCCGGAGCTGCTCAAGGACCCCGCCTCGGTCGCCCGCTTCAATCGGGAAGCCGCCAACGCCAGCCGTATCGAACATGAGCGGGTTGCCCGTGTGTTCGACTTCGGTGAGACGGGCGACGGCTTGGTCTATCTCGCCATGGAGTACGTACAGGGCGACACGCTCAAGAATCTGCTCGCCAATGAGGGGCCGCTCTCACCTGAACGCACGGGCCGCATTGTGCGCCAGGTCGCAGACGGTCTTGATGCCGCGCATCGCTTGGGCATCGTGCACCGCGATCTCAAGCCAGACAACATTCTCGTCACCACCGACGAGAGCGACGGCACGGATCGCTGCAAAGTCGTGGATTTCGGTATCGCCAAGGCAGTCGGCAGCAACGAAAAGGAATCAGGACTGACGCGTACCGGCTTTGTGGTCGGTACGCCCGAGTTCATGAGTCCCGAGCAGTTGCTCGGCAGTGATATCGATCACCGAAGCGACGTGTATGCACTCGCCCTCGTGGCATACCAGTGCCTCACGCTCGATATGCCGTTCGATACCAACACGCCGGACCGCGGCATGACCGCGCGTCTCGTTTCGGCGCCGCGTCCGCTGTTTACGGTCAAGAAGGACGTGCGGTGGCCTCCGGCTTTGCAGCAGGTCTTCGATCAGGCACTCGACAAGGATCCGGCCAAGCGCACCGTGTCGGCCGGCGCATTTGCCAAGGCGTTTGAACAGGCCTTGGTGGCACCTGCTGCTCCGGCGCCAGCCGCCGCAGCGCCGGCTCCCGCACCGGCCGCTGGTGCACCACAAGCGTCGATTCTCGAAAAGATCGACACGCCGGGCGCCGCGCGCGCCATGGCAACGCTGAATCGCGACGATGCGGCCAAGTCCGGCAAGGCGGCCAAGGGAGCCAAGCCCACTCCGGTCGCATCGAAGTCGCAGAGCAAGCCCAATACGAAGTCCAGCCCCACACCATCCGGTCGCATCGATGTACAGCAGGCGCCGCGGCGGTCGTTTCGTCTACCGCGTCTTCCGCTCCCCAGCCTGTCACTCATTCTGGTCGCAGCCGCGGGATGGTGGTGGTATACAAAGCAGCGTGCTCCACGGCCCAGCGACGTCACGCGTCTCGTAAATCAGGCCACCAGCACGGCCGATCGCATGCTCAACGACGCGCGACAGGCCGCGAGTTCGGTGACTCCTGGAACGGGCACGCAGACACCCGCCGGCACACCACCCGCAACTGGCGCGACACCACCGACTGCATCCCCAGGTTCAACCGGCAGCACCACTACACCGCCGACTGGTAGTGATGCCGGAGCGACTGCTCCACCAACCACAGCAGCCGGTCGAGCCGTTTCACCCGTTGGAGTCGCCGCGCGCAATACACTCGACAGCCTCACCAAGGCACTCGACCCTGGTTCGGCTGACGAAGAAACGGCGCGTGCCGCCATTCCGGCGCTGCGTGCCGTACTGGTCCGACTGCCGACGCCCGAAGACAGCACATGGGCGTTTATCCGCATTGCTGAAGCGCACTTGTTGCTCGATGAAGTGCGTCCAGCCTGCACCGCCCTGCGTAGCGCCCGCGCATCCGCGCGCACGATGAATCAAGCCGACATCATCACGCGCTACAGCGGTCAGATGGGGTGTGCGCAGTAACACATCACACAACACATCGCACAATCGAAAGAGGCCACGCAAATTGCGTGGCCTCTCTTGTATGTCTGATCTCTCCACCCTTTACGCTATAGTTTCTTTACGCCCGCTTTCTCTTTACGCTTTTATTACTTGGTTACTTGGGCAACGCAGCTCATCCGCCCCAACCACCCCCGCGTCAGCACATTGCTGGCTTCACGGCGCAGCGCCTCGAAGCTCACACGCACCGGCTCCGCATCCTTGCCAGTCGCGTTCCACGTCACGTTGGAGCCTTCGAACTGATCGGCTGCCGCCACCAGACGGAAGATCGCCCAATCGCCCGCGCCCTGACGTACCGGAATGGGCTTGTTCTTCTTGAACTGCGCCTGCAACTGGGCGTCGCGACCATTGGTGGCCGGCCACACCACTTCGTTCTTGAATGAGCGCTTGTCGAAACGCGCTTCCTTGCCGTTGTTGCGCAGAATGAGCAGCGGGGTGTTGTCGGTGATCACACCACTCGCCAACCAGCGCACCATCGGCGTTGAGGGATCTTCCGCAAACAACGCGGCTGACACTTCTGCCGAACGATTGAAGAAGTCCACGAAACTCTTGGACAACTCCACCTTGCCACCAGTCTTGGCCACCCACGCACTGCCCTGCTTCTCGAGATAGGGCTGCAAGCGCTCCTGCTGGAACACCCACAACTCACCTTCACCTGGAGCGAGAATGGCCTTCACATCGGCCACACTCGCATCGGCAGCGGCCGTGGCATTGAACGGGAAGCGTGACGTGAGTTGATCCACGCGTGAGCACAGCGCCCGTCCACGTTCATTGAGAATGGCCGCTTCTGCCGCTGCCGCGGCCGCCGCTCCACCTCCGCCTC
Source organism: Gemmatimonadaceae bacterium (assembly GCA_016742275.1). Classification (GTDB taxonomy): domain Bacteria; phylum Gemmatimonadota; class Gemmatimonadetes; order Gemmatimonadales; family Gemmatimonadaceae; genus Gemmatimonas. The sequence goes on from JACVCD010000007.1 coordinate 67,918, forward strand.
CACCGCCGCCAGCAGGAGGAGCAGCGGGCGCCGGTGCTGCCGCCACACGCTTGGCCGGCGGACGCTGACTCGCTGCCGTCTTGAGTACCGCTTCTGCACCGGTGATTGGTGCCAGCAGCAACTGCTCAACCGGCGACGCCAACGCACCACCAACATCGCTCACATCAAAGCCCTGCGAGACACGCTTCGCGGCAACACGCGCCTTGGTGACATCACCTGCTGCCAACTGCGCCGCTTGCACCAATGCCTGCGTACTCGGTGTGTCTGTTGCCGCCGGCATGTTGGCGACCTGAAGCAGCGCGCCCTGCAAACTCAGCAAACCATCCATGTACGGCTGGTTCTTCTCCGACACGAACTTGTCGGTGATTTCCGGCGGCGTTACGGCATGCACGGGCTGGAAGGCCGCACGCATCGACGAATCCACCGCCGTATTGACCGCCACCGTGCGCAACACCTGCAACAACGGCGACTGCACACCCGCCAGTTTGTCGAGACGCTCCGCCGCATCCTTCACCGAGGCGGCGCGCACCACCGTGGCGCTCTGCACCACCTGACGCCACGTGCGCTCATAGTCGTCGCGATACCGCGAGCGCAGCGCCGCCACCACCGAATCGCGATCGAGCGAGCGCGCAGCCGTAGCATCGCCCACCACCCACGTTTCACCCTGGAAGTACTGATCGGCGTTGCGGAACGCGTCGCTCATGAATGTCGCGCCCTTCGTCGAAAACGCACCTGCCACTTCGGCCGTGGCCGTCAGCAGACCCGGTTCCTGCGGAATCTTGACCGGCGGTGATTGCTTGTTGGCCGCGCCGAGCATGTTCACGTAGATCTGCTCGGCACCGGTGAAGCGCGAAAGAAAATCCCGCGCATGTGACACGATCGACGCGTCCGCTGCACGCGGATACGGATTGATCGTCGGCAACACCGTGGCGTAGTACGTGAATTGACGACGTGCGAGATCCGTCACCTCTTCATCCGTCGTCATGCCACGCTGCCAACTGTTCAGCAGCACCGGTGCCAGGAATTCCGCCGTACTGCTGTCCGGTGTGGTCGTGGTGATCAGGTATCCCTTGAGCCAACCGTAGGTCGTGCCATAGTCGTTGCTGGTGGTTGGCACATCGGGCAACGCTTTGAGCGAATCACTGAGCGCCGTCCACGCATCGGCGAAAAGCTGCTTGCGGAAGCCATCGAACCACACCGGTCGTGCCGCATCGAGCAATGCCGTGCCGCGCCACAAACCGAAACGCAAACGTAGCGGCGGACCGTCGGTGGTGTATTGCTGCACCGTGTCCATTTGTGCACGCAGCGCATCGAGACGCGTGAGTGCCTCTGCGCTCGGAAACGCGACAGTGCCAGGCGCTGACTGCACCGTAGGCAATGCGGCGACGGCAGCTGCCGCATCATGGACACGTCCCTGCAGGGCACGGTTGCCAAGCCACGATGTCGTCACACCCGCCAGCAGCAGCAGCGTCGCAGCAATGGCCGTCCCCAGCATCACACGGCGTGTACGCTGCACACTCACACCACCGCGCGCCACGGAAGCTGCGCCACGATCGGACAGAATCACGTCGCGCAGCAGGCGATCGAGGAACACCCACTCCGGAACTTTGCGCGCTGCCGTATTGGCCTGCGCCACGGGCGCTGCAGCGGCCAATGAAGCCTGACGGAAAATTCCTGTCGCATCTGATGCGATCGGCGCCGCCGCCACTGCCGCAGCAGGAGCGGAGGCCGCGACATCACGCACCAACACCGGACGCGCACCCGTGAAGTAGAAGCCGCGCAGCAACGGACTCGAGCCAAGCTGCGTCGGACGGCACAACTCCATCAGGAAGGACGCAACAGCCGGCTGCAATTTCCGAATCTCGCGCGGCAGTTCGTACGACGCATAGCGACGATCGACCTGTGCCTCACGACCCAGCACATCCACGCGACGCGCACCAAGCGAATCGGCAATCTCGGCGAATGCGTGATCGATACGTGGCGCCAAACGCTCGGCGTAGTTGCCCGTATTCGACGCCGGATCGAACGCGAACGACGCACCGAGTGGTGCGCGCAGCTCGTCCTTCGTGAACACACTGGCCCACGGCTCGAAATGCGGAATACGGTCCATCTTCGTGAACAGCACATATACCGGCAACGCGAGTCCCAATTCCCGCGCCGCTTCAGCGAGGCGCTGACGCATGGCCTGCGCGAGCTTCTGCAGCTGTTCCCCATTGCCGCCGGAATAGAACAGATCACACGGCACGCACAGCAGCGCGGCGCGCGGCGCCGCATCACCCTTGCCTACCGCCGCGGCGACACGCGGCGCACGCAGCGCGCGCACGACCTTCGCGAAACGCGGTGCATCCGTAAGAAGCGAACTGGCGAGCTCGGTGATCGTGGCCTGCTGCATCGCCCATACATTGGCCGTGCGTGTCGATGGCGGGACTTCATTGGCACCTGCGGGCGCCTCACCGGCCAGCAATTCCGGATCACCACCGGAGCGCGATACGACAGTGGTCTTGGCGCTGCCTTCAGGCCCCAGCACCAGCACCATCGCTCGCGATGCGAAGCTGCCGCGCGGCAAACGCGCGCGCGCTCCACCAATGGCCAACAGCACATCATCGCCCGGATCGAGCACGGGCTCCTGATCCTGCGGACGCATATACCACAAAATCGTGCCGGCCAGTACGAGACCGAGCAGCACAAACACAATGCGCAGCACCCAGGTCTGGGTGACATCCAGTGTCATCGTGCGCTCGAGCACGACGATCAGCAGGATCATGAGCAGCAGGGCGGCCGCAGCCAGGACCCACCGCAGAAACGGCTTGCGATCTGACATGTGAGAGGGGTTCCGGTCGCGGGTTAGCGAAGCGCAGTGGTAGTGGCCGGCGCCAAGGTGCGCACAGCATCAGTGCCGCTTCGCAGCGACCAGGCATACGTCCCCCACAGCGCGAGCAGCACCACCACGGCAGTCAACGCGCCAATGCCAAGTGGACGCAGCCACGGATCGCGCGCATCGACGGCATCGGCAGGCGGTTGCCATGCTGGCGCCAGATCACCACCCGACTGACGGAGTCGCGACAGTCGTTCCGCAACGCGCGACGTGTACGCATGCAGCTGTCCATGATCACCGGCACCGAATTTTCCACGGAAGCCAAGCAGCAGGCAGAGCTGGTAGACCTCGAGGAGGGCGGCCAGCTCTGCACCATCAGGACGGGCGAGCAATTGATCGATGTGCTGGAAGAACCACTCGCCACCCATGTGTCCGCCGAACAGCTCGTCCTGCAACGGACGACGCGCCCAATCAGCCAGCGTGGGAATTCGGGTGTTCAGGACCGACTCATCGAGGAAGGCCACGATGGCGAAGATTGCCAATCGCGCATCCTGTGTATTGAACCCCAACGCCAGCGCGTCCTGTTCGGCCCGCGCCAGCAATTGCACAATCTGTGATCGAAAAGCCGCGCCGTCCGGCACATTCTGTCGCTCCGCTCGCAGGCGAACGACGGCCGTCAGCGGCTCCTGCAGCGCACTGGCCAGACGCCCAGTGGCCACGGCAGGGGGAAGAGTCACGAGTATTCCTCAGGGATGGGCAATCGGACCGGGCCGTACGCCCGGCCCGCAGGAAGGCATCGGGAAACGATCTGAATTCAGGACGGCAACAACAGCGCAAGTTCGACGTACGCACCCGGCAACGCATCGGGCACGTACACACCGATCTCCCGACTCTCCGACAACGACTGGGCACACGGTCCTGTCATCGTGAGTTCGAAGTAGACGAGATCCGGTTTTGGCGCGAGTCCGGAGGGCGGCATCGGCACATGCTCCGTCGGCAGTCCGTTGAATGCACGACGCACCAGTTCGAGTACGAACTTGCTGGCGCATGTCTTGGTCAGACGTTGCACCCGATCGATCAACTCGGCGCTCCCCACCTGCGCGCGCACGGCGATAAACCAGCGCACATCGGGCTCGAAGCAGCGCGGATCGGAGACGAGCGCGGTGTGCAGCACTTCACTCACCTGCTGCAGCGGCATGACCAGTGCGCGCGCGGAAATCACCACATCGAGGTGGATGCGCAGCGCGCGCTCCAGCGCTTCGAATGTTTCCGTCAGCGCATCGTGATCATAGAGCGGCACGTCACGCGGATGACTCGTCATCGAAAAGGTGCACAACGCACCGGAGAGACGCGCCAGTTCGCTGTAGAGCTGCTCAGGATGTGCACGGCGTGACAGCAGCAAATGCCGAAGCGGTGCGTCAGCCGAGCGTACCGCGTGCAGCAACCAGCGTGTGGCGAGCTCATTGCCCACATAGGCAGCCGCGCCACCGGCCGCTGTCGCCGTCGCCTGGGCGAGTGTTGCCGCCAATCCCTGACCCTTGGCTTCCACCAGCGACACGATATCGCGTGTCAACGCCAACAGCCGATCGCTCGCCGACAGATGCAATGTCGGTGGGATGTAACGCGCATCGAGCTGGTACTGACCACGTCCGTCGCGCGAAATACGCGCAATCGGTAGTGACGCGTGTCCGTCGGGCAGATCGTCGTCGAAGCGCACCTGGAAGTTGCGCGCCGCGAACTTCACCGGAACCGGATCTTCCCCGGTGGATTCATCGACGACGACATCTTCGTCGACGCGAAAACGGGCGTCGCCACCAAACACCGGATCCACGAGATTCGCGGAGTCGGCGCGCCACGGAGCCAGCGTGAGATACACCACGTGGCTGTCTCGTGTCGGCGAGAAACGCGACGCGACCTCGACCGGCGCCGGGACGGCATCAGCATCGGGCAGGTGAAACACCGTACCATCGGGCAGTGCGCCGCGCGCTGACAGTACCGCGAAGGTGCCATTGTGGAGCGCATCATGGTCGATGACCAGTGACGCCAGTCCATAGGCAAACGGATGCACCGCGGCCAGTGCGCGGGACACCTGATCTTCGTGATAGCGGCGCTGCGCCTGAAAATGCTGTGGGGTGAGGTGCATGCCATCTTCCCACACCACACGACGTGCAGGCGGTGACGTCAGATGCACAGGCACGACTCCGGAACAACGGGCATTGGACACACCATGCGCGGGCGGGACGGGGCTGGCAGGAGGTGGTGGTGCCGGGGGTGACCGCGTGACACGATGCAGCCACGATATACGTTGCGCACAACCTGCGTCGCGTGAACAATTGAAGAATACATCAGCGTGACGGTTGTCGCGTCATTTCAGACGTCGCCGTTCGCATCACAGGGATTGTCCGGACATGAGCGACGATTTCAATACACGCTACCGCCTGCTCAAGTGCGTGGCGGTGGCCGATGGTATTCGCACACACAACGCGCAGGAGTTGGCGACGGGGCGCGTGGTGATGGTGCATCTGGCCGATGCGGCAGGCCCCGATGATGTCGATCGGTTGCGACTGCAACTCGGACGCCTGTCAGGTCCGGACAAGAATCGTGTGCTGGAGACAGCCACGCTGCCGTCGGGCTTTGCCATCGTCACCGAATTTCTGGCGGGACTGCAGTCATTTCCGGGATGGCTGACGAGCAAGGCGGGGCCGGCCGGTGCTGGGCCGGTGACCGAAGCCGTTACCGCGCCAACACAGCTCCCGCCGGTGCCGGAGCCTGCGCTGGAGTCCGTGCCATTGGCACCACCTCCAGCCCCGCCAACACCTGAGCCGACACTGTCGCCGCTGATGGCGGAGCCGAGTGGTAGCCAGCCGATCGTAGTTCCGCCGGCTGAACATCCGCCACGAATAGAACACTTGCAGGACACTATGGAGACAATTGCGACTCCTGCGCGTCCAATCGAGGCAATTCCGCAGGCGCCGGTGCCTGCACCGCCCGCCGCCCCAGGCGCTTTTACCCAGATGTTCGGCGCCCCGCAAATCCCGTCCGCGCCAGCCGCTCCATCTACTCCTCCCGCCGCCACAGCTTCCGCACCATTCGCTTCCGCCCCACCCGCTCCCGCAGTTCCCCCAACCCCCCCGCCAGCCCCAGCCCCGGCTGCCCCGGCTCCCGGCGCCTTCACCCAGATGTTCGGCGCCCCCAGTATCCCCCAAGCGACGCCACCGGCCGTACCGCCAGCCGCGCCACCAGCTGCAGCTCCCTCCGCCCCTCCGGCTGAACCAGGCCTGCGGATCTCGCAGGTGGCGCCGGTCATTATTCCGCCGCCACGGTTTGATACACCACCGCAGCCGGCCCCTGCTGTTCAGCCACCGACCATGCCGGCGTCAGCGCCGCCGCTTGCTCCACCTCCTGCCGCTCCCAGCGGACCCGGCGACTTCACCCGCATGTTCTCGGCGCCCGTCACCGCCGCGCCCATGCCGTCGTCACCACCGCCCTCACCGGTGGCACCTCCCGCGCCATCTTACGGAGCGCCTCCAGCCGGTTCACAGCCGAACTATGGCGCTACTTCACCGAGCTGGGGAACCGCGCCATCGTCTCCATCGCCACTGTTCGGTAGCGCACCACCAGCAGCCGGCTCGTCGCCAGCGGCACCGCTACCACTCCCCCCGCTGCCATCAGCTCCACCGGCGGCCAGCCCACCGCCAGCTGCCGCTTCGGCGCCTGCCGCACCGCTGTTTGGCGATTCACCTGCCATCCTGCCGCCGCCGATTTTTGCCCAAAGCGCATCAGGTGCGACCCCGCTCTCACCCATGGGAGGCGCCGCCGCGCCCAGCACGAGCAAGGGCCCGAGCGACTTCACGCGCATGATCAGCAAGGCACCGGCACCAGTCGTTCCGGAGGCCGCGCCGCCACCAGCCCCCAAGGCCGCAGCGGCACCGGCCAAGAAAGCCATTCCGCTCGCGCCCATTCTCATCGTCAACGCCGTCATCATCGTGGCGCTGCTCGTGTGGGTGTTCGTCCTGCGCAAACCCGCACCGCCGACGTCCGTGCCAGCCACTCCCAAGGCGCCGACCGTCGCTGCTCCCAAGGTGACGGCTCCAACAGTCACGCCCCCCAAGGTCACCCCATAGGGGCAAACGCCAGAAGCAATGGCGCCAAAGGCAGACGCCGGTTCACTGAGCTTGAAGCATCAGCGAACCGGCGCGCCTGACAACGCACAACACGCTCGTTCAGCGGTTCAGCAACTCACCGCAACACAATCACCAGTTCGAAACGCGCGTCCACCAATTCGGCCGGCACATACACGGCCAAATTGCGGGCGCGCGCAATGGCATCCCACGCCGCGCCGGCCTTGCGAATCGCGAAGTACTGGAAGTCGAGCTTGACCGGTACGGCTGGCGGCGGCGCTGACACATGCGCGAGTTCGATACCCGGCAGGGCCTGACGAATGAGCGTGTCGACCACATCGGCCGAGCCCACCTTGCAGCCCTGCAGCACCTTCGGGATGAGCTCCTGTTGCCGCATGTTCGCACTCACGGCCAGGAACCATTGTGGCGCGTCCAGCCACGTCGGCTGATCGATGGCCACCGCATGCAGTGTCGGTCGCACCGGCTTGAGCGGCAGCGACACGGCGCTATCCACCACCGCGCCATCGAGCAGCTGATACAGCCTACGCTCGAGCTCGGCGAATCCGTCACCCAGGCGCATGTGATCGTACGTCGGCAGCGTACGAGCATCGGCGTGCGTGGCAAACGCCGAGAGCGCACCGACCAATGCGAGCATCGCTTCCCAGAGGCGCGACGGGTGTCCACGCCGCACATCGTGCAGGTGGCGAATGGCCGGCAGATGCGTGTTGATCGTGTAGAGAAGCCAGAAACTTCCGACATCCGCCACGGAGAAATCGGCCAGATCCTGATTGCGCTGACGGCGGCTGCCGGAGAGTGAAGCACTGCGCGCCGACAACCGCTCCACGAGACGGCGGGCCAGACCCATGAGCCATTCGTTGGCCGCCACGTCAAGCAGCGGTGGTACATAGCCGCGATCCAGTGACAACTCACCCGATGTCGAACGCTCGAGACGAGCGATCGGCAACGTGGTGTACCCTTCGAGACTCTCTCCCTCGACAACCAGTCGCAGACTGGGTGGCGCCACCTGGATGGGGCGCTCGGTCAGACCGGTGGTCTCGTCGCGCACGAGTTGTTCGGCCGATTGCCAACGCGTGAGTACCGCGTCGCCGGCATGCGCCACGTTGCGCGCGCCCGGTCGATACTCGGGCACGGCGAGATAGACGAGCAGTGATCGCTGATCGGCCCCGAACGCGCCGCCCACAGTGCGTGGCGGTGGTGTCGGGCCAGCCAGCGGCGCATCGAATAGCAATCCATCGGAGAACCGGCCGGCGACCGAGTGCACCACCAACGTGCCACCGCTCAAGGCGTCCAGATCGAATTGCAACTCTCGCACACCCCACGGGCAGAACGCGAGTGTCCCCACCTGAAAGGCGAGGACATCCTCGTGGTGACGATCCTGCGCCTGCAGATGGTGCGGGGTGAGTAGCGTCCCCTTGGTCCAGAGCACGGGTGGTGTATGTCGCATGCAGCAAACGTATGCGCCGTCGCGCTGAGACGTGAGAGCCGCCACCATGCAGATACTGACGATTCGGTTCGTCGTCAGTGCTGCCGCACTTTTGGGACCATCCGAGGACGCACTCCGAAGGTGCCGCGTCACGGCAGCGCACGAGTCTGGTCACGCCAATGGCCAGAACATGTCGTATTGCTTGACATTGGGCGTTACGTGCTCAACACTTGCGAGTCTCGCGAGCATCCGCATTTGCTTGCGCGATGTCCCCTCCCTTTCCATCCGCCCAGTCCTACCGCCGGAGTTTGTAATGGCTGAGAGTACCCAGAAGAAGCTGGAGCGAGTTCGCCCGCCTCGCATTCAGATTTCGTACGAAGTCGAAACCGGCGGCGCCATCGAGATGAAGGAACTGCCCTTCCTCATGGGCGTTCTGGGTGACTTCAGTGGCCACGTCACTGAGCCTCTCCCGCGTCTCAAGGATCGCAAGTTCGTCGAGATCACGCCCGACAACTTTGACGACACGCTGGCCAGCATGAAGCCGCGTCTGCAGATCGCCGTGGAGAACAAGCTTTCCGACGATCCTGATGCGCCGAAGCTCGGCATCGAGCTCAACTTCCGCAGCATGGACGACTTCTCGCCCGACGCGGTCGCACGCCAGGTCAAGCCGCTCAAGGAGCTGCTCGATCTCCGCGAAGAACTCGCCAACCTGCGCGCCAATCTGCAGACCAACGAGAAGCTCGACGAAGTGCTGCAGGATACGCTGGGTGACACGGACAAGATGGCCAAGCTGAAGGCCGAACTCGGACTGGAGAGCTGAACGTGGCCGACGCACAACAGCAAGCGGCCGGACAGGCCGTCACGACCGATGCCGATCTCTCGCTGCTCGATCAGATCGTTGAGCAGAGCAAGATGGGCAAGGATGCGCAGTCCAAGAGCAAGGGCAAGGATCTCGTCAAGCGGTTCGTGAGTGAGGTGCTCGAGGGCGCCATCACGATCAATCGCGACACGGAAACGATGATCAACGCGCGTATCGCGCAGATCGATCATCTCCTGTCGTTGCAGCTCAACGAGATCATGCATCACGCCGAATTCCAGAAGCTTGAGGGCTCCTGGCGTGGCCTGCAGTATCTCATGAAGCAGAGCGAAACGAGCGCCATGCTGAAGATCAAGGTGCTCAACGTCTCCAAGAAGGATCTGCTGCGCGATCTGCAGCGCGCGCCGGAGTTCGATCAGAGCGCACTCTTCAAGAAGATCTACGAGGAAGAATACGGCGTCTTCGGTGGCACGCCCTTTGGTGCCATGGTCGGCGACTACTACTTCGACAAGAGCGGTCAGGACATCGAGCTGCTCGAGAAGATTTCCAACGTGGCTGCGGCCGCGCACGCGCCGTTCATCAGCGCCACCGACCCGTCCATGCTCAGCCTCGAAAGCTGGACGGATCTCGACAACCCGCGCGATCTCGCCAAGATCTTCGACAGCACCGAGTACGCGAAGTGGAAGAGCTTCCGCAGCAGCGAAGACTCGCGCTACGTGGCACTCACCGCCCCGCGCGTGCTCGCGCGTGAGCCGTACGGCAGCGCCACCGTGCCGGTGGAAACGTTCGGCTATGAAGAGCGGGTGGACGGCACCACGCACGACCACTACTGCTGGATGAATGCGGCCTACGCCATGGCGGCCAACGTCAACAAGGCGTTTGCCTTGTACGGCTGGTGTGCATCCATTCGCGGTGTGGAGAGCGGCGGTTTGGTGGAACAGCTCCCGGTGCACAACTTCCGCACCGAGTCGGGAGAAGTGGCCATGAAGTGCCCGACCGAAGTGCAGATCACCGATCGCCGCGAAAAAGAACTCGCCGATCTCGGTTTTGCGCCGCTCGTGCACCAGAAGGGCACGGCCAACGCCGCCTTCTTCTCCGTGCAATCGACGCAGAAGCCCAAGACCTACGACGATCCGGCAGCGACCAGCAGTGCGCGTATGTCGGCGCAGTTGCCGTACATCTTCGCCACGTCGCGTTTCGCGCATTTCCTCAAGGTCATGATGCGCGACAAGATCGGCGGATACACCAGCCGCGATCAGATCGACACCTTCCTCAATCGGTGGATCTCCAACTACGTCGCGGCACCGGGATCCAGTGCGAGTGTCATGCAGAAGCGTCCTCTGTCTGCCGCACGTGTTGATGTAGTCGAAGTGGCAGGCAAGCCCGGCGCCTATCGCGCCGTCGCGTTCTTGAAGCCGCATTACCAGCTCGATGAACTCGGAGTCTCCATGCGACTCGTGGCAGACCTTCCGCAGCCGGCGAAATAAGTCGTCGGTCAGCTACTCTCAACTAACCACCAGTCATCTAGGAGTTCTCAGTGGCGATTTACCTGAAGCTGACGCCCGAAGTGAAGGGCGAAGCCACGGCCGAAAAGGCCAAGGGCTACATTGTGCTTACCTCCTTCCAGTTCGGCGTCGGCGTCGGCGTGTCGATGGCCGTGGGCAGTGGTAACCGCGAGACGTCGCTTCCCTCGCTCTCCGAAATCACGGTCACCAAGGGCACGGATGTCGCCTCGACGTCGCTGTTCGAGAGCGTCTGCCTGCGCAAGAACTACACGTCGGCCGAAATCATCTTCACCACGATGACGGGTGAAGGAAAGGAAGAGACGTTCCTCAAGTATGATCTCGCCAACGTGATCTTCAGTGGATACAGCGTCTCCAGCGGCGGCGACCGTCCGTCGGAATCGCTGTCGCTCAACTACACCAAGGTCACGGTGCAGTATCAGCTCGACGAGAACAACAAGCTCAAGTCGGATTCGCCGATCAAGTCGTGGGATCTCTCGAAGAACACCGCCTGATCGCTTGCGGTTGAGCCCTGCGCCCGTGTGGTTCTGCCGCACGGGCGCAGGCGTGTCTTGTCCCTTTCCAAACCCGTAGATGAGCGCCCAAGCCCTGTACGCCGCCGGCCAGCTCGATGCTGCCATTGCGCAGCTCCTCGAGGAGCTCCGGTCGCACCCCGCCGACGCTGTGCGGCGCACCTTCCTCTTCGAACTCACCAGTTTCGCCGGCGAGTGGGAGCGGGCCCTCCGTCAACTCGACGTCCTGGCCAAGGCTGGACACATGGCCGAAGCCGGCACGCTGCTCTACCGCTCGGCCGTGCACAATGAACGCGTGCGTGAGCACATGTTCGACACCGGCGATCTCCCCAGCGACCCCGCTCCGGAGCCGGTTCGAGGCACCCTTAACGGCACACCATTCTCCTCGCTGCGAGACGCCGACCCGCGCATCGGAGCCCGCCTCGAAATCATGGCCGGTGGGCGGTATCTCTGGCTCCCCTTCGCCCATCTCGCCGCCGTCACCATGGAAGCTCCCGCGCGCCTGCGCGATCTCCATTGGGCACCGGCCCGGGTCGTCGTCGGACCGTCCATTCGGGATCAGGAACTGGGCGAAGTCCTTCTTCCGGCGCTGACTGCCGGCGCCTGGCGACACGCCGATGATGCGGTGCGCCTCGGACGCGCGACCGACTGGGTCGATCTGCCCGACGGCGATTTCGCACCTGTTGGTCAAAAGATCCTGATGGTCGATGAGCGTCCCGTTCCGCTCGTCGATGTGCGTGAGCTCCGCATCGCCACCGACTGATTCCGCGTTCGCTCCTCTCATCGCTGGCCATGCCGCTCAACGCTGATCTTCTCGCCGCCTGTCTCGCACCGATCTCCCCGGACCAACCGGCGGGCGCTGACCTTCGCTACGACACGCGTCTCGATCCCATCAAGGAGGCGCGCCGTGAGGAGCTCCTCCCGGGTACCGACTTCAAGCTCGCCGACTGGGCGGCCGTCATTGCCCAGTGCTCGGCCCTGCTGCAAAAAGAGACGAAGGATCTGCAACTCGCAGCCTGGCTCACGGAAGCCCTGGTGCGTCGCAACGGCGTGCCCGGCCTGCTCACGGGCGTGTCGATCACACGAGGTCTCCTCGAGGGATTCTGGGACACCATCTATCCACTCCCGGAAGATGATGATCTGGAGTTGCGCGCGGGGCCACTCGAGTGGGTAGGCACCAAGCTCGCCCTTCCGCTGCGTTTGTCTCCGATCTTCGGACGCTTCTCCTGCGCGGACCTCGATACGGCGCGCACGGTTCCCGATGAGAGCAAGGCGCAACAGGACAACGAAGCGCGCACGGCACGTGAAGCCGCCATTGCTGATGGAAAACCCACTCCGGAAGAGGTGGCGCAGGATCAGGAGGCTCTGAACAAGGGGCAGCTGCGCAGCCTGATCGCCGATATCGACGCCACAGTCGCGGAACTGCAGGCGCTGGAGCGCTTCTGCGACGAGCGCATGGGGCGCGATGCTCCCACGTTCGGTCCTCTGCGCAGTGCGCTCGACGAGCCCCGTCGGATCCTGACTTCTTTGCTGGCGCGGGTACTGGAGACGGATCCGGATCCGATCGACGAACCGACCGCCGAGGATGGCGCTGGCGAAGGGGATGCGGGCGAAGGCGATGGCACCCTGCCCACCGAGCCCACCAGCGCGGCCGACGCCGGACGACGTATCGGCACGATTGCCCGTTGGTTGCGTCAGGAACAGCGCGCCAATCCAGCGGCGTATCGACTGCTGCGCGGATACCGGTGGGGCGAGCTGTTGACCGACACACCGGTCCTCAACGAACGACTGCTCGAAGCGCCCCCTACCGCCATTCGCTCCAGACTCCGCGCGCTCCTGCTCGACGGCAAGTGGCCCGAGCTGCTGGAGCAGGGCGAATCGCTCATGGCAACGACGGCCGGTCGTGGATGGCTGGACCTGCAGCGTTATGCCTGGACCGCCGCGACGAACCTCGGTGGTGAGTATGCCGCTGTAGCCACCGCGATTCGCGCAGAGCTGCGTACACTGCTCGCTACGTTCCCCCAGTTGCCCCGGCTCATGCTCATGGACGAAACGCCCACGGCCAACGACGAGACTCGCGCGTGGATCGCCGACGAAGTGCTGGCGGACCCGGCCCAGGTCGCTGCCGAACCAACGGATGAGGCCGACGCGCTGCCATCGGACGGCACGGAGCTTGTGGCGGACGCGATCGTCGAAGATCATCGCACCGCCGAGCAGGGCGGTCTCGCCCGTACGCGCGGACGTCATCCTGCGGCAGCTGGTGCCGATCCATTCGTGCAGGCCTTGGCCGAGCATCGGGCAGGTCGGCCGCAGCGTGCCATCGAACTTCTCACGGCTGAATTGCAGCGCGAACGCTCACCGCGAGGCCGCTTCCTCAGACAGACGCAGATTGCCTTCGTGATGGTCGAGGCCGGGTTGCATGCCGTGGCCCATCCAATTCTGCAGCAGCTCGTGGAGCGCATCGACGAACGCAAGCTCGACGAGTGGGAGTCCGGTCCGCTGGTGGCACAGCCACTCGCTCTTATGCACCGCGTGCTCGTTGCCCGAAACGAAGACAGCTCGGAACAGGAACGCCTGTACCTGCGCATCTGCCGTCTCGATCCGATCCAGGCGTTGGGCCTGCGTTCCTGACGTCGGCCCGGACGCGCACTATGGCTCGTACCGAAATCGATCGGGCGGTTCTGCCCTCACTACTGGACCGACTCACCGACGAACGGCCGACACAGTCGGCCGATCCGCCGGTCTCGCGTGACGAATCCGCACGGCGCTTTCGTGAAAGTGTGCAGCGCGATCTCGACTGGCTGTTGAACGCACGGCGGACTATCCGCACCGGCCCACCGGAGTCGGCCGTGTCCCGCTCGGTGCACGAGTACGGTCTGCCCGACTTTACGTCCCGCACGCGATCCGATGCCGGCTGGCAGGACCGTCTGCTCGAAGACATCGCCGAAACCATCCGCCGCTTCGAACCGCGACTCACGGACGTACGTGTCGGACTCGCCGACGACGGCAACCGGCAGCGCGTGCGGTTCAACATCGGGGCCACGTTGATCATGGACCCCAGCCCGGAACAGGTGGTCTTCGACACCGTGCTCGAAGTGGCGAGTGGCGACATCTCGGTTGAGGACCACACGTGAGCGCCGATCAGGACGTCCTGCTCTACTACGAGAACGAGCTCACGTATCTGCGCAAACTTGGGGCGGAGTTCGCACGTCAGTACCCCAAGGTGGCCGCACGTCTGCAGCTCGAAGCGGGACGTTGCGAAGATCCGCATGTCGAACGACTGCTCGAAGGATTCGCGTTCCTCACGGCTCGCATCCACCGTCGTCTCGACGAGGATTTCCCCGAGGTTTCGCAGGCTCTGCTGGAAATGCTCCACCCACAGCTGATCCGGCCGCTTCCGGCCATGAGTGTAGTGGAGATGCATCTCGATCCAGCGCAGGGTCGGTTGCCCGACGGGTTTCATGTCCCACGCGGCAGCATCTTGCACACGCGTCCGGTCAACGGCATGCCGTGTGTGTTCCGCACGTCCTACGACACCACGCTGTGGCCACTCACAGTGTCGACTGCGGAGTGGACGGGTCCTGACCGTGCGGGTGGCAGTGGGCGCAGTCGGGAAGCTGTGGGCGCGGTCCGTCTCGAGTTGCGGGCTTTCGATGGTGTCAAACTCGGGGCCCTTACGCTCGACGCTCTGCGTCTCCATCTCGCCGGCGATGGTGCCGTCGTGGGGACGCTGTACGAACTCCTCGCCAACCACGCGATCGACGTTGTGGTGCGCAATCCGGATCGCCCGGATGCGATGCCAGTGTCGCTCGGGTCGCGGGCTATCAAGCCTGTGGGATTCGACGAAGACGATGTGATGCTTCCGCATCCCTCGCGCAGCTTCGTGGGCTATTCACTGCTGCAGGAGTTCTTCGCGTTCCCCGAGAAGTTTCACTTCCTCGACGTGCAGGGCCTCGGCGACGCCATGCGCCGGCTGCAGGCCACGGATCGTGTCGAGGTGATCTTCCTGATCGGCAGCTTCGAGCGCACCGAGCGTCGGCAAGCCATTGAAGTCGGGCTGTCGGCGCGTACCGTGCGGCTCGGCTGCGTCCCCTGCGTGAATCTCTTCACCCAGGTGGCTGAACCGATCCTGCTCACCGAACGGACTCACGAGTACGTGGTGGTGCCAGACGCGCGGCGGCGACTCGAAATGGAAGTTTGGTCGGTCGACGACGTCACGCTCATCGAGCACGCCGAACAGCGCGCCCGCACCATCCCCCCGCTGTACTCGCATCGGCACGATGGCGGTGGTGAGACGGCTCCGCTTTTCTGGCAAACATCCCGGCGTCCCACCGCCTGGCGCACCGATCAAGGCACGGAAGTCTTCGTATCGTTTGTCGATCTGTCCGGCACATTGCGCGCCCCCGACGTCGATGTCGCATCGCTCACCGTCACCTGCCACAACGGCGAGCTGCCGAGCCGGCTCCCATTCGGGGCCGATGATCGTTCTGATTTCGAGCTCGTGGGCGGTGGCCCGGTGCCGCGGATCATGGCGGTCACCAATCCCACGCGCGCCGTGCAGCCCGCTCTTGGTTCGTCGCTGCTGTGGCGTCTCGTATCGTCGCTATCGCTGAATCATCTGTCGCTCACTGACGCCTCCGCGGACGCACTGCGCGAATTGCTGCGGCTGCACAATCTCGCCGATTCGTTAAGCGCCGAACGGCAGATCGACGGTCTCGTCGGTGTGCGTAGCGCGCCTTCGTTGTCGCGCGTCGCGGCCCCTCACGGCATGGCGTTCGCCCGCGGACGCCGTATTGAACTGGAATTCGATGAGGATCAGTTCCCCGGCGGCGGCATGTTTCTCATGGCGAGCGTGCTCGAGCGCTTCCTGGCGCTTTACACCAACATGAACAGCTTCACGCAGGTGGCGGTACGTTCGCGTCAGCGGCGCAAGCCGGTGGCGGAGTGGCCGCCACGCGCTGGCTGGCGCGTGCTGCTGTGAGGCGGGCGGCATGACCAGCGTATCGACGGAGCAGCGGCTCCGTGATCTGGAGCGCGACGCGGCCGGCTATGGGTTCTCGCAGCTGATTCGTCTGCTCTCACGGGCCCGTGCGCAACGGGCTCCCGTGGGCGGCTGGGCTGGGCCGACATCCGAAGTCGTGCGGTTCACCGTCCCCCCCTCTCTCGCCTTCCCCGCGAGTGAAGTGGCCGGCATGGAACTGCCCGAAGGAGATGACGAGCCGGTTCGCATGGATGTCCGCTTTTTCGGTCTGACCGGACCGCAGGGCGTACTGCCGCACTCGTACACATCGCACGCGGCCACGCGGGCCCGGGCGCGTGATACCGCATTTCGCGATTTCCTCGATCTCTTCCACCATCGCGCGCTTTCACTCTTTCATCGCGCGTGGGAGCACCACCGGCCGTCGCTCGCCGCTGAACGGGGTGGTGCAGATCGCCTGCGTGAGCATCTCGATGATCTGGCCGGCATCGGCACCGAAGCCGTGCGTCGGACGGCCGATACTCTCGCCGATTCGATGCCGTACTATGCCGGGCTGTTCGCCCTGCGTACCAGGCCGGCCCACGGACTGGCACAGCTGATCGGCGATTACTTCGATGTACCCACCAGCGTGGACCAGTTCGTAGGCGAATGGCGTCCATTGGGAGACGGTGGACAGCTGTGCCTCGATGACGATGGAATCGACGGGCGTCTCGGCAGTGCCGTGATTGGTGACGCCGTCTACGATCCGCATGCGCGGGTGCGTCTGCGGTTGGGTCCACTCACGCGTACGCAATTCGATTCGCTCCTTCCTCAGGGGCGGTTTCACGAACCACTCCGTCGACTTGTCCGTCTCTACGCCGACGATCAGGTCGGTGTGGATGTGCAGCTCGTTCTGCGCCGTACTGATGCGCCACAGGCTGCGCTGAGCTCGGCCAACGCCCCCACGCTTGGGTTCGGGACTTGGCTGCGCTCGCGTCCTGTTACCCGTGATCCCGATGATGTACTGCTAGCCCTGTGTTGACCTGCTCCTGATGCACGGTGGATCCGTTCTCCAGCATTTGACGTGATCCACTGCTCCTTCCTCTTTCTCGCCGCCATTTCCGTGGAGTCGCTATGTCCGTGAACCTTCGTGGTCTCATCGCCAAGCTCAATGCGCCGCTGCGCAGCGCCGTCGAAGGCGCTGCCGGTCTGTGTCTGTCGCGCACCAACTACGATGTCGAGCTCGAGCACCTGCTGATCAAGCTGCTCGACGCCACGGACAGCGATCTCGCCGTCACGTTCAAGCACTTCGGCATCAATCGTACGCGCTTTGCGGATGACCTCGCGCGTGCCGTCGACCGCCTCAAGACGGGCAACGGGCGGACTCCCTCACTCAGCACGTCGTTGGTAAACGCGCTGCGTGAAGGCTGGGTGATCGGCTCGGTGGAATACGGTGCGCCGCGCGTGCGTACGGGCCACCTGCTGCTGGCGCTGCTCTCGGTGCCGGAACTCCAGCGCATGGCCGTCGACATCAGCAAGGAATTCGAGAAGGTTCCGCTCGATGTGTTCAAGAAGGACTTCGTGACCGTCACGTCGTCCTCCTCCGAGGCCACGGCGGAAATCGGCAGCATTGACTCAGTGGCTGCCGGGGCCAGCGCTTCGGGCGGTGGTGGTGCGATGCCCAAGGCCGGCGGTCGCACACCCAATCTCGATCAGTACTGCGTCGACCTCACGGCCAATGCCAAGAGCGGCAAGATCGATCAGGTACTCGGTCGCGATTTCGAAGTGCGTCAGGTGGTCGACATCCTCACGCGTCGTCGTCAGAACAA
Source organism: Gemmatimonadaceae bacterium (assembly GCA_016742275.1). Taxonomy (GTDB): domain Bacteria; phylum Gemmatimonadota; class Gemmatimonadetes; order Gemmatimonadales; family Gemmatimonadaceae; genus Gemmatimonas. The sequence continues at coordinate 85,936 of JACVCD010000007.1, forward strand.
TCCCATCCTCGTTGGCGAAGCGGGCGTTGGCAAGACAGCCGTCGTGGAAGGCTTTGCGCGTCGCATCGTGGATGGAGACGTGCCGCCCCCGCTCCGCAACGTGCGCTTGCTCTCGCTCGACCTGGCCATGCTGCAGGCTGGCGCCGGTGTGAAGGGTGAATTCGAGAATCGCCTCAAGGGACTCATCGAAGAGGTCAAGAATTCACCCACGCCGATCATCCTGTTCATCGACGAAGCGCACACGATGATCGGTGCCGGTGGCGCCGCCGGACAGAACGACGCGGCCAATCTGCTCAAGCCGGCGCTCGCCCGCGGTGAACTCCGCACCATCGCCGCCACCACGTGGAGCGAATACAAGAAGTTCTTCGAGAAGGATCCGGCGCTGTCGCGTCGCTTCCAGCTCGTCAAGGTGGAAGAGCCCACCGAAGACGTGTGCTGCATCATGATGCGCGCCGTCGTGCCGTCACTCGAGAAGCACCACACGGTGCACATCCTCGACAGCGGCATGGAAGCCGCCGTGCGTCTTTCGCATCGCTACCTCGCCGATCGTCAGCTGCCTGACAAGGCGGTGAGCGTGCTCGATACCGCGTGCGCGCGTCTGGCGCTCGGTCAGAGCGCCACGCCGGGTCCGGTCGAAGACTGCAAGCGCATTCTCGACGACCTCGCGCTGCAGGATCGTGTACTCACGCGCGAGCAGACCGCTGGTGCCGATCACCGGGAGCGTCTCGCGTCCATTGCGACGCGCCGCACGCAGGTGGAAGCGGAGCTCGCCGAACTCGAAGGCCGCTGGCTCAAGGAAAAGGATGTCGTCGCGAAGATTCTCGATATCCGCGGCAAGCTGGTGGCAGAATCGGGCAATGCCGATCAGACAGCGGCCGATGCATTGCGGAACGAATACACGCAGGCCGTGAGCGAACTCGAAACGCTGCAGGGTGAAGACCCGCTCGTGCGTCCGTTCGTGGATGCGTCCATTGTCGGCGAAGTAATCTCGGGCTGGACGGGTATTCCGGTTGGCAAGATGATGAGCGACGAGTTGGGTACGATGCTCGAACTCGAGAAGCATCTTGGCGCGCGCGTCATCGGTCAGGACCACGCGCTGGTCGACATCTCGCGCCGCGTGCGCACCAGCAAGGCCGGTATCGAAGATCCGAACAAGCCGAAGGGTGTGTTTATGCTCGTTGGCCCGTCCGGTGTCGGTAAGACGGAAACGGCGCTGGCGCTTTCCGACATGCTGTTTGGTGGCGAACGCAACATCATCACCATCAACATGTCGGAGTTCCAGGAAGCCCATACGGTGTCCACGCTCAAGGGTTCACCCCCGGGCTACGTGGGCTACGGCGAGGGCGGTGTGCTCACCGAAGCCGTGCGCCGTCGGCCGTACAGCGTGGTGCTGCTCGACGAAGTCGAGAAGGCCCACCCCGACGTGCTGGAGCTCTTCTTCCAGGTATTCGACAAGGGCGTCATGGAAGACGGTGAAGGACGACAGATCGATTTCAAGAACACGATCATCATCCTGACCACCAACGCCGGCACTGAGACCATCATGAAGCTCACGGCCGATCCGGACACCATGCCGTTCCCGGATGCCATGGCCAAGGCGCTCAAGCCCGAACTTGATGCGGTGTTCAAGCCGGCCTTCCTCGGCCGTATGGTCATCGTGCCGTTCTACCCCGTGCGCGACGAGAACCTCAAGCAGATCGTGCGTCTCAAGGTCGGCAAGATTTCCCGCCGTCTGCGCGAAGTGCATCGCCTCGAACTGCAGCACGACGAGACGCTCATTCAGCAGGTGGCGGCTCGTTGCACGGAAGTTGAAAGCGGCGCGCGTAACGTGGACAACATCCTCAGCAACACGCTGTTGCCCGAGATCTCGCGCATGCTGCTCGCTTCGATGGCGGAGGGACAGCGTCCCTCGGCACTTCGTGTCGGAGTGAACGACAGCGGCGACTTCACGTACGACACCGTCGTGGCGTGATCGCCACTCGCGGCGATCATTCCGGACCTTTCCGGAGGCACGTGGCATGACGATGTACACGCAGGCGAATCGGCCGTTCAAACTCACCACCCCGCTCGGCGAGGACGTATTGCTTCTCGCCGAGTTCACCGGTGAGGAGCATGTCGCCTCACTGTATCGCTGGACCGTCCGCGCCTGGAGCAAGAAGGCCACCATTGCCCCGCGCGAACTGTTGCTCAAGGCGGTGTCCATCTCGATGGAGTTGTCCGAGGGGGGCACACGCATGATCCACGGCGTGGTGAGCCGGTTCACACAGACCGGAGGCGCGCGCGACGATCTCGTGGAATACGAACTCGAGATCGTTCCGCCGCACTGGGTGCTCTCGCTCGACGAGAGCTTTGACATCTTTCAGAACAAGAGTGTGCGTGATGTCTGCGGTGATCTGCTCAAGGGCACGCCCTTTGAGTGGAAGCTGGTCCGCACACTCGAGCCACGTCCTTACTGTTTCCGCTATCGCGAGAGTCGCTGGCAGTGTGTGTCTCGTCTGCTGGAACAGGAAGGCATCTGGTACCGCTTCGACCACAGTGGTGGTGAAGCCAAGCTGGTTATGGCGGATACGTCGGCGTCGGCGCAGCCGGCGTGGAGTGTGTCACAGCTGGTGTACGACACCGATGCGCGTCGCGATGGACGTCTCACGAATCTGACGCTGCAGGCACGGCCATTTGTAGCGGAAACCCGCGTCCGCAGCGCAAGCGAGTTCCTGGCCACCCGCAACGTGGGCAACGTGGTGGCTGGAGGCGGAGAGTTCAAACCGCCCGCCGATCTCAAGTCCTATCGGTTCGAACAACAGCTCACCGGGCACCGCACGGGTATCACGCACACGGGCGGCGATTCGGCCAGCGACTCCAGCAAGTTGCCCGATGACACCAAGGTCTACGCGCGCCTTCGACAGGAGGAAGCCGAATCCCTGGGCATCCTCTTCCAGGGGGCCAGCACCTACCCGGGACTGCAGAGCGGTGCCAAGACCAAGGTGGCCAAGCACCCCGCGGCGTCACTAAACGTGGAGCTGTTCGTGCTGGGCGTCTCCCACCAGGGGAGCAACGGCTCCTACTTTTCGAATGACGGCGGCGCCTCGTACTCCAACTCGTTCATCGCCATCCCGGCCACCACGCCGTATCGACCACCTCGCACCACTCCCTGGCCGCGCGTGGCCGGTTCGCATGTTGGCACGGTGGTCGGTCCCGAAGGCGAGGAGATCTACACCGACAAGCATGGACGCGTGCAAGTCGTGTTCAAGTGGGATCTCGAAGATTCGAAGAAGCTCGAGCGCTCCTGCTGGATTCGTGTGGCTCAGGTGTTCGCCGGCCAGAACTTTGGCGCCGTATTCCTGCCACGCATCGGACACGAAGTCATCGTGGACTTCCTCGACGGCAACCCCGACAATCCGGTGGTGGTAGGCAGCCTGTACAACAGCGCCAACCTGCCGCCATGGAAGTTGCCCGACAACAAGACGCAGAGCGGTGTGCGCACCAAGAGCACCCTCAGAGGCGGCGCCGACAACTTCAATGAGCTGCGCTTCGAGGACAAGAAGGGCGAGGAGCTCATCTACGTCCAGGCGGAAAAGGATCTCACCACGCTCGTCAAGAACGACGAGAAGCGCACGGTCAAGCACGATCGCACGACCGAGATCCAGAACAACGAGGAGAAGGTCGTCAAGGAAGGCTTCGAGCACGTGACCATCGAGAAGGGCGAACAGGTCATCAAAGTGCTCGACAACAACCGAGAACTACTCGTCGAGAAGAATCACACCGTCACGGTGAACGGCGAGGAATCCATCACCGTCACCAAGGCGCGCACCGTGGTGGTGAAGGACAAGCAGTCGCACGAAGTCCAGAAGGACAACGTGCACACGGTGAAGGGCAAGCAGACCAGCACGATTACCGGTAACGATGCCACCAAGATCGAACAGGGTAACTCCACGCTCGAAGTGAGCATGGGCAACCTGACCGAGCAGGCCAAGATGGGTAACATCACCATCAAGGCCGACATGGGTGCCATCACCATTCAGGCGATGCAGAAGATCGAGCTCAAGGTGGGTGGCAGCTCGATCGTCATCGACATGTCCGGTGTGCAGATCAAGGGTCCGATGGTGAAGATGGAAGGGCAGGCCATGGCGCAGATCAAGGCGCCCATCACGCAGGTCAATGGTGATGGCATGGTCATGATCAAGGGCGGCATCACCATGATCAATTGAGGACGCGATCATGACGACACCTCCCGTGATTGCACCCGATCCGCTGGCGGCGTGCACGCCACCGATTCGGTGGTTGCTGGAACGTTCGGCGCCTGACGACGACGCTTTGGAGTTGCTCGATCCGAAGCAATCCATCGAGGCCATGTTTGCGCTGTGGACCCAGAAGGGGTTTCACTCATCAGGTATTCGACTCATTGCCGGTGTACTGCCAGCGCGCGAAAGCATCTGGTGGGCGTGGGTTTCAGCGCGCTACGCGACACAGGCGGCCGGTGGCACTGCCGCTACGGCTGCGGTGCACAAGGCACTTGCTGCTGTTGAGCAGTGGATTGTGCGCCCTGATGACGAAGCGCGTCGATCAGCGTGGGATGCAGGCAACGCGGCCGGACTCGACACACCAATCGGCATGGTGGCGGCAGCCGTTTTCCTGAGTGGCACCACCGTCGCGCCGCCGAACGTGGCGCCGGTTCCACCACCGCCCGGTGCTGCGCTTCCGCTGGTCTCGGGCGCGATTCTGATGGCGGCGGCGTCCAACAGCGAAGCAGAACAAGTCGAACCCACCATGGCGGCATTTGCCGCACAAGGGCTCGAGATCGTCAAACGTCTGGGTGGATGGGATGCGGCGCTGCACCTGGCGCACGAAACCCATCAGCGCATGGCGCACGATTACGCGCAGGCCACTGCACCTCAGCCAGCAGCGAGGTAACCCATGACCATGCCAGCAGCGCGTATCACAGACATGCACGTATGCCCCATGGTGACGCCTGGTGTACCACCCATTCCGCACGTGGGTGGTCCCATCGTGATGCCTGGAGCGCCAACAGTGCTGATCTGCGCCATGCCATCGGCAACAGCCACCAGCATGTGCGTGTGTGTCGGCCCGCCTGACACGATCGCCAAAGGATCAGTGACGGTGCTGCTTTCTAGCAAACCTGCGGCGCGTCTCGGTGATCTCACCGCGCATGGTGGTACCATCGTTGCCGGAGCACCAACGGTATTGATCGGCGGCTGAGTCGGCGAGTAGCCAGCAAACACAAACCCCGGAACGCAGGTTCCGGGGTTTGTGTTTGCTGTACTTGAATCAGTTCGCAGCTGGCGTTGCAATCGTAAAGTTGAACGTGACATCGATGTCAGTGTCACCCTGACAGGATGTCTGAGTACCAACCTTGGCATCTTCGTAGTGGCAGAGCACTACGCGAGTCGTACCGTTGGTTGCACCAGTGGCTCCAACGGCCTTCGTGAAGTTCACACCCAATGGACGTCCCTGGGAGTCGTTGTCAGTGGTCGTAACCGTGACGCCAGTTCCCGTCACTGTATAGAACACGCGGTGCGAATTCGCTTCAGCCTGCACTTCCGTGGTGATATCCTGCGGGGGGTTCACCAGCCGATTTTCGAATTTCACCGTGCCTGTGTAAGACGCACCGGGCGTTAACGCGAGTGTGCCGACCTGGGCACTGGGCGCTTGCGCTCCGTTGCCATCCGGATCTTCGATGAAGGCCGTGAGCGCCGTGCCACCGCCGCTCGGTGTGAGTGTGAGCGTTACACGCGAGATGACTTCCTGCTCGCCACCTGGTTCGGTGCTCGAGTCACCACAAGCAGCAAGGCCAAGACTCGCCACAGTGAAGCTCGCCAGCGCCACGATACGGCGCGTCCGGTTGATGTGCGTCACGTTGCTATGCTCCGTCGCAGTTGAGGGGTGAACGTACAGGCCCGTGATGTCTCCCTCAGCGGCATCACGCACGGTATACGAGCAATACACTGCTGATGCAGTATCGTGACACAAAATTCAGAACGGCATCGTGATGCGAAACACCACATCGCGTCCTGCATCATTCACAAACAGTCGATAGCGGCTGAGATAATCGCGATATCGTGTATCAAGCGCGTTGTTCACGGACAATGAAATACGTGCCGCTTGCCCGAAGAACGCGACATCAGACGCGCCTGCTTCGAGTGAAAGCAATGCATAGCCCGCCGTTGGCAGCGTATACACCGTGCCAGACGGAACACCATCCTGTTTGCGCACGAGCATGGTACCGGTGCCGAGGTACCAGTTGCCGATACGCGGACGTGAACCGAGCCATCGCGCGGATAATGAGACGCGATCCGCCGGCATGTCGAACAACGGCTCATCAGTGTCGCGATTCGTTCCGCGTACGAGTGTGCCGTTTGCCATCAGCTGTAGACGAGCAACGGGGGTCCATGTGTTGCTCACTTCGAGACCACTCAAACGCGCGGAAGTTTGTGTGTAGCGATATCCGGGAAACGTGCCGCGCAGCGTGAAGATGGGTTCGGTGGGCTGCAGATAAATGAATCCATCGATCGTATTCGCATAGGCAGATATGTCTGCCTGCCATCGCGCACCACGATGACGAAGACTTCCCTCCACACCACCGCTCACTTCGGCGTTGAGTTGTCCATCACCAAGCTCATACTGTGCGGTGCCGTGATGCACACCCTGTGCATACCGCTCGTTGACTGTGGGTGGACGCCAAGCACGCGCTACACGAACCGACACATCGAGTCCATCACGCAATAGGTATGCCGCACCAAGCGAACCCGACATGTTGCGCCACGATTTAGTCCCAGCGGGACTGCGAATACCGGCGTCAGCAAAGGCGATCGTGGTTTGCGAAATCACATCAGCACGCAAACCGGTGATCAAGGACAATCGACCGAGCCCCAGCTCTTCCTGTGCGTACAGGGCTCCCTGCCACAGATCATAACCCGGGATGAGAAATGCCTTGCCGAGTGTCTGATTGCCCTGCGCGATGGCGCTCGTGCCGATTGTGCCACGCCAACCGTTCCACCGCGCGTGCGTCCACCGCACATCCAATGAGTTGGTGAACAACTTGAGATTGAACGCGGGCTCGTCGCGGAAACGCAGCGGACCGTGATTGTCATACTCGCGGCGATGGTTGTACTGAAAGCCGTACACCACCTCGAGTTCCTGATCGTTGTGCAATGCAAACACCGAGCGTGAGCGCAATGTTGTGTGCGACACGCGCTGATTGGGGCGACCAATCGCATAGGTGAACGCGGAATCGCGAGGCTCCGTGCGCATCGCACGCTCGAGGTCTTCGAGATTGCCGACGTGGGCCTGTCGCAGCACACCGAGCTCGGTGGAGAATCGGCTCAGTGTGACTTCGCTACGACCCCACGGACGATGTACGCCAAGTGAGAGACTTCCATTGAGCTCGCGAAAGCCCGTGTTGCTGAGATAGTAGTCGGGTGCGGCGCCATTGCCGGCAATGCGCGACGTGAGACGCAAGCGATAGCCCGTCGCACCGATGCCTGGCAGAGAAAGATCTGCACCTTCGGCGCCAAGGGAGATCGCACCCTGACGGCTGTTACTGAACGCATTGAGCGCGATCTCACCGCGAATGCCGCCGGTGTCCGGCAGCGCGGCATGATCCACGCGCACCACGCCACCCAGTGCATCTGCGCCATACAACACGGTGGCTGCACCACGCACCACGGTCACAGCATCAGCATTGAAGCTGTCGATGTTGGGCGCATGCTCTGTGCCCCACTGCTGGTCTTCCTGACGAAGCCCGCCATTCATGACCAGCACACGCTGCGAGTTGAGCCCGCGAATAACCGGCTTGGCGATACTTGGTCCGAACTGGATCACCGCCACACCGGGCAAATTCTTGATCGTCTCACCGAGCGTCTGACCACGCGAGGCAGCCAGTGCAGCACCATCCAACGTGGACGTAGCGGCGACCCGTCCAAGGCGCTCGGCCATCGTATCCGCGCGCACTGCCACTTCCTGCAGCACCGTCGTGGCGACCGAGAGGTGCACCGTGAGCAGACGGTCGGCATTCGTCAGGTCGACCAGATCATTTGAGGGAGCGAATCCCACCGCTCGTACATGCACCCGAACCCGACCGGCCGGCAGGTCGCGGAAGTCGAAACGACCATTCCCATCGGTTCGTGTACGAACCGTGCGAGTTGCGCCGCTCGCCGTGTATTCCACGAACACTTCTGCTTCGCGAAGCGGGCGCCCGGAAACGGAATCCTCAACGATTCCGTGCAGATGCCGCCGATCGCCATGCGGTGCCTCCTGAGCACCCAGCGCGCCATGGTCTCCGAATAGCTGCTGTAGGCCCGGAGCGGCAATCAGAATTGCCGCAGAAAGCCCCAGTGATGCCCAGGACGGGAGGTTCGGGAGTCGCAGTCGTAACAGCATACCCAGAAGGATACTGAGAATGCGTCATCAAATCAAACTGCTATACCTTTGGCGGCCGATTCGGCCAACCTAGCCCCGATACTCGCACCCCGATGTGCAGGTCTCCCGGACAATGACCGCGCTCAGTCCCGGCAAATCCGGCTTCAGGCGCTCCCAAATCCAGACGGCCAGTCGCTCGCTGGTCGGATTCTCGAGGCCAGGGATGTCGTTCAGGTAGTGATGGTCCAGCTGGTCGTAGATGGGCTTGAAGACAGCCTTGATGTCGGCAAAGTCCTGCACCCATCCCAGTTCCGCATCGATCGCGCCCCGCACCCGAAGCTCGATACCAAACGAGTGCCCATGCAAACGGGCACACTTGTGTCCTGGTGGAACGTTCGGCAATCGGTGCGCCGCTTCCACGGTGAACTGCTTGTAGATCTCCATCGGTCCGCTCATGCCCTGAAGCTATGCGTCCCGGATGCGGTGTGCACCCGGGACGTCATTGCTGTCGAGATTCGTATCCGTAGAGGATGACGAAAAAGGCGCTACCAGCGCGCGACTCCTCGCGTGCGACGATGGAGAAACTGTGCTCCTGCGCCAATCAGCAACAGCGCAGAGTTGCCCGGTTCCGGCACCGGTATCGAGCTGCCGCCGAACACGCTGTACTGCACGTTTGCGGCACTCTGCAGTACCAGTCCACCGATCACATTCCCGTCGGCATCCAGTCCTTCAATGAGTTCAATGCCGGCCGTATTCAGAAAGTCTGAACGCGCACCGCGTCCAACGCAGTCGCCAATACCACAATGCGTCTCGTTTTCATCGTAGGACGGCGATGGCAGATGTGCTCGAGCCACGAGTGCCAGCGCAAAATCCACGACGCCATCTACCACACCAACCGTGAAGGTGCTCCGCTCTACCCGCAGTGATGGCGCCGTAGGAAATCCCCAGCCAATGCCGCCCGATGGGATCTGACCATCAATACTGATCGTGTGCACGGGCTCCGCACCGCCATGGTACAGTGACAGCGCGCCATACGAGGTACTGCTTCCAGTCACACCGCCATGCAGAAACAATGACAGACGCACGGACGACGGTACAACTCCGCCCTCGAATGTGAAGTGCCCTGCCCAGTACACATGCGCTCGAGCGGGCCTTCAGACTGCACTTCGCAGACCGTGAAACCATTGAGATACACACGCGTGGACACCGAACGGTACGGCTGCGCATGCAGCCGCGTCGGAACCAATGATGGGGCGAGCAACAGGGTGCACCACAACAATTGCATGGCGCGCCGGACACGCGACGAACGCCGAGATTCCTGGCGCACACGGAGTGCCGCGCCTTCTTGGGACGAGTTGACAGCAGAGAGCATATGAACCTCAGCGCCACATCGTCGTGACGCATTTGCATGGGACAATTGGCACCGGTGTGCCGACCGATGATCACACGAAATCGATGATCTATGTATTCATTGAGCGACAGGGCTCCATTCGACGTTACATTCTGGAGATGTGGCCCCGGCTGCTCCCCACCTCACGCCTTTCGCGCCGCTTGGCGCTTGCGCGCTGCATGCTCGCGCTCTCATGCGGCGCATTCGTCATGACCGCATCCAGGCTGCACGCACAAGAGTTCGTGCGACAGCAAATCGTGATCGTTCCCTTCATCGGTGACAGTGCGAACGACCTCGCCGAACTTGGTCGGGACATTGCCGATGTCGTCCGCGATCGCACAGGTGATCGTGTCGACAAGCGCGAAGCTGAAGTGCTCGGTGCGTTTCATCTGAACCGTCTTCTCGCACAGTCCAACTACAACAAGCGCGCGATCCTCAGTCAGATGGAGCTGCGGCATGTGGCCACGCAGCTTCGTGCAGACGAGACAGTCACGGGCACCGTGACACGTGAAGGTGGACAGCTGGTGGTGCGTGCACGGCTCACGCGCCTCAAGAACTGGCACTTGTCGCAACCGCTCTCTCTCGTGCGCGCACCAACTGCGCGAGCTGCTGGTGAAGCAATAGTTACCGAACTACTGCGTGCCCGTACACAGCTCGTTCCACTTCGTAGGTGCGAGAACGCATTGGCCGGCGGTGATCGCGCAACCGCAGTACGTGAAGCCGAACGTGCGATTCGATTGTACCCGGATGCTGTGCTCGCCCGGACCTGCCTCATCGTCGCTCTTTTTGACGGAAGAACAGGCAGTGACTCCATTCTCCACGTGGCCGATGCCGTGCTGGCACGCGACACAGCCAACGTGGTGGGGAATGTGGTACGTGCTCAGTCGCTCGAAGCACTTGGCCGTCGTCTGCCTGCGGCTTCGCAGTGGGCGCGGGTGTATGCACTGCATGGCGACAGTATTCCAATCGCGCTCGCATCAGTTGAAGGATTGTTGCGTATGGGCCAGGCCCAGGAAGCGCTCGACGATGCCAAGGCGCTTCTTAAGCGGAATGGTCCCAATGCCTCGCTCAGGCGTTTGTCCTTCCGAGCGTATGCCATATTGGGTTCATGGAAGGAAGCCGCACTCATCGGAGACTCCCTCGAACTTGAGGATGACGTCTTTCGCACCGATTCGAGTTATGGTGCGCGCTACGTCGAAGCCCTGCGGCAAACGCATGACACGCTTGCCGCCCTTGAGTTGAGTGTGCGCAATGTGCGTCGCTTTCCTGGCGACTCACGTCTTTATCTGCAGTACGTGCAGATCCTGAATGGGGAACAGGCTGTCGCACTGCCGCGCGCGCTGGCACGCTTCCCCAAGGTGCCGGAGTTCCCGCTGCTCGCGGCCAGTCAGGCCCGACGGAACGGCAATCGTGGTGAAGCCATTCGCGCCACGCGCGAGGCACTGCGTCGTGACAGCGCACTGTTCCAACCGTATCTCGCGCTCGCCGAGTACTATCTGGAAGAGCATGCAGTGGATAGTGCGGTTGCTGTGTTGCGTCGTGCGCCTCGCGCAACGGATGCCGCGGAAACACTGCGCAGCTATGCTATTGCACGTGGGTTGGGTTTACTGCGCACAGCTGGCGACAGCGTCCCGCGCGAACAGGAAGCGGGCGTCTCACTGGTGGTGCTGGCCGATACGATCTCTTCCCGCGCGGACTCGCGCGCCTACGTGGCTGCCGCCTCATTGCAGCTGGCGCGCAATCAACTGGTCACCGCCAGCCGCTCGCGCAGCTGCACTGATCTCGATCAATCAGCTGCCACATTGCAGTTGGCAGGCAACGCGATCGAAACAGGGCTGGGCGAAAGTCCCAATGTGAGTGAAATCGTTGCCGCCTATGAAGAAATGAAGTCGGCTGTTGAAAAGGCGCGCCCCATTCTTTGCAAAGATGGCGGAGGTCAGAGCGGACCGGTCAACGGAACGTCAGGCGCCGCCGTTGTGGGCAAAAGTCCCAACGCACGTGGATCGGGTGCCACTTCAACGGCGCGCCCCGTCGCACTGAATCCGGAACGCACATAGAAGCCCAGTGCGGCGGGATGATCGAGTGTACAGGTGTGCACATGCACACGTGACACACCGGTCGTGGTCCACGCAATCTCCATGGCCTGTTCCATAAGCCAGCGTCCCACGCCGTGGCCAACGTACGATTCCAGTACACCAAAGAACGCCAGCTCGCACGACCCGGCAACACGAAAGTCGAGTTCGAGCAATCCAATGACACCCGCTGCCTCCGAATGCACAGCGTAGGCCTGTACGGCCACATCGTCGAGAATCGCTTTCAGCGACGCATCATCTAAAGCAAGGCGCGAAAACCACAGCCAGCGCTCGCCCACTGCGGCAAACAGCGCGCGATACGCTGACAGGTCCGAACCACCGAGGCGCTGCAACGACAGTTCATCGTTTGCCACGCGTGTTGGACGACGCGGCGGTCGTGTCCGCATCTCGAGAAAGGTCACGACACTGGCCAGATGACCGGCAGGAACATGACTGTAGCCGTGAGCCACAGTAGGCCAGGATGGCGTCGTGGACGCAGCGTTGGGCGCGGTGGTCATGGAGCACAAGTTGATACCGGATGGCCGTAGCGTCCATGCATTCAACACGCGAGCTTCTGGCATGCTCATTCGCGCGCTGTTCCCTCGCCTCCCATTGGTCCGCCCCGAGGCCATCCGGATGTCTGCACCCAGTGCGGTGGCGCTGGTACTAGCCGTGTTGCTGATTTCCGCATGCGGCACCAAGCCTGCGCCCAATACAACGCCCGTGCCGGATGTGGCGCCCGTTCAGGTGCTCACGGAGAGCGCGGCACCGGAAACACCGACTGACGGCATGAGCGCGGCTTTTCACGAACAGTTTGCCCGCAACGATGCGCGTGCTCGTGCCATCGTGTACTGGATGCAGTGTGTCGGCACCGTGGCCAGACTGCGTGCCGAGGGCAAGTTTGGCCCGGCAGCGCGAGCGCCTCGTGCCATGCATTGCGCACGTACAACTGATGGTGTGCCTATTGGCGGCGTCTACGACATCGATAGCACGTACACGCGTGTACAGCGTTTGACGCTGGTGCGTCTCGATGGAGACCGCCCACGATTCACCGACGCCGTGGATACAGTAGCCGTTGCCGCATCAGCACTGCTGGCGCGAGATGTACATCGCACGGTCAATCGCACCTGGAGCGCAAAGGGTCGGCCATTCTCGGTCGTGCCCATTCAGGTCTCGGCACTCGAGGCCTGGGTCATCCCTCGAGCCAACAAGGCCCGCAGCTATGTCGTGGGCGGAGACGTGGGCTATGCGAGAAACGATGGCACGCTTCAGGTCATTGATGATCACACCACGACCTGGACGCAGCTCACGCTACCGGCATCCGGACCACTGCGCCTGTTCAGCAGTGTCGTGGACGTTGCTGCCGTCACCGATCTCGTGACCGCGCGCTGGCACGCGGAACTTGGGCGCACGGTGTCGCTCAGCACACCAACTGCCGTAAGCACCCTTGAAGCCGGACTCGACCCGGCTACCGGTGCACGACTGGTGTGGCGTCATGCACCGGTGACACGATAGGACGCGCTAGCGCACCGGCACCAGAAGATCGGTGCGCCACTGTTCCTTGGGCGTGGTGCGCATGTCCGTACGGTAGATCTCGAGCGCTGTGCCTTCGGCCAGGACATGGCCACTCGCTGGCAGCGCTTCACCCATGAAGCGCGACCACACGTCGCCCAGAACTTCGTATCCGCCGATGTGTGTATGGCAGGCATAACTGCCGCCGGGAATGCGCTGCTCTTCCAATCCGGCCGGTAGCGGAATGCCCTCGGGAATTGAAATGCCGGCGCGTGAACGCAATTCCTCGACAGGAATTCCTTCGGGATCGCTGTCGTACGTGGCCACCATCATGGCGCCCGAATGAGCAAACAATCCGGCGCGACCGGCAATTCCACCAAGTTGTTCGAATGCCGCGCCGATCTGATTGAATGGACCGACATGCACCACGGTGGCAAGACGCAGTGCCGGCAGCTGTTCGAGATGTACATCCATGTGTTGCCCTCCCGTATCACGGGGCACGAACACGGCCGAAAGATCGGCAGTGTCGAAGTGGATGCCGCAGAGTGCGGCCAGAACCGGGCGTCCACGTGGATTGTCGCGAAATGCGGATGGCGCTTCACCAAACGCTACGCGAAACGCCCGCGTGAATGCCTCATGGGTTTCGAAGCCGGCCTCAAATGCGATGCTCGTGATCGGCTGGGTGCTGGTGCGCAGTACAGAGGCCGCGCGTTCCAGTCGCAGACGTCTCAGCAGTTCGAGTGGCGTCTCTCCCACCATACCGCGAAACACGCGGTGAAAATGGAACGGTGACATGTGCGCCAGTGACGCCAGTGCAGCAAGATCCGGTGCCGCGTCCATATGCGTCACGAGATGGCGCAGCACACGAGTCACCGCGTCCAGGTAGTACGCACGCGTGTCAGGTTTCATGGCAGGAACCTGTCACCGGTGATCGCGGTGTGCTTGATGTCCGTTGCTGAATTTCAGAGCGTTCAGTGCCCGTGACCCGCCATGCTCATACCGCGTGCCATGGCAAGATGATGCGGACCGTGATGTTCACCACTCGTGAGCAGCCCCACAAACCCCAGAGCGCGGATACGCTGCGTCGTGCGGCTGTCATTGGCTGACGTCGCAGTGATAGTGACCAGAGCGCCCGTCGTGGTGGCACGCGTGGTCACGGTGTATCCTGACTCGCTCGACAGCATGTTTCCGTGCGCACGTGACATGCGTTGAATGGCGCTCACCGTGGCACCTGTTCCCGATACCGCGAAACGCGCTCCGCCGGTGACTGGCGTGCTGGTGACCTGTGCGCGCATCACCACCGCGTCCATGTCGATGAGGTGCTGACGCAACGCCTCGATATTGACCTTGCTCCAGTCCGTCGTGCTGTCCGCCTCAAGCAACCGCACAATCTCGGCGATGGCCGCAAAGGTGGCCTGACCACCCTGCGTTGGAGTCACCGTCGACGGCGGTGTCATGCCCGGTGTATGCTGCATACCGGGGGTGTGGACGTGGCCGCCTTGTGCCGCGAGGTGCGAAGACGCGAGCAGCATCAGTGCGGAGAGCACGGCAATGGGACGAACAAGACGCAGGCACATCGTGAGCGCTCCGGATGGGGAAACCCTGGTAGACGACAGCGATCGCGCGAGCAGATTATGGTCATGCCCCGCGCCGCGCGACTCTTCAACGCTACCACCACGCCGTCGGCGGCCAAAGGCACCAAAGTATCCGACGTGTCGGTAGTGCAGGCACTGAACCTCGCGCCCACTGTGCGCGAGGCGCTACAACTGATTGTGCGGGACCATGGCACTAGCCTGACACGTCAGGCAAACACTGAAATCTTTCGCGCCGGTGACCCGGCTGCGGGTTTGCATCTCGTTGTGTCCGGTGTTGTGCGAGTCGTACGGCAGTCCGGTGACAGGCAAACCGTCGTGCATGAAGAACGGGCCGGTGGACTGCTTGGTGTAGTCGCATTTTTTGGCGACGGCACCTATCCGGCAACAGCTTACGCCAACGAAGCAAGCGAGTTGATTCTGTTGCCAGGCGCCGCTGTTCGGGATGGAATGAACTCCTCACCCGTTCTGGCCACCTGGCTACTGTCGTGGATGGCGCAGCGCACACGCGAGGTCATCGGACGACTCGATCATGTCGCACACAAGACCGTGCGACAACGCGTGGCTGCCCATCTCATGCAACGTGTGCGGGCTTGGGAACTCGCCAACGGAACACGTCGACGCGGACAGCCCGTCGTATCCCTCGGCATGACACAGCACGCGCTGGCCGCTGAACTGGGCACACTCAAACCGCTAGTCGTGCGCGCGCTCGCCGCACTGCGCAATGATGGGGTGATTGAATCCATTGGGCGTGGCCAGTACTTGGTGTCGGATAGCCTTCGTCTCGAACGAGAGGCGCATTGAAAGCTAGCCCCCGCGCTCAGATCTGATTGCAATAGATCCCTCATGTGAAAGTCCGCTGTCAGCGCTTATGGCTTGCCGAGCTAGCTGGCTTCGTCCCCTGCTTAGCGTCTAGACAGGTTCGAACTGTCGGTCAGACTGAGCGTCGGAGACCCTGGCATCGTGCGCCAGTTTTCCTGAAACAGCACGGATTGGGGAACCAGACTGCGTGAACTCGTCTGCAGCGAGACCGCAGCACCACCCAGTCCTGCTGCTTTCGGTCTCGCTTGTGTTTTCGTGGATCGCGAGCTTCTGTCGAGCACCGCATGCCTATTGGGGAATCCGCGCTCGCACGCCAGGCCTCGGTTCTTCTAGTGCATTCGCGGCTCGCAACGCTATGAGCGCTTCATCATACGAACTGAATTCGACGGCAGTAGTTAGGCGTTGTCCGAATGACAGGACGTCCACCAATGTCTGGATGTGGCTTTCGCGAGTCATCAGTCTCAAGCCGGTGATGTACTCGTCTCTCACGATGATGGGTACCAGAATGCGCGGTTTTCCGGCAGCTAGCACTTCGGCGTTCATGAACGCGCGTGACACACGACCATTGCCATCGCCAAATGGGTGGACTTCACTCAGGACAAACATCATCGCAACCGCGCGGTGAAACGGTGTATCGAGCGCTCGCACGATCTCGACACCCTTTCGCAGTGTGCCTTCGACGAGATCCGGGTGCACGAACACTGTCGTGCCAGCCATGTTTTCGGCAGTTTTCCATTCCCCGGGGCGTTCTTCGGGACGCCCACCCATGATGTGGCGATGAGCAGCACGTAGTCGCTCGAGAAACTGGTCGGTAGTGTCATCGACGACACTTCGCCGCATGAACTCGTCGCTGCTTACTACGCGGTAGGTTCCTAGGACGTCATGAGCATCTTTCGGCCGTGCTGTAGGCAACACGCCATGGAAGACGATGTCCTGCGCCTCTTCGACCTTGAACTTTGTGCCCTCGATGTAGTTCGAGAAGTAGGCATCGAAGAATGCACAGTTCATGAACGCCTCCGTCGATTGCGTCGACTCAGCCATTGCACGAGCTGGCAGAGCGCGGAGGCTGCCCAGAAGGGACTGAAATAGCTGCAGCCGGTCCGGGTCATAGGGCATGCCTGCAGCACGCGCGAGCGCTACAGGCGCTGTGAGTCGAACAGGACGTGTGTGAAGCAGTCCTCCGATAATGTCATGAAGTACGTCGAACTCGTGTGCGGCATCCAACGCTGGTGCGAGTTCTCTGGCCTCGTCGCGTAGTCGGTTCAACGCATCGGGACCACCTCCGCGGAGATCGCGCTCGAGTTCCTCCTCAATGCGACTACGCGGCAGACCGCGTGCGACGCCGGAGCGCGCGCGCGACGGCTTGAGGCATTCGAGTAGAGCACGGGCGCGCGACGCGAGGTGCACTCCCATCAGGGGGCGATCCCCCGCTAACGGGCCTGGTCCCTCGACAAGGCGAATGACGGTACCGGGCAAAGCCAGTCGCCGTTCGTATGGAGCACTCACAAAGACCGAACCGTCTTCTGCGGGCCTATTCTCGATGGCGGTGCGATGCGAGATGACTGTTGCGGGTACGAGTAGCGAGACGACGTGGTAGAGGTTTCTGGCCACGATGCGCTCTGGCGCACTCGTCATATCGCTCGTGAAAAGCCTCGGCGCGATTTTTCGCGCCCGCTGCTCAGACACAGCTTGCGCGACAGCCCGCGAAGTTTGCGCCGTGCTGACAAATACATCCGGAAGCGGCGGGGATTTTTTCGGCATAGTGAACCGAGAAGGAGACGTTCTTACAATATTATTAGTTTAATTGGAAATTTTCTACATTATTATCTTTTTAGTGCACATTTTGAAATCCAATCATTCTATCAGTATGTGAGAATATCCAAATAATACGCGCAAAATCTATATACATGAACATATTCTTCTGATAAATACAAACTTATACAATAATATCACATTAACAATCAAAATCCGGACAACAACCATCAATAGCAAGCGTCGTAGGACGAAAACACAAAACGGCGCCCCGAACCCGGAGCGCCGTTTGTCTTTTCAGTGGCTAGGGAGGGAATCGAACCCCCGACACGCGGATTTTCAGTCCGCTGCTCTACCAACTGAGCTACCTAGCCGCACCAGTCCGCCACCGAAGCCGCAGGACCAGAGTCTCGCAATATAGCCGGACCAGCCACAAAGGGAACTGGTCCAACTCGGCCGGTAGCCGACGATTCGCCGCCGTCCGCAACCGTTCTTATGGCTTTTTCTTGAGTGTCATCTCGAACATGCGCGTCCACGTCTTGCCGTCATCGGCCGACGTATGCCCGATCTCATGCCACTCGCCGGCTGGCGTCCGCGTGATCGTGTAGCGCGTACGATGTCCATCGGGGCTGCTGTGTCCCCAGATGAATCCGTCCGTTCCCGTCAGTTCGGCGGTAAACTGCTGCGCCTGACCCGAGCCCGACGCCGAAAAGAACGTGTACTTGTTGGTGATGCCGTCATAGGCAAACATGCCGGCCGCATTGAACACCAGTCGCTCGGGCTGGTCGGGGGCCATCCTCATCGATCCACGCCCCTGAATCATCAGCGCCGTGTTCATGGCCGCCCGCTGCACGGACTCGCGCTGCGTAAGCGTGAAGCTGCGACCGCCATTGATGGCCGTGGCCGGCCCTTCCCACTCGCCTTCCAGCCAGGCAAAACGCGCCATGGCATCCTGCGCCGTCTTGAGCGCCGCTGCGCGCTGCTCCGGCGTTTGGGCCCGAACCGATGACGGCACGACCGCCACAGCCAGCAGCAACACACCACCGGCGGCCGCACGCACAAAACCTCGATGGCTCACAATCGCACGCAAAGAATGAAGCACGGGAGAACTCGCTGAAGTCGGGTGGCTGAAGTCTGGTGAATGATGCGATCACCGTCTGGTGACACTCCATTCTCGCGCACCAGCTGTCAGGCGTCTTGCAGAAATACGACAACACCCGCGAACAACGCGATCGGCCAACTCAGTCGACCAATCCGCCGTGCTCAATGGTGTCCAACCGGTTCTTGAGCCGCGCGGGAGAAAACTTCGTCAATCGCGTCATCTCACGCGTCAAATGTGCCTGATCACTGTACCCTGACTCGGCGGCCACACCGGACCAGCCGACACGTTCGGTGAGATGCTCCTCCACCACACGGCGCAGCATGCCGCGGCCACGACGCACCTGGGCAAACTGCTTTGGCGTGATGCCCACGAGCGACACGAAATGGCGCTGCAACGTACGCGGATGCACACCGACTGCTGCCGCCACATCCAACATGCGTTGTTGCCCATTGCTGGTCACCAGCAAATCCACCGCCTGACGCACCGCCTGCGCCATTGGGGTGCGCAGCACATCATGTGCGCGCGTGGCGCGTTCGGCCAAACGCGTGGCAATCCACGCGTCATAGCAGCGATGCACGGCCTCTTCATCGGGACACGCCGCTACTTGAGCACCCAGTGTCCATGCTTCATCGCCCAAGACATCGCGTGCATCGATATTCTGATCACACAGCCGCGACGGCGGGACATCGAAGAACGCCGCACCACATTCGGGGCGAAAACGGATACCGCGCGAACGTACTCCTTCGCGGAGCGGTACTTCGTACGACTCGAGCATGCCCGCATGCACACGCGCCGTGATCAGCGAGGTCCCGTGGCATACGAACACCAGTGTCACGCAGCCATGCGGCCACACGCGGTGCACAAACGGATTGGTGGGCAGTTCGAACACATCGAAGCCCCAATACGCCGCCACCACGGGCTGCGCGTCGACACCCGGTGGCGTCTCCACATAACGCAGCCCGCGCACGGCGTCACTCATTACGCGGTGGGCTGACCCTTCGTGTGCTGCGCGCTCGCATGCTGCGCGGTGATGATGCTCTTGAGTCCACCACGCACCCGGAAATCACCAACCACCGTCATCGCGTGCGGTTGGCACTTGGCCACGAGATCATCGAGAATGCGATTCACCACACGCTCGTAGAAGATCCCGTCATTACGGAAGCTCCAGAAATAGAGCTTGAGACTCTTGAGCTCGAGGCAGGTCTCGGCCGGCGTATACGTGATGCGGATGGTCGCAAAATCCGGCGCACCACCTTCGAGCAACTTGAGTTCGACCGCGTCCGTTTCGACGCCGCCGAGTGGGCAGAGCGACGTAAACTCGTCGGTCTCCATGTAGATCTCATACTTCCGATCCGCATACGGATTCGGAAACGTTTCGAGCAGTTCTGGCTTGGGCATCCCGAAAGCTAACGGGATCGGGCGGGTCGGTCAGCAGGACCGGACCCGAGGCAGAACTCAGTCCCGAATGTCAGTCGTGTGCGTCAGTCGCCGCGCAGGCGACGCGACCACTCGTCGAGGATGGTCCGCTCGTCGAGCGTGAGACTGTCCATGCCCTTGGCCGCAATCTTGTCGAGCACGGCATCGAGGGCCGTGCTGGGCTCGGGCGCCACCGCTGCCGGCGCACTCTGCGGCTTGGGCGACGGCTGCGGAGGACGCACCCGGGCAATAGCCGCCTTGCTTTGCGCGACGATGTCATCGATCTCGCGCTCACGTGGACGTGCCGATGTCTTGGGCACCGCACGCGGTGGCTCATCGCCGTAGTCCGGCGCCGGCGCAATGCGATTGCGGAACCGGCCAAGACTGCCTGCACTCGGCGCGCGCAGATACACCCAGCCCGCCACCATGCCACCGATGTGCGCGGCGTAGGCCGTACCACCCAGGCTGCCCGCGTCCACCACCGCCATGGTGATGTTGATCAGCGCCATGAACACCACCAGCCAGCGCACCTTCATGGGCACGACGCCAAAGAACAGCACTTCATCGTCGGGCCAACGCGAGGCATACGCCACGGCAATGCCCAGAATGGCCGCCGATGCACCCACCAGCACACCGCCATTCTGCTGGAACATGGAGTGGAAGGCCCACCCACCGATACCGCACCAGAGGTAGTACCAGGTGAATGTGCTCGCGCCCCAGGCCATCTCCACGCGCGGACCAAACAACCACAACGTCCACATGTTGAGCAGCAGGTGCATCAAACCACCGTGCACGAACATGTAGGTGACAATCGTCCACATGGAGCCCGACGCCACATCACCCGACGCGTAGCCGAACCAACGGGCCATGTTCGCATCACCAACCAGGGTGGCCTGCACGAAATACACGGCCACACACGCCCCGATCAGCCAGTAGACGGCGCTCGGGGTGCGAGGAGAGTCGAATTCGTCGTAGGTGACGTACGCCATGGCGAAGGAACCGAGTCAGGACCCGTTGAGGTCCCGCGAACGCGTATGAGATGCAAGGGCCAGATGCACGATGCGTTCGCACAGGTCTGGAAACAAGACACCGGCGGCCGCAGCGGCCTGTGGGATGAGACTGGTTGGAGTCATCCCCGGCAACGTGTTGGCTTCAAGACACCACGGCTGCCCATGAGGGTCCAGCCGGAAGTCGATGCGGGCGTACCCGCGCAGCTTGAGTGCTTCGAATGCCCGACGGGCCTGATCGGCCAACTTGGACTGAATTTCCGGCGCCAGTTCGGCCACAAACTCCTTGGCCATTCCTGGCGTGTACTTGCACTCGTAGTCGTAGAGCTCCTTCACCGGCTGGATCTCGATGGTCGGCAGGACATCGCTACCCAGAATACCTACGGTGAGCTCCTGCCCCGGCACGAACTTCTCAATCATGACCTCGTCATCGAAGCGGAAGGCCTCGGTCACCGCGGCCGCCAGCTCAGATGGTTCGCGTACGATCGATAGCCCCACCGTGCTGCCCTGCTTGCTGGGTTTGACGACAACTGGCCAGTCGAGATGACGTCCAACCTCATCAGCGTTCACCGCCGAACCATCGGTTGGCGCCATGATCCAGTTGGCGGTAGCCACGCTGGCGGAGCGCAGTACGACCTTGGTGAGGTGTTTGTCCATGGCCAGCGCGCTGGCCAGGTGACCACTGCCGGTGTACGGCACACCGACCATGTCGAGCAACGCCTGGATGGTACCATCCTCGCCCTGCCCGCCATGGAGCGCCAGAAACACACAATCGGCGGACGTGATTTCCGGCAGCGTGCCCAGCGACGGCGACAATGATCGCGCGGCCAGACCGGCCAGGGCCTCAAGCGATGGCGGCGCCGAACCCACACCCGCCGCAAGCAGCGCCGCCTCCGACTCCCGGCTCATGACACCCTCGGCCGGATCAAGACAGGTGACCGTGTGCCCCTTTTCCCGAAGTGCTACGGCAATGCGCAGTCCACTCGAAAGAGACACATCTCGCTCGGCGGACACGCCGCCCAGCAGGACCGTAATGCGCAGCGATTTGGAAGAAGGCGTTGCCATGCGCGCAAATTAGCGCGAGCGGGTCCGGGATGCGGGACCCGAAATGTGCGGAGCGTTACGTCTACGGCTTAAGCCATTGGCCTACGCCGCCGTCTCCGCCAGCACAAACGCCACGATCTGCTCCAGCATGGTCGGATCGGGAATGCGATCCCATTCACGCAGCACGACCAGGCGATCCCATGGATCGAGTGTCACGTGGCGACCCGTCTTTGGCGCCTCGTGATCCACAGCCAGCCACGCCTGCCACAGCGTCATGCCGTGCACATTGAGCACGATGCCATGGGCATCGTCCCACGTGGACGGACGAGGGTCGGCGACAAAGGCTGCCAGACAGCCGCGGCTATGGTCACGCAGAGGTTCGCCGAGCGCATCGGTGAACCGGTCGAGAGCATCGATCATGAATGAACGCACATTGAGGTGCACCCTCACCGAGGCAGCGTCGCCAGTGAGTCGCATGGAGGAGACGGGGGACGAATCGCGTTCGTCACGAAATGCCGTGGAATTACCCCTGAATTCCGTGTGACACGAACTTCGAGGTGTGGGTACAGCGTGGCACGGATCGAATCACCCGTTTCCCGGAGCTCACGTTCCATGCGACGTACCCGTTCCTTGCTCGCCACCGCGATTGTCAGTCTGGCCACGGCCAGTCTGCTGACTGCGTGCGCGGGCACCCCTGTCGACAGCACCAGTGAGGACGACAAAGCCTCACCAGCGCCGTCGCAGGGCATTGTCGCCGGCACACTGGAAGTGAAGGCGCAGAAGCCTGCACTGACACTGCGCAACACCACCGAGCTGGTGGTGGGCTACATGGTGGTGGACAAGGACCAGATGGTGATCGCCCTGTATCCGCCGTGCAACACGCAGTGTCCCACGATCGTACAGGGTGCCAGTGTCCAGGTGCCGTATAGCCAGATCAGTGGCTACACGGACAAGTCCACCGAAGCAGTCGTGATGTGGTGGACCTATCGTCGTCAGGCCGATGGGTCATTGCGTCCCGAAAGCGCTGTGCAGACGACCCGGATCGGTCTGTAAGCTTCACGAAGCGCAACACGCTTCAATCTCTCGCTGAACCGTCATTCTTTCTCCCGTGCAACCCCTCGACGCCGGAACACTTCACCTCGTGCTGATGCAGGCACGGCAGGGCGATCGCGCCAGCTTCGCCCGGCTGGTGGAGCATTACTATCCGCGTGCTTTGCGGTTCGCGTTGCAGATGTTGCATCACCGGGAGGATGCGGAGGAGGCTGTGCAGGATGCCTTCATCCGTGTGCATGACAACCTGGCACGGTTCCGCGAGGATGCGCCTTTCGATCCGTGGTTTTTCCGCATTCTCGGGAACCGTTGCCGCACACTCATGGCGAAGCGCAAGCGTCGTCACGAGGTGCATGAGTACGGCGATCTACCGTACGACGCCGCGAGCGAGGACAGTGCCGACATACCCGACGCCGGGTTTGCCCGAGAGGTCCACGCCGCGTTGGCATCCCTGCCACCTGAACAACGCGAAGCTTTTCTGCTCCGTCACGTGAACGACATGGATTACGAAGAGATGGCCATCGTGACCGGGGCAAAGGGCTCTACACTCCGCATGCGAGTCAAGCGCGCAATTGATACGTTGCGTGTACGACTGCGTGAGGGTGCGATCCATGAATAACCAGACTCCATTCGAGCCGGGCTGCGAGCCCGGTGCAGAAAACGATCGCTTGCTGCGCCAGGTGCGCAGCGTGCTCACTCCGATGCCTGAAGTCGATCGCCGTGCGATCGCGGGCATCCTCAATGCCGTGGCGCATCGCAAGCGCACGCCATGGCAACGCTTTGTTTCCCGCTTCGATGGTGTGCGGGAATGGTGGCAGTTTTCCGTGCCACCTCTGGCGCGCGGCGCATCACTCGCTGCCGGCGCGCTGATGCTGGGCTTCGTGGCTCGCCCGTATCTCACCGGCAACACCAATGGCGTTGGCTCGGTGCCCACGGTCGCGGTGCAGGCGGACGGTCAGCGCGCCGAATCACTCGGCGCTGCTTCCCCCATGCGCACCACGCTGCAGGCGGTCGAGGGTGGTGATGTGTCGGTGTTCCGCATTCCCACGCAGTTTGTGCTCGATGCCCGCGACATACCCAACGCGTCGAGCGTGAGCATCGTCGGTGATTTCAATGACTGGGACGTGACCACAACACCGCTCGTGCTCGAGCGCGGCGTGTGGACGATCACCGTACCGCTCTCGCCCGGACGCCACATGTATTCATTCGTCGTGAATGGCGAGACCTGGATGGCCGATCCGCGCGCCGCGCAGGCCACTGACGCCGACTTTGGGCGCCCGGGTTCAGTCATCATCGTGCAGTCGCCCTGAGGTGATGCCATGACCATTCGATTCACGACTTCGCTGTCTGTTGGCGCATTGGCGTTGCTTTGCAGCCTCGCTCCGGCGACATCCGCTGTGTACGCGCAGGATGCTGTGCCATTCGACGCCATTGGCGACGACGGAACCCGCACCGCCATTCGCACCATCATTGCCGATGCGGCTGCACGGGGACTGCCGACTGCGCCGCTGGTGACCAAGGTGCGCGAGGGTATCGCCAAGAAGGCTGCCCCTGACCGCATTCGCACCGCCACATCAGCGCTGGCCGGTCGCCTGGCAGTAGCGGCCGACGCGCTGGCTCCCACGCGCTCCAACGAGGAGCTGGCCGCTGCAGCCGATGCGCTGCAGGCCGGTATTCCGGTCAGTACGCTGCGCGACATGCGGAAGCTCTGGCCCGGCAAGCCGCTCACCGTGCCCCTCGGCGTGCTGGCCGAAATGGTGCAGTCGGGCGTGTCCAAGCAGGTGGCCACCCAACGCGTACGCGACCTGCTGGTCAAGGGCGCCACGGCCGGTCAGTTCGCGTCATTGGGCACGAATGTGCGCGATGATATTGCTTCGGGACTCGCGCCAGATGCTGCCATGGAGCTACGCTCCAAGAGTGTCCTTTCCGTGCTCAATTCTCAGCAGGGTCTGTTCAACGGCCTCACGCCTGCCGCGCCGACGAACATTCGTCCCCGCAACAAGTAATTCCATACGGTCGTTCGGGAGCGTCATCGCACTGGTGACGCTCCTGAGCGCCTCATTGTCTGCGCTCGCGGCACAGCCCGTGATGCCGCAAGGCACCATGGCGTGGATGGACGTGGGCGGCGCACGCGTACAGCAGCCGCAAAGCAGTTTGCGCACCGCCGGATCTTTTGGTGCCGGCGTATGGCATGGTCGCTCGCGGTGGTCAATTGCCAGCGAAGGCACGGCTACGCTTGCCGACGACAGTCTGGCCGCCACACAGTGGGTCCTGCGCACGTCATTTGCTCCAGCTTCGCGACTGCGTACGGACATCGACCTTGCCGCCACCACCAACGGGCTGGTGATGCCGGGCGTGAATGGCAATCGCAGTGTGTCCGGTCGTCAGAGCGTACTGTTCGGTCCCATCTCGGTGTTTGGTGTCGCTGGCACGGGACGCACCGAACGTTTCCTCATGACCTCGCGCGGTAACAGCTTTTCGGCCGGTACCGACTGGCAGACATCGCACCGCTCTGGTCTCTGGCGTGTAGCGGTCACGGGTCAGCGCGCATTCACTGATGACTGGATGCTGATGGAAGCGTCGGGCTTGGTGCTCATACGTGAAGCCGCCGCCTACACGCTCGATGACATATCAGTCGACATGTCATGGCGAACGAATCGCTTCTCCCTCGGTGCGAGTCGCAGTTGGAGAAAGGGAGCAGGTGCCACGTCCGGCAGCGCCAGAGGGCACAGCATCACCGCCGCATGGCAGGCCACACCAAGTGTGATGTTGATTGCGCAGGGCGGCGAACAACTCGCGGATGTTGTGCGTGGTGTACCACAGGCGCTCTATACCGGTGTCGGTGTGCGCTGGAATCCCTTGCGTGTACGAGGCGTGCAGCGCGAAGCGCGCGCATTTGCCGACACTCGCAACATGGCACCCAATGTCGTGCCAGAGCTGCGCGGGGATGAGGTATTGCTGCAGCGACGCGAGGGCGAAGGTGTGCTCACCATCACCGTGCTGGCCATGCAGGATGCGGTGGTGGAGATCGCATCGAGCGCCAATGAGTGGACACCCACGCGGGTGTCGCATTCATCGGCGGGTTTTGTGCACAAGCTCACACTGTCATCCGGCACGCATCGCGTAGCGGTCCGTGTGAATGGTGGTGAATGGCGTGCGCCGCGTGGCCTGGTCGCGGTGGATGACGAGTTTGGTGGAAAAGCAGGATTGGTGGTAGTGCCGTAGGCCTGCCGCTTACGGCACGAATCTCCACGCCCGCGCCTGCGGTCCCATGTCGGCACCATAGCCACCGGTAATCAGCACACCGCCACGCGGCAGCAACGCCGCCGCACTGAATTGTCCGGCGAGTGTTTCACTGCCTGACACCACTTCGAACCGTGAGTGCGCCGGATCGAACACCTCGGCAAGTGTTGCGCCACCCGCGATCAGCACACGTCCGTCCGGCAACAACACCGAGCTACCGGCGTGTTTGTACCGCGCATGCTGCATGCTGGCTTCAACACGTGTGAAGCGCTTGCTTGCCGGATCGTAGCGCTCTGCATCGCGATACGCGCCACGGTCATCGCGCTCGTCTGATCCGCCCGTCACCAGCACCGCACCATCGGCCAGTAGTACGGCATCGTGTTTGTGCCGCCGAATTGCCATGTCACCAACGGGGGAAAACTGTCCGCTCGCCGGATCGTACTCTTCCGCTGAAGCAAACAATTTGATGTTCGCGCGTCGGCCTTGATGCCCACCAATCACGACCACGCGGCCATTGTTCAGCAGTGCGGCAACATGACTCTCACGCGCCACGCTCATTGCGCCGGTTGTTGTGAATCGCCCCGTCGTCGGGTCATAGCGCTCGGCGCTTGCAAGAAAGCTCCACCCCGTCCCCACACCACCGACAACGAGCACCGTGCCGTCCCGCAGCAACACTGCGACATGACCGCTGCGCGCCACGTGCATTGCACCCGTGGCGGTAAAGCGGTTCGTGGCCGGATCGTATACTTCGGCGCGCGTGACTGGATCACGATCTGTTCCGTATCCGCCAACAATGAGCACCCGACCATCTGCCAGACGTGTCGCGGTGTGACTGTGGCGAACGAGACCCATGGGTCCCGCACTCACATAGCGGCCGCTCTGCGGATCAAAGATCTCGGCGCCAACAGACGACGACGCCGCAGCAAAGCCGCCCACGATCAGTACGCGTCCATCGCGCAGCGTTGTGGCAGTGTGCGCGGCACGCGCCGCACCCATCGGGGCGGCGGAGTGCAGTGTGCCGGGATTGCTGTCGATCGTTGGGTAGCTGGGACTCGGCGCGGTCATGAGCATCAGCATGACCGCGTGCAGCGCAGTGTGTAGTATGGCAGGAATCATTGGACCGAACGGCGAGAGTAGGCGATGCGCATGACTCTGTGATGCCGCTCGAGCTCCTGCGGTTTAGTTCTAGAGCGCACCGGGCGAAATCACACCGCCCGGAACTCCGTGGAGTACGCGATCTCCTGCGAGCGCTCTTCGGTCAGAGTGGCGTTGGTATGGTCTTCCGCGCCATTGGTCCGCGCCCACTCACGAAAGCCAGCCGGTGCTCGCTGAATTTCGTGAATTCTCGCGTAGCTGATCGATTCGATCTCCTGCCATCCGTGCACATCAGCCAGATCCGCACGCACCAGAGATGCGGCGGACAGTCGCACATGATCCACCGTCGCCGATTGCAGATGTGCACCTTCGAGGGACGCGGCGATCATGTTGGCGCCAGTCGGCACGGCATGCTTGAGATTGGCACCATCCAGACGTGCCCCCTGCAGATTGGTGTGGCGAAAACTGGCGTGCTGCAAATTGGCACCGCGCAGATCCACTCCTTCGAGCCACGCCCCATCCAGGTTCACACCCGCAAGCGACTGACCGTTTTTCACCAGATTGGCCAGCGCATCAATGCGACCACCACTGCCGCCTTTGCCCTGCGCGCTGTTCACCACCTGCCAGGCCTGGTAATTGGAATCAGTCAGCGCCTGCGCATTGCGAATTTTATCTGAAGCCAATCGTTCGCGACGGCTCGCCCAGAACTGATAGGCGCCGAACACGAAGATGATGATCTGCCAGGACTTGACCAGGTTCGCAATGAAGTCGATGAACCGGGATGTATCAGCGGTCTGTACCATCAACGCATGATGTGCTGACCGACACACTGATCCAGCCGAGTTACCGTTCGGTTGCGACTTCGTTACACCCGGCGCATCACCAGGCGCACGTCGCGTACGACGTGCGCCTGGCCATTTCCTATCGATGCATCAGGTATTCGAGCACGTCGTACCGCGTGACGATGCCCTGCACCACGCCATCCTTGCGCATGAGCACCGCGCGATTCGACTTGGAGAGCAGCTTGGCCACACTCTCCACCGGTGCTTCGGCCTCCACCACCGGGAACGGCTGATCCATGACATCACTCACCGTCTGATCGAGCACACGCGGATCAGCCAGTGACTGCGACGTAAGCCCTGACTCAGCCACGCTGCCCACGCACACGCTGCCGTCCATGACCGGCACCTGACTCACGTTGTGCAGCGCCATCAGACGAATGGCCTGCCGCACCGTGGCACCCGGCGTAACACTCACGATGGCCGGTGCGCTGGCGTCCTTGTTGCCCAACACGCTTTCAATGCTCTGCTGCGGTGTATCGAGCAGCTGATTCTCACGCATCCATTCGTCGTTGAACACCTTGCTGAGATAGCGCTCGCCGGTGTCGCAGAGGAACGTCACGACATAGGCATCCGGATCATCGAGGCGGCGTGCCACCGTGAGCGCGGCATGCGCAATGAGACCGGCGCTGCCGCCCACGAAAATGCCTTCCTCACGCGTAAGGCGACGTGCCATGCTGAAGGCGTCCTTGTCGCTCACCGTGATGAACTCGTCGATCACGCTCATGTCGAGCGTTTCCGGCACGCAGTCCTGACCGATGCCTTCGACCTTGTACGGGGCGCCGGTGGGATGTCCTTCACCCTTTGTACGCCACAACTCCGCGAGCACGCTGCCCATGGGGTCAGCAGCGATGATCTTGATATTGGGATTCTTGCTCTTGAGGTAGCGCGCGGTGCCGCTGATGGTACCGCCGGTACCAGCACTGGCCACAAAATGCGTGATGCGACCTCCAGTCTGCTCCCAGATTTCCGGACCGGTTGTCGCGACGTGCGCCGCAGGATTGGCAGCATTGGAGAATTGTCCTGCGAGCACCGCACCTGGCGTTTCGGCCACGATGCGCTTGGCCATCTGCACGTAATTCTGTGGATGGTCAGGCGGCACGGCGGTTGGCGTGATAATCACTTCGGCACCGAACGCCCTGAGGAGACGGACTTTTTCCTGGCTCATCTTGTCCGGCATCGTGAAGATGCACTTGTAGCCTTTCAGTGCCGCCGCGATAGCGAGTCCGACACCGGTATTGCCACTTGTCGCCTCGACAATGATGCCGCCCGGCTTGAGCGTGCCGGCCTTCTCATGCGACTCGATCATGGGCAATCCGATGCGATCCTTGACGCTGCCGCCCGGATTGAAAAAGTCGGCTTTGCCGTAGACCGGCGTACGCAGACCACGCGCTACACGGGATAGACGAATGAGCGGTGTCCACCCGATCGTCTCCAGCACGTTCTCGTAGGGGCGGCGGTTCCGCACGTGTTCTTGAGTTTGTGCTTCCACGTGTTCAGGCGAGTGGAGGGAGGTCACGGCCATGATCAGAGGGGAGATGGGTTGGGACTCTGCGCGCCTTCAGGGTGGCGATAGTGCACGGGAAACAGCAACGACACCGCCATGGGAATACCGACTCGTCGGGCAGCCCGGAAGCGCAGTCGTTCGGCGTCCGCAACGGCCGCGCTATCGAACGCCGCATGCCCACTCGACTCGGCCACTCGCGTGCTGTCGCGTACCACCTGACCCAGGCTGTCCACGAACAGTCGCAAGGTGACGTTGCCCTCGATCCGCTGGCGATACAATGCGACGGGATACCGAAACGGCAGGTATTCATTCAGCATCTGCGGTCGTTCATCCGGTGCTTCGGCACGAAACCATCCCTCACTACTCGCACGCACCGCTCGAGTCCGCTCGGAACAGCCGGAGCTGCCGAGGGGAATGAGCAGTGTCATGATCGGAGTCATGATGGTGACGGCAAAACGACCTGCGCGCTTACTCAGTGGGCCGTTGCCTTGTTTCCTGCCTCGCATGTCGCAATGTACACCAGCCGCCTGAGCACGTCCCCGTTGTTTCTTCCAAGCACTCACTCATTGGCGTTCATGCGCAGCTCCTTGCCCTTGCAGATCTCATCGTCGGTTCGCGTTTCGGGGTCCATTCACCGACGGCCCCTGTTCCAAGCCATCCGGTCCCTGGCCGTCATCTCGGCCGTATTGTGGACGACGGCCTGCAAGAGTGGCGAAGCGGCTGGACCTGGTCCCACGCCAACGGCCGTCCGCGTTCAGGCAGGGAATCAGCAGACCGGCATGGCAGGAGCGGCACTAACCACCACGCTGCAGGTGGTAGTAACAGATGCCAGTAATAATCCGGTGGCGAACCGTCGGGTGGATTGGGATGTCGGACCGGGTTCCGGTTCAGTTACACCGGCGACCACGACCACCAATAACCGCGGCGAAGCTTCTACCGTATGGACGCTTGGCACCGTAGCTGGGACTGCGAGAGTCACTGCGCAGGTGGCGGGTGTAAACCCGGCCATTTTTACGGCAACCGTGCTGCCAGCGGCGGCGGCCACCGTGGTAGCCACTCCCGACGTGGCATTCGTGGGTGTGGGCGACACGCTCCGCATTCGCACATCCGTTCGTGATCAGTACGGCAATGACGTGCCCAATCAGGTCATCAATCTCGCGTCGCTCGATGCGTCGATTGCCAGCATTGATGCCAACGGTCTGCTGACCGCGTTGACCACCGGTACCACGCGCGTTGTGGCATCCAGCGGTGGCCGCGCTGACACCGTGCCCGTAACGGTTGGAGTGGCTGGTAGTGGTGTGTGCGGCACACTGACCCCCCGTACACTTGGCGTTGGCGAGGTCTACATACCGACAGCAGCAGGCAGCGCGGTACGCGAGTGCCTGGTGTCACCTGCAGGTGTGAATGCGGAGTACGCACTCGCGCTCATTTCCACCGCCACGTCGTTCGGCACATCCAGTACGGTCGATGTGCTGGGCCTTGGCACCATCAGTCCGCTTGCGGTGTCGCTCACGGCATTCGGAGCAGAACCCGCAGCCGCAGTGCTCGAAACGGTGCCGGAAGCTCAGACGGAAGCGGCCGACGTGGCATGGCAGTCCGAGCTTGATCGTCGCACTTCAGAGCGCCGTGAACTCACGCCGCTGGCCGAATCGGCGCGTGCCTGGTATGCCGATCGACAGGATCGCTCGCAATTCCGCGCCTCGGCGGTCGCTGAGGCCAAGGTCGGTGATGTGCTGCGACTCAACGTCAACGCCAACAATGCGTGCAGCAATGCTGACATGCGGAATGCGCGAGTAGCCGCTGTCGGCACACGCGCACTCATTGCCAGCGACAACGACAACCCCACCGGGGGTTACACCGACGCGGAGTACCAGAGCATTCTGGCCACGTTCGATACGCTGGTATATCCCCTCGACACCACGGCGTTCGGCGCCCCCAGCAACATCAGTCAATACGGCAAGATCATTCTCTTGTACACGCGCGCCGTGAATGCGCTCACGCCAAGCGGCGCGTCGTTTACGATTGGCGGATTCTTCTATGCGCGCGATCTGTACCCGAAGACAGCTCGCAACAATGTGCCGGCGTGTGCCGCGAGCAATGAGAACGAAATGTTCTACTTGCTCACACCCGACCCCAACGGCTCTGTGAATAGCAATCGGCGCACGAAGGACGAGGTGACACTCCTCAACCTCAACACCATCGCGCACGAGCTGCAACATCTCATCAACTCCTCGCGTCGATTGTACGTGAATACCGGCGCGGCACTCAATGAGCAGACCTGGCTCGACGAGGGGCTGTCGCACATTGCCGAAGAGCTGCTCTACCTGCGGGTATCCGGATTCACGACGCGTCAGAATCTCAATCTGACAGATGTGGGGGGGAGCACGCTTCGATCCGATCAGTTTCGCAACTACGCATCACAGAACTTCTCGCGCTTCTTCAACTTTCTTATCGCGCCGGAAACCAACTCGCCGTACGCG
This sequence comes from Gemmatimonadaceae bacterium, assembly GCA_016742275.1. Classification (GTDB taxonomy): domain Bacteria; phylum Gemmatimonadota; class Gemmatimonadetes; order Gemmatimonadales; family Gemmatimonadaceae; genus Gemmatimonas. Next base: position 118,232 of record JACVCD010000007.1, read on the forward strand.
CCGAATGATTCACTCGCAACACGCGGTGCCACCTGGAACTTCCTGCGCTTTGCGGCCGGTCGACACGGGGCGTCCGGTGAATCGGCTTTTCTGCGTGCGCTCGTGAACTCTCCAACGACCGGCGTGGCCAATCTCCAGGGCGTGCTGTCGGGTGGTCAGTTTGCCGACTACCTGCGCGACTGGGCGGTCTCGCTCATTGCTGATGACTTCAGCACAGCCACGACGGCCGCGCTGAGCACCTCATACATCAATCCCACGTGGAACTTCCGCAGCATCTTCCCCGGTCTGCGGTTCGGAAGTGGTGCAGCACTTGGTGTGTATCCCATCGCCGCACGCTCACTCACCAGCAGCGCGCCACAGCGCATTCGACTTGCCGGCGGTACCAGCAGCTACGTGCGCTTCGCCATTCCATCCGGACAGCGGGCGGTTGTTTCTGCTGGTAGCAACGGCGGCGAACCGGCTAACGTGCTCCGCTACTCGTTGGTACGCCTACGTTGAGGCGGGCAAGTTTAGGAGTACGTCGCGCGAGTACGCTACGTGTTACGACTTGGGCGTAATGCGGATTTCGAACAGCTTCGACCAGTACTTGCCTGTCACGAAAATGCGATCCTTCTCGGCATCATAGCCGATGCCATTGAGTACATCCTCCTTACCGGTACGATCGATGGTAGGGAGGATGCCGGTGAGATCGATCCACCCCAGCACATTGCCAGTCGCAGGATCGATGCGCGCGATCTGCTCACTCTGCCACACGTTGGCCCAGATCTCGCCCTTCACCCATTCCAGCTCATTGAGCTGCGACACCGGCACACCCTTGTCGGTCACTGTCACCGCCTTCACAGCCTTGAACGTGGCCGGATCGCGGTAGATCAAGGTGTTCGAGCCATTGCTCATGATGATCGATGATCCATCGGTCGTGAGTCCCCAGCCTTCGCCATCGTAGCTGAATGTTTTCTGACGGGTGAAGGTCTTCCAGTCATAGGTGAAGGCTTTGCCATTCTCCCACGTGACCTGGAACATCTCGTCACCAATGATGACGATACCTTCGCCGAAGTACGGTTCTTCCAGATCCGATTTGCGGATGGCACGACCACTCGCCAGCTCCACTTCACGAATGGACGATTCCTTGACCTGGCCCGTGCTTTCGAAAAAGCGTCCCTGATGCCACAGCAGCCCCTGCGTGAACGCCTTGGGATCGTGTGGATACGTGGCCACGATTTCGTAGCCGTACGTCGGTGTCCGCACGATGGGTGCCGATCCTGAATCGGTGTTGGCAGCTGAAGCCCGATCAGCATCATTGCCGGCGTCGCCGCATGCACCAAACGCACCAGCCGTGCCGACCAGTCCAAGCGTGGCACACAGAATCATGATCGTGGTGGCGCGCGAACGGCGCAGCGTGGTGAGAATGGGCATACGTGCTAGTGTTCGACCCACTGTCGCAATGCCGTGAGCAGGGCGACCAGGTCGGCAAGTTGGTGATTGGCGTTGAGACCACTGGGACTGGGTAAGGTCCACAGGGCGGAAGATCCGATTGTTTCTTGTTGCAGCCCCAATTGGGCTTTGGGACGTGCGAATGCGGTACGGTACGCCCCGATGCCAAGGAATGCCACTACGCGCGGGCGATATCGCGTGACAACGCGCATGAGGCGTTTTCCACCTTCGACGTATTCATCGGGCGACAACTCCGATGCGGCAGCCGTGGTACGAGGAACCATGTTGGTGATGCCATAACCCAGCGGCAACAATTCCCGCTCTTCCCACGGCTTGAACAGACGCGGCGTAAATCCCGCTCCATGCAGGGCAGGCCAGAAACGATTGCCGGGACGAGCAAAGTGGTGCCCGATAGCGGCGGTATAGAGCCCCGGATTGATGCCACAGAACAGCACTTTGAGATCCGGTGCCAGCAGATCAGGAACGGTCTTGCTCGCAGCAGCAACCAGATCCGCCTTGCTGGGCTTGGCTGGAACACCGGATGCTGTTGCGCGCGTCATGTGGGCACCTTCTTGCCGAGCGATTCCTTGAGCGATGCGAGAGTACTGAGCGCCTGCATGGGTGTCATGCGCTCAGGATCGAGTGCATCCACCGCATCGGCCAATGCCGACAATGCCGGATCCTGCACTGCGGGAGCTTCGAAGAAACCCAGTTGGTCCACGTGCAACTGATGCTTGAGACGCGGTCCGCGTCGCTTCGTACTCTGCGGAGCCTGCATGCCGTCGGCCGTAAGGCGCGCTGCCATCTGCTCGCCCTCACCTTCGAGCAGCGCAAGCACTTCCTTGGCACGCGAGATCACTGGAGCAGGGAGACCCGCCAGACGACCCACCTCGATGCCATATGAGCGATCCGCACCACCGGGAATGAGCTTGTGCAGGAAGAGCACTTCATCACCCACTTCACGTACAGCCACCGTGAAGTTCTTCACGCCACTCAGTTCACTTTCCAGCTGCGTGAGCTCGTGGTAGTGCGTGGCAAACACCGTCTTGCATCCAATGGCATCGTGCAAATGCTCACTCACGCTCCACGCAATACTCACACCGTCGTAGGTGCTGGTTCCACGACCGATTTCATCCAGCAGCACGAGAGAACGACTCGTGGCGGTGTGCAAAATGGCGCTCGTTTCGCTCATCTCCACCATAAAGGTGGATTGGCCGCGCACGAGATTGTCGCTGGCGCCGACACGCGTGAAGACACGATCCACCACCGGCAGCGACGCGCGACGCGCAGGCACATACGCGCCCACCTGGGCCAAGAGCTGAATGAGCCCAACCTGACGCAGAATGGTGCTCTTACCGGCCATGTTGGGGCCGGTGAGGACAATAAGCTGCGCATCCGCTGTGAGGAGCAGATCGTTGGGAATGAACTTCTCGCGCGGCATCATGCGCTCTACTACCGGATGTCGACCAGCCACGATTTCGAGATCGTAACCATCGTGCAACTCGGGTCTCACGTATTGCTCGCGTTCGGCCACTTCAGCAAACGCGGCCAGCACATCGATCGTGGCAACACGCCGTGCGACACGCTGCCACCGCCCAATCGCCGATCCAACTTCGCGGCGCACTGCTTCGAACAACTCGCGTTCGCGCGTTTCGATGCGTTCGGCGGCACTCAAGACCTTTTCCTCGTAGGTCTTGAGCGCAGGTGTGACATAGCGCTCGGCGCCTGTCAGCGTTTGCCGACGCTGATAGTCATCCGGTACGAGATGCTTGTTGGCGTTGGAGATCTCGAGGAAGTATCCGAAGACCTTGTTGTAACCAACCTTGAGTGACGAAATGCCCGTGCGTGCGCGCTCCTGCTGCTGAATGGTGGCAATTGCATCCTTGCCTCCGTCACGGAGATCACGCAGTTCATCGAGCTCGACATCGACACCACGTGCGATCGTATCTTCTTCACCGATCATGAGCGGTGGACGTTCCACCAGCGTGGATACGATGCGCGCTGCATGCTCGGCACCATCATCCCAGCCGTTCAGCATGTCCGCCAGCACGCCGCCGTTGGCGCCACCCTGGTTGCCGTGCGCCAATACATCGCGCACAGCGGCAGCGACCTGCGGCAACCGTGCCAGCGAATCGCCCAGTGCCCGCAGTTCGCGTGGTGTGGCGCGACCAGCAGCGGCCTTGCTGGCGAGACGCTCCACATCGCGCACGCCATCGAGTGCATCGTGCAGGCGCGCGCGGCCCACCGGGTCGCGCACCAGCACAGTCACGGCATCGAGACGCGCTTCGATCGCATTGCGTTCGAGCAAAGGTGCCAACAACCACTGACGCAACTGCCGTTGCCCCATGGGCGTGGTCGTGCGATCGAGCACCGAGAGCAGCGTACCGCTGTTGTCACCACGTGATTCACCACCGCGCAACGATTCCACAAGCTCGAGATTGCGGCGCGTCATTTCGTCGAGCGGCATGATGCCGCCAGGACGCTCCACAACCGGACGCGCGAGATGCGGCAATCCACCGGGTTGCAATTCACGCAGATAGCGGAGCAGGGCACCGCCCGTACCAACAGCCGCGCTATCCTGCGCGCCGAGTCCGAATCCTTCGAGACTCTGAACTTCGAATTGTCGCGTCAGTTCATCGGATGCGAGATGGGCATCGAATTCCCACCCATCCCGTTCAGTTACGAGCACACGATCAAGCGCCGCCAGTGCGGATTCAAGTTCCGAGTGTTCGCTTCCACGCACCAGCAACAGCTCGCGCGGTGCAAGACGCGCCAGCACCGCTGCCGTATCAGCAGGGGTAACGACAAACAGCCGGAGCTCTCCCGTGGAGAGATCCGCTGCGGCAATACCCACCAAATCACGCGCCTGCTCGATCGCGTGATCACGCCCACCGCTGCGCCCGATCGTGTCACGCCCCATCGCCACAGCGCATACATAGTTCGCGCGCGATCCATCCAGTAGATCGTCGGCAAACACGGCCCCGGGGGTAATCGTTTCCACGACTTCGCGCTTGACCAGCCCCTTGGCGAGCTTCGGGTCTTCGACCTGCTCACAGATTGCTACGCGATGTCCGTGGCTTACCAGACGCCGCAAATACTCCGCGGCGGCCTTGACCGGAATGCCGGCGAGCGGGACTTCTGCCGCACCACCATTGTTGCGCGACGTGAGCGTGAGACCCAATACGCGCGACGCCGTTTCCGCGTCGTCGTAGAACATCTCGTAGAAATCGCCCATGCGGAAAAACAAAATCGCATCCTGATGACGCGCCTTGATCTCCCGATACTGCTGCATGAGCGGTGTGCTGCTACCACTCATCGCGATGACTCCTGCGCGGGCAATTCTGCAATGAATCCGTTCTGACCAGACTTCTTGAGACGCGCGAGTTCGGCGTTGGCCAGCGCGCGCGTAGCGAAGTACCCGGTGCGTACCCGGAACGGTTTTTCCGAACCATCCACGCGGGCCTTCACGCCAGCCTTTGCCAAACGAGTCACGGCAGCATCTGCTTCACGTTGCGTATCGAACGCGGCAAGCTGCACACTGAACTTCGCATCCGCCGGCACGCGCGTGGAGGTAGTGGGCTTGTCACTGGCTGGTGTGGACGCCGCAGGAGCCGGTGCCGATGTGACCGGAGCCTTCGTTGCGGATGCCGTGCCACCAGGAGGCGTTGCGGCAGTATTCGCAGCGGTATTCGTTGCCGCATTATTCACCGCGTTCACGCTCGTACACCGACGACCCAGATCCGTCGCCTGCATCCGGAGTTCACCTTCGGGAATACCTGTCGACTGCAGCTGCGCCAATGTGGCACAGCCATTCACATCATTGCGTTCGTCGAACCAGGTGCGCGCCACGAGCAATGCACTCTTCGTGCGTTGCACACCAGAAGGAAACTCACGCAGTATCCGCTCGAGATACACACGAGCTTCCGCGGGTTTACCGCGCAGCAGGTCCAGTTCACCGAGCCGCACAAGTGCATCGGCTGTGCGAGGCGAAAGCGGCGCTTCAATGACCAGACGCTTCCAGTCACGCTCGGCGTCACTCATGCGCTCAGCCAACACCGCGCGCCAGTACAACGCTTCGGCAATATCAAAGCTTGCTGCTGGCGCTGTGTTTACGAGCGAGTCAAGCAGGTTGCGTGCTTCCGCGCCTTCACCGCTCTCCACCAACGCGCGTGCGCGGCTGATCTGTCGATCCATGGCCGCCGACACTGTCGACTCCTGTGCATGCAGCATGCGCACAGAACCGAATGTGAATGCGGCAGCAATCGCGCTCAACATCACGGCGCTACGCGCCGATCCCATGCGGTGGCGATGCGCCATCTTGACGTCGTATGTCATTACGCGGCCCGACGACGACGAGTCGCACAGAGTCCCAGCACCAGCGACATCAGTATCTGCTCCGCATTGGAAACGGTGGTGTCCTTGAGTGCCAAGTCGGCTTCCAGCAGAAGTTCGAGCGCGCGCGCGCAGGCGTCAGCGCTCCATTGATCCGTAACCTTGGTCCATGCCGACGCAGCCTCGCCCCACGGGCGTCCCGGATAGCCGCCCGTTTCCTTGAGAAACGCAAAGAACTCCTGCGGGAGGCGATTGGTCGGAATACCGGAATCACGTCGTGCCCGACCGTATGACAGCGCAAACGCCTGCGTTGCCAGCATGAACACGACCTGTACTGCCGTCACCTTGGGTTGGCCAAGGACATGCGGTACCAACGTGACAGCAGCCTGCGCATCGTGACGCGCTACGGCATCGAGCAAATCGGTTTCGGTCTCCCCACGACGAATTCCCACGACGGCTGCAACGGCGTCCGCATCGATGGACGCCGCGCTTTCTGGCGATGGATCCGACGCGTCTGTGTTTGCACCAGCGTTGCCGCGCTGCGCATCCTGTACGCCGAGCACGTAGCTCGCGCACTTGTCGAGTTCTGCAGCAAGCAGATGCAGATCATTGCCAACCGCTTGCTGCATCAATTGCGCAGCTTCGTCCGTCACCGCCATCGACAATACGGTACTGGCGTGGTGGGCAATCCACTTGCGCACACGCTCTGGTGTGAGCGGCGCAAAATCGAGTGCCACTGAAGCGTTGGTGAGCGCGGTATCCGCCTTGCTACCAGCTGGCGATAGCAGCAACAGCAACGTATCGCTGGCTGGGCGCGTGAGATATTTGTCGAGCTGCTGACGCGCGGCTTTTTTGAGCGCAGTCACATCGCGCAGCACGACGGCGCGCCGTTCGGCCAGCATCGGAGGAGTAGCCAGCAGACTCCCGAGTGTTTCGGCATCGAGATCACCACCGCGGCGCAATTCACAGTTGAAATCGCGCGTGGATGGATCGATGGCAGCATCGAGCAGATCGCGGACGGCCGCTTCCTTCAGAAAGTCGTCGTCGCCGAAGAGATAATAGACCGGTTCGAAGGCCCGCGACTGGACAGCGGCCTGCACGACCCGCAGGGGTGATGCTTCGCGAGGAGTGGACTTCGGCGGCATGCAAACAATCTAGCAGAACAGCGGGTCGAGCCGGCGCGTTCGGATACGGTGCGCCTTGATACTTCGACCCGTTGATGCGACGGCCTACTGTGCGCCGTCGAAGGTATAGCTGGCGTTCACGAACGTGACCGGAACGTCGTCCACCATCATGGCGGCGGACCAGACCGGATTTCCAGTTGCCATGGCATGCAGCAATTCGGCAGTCACATATGGGGCATCCGGCATAGCCGGGGTCGAAGCAATGACGGGCGCCATACGCACCTCTGGTGCGCTGGTATCTGAAACAGCTCGCCAGGCAATCACGCCGAGCATGGCGCTTGCAGCCACCGCCAAGACCGCACGCGTTTGACGGGGCCCCACGCGATAACCGAGATCCGAGCGCACCGCAGCTGCTGATACCGCTGCCTGAGGAAGAGCGGCCTGCTCCTCTCGGCATTCGGCCAGTCGCGCACGAAGCCGCGCCTGGAAATCGGCGCTGGGCTCCAGGGTGGGAAGGCTCTTCACCACCATCAACGAGCGGCGCACCAGCGCGTCATGCGCTGCGCAGCTATTACACGCCATGATATGGCGCTGTGCTGCGGCCATTAGCGTGCCTGGTAGCGTATCGTCGAGATAGCCCAGGTGGTGTTTACGAAAATTCTTGCAGTCCATCGTCCGTCGCGTAAGCCAGCGTATACCAGAAACCCTTCGTCCCAGTCCATCGCCGGATCAGGAGGGCAGGTACGGGAAGGTACCCACCCTGTTGGGGAGGGTTCCGATGGCTTCAAGTATCGCGATCGGGAGGATCTGAGGGAACAGATGGCGCGAGGATCCGAGGATTTGAGGACAAGAGAGCGGGCCCTGGGAGCGCCCGATGGACAGGGTGCTCCCAGGGCCCGCTCTCTTATCCTCAGATCCTCCAATCCTCACGCCATCTGTTTCTCAGATCCTCGTCACCTCACGAGGGGCGCGATAATATCCGCGAACGCGGTCCGCGCCCGGTTCAGGCGGGACTTTACCGTTCCCAAGTTCACACCCGTGATCTCGGCGATTTCCTCATAGGACTTGCCTTCGAGTTCACGCAGGACGAAAACCTCACGGTGGTGCGACGGGAGCTGACCGACCGAGTGTTCCACCATTTCCCGCAGATGACGCTTGCGGAACAGGTCGTCCGGACGGGTGTGTACGTCCTCGAACTGGAGCGGGCGCTCCTCGTCCTCGAACTTGGCCTTGATCGTCTGGAAGAGCACCAGCGGATTGCGCGAACGGTTGCGCAGCTCATTCTTGGCCAGGTTCGACGCGATGGTGTAAATCCACGTCGAGAACTTCTTGGAACGATCAAATCGGGCGATGTGGCGGTATACCCGGATGAACACTTCCTGCACCAGATCTTCAGCGCGGTCGCGGTCACCGATCGTGCGGTAGACGAAGTTGAGGAGTCGACCCTGATAACGGTCTACGAGCTCCTCGAACGCGCGTTCCTCTCCACCGAGGAATGCCGACACCACGTCCCCGTCCTCGAGCGTGCGCAGATGTTCGCGCACCGGCACAGTCTGGGTGGAATGGGACGTCAGTCGCGTGCGAGCCAGTTCGGCCATCGGTCAAGCCCTCCTCCTGCGGTGACGCGAGCCTTGGGGCCCGCGGCGCCTCGTCGGCCATCCGGTCTGTCCGGCAGTGCCATCGAGTGTGCACCAGTGTATAGAGCATAGGCCGTGCCGCGAGGAACAAAATGGAACATTTTCTCATAAGTTATTGGCAGTAAACACTTTAATAAAGTTTGTGCGCCAGCACACACGTCCTCATGACCGTGCATTTGACTGTCATGACGTCCTTTTTTGTGGACAAAAAAGAGGACAGTCTTGGCGACTGTCCTCCTCCAGTGACGCGCATCGCCGATCAGCGCAGCCGGAAAGTTGCCGCATAAAACAGGGCGAGTGCCGTCTTGGCATCCTGAATGGCACCCTGCTCGATCATGGTCAGCGCCGCGGAAAGTCGAGTAGGCACCAATTCCATGAATTCATCGGCCTCGCGGGCGGCGTCTCCCGCGGTCAGGTCGGTGGCGAGAAACAGATGGATCTTCTCGTCGGTGAATCCAGGTGTGGTGTACATGGTGAAGAGGCGCTCGATTCGTGCCGCCCGGTAGCCGGTCTCCTCTTGGAGTTCACGAGCCGCACACTGCTCCGGCGTCTCGCCCGGATCCAGTCGCCCGGCCGGGATCTCGTACAGGAACTGTTCGGCAGCATACCGATATTGCCGGATGAGCACGACCTCGGGATCATCCTCATCAGCGCGGAGCACCGGAACCACTGCGCTGGCGCCGGGATGCCGAATCATTTCAAGCTTTCCGGTGGATCCATCCGGAAAACGCACAGTGTCCAGGTCTACGGAGATGATGCGTCCCGAGTAGACCCGTTCGCCGCTGACTTTGCCGGTGTTGCTGGTGTCGTCGTGCATGTTGTTGTAAATCAGCGCTTTACGCTTCTCTTTTTACTCTTTACACCTTTCTTTACGCTTTTCTTTACGCTCTTTTTGGTGTTCTTTTTTGTTTTGGCATGGCGCTCGGCAACATGCGGATGCGCCACATGCTTCTCCTTGGCGTCCGCTGCCTTCGCCGCCCGCTTCCGAACCGGCTTCCGCGGCTTCTTTACATCGTTGCCAGCCAGCCACTCCCGAACGGTCGGTCGCAGGTAGACCGGCACCCGCAGGATCGTGCCGCGGCACTTGGGTGAGCCACAACGGCAGGCGTAATACCGAATGTCCTCCGGCTCGTATTCATCCTGCCACTCGAACCGGTAGTCGTACACCAGCTCCGATTCCGGCTTGATGGCCTTGATGGCCTTGATGTAGATGTGCCCATTCTCGATCTCCGTCTCGCAGTTGGGATCGCAGGAATGGTTGATGAAACGGGCATCGTTTCCGCCGAACCGGGCATCGAGCACCGTATCGTCGTCCAGCACGAACAGGAACGTGTGATGGCGTCCCTCATTGTCGTCGTAGCGACGGTCCGCTTCTTCGTGGGTGATGCGCTGTCCCCAGTACTCATCCACGATCTGACCTTTGCGGATGGGCTTCACCGCGAATGCGCCGCGCCCCTGGATTTTCGAACGACGGACTTCGTACAGCTCCGACTTGGGCGGCTTCACGAGCTTCGGGCTTTTCACCTTCGGGCTCTTCTTCGCGGACTTCCGGGATGGCGACACGACGGGGAGTGGTCAGGGGGACAGATGAGAAACACAGACGTCATCGTATGCACCTCGAAGTGAAACGATGACAAACAACGAAAACGACAGATAGAGAAAGACAGCGACAAACCTAGGCGATGTCGTCGTCTGTCGGCTCGTACACGGTAATGGGTCCGAGCCCCAATGCGGCAATCGGCTCGCGAATGGCGTCCGCATCACCCACCACCACGACCTGCAAACGGCCGGGGTCGAGATGCGCTCGGGCCACCCGCAGCACATCGTCGGCCGTTACGGACTGCACCCGCTCGCGGTAGCTGTCGAAGTAACTGTTGGGGAGACGGAAGATCTCCACGTTGGCCAGACCACCTGCCACTTCCGCTGTGGTTTCAAAACGGATGGGAAACACGCCAATGAGATACGACACGGCAAGCGACAACTCTGTCTCGCTCACCGGCGCTTCCCGAATGCGTGTGATCTCGTGCACGATCTCGCGCAGTGCATCAGCCGTGACAGCAGTTTCGACGGCAGTCGACACTTCGAATGGACTTGCCGCACGACGCCAATCGAATGCGGAATGTGCCCCGTACGTATACGCGTGCTCTTCGCGCAGATTGAGATTGAGTCGTGAAGAAAAAAGGCCGCCGAGAATGGCGTTCATCACGACCACGGGGAAGTAGTCGTCGTGCAAGCGCGGAATGGCCACATGCCCCACGCGCACTTCCGATTGCGGGGCATCCGATTTGTGCACGAGATGCACACGCGGCTCGAGATGGCGCTGCGCCGCTGACGGTTCGGTAACCGGTGGTGCTGAACCAGTCCAATCCCCGAAATAGAGTGTGGCGAGTCGTACCGCCGCCTCAATGTCGATATCACCGACCAGCATCAGCGCGGTGGCATCAGGCCGATAGTATTGCGCGTGATACCGTACGACTTCGTCTCGCGTGAGGCGTTCGACGCTGCGCTCATCGCCACCGGCAAGACGTGCAAATCGTGATGCCGGCTCATACAGCAGACGTGAAAAAAACACATCCGACAAACCGCGCGGCTCGGCACGAAGCTGCGCCAGATCCGCACGGCGCTCGGCACGCATCCGCTCGAGTTCCTGCTCGGGAAACGCCGGGTGCCGCAACACCTCCGCCAACACATTCATCGCATCATCGATGCGCGATGACAGGGCCGTGAGTTGTACAATGGCCGAGTCCCAGTCGGCACCAGTATCGATGGTGGTACCGAGCATTTCGAGCCGCGTAGCCAGCTGCAACGCGTCCATATCGCGCGTGCCTTCGGTCAGCGCGCGCGTGACGAACTGTGCGAGCCCCTCACAGTCCCGCGGATCACGTGTGGCGCCAGCTTCGATCACAGCGAGCGTCGTGACCACCGGATACGCCGGCACATTCGCTACCGTGAGGCGCAGGCCGTTGGGCAGGATACGCGTTTCGAAAACCGGGAATCGATACGGTCGCGGCGTACCAGCACCCGGTCGCGATGGAGCTGCAGTTTCGCTCTGTTCGGTGACAGGTGTCACGCTCATGCGCCTACCTCCACCGGCTCTTCTGCATTCGACGCGTCGGACGCGCCTTCCTGTGGCAGGTAGAGCAGCATAACCCGATTGTCCGGACCCAGGCGTTCACGGGCAAGCTTTGAAACATCAGCCGCCGACGTGGCCTGATATCGCGCCACCTGTGTGTTGATGAGGGACGCGTCGCCGAAGTACGTAGCAAACCGCGACAACTGATCGGCGCGTTCCGCTGCCGACTGCATACTGGTGACAAAGCTCGTTTCGATCAGAGCTCGTGCTCGTGTCACCTCATCCTCGGTCACGCCATGCTGATGCATGAGATCCAGTTCGGCCAGCACGGCGGCTTCGAACTGTTCGACCGATACATCCGGATGCGCCGTTGCGTCCACAATCAGCAGATCGCTGCCCTTGGACAGGTCATAGGTAAACGCACCGGCCTGCGACGCCACACGTTGACGGCGCACCAGCGACTGCTCGAGTCGGCATCCGCTGCGCAGCCCCAGCACCGCCGCCGCGAGGCTTGCGGCGTAGTAGCCATCCGTGCCGAACACCGGTGTGCGACAGGCGACGAAAAGGCGTGGCAGCGCGACGGCATCGGGGACCACCTCCCGTCGCGTGTCTCCAAACACGGGGGGAACCGACATCTCTCGCAGCGGCGGTCGATTTCCTCCGCGCGGGATGGAGCCGAAGTACTCCTCGACGCGCGCCATGGCCTCACGACGATCAAAATCACCGGCGATGGTAAGGACCGCGTTGTCGGGTGTGTAGTAGGTGCGGAAGAAATCGGCGACGTCGTCGAGCGAAGCATCGCTCAGATGCTCCATCGAGCCGATCAGCGAATGATGGAACGGATGGGATACCGGAAACGCCAACGCCGGCAGACGTTCCCACCACGTGCCATACGGCTGATTGTCCACCGACCAACGACGCTCATTCTTCACGACATCACGCTGCGTATCCAGCTTCTGCTGTGTCATCGCCGGCAGCATTCGTCCCATCCGGTCCGCCTCTAACCACAGGGCGAGTGCCAATTGATGGGAGGGAAGCGTCTCATAGTAGTTCGTGCGATCGAGCCAGGTCGAACCGTTCAGCGTGCCACCTGCTCGCTGCACCAATTCGAAGTGCTCGTTGGCTTCCACATTCGCCGACCCCTGGAACAACATGTGTTCGAAGAGGTGCGCAAAGCCGGTGCGTTCTTCACGTTCATTCGCTGAGCCCACGTGATACCACAGATTCACCGCCACGATCGGCGCGGTATGATCCTGTGACAGCACCACGTGCAAGCCATTGGGGAGCTGATAGCTCTCTACGGGGATGTGCATGGGTCAATATTTGAGGCTGGTCACGAAACACGAAACCCCGCATTCCGCCTTTTCTTTTCGAATGGTACGTCCCGAATCCTACGACCGATCTTCCATGACCCGTCCGTCGATCCTCTCTCGTGTGACCCCCATAGTGGGGATGCTGCTTGGCGCCACGTTGTTTGCCGCCTGCGGCAGCGATCCACAGGTCCCTTCCGCAGCCGAGGCGACGGGATCGAGCACCACGGCGGCCCCGGTCGCGAGTGTGCTGGCACAGATCCCGACCGTCCGCATCACGGATGCCAAGGGCAAGGGCGTGCGCAACGTGCTCGTGCGGTGGCGTGTCACGACGGGTGGTGGTCGCGTCGTGAACGACTCTGTGCGCACCAGTGGCAGCGGTGAGGCCAGTTCGGGCGGTTGGACACTTGGCCCGACTGCTGGCACCCAGACACTGACAGCCACGGCCGATGGCGTGCCGACGGTGACATTCACCGCCAACGCGTCGGCGGGACCGGTTGCCACGCTGACGCGCCTTGCCGGTGATGCCCAAGAAGGTGTGGTGGGAACGGCAGTCACCACACGTCCATCGGTTCGCGCGGAAGACCTGTACGGCAATCCGGTGTCGAATGTGCAGGTCACCTTTGCCGTGACGGCCGGCGGTGGGACAGCCACCGGTGATGTGCAGACGTCCGATGCCAATGGTATTGCGACCGTTGGCGGATGGACGCTCGGGCCGCAGGCCGGGCAGCAGCTGATGCGTGCCACGGCACTGGGCGCCACTGCTGCCGCGTTCAGTGTCACGGCCAGACCCGGCCCGCCGGCACAGATCGTCAAGATTGCCGGCGACAATCAGCAGACGATCAGTGGTGTTCCGGTGAACACGCCGCCCGGCGTGCGTGTGGTGGACGCATTTGCGAATCCCGTGGGCAATGTACCGGTCACGTTTACACCAGGACCCAACTCCGGAACTGTAACTGGTGCGACGGTGCTGACGGATCCGGCCAACGGTACCGCCTTTGTCGGGAGCTGGACGCCGGGCAATGCGGCAACGCAGACGCTCGTGGTCACCAGCACGCTCATGCCCAATGTATCTGCCACATTCACGGCCACGGTGACCCAATCACTCTTTGATGTGGACGTGCGCTTCATCGGCGAGGGCGCGAGTACGGCGGTGCGCAACGCGTTCACCGCGGCAGTGGCCAAGTGGCGTTCGATCATCGTGGGTCACGTGCACAACACCATCGTCAGTCGCGCAGCCGGTTTCTGTAACGAACCGTGGCTTCCTGCCATGAACGAAACGGTGAACGACGTGGTGATCTTTGCGCGCATCGTGGATATCGATGGACCGCTCGGCGTGCTGGGTCAGGCGGGCCCATGTCTGTTCAATACATCCACGCGCCTCACGTCAGTCGGCATCATGGAGTTCGATATCGCCGACATGCAGTTGCTACTCGATCGTGGGCAGCTGCAGGATGTGATTCTGCACGAGATGGGCCATGTCTTCGGCATCGGAACACTCTGGAACTTCCAGCGTTCGCTTTTGATTGGCGCGCAGACGGATACGTCCCACTTTGTCGGCACGTCCGCACGTCAGCAGTTCAACGCGTTGAACACGGTGAGCTACAGTGGTCCCGGCGTGCCGGTAGCAAATGTGGGAGGCGCGGGTTCCCGCGACAGTCACTGGCGCGAAAGTGTGTTCGGCCGCGAACTCATGACACCCAGTCTCAATTCCAACGTGGCCAATCCGCTGAGCCGGATCACGGTGGGATCGCTGCAGGATCTTGGCTATCAGGTCAATCTGGCGGCGGCGGATGTGTATTCGGTGACCGCGCCGATCTACGCATTCCCCTTCGGTGTGAGTCAGCAAACGATCGAACTGGGCTCCGACATCAAGGATATTCCGCTCTACGGCGTGCATCCCAACGGTCGTGTGGAACTGGTGCGCCCTGCACGACGTGAGCGGCGATAAGTAGGCGATAGGCAGAACGGTGTTTCCGGAGTCCTGGTACTCCGGAAACACGATCACCCCTCGATCTGCCGTCCAGTCACCTTGAGCCAGAGCATGAGCGCGAGATCGGTTGGCAATGCCACCGACTCGCGCAGCATGTACTCCAGCACCGCACGATTCGCGCTGATGGGACTGGTGCGCGTGGGCGACATCAACGGAGAGAGTCCGTGCATGCGCGCCAGAATCTCCAGGCGCAACATGTGAAATGGATCGCTGACAAGCAGGACGCGGGGACTGGCCTCACCGTTCGCGTCTGCACTGTTTCGGCTCACGCGCTGCAAGGAGTCGCGCAGCGCGTGCAGAACATCGGCAGCGCCCTGCATGCTGGCCAGCGACGTGCGCCCTGACGATTCCAGCAGAATGTGTTCATTGGGTACGCCGCGACGCACGAGATAACGTCGGCCGGCGGCGGCTTCGCTGATCTGATCACCCGGCCGGCGTCCACCCGTCAGCACCACATCGGGCGCGCGACCGGACTTGTACAGTCCAAGGGCGTGATCGAGGCGTGAGCGCAGGACCGGCGATGGCCGTCCACCATACTGCGCGGCTCCAAGGACAATGATTGCGTCTGCCTTGTCCACCGAACTCCGTCTCGACCAACCGGCAATGGCCACGAGGCACACGAGCCAGCCTGCCAGCAACACCAGAATGCCCCGCCAGATGAGGCGGGACGGTCGGGGGAGTGGAAGACGAAGGCCTTTTGCGGGCATGTCGCCAAACTACCCAATCGTCGCGCAGGTCTCCACGTCAGTGCAGCAGCTAGATGGGAATTCGGTCTCCAGGGGCCGGAATGTCGACGCGGAACCCGTCGGCGGAAAGCTGAGCCGAAAACGCCTCCTGTGCCTCATGCTCGCCGTGAACCAGCATGACCCGCGGCTGACCGCGTCCTTCTGACACACCGTGCTGACGGACAGCCTGAAGCCAGGCATGCAGCTCGCTGCGGTCGGCATGCGCGCTGTATCCCAACAGGACCTCGATATGCGCTTGCAGCGGAACGGGTTCGCCAAAAATCCGAAGCTCGGCGCGCCGCTCCACAATGCGACGTCCCATCGTGTGTTCTGCCTGAAAGCCGACGATGAGAATCGTATTTCGCGGATCGGACGCGCCGTACCGTAGGTGGTGCAGGATACGTCCCGATTCGGCCATGCCTGACGCCGCGATGATGATCATCGGTCCGTTCATGGCATTGAGCTTCTTCGATTCCGTCACTTCGCGCGTGAAACGCACCATCGGGAAGTCGAACAGATGCGGCACACGACGCACCAGGTCTTCACTCTGATCGTACGTCTCCGGGTGCATCGTAAAAACCGTCGTCGCATCCGTGGCCAGCGGCGAATCGATGAAGATTGGTATCTCGGGTATGCGCCCCTCGCGCCGCAGTTGATGCAGATCGTACACGAGTTCCTGCGTTCGCCCTACAGCAAATGCCGGAATCAGCACACGACCGCCCCGAGCAGCGGTCTCGCGTACGACACGGGCGAGTTGTTCACGCGCACCATCCACGGATTCGTGATCGCGATTGCCGTACGTGCTTTCGCAGATGATGGCATCGGCACCTCCGGACGGTGGTGCCGGATCGCGAATGATTGGCAGCCCGGTTCGTCCGACGTCGCCGCTGAACACCACCCGGCGAAACTCGTTGCCTTCTCGAAGCTCGAGCACCACCGAGGCGCTGCCAAGGATGTGTCCCGCCTCGACGAACTGCGCGCGCACGCCATCGGTGACTTCGAACCACTTGGTGTAGGGCACGCCCACCATGTATTCGAGCGTGCGGGTGGCGTCTTCCACGCGGTACAGGGGCTCTACGAATTCGTCGCGATGTTTTGCCAGGAACTCGGCATCCTTCTCCTGAATGTGCGCGGAGTCGGCGAGCATGATAGCGCAGAGATCGCGCGTCGCTGAAGTGGCCCAGATGGTGCCCGTGTAGCCCTGAGCGACCAGGTAGGGCAGACGACCTGCGTGGTCGATGTGCGCATGTGAGAGCACAATCGCGTCGATTTCCTCGACGGGGACAGGCAGGCGCGCATTCTTGCCGCGCGACTCGCTGCGCTTGCCCTGAAACATGCCGCAATCCAGCAGCACGGTGCGCGAACCCACGCGCAGGATGTGGCACGAGCCGGTGACTTCCTGGGCAGCGCCGGAGAATTCGATATGCACGGATGCAGGGGATGAGGTCGGAATGAAGACCATGTCCCTCAATACTGCCGTGTTTGGCAGGCGTGCGCTACGTGCGGTGATGCGTGGTGCAGGACGTGATACGAATCAGGTATGACGTGTTCAGCGCGAGTATGACCGTACGATCAATCACGACTACCAATCGCGCTGACGTGGCCAGATCGCAAAGGACTCGGCGCGATGCGTCGCGACCCAATCCCACGCCACATCGTACCAGTGTCGAACCAGCGTCGGTATCGACGAAACGGTCATGATGTCTCCCACAAGAGTTCCACGGTGATACCCTCCGTTGCACCACAATGTCACACCAGTGCACGGATCCGTGCCGTGATAGAGCGCACGAAGCGAGCCACAATTTTCCATTGCGTGTGCGGCACGTCACTTGCTCATAGCAGACTCTGCCGAAGTATTGTTGCTGAGCACGCTGCGCCGTGTTGCAGCGATACGCCACGACGATTTCCGATTGCTCCACGCGTGCACATCGGAACGCCGTTCGGTCTCGACGTCGTTTTTCAGAGGAGACTGTGCGATGACGCACTGCGCTGACCTTCCACGACCCACGCCGGTCGTACTCATCGGTGATGATCACTGGGAGTCACCGGCCGCACACACACGTACGATGGCTACGGCGTGTGTCGCTCAACGCGATGTATTGGTGGTTGAACCGCCACGTTTCCTCGACGATGCTGCCTATCCCATGCTGCATGTAGTGCAGCCCAGCGATGGCATCGAAGCTTCGAGCGATGTCGCAGGCTCAAGCACGACAACAGCGCACGCGCTCATTCGCGTTGTTCCGCTATTGCCGCGACGCCTCCTCACGGAATCCGCGGCGACGGCGCGCGAAGTGTGGGGGCTGGTGCGGACGGAGCTCATGCGATGGAGCTGGCACCATGCGTCCATTGCAGAGCGGTTTGAATCGCCCCAGTACTGGTGCTGTCTGCCGGAAGCGCTGGCGAGCGTGCGCGATGTCTTTGGCGAGGGCGCGATGCTGCCAGCGTGGAATTACGAGTCGGTGGGCTCGGTAGGCGGCGCAAGCTGATCGCGCTTGGCGCGCATGGATCGGCGCGCCAGCAGCTTCTGCAATGACTGGCGGTGCAAGCCGAGGGCACGCGCTGTGCGCGCGATGTTTCCGCCGTGTCGATCGAGAGCGGCCGCCAGGAACGCCCGATCGAAGGCCTGTAGCGCTTGCTCGCGCGCCGCAGCAAATGGCAGGTGCTGGGTGGCAGCCACCAAACTCCGAGCCGCCTGTTCGTCGGCTTCCAGTTCGATAGCGCCCGCACTCACAATGGTCGGCGGAAGATGTCGCACTTCGATGCGGTCACCGTCGCACATCACGACAGCACCTTCGATCGCATTGCGAAGTTCGCGCACGTTGCCCGGCCACGCGTAGTGCTCGAGGAGCGTGAGCGCTTCCGGGCTGATGGCCTGAACCATCGCGGTGTGTCGTGCCCCGTACACCTGAAGGAAGTGATGCACAAGCAAGGCAATGTCCGCGCGACGTTCTCTGAGCGGCGGCAGCGTGATCGCAATGACCTTGAGCCGATACAGCAGGTCTTCGCGGAAATGTCCCATCTCGACCATGGCTTCCAGTGGCCGATTGGTGGCCGCGATCAGGCGCACGTTCACGTGCGTAGTCCGTGTGCCTCCCACACGCATGACCTCGCCGTTCTCGAGTGCGCGAAGCACCTTGGCCTGCGCCGGTGCCCCCAGATCGCCGATCTCATCGAGAAAGAGCGTTCCTCCATGCGCTGCCTCGAACAATCCACCGTGGTCACGCACGGCTCCGGTGAATGCACCGCGCGTGTGGCCGAAGAGTTCGCTCTCGACCAGGTCTGCCGGCAGCGCTGAACAATTGAGCGCAACGAATGGCCGGGCGTGACGCGTGCTGACATCGTGGAGCGCGCGAGCCGCCAGTTCCTTTCCGGTGCCGCTCTCACCGGTGAGCAGCACGGTGACATCAGTGCGGCCCACCCGGTCGATGCGCTGGAACACCTCACGCATGATGGACGTGTTCCCGAAGAGCCCGCGAAATTCCGCAGGCTCGCCGCTGCCGCGATGCAGCGCCAGAGGAGGTAGACCATCCGTAGTGAACCGAGCGACGTCGCTCATGATTCGGCTCCTTTACAGTGACGTTGATCACGCAACGTCTCAGTCATTGGACCTGCGCTCCCGCAACATTGTGTTCGACGCGACATGCGGCAAGGGCACAGCATGGGCACGCTATGTCACGGCATTCGACATCTGTGACGACGCGTGAATTCGTGCACGCGTTACGTCTCGCCGAGCCGCAACCAGCGTCGAACCTCAGGTGTTTCAAAGCGCGCGAGTGCATCAATCATCTGCGGCGCACTTTCCGCGTGAACCAACCACGCGTCCGGATCGCTGCGCAAAAATCCTTCGGTGCCGAGATGACTGAGCAGTGCGCGCAGCGGCGCCCAGTACCCGTCCGCATCCAGTAGTCCCATCGGTTTGCGGTGCACACCCAGCTGTGCCCACGTCCACGTTTCGAAGAATTCCTCGAGCGTTCCAATACCGCCGGGCAGTGTAATGAAGGCATCAGCCATGCTCGCCATGAGTGCCTTTCGCTCATGCATACTGTCCACGATGTGCAGATGGGTGATGTCGCGATGAGCCACTTCGCGTTGCACCAGGCCATGCGGCATCACCCCAATGACTTCACCACCGGCAGCCATGGCGGCGTCAGCGATTGCACCCATGAGTCCTGTTCGTCCACCGCCGTACACGAGAGCAATGCCACGTTGCGCCAGCTCTGTACCGAGAGAAACCGCCTGCGCGCGATACGCTGGTCGGACGCCGTCATTGCCGGCGCAGTACACGCCGATGCGCTGCAATGGTGGTGTTATGGTCGTCGCGTTTTGTGACACAGTCATGAATGCGATGCTTGGTTAGCGAGAGTGTTCGGACACGCCCGGCGACCGCTGCGAGATATCCTGCGGTGCGAGACATGGTCCTGGCGTGGCCAATATATGCAGCCGTCTGGCGGCACCCCATAGAATTGGCGCGGTAACGGCGGGACCCGCGCACGCGATCAACACCACCAGCCACGTGCAGATCGATGAGGCAAGTGAGAGATGGTCGGATTGCGTGGTGTTCTGCACGAACCACCCTGCCTGCACGGCTGTGAGTGTGGCGTCCGCAGTCACCGCCACGGCGAGCCATGTGGCAAGGCGAGCGGTCCATGTTCGACTTGCTGACGAGCGTGCCCCACTCGATGCTGTGCGCTGCGAAAGCACAAAGAGCGTCAGCAGGAGCAGCACATCGAACAACAGCCAACTCACCTGCACAGCTCGTGCTGGAAACCATGGTGTCACAGGAGCCATCGCCAGTACCAATGTCCACGGCACCAGGAGCCAGGCGAGAATCTGCAACAGTAATCGGGGTCCGCGCAGAATGGTCTGCATGGCGAATCGCCACAGCGAGCCATTGGCAAATGCCCGGAGTCCATCGACGAGCGCCCGCCATCCGACGTGTTCACGCGGCCATGCGAGATAGATCGGTTCCCAGTGGTCTGGTCCGAGTTTGCGCTTGAATGCAGAGAGCCCTTCGAAATTGAACAGCGGCCTGGACCAACGACGCGCGCGCTGCAGCCACCTGTCCACAGACCCGTGAAGCGGAGCCAATCCCAACGTGGCCCATGTCACACCATCCTGGGCCATGGTGCGCATCGCGTGATCCACCAGCAATTCCGCGGTGCCGTTCGGCGCATCAGGATCGCGGAGCAAATGCTCGAGCAGCCAACCACGCTGCTGCTGCTCAGCATCACGCGACGCGACTGGGGCCATGGCCAGAAGAGCCACCAATCGGTCGTCCTGAATCGCCACCCAACATTGCCGGGATTCGGCACGAGTGGTCAAATCAATCGTCACCAGAAACGACATTGGTGCGAGACCGTGCGTGGCCTGCCATCGTGTGATGAGTGCCTGTACGGCAGGGCCGAGTGTACCGCGAGTCAAAGCCGTGGGATTGATCGCATGAATCCGAACCCCCTTGGCGCGCGCGCGTCGGATTTGCTCTCGCAGCGAGCGGTGCCGCCTGAGATGCGCCCCCCACTCCTGCGGATTCCACACGGGTTGTTCGCCCACCAACCGCCGCTGCAACTGCGTGGATGTGACCAGACGGCCTTCAGTAGCAAAGAAGCTGGGGCGTCTGTGCTGCCGGATTGCCTCACGCAC
Source organism: Gemmatimonadaceae bacterium (assembly GCA_016742275.1). Taxonomy (GTDB): domain Bacteria; phylum Gemmatimonadota; class Gemmatimonadetes; order Gemmatimonadales; family Gemmatimonadaceae; genus Gemmatimonas. The sequence goes on from JACVCD010000007.1 coordinate 139,497, forward strand.
AAACGCTTCGGCCACCGGAACCACGTGTTCGAGCGGCGCAATGGGCTCACCGGCGGCTACCATCGCGCCCGGCATATCCGCGTACGCCACCATCGCCGGTCCGAGTGCGGCTGGTGGACACCAGCGCCTCAGATCGTCGCCCACCGCGCGGAAAGCGGTAGCCGTGCGCCCGTGCAACCGCACGAGATCGGCACTAGCTTCGGATATGTCCTCGTCGCATGCCTTTCCCACGCTGAGCATCGTAGACCACCCGCTGGTCCGTCACAAGCTCACGCTGCTGCGCGATCGCGCCACGCCTACCAAGCAGTTCAAGGAGTTGGTAGACGAAATCGCGATGCTCATGGCCTATGAGGCCACCCGCGATCTCGTGCTGGAACCCGCACGGGTGGATACGCCACTCGAATCGACCAGCGGTTGGGCCGTTCGTGGCAAGAAGCTCACGCTGGTGCCCATTCTGCGTGCGGGTCTCGGCATGGTGGAGGGCATTCTCCGCCTCATTCCTTCGGCGCGCGTCGGGCACATCGGCCTGTATCGTGATCACGACACGCTCGAACCGGTGGACTACTACTTCAAGGTTCCCGGTGATGTGAGCGAGCGGGATTTTCTGTTGCTCGACCCCATGCTTGCTACGGGAGGCAGCGCGTCGGCTGCGGTGGCGTCGCTCAAGCGCGCCGGAGCCACCCGTATTCGTTTTCTCTGTCTGGTGGCCGCACCGGAAGGTGTAGCGCGTCTGGCCAAGGATCATCCCGATGTGCCGGTCCTGACCGCCGGTCTCGATCGGGAACTCAATGAGCACGGATACATTCTGCCGGGACTCGGCGACGCTGGTGATCGATTGTTTGGTACGCGGTAGTTCTAGCAGTTGATCGGATGGCACCAACAGAAAACGCCGGGGAATTCCCCGGCGTTTCTTTTTCGCTCGCTGTCTGGCGATATCAGGTGAACCACTCACGCGGTTCAAGCTTCTGCTGCTCCGCTACCTCGAGCACCCATCCCTGGACTCCGGGTTCGGTCACCTCGGTCGCCACACGATCAAACCAGGACTGTGCCTGTTCATCGTCACCGACGCGGCGCCATAGCTCACCAATCAGATAGGTGATAACGGCACGCTCTTCCGCCGGCACACCATCCCACGCATCGAGCGCTTCGGCAAAACGCCAGGCCGCATGACGACGGAAGAAACGTTCTGCTTCAATGTCGCCCTCGTCCACGCAGCACCAGGCAGCCCGAAGGTACAAATCGGCGAGATAGCGTGCATCCTGCCCCTGCCACTCTGCCACTTTCGCGGCGTGCTCGTACTTGAGCGATCCCGATGGCAGGGCGTGACGCAGCGCTGGGCCCAACTCATTCCAGACGCGCGTTTTGATCAGGTCGGTCAGATCGACCTCCTCGCCAAAATCGCGGGCAACGCCGGCGTAGCCGCACTGTGTGCACAAGTGCACGAAGTACGGGAGCGGTTGCATACCGGCGGCGCGTTCATGGAAATCCGTGCGCTTGCCGCCGAAGCCATTGGTGGCTACGACAGTTTGCGAGCGGAATGACCGGGCACAAACCGGACAGGAAAGTTCAATGAGATGAAGCGTGGTCATGATGCGGCGGGACGCAGTGTTGTCGATACAGTTTCGGCAATGCTGGCGTCGGAGTTGAGCGCGGCATTCCAGCGGCATTCCAGTTGTCCACATTTGCGACACCGAAGGGGCGGGGAAAACTCTTGTTGTGATCTCCCCGGCGGGCTATCTTGCCGCGTCTTGTTCGGCGAGTGGGTCGCGCAGCCATGCGCGTAAGTCTCGATCGCGCCGGCCTCCCGATCCCGGGTCGTTGATGTTGATCAATCTCGTTCCTGATTTCCTCGCCATTCTCAACGCCGAAGATCGTTTCGCGGCGTATCTCGAGTACTTCGAGCGTCACCGCTCGCTGCTGACCGCCTACTGGGACAACTATGTCCTGGAGCCATCGGGTCCGCATTTCGAGGAAGTGGTGCGTTCCACCGTGGCCGCCGACCGCAGCGATCTGTTGCAGTTGTTGGCAACCACCGATGTGGTGTCACTCGCGCGCGAAACCGAAGAGCGTGTGCGCACGCTTCTCGATGTCGATGTGAGCTATGACATCGTATTGATGGTTGGTGTCGGTGCAGCCAACGCTGGCGAGATGGTCGTCGATGGCCGTGGTGTGGCGTTTGTGTGTCTCGAGCATTTCACGGGTGTCACCAATCCGGACACGCAGGGATTGGGACTTGATCCCGAGCTCATTCCGCTCTGGCTTGCTCACGAAATCACGCACGTGATTCGGTACACGTCACCGGCCAGTCGCAGCAGCATGCGCGATCTTGTTGGCGATGCGGGCGGTTACTACTCGTATTGGGAAACCGGACGGCAGGCTACGCTGCGTGAGTTGCTCGTGAACGAAGGACTCGCCGTGCAGGTGTCGCGTGCCGTGAGCCCCGGACACGCAGCCTGGGAGTATTTTGGCTTTGCGCGTCGACAGTACGCCCGCATCCGTGAAGTGGAACCGGTGCTGCAGCGTGCTGCGGGTCGCGATTTTGATCGCGCCGCGTTGGGTCTCCGTCTCCGCTATTTGTCGGGTGGCATGAGCGACGAGGCACGCACCGTGGAGCGTGTCGTGCTGCCGGAGCGCGCAGGCTATTTCCTTGGCGCGCGCATGGTGGAGCCTGCGATTAGTGCACGCGGCTTCTCGTGGTCTGTACGGGCCAGCGCTGATGAACTGGCTGCGGCGGCAGAGCCGGTGCTCGAGCGTCCGCGGTTGACGATCGTTTCCTGAGCAGCGACTGCAGGAACAGCTACAACAACTGATTATCGCGGATGAACACGGAAACGTGCGGAAACTACACGGATTGGATCGGCGTGATGTTGAGACATCTGTGCAGTTCTCAAATATTCATTGTTTCAAACTGCAGTTAATCCGTGTTGTTTCCTCTTGTTTCCGCGTAAATCCGCGATAGTCAGTTGCTGTTAGGTCGTTGTCACCCGCTACTTCCCAATACAGAAGTCCCGAAACACCCGATCGAGCACGTCTTCCGTATCGATCACTCCAATGAGTTCACTCAGCGCCTCACGTGCTGCGAACAAGTGCACGGAGGCCACCGGCGCCGGTAGCTCGCGCCTCGACCACGCACCACGAAAGGCATCGACCTCATCACGTGCGGTTGCCAACCCAACACGGTGTCGCTCACGCGTGATCATGATGTCACCATCCTGCATGGACGGCGCACTGTGTTGAATGGCTTCATCGATCACCTGAAGCAGGCGATCCATTCCGATACCGGTTTCTGCACTGACCGACACGATATCCGGTAGATCGAAAGACACACCAGTCGCGATCAGATCACTCTTGGTGTGCACGCCAATCACCGCAGCCGATGTACGCGGCACAATGATTTGCACGGTACGGCGTACCGCATCCACGTCATCGCCGCAGGCCAGTACCACCTGCGCGTCAGCGAGATAGCGATGACTGACCTCGATGCCGAGTCGTTCGATCGGATCATCCGTCTCACGCAGTCCTGCGGTATCCACTAAGCGCAGCGGAACCGGATGACGATCCAGCAGTGCCTCAATCGCATCACGCGTAGTGCCCGGTATTGCCGTGACAATGGCCCGTGACTGACCAAGCAGCGCGTTCAGTAACGACGATTTGCCCGCGTTTGGTGGACCGGCCAGCACCACCATCGCTCCGTCACGAACCAGTGCTCCACGTGGCACCGTGCGAAGCAATGCATCAAGCGCTTCATGGACCTGATTGGCAGCTTCCACGACCCGCGTCGGATCGATGGGCCCATCGTCTTCTTCCGGGAAGTCGATGTCGTACGCGAGCAGCGCTTCGAGATGAATCAGTTGCTCGCGCATGGACATCAGACGTCGCGACAAACCACCATCGAGTTGTGCGAGCGCCTGCTGCTGCAGCGCTGTGGTTCGCGCATCGATGAGATCACCGACGGCTTCGGCCTGCACGAGATCCATGCGACCGTTCACCACGGCGCGGCGTGTGAACTCACCGGGCAGGGCCGGCCGCGCACCGGCGGCAACACATGCCGCAACAACACGTGCCGGTGTAACGGCACCGCCGTGTGTAGCCAGTTCCACCACATCCTCGCCGGTATACGAGTGTGGTGCCACGAACCATGTCACCAGCGCATCGTCGAGCAGCTCGCCGTTCGATGGATCGACCAACCGAACAAGCGTCGCCCTTCGTGGCGTGGGCTCATGCCGACTGAACGCGCCAAGGGCGCGAGCGATTATCATCGCCCGCGCCCCCGAAAGTCGTACGAGTGCTACCGCACCGCGTCCTGCGGCCGTGGCCTGCGCCACGATTGTGTCCTGGCCGCCGGCCAGCACCGTCATCGTGTGATCGGCGCGATCAGCCGCGTACCACGGGCTTCGCCCGCTCGCGGGAGATCAGCCATTGCTGCGGCAATGAGGCAAGGTTCTGCACGAAGTAATACAGATTGAGACCCGACGCCATGTTGAGGAAGATGACCATCATCACGGCCGGCATGATGTACATCATCATCTTCTGCTGTTCGTTGGCCTTCACGCCGCGCATGCCCAGCCACGACAACACCATTGCTGTGATGGCCACCAGCACCGGAATGACGTAGAACGGATCCTTGAGCGAGATGTCCGGGAACCACAGGAAGGGCACACCGCGGAATTCGATCGTGTTCTGAAACACGAAGAACAGCGCGAAAAACACCGGCAGCGGAATGAGCATCGGCACGCAACCCGACAAGCCACTGAACGGGCTCATGCCGTGGTCCTTGTACACCTGCATCATGGCCGCCTGCAGCTTCTGCGGATCTCCCTTGTGCTTGGCCTGAATGGCCTGAAGCTCCGGCTGAATGCGCTGCATGGCCATCGAGCTACGCATGGCCTTCTGATTGAGCGGCCACAGGATGATGCGAATGGCCACGCCGAAGATCACAAGAATCCAGCCGTACGAGAGTCCGAGCGTGGACTTCATCCACAGCAGCGTCCGAATGACCATCGTGGCGAATGGCTGCACGATGCCCTGAATCCACCCGCCGTACGGATTGCTCGTTTCGAACTCGCGTTCCATGGCGACGAGACGCTTGAACTCCTGCGGACCGACGTACATCTCGAATGCCACATTGCCGCCCTTGAGTGGCGCGACCAACGTGCCCTGCGCGCGCGTTGCTTCCTTCGCCACACGCGTTCCACCAGTCACGCTGATCTCGGCGAACCCAGGCGCGCCTTTGGGTGCCAGCACGCCAAGAATGAAGTACTTGTTCTTGGCCACGGCCCAGGAAATCGGCCCTGCTTCAATGGTGCGCTCACCCGGATCGAGCTTGCTGAACGCTACGCCTTCCGCGCCGGAGAGTTCGGGCTTGAAGGCGTACGCGAGATGCGTGTTGTTCTCCACCGAATCGGCTTCGGCACTGCGGAAACCTGGCGGAAGATCGATCAGCAGGAAGCTGTTCTCTGGCACACCAGACACCGCGGCCGACACATCCACCCGATAGCTGTCAGGAAGGAACGAGTACCGGATGGACGCGGTGCGATTTGCTGCACCAAGCTCGGCATCGTAGCGCACCACGACGCGACCATTCGCCGTTTCCTGCGTCGTGCGGAACACCTGACGCCCGAGGTCGATGGTGTCACCCGGCATGACGATGCGGAAACTCAGCAGCCGATCACCGGCGCTGGCGAGTTCGACCGGATCACCCTTTTCGCGTCCCTTGTTGGACAGGGCCGGGTACTGCGTCATCGACGCGCCGATGAGGGCGGCGCCCCGGTTGGTCGTGCGGTACATCGCGAGCGGCGTGCTCACGATGCTCGTATCAACAGTCACCGCCGGTACCGCGGCAACCTGTGATGCACTATCGCCAATCGGGGATGCCGCGCCCATGGTGGGCGTGGAGGTCGCACCAGTCACGGACGCCGCACCAGACGCAGGTGCCTGCGCTGTTGCCGAATCCGTCGTGACGGCCGCCGAATCGGCACGCGACGCCTGCGTGCCCGGTGCCGGCGTGGGTGTCGGGAAGATCAGCGGCGCGGCGATGAGGACCGCCGCCATCAGGACGACGGCGAGGATGATGCGACGTGGTTCCATGATTCAGAAGAAGACGAAGACCCGAGGAGACCGAGGGGATGTCACTTACGGGACGGGGTCGAATCCACCGGGTCGCAGAGGATGGCAGCGGCTGATGCGCCTCAGGGCCAACCAGCTACCACGAAGAGCGCCGTGTTTCTCCAGCGCTTCTATGGCATAGGCCGAGCAGGAAGGATAATACCGGCAGGCTCCGCCGAAGATTGGCGAAAGCACCAGCTGATATCCGCGCACAAGCAGAATGCCGGCCTGTCTGGGCCACTGACGGATTGAGACCGAACTACTGGCCGTCATGCTCACTGGGTGCCGGGGATACCGGCGCGTAGCAATCGCGAAAGCGCCTGCTGCAATTCCGCGCGAAGCGCGGCGAAATCGCGCTCGTACGCCGACGGAAAGGCACGAATGACGATGTCGTACGGTGGCAGGCTCTCCAGGGAGGTGAGCATGTCCAATCGTACGAGCTCGCGCAGCCGTCGTTTCACCCGGTTGCGGAGGACGGCTGAATGCTTGTAGCGCGGAACCACGAACCCGACTCGCGGAAACGCATGAAGGGAAGCCGAGGCGCGGACGTCCAAGGACGCTGTGCGCACTCGCTTCCCTTCGTGCCGTACTTGCTCGAGTTCGGTCCCGCGCGTCAGCCGTTGCTGGCGCGGAAACGCGCGTGACTCAGGCGCCCGCGTACTTCGACGGGAGCTTAACGGTCAGCTGCTTGCGCCCCTTCTTGCGGCGGCGAGCGAGGACTTCGCGACCCCACTTCGTCTCCATGCGCGCACGGAAACCGTGCTTACGGATGCGACGCGTGTTGCGCGGACGATAGGTGGGCTTGCCCATACGAAACTCTTACGGAAACGGATTGACGTGTTATGCGGAATAGCCACCCAATGTACCTGTCGACCCCCCGCTGGGTCAAGGGCAATCCGCAGCGGATTCATGCGTCCAAAGTGGCCTCGGACAACGAGTTGGCACCGACGATTTCGACTTGCTTGCCAACACGTATCGACCGCGGTTTTTCACGCCGACTCACAAGCCGAAGAGCAATTGACTTATCCACAGTCAAGCGGGTACCTTCGCCCCCCGCCTTCGTCCGAAACACCCGATCGAGTTGCCATGTCTCTGTCGCCTGCCGAAATCTGGGACCGTCTGCGCCAACGCGCCCGGCAGGTCCTCCCCGAGCAGACGTATCGGACCTGGCTCGAGCCCGCCGCGGCCCTGGTGGTCGAAGGCGACACGCTGATTGTCGGCGCCCCGGACCAGTTCTCGGCCGACTGGAACGAGTCAAAGCACGCCGACCTTCTCGCCACTTTTGCCCCCGTCGCACTCGGCCACCCAATGGCTGTGCGCTTCCGCGTACATGAAGAGCGCGTGGGGCGGGTGCAGATGGACATGTTCGTTGCACCACCGCCGGCGCCAATTGTCGCGCCACCAGTGCAACAGCAATCGCGCGTTTCTACGCCACTAAACCCCCGCTACACGTTTGACCAGTTTGTCATCGGTAAGTCGAACGATGTAGCCGCAGCCGCCGCACAGGCCGCCGCGCAGGCCCCGGGGAAGGTCTACAACCCGCTTTTCATCTATGGTGAAACCGGGCTGGGCAAGACCCACCTCATGCAGGGCATCGCCCATGAACTGCTGCGGCGAACACCCACACTGCGTCTGGCCTACGTTGGCACCGAGCAGTTCACCAATGAGTTCATCAGCGCCATTCAGACCGGTCAGATGGGTGATTTCCGGCGCCGATTCCGCGAAATCGACCTGCTGCTGGTCGACGACGTGCAGTTTCTGAAGGGGAAGGAATCCACACAGGAGGAGTTCTTCCACACCTTCAATGCCATCTACGAAGCCGGTCGCCAGATCGTCCTCAACTCCGATCGGCCGCCGCGCGAAATCCCGGGACTCGAATCCCGATTGGTTTCGCGCTTCGAGTGGGGCATGGTGGCCAACATCGATGCGCCGGACCTCGAGCACCGCATCGCCATCCTCAAGAAGAAGGCGAGCCTCGATCACCTCGAGCTCACCATCCCGGACGAGGTAATCGAGTTCATTGCCCAGCATGTGAAGTCGTCCGTGCGTGAACTCGAGGGCTCCATCATCAAGCTGCTCGCGTACGCCTCGCTCAAGCACCGCGACATCTCGGTGGATCTGGCCCGTGAAGCACTCCGCGACAAGCTGCGCGGCGCCTCCTCGGCTGATTTCCCGGACGTTCCGCCCACCGCCATTACCGTGGCCACCATCCAGCAGGTTGTGGCCCGTGAGTGGGGTGTGACGCCCGATGGTTTACGCTCCAAGACACGCACCAAGCAGCTCACGGTGCCGCGTCAGGTGGCGATGTACCTCTGCCGAGAGCTTTTGGCGCTGCAGCTGGTGGAAATCGGGAACGCCTTTGGTGGACGCGACCACTCCACTGTCATCCATTCGCTCGAACGGGTGGCGGAAGACATGGCGGCCGAACCCGAGTTCACGGAACGCGTGCTCAAGGCTCGCGGCATGTTGGAAACTCTGCGGACAACTGGACAACTGGGGAGCTGAGTCCCCAGCCGTCCACATCAGCCCACAGAATCGGTGTCGCCCGATGTGCATGTGTGGGGACTCAAGCGCTATCCCCACAGTGAGTTCACATCAGCGGACATGGCGAAAGTTCTTCTCAATGCGTAGCTTGCAGCGTTTGTAGACATGCCCACAGCTACTGCTACTACGACTGTTTTTATCTCTAAGTCTGTTTTTAAACAACAGGCTTCAGCAGTCCTTCCACATACCCGCGCATGAAGTTCACGATTTCGCGTGAGAAGCTGCAGGAAGGCCTTCAGGCCGTGACCGCGGCAGTACCGGCCAAGACCACATTGCCGGTGCTTGCCAACCTGTTGGTCGAGACGACCGATCGAGGCATTCGCTTCTCGGCTACCGATCTCGACATCGCTGTCAGCACGGAAGTGAGTGCTGATGTCGAAACACCGGGTGCGATCACGATACCGGCCAAGAAGCTCAGCGAAATCGCGCGTGAGCTGCCGCCATCGCCCGTCAAGATTTCGGCCAGCGGTGAGCAGCGTGTCACGCTCGAATGCGGCCGGTCCAAGTTCAAGTTGCTTGGGCTTCCGCGCGATGAATTTCCGACGTTCCCCAGTGTGCGCTTCAACGACTCGTGGCGCGTCAAGTCGGGTGAATTGCAGAAGCTCATTTCGCATACGGCATTTGCCGTGAGCACCGAAGAGTCACGCCCGATTCTGAATGGCGTGCTGTGGGAGCTTCGCGAAGAGCGTATGCGCATGGTGGCCACCAATGGTCACCGTCTGGCCAAGATGGAATTGCCGGTGGAAGCCAGCAGCGCGCCGCCGGGCGATCTGATCGTGCCGCCCAAGGCACTCGAACAAATCCGTCGTCTCTTTCCGGCGGAAGAGGAACTCGAGATTGCGCGCGGCGACAATCACCTGGGTTTCCGTTCGCCGTTCACGTCGGTGTTCACGCGTCTCGTGGAAGGACCGTATCCCAACTACGAGCAGGTGATTCCGAAGGACAACGATCGCTATGCATTGGCCGACAAGGCGGCACTCACCAGCGCACTCAAGCGCATGAGTGTCATTGCGTCGGATCAGACGCATCGCATCAAGATGTCCTTTAACACCGGTATGCTGAAGTTCAGCGTGACGACGCCGGATCTTGGTGAAGCCAGCGACGAGTTGCCGGTGAACTACACGGGTGATCAGCTCGATATCGGCTTCAACGCCACGTATCTGCTTGAGATCCTGCGCTACATGCCGACCGAACAGGTGCGTCTCACGTTCAAGGCACCAGAGCGTGCGGCAACGATCGAGCCCGAGGGTTGGGACGATCCAGCAAAGTATCTCTGCCTGGTGATGCCGCTTCGCTTGATGGATTAAGCGAGAGCAGCGCTGGCCAATCGCTCAGCGCGCGCGAATGATTTGCGCGCGCAGCTCTCCCCGCTGACGGGCGTTCATGACGCGCGGGGGGAGTTGAGGGGCGCGTTCGGTGGTGGTCAATGTGAGATCGCTTGATCCTTCGAGTGACCGAATGACGCCGGACTGCGCGTCGAGTTCAATGCGTTGCGTGGCCTGACCACTGCCTTTCACATCGAGTGCGCGAAACGGTGAGCCGCCCGTTCCCGTGATGTTTTGCGTGATGACCCGACGCAAACGCAGCGATTCACCAAGATTTTCGAGCGTGGTCTGTGTCGTGGTGATGAGCGTCATGGGGAGTCCACTGCGACAGACGATCGATACGGTGCTGTCGCGCCACGAGGCCCCCTCTGCCACACCCTCCGGAATACGCACCAGCAACTCTGCGGCAAGTGCGGCCGCAGCGGCTTCCGGTCGATCACATTCATTTTCGAGCACAGGACGTGGCACAACACGCACTCGGGTGCTGTCCACGCGTCCGTCGAGCAATAGCAGGGCCGGCATGATCGGCGTTGGTGCCAGCTTCTGATCGAAGGAGGCGCGCACGGTGAATGAGTCCACCTGACCCGTCAGTGTCAGTGCGCCTGAGGCATTGCGTGTACCGGACCAGGTGACCAGGCCCTGGGATTCTACTTGCTGGCGACCAGGCACTGCTCCGCGCGGAGCATTTCCCGATGAGTCGACCACATCGAGGCTGATGCGCGACGTGACACGCCAGGTCGCACCAGCAATGGTCATCGGTAACGCCACACGACGTTCACGCACCGGCGCTGGTGCCGCATCGGGTACCGTAACCGTCGGTGTTGGTGCGGGCGATGGCATGGGACCGCCACCACAGGCACCAAGCACGCTCAACACACCAAGTGTCGAGCTCAACCACTTCACGCGATTGAGTGAAGAATTCACGACGGACACGAGAACACCGGGGTAAAGAAGAACGGGATGGATGTCGCCGGCCTATAAGCCGGGTTCTGTCGGTACATCGCAGTGAAACACCACGAGGCACCGGACGGTCATTCCTCTCGGCGTGCAGTCACCCACACGCTCCAGCAGCCTACCCGCGGTTCGATGTCTTGCCCGAAGACGCCACACCGTTGATCGAGACGGGCCGTCTCTCACCGCCTATTTGGCCTTGCTCCGACCGGGGTTTACCGAGCCACATCCGTTACCGGATGCGCGGTGGGCTCTTACCCCACCCTTTCACCCTTACCGCCTTCTCGCGAAGACGGCGGTTTGCTTTCTGTTGCACTGTCCGTCGCATGAAGCTCACGCCGCATGCGCCCAGGCATTACCTGGCGATCTGCCCTGTGGAGCCCGGACTTTCCTCGGAACCGGAGCGTGGTGACCAGCACCCGTCCTCCGGCTTCGCGACCGTCCGGCCGACGACATCCTTCTCGCAATATAGGCGAATCGCCGGGCACTCGGTGTGTCACTCGTCTGCGTCATTCGAACCGATGCGCATCCGGGTTGGCATCCCAAATCGACGCGTCATGGTGACAGGCAGGTGACGTGCATTCCTACCCTCGCTGCATCCGTGTTACGGGAAGGCATGTCACCAGCGCTCAAGGGAGGACCAAGACCATGGCGACGACCAAATGGTCCAAGTCGGTACTCACGTTTCTCACACCAGCGGAACAACAGCGGGTGGATGCTGCAGGTCGTGGATGCTACACCACGGTGCACTGCGAGAATTTCGATCAGCTGCTCACGGATCTGCGTTCGCATTCCGTATCAGCGGTGCTGGTGTCTGTTGCGCGCTACGAACAGCAGCAGCATGCAGGGCAGGTCGCACGCATGGTACGCGAATTTCCCGGCGTGCCTGCCGTGGCACTACTTGGTGCAGCAGATGCCAGACATGCTACGCACGCTGTGCTGCAGCTCGGACATCAGGGCGTCCGCACTCTGGTCGATGTGCGAGAACCATCAGGGTGGCGCGATCTGCGTCAGCTTGTTGCCGATGAAAATCCGGACAGCATTGAAGCCGTTGCACGTCAGCAGCTGCATATCGATCTGCAGGACGCGGTACCCGCATGCCGACGATTCTTCGACATGCTGTTTTCTGCGCCGCGCTCACTCTCCACCGTACGTGAACTCACCCGGTCAGCCGGTGTCATGCCTACCACGTTCATGAGTCGATTCTTCCGCGCGCGCATACCGGCGCCCAAGAAGTATCTGGCCATGGCTCGACTGGTTCGTGCGGCGCGTCTCTTCGAGAACCCAGGCTACTCCATCACGCAGGTTGCGTTTCTTCTCGACTATTCATCACCGCAGAGCTTTTCGCGACACGTGCAGAACACACTCGATGTGTCGGCAGCACACTTTCGCCGCACCCATACAGGGATCCAGATGCTCGATCATTTTCGTGCAACCCTGGTGCAGCCCTATCGCGATCAGCTGCTCACATTCGATCCCTTCCATTCGCCGCCGCCCTGGATTTCAGCGCCGACCCCTACGCACGCGCTCACACGACCTAACTGATGAGCGAAGCTTCCATCGAGTTTCCACCCAGTTTCCACTACGCCGCGACATCCGCTCCATGTCCATGGCGCGTGGCGACCGCGCGCAGTCGCGCGGCGACTTCAGAAAGCTGACGGGAACTTTGTGTGAGCTCTTCGATGCTCGTGCGCTGCGCCGTGACCCCGTCGGCCGCCACGCGCGCATTGCCCGAAGCGCGCTGCACCGAACCTTCGAGGCCCTCAAACGCGGCGGCAGCGGACGCTGACAGTTGCGCCTGCGAACGGGCCAATCCGGCCACTTCATCACTCTGACGCGTCACCCGCGTGATGCCGTCGAGCATGGAGGCCAGCGCGCGGGTGGCATCGCGGGCAATGGTGCCTGCGCCCTGCACTTCGGCGGCGGTGGTATCCATGGCCTGTACGGCAACGGTCATCTGATCGCGGACCTGCTGCACGGTGTGTGTCACGCGCTTTGCTGCCTGTGCGCTCTCCACGGCCAGCGCACGGATCTGATCAGCGACGACAGCAAAACCCAATCCGTCCTCTCCGGCACGCGAAGCCTCAATGGCTGCATTGAGCGCCAGCAGATTGGTCTGACGGGCAATACGCGAGACCGTATCGACGAAATCGCCGACCTGGTCTGAAGCCGGAGCCAGCGCGCGCACCTGCGCCGCGGTTTCCGTTACGGTGGCACCCACGTGCAACAGTGTCCGGGATGCCCGGTCGATGGCTTCGCGACTCGTCGATGCGGCATCATCGAGTTCGTGTGCATCCTGAGCCGTGGACTCCGCCGTGCGACGCGCGAGATCAGCCGTGCGACGGGCTTCCTGCCCCGTGCGTGCACCAACCATCGCGAGTTCCTGCTGCTGCTGCACCTCTTCGCGAAGCGAGAGTGCGCTGGTGCTTACATCGGTGGCGCGATGATTCAGTACGGCGCTGGCGCTGTACACCTGCGTGGCGACGGCAGCGAGTTCGTCCGCTTCCTGCTGTACGGTATCGATGAGCCAGCCCAATTCATCGAGCATGCCATTGAAACTGCCTTCGAGAAAACCCAGTTCGTCCGCGTGACGCGCATCAGCCCGAACGGAGAGATCGCCCCGCTCCACCTGCGCGATGCGTTCGCGCGTACGCCGCAGGCGGGCGATCAGGCGCGACGGCATCTGGATGATCTGATGTGATACCACGAGCAGCAAACCGGCAGCCAACAGCACTTGAGCCAACGGCGCCGCTTCTGCGGGATGTGTTTGCTGATATCCCCAGCTCGCCAACAGGAATCCGATGACGGACGACAGTGTGGTGGTGTAGCCAAGCGCCGGGCCGCGGTCGAACGAATAGGGCACAATGGCCAGGACGTACGTCAGGACCAGCACCGGCGAGCCAAACAGAAACACGACACTGCTGATCAACAGCGTGTCGAACACCGCAAACACGTATTTGAACCAGGGCCGATACCAGGCAGACTGGCGGCCCAGCACGGTCAGGCCGGCATTGAGCAGCAGAGCGGCCCCGAACATGCCGATGACGGCAAACATCGGGACTTCGGCCAATCCAAGCTGGAGACCGGCGACGAGCACGCCGGCAATGACAATGGTGCTCCAGAACCGCCGTTTGGCCGCCACGGCAAATGTGCGGAGATCTTTGGCCCGTTCTTCGTGGAAGAGGGCAGGCGATATCGGCGGGGTCGGGGCTGGAGCTGTCATACCCACTCCAGACGCCCGAGCCCCGCGTCACGTCTCAGGGAATCTTCAGGCGATCATCAGCCGATGTGCGGCAGCAGCTCGGACGCCTTGACTAGGCTGATCACCGTCAGCCCTGCGGCCTCAATGGCTTCTCTGCCGCCTTCTTCTCGGTCCACCAGGGCCAGAACACCCTGAATGTCTCCGCCGGCCGTGCGGACCGCTTCTACGGCCTTGAGGGCCGATCCACCGGTGGTGATGACGTCCTCGATGATCACCACGCGGTCACCCGGAAGGAACGCACCTTCGATGAGCTTTCCGGTGCCGTGCTGCTTGGCCTCTTTCCTGACAGTAAACGACCGAACCATCTCGCCTTCATTTCGTTCGGCGGCTAACGCACTGGCGTGTGCGATAGCGTACGAGATGGGATCGGCGCCGAGGGTGAGCCCACCTACGGCGTCTACAGCCCAACCGCTGGACTTGAGCGCGGCCAGACCGGCGCGGCCGATGAGCAGCTGACCTTCGGGATGCATGGTGGTGAGCCGGCAGTCCACGTACAGCGTGGAGCGACGACCGGAGGCCAGAACAAAATCGCCCCGCTTGGCCGAACGTTCGGCAAGCAGGGCGATGAGACGCGAGGGAGCAGGAGTGGTCACGACATCAGGGTGCTGGGGCCGGTGCCTGGTTATCAGCCTCGGCCGAAGAGCCCCTTCACCTTGCCGAAGAGTCCGCCCTTTTCCTTGCCACCGTCACCGGCGATGGCAGCCGAGCTCCCGGAGGCAGCGACCGGCGCATTGGCGGCCTCGGACAGCGCGTCAGAAAACGCCCGGACCGACGGATACCGATCAGCTGGCACCTTGGAGAGTGCCTTCATGATCACCGCTTCGATCGCCACAGGGAAGACGAGACCCGCTTTGGCCTTGTTGAGCGCGACCGGCGGCTGGGTCAGCAGCTGCGAAAACAGTTCGCGCGGCGACTTGCCGGTGTATGGCAGGCACCCGGACATCAGGTAATACGCGATCGTGGCGAGCGAATACTGGTCGGCTGCTGGACCGACCAGCTCGCCAGACAGCGCTTCGGGGGCCACGTACATGAGCGTGCCGACGAAGAAGCCCGCACGGGTGAGCCGCTGATCAGGGGCCGCGTCGGTATCGGCAGCGATGCCGAAATCGAGCAGCTTCACCTGCTTGGTGGCCGGATCGTACATGACGTTTTCCGGCTTCAAGTCGCGATGCACAATGCCCACATCATGAGCGGCCTGAACGGCGCTGCAGATCTGGGACAGAATGGCGGCCACATCCTTGCTGGGAAGCGCGCCGTTTTTGTCCGCGTACTTGTCGAGGATCTCCCCACCGGCCCATTCGATGGCCAGATAGTAGCGCTCGTTGTCGGACTGCCCGTAATCGAGGGTCCGCACGATGTTCGGGTGTTCTACCCGTGCGCCGAACTGCGCCTCCCGAAGGAAGCGCTGCACTGCGGTCTTGTCGTGTTGCAGTTTCTCACGCAACACCTTCAATGCCACTGTGCCGTGTTGGGGATGTTCGGCACGAAAAACCGTCGAGGTACCACCCTCGCCGACCTTTCCGCGAACCGTATACCCGGCCAATGTCGTTCCGACTAGCGTCTCGATAGCCACGGGGCGAACGTAACGCCGGCGCGCAACGCCAGCAAGGCAAAGTTGTGCGGGACCTTCCACCACCCGAGATGGTAGCAATGCAGATCGTGACAACTCGTGCCCTTGCCTACTGCGCATTCTCGGCATTGGTGCTGTCCGCATGTGCCGGATCACGTCCGGCCCCGGGACCACCAGCGGGAACGCCTCCGGCCGGTGCACCGGGTGCTCCAGGTGGACCTGGCGGTCCGGCAACCGGTGCGCAGACGACGGCGGCCGATATGCAGCGCCTGTATCGCTCGCTGGGATTGATTGCGGGATCCGGCGCGATGCCGTTCACGGCCTCCGTGTCCTTTTTGCGTGCGCCGTCTCTCGACAGTACGCTGACCCTCTTTGCGCTGTCGCTTCCCTCGCGCGTGCTGGGATTTACGCGGGAAGGAGACCGCTACGTCGCCTCGTACAATGCGCGACTCGAGGTCCGGCAGGGCGGTACGATCATCAAGACCATCGAAGCGACCGAGCAGGTGCGTGTCCCGACGTTCCGAGAAACGTCGCGGACGGATGAAAGCATCATCTGGCAGCAGTTCCTTCGACTGGCTCCCGGACGCTATACGCTGACGCTTGGCGTGAAGGACGGCGGCAGTCTTCGTGCGGGCACGGAAGAAGTGGCGCTCGATGTGCCGCGACTCTCACCCACGACGCTTGGCACACCGGTGCCGGTGTACGAGGCCATTCCCCGCCAGACCAGCGATTCGCTGCCGCGTATTCTGGCGCGTCCGCGGTCGACGGTGGTGTTTGGTGTGGACTCGGTACTGCCGGTCTACGTCGACGCGGTTGGAGAATCGGTGCCGTCGACGGTGGCCGTACGCATCATCGATGATGGCGATGTGACACTGTGGGACAGCACATTTGCCCTCCCGTCGCGGTCGTCGGGGCGCAGTACGACGCTGGGCATCCCTGTGGCGCGCATGGGGATTGGCATCAATCGTGTCGTGCTGGTCCCGGAAGGCAGCAGCGACACCGCGCGGACACGGGTTCTGGTGAGCCTGGGCGACGACTTGCCGATCGCCACGTTCGATGAAATGCTGTCCTATCTGCGCTACTTCACGACCGCGGACCGTGTCCGTGAACTGCGTGATGCCGGTCCCACGCGCCGCGCGGAAGTGTGGTCGCGATTCCTCAAGGAAACCGATCCTGTTCCCGCGACGGCTGAACACGAGGGGCTGCGCGATTATTTTGCACGCATCCGTGCGGCCAATGTGCGCTTCCGTGATGATGCGCAGATTGGTTGGCAGTCCGATCGCGGCACCGCTTTTGTGGCGTTGGGTGATCCGGACAACATCACCGACACCGGGTTGATCGATCCGAATGCGCGCGTACGCCAGCAGATCTGGGATTATCGTGAGCTGCGTGCGCAGCTCGTCTTCGTGGACCAAACAGGTTTTGGTCGCTGGCGCCTCAGCACACAGGGGCGCGCGGATCTCGACGCCGCGATTCGTCGCAAGCAAGCATTGCAGCAACGCTGATGGCGTAAGCATACGCTCGTGGGCGGGAGGGATACAGCATGGCTGAAAGCAAAGCTGTGGTCACCCGTCCCGTTGCGCCGCGACTCTACCTGGTCGACGGCTACGCGCTGATCTATCGCGCGTTTTTTGCCTTGCTGCAAAGGCCGCTGAACACGAGCCGCGGCGAGAGCACATCCATTGCGTGGGGCATTGCCAACTTTCTCAAGCGCTTGCTGGCCACCCACAAGCCGGAGTATCTGGCGTGGGTGCACGACTCGGGTGCCACGTTCCGCGATGAGCTCTATCCCGATTACAAGGCCACGCGAGAAAAACTCGCCGAAGATCTCCAGGCCGATTTCAACCAGGGGCTGATTCGCACCCTGCAGTTGCTCAAGGCGTACGACATCCCGGTAATGAGCGCCGAAGGTTTCGAAGCCGATGATGTCATCGGTACGATGGCGCGCCTCGGTGTTGAGCAGGGGTACAACGTGGTGGTGGTCTCGGGCGACAAGGATTTTCAGCAACTCGTGCGTCCCGGTGTCTGGCTGCTCAATCCCGGTCGTGGTGGTCCGGCCAGTGTGGAAGAGCAGTGGGTGGGCATGGAGAACGCCAATGAGCGCCTCGGTGTGCCGCCGGAACGGGTGATCGACTACCTGTCGATCGTTGGTGACAGCAGCGACAATGTGCCGGGTGTGAAGGGCATTGGTGAAAAGGGTGCGATCGAGCTGATCACGCAGTACGGACCACTCGAAAACATTCTTGCGCACGTGGGTGAAATCACCAAGAAGCGCCCACGTGAAGCGTTGCAGCAGTACGAAGCTGAAGCGCGTCTGTCGAAGCAGCTGGTCACGATTCGCACCGATGTGCCGGTGACGCTCGACGCCGATGCGCTGCGCGTGGGCACGCCGGACATCAGTGCGCTCAAGCTGCTGTATCTCGATCTCGAATTCACATCGCTGCTCAAGGATGTGAACGACGCGCCAACACCGGCGGCGACTTCGCCGGCCCGTGTGCCGCTGACACCAGAGAACGCCGGATTCATGCTGAGTGCGGCGAATGCGACCGCAATCACAGCGAACGATTCCGGCCGCCCGGCGCCGCCAGAGGTGGTGCGTGCGGAGAGCGGCGTGTCGGTGCTCGCCGATGCCACGTACACCACGGTGGATACCGTGGATGCGCTGGCGACGCTGCTCACGCGCGTACGCGAAGTGCCTTACATCGCGATCGATACGGAAACGATTACCGACGTCGATTCGCCGATTGCCGTGGATGCCATGCGTGCGCATCTCGTGGGCATCTCGATTGCTGTTGCACCGGGTGAGGCGTACTACCTGCCGTTTGCGCATCGCCGTGATGATGGCAGCGGCAATCTGTTGCTGCTCTCGGGCGACGCGGGCATTGCGGGCGCGCGTATCAATGCCGGTGTTCCGGAACCGTTGAATCTGCCGCCGTTTGCGAGCGATGCCTGCGCACCACTCCGGGCGATGCTCGAAGACCCGAGCGTGTCCAAGATCGCGCAGAACGCCAAGTACGACATGCTCGTGCTGCGAGGCGCTGGTGTGCGCGTGGCAGGTCTGACGTTCGACACGATGCTGGCAAGCTACGTGCTGGATCCGGGCCGACGGTCGAATGGTCTGGATCTGCTCGCACTCGAGCATCTTGGTCACACGATGACCTCCTACGACCAATTGGTCGGCAAGGGCAAGACGCAACTGCCATTCGATGTTGTACCGGTTGACGCGGCGCGCGACTACTCGTGCGAAGATGTGGACGTCACCATGCGCCTGCGCGCCAAGCTCGAGCCGCAGCTGGTGGCGAGCGAGATGCTCGCGCTGCTGCAGGACATGGAGATTCCACTGGTCACGGTGCTTGCCGATATGGAGTGGGACGGCATCGCGATCGATCTCGACTGGTTTGCGTCACTCAAGACACGCTTCCGTACCGAACGTGAGAAGGTGGAGCAAGCCATCTACGGTGCGGCAGGTCGCGAATTCAACATCAACTCCAATCCGCAGCTGCGGACGGTGTTGTTCGAAGAACTCGGGCTGCCCATCAAGAAGAAGACATCGACAGGTCCGAGCACCGATGCCAGTGTGCTTCAGGAGCTGGCGGAAGAAGGGCATGTGCTGCCAACGCTGCTCATGGAGTATCGCGAGATCTTCAAGCTTGAAGGCACGTACATCGATTCCTTGCCGCGCATGGTGAATCCGCGGGATCATCGTTTGCATACGTCGTACAATCAGACGGTGGCAGCGACTGGTCGTCTCTCGAGCGCCGATCCGAATCTTCAGAACATTCCGATTCGTCGAGAGCTTGGACGCGAGATACGTCGCGGCTTCGTGCCACGTACTGGTTGGCGTTTGCTGAGTGCTGACTACTCGCAGATCGAACTACGTCTGCTGGCGCACTTGAGTGGCGATCCAGCGTTCGTAAGCGCGTTCAAGGCCGGTGGTGACATTCACAAGCAGACGGCCGCCATCATCTTCGGTGTGGACCTGGCCGATGTGACGAGCGAAATGCGCTCCCGTGCCAAGACCATCAACTTCGCCACGATCTACGGGCAGGGTGCACATGCCTTGTCGCGTCAGCTCAAGATCACGAATGCGGAGGCCAAGGCGTTCATCGAGACCTACTTCGAACGCTTCGCCGGCGTAAAAGCGTTTCTCGAACAGTGTGTGGTCGATGCACGGGAGAAGGGCTATGTGGAGACGCTGTTCAAGCGTCGCCGCTACATCCCCGAACTCAAGGAACGGAATTTCAATATCCGCGCCTTTGGCGAACGGGTTGCTGCCAATGCCCCCATTCAGGGCTCGGCGGCCGACCTCATCAAGATCGCCATGATCCGGGTTCACAAGGCGCTGGCGGCCGAGCAGCTCAAGTCACGCATGCTGCTGCAGGTGCATGACGAACTCGTATTCGAACTCCCGGAAAACGAGGAGTCGGCTCTTCGCTCACTGGTGAAGCGGGAGATGGAAGGAGCGGCGGTGCTGGAAGTGCCCCTGCTGGTTGAAATGGGAGTGGGCAAGGATTGGGTGGCAGCCAAGTCGTAGGTACCACGACATTTGCCCGCACTCGCGAATCCCCCGGTGTTGCACTTTGCAGGAAACACCGGGGGCTGCAAGGCCGCAGTCTGCCATGGACATTCCGGGAAAGTTGCTAAGACGTTGCAAAACAATGATTTGTCAGAATGCATGGATTCGGCATCAGGATTGCTCTTTGGAAAGTCGTTCGCAGGACCTTCCGTCCTGCCCTGACTGAACCTGACCACTTGGTCGGGACCCGTTTCTGAGGAATGCGCATGCGTGCCAAGACATCGCGGCAAGGTTTCACGCTCATCGAACTGCTGATCGTCGTCGTGATCATTGGAATCCTGGCGGCCATTGCCCTCCCCAAGTTCCAGGAGACCAAGGGCAAGGCCTATGCGGCCTCGATCAAGTCGGACTTGAAGAACGTGACGAATCGGCAAGAGGACTACTTCTACTACAACGAGGCCTACACGGGTGCGATTGGTGACCTGGGCTTCGAGTCGTCGAAGGGTGTTGTGATCACACTGGTGTCTGGTGATGCGCGGGGATGGTCGGCGACCGCCACGCACCCCGCAGCCCTTCCGCTTACCTGCGCGGTGTTCTACGGTCAGGCAGCCCCCGTTGCACCTGCGACCCGCGAAGGCGTGATCGAGTGCCACTAGTGGGGGCCGATTGGCACCCATGACTCCCGCGCGAACCCCTCCCCCTCAGATTCCTCCCATCGCGCAGGATCCCGACTCCCGCAGACGCCATGCGCGTTTGCGGGAGTTGGTCTTTGCTGCCGGTTGCCGGGAATTTGTGAAACGGCGCGAGGGCATGTTGCACGCCATGGACGGCGGGCTCTGGTTGCACCGTCATGTCTGGCTTGGTGAACCGCTGGTGCATTTGGTCAGCACCGATCGAATGCGTCTCGAGGCATTTGGCGACGCCTGTGGCCTCAAGCGTTCGCGGCTGCAGTACAAGCCGCTCAAGGATCCGCGCACAGGAGTGCGGCGCGAAGCCTGGCACTGGGATCTGGGTGGGCCGGTGTATCCGCCGATTGATGAGCGGATCGTGATGCGCGAGGAGTAGCCTTTACCAACCCGAAGAACGACGGAGCTCTCTGAGTACGATACGAATCTGCGTTATGCATCCGTCTTTCGATGGTACACGACCACGAACAGTATCCGTGGCAATGGACCAAACGGCAATCGAGTCAATGGGTGTGGCAGTTGAGAGTGCGGTCATTTTACCGAGAGTCATTTCCGTCGAGTCGAGACGGCTCTTGGTCCAGTACCGCAGCGTTGCGCTACCGTCGCGCCAACTCGGGTTGCCTGCAACGGTCACGTCAACGCCGAAATCTCCAGATGTTCTTGGTGTCGTCGCCCCACAAGCGAATTGCGAAAAGAAGGGGTAGGGCAAGTTGTGAGACGGACTATCAAGTCTTTGAGTTGAGGCACAGCCTACTAGAAATGCAGGCAGCGCTATGCAATGAACAAAAGAGTCTATTACGCGCGACATCCCGACACGCATCTTGCCGCTCCCTTTGCAATCGCTTTGGTGAAATACTGTTCGAGCATATGATCTCTAATCTTTCAAGCGACAATTAAATACTATGGTTCACACACTACACTAGGTTGCCAGAGACAAACGCTCAAGCTCTCCCGCGGTGTGCCGAATTGCTTCGCCTTCAGCCAACAGCTGTTGTTGCAGCGCCGGATTGCGCCGGAATGTGAAGTAGGCGCGTGCGCGGGCACGCGCACGACGCGTGCGATCACCATACCGCAGGTCGCTGCTGGCCGCCGGAATCAGTGAAATCAGAAACGCCAAAGCCCACCATCCGCCGAACAGTGCGGCCACGAGTGTTGTTTCGAGTGCGTAGGCAATGAGCACGACGACAAAGCCGAGCACGAGTGTGCGCATGGCCGGTTCGTCGCGGGATCGCACATTGCGCAGCGCGATCATTCGCGTGAGTTGAATGGGGACAGTGTGTGTGATGCGTCCCCAGAGTCCCACGGGTGCCAGCAAGGCGGCCAGTGTGGCTTCGCGGATGGCAAAACGCACACCGGGTGTGGCGTGCACATCGATGGCGACATCGTGTGGATCGAGGTGCTGCGCGTCGAGCGTTGCCCGAAAATTCCGCACCCGCTGTTCGAATGCTGCGGCACGGGCGTCGAGTGCTGGATCGGCTTTTGCGCGCAGGGCTTGTTGCGCGCGATCGAGTCGCTGCACAACTCGAAGCACGGCGGAGAGCGGCGTGGTGTCTTCACCAATTGCGCGCGTGGGTTCGAGCAATGCTGCCAGCGTGCGCCCCACGATCTGCAATCGCTCGGCGTCTTCCGGCGACGAAAAGTTGAGTGTGACGGCATTGAGGCGTTCGCTCACCAGTTGCGTGAGTGAAGCAATGTTGGCGCCCTGCAGACGCAGCGCATCCACCACGAGTGGCTCACCCACGCGCACCAGAATGCGCGAACGCGGTCGCTCCTTCTGCTCGAAAAGCAATCCCACAGGCACAATGCGCAGTTCGCGCACACCGCGTGCATCGGCGGCGTGCCAGGCCATGCGTGCGAGCCCGGTGCGAAGTGGCGCCAGATGTGGATCATCGTGGCTTCGCCCTTCCGGAAAGATCACGATAGCCGCGCCTTCGGCCAGCGCGTCGGCAACGGCATCGAAGGACGCCGCGTTTCGTGCCGGATCAGGTCGCGCGGGATCGGGCTGCCCATCCGATGGCGTTTCACTACGCTCGTCACTTGCGCGGCGAAGTGGTACCACGCCGATGCGTGTCAGCAGCCTGGCGCCAAGTGGATTCGAAAAAATGGTGGCCTTGGCGGTGAACCGCACACGACGGGGCACCACACAGCCCACCACCAGTGCATCAACCAGCGCATTGGGATGATTGGCCGCGATAAACACGGGGCCCGACTCGGGAATGCGTTCGAGCCCCGTAACCGTAATGCTGCGGTAATACCAACGCAGTGCAACACCAACGAGTGGATGAAGCAGCGAATACAGCAATGCGCCGTTGGCCACAGATCGCGTCTTGCTGGTGAATCAGGCTGCGCGTGTACGCGCGTCGGCTTCGCGGGCCATGCGTTCACCTTCGCTGATGTTCACACGAGTGAGCAAGGCACCACCTACCACGAAGAACGCGATGACCCAGAGAATGGCCCCGCGGCTGCTTCCGGTTTGCCCGATCGCCAAACTGAACACCAGCGGACCGAGAATACCACCGAACTTCTCGAACACACTGTAGAAGCCGAAGAACTCGCCACTCTTGTGCTTGGGCACCATGCTGGCAAAGAGGGATCGACTGAGCGCTTGCGTGCCCCCCTGCACCGTACCTACGAGTACGGCAAGAATGTAGAATTCACGCGCGGTGCTGATGCCGTAGGCGAAGATGCAGATGCCGGTGTATACCGCGAGACCAAGCAGAATGGACAGCTTGGTGCCCAGTTTGCCGGCGAGTGCGCCAAAGGCAAAGGCGAACGGAATGCCAACGAACTGCACAATCAGAATGGCCGTGATGAGATCGCTGCGCGCGATGCCGATTTCGGTGCCGTATGCCGTGGCCATCTTGATGATGGTCTGAATGCCATCATTGTAGATGGTGAACGCCAGCATGGTGAGAAATGCCTGCTTGTAGTGGCGAAGCTCGCGCAGCGTTTCACCAAGTCGCGTGAATGCCACACGAATCGTGCTCGTGCCACTCTGTTCGTCGGCTTCGAGCGCGCGCGGGGGTTCCGGTACACCACGGAACATCGGAAGACTGAACAGCAGCCACCATACGCCTACGGAGACAAATGCGAGGCGAGCAGGAAGCGTGGCTTGTGCGCGTGGCAGATCATCACCAGTAGGAAGACCGATGAGCGCCGGGTTGCTGATCCATGCCAGGTTGAGTGCCAGCAGGACACCACCACCGATGTATCCGAATGCATAGGCCGCCGTCGATACGCGGTCGATTTCCTTTTCGTTCGCGATGTGTGGCAACAACGATTCATAGAACGTCATGCTACCGGTAGCACCGGCCAACGACAGCACGAATAGCGTTGATGCGAGAAACAGATCGCCGTGCTGAATGAAGAACATGCCCATCGTGCTGAACACGCCGATCATCATGAACACGGCCAGATAGCGCTTCTTGGCTGCGCGATAGTCCGCCATCGCGCCAAGAATGGGGCCAAGCACGGCAATCACCACGGCGGCGATCGTGTTTGCATTGGCCAGCGCCTGTGTCGCCTGCTCCGGTGGCCTGTCCGCGCCGGCCACTGAGATGAAGTAGATGGGGAACACCGCCGTCATGATGACGGTTTGCATGGACGAGATCGCCCAATCGTACATGGACCAGGCCCGCAGTTCTCGGCGGTGCAAACCGAGTGCGTTTAGCCAGGAGCTCTTGGCGGGTACGGCAGAGGGTTGAGACATGGTGGGGAATTGTCCGGGCGAAGGCGGTCGCTGTCCAGTCCGGGAAGTGCCATACTTACAGACATGATGCGTACGGAGCAGAACATCCGGGGAATCGGTCGATGGGCGACCACGATTGGCCTAGCGGCGACGATCGGGCTGTCGTCATGCACAGATGCGCCGCCTCCCCCTCCGGGCGATTCCGCGTCCGGGGCTGCTGACGAAAGCTCGCAGGCATCGGGAGATGGTCCGGCTTCGAACAGCGGATGGGACGGCGCTGCAGGGCCGTTTGTTGTGCTTCCAACGGTCGATGGCGCGTACGTGATGGGCTCCTTTCTGCTGCCGGATGCCACCGAGTTGACCGTGGGAGACACCGTCGGCGTCGGCGCGATGATCGGCGACGGTGCAGTGGACCTGTTCAATCGGAGTGGTCAGGTGCTGGCAGGTCGCCTGCAGGTTGAGGCACCTCAATCGCAGGAAATCGGCTGTACTGCATGGCTAGTGGCTCGTATAAGATCTGATAGTGGCGTTGTGGTGCCATGGACTGCGGCGTTCCGTGCTGGCAGGGTTCAACCTGTGGCGCTCGATTCAATCGAAGGCATGACAGGACGGGACTCTGCGTTGTTTGCGGCCGCGTTGGCCCGCCTGGCTTCAGGGCTGCCGGATGACACCAGCTCCACATTCCGTGGCCGCCCGTTTGTGGTGCTTCGTGCGTGGCGCACCGCTGGGTCTGACAGCAGTCTCGCGGTGGCCACACTGGTTCGGCGGGTGAACCAGGAGGACAATCCACGCGAGGAACGCCTCGTGATGATCATCGACACCCCGGCTCGCGACTCAAAGCAGTGGAAGGTCGGGTGGCACGAACGCGCATCAGGTGCTGAGGACGAGCTCGTGGTTGCTGAGCCTCTGCTGGCGTTTCGCGTACGCGGATCAGAAGAATTGCGCGTGTTGTTTGGCCGGGACGACGGAGTCGCACTGGGAGCGGCCGTGTTGACGCGTCAGGTCAGTCAGTGGCGTGTGCTATGGGAAAGCGCCGTCGCGGGGTGCGAATAGCAGGAAATCGCGGTCAAATGGCAGGTAAATGACGTAAATGAGCGGCGCCGACTGGCCGGACGGGTGAGAAAGTCGCACAATTGCGGTGCGAATTCCCTCACCGCGGAGCCATCATGCGTTCCCCTCGTTCGTTGCGCGCCGTTCTGGCGACGCTGGCCACCCTCCCGGCCATTTCCGTGTTCATGCCGCCCTTGGCGGTACAGCCCCTGGCGGCACAGGCGTCTGCGAACGCCGACGCACCCATCCGATTTGCGAGGTACGCGCACGTAGCCAATGACGGCACGATCGCGTTCACCTGGCATGATGACATCTGGGTCGCAGGCGCTGATGGCAGCAATCCGCGTCGTCTCACGGCGCATGTGGCGCGCGACTTCATGCCGCGCTTCTCACCGGACGGGCGCTGGATTGCCTTCACCAGCAATCGCATGGGCAACAACGACGTGTACGTCGTGCCTGTGGAAGGTGGTGAACCGCGTCAGCTCACGTGGTTCAGCGGTGACGATCAGGCGTTGTACTGGACGCCCGATGGTCGTGAATTGGTGATCAGCAGTAGCCGCGGCACCCACGCCTTCGGTTCACCGTTGTACCGATTGCCGCTCGACGGGCGCATGCCGCAGCCGATGGGTATGGATTTTGGCCGCGCGGGCATGCTCAAGCAGGATGCGACGCTTGTGGCCTTCAATCGCTCGCTGCCGAGTTACTGGCGCAAGGGATATCGCGGCAACAACAACGGCGACATTTCCGTGCAGGATCTCAAGACCGGTGTGATTACGGAGCTCACGGACACCGATCTCAAGCAATTCCAGAATTTCACGCACGATGTGCACCCCATGTGGGGTGCGGATGGGCAGATCTACTTCGCGTCTGAGCGCGACGGCATTTTCAATCTGTGGCGTATCGCGCCCAGTGGAGGCGCGCCGCAGCAGGTCACGCGGCACAAGGAAGATGGCGTGCAATTCCCGTCTATCTCTCCTGACGGCAAGCGCATCATCTACGAGAATGATTTTGCGTTGTGGATGGTTGACGTGCCGAGTGGCGCGCCACGTAAGCTCGCCATCCGCATCACGGCTGATCCGAAGGAAAACGATATCTCGCTGATCAGCACCACGAATCGTGCGGATGGTTTTTCACCGTCGCCGAGTGGTGATCAAGTGGCCGTGGATTTCCATGGGGAAATCGTGATCGTGCCGAGTGAAGCTGGCGTTGGTGAACGCATGGCCGTGACCAACTCACCGTGGCGCGAGCGATATCAGACCTGGTCACCAGACGGACGCACGATCGCCTACGTAAGCGACGAGTCGGGCGAGGAAGAAGTGTGGGTGTACGACCTGGCATCAGCACAGCGTCGCAAAATCACGACACAGGAATCGATCAAGAGTGATCTCACCTGGGCACCGAATTCGCGGAAACTCGCGTACTCGGGCGCGAATCGCCTGTGGGAGGTTGATGTTGCTGGTGGATCGCCGCGTGAATTGGCGTTCAATCAGGCAGGTGGATTCACGATTGGACAGTACAGCAACGACGGCAACTGGCTCACGTACACCAAGCGTGATGACGACCAGAACGCTGAAGTCTTCGTGTTCGATGTGCGGGCGCGGCGCGAGACGAACGTGACGCGCAATCCGTTCAATGACAACAACGGCGTGCTGACACCCGACGGCAAGCACGTGTTGTTCACGTCCTCACGCGACAACGGTGTATCGCAGCTGTTCATCGTGTCGTTGGCGAAGCTCACGGAAGATCCGAATGACCCACTGGTGCGCGAGCGGCAGCGTCGCACGACGGGGAATACAGGCGGCGGCGCGGCCGCAGCGCGCGAGCGTGGTGATTCCACGGCAGCAAACTCGGCGACCGGACCAGCCGCATTCGCTGTCACGATCGATGCGGCCGGTATCGAGGAGCGCGCTATCCAGCTGACGCGCGGATCCACGCCCGTTGGAGCGTTCTTCCTCTCGCGTGATGGCCGCACGGTGTACTTCACGCAGGGCGGCGGCGGTGGATTCGGTGGTGGCGGTGGTCAGGCGGCGCCCGCCGATCCTGAAAGCCCGAACGTCGGCCTCTTTTCCATGGGCATCGATGGCCTCAATCGTCGGCGCATTGCCGGTGGCACGTACCCGCAGCTCACACCCACCCATGATCGTCGCGCGATTTTCTTCCGTCGTCCGTCGCGAGGTGGTGACGCTGGTGAAGGCGGTGGCGGCGGAATGGAGATCAGCAAGCTGGTGCTCGCCACTCCGCAGCGTGCCGAGCCGGTGAACTTCAGCTTCCCGGTCCGCGTCGATGCCCGCGCCGAGCGTGAGCAGTTGTTCGAGGAATCGTGGCGTGTGATGAAGTACCGCTTCTACGACGAGAAGATGCACGGCCGCGACTGGAACGCGATCAAGTCGCGCTACAAGCCGCTGTTGGCATACGTCGGTACCAACGAAGACGTGTATGACCTCGCGAACGAGATGATCGGCGAGCTCAATGCTTCGCACACCGGCGTGAATGGTCCGCCGTCGCGCAGTATGCCCAACGTATACACCACGCGGTATCTGGGCTTCGAACTCGAGCCCGATGCCAGCGGTCGGTATCGCGTGGGCCATGTCTACAAGGGAGGCCCGGCTGACAAGGAGTGGCTCGGCATCTCCAAGGGCGACTACGTGCTGGCAGTAAACGGCACCGAGCTCAAGTCGGGCGACAACTACGAGCGCATCATGGCGACGGCGCTCAACGAGTACATCCCGGTTCGTGTTGCCCGCACCGCATCCGGCGAAGCTGCGCGCACCGTGCGTATTGCCAGCGTCACCTCACTCGGCGACATCAAGTACGAAGAGTGGGTGGCCAATAATCGCGCGCAGGTGGAGAAGGAAACGAACGGCGATATCGCTTACGTGCATATCCGCGCCATGAACCAGCCGTCGCTGGCGCGTTTCCGCAACGAGATCGATCAGTTCTCGAACAAGAAGGGCATCATCGTGGACATCCGCTACAACGGCGGTGGCAATATCGATCAGGAGTTGATCGATATCCTCGAGCGGCAGCCCTATCAGTTCTGGAACAATCGCAATGGATCGCGCACCTGGGGACGTCGCCCGCGTCAGGCGATTGCTGGCCCCAAGGTCATGATGATCAACGCGCGCTCCGGCTCTGACAGTGAAGTCACGCCGATGGCGTTCCGTCAGCTGGGTCTGGGACGCATCGTGGGCAATCCGACGGCCGCAGCCGTCATTGCCACCGGTTCGTATAACCTCATCAACGGTGGCACCATTCGCACACCTGGTTCGCTCGTGGTGACCTACGATCCCACGAAGCCGAACAACTACGGTGTCAATCTCGAAAACCTTGGCGTTCCCCCCGATGTGTGGGTGAAGAACTCACCCAACGACGAAGTGAAGGGAATCGATCAGGAACTCAAGACGGCGATCGAAGAGGCGCTCAAGGCGCTGCGTGCGTTGCCCTCGAAGATCTCGTCGAACAACTGACAGCTGCCTTAACTCTCATGCGCACACTTTCTCCTTCCTTTCGCGGCCGGTTAATCGCCGGTTTGCTCGCCACCATCCCGGTTGTACCGACTGGGATGATGGCGCAGGGCCCGGTGGTTCGGTCCCCTGAGAACGCATCTGACAATTCGAGTGCATCGGGCAAGGTTCGCCGGACACTCACACTCGCGGACTATGGCGCGTGGAGTCGCATTGTGACTCCGACACTTTCTGCCGATGGTCGCTGGATGGCGTTCGCCTATCAGCCAAACGATGGTGATGCCACGTTGCATCTGCGCGCACTCGATGCTGCGACGCGATACTCCGTTCCTGTCGGATCGGCTCCGGTCTTTACGGAGAACGGCGGGTGGGTAGGGTACTTCGTCAGTCCGGCATCGCGTCGACCTGGCGGTGCACCAGGCGCTGGTGGCGGACGTCCTGGTGGCGCACCGCCTACGGCTCCTCCGGGAGCTCGGCCCGGTGGGGCAGCCGGCGCAGCGCCCGGCGGACGTCGCGCAGAATTCCGCGATCTGGCGACCGGTGCCACGGTTACCGTGTCGAACGCAGCCACATTCAAGTTCAGCGACGACTCGAAGTGGGTGGCGGTGCGCACGAACAAGGCGCAAGCCGACGCACGCCACAACGGGGCTGATCTCATTCTGCGTGAACTGGCCACTGGCACGGTGCGCAACGTTGGCAATGTGAACTTGTACGAGTTCGATGCCTCGGGTCGCTATCTCGCGTACACCGTCGACGCTGCGGATCGCCAGGGCAACGGCATCTATCTGCTCGATCTCGCGAGCGGGGAGTCGCAGGCACTCTCGAGCGCAGCCAAGGACTACGATCAGCTGGCGTGGAGCGCCACGGGTGCAAACCTCACCGTGTTGCGCGGGGAGAAGCCGGACGGCAAGAAGCTCAAGAGCAATACATTGCTGGTGTGGCGCGATCTCGGAACGCCGAAGAAGAGCGCAACGGAGATCGATCCCGCCAAGGTCGCCGGCTTCCCCGCAGACATGGTGGTGAGCGAGTACTCGGCGCCGCGTTTGAGCCGCGATGGTTCTGTGCTCTTCTTCGGCATCAAGGAGCAGGAGTCGGAACCGCCTCGCAGTGAAGAGGCCGTGGCCAACGTGGATGTGTGGCACTTCAAGGACCCTGAACCACAGTCGGTGCAGATCGTGCGGTTGCAGCAGGAGCGTCGTTCCACCTGGTCGGCGGCGTACCATCTCACGTCGCAGAAGTTCGTGCGACTCGCCGATTCTGCCATGCGTACCGTTACGCCGACGCCCAATGCGAAGTGGGGCATTGGGCGCTTGGATGCGCCGTATCGTGGTGAAGTGAGCTGGGGCGGAAGTCGTGCAGATTACTATCGTGTGAATCTTGCCACGGGTGAGCGCACGCTGATTGCCAAGGCACTCACGCGCACGATGGGCTCAAGCCCGGACAGCAAGTGGTTCCTGTTCCTCGAGCAGGGCAAGGTGTACGCGTTCAATCTCGAGACGGCGCAGCGCGTGCAGGTCGATGCGTCGGCCAAGCGCAGTTTCGTGGATGTTGGTGATGATCATCCGTACGAAAAGCCCACGTATGGTGTGGCCGGCTGGTCGCAGGACGGAAAGTCGGTGTTGCTCAACCATCAGTTCGATATCTGGCAGCTCGCGCTCGATGGCACGAAGGCTGTGAATCTCACCGGAGGTGAAGGTGAGGCCAAGCAGATTCGTTTCCGTCTGCAGCAGCTCAATCAGCCGCGTGGTCGTGGTGGTCCGGGCGGCGGACAAGGTGGCGGTTTTGGCGCCGCGTCGACGGAAGACCAGGGTGTCGATCTAACCAAGCCGCTGGTGTACAGCGCCTACGGGGAGTGGACCAAGCAGTCGGGTTACTTCCAGGGTGTGGCTGGCAAGGCGCCGACGGCACTCACCTTCGGCGACAAGAACATTGGTGCGTTGCAGAAGGCGGCAAATGCTGACCGTGTGGTCTTCACGCAGCAGACATTCACCGAATATCCCGACTGGTGGACCAGCAAGTCGGATCTCTCCTCGCCGGTGAAAGTCACGGACGCCAATCCGCAGCTCGCCGAGTTTGCGTGGGGCCGCAAGATCCTCGTGGATTATCAGAACAGCAAGGGTGTGAAGCTGCAGGGCACACTCACGCTGCCAGCCAACTACGAGCAGGGCAAGAAGTATCCGATGATCGTGTACTTCTACGAGAAGATGTCCAACACGCATCACAACTTCTCGTTCCCGGCGTACGACGATCGCCCGCACATGTCCACGTACGCGAGCGATGGCTACCTCGTCTTCCAGCCTGATGTCGTGTACGAAACGGGACGCCCGGGTACATCGGCCGTCGATTGCGTGACAAGCGCGGTGAAGAAAGTCATCGAACTTGGCTACGCTGACCCGGCGCGCATTGGCCTCCAGGGCCATAGCTGGAGCGGCTATCAGTCGTCGTACATCATCACGCAGACGGACATGTTTGCGGCCACGGTGACGGGCGCTCCGCCAACGAATCTCGTGTCGTTCTACGATCAGCTCTACAAGCAGACGGGTACGGTGCAGCAGGGCATCATGGAGCTGGGTCAGGTGCGCATGGGTGTGGATAGCACGCCATGGACGGCCAAGGCGCTCTACGAGAGCCAGTCGCCGGTGCACAATGTGCAGAATATCAAGACACCGTTCCTCATTCTGCACGGTACGGCCGACGGGGCAGTGGACTGGGTGCAGGGGCTCGAGTACTTCAACGCTGCGCGCCGCAACGGCAAGAACGTCATCATGCTGTCGTACCCGGACGAGCCGCACCACCTCGGCAAGCGTGAAAACCAGAAGGACTTCCAGATTCGGATGAAGCAGTACTTCGATCACTACCTCAAGGGTACGCCGGCGCCGCAGTGGATGACCAACGGCGTTCCGCAAGTGCGCAAGGGCGAACCCATCCGGTGATGCATCGGATGTGATCATCAGCCGATCACATCCGGTCACACCCGGGCGAATTTTCAAGTCCTCCAATTCGTGTCGGTGCGGCTCTATGTTGACGCCATGACCGTCAACGCCGCACCGACCGAACTGGCCGACCGCGCACTGATTGCGCGTGTTGCCGCCGAACTCTCGCTGAATCCGCAACAGGTTCAGCGCACTCTTGCGCTCTTCGCTGAAGGCGCCACACTGCCATTCATTGCCCGCTACCGGAAGGAAGTCACCGGTGGTCTCGACGAAGTGCAATTGCGCGATGTACGCGAGCGCGCCGACTATCTGAAGGAAATGGAGGATCGGCGTACCGCGATTCTCAAGAGCATTGATGAGCAGGGCAGGCTCGATGATACGCTCAAGGCATCCATCCTTGCGGCTGATACGAAGCAGGCGCTCGAGGATCTGTACTTGCCGTTCAAGCCCAAGCGTCGCACGCGTGCCATGATTGCCCGTGAGCGTGGACTTGGTCCGCTGGCCGAAGCACTGTGGGACGGCACGCTCGACGATGCCGCGCTGCTTGCCAAGGCTGGTGAGTTCGTGCTGCCGGAAGTGGATGGCAAGCCGAGTGAGGTGGCGACGGCAGAAGCTGCGCTGCAGGGTGCGCGCGATATTCTTGCGGAACAGATCGCTGAAGATGCCGTGGTGCGTGGTTGGGTGCGTGAGGTCACGCGGGCCAAGGGTCTTGTAAAGAGCAGTGTGATTGCCGAAAAGAAGAGCGACGAATCGAAGTTCAAGGATTACTTCGAGTTTTCGGAATCACTGGGCACCATTCCGAGCCATCGCATGCTGGCCATCCGCCGTGGCGAGACGGAAGGTGAACTGCTATGGCGTATCGAAGCTCCGGTTGAAGAGATCAATGCGCGTTTGCTTGGTGAAATCACCGTTGGACGGAAGGCCACGCAGCAGTTGACGCTGATTGGCACCGATACCTACAAGCGTTTGCTGGCACCGGCCATCGAAGTGGAACTGCGCGTGGAGCTCAAGACCCGCGCCGACGATGAAGCCATTACGATTTTCGGCCGCAATCTCGAGCAGTTGCTGTTGGCCAGCCCGGCAGGTGAGAAGCGCGTGATTGGTCTCGATCCCGGCTTCCGTACGGGTGTGAAGGTGGCGGTGGTGAGTGCGACGGGTGCGCTGGTACACACGGATACGCTGTATCTGCACCAGGAGGACCGTTTCGCTGGCGCGGTGCGTGCGATGGTGGAACGCTTCAAGCCCGAACTCATTGCCATCGGCAATGGCACGGCCAGTCGCGAAACGGAAACGCTCACCAAGGCGGCGCTGCGTGAAATGGACGCACCACGTCCGCAGGTCGTGGTGGTGAATGAAGCCGGTGCTTCGGTGTACAGCGCGAGTGATCTTGCGCGTTCGGAATTCCCCGAACTCGACGTATCGCTTCGTGGTGCGGTGAGCATTGCGCGCCGTTTGCAGGATCCGTTGGCGGAGCTTGTGAAGATCGATCCCAAGAGCATTGGTGTGGGTCAGTATCAGCACGACGTGAATCAGACGCGTCTCAAGCAGCGTCTCGATGATACGGTGGAAAGCGCGGTGAATCGTGTGGGCGTTGAAGTGAACACGGCATCGGCGGCACTGCTGGGCTACGTGGCTGGCATTGGCCCCAGTCTCGCGCAGTCCATCGTCACACTTCGCGACACACGTGGCGGCTTCAAGTCACGGAAGGATCTCAACGAAGTGCCACGCCTTGGCGCCAAGGCATTCGAGCAGGCCGCCGGCTTCTTGCGTGTGCGCGGTGGTGCGCATCCCCTCGATGCCAGCGCCGTTCACCCGGAGCGCTACGCACTCGTAGAGCGCATGGCCAAGGACCTCGGCGTGAACGTCGGTGATTTCATTGGCAATGACGCGACGGTGGACCGCATCGATTTGCGCACCTACGTGAGCGGTGATGTCGGTATGCCGACGCTGCAGGACATCGTGGCCGAACTCAAGAAACCGGGACGTGACCCGCGTGCCGCGTTTGAGCCGCCTGCCTTCCGCGATGACATCCAGAAGCCCAGCGATCTGCTGCCGGGCATGGTGCTGGAAGGTGTGGTCACGAACATTGTGGCATTTGGTGCGTTCGTGGACATCGGCGTGCATCAGGATGGACTGGTGCATGTCAGCCAGATTGCCGATCGCTACGTGAAGGACCCGAACGACGCCGTGAAGGTGGGTCAGAAGGTCAAGGTCACCGTGCAAAGTGTGGACCTGCCTCGCAATCGCATTGCGCTCAGCATGCGCACGGATGGCGGCAGTGGTACAGGCCGAGCGCAGGGAGCGGCCGGCGAAGGCGGGACGCGCCGCGATGTGAACAACAACAACGCGGGCCGTGGACCCAGCCGCCCGACTGGTGGAAACAAGCCTGCACCCAAGCCATTTGTGCCCACCAAGGGCTCCATTGCACCAAACGGGATCCGGTTCAAGTAGAGGCTGCTGAGGAGAAGTTTCCCCGCACCCTTCAAGTAGGATGCGGGGAAGCTGCTACATTGCAGGGATGTATCCGAACGTCCCGAATTCGATCGTTCCGGCATGAGTGAATCGCCGGCTCGTGAATGGCTGCAGGCGCTGCAGGACACGCAGACGCGTCAGCAGCAGGTAAGTGGCGAGGTGCGCCTGCATACGCGGGCGCCCTCGTTGCCGGCCGATCGGCGGCTGGTGTATCAGTTGCATCTCACGGAGCAGGCCACCGAGCCTGGTGTTCGAGTGGAAATCGCGACGCAACGCCGCGATCGCGACGGCAGCTGGGATGAGCCAAAGCCATTTGCCTTCTCCGCCGACGCGTGGGTCAATGCGCCGGAAGCGATCGATCGACAGATCGCGGAAATGCTGCTCGGCAGTTCCGACGTGACGGGAGTCACGGGCATGCCATCGGGTGGGTTCGTGGTACGTCCGCGTGCCTATGGCACGACACTGCGCACGATGTGTGACACCGGCCGCGCCATGCTGCGCAGCAATCGTCGATCACTCGATGGGCGTGTGCTCAGATGGGACGATGGCGCTCCGTGGACCGTGGTGCTGCGTGTGGAGCGTCCGGCAGCAGACCGGTATTTGCTGGTGGCCGACGTACAGCGCGACGGAATATCACGTCCGCTCGCGGATACGGACTGGATCAATGAGCACGGCTTGATCGTGCTGGGCGATACGCTTGGCCGATTCGATGCGCAACAGATCTGGCCGTTGGTGCAGCGGCTGTGGAGAATGTCGGAGCTCGAACTGGGTGATGACCCGTCGCCATTTCTTTCCGCCTATCACCAGCTGCGTTCGGCACCGAAGCTGACATTGCCTCCCGGTGAGTTGCAGTCGGAAACCGATGACGCACCACAACCGCATCTGACCATCACCAGCGGTCCCGATCAGGGAAAGCGCACGCAGTCTTCACTCACGCTGCGCTTTCGCTACGGCACGACGCTGGTCGATGTGCAATCGAGCGCACCGACGGCATTTGATCGCAACACGCGTACACTGTATCGCCGTCGTACGGCGGCTGAGCGCAATGCCATGTCGCGGCTCCGCGCATTGGGCGCGCAGGAGATGTACGCGTTCGCTGACAATCGCATGGGCCTCATGCTGCAGGCACACGCCCTACCGCGTCTCGTGTCGACGTTGGTGCGCGAAGGTTGGCATGTGGAGACCGATGGAGCCGTGTATGTCGCACCAGGCAAGCTCGAAGTGCACGTGTCGTCGGGGATCGACTGGTTCGATCTGACCGGTTCGGTACGGTACGGCGATCAGGAGGTCTCGCTTACGCAGATCCTCGCAGCGGTGGAGCAGGAGCTCGACCAGGTGACATTGCCTGATGGTTCGGTGGGCTTTCTCCCGGACGATCGTCTCGATGAATTGCGCGCGCTGCTGGCCATTGGTGAACGCCGCGGCACGTCGTTGCGCTTCAAGCCGTCGCAGTTGGCGTTGCTCGATGTGCTGCTCGACGAATTGCCGGATGTTGACGTAGACGCACAGCTTTCGCAGGCGCGCGCGCAATTGCGCGAGTTCCGTTCCATCGGTTCAGTGCCGGTTGCCGAAGGATTTGTCGGTGAACTGCGCGGTTATCAGCGCGACGGTCTGGCGTGGTTCGAGTTTTTGCGACGATTCGCACTGGGTGGCTGTCTCGCTGATGACATGGGTCTTGGCAAGACGGTACAGGTGCTGGCCATGCTCGAAGCGCGTCGCGTGGAAGGCAAGGGTATGTCGTTGCTGGTGGTGCCACGTTCCCTGGTGTTCAACTGGGTGCAGGAAGCCGCGCGCTTCACGCCACAGCTCAATGTGATCGACCTGAGTCACGCGGAACGTGCTGTCGATTCGCTCGACGATGCACAAGCCAACGTGGCGATCACCACGTACGGCACACTGCGACGTGATATCGAACGACTGGGCGCACGACGATTTGACTATGTGGTGCTCGACGAGGCGCAGGCCATCAAGAATGCGGGCACGGCAACGGCCAAGGCCGCGCGTTTGCTGCAGGCCGAACATCGACTCGCACTCACCGGCACACCGATCGAGAATCGCATCGAGGAGCTTTGGAGTCTGTTCGAGTTCCTGAATCCCGGCATGCTTGGCGCGTCCACGCGATTCAGCAATGCCGCGCGCATGCTGGGTGTGGAGCAGACGGCTTTGCCACCGGCGCCGGGGCAGTCACCCGACGATGTGCTGTCGCGTGCACTGCGTCCGGTCATTCTGCGTCGCACCAAATCGCAGGTGGCTACGGAATTGCCACCGCGCACAGAACAGACGCTCGAGGTCGAGCTCGAACCGGAGCAGCGCGCGTTCTACGACGAATTGCGGCAGCAGTATGTGCAGAGTGTGTTTGCGCAGGTCGAGAAGGAAGGGTTGGCCAAGTCGCGCATGCACATTCTCGAGGCGTTGCTGCGTTTGCGTCAGGCGGCCTGCCATCCATCACTCGTGGATGCACGTCGCGGTTCGCTGCCTTCGGCCAAACTCGATGCGCTCATTCCGGCAGTGCAGGAAATCGCGGCCGAAGGGCACAAGGCGCTAGTGTTCTCGCAGTTCACGAGTTTTCTCTCGCTGCTGCGTCAGCGTCTCGATGCGTTGGGCATTGCCTACGAATACCTGGATGGCCGAACGCGCGATCGTCAGGCGCGCGTGGAGCGCTTTCAGTCGGCCGATGGTCCGCCGCTGTTCCTCATCAGCCTCAAGGCTGGCGGGCATGGTCTCAATCTCACGGCGGCCGAGTACGTGTACCTGCTCGATCCGTGGTGGAATCCGGCGGTTGAGGCGCAGGCCATCGATCGCGCCCACCGCATTGGACAGACCCGTCATGTCCTGGCGACGCGCGTCGTTGCACGTGATACGATCGAGTCCAAGATCCTCGAACTGCAGGCCAGCAAACGGGCATTGGCTGATGCGATCCTGAGTGAGGATCGCGGGGGCCTTGGCAGTATCGGGCGGGCGGAGTTGGAGTTGCTGCTGGGGTAGCAGGATCGCGTGACACGAAGTGGCGGGATAGGATTGGTCATGCCTTCCCACCCCTTCCGTATTGCAGCGCGTATGCTGTGCGCGTTGCTGGCACCAATTGGTGCCAAACTGTCCGCACAATCCGCGGCGCCGCCCCGCGCGCTGCTCCCCATTGATTTCACCGCGTCGGCCGAACACGGCTGGCTGGCCAAGCCGGTACTCGCCAGTCGCATGGTCGATGACATGTCGCGTCAGGGTGGGTGGACGCTGACTGGTGCCGGCACGCTGTCATACGTGAATGCACCCGTGTTGGGTGATATGCGTGCACTGCGTGTGGACATGCGCCTCAATCGCGCACCGGATATGCCGGAGCGTCCGCGACTGCCGGCCGTCAATCTGCGCCGCAGCATCGCTAACGAAGATTGGACGGCATTCAATCGCATCTCCATCTGGATTCGTCCAGACTTCACGGGCATGCCGGTGTTGCCACTGCAGTTCGTGATGCACAACGATGGCGCGGTGAAAGTACCGGATCGCTACAATCGCGAAGGCACCCATGTGATCACGCTGGCACGCAACGGCTGGCAGCAGATTACGTGGGAGATCGAGCCGCTGGCGCGCGATCGTGTCACGCGCCTCGAGATCGGCTACTTCGTGAACAAGATGCTGGCGGCACCGGATGATCGTGTGGCATTCGAGATCGGCGCCATCGAATTGCAGCGGGTGGAACCCGATGTGCACACGGGTTGGGGTATTGGCCGTGGCAAGTTGGCGTACAGCCACAGTGGTTATGCGCCGTCAGTCTCCAAGTCGGCATTGGCCAGTGGGCTCACGGCCACGCATTTCGACATCGTACGTGTTGGCGACAATGCGTTTGGTGAGAGTGTGCTGCGGAAGCCAGTGCGCACGGTCACCACACCAACAGGGGCGTTTCAGCAGCTTGATTTCTCCGAGCTGCGTGAGCCGGGTCGCTATGTCATTCGCACTGGCGACAACCTGAGTCGTGCGTTTGCCATTCACGATACGGTGTGGCATCCCTCGGTGTGGAAGTCGCTCAATTTTTACTATGGCAATCGCTGCGGTTTCGACGTGCCCGGTGTGCACGGCATTGATCATGTGGACTGGTTTGCCACACAGGGATCGCAGCGCATTTCCATGAGTGGTGGATGGCACGATGCCGGTGATCTCTCGCAGGGTGTGATCAACACCGGTGAGGGTGCGTATGCCATGTACGCGCTGGCCGAACAGCTGGCCAAGCGCGGTGGGGATCGCGCATTGGTGGATCGCCTGATCGAAGAGGCCAACTGGGGTCTCGACTGGGTGTTGCGTGTGCGTTTCGAAGGCGGGTATCGACTCGGGTTTGGTTCGCACAATTTCTGGAGCAACAACATCGTTGGTGATGCCGACGATCGGCTCGTCGAAGCAAAGAACAATCCGAACGCCAACTACATCGCAGCGGCCGCCGGGGCTATTGCGTCACGGGTGCTGGCCACGCGTGATCCGGCGCGTTCGGCGGAAGCGCTGCGCATTGCGCGTGATGACTGGAAGCACGCCATTGTGGGTATTGAAGGTCCATCCACATGGCACACACCAGCGTTCGCGGCATCACGCATGGAGCTCGCAGCCATTGGCATCACCGCATCGCTGGAACTGTGGCGTGCCACACACGAAGACCGCTATCGCGACAAGGCCATTGAGTTAGCGAAGATCGTGACGGGTTCACAGCAGGTCACTCGGGTTGGCAACACACTGCCATTGTCAGGCTTTTTCTACACGGGACCTGATCGTGATACGATCTTTCATCAGTTCCACCGCGCGGCCGATCAATCGCCCATTGTGGCACTCGGCCAGCTGGTGGAGCTGTTGCCGGATCATGCCGACTGGATGACGTGGTACGCCACAATTGTGCGTCACGCGGAATTCCAGAAGCGCACCGCGACCAACACCGCGCCCTATCACGTGTTGCCGGCATATGTCTATCGCGTGGTCGATAGCGTGCAGGTCCCCGACTCCGGTGGCCGCTACCTAGAGAAGCAGAGCGAATACGCCGAGCAGGTACGTGCCGGCACGCCAATGGGTGACGGTTGGTTCCTGCGCACATTCCCGGTGTGGTTCCAGCGCCGCGGCAACTACGGGGTGCTGCTGTCGCAGGCCAAGGGTCTGTCGGCTGCGTCGCGGCTGCGTGGTGATCGCGCCGGCTTCGAGCTCGCGACGCGTCAGGCCGAATGGGTGGTGGGACGCAATCCGTTTTCGCAGAGCACGCTATATGGCGAGGGCTATGACTGGGCGCAGCAGTACAGTGTGAGTTCAGGCGATATGGTGGGCACGTTGCCGGTGGGCATGCAGAGCCGAGGGAATACGGACCTCCCGTACTGGCCGTCGCAGAACATGTACGTGTACAAGGAAGTGTGGGTGCACTCCAACAACCGCTGGCTGTGGTTGATGGAGGACCTCATTGCCGGTGTTTCGGAGTCGAACGATTTCGAGATGACCGACACTACGGCAGCGAACGGTGAAATCACGGTGCGTCTCACGCTTCGTGGCACTGGAACCCAGCGCGTCACGCTGCGCGGGGACAATCTGCAGGTACGGACGCCGGCTACGCAGACGGTGGCGCTGCGTCCGGATGCGCCTACTACCGTGTCGTGGACTGCGCGCCGCCTGCGCGCCGATGCGCCGTGGGTGGCCGTGGCGGCTGAGATCGGCACGAATCGCCGCGCGGATCGATACGGGCATTGATCGATCCCACCAGTGGATCGCATGGATCGCATGAATCACTGAGGGTTCTGTAGGCGATCCGGCCCCGATCCGGATCGTCCCGGCCCATGGGTCTATCGAAACGGGAGGTGGATCAGCACCGTAGGCACGCTCGTCGTCCCCACCGCTGGTCCCCTCCCGTCACCGTTTGGTCATGACCTCCCGTCGCGATTTTCTCAGGCAGGGCGGTACCGCCCTTGGCGCCTCCATGGGTGCCTCGCTGCTGACCGGCAGCGCGCTGGCTGGCATTCCCCGACTGCTGGCAGCTGCCCCGGCACCTGATCCCCGGGCACTCGAAGCGTTCACCGACATTGCCAATGTGCGCGAGCTGATGAACGCCGCGCTCAATGCCGCAAAGATGGCCGGTGCCACCTACGCCGATGTGCGCTGCAGCCGACAGCGTCAGAACTTCGTGTTCACGCGCGAACAACAGATTCAGCAGGTGGTTGATACGGACACCGTGGGCATCGGTGTGCGCGCACTCGTGGACGGGACGTGGGGATTTGCGGCAACGCGCATTCTCACCAGCGATGGCGCTGCGGCTGCTGCACGCGAAGCGGTGGCTATCGCCAAGGCATCCAAGGTGGCGCGCGCTACGCCCATTGAGTGGTTGCCAACGCCAGTTGTCGCGAACGGAGTGTGGAAGGGTGCGTTCACGCAGGACCCGTTCGAAATTCCGGTGGAGCAGAAAGCCGATCTGCTGCTCAAAGCCAATGCCGCGGCGCTCAAGGCGAAGAATGTGAAGTACGTCTTCAGCGGATTCTTCTTCGTGAAGGACGAACGCAACTACGCCAACACCGACGGCACGGTCACCAAGCAGGATGTGGTGCGCTCCTGGCCCACCATGCAGATCACGGCGGTGTCGACCGACTTCACCGACTTCCAGAATCGCAGCAACATGGTGGCCCCGATGGCGCGCGGCTGGGAGTACGTGTTGTCCAATGATCTCGTGGGTAACGCGCAGAAGTGGGGCGAGGAAGCCGCAGCGAAACTCACCGGCAAGCCGGTCGAGGTGGGTCGCTACGATCTCGTGCTCGATCCGCAGAATCTCTGGCTCACCATTCACGAAAGCATCGGCCATCCGACCGAGCTCGATCGTGCCATGGGTTACGAAGCCAACTACGCCGGCACGAGTTTCATTGCGCCGCCGGAGAAGATGCTGGGAACTCTCAAGTACGGCCCGTCCATCATGAATGTGCAGGGTGACCGTTCACAGGCAGGTGGACTCTCCACCATCGGTTGGGACGATGATGGTGTGAAGCCCGATGAATTCCTCATCGTGAAGAACGGCATGTTCAATGATTACCAGACCACACGTGAGCAGGCGCCGTGGCTGCGCTCTTGGTATCAGAAGAATGGCGCGCCCGTCCGCTCACACGGCTGCTCATATGCACAGGGTTGGGACAATGTGCAGTTCCAGCGCATGCCCAATGTGTCGCTCTTGCCCGGCGAACGTGATCTCACGATGGATGA
The DNA here is from genome assembly GCA_016742275.1 of Gemmatimonadaceae bacterium. Classification (GTDB taxonomy): domain Bacteria; phylum Gemmatimonadota; class Gemmatimonadetes; order Gemmatimonadales; family Gemmatimonadaceae; genus Gemmatimonas. The sequence goes on from JACVCD010000007.1 coordinate 181,257, forward strand.
TCTCATTTCGGCCACCGATCGCGGCATTCTCATTCAGGGCGACGGCTCGTTCTCCATTGATCAGCAGCGTTACAACGCGCAGTTCGGTGGACAGCTCTACCACGAGATCAAGGGTGGAAAGGTTGTTGGTGTGCTGAAAGACGTGGCGTATCAGATTCGCACGCCGGACTTCTGGAACAGCATGGACATGATTGGTGGCAAGCGCAGCTATCAACTCGGTGGATCGTTCTTTGACGGCAAGGGACAGCCGCCACAGGTGAATGCCGTAAGTCACGGCTCACCGCCGGCGCGATTCCGCAACGTCAACGTCATCAACACCGGGAGGAAGGCGTAATGCGCTCGGATATGCGATCAGCTGAAAACGGCGCCATCCTCACGCGGGAGCAGGCGCAGGCCATCGTCGAGAAGGCGGTGAAGTTGTCCAAGGCCGATGCGGTGGATGTGCAGGTCAATACATACACGGCCGGCAACATCCGTTTTGCCGACAATCAGGTCAGCACGGCCGGCAGCACCACCGACGCACAGCTCGGTATTCAAAGTGCGTTCGGACCCAAGCACGCGGTGGTCACTACCAACGATCTGTCCGACGCGGCCATCGAGCGTGCAGTGCGCGAGAGTGAGCGGCTGGCCCGACTGGCCCCGGATGATCCAGAGTCGATGCCGCAGTTGGGCACACAGCAGTACACGCCGGTCACGTCGTACTTCGAGTCAACGGCATCACTTTCGGCCGACGATCGTGCACGCGCAGCACTCACCGCGCTCGAAATTGCGCGCAAGGGTGGCGACCTCAAAGCGGCCGGCTATCTGGTCACGACGGCCGGTGCATTGGCCATTGGCAACAGCACCGGCATGTTTGCGTATCATCGCAGCACGAACGCCAACTATTCACTCACCGTGCGCACCACCGATGGCACCGGCTCCGGTTGGGCGGCGGCAGATCACGCGGATTGGGCGCAGCTCGATGCGCGTCGTGTGGCAGAGCGTGCGAGCGAGAAGGCACGCTTGTCACGCAATCCGGTGGCGGTCGAGCCAGGTCGTTACACGGTGATTCTTGAACCGCAGGCGGTTGGTGACCTGGTACAGCTCATCTCCAACTATGCCGACGCACGCAGCGCCGATGAAGGGCGCAGTCCCTTCGTGAAGCAGGGCGGTGGCAACAAGGTGGGCGAAAAGCTTGTTGATGAACGTGTCACGCTGTTCTCCGATCCGGCCGATCCACAATTGCTCGGACGTCCCTGGGATTTTGAGGGCATGCCGCTCGGCCGTCAGGTGTGGATGGAGAATGGTGTACTCAAGCAGCTCATCTACTCGCGCTTCTGGGCCAAGAAGCAGGGCAAGACACCCACTGGTGGACCGAGCACATTCAAGATGGCCGGCGGCACACAGAGCATCGACGAGCTCATTGCCGGTACGACACGTGGTGTGCTGGTCACGCGGCTCTGGTATCTGCGTGAAGTCGATCCGCGCACGATTCTCTACACCGGACTCACACGCGACGGCACATTTCTCGTGGAGAACGGCAAGATCACGAAGGCGCTGCGCAACTTCCGTTTCAATGAGTCGCCGCTGTTCGTGCTGAACAACATCGAAGCCATCGGACGCGCCGAACGGCTGGCGGGAACAGAGCAGGGCGGCGATGTGGTGATGCCTTCGATCAGGGCGAGGGACTTTAACTTCACTTCATTGTCGGAAGCGGTGTAACGGCGGCGGTGTAGCAGCGGGCCAAACAAAAAAACAGTTGTCAGTTTTCAGTGATCAGTCCCGAGTGAGAGTGTTACTACTCCAACTCGGGACTGATCACTGGCAACTGACAACTGTTGTTCAACCCACTCCCGCCACGCAGGAGTGATTGCCTACTTCTTGCCCGCCACCTTCTCCACCTGCGCCAGCACGCGCAGCAGGTTGCCACCCCAGATCTTCTCGATCTCGGCAGCCGTGTAGCCGCGACGCACGAGTTCAGCGGTCACGTTGATGGTTTCGCCGGCGTTGCGCCAGCCATCCACGCCACCACCGCCATCGAAGTCGCTGCTGATGCCGACGTGGTCGATGCCGATGCGCTTCACCACGTAATCGATGTGGTTCACGAAATCCTTCACCGTGGCCGGCGGATCACTCGGGTAACGACGCGCGGTGATGTCTTCCTGCGCGGCGAGATACGCATTGCGCTTGTCGTTCGGCAGCGCCTGAATCTGTGCCTGCTGCTCCTGACGGCTGGTGGCGGTGATGCCGTACTGCTTGCGCAGTTCTTCGTTGGCCGCCGCACGCGCCTGCTCACGCGGCACATCACGCTTGGGGTCGCACTTCACATAGCTGTTGAACGCGACCAACTGAATCACACCGCCATTCTTCTTCATGGCGTCGATCTGCTCGTCATCCATGTTGCGGCTGTGATTGCAGAGCGCGCGCACACCTGAGTGCGAACCAATGATCGGCGCCTTGCTGAGCGCGACCGTCTGCATCATGGACGCCTTGGACGGGTGCGACACATCGATCATCATACCCAGCTTGTTCATCTCGGCGATGACTTGCTTGCCGAGTGGCGAGAGACCGTTGTGCAGCCACACGCCGTCACGTTCGCCGGTGTTGCTGTCGGAGAGCTGCGAGTGACCGTTGTGCGCGAGCGACATGTAGCGTCCACCCAGGTCATAGAACTTCTTGACGTTGGTGATGTCGCTGCCGATGGGGAAACCATTCTCCACGCCGATGAAGATCACGCGCTTGCCGGCGGCATGAATCCGGCGCGCGTCGGCGGCGGTGTACGCAATCTCGGCGCGATTGGGCGCGAGCCTTTCGGTCAGCGTGTGAATGGCCTGGAACTTCTCAATGGCCTGCTGATTGGCGCGCGCGAAGCTGGCTTCGTCGAGCGTGGCCGCCTGCCCCACATACACGATGAGAAACGCGCTCGCGAGACCACCCTCTTCCATCTTCACGAGGTCAACCTGCGTGCGCGGCAGTTTGGTCGTGTAGTTGGGACCCGACTCGGTGAAGTTGGCCGGCGAAATGTCCACGTGCGTGTCGATGGACAGCACCTTGGCCTGCAGGGTCTTGGCGGTGGCCATGACGGCCGCCTCGTCCGTGACGGGCTTGCCCGACTGGGCCCAAACGTTCGGGGCCAGAAGTGCCGTGGGAAGCAATGCGCCCAACGTCGTGCGAATGACGCGGCGGACCTGTGGTGCGGACATGGGGGTAGGGAGAAAAGTGACGTTGCAATCCTGACGTCCTGCCGACGGACGGACACACCGTCCTCGGTCTTTTCAAACTACGCAGCGCCGATCGGACCCGCTGTCCCGCAGGTCACAGGCACCGCGTAACGTCTCCCGGAGGCCCAGGCATGCTGATCCAGGTGAACACGGTCAAGAATCTCGAGACGACGCCCACCTTTCTGGCGCAGGTCGAACAGGACCTGCGAAACGCCCTCGAACGCTTCGGCAATTACATCACACGAGTCGAAGTGCATTTGCACGATGCCAACGCCGACAAGGCCGGGCCATCGGACAAACAGTGCGTGCTGGAAGCCCGATTAAGTGGACGAGACCCGGTCGCCGTGTCGCACGCATCCGATCGTATCGAGGCCGCCTGGACCGGCGCTCGCGACAAGTTGGTGCGATTGATCACCCGCCAGGTGGAAAAGCAGCGTCACCCCAAGGGACACGATCCCTTTGACGCGCTCCCGGCCTGATTGGTGAGCTGACTTGAGGTCGATCTAGCGTCGACCCAGTGCTGCCGGTGCAGCGGTTCGTCCGCTCGCGCCGGCCAGCACCAGCAGGGTGAGCACGTAGGGAATGGCGAGGAACAATTGATAGGGAATGCCGGTCCAGCCCATGGACTGAAACAGGGTCTGCAGCGAATTGGCTGCACCGAACAAGAGCGCCGCAGCCAGCACGCCCATGGGCTTCCATCGCCCAAGCACCACGATGGCAATGGCAATGAAGCCACGTCCGGCCGACATGCCTTCCACGAAGGTGCCCGCCTGCGCCAGAACCAGCGTCGCACCAGCCAGTCCCGCCATAGCTCCCGCAAACAACACGGCCCCCGCCTGCCACAGTCGTGTGCGAATACCGGCGGCAATGGCGGCATCGGGATACTCGCCAATGGCTCGCACCGCGAGACCACCCTGCGTGCGAGATAGCCACCAGGCCAACAGCGGTGCAAACAGCAGCGCCAGATACGTGGTGGGTGGTTGCGCAAACAACGCCGCACCAATCACCGGAATGTCCGCCAGCACCGGAATGCGCCATGCGCCCGACGTGGGCATGGACAGCGCCACCCCACTCACGCCAAACAGTGAGCGATACAGTGTGCCTGTCAGGCCGAGCGCGAACAACGTGATGGCGGTACCGGTGATGATCTGATCGGCACGCAGTCCCACGGTGAACAACGCAAACAGCGCAGCCACAGCAAGTCCGCTTAATGCGCCAATCAGAAATCCGCCGCCAACACCCATCACGCCCGCGGCGACCGTGCCGCCAAGCGCACCGGCAATGATGGAGCCCTCGAGCCCGATGTTGATGACACCCGCGCGTTCACTGACGCATTCACCCATGGCGGCCAATGCCAGCGGCGTAGCCGTTCGCACCGTGGCCTCAAGAAACGCACCGCTCACTTCGAGCATCATGCTTGATGTCTCATGCTTCGTGCCTCATGTGCCCACCTCGGCGCGTGTAGCCTGACGCGTGCGATCGCTCCACAGATCGGCGGCCACTACCAAGAGAATCAGCAACGCCACAACAACCGAGACTACGACACTTGGCACACCCGCATCACGCTGCATGGCGTTGGCACCCGCTTCGAGTGCCCCGAACAACAACGCGGTGGCCAACACACCAAGCGGATGCAGCCGCGCGAGCAGTGCCACGGCAATGGCGGTGTAGCCATAGCCCGGTGAAAAGTTTTCGTACAGTGCGTAGGTAATGCCCGCGTATTCCACGGCTCCGGCGAGACCGGCAAGCAAACCACTGCCGAGAAATGCCAACATGACGGTTCGCGTCACGCGAATTTCGCCGGCAGAACGTGCGGCCGTGACCGATGCACCAACGGCACGCACACGAAACCCACTGGCCGTGCGTGCGAGCCACCACCACATCGCGATGGCCACAATCACCATGAGCGGAACCCCGGCATGCAGTCGCGTGCCCTCTAGGAGGACCGGCAACTGCAATGCGTCGGGCAGTGTGGCAGACTGCGGATTGATGCGTGTCGGTTCCTGCAGCGGACCGCGCACCAGATAACCGGTAACGTAGAGCGCCACGAAGTTGAGCATGATGGTGCTGATCACTTCCAGCACACCAAATCGCGCGCGCAACGCTGCGGCAATTCCGGCCCAGCAGGCACCTGCTGTCGCACCGCCAATCAGTAACAGCGGAATTGCCAGCCATGGAGTGGTATTGGCCAGCGGCACAGCCAGCGCCGCCGCGGCGGCCGCACCCATGAGCAGCTGACCTTCGGCTCCGATGTTGAGGATGCCGGCACGGAAGGCGAGTGATACTGCGAGACCGGCCAGCCCCAAAGGCACCATGCGCACTAGTGTGGCCGACGAAATGGCGTACCAACTGCCGAACGCGCCGCGCACGAGTGCACCAAGGGCTTGCCCCACGTCATGCCCGGTCACCACGAGCAGCAACGAAAGCAGGAGCAGGGCCACTGTCAGTACAACGGCCAACTGCCCGATACGGCGAAGACGGAGATTCACAACTGACTCACTGCGGTGTTTCCACCCAACATGGCGCGGCCAACGGACTCCCGGTCCATCGGTACTTCGTGCAATACGCCATCGTGCATGGCGTACACGCGATTCGCGAGTGCAAGCACTTCATCGAGATCGCTGCTATACATCAGCACGGCCGCACCGTTGTCGCGCGCCGCGCGCAGGGCCTGCTGCACTGCCGTCGTGGCGCGAAAGTCGAGACCACGCGATGGATTCTCCACGATTAGCGCGTGCGGACTATCCGACAGTTCGCGTCCCAGCACGAACTTCTGCTGATTGCCACCGGAGAGCATCCGTGCGCGTGTGTTGGCACCAGGCGCCCGCACATCGAACGCTCGCAGTACGGCATTAGTTCGGGCGCGCCAGGCAGACCAGTCCATGCGACCACGGCGCGTACCAGCGCCGCGCAGCGCGACATTCTCGAAGAGTGGCGCATCCAGCATCACCGCATCGCGGTGACGGTCTTCAGGAACGAAGCCCACTGAATCGGGACGCGTAACAGTGCCCTGCTGCGGAGCGAGCCGACCCGCTAACAACCGCAGTACTTCATATTGACCGGCTCCCTCCACTGCGGCGATCCCTACGATCTCTCCTGCGCGCACCGTGATTGAGGCATCGCGAACGCGATGCACCCCCCGGTCGTCGCGCCATTGCACATGCTGCAACGCCAGCACGGTACGTTGGTCCTTGTTGGCCGACGTAGATGCAGATGCGGGAGTGGCAGCGACGTCCTGATCGCCGCGCGCGCCGAGCATGGCCTCCGCGAGCGCCGATTCACTCGTATCTGCGGCGCGGGTGGTCAGCACCGTACGCCCGCGGTGCAGTACCGTAATGTCGTCGGCCGTGCTTAAGGCGTCACGCAACTTATGCGTGATGAGCACCACCGCATTCCCGGCATCCGCAAATCGGCGCACCCACGCCAGCAGTTCGCGCGCCTCTTCCGGAGCCAGCACCGCCGTTGGCTCATCGAGAATAAGGAGGCGTGTGTTTCGGGCGAGAGCCTTCACGATTTCGCAGCGCTGCTGCGCACCAACGGGAAGTGAGTCCACACGTGCGGTTGGGTCCAGCGACAAGCCCGCATTGGTTGCTACTTCCCGCACGCGCGCTGTCGAGACATTCGGATGAAAGAAACCGCGTCCACCGAGCGCCACGTTCTCGGCTACCGTCATGGCGCCGACCAGTGTGAAGTGCTGATGCACCATGCCGATGCCGTGGCGCAAAGCATCGGCCGGTGACCGAAAGCGCATCGGTGCGCCCTGCCACCGCATGACACCCGCATCGGCAGACAACATGCCAAACACGATGCGCATGAGTGTCGACTTCCCCGCCCCGTTTTCGCCAAGCAGCGCATGCACAGTGCCTGCACGAACGTGCAATGATGCACCGTCGAGCGCTCGTACCACACCGAAGGAGCGCGTAATGCTCTCGAGCGAGAGCAGGTCGCCTCCTGCGGCCAACTGACTCACGAGCCGGTTGGCAGGTGCAGGAAACTCCACGGCAATGCAAACCGATTTTCAAGCCACGCGCCCAGCGCCTGCACACCCAATGTCTCGGTGGCGTAGTGGCCGGCGTAGATCACGCAGATGTCATGCTCAACGGCTTCCACCGTGGTGTGATGCGGCCCTTCGCCCACGATGAGCGTATCGATGTCGCGCTCACGGGCCTCGCGCAATGTTTCCGAGCTGGCGCCGCCGCCGGTGCAAATGGCCCAGCGACGAGTGGTGCGACCATCGACGGCAACGGAACTGCGCACGGTGCCACCATATTGGGCAGCGAATGTCTGCACGCGAGTGAGCAGCCATTCACTGGGAATATTGGCTTCGCCACTCACGCCTATATCGACGGTCTTATAGCGCGCGAAGCCTCCAGAGGGCTCGAGTCCGAGCTCCTGCGCCAGACGCACGTTATTACCCAGCGTAGGATGGGCGTCGAGTGGCAGGTGTGTGCTGTACACCGCCATATCGGCGCCAAAGAGCGTGCGGAATTTCTCGTACGGTACGCCGGTGAGTGGCTGTGCTCCGCCCCAGAACAATCCGTGGTGAACGATGAGCAGATTGGCACCGGTGATGGCGGCTTCGGTGATGGCCGCTCGCGAAGCATCAACGGCCACCGCGACACGACGCACCGAGCCACGATTGGCGACCTGCAGGCCGTTCATGGCTGGTGGGTAGTCGGGTATCTCGGCGGTACGCAGCTCCCCATCGAGTGCGGCCACGATATCGCGCAGCGGCACGTGCACCAGATCCGATGTTTCATCGCCCTGGGGAGTCACGTCAATTTCCCGAGGGAGACGACTGTGCGGGGGCCGCGCCGCTGTCTGTCCACGATTGCAAATCGCGCAACTTGGTGAACGTACCCTCGCGAAGTGCGGCACCAACCGAGTCACTCGTTGCACGCGCGGCGGCCGGAATACGATCGGCCAGTGCAGCGTTGTATTCGAGTCGCACGACGTCGTCCTTTACGCCATACCCGATGACACGTCCCTTGAACGTGCCGCTCTGAATTTCACGACCAATGCGTACGAATGCCTTGGGCAGATCGATCACGACACTGCCAAGGATGACATCGGGTGCGACATCGTTCTGATTCGCATTCGTGCCAAACGCGTAGATCTTCTTTTCGCGTGCAGCCTGGAAGATGCCAAGACCAGCCGCGTCGGCATTCTGAAAAATGATGTCCACGCCGCGACCGATCTGCGCGAGTGCCTGTTCACGCGCCGCACTCACATCTTCCCAATTGCCGATGTAGGACGTGATGACTTCGATGTTCGGCTTCACCGAGCGCGCGCCGCGCGCAAAGGCTTCGAAGCTGGCTTTGACTGGCGGAAATTCCTGGCCGGCAATCAGTCCAAGCTTGTTGGTGCGCGAAACGTGTGCGGCAATGATGCCGGCCTGATACGAGGCTTCTTCAAACGCGAAGGCCACACCCGCGAGGTTTGGTGCAGTGGCACGTCCTGAGGTGATGACGAAGTTCGTCTTCGGAAATGCCGGCGCGACGCGAGCGGCAGCTTCCTGATACTCGAAGCCATTGCCGATCACCATGGCATACCCCTGCGTACCGTATTGACGGAAGTTCTCTTCGAATTCGGCCGGTGTGCGGGTCTGGATATGACTGATCTGCGCGCCGAGTGAGTCCTTGAGCGCGACGAGCCCAGCGTAGGCCACACTGTTCCAGGACCGATCGGACACAGGGCCCGGTGTGAGCAGCGCCACCCGCATGGCGTTGGCACTGTCTCCGGCTGCTGAATCGGCGTTGGCGGCCGACTTGTCGCCCGAACAGGCGCTCGACAACGTCGCACCGAGGACGATGGCGGTGAGGGAACGACCGACGCGATGCGCTGCCCGCGCATACGCGCTGAACTGAACCTTACGCATGTGTTTGTCCTTATAGTGTCGCGCAAAAGGCGCGTTTGTGCTGCGGTATGGTTAATCGAGCGAAACACCCAGCAGGTCGAGCACACGCTCCAGATCGTCATTCGAAAAGAAGGCGATGCGGAGTTCACCCTTGTCCTTGGCCGACAGCTGAACCGACACGGTGGTCTGGAGCTTCCGGCGGAGCTTTTCTTCAATCTGCCGTACAACCGCGCTGGAAGCACCGGCGGGTACAGTCGGCGTTTCGCCACCTGGCTTGCGGCCGGCAGCGGGCGGCTTGGTGCGTCCGGCTTGCACGCGACGCTCGACTTCGCGAACGGAGAGCTGACCGGAAACCACCTCACGCGCCAAGTCCACGATGGCGCGCTCGGTTCCGAGTGGCAGCAGGGCGCGCGCATGTCCGGCGGTCAGCTGCTTCTCCTGCAGCATGCGGCGCACACTGGCCGGCAGCTGCCGGAGGCGGAGCGCATTGGCAACCGTCGAGCGATCTTTGCCGACGACGTCTGCGACTTCCTGGTTTGACAGAGCGAAGTCGTCGATGAGCCGCTGATAGCCTTCGGCCTCTTCAATCGGATCGAGATCTGCGCGCTGCAGATTCTCGATCATGGCGAGGGTGGCCAGCTTGCGATCGTCGACGGGTCGGACCAGCGCAGGAATTTCGGTCCACCCGATACGGGTGGCGGCGCGGAAGCGGCGCTCGCCGGCGATCAGCTCGTAACCCTGCCCATTGGGAGCCGGTCGCACGGTGATGGGCTGCAGCAGCCCATTGATGCGCAGGCTGGCTTCCAGGTCTGCCAGTTCCTCAATATGGAATTCTTTGCGCGGCTGGTACGGGTTGGCGCGGATCTGAGAGAGTTGCAGCGTGCGCAGGGTGCCGGCGGCGTTTGGCTCTTCCTGGCGCACGGCCGGCGAGCCACCAGCAGGTACGGCGCTCGCGGCGGTATTCTGGGGCACCGCATCCGCTGGTGCGGCGGACGACGGCGCTGCGGTGTTCGACGAAGCGGCTTCAGTTGAGGCAGGCTTTGCCGGATCGCGACGGGCAAGCAGCGCATCAAGGCCGCGGCCCAGTCGACGAGGAGGTTCAGGCGTCATGGCGAAGTCGACTCAGTCAGCAGTGGTTCAGGCGGTGTGTTCAGACGCAGGCGTACTAGCGGCATCATTGGCGATCGAGCCGCTGGTTGAATCAGAGGGTGCTTCGGCGGCGGCTACATCTTCGCTCTTCTCTGTTGCCAGTCGCTTGATGAGTTCATGGGCGACCGCCATGTAGGCCTGAGCTCCCACAGACGCGACGTCGTACACCACGATGGGCTTCCCAAAGCTCGGCGCTTCTGCCAGGCGGATGTTTCGGGGAATGACCGTCTGGAAGACCTTCTCGCCAAAATGCTCACGGGCGTCGGCTGCCACCTGCCTCGACAGATTGAGACGAGCGTCGTACATGGTGAGCAGCACCGAGTCGACATCCAGCGCGGGATTCACCGAATCTTGCACGCGCTGCACAGTACCAAGCAGCTGGGAGAGTCCCTCGAGGGCGTAGTACTCGCACTGCAGGGGAATCAGGAGCGCATCCGCAGCCACGAGCATGTTGAGCGTGATCAAGCCCAGCGACGGCGGACAATCAATGAGTATGACGTCGTAGCGATCACGAATGGGCTTGAGGGCATCGCGCATACGCGAGACGCGATCCTCTACATCCACCAGCTCGACCTCAACCGCGGCCAGATCAGGGGTCGTGGGCAGCACGTCGAGATGACGGAACTGCACGCTTCGCACGAGCGCCTGATCGATCGTGGCCTCGCCCAGCAGCACGTCGTACGTGTGCAGGGAGAAATCATCGCGGGAGATGCCGCAGCCGGAGGTCGCGTTGCCCTGCGGGTCGGCGTCAATGAGCAGCGTGCGCTGCTCAGCGACCGCGAGGGAGGCGGCGAGATTCACGGCAGTTGTCGTTTTACCGACTCCGCCCTTCTGATTTGCTATGGCGAGGATGCGTCCCACGTGCTTCTCGACTGGCTTCGCGACTGGGGTACTCTGGGGAGGCGAAGTATAGGACGATACTCGGCCGGAGACCATGGCAAAGCGCGCAAATTGAGCGGTCTGCCACGTTTCACGTGAAACATGGGGTGGCGAACGATTGTGAGATTGGCCTCCGTTGGTTCCCCTGTCTTCCGAGGGGGCGGATCACGGCGTTTCACGTGAAACAGTTGCTCACATTAGGCGCAGACATGGGCCGTGTATCAGGCCCCACAAGCAAATCGCCCCGAGCCTGAGCCCGGGGCGACTGTCCTTCTGGACTTGGCGCTACGTGATCAGCGCGCCGAAAAGCGCCAGCGGGTCATGACGTTTACGGCAATGGTGCTGGTTCCGGCGCTCAGCTCGGTCGCGGCACCGGCCGCATCCATCTCCATCTTGGCCATGGCCATCATGGGGCGTGGTTCTGGACGCTCGTAATCATTCACGATGATCTCGAGCAGGCCGGCGATCTGCCCGCCCGCCGCGCGCGCCGCTACCTCTGCCTGCTTGCGGGCCTGAGCAACGGCCTGGGCGAGTGCTTCCTCCTGAGCCTTGGACCGGTCCTTCACAAAGAAGTCGAGTCCGGCCACCCGGTTGGCGCCATTGGCCAGACCGGCATCGATGACCTGCCCTGCCAGCTCAAGCTTCTCGGTCTCGACCGACACGATATTGCTGACCTGGTAGCCGTCGATCACGGTGCGCTTGAGTTTGTCATCGTAGCGCTGGATGGGCATGACGTTGTAGCCGAGCGTGCGGATCTGCGCCTGCGGAATACCGAGGTCCCGGATGGCCTTCAGGACAGCCGCCTGCTTCTTGTTGTTTTCAGCAGCTGCGGCGGCCGAGGTCTTGGCCTGGGTCTCTACGCCGACCTGGACTCGCGCACGATCAGGGGCGACCTGCACCTCGCCACGGGCATTCACGCTGATGGCGGGCGGCTGTTCGGCCGGAACGACCTGAGCACCAGCTGACGTGGCCATGGGAACCATGGCTGCTCCGGCAAGCAGTGCGGTACCATACCATATAGTTCGCGGCGAAAACGATCGGCGATTCTGCGATGACATATTGATCTCCCAAGCAGGGCGAAAGTGGAACGGTTGTGTTGTTGCAAATACTGGAACACGACTGATGGGACTAGCCGCTGCTATAGCTACCTGCAACGATCGGGCGTCGTCACCGACGCCTATATAATGAAACGCCGGTGGAGCGAAAACTTGCACACATAAGTGACTTATAGGGTCACTTATACGCCAGTATCGTTACACTGGTTAGGAAAACCACAAATCCAGCCCCAATGTGCCTGTTGGTATAGTTAGGAAACAGCCTTCGGCCGCCGAATCTCAAACAGCAAATTCTGCAGGTCAGCCGGACTGATCCCTGGAATTGCGCTGGCCTGCGCCATGGTGCTTGGGCGAACAGTTTCGAGTTTCTGACGCGCTTCCATGGAGAGCGTGCTCAGCGATGGATAGTTCAACCACTCCGGCAAACGGATTGCGCCCTGCGCGGCGAGACGCTCCGCGCGGGCGCGTTCCTTCTCGAAATACCCCGAATACTTGATTTCGAGTTCGGCGCCGACAACCGCGTCACTCGACAGATGAGCTCCAACACCCGCCGCCTCGAATAGCGCCGACAAGGTGACATCCTGTCGCTTGGCCAATTCCGCCGCGCGGACCGCATGCAGCAGTGGCCTCGAACCAAAGGACTCCAGCACCGGATCGGCTATTTCAGGCGGCATGCTCGTTGCCTCGGCCAGGCGCAGTGCTTCGCGCACCGCGCCAAGTCTGGTGGTGAGCATGTCCTGCTCTGCTGCACTATAGAGTCCCGCCTCATCAGCAATGGCACCAAGTCGCGCGAGTGCATTGTCCTGTCGCACGGTGAGTCGGAACTCACTGCGCGACGTGAACAGTCGATATGGCTCGTCGACACCACGCGTGACGAGATCATTCACCAACACGCCGATGTAACTCGTCTCTCGGCCCAGTACGATGGCCTCGCGCTGCTGCGTGAAACGCGCCGCGTTGAGCCCCGCAATCACACCCTGACCCGCTGCTTCCTCGTAGCCCGTCGTGCCATTCACCTGGCCAGCGAAATACAATCCGCCAATCGCGCGCGACTGCAACGACGCATCGAGTTGTGTCGGCGGATAGTAGTCGTATTCGATCGCGTAACCGGCGCGTGTCATGCGCACATTTTCGAGACCACGCACGGTACGCATCACGGCGAGTTGCACCGGTGCCGGCAACGAGGTGGAGAGACCGTTCACGTACAGTTCCTGCGTATCATGTCCCTCGGGTTCGAGGAACAACTGATGACGCGACTTGTCTGGGAACTTGACCACCTTGTCTTCGACACTCGGGCAATAGCGCGGTCCGCGCGATGCGATCGCACCACCGTACATCGCTGATTCATTGATGTGATCGGCAATGAGCGAAGTGCCCGATTCTTCGAGCCAGGTGATCCAGCACGGCATCTGCTCCGGATGCCGCGTGGCATCTGCTGCTGACACACGCGGCGTACTCCAGAAGTGCGACCACGAATAGTCGAACTGTTCGATCTCACTGTCCTGCTGCTCGAGCAATGCGAGACCGACCGAGCGTCCATCAATACGTGGTGGTGTTCCGGTCTTGAAGCGCGCCGTGGTGAGGCCGATGGCATCGAGCTGCTCGCCGAGCAATACCGATGGTGCTTCACCGGCTCGTCCACCACTGATGCGCGTATCGGTGCCGATGTGCATGGTGCCACGTCCGAATGTGCCGGTGGTGAGCACGACGGCGCGCGCGCCGAATCGTCGTCCTTCGCGTGTTTCGACACCGGCTACCCGCGGTGCTGCACCGGATTCGTTATCGAACAGCAGACGCGCCACCATACCCTGAATGGTGAGCAGACCCGGATGTGCTTCGAGCAATTGCCGAATGGCGCGGCGATAGAGTCCGCGATCACACTGCGCACGCGGTGCCCAGACGGCAGGGCCTTTGCCGCGATTGAGCATGCGGAATTGCAGGGTGGCCATGTCGGTGGCGCGCGCGATGATGCCACCCAGCGCGTCGACTTCGCGCACGACCGTGCCTTTGGCGATACCGCCGATGGCTGGGTTGCATGACAGCTGTCCGATCTGCTCGAGTGCGCCGGTGATGAGCGCGACACTCGCGCCGCTGCGAGCTGCCGCGACCGCAGCCTCCGTTCCGGCGTGCCCGCCACCAATCACGATCACATCGAAGCTGGCTTCGAGTGATTCGCTGGTGGGAGACGGGATGCGGTCGTACAGTGTCATGCCGGATATCAGGTCGGAAGTACGATCGAAGGAGTTCCGGACACGTCCGGGGTTACGCAGATTGCTCGCATGCCACTTACGCTATCGCAGACCGCACCATCGGTGCTCATTCGTCGCAGCGCCTTTGAACGTGTTGGGCTTTCGCGCGCCCAGTTTGATGAGGCCCTCAATCTCACGCCCGACGAATTTCGCATCGAGGGTTCGCTGATCGTGATCGGCCCTCTGGTCGGTGAGGACACGGCCACCGATCTCATCGCGTTGCTCGAGGAGTCGGGATTGGTGTACTACGAAGACTTCTTCGAACTGAGCGGCAACTGGCCCGACTGGTTGCGACTTTTTGCGATGGACGCGGGAAGCTGAGCGAACCAACCGGTTCGCGTCTGCTTCATCCAGGCGTCGCTGCGGCGCAGCACGCCCTCCCATCCACAATCCAAGCACCAGCTCCGTCGAAAGCGACGGGCAAAGAGTCGCCACCACCCCGCACGTTCGACAGCGAGTGTATTGCCGTCGCACATGGGGCACTGCTCACCTTCGGGAAACATGCCGAAGAACACCTTGGTGAGCAGTACGAACATCGCGAGCTGCAGCGCGCTGATGACGGCGATGAAGATGAGCGCGTCGGACCAGCTCCACTGGCCAGGCACTAGAGTCTCTTCTCGACCAGCGACCAGAGTTCGGCGATTGCCACGCCGTCTTCCACGCGGTCGATGACCACATCCGATCCTACAGGCAGCGCCGTGTCATCCATGGCGCGCACGGGCAGGACGTGGTCGCTGCCGTCGAGTGTGTAGATCAGAGTGCCGGTACCGTTCGCTGCAGCGTTCTGTGTGACACGGGCGAGCGTACCCTGCAACAGGTAGCGCTGATCGACCTGGTCATTCCGCGCGCTGGGAATGGCCCAACGTGCAATGAGCAGCGACTGCAGCGCATAGGCGCCGCCACCCGTCGCGATGGCCACGATCAAGCTGGCGTACCAGGCCCACTCGGTATGTCGCGTGAGCAGGTAGCCGCACAGTCCAAACGAAAAGGCAAACGCCGCGATGCTGGACAGATTGAACAGCGCGGATGGCTCGGCCGCGGGATCGTGTTCGGTCCGGCGTTCATGGGGCACACCCACCGGTTGCACGCGACGTTCAGTGCCATGAAGCATGGCGATGACGCCGAGTACGAGGCCGGTGAGCAGAAAGGCGAGGGTTACTGCGGTCATGCTTCAAGCTAGAGAATTCAGCTGGGGGATGCACCCCGGATTGCTACGACTGGGCTACGGCCGGGCTTTGGTCGCGCTGAACGTTTGCGCCAGAAACTCCGCTGCGCGCCACTCGCCGTAGTACCAGGCTGACCATGGCCAGCGACCGGCGGTGAAGCCGACGTGACCGCCGCGGGCGGGGAACTCGGTTTTCACATGGTCGGAGCTTCCGTTGGCGACCACGGTTTGCACTTCGCTCAGAACCTCGGGCGGCAGGAACGGGTCATCGACGGCATTGAGGAGCAGCGTGGGGACCGCGATCTGATCGAGGTACGGCAGCGAACTGGCGCGCGCATAGTAGTCGGCGGCGCTGGCGAACCCATGCACAGGCGCGGTGAACGCGTCATCAAAATCCCAAAGGGTGCGGACTCGTGAAACGGGGTGCAAGCCGGCGAGCTCAGCGTGGCGGTTGATTTTGCCGAGCGCCTTGGGAATGAGAGATTTTAAAAAGAACTGCTCGTATACTGTTCCGAAGCTGCGTCCAATCTGTCGCGATGCTCGCGCAAGATCGTACGGCACGGACATGGCTGCGGCGCCCCGAATCAGGGATGCTGCTCGCTCTCCTAACTCACCCAGCAGCTTGCAGAGCACGTTCCCGCCCAGCGACACGCCCACCACCCCCAATGGTGCGCTGGGGAATGTCTGGCGAAGCTGGGTGATCACCCAGAGCGGGTCCGACGTCTCGCCGGAATGGTAGGAGCGGGGCAGCCGGTTTGGCTCCGAACCACAGCTGCGGAAGAGCAGAAGATCCGCAGCCCATCCACGCGCCTGGGCCTCGCGAAACATGGCCCGGACATAGTGGGAATGGAGGCCGCCCTCGAGCCCGTGCAACAAGAGAAGGCGCGGCGTGGCGGGGTCGGTGGGGCCTTTCAGGCGCACCAGTTCGACGAAATCGCCGTCCGGGGTGTCCCAGCGTTCGGTGGTGACCGGCAGCTGCGGCGAATGCGCGCGCGGTTCCCGCCGTCCGAGACGTCCCCAGAGGGTCGCGGTGTGGGGATCGGGAAGCCACCAGGCTGGCCGGTACTCGCGGGTCATGCGGGAATGCTAATGAATGCGCCACGCCTGCAGATGGTAGGCGCCGCGCTCCCCCTCGCGCGGAGTGCAAACAGACGCGAGGTTGCGCGGTTGCCTGTGCCGTCTGCACCTGGTCGCCCTTAGCCCACCTCGCGTGCTCTCCCGCATCGTTCGCAATCTCACGTTTCAGGTTCTGGTGGCGGTGTCGCTTGGCGTCATGCTTGGCGTCATTGCTCCCGACACTGCCAAGTCGCTCAAGCCGCTGGGAGACACGTTCATCAATCTTGTGAAGATGGTGATCACGCCGATCATCTTCCTCACGATTGTGCACGGCATTGCGAGCATGGCGGACCTGAGCAAACTCGGTCGAGTCGGCGGCAAGGCGGTTCTGTACTTCGAGATCGTGTCCACGTTTGCCTTGGCCATTGGTCTCGTTGTGGTGAATGTGACGAAGCCGGGCGCAGGACTCGATATCTCGTCGCTCGCCACCGGTGATGTGAGCAAGTACACAACGGCTGGCGCGCAGCAGGGGACGCTCGAGTTTCTGTTGCACATTGTGCCGAGCAACATCGTGGCGGCGTTTGCCGGTGGTGAGCTGCTGCCGGTGGTGTTCTTCTCGATTCTGTTTGGTGTGGCGCTCACGGCGGTTGGTGATGCCGGCCGTGATCTGATGGATTCGCTGGTGCGATTGCAGGCGGTGTTCTTCCGCATCGTGGCCATCGTGATGAAGGTGGCACCGATTGGTGCATTTGGTGCCATGGCGTATACGGTGGGCGCATTCGGACTCAAGACGCTGCTGCCGCTCGGACGCCTGATGCTCGATGTGTACCTCACCATGGCTCTGTTCATCTTTGTGGTGCTGGCACTCATTTGCCGCGCGTACGGTTTCCGCTTGTGGCGTTTTCTGCGCTATATCCGCGACGAGATTCTGCTGGTGCTTGGCACGTCCAGCAGCGAAGCGGCACTGCCGCGCATGCTGGAGAAGATGGAGCGCTATGGCTGCGCCAAGCCGGTTGTGGGCCTCGTGATTCCCACCGGCTACTCGTTCAATCTCGATGGCACGAGCATCTACCTCAGCATGGCCGCGATCTTTATCGCGCAGGTATACGGCATCGACCTGTCGTGGGGTGAGCAGCTCACACTACTCGGCATCCTCATGCTTACGAGCAAGGGTGCGGCGGGTGTGACAGGATCAGGCTTCATTGTGCTGGCATCCACGTTGGCAGCGACGCGCACGGTGCCGGTGGAAGGCGTAGCGATCCTGCTTGGCGTGGACCGATTCATGAGCGAGGCGCGCGCCATCACCAATCTCATTGGCAATGGTGTGGCCACGCTGGTGGTGTCGCGGAGCGAGAATGCGTTTGACGACGAAAAGCGGGCGTTGGCGGAGCAGGAAGCGGGGATCGTATAGGCAATGACGGAGTGGAAACGCACACCGCTTTCTTCGTAGATTCCCCGTATGCCAGCCCCCGACGTGCAGGTCCAGATCTTCGGTACGAAGAAGAGTTCCGAAACGCGAAAAGCGCTCCGCTTTTTTGCGGAGCGCCGAGTGAAGACGCACTTCGTGGATTTGGCTGAACGCGCTGCGGCGTTGGGTGAACTCAAGCGGTTCGTGCAGAAGTTCGGTATCGAAGGCATTCTCGATCGCGAGAGCAAGCGATTTGCCGAACTTGGACTACGGACCGCGCTCTACGGTGAAGAGAAGTGGCTCAGCATTCTCGTCGATGAGCCCTATCTGCTGAAACAGCCGCTGGTGCGATTTCAGCAGAAGTTGTGCGTGGGTGTCGACGAGAAACTGTTCAAAGAATGGCTTACTTGAGCGTGGTGTAAGCCACACCGTCCGGCGTTTCGCCAGCGGGGATTTCCCGCACCACACGACGCGCGGCCACGTCGATCACGGCTACGACACCGGCGCCACTAAAGGACAGAAATGCGTAGCGTCCGCTGGGCTCGAAGATGATGCCCTGCGGCGCCTTGCCCTTGAGATCGATGCGACCGAGTTCCTTGCGGGTGCTGCGCTCAAGGAAGCGCAGCGTTTCGCCGCGAAGGTCGGGCAGGAGCACCGTGCGATTGTCGGGCGAGAACAGCACGCGATAGGGCCAGCCGAATCCTTCGGCGGCGGTGGTGACTTGTCCGGTAGCAGCGTCTACGACACTCACGCGGCCGGTGGCATTGCTGCCCACCCAGACTTCCTTGCCGTCGGGTGTGACGTTGATGGCCTCGGGCTGCGCGGGAACGGCCACGGTGCGAATGGATGTGCCGCGCACCAGGTCGAGCTCTGAGACCGTGTTGCTGCCAATATCACCGGTCCAGCCGCGCGTGCCGTCGGCGGTAATACCGACCATGTGCGACCCGTTCTGATTGGTCATCACGGTTTTCGCGATCTCGCCTGTGGCGAGACGCACCAGTAGTACGGCCTTGTCAGCCTCGACCGTCACGGCGGCAATAGAGTCACCAGGCATCAGCATGATGCCATGCGGGCGACGGTACTGGCCAAGGCTGATGGTCTTGGTGACACGCCGGCCGGGCACGTCGATGACGGTGAGCGTATTCCCGGGCTGCGGACCTGTGCCGTAGTCGGTCACGACGGCGGTCTTTCCATCCCGCGAGACCACGATCTCGTGCGGGCCGTGCCCCGTGGGGAGCGTGGCCAGTGTGCGGCCCGACACCACATCGATGATGGTGGCGGTGGCCGGCGTCTTGTTGGTGATGATGAGGGTGCCTGAAAGACCCGACTGGGCCTTGGCAGCCAGAGGAGTGAGCCCGATCAGCATCGCGGTACCCGCGATCACGCCGAGAGTCGACACACGGCGAACGGAAGAAGACATGAAATGTTCCGGAAGATGAGTGAGGCGTCCCCTAGCCGATCATGTGCCACGGACGCACACTCGTACGATAACGTCGGCCCTCATTTCCCGCGTCGAGCGCCACCGGTCGAGGTCGCATCCCACCTTCGGAGCACAGTATGCTCTCCCCCATCGTGGCAGGAGTCTGGCGCATGGCGTCGTGGCAGTGGACGCCACAGGAACGCCTGCGCTGGATCGAACAATGTCTCGAACTCGGCATCACGAGCTTTGATCACGCCGACATCTACGGTGGTTACACCGTGGAGGCGCTGTTTGGTGAAGCGCTGGCGCTCAAGCCAGAACTGCGCGCACAGATGCAGCTGGTCACCAAGTGCGGTATTCAGCTGGTGTCACCACATCGGCCGCATACGCGCATCAAGCACTACGACAGCTCGGCCAAACACATCGTGCGCAGTGTGGAGCTCTCGCTCGAAGCGCTGCGCACGGATTATCTCGATCTTCTGCTCCTGCATCGACCCGATCCGCTCATGGATGCGGATGAAGTGGCCGGAGCTTTTGAATCACTGGCGGGGGCGGGCAAGGTGCGCGCGTTCGGCGTGTCGAATTTCACGCCTTCACAATTCGAACTGCTGCACGCGCGCTATCCACTGGTCACCAACCAGGTGGAATGTCATCCGTTGCATCGGGCGCCGATCACCGATGGTACGTTCGATCAGGCGCAGCGACTCCGCGCTCGCCCGATGATCTGGTCTCCGCTTGGGGGCGGCGCGCTGTTCACCAGCGAAGCCACCGATGTGCAGCGTGTGCAGCAGGCGTTGTCGCATCTCGCAGCGCGGCATCATGTGAGTGCGGCGACCATTGCGTTTGCCTGGTTGCTGCGGTTGCCCTGCAAGCCGCATCCGATCACGGGATCGCGTCGTATTGGCGTGCTGGAAGAAGCGGTGGCGGCAACGCGCGTCGAGCTCACTCCACAAGACTGGACTGAGATTCTGGTGGCGGCGACGGGAAGCAACGTACTGTAGCCTCCAACACCTATTCGCATTCAACCTCACATTCACGCATGATGGTTCGTTCAAATCGTGTTCTGCTCGTTTCGCTCAGTGCGGCGCTGATTGCCGGCTGCGCGGCCGGTGATTCTGCCGCGAAAGATTCTGCTGCCTCTACCGCGACTCCTGTGGCCGCCAGCCCTGTTCCTGATTCGCTGATCGATGGGTGGGCTCAGCATTCACGTGAGCGTCCTGCACCTGTGGTGCAGGATCCGGGGCCCTTTGTCGCGTCACCGCCACCGGCTGATGCCGTGGTGCTGTTTGACGGCACATCACTCGACGCGTGGATGATGGCCGACAGCAGCGCGGCCAAGTGGCGGGTGGCGGATGGTGCGTTTGAAGTGGTACCGGGCACCGGCACGCTCAAGACTCGTGCGGGTTATGGCGACGCGCAGTTGCACATCGAGTGGATGTCGCCCAATCCGCCTGTGGGAGAAGATCAGGACCGGGGCAACAGCGGTGTGTTCTTCGGCGGCGGTCGGTACGAAGTACAGATTCTGGACTCGTACAACAGCGCCACGTATCCCGATGGTCAGGCCGCAGCGCTGTACGGACAGTATCCACCCAAGGTGAATGTCAGCCGGAAACCCGGTGAGTGGCAGAGCTACGACATCACCTACACGCGTCCGCGATTTGCCGACGGCAAGCTGGTGTCACCGGCTACGCTGACCGTGCTGCACAATGGTGTGCTGGTGCACGACAAGCAGGCGCTGGTTGGGCCAACGGCCAATCGTGCACGCGTGCCGTACGAAGTGCACGAAGACCGGTTGCCCATCCAACTGCAGGATCACTCACATCCGGTGCGGTTCCGGAATGTGTGGGTGAAGGATCTCGAAAAGCAGCCGTGAGCGGCGTGGGCTCGAACTAGGCTCTCTGTTCCTTCTTGAGTAGTACAACCTGACCGGCGTGATACACATTGTGCTGTATCACGCCGTTTAGCATGACGATGTACGGGACGCCGCTGCCGAGTGGTGCGTTGTGAATGCCCGAGCCAACCTTGTCGAGCAAATGCTCGGACTTGAACGACGCCATGCGCGCGTCGAGTGAATTGCCGGTGGCTTCCACCAGTGCTCGCAGGGCATCCCAATTGGCTTGTGATCGTTTGCCGGGAGACGGCCAGTCACCGCGCTCGGGTTCGGCGGGCTCACTGCCTCCCAGGCGACGCTCCACTTCCTCCATCCATGCCACCGCGTGCACCGCCAGTTCGGCGATGGAGTGGGCGCCGGATTCGGGGCGATGAAACGCTTCACTTACCGTGACGTCGCCCAATGCTTCAAGCAGCGCCGGTCCATGCCATGCCGGACCGTGCAGCGAACGCCGAAGTTCGCCGCGAAAAAATCGGATAGTGTCAATGGTCATGCGTAAATCTAGCGCGAATCTAGCGCAGCAATCCTGCGATGCGCGCCAGCGAGTCGGTGCGCTGCAGCAACTGATCACCATTTGTGGTATCGCCACGCGCAATGCGACCAAATCCGACCAACTGTCCAGTGACCACGTACGCCGCCGGAATGGAAACGGACGGTGTATCGACCCAATGTGACTGCCGCAGTAGCGCATTCGGGCCCTGATACTGGCGCCAGAGTGAATCACTGACGGCGAGATCGATATGTCCACCATCGTAGGGCAGATAGCGTGGATTGCCGGACACCGGTTCATTCACCAGTCGCTGCGTGAGGCCGTGGGTCACGATGTACGGTCCAAGTCCCAATGCTTGCGCATAGCCACCGATCGAGAAGTGAATGGGCTGCTTCGGGAAACGATCCTTGATGATTTGCAGCACCATGAGCTGGTCGCGCGTGAGATAGCCCGGGGGGATCTGCGCGACGATGGGTCCGTGCTCGAAACGCACGGCCTGTTGGAGTTCCACATAGGGCGGGATCTGTGCTGCGCTTGGCACCAGTGGTGCCGCGAACCAATCCATGTTGAGGTACGGCGTGATGGCGATCGTGACATCAGGCCGGACTCCTTCCACCAGTTGTGCATACCACACCGGGAAGGAGTCGTTGTCGCCGCTGGTGATGAGAATGCCGTTGGGCTCGACTGACTCGAGTAGATCGCGTCCCCACCGAGCGGTGAAGTCCTGTCCGCGTCTGGGGGCGCTACTGCTGTTGAGCAATAGCGGAAACAGCGCGAGGCCCATGATCACCGCACTGCGTGACCATCCTGCAGGAGTCGCACGCTCGGCCAATGACCCACGCGGCGACAGCGCGCGTGCCGCATGCTGCCACAGTCCGCCAAGACCGAGTCCAACCCACACGCCCCAGGTGGCAAAACTCCACAGGAAGAAGTAGTCGCGATCGCGCACTTCGCGGGCCACGCTATTGCCCAGGTCAGGCGCCTGTGTGGCGCCGTACTTGAAGTTGAGATAGACGATGAGAGCCGGTGTGAGGGTGAACACCAGCGGGCCGAAGAAGGCAAACGATGAGCGGTCACGTCTGAAGTGCAACCACCCACCGTACAAGCCGAGCATCAGCAGGCAGAGCGCGAGTGTACGCTGAAGACGTGGTGTTGCGCCTAGAACATCGCGCATGGTCTGCCACTCGAAATACTGCCACCACATACCGAACTGCCCAGCGAGTGGTGCCTGACGTTCAGCTACGCGATGTCCGCCGTATTGATCGCGCGAGACATTGGACAACACCTTGCTCAATGTTTGTCGGCTGAATGTGCAGCTGAGTTGCGGTGGCCCCTCACATGCGGTAGGCGCACCAACATTGATGGCCGGATGATACGCCGCGCGAATGGGCTGCTGGAGGAATGGAGTGAGTCCGATGGCAAGCAGCAGCGCGCTCAGGAGCACCGTGCGCCACGCGAGCAGTGTTTGCGGTCTCTGCCACAGCACAAAAACGCCGAGCGCTGGCAGCGGTAGAAATCCTGCCGGATGATTGGCGTAGCCCAGACCGCAGAGGTAGGCGATGAGCACGAGCAGACTGGTGGCACGGCGTGAGCCAGGTTGAGCATCCCGCCACTGCATGGCACACCACGCCGATGCTGCGAGACCCAGCATGGCCACGGTATAGACCTTCTCGTTCACCACGCTCTGGTTCCACACCGTAAAGCTGGTCGCGCCAATCCAGGCGGCAGCAACGGCAATGACGGTGCGGGGCGTGCGTGCAATCTCCCAGCCACGCATGGCGCGAAACGCCACGAGAAACCAGAAAGCCGCGCTGAGTGCACTGGTCGTGGCGGCCAACAGATTCACGCGGCCGGCGAAGGACAGCGGCACTGGCAAGAGCGCAAACGAATGCGCGAGCAATACGAACATCGGATTGCCCGGCGGATGGGGAATGCCAAGCACCTTGGCAGCCGCGATGTATTCGCTGGCGTCCCACATGGCGGTGGTGGGCGCCAGTGTGAGCACGTAGAGCAGCAACACCGATGCCCAAACCGCAGTCGCCACGCGCCATGGCGGTGATTCGCCATCCGGATGGGCTGGTGTGCCGTCACGTCCAGCAAGCACGATGGCGAGTGGTATGCCAACGACGTAGCCCAGCGTGATGAGCAGCGCGGCGAGCGACGTGCCACCATGCCACAGCAGCGTGTAGCCGATGATCAGCAGAGCAAGCGCAGCGGCGGCTGCAGCGGCCGCAACTCGAGTCGAACGGGACGAGAGGACGTCCATGAGGGCAGGGCGGGAAACGGGAGACAACACGCAACCGAAGACGAAGATTCGTCTTCAACTCGGGCAGTTTCCAGATCGTCACCGATTCGCCCTGTCGATTCACCGACTGACTGCTACCACTACATCAGGGCGCTGTGCACGATGCGTCCATGCGTGCAGCGCGGTGTGCCGCTGTCGGCGGCTCGGTGATTCTGATGATGTTGGGGCTGGCGAGCGAAGGTCTGGCACAGGTGGCCGGGTCGAGTGCGCTGCCACCTGCGGTGCCACCTGCTGCGCGTGGCATTGTGCGTCGCGCCGATGGTCGCCCGATGGTAGCGGCCACCGTGTATCTGCTCGAAACGCTCGAAGAAGCCCGCACCGATTCCAGCGGACATTTTGTGCTTCGAGTTGGGCATCGCGGCATCGGCACACTGGTCGCGCGTGCGCTTGGACATCTGCCGACAGCCGTGGATGTGGTGTTTCCGCTGGACACGTCTGTCGTGCTGACGTTGGTGACAGCGCCACCGCGACTCTCCGCCGTGACTGTGGTAAGCGCTGGTGAATACCGCGTAGGCAGCGGTCAGCGCGCGGCAATCACACCCCTCGAGATCGTGCAAATGCCAGGCGCGGCCGCCAATGTGGCGCGTGCGCTTCAGGCTCTGCCCGGTGTGCAGGCGGTGGATGAGGGCACTGGGCTTTTTGTACGCGGTGGCGATGTCAGTGAAACGCGTGTGCTGGTGGACGATGCGTGGATGTTGTCACCCGTGCGTGTCGACAATCCCACGGGGCACACGACCAGTACGCTCAATCCCTTTCTGCTCGAGCGCACGGATTTTCTGGCTGGCGCGTTTGGGGCATCGCGCGGCAATGCGTTGTCCGGTGTGGTGCACATGCACACGGCCAATCCATCACCGCGGCACTCGGCGTCATTGTCCGCGTCCATTGGCAGCTGGAGTGCCAATGCAGCCACTCGGCCCATGGGTCGCTTCTCCGCAAGGGCCGCGATTGGGTGGAGTGATCTGTCGGCGCTGGTAGCAGCCTTCGGCAGCAATCAACCGTATGCCCCAACGCCGACCAGCGGATTCGGCAGTGCAACGGCCGAGTGGCGTACCAGTGTTGCTGGACGTGTTCGGTTGTTTGCTGTGGATCAGCGCGGTCGATTCGGTGTTGGGGAAGCGACTGATCAGGCAACGGCCGGTGGTGCGATGCCGCGTGAGGAGGACGGACGCTATCGCGCCACGACCAACGAACGCATGACGGTGCTGTCATGGCGAGACAGCAGCACGCGTTGGCGACCATCCGTGACGGCCGCTTGGTCCACACACACTCGTGATGAGGCAATAGGTCCTCTGTATCTGGGCACGGCCCTGGATGCGCCACAGGTGATCGTGTCACTCGCCCGAGTGATGAATGATGGATCGCTGCTGCGCATAGGCGGCGAGCGGGAATCGTTGGAAGCGCAGTACGATGGCGAACTGCGAGGAACGGCCCGCAATACCTTGTTCGATGTGCGCGCCACGAACCGGCGAACGGCGGTGTTCGTGGAACGCGAGCGTGTGTATCGCGGCGCGCTGCGTGTGGTGACAGGGCTCCGCAGTGATCACCACACGATCACGGATCGACGCACCTTCGATCCGCGGGTGAGTCTGGCGTGGCAGCATCGTGCTATCGGATTGACGGCAGCGTGGGGGCGCTATCACCAGGTGGCCGAGCCGCTGTTTCGCCGCACGTCTGATGCCCGGTCGTTTTCACCCATGCGTGCCACGCAGTGGACCCTCGGTCTGCAGTGGGGCAGTGATACGGCGGGTCTTCGTGTGGAGTGGTTCGACAAGCAGTACACGGACCTTTGGCAGTTGAACCGTGAGCGAAATCCCATTGGTCAGGGCCATGGGTTCGCTCGTGGAGCCGATGCGCATTGGCGATGGCCACTTGGTGCCAATGGGTCGATGCGAATGAGCTACAGTCACGTTCGCGCTCGGCGTTCCGATCCGGAGCTCAGTACAACGTCTCTCAAGGCCGGTCCGCTCGCGCCGACTCCAGCCGACATCGCGCATTCACTGGTGACGCTGATGGATTGGCGAATTCGCACGCTCACACTGAGCAGTGCGTGGCGCGCGGCGTCTGGCAGACCGTACACGGAAATCACCGGATGGAGTGCGCAGTCATCAGCGAACATTCCGATCTACGGCCCGTCGTTCGGCTCACGATTGCCGCGCTATCAACGCTGGGATGTTTCAGCGAGCTGGTACCGCGCACTCGGTGCTCAGCGCGGACTCGTGGTGTGGGGGTCGCTCGCCAATCTGCTCGGTCGTGACAACGTCATGCGCTATCGATGGACACCAAACACCAATACGCGCACGCCCATTCTGGCGCCGTTCAATCGTTCCTTGTTCGTGGGATCCACCTTGTTGCTGTGAGGCTCGATCGCGCTCATGAGACTCGTACACACTGCATTCTTTTCTTTCGCACTACTGTCGTCGACGATGCTTCATGTTGACGTGGCGCGCGCGCAAACCTCTGCCGCACCGGCGCGCCAGAATCCGAGTCCGGCACTTCGCTGGGCCGACTCCGTGCGCCGTCTCATTGACGGCGCCGTGATTCGTGGTGACACACTGGCACTGCGCAATGCCATGCAGGTTGCAGATCGCGCACTCAAGGCCATGCCTGGTGACGGTCTGCTGCTGCACTATCGTGGCTACGCCACGTATCGTTTGGCAGAGCGAGTGCCGAGCAAAGAAGAGGCGCGACGCGACTCATTGCACGAGGATGTACTGGAGTGGCTCGATCAATCATCCGAAGCATTGCCGATGCCGGAGACTTCAGCGCTGCGTTCCATGGCCATGGGGCGACTAATGGCCAACAGCATGTTGCGCGGTATGCGATTGGGCGCGCCGGCGTCGCGGGCGGAATCCGAAGCACTTGAAGCGACGCCGGCCAATCCGCGCGCGCTGCTGCTGGTGGCGGTCGGCACGTGGTACAAGCCTGCCATGTTTGGCGGTGGCAAAGACAAGGCGCGTGCGCTGCTGGACCGTGCGTTCGCGGCATTCTCTGCCGATCGTCCGGCTGTTGGGCGTCCGCAGTGGGGGTTGGCAGAGGCGTGGGCATGGCGTGGCATCATGGAGGCCGATGCCGGACGCACAGACGCCGCGCGTTCGGCGTACGATCGTGCACTCGAGCTTGAGCCGGACTATCAGTGGGTGCGGTGGGTGTTGCGTCCGGCGCTGCGACCCGCCTCCTGACACCCGGTTGTCGCCCAACTCGTACATTCGATCATGACGCTCAACTGGACGGCAGTGCGTGGACTCGCGATGTACTTCGTGGCGTGGACGCCACTGGTACTGGCGTACGCGCTGCTGGTGGGTGCGCGTCAGGGGTTGCCGGCAGCGTTGGCGATTGCTGTTGCCGTACAGACCATCGCGATTGCCGCGATTCTTGGTTTGGGTGTGCGCCGATTGGCGCAGCGTTTTGCGCCACACGCGAGTGGACGCCTGGGTTGGGCGCTGCAGCATGCGGTGTTTGCGGTGAGCTACGCAGCGCTCTGGAATGGCGGTATTCTGCTGGGCATTCGGCAGGACACCGGCTCGTGGTCCACCGTATGGCAGTCTGCCTCGTCGTGGTTCTGGTGGCAGATGCTCAATGGCGTAATCGTGTACGCGCTGCTGGTGGCGTGGACGTGGACGCGCCTGTCCACCCAACGCGTGGCGTCACTCGATCGCGCGCGACTCGAGGCGGAAGCGCTACGTGTGCAAGCGGAACTTGATGCGCTGCGTGGACGCCTCAATCCGCACTTTCTGTTCAACACGCTGCACTCCATCACGGCGCTCGCACGTCAGGATTCGGCGCGCACCGAAGAGGCGCTGACCACGTTGGCGGATCTGTTGCGCTACGTGCTCGACCCAGTGCGTGGTGGCCGAGAGCATGTGCGGCTAGGCGACGAGCTCACATTGGTCGAGCGCTATCTCGCACTCGAGCGGCTGCGTTTTGGCTCGCGCCTGCAGGTATCGTGGCAGGTAGATGACGAAACGCTCGAAGCCACCGTGCCCAGTCTGGTGTTGCAGCCGCTTGTGGAGAATGCGGTGAAACATGCGGTGGCCCCGCGTGCATCGGGAGGCACCGTGCAGGTGCGCACGGAGTTTTCGGGCGACACGTTGGTCGTGGAGGTAACGGATGATGGCGATACCGCAGGTCACGACAGCAGTGGAACTGGTATCGGTCTGCCATCACTTCGTCAGCGACTCGCGTTGCTGTACGGCGATCGCGCGTCATTGGTCACCCGCCATCTTCCCACCGGTTTTCAGGTGGCACTCCGGCTCCCTGCCTGATGCGACGAGTCGTGATCGTGGAGGATGAGCCGCTGGCGCGCGAGCATCTGCGTGCGCTGGTGGAGCGGCATGAGGAACTCGAACTCGTGGGCGAGGCGGCCGACGGATCGCACGCCGTGGCGCTCATCGAGGCGCAGCGCCCCGATCTCGTGTTTCTGGATATTCACTTGCCGGAGCTCGATGGCTGGCAGGTCCTCGAGCGGCTCACGCAGCATCCGCAGCTCGTGTTGACCACGGCTTTCGACCATCATGCCGTGCACGCATTCGAGCTTGGCGCTGTGGACTATTTGCTCAAACCATTTGGCGAAGCGCGTTTCAAGCAGGCTGTCGCGCGAGTGCTTGCGCATGCTGCTGTCGAACCGTCTTCACTGCCGACGGTTCTCGAGCGTGCGCAGGTCATGCATGACGCGACTCGGCGTGCGTCGCCGCTCGAGCACCTGTATGTGCGGGAAGGGCCACGGGTGGTTTCCGTTGCCGTTTCGGACATCGTTCGACTGGAAGCCGACGATGACTATGTGCACGTGATCACCACACGCGGGCGGCATCTGATGACGATGGCGCTTGGTGATTTGCTGACTCGCCTCGATGGTGCGCGCTTTGTGCGAGTGCACCGCTCTCACGCCGTGAGCGTGCCAGCCATTGCCTCGCTTGAATCGCTCGACGCCGGTCGTTGGGTGGTGACGCTGCGCAATGGCGATCGCGTCACCACCAGTCGATCAGGAACGCGTGCGCTAAAAGACGCGCAGCGTGATGCTCAGAGCGCGCGCAACCGCGTGGGCGCGAGTTCGATTTCGTTGACCACGAACGACACCTGACGCGCCTCGCGCGGTACGAGCGCGCGTGCGCGCCATTCGGTGGCCGAGACCTGGGTGAGTTGTGCGGGAAGTGCCTTGTCGCTCTTGCGCACGAACTCGCGGCGCACGGAAACGGATTGCACACCACGTCCGCGGACGACGTACTCGACCACATACAGTGTGTCGAGGAACTTGCCACGCAGCACCATGGCGAGTGAGTCGGGACCACGCACCGGAACGGCGCTGTCGCCGAGTACCAATGCATCGTGCTGCACACGTGCCGTGAGTGCGGCTTCGTTGCCCTGATGCACCGACACCATGAAGGCCAGTACGGCGGTGAGCAGTACACCACCGGCACCGGTGAGCGAACCGCGACGACGCCAGCGACCACGCCCGGCGGCGCTGAGCGGCAGGGCGACACGCCGCGGTGCAGGGAGGCTACCTACCTGCTGCATGATGCGCGCGCGCGAATCGGCGCGCGATGTTACCGGCGCACGCAGCAGCTCGGACATCCAGCCCGGGATCTGTTCCCGTTCCGGATCGGATGGGGACATGTACGGCTTCATGAGAACAGCTGCTCCGACAGCAGGGTACGCAAACGGGCACAGGCCCGCTGCACGCGCATCTTGAGCGCCGACACACCAACGCCGGTGAGCGACGCCATTTCTTCGTAGCTCAACTCTTCGCCGAATCGCAGCACGATGGCCTCGCGATGTTCGGTGCCCAGCTGAGCGAGCGCATGTCGCAGTTCGGCGACGCGCTCCTTGTGTTCGACATCGGGGGCTGCGGTCAGGGCCGCAAGCGGATTCTCTACGTTTCCGGGCGCCCGTTCGTGATCGAAGGGCACGTATCGCGCTTCCTTACTGGCGCGCGTGCGGCACTGGTTGACCACGATGCGTGTGAGCCAGGCGCCGAACCGGTCGCGTTCCTGATAGCTGCCCAGATGCCGATAGGCGCGGACAAAACTGTCCTGCACCACGTCTTCGGCGTCGTCGGCATTGCCCAGGAGATTCGTGGCCACACGCAGACAGGCGGCATGGTACCGGTCCACCAACACCGCGAAGGTGTCGGTCTGGCCGGCCAGAACCTGATGAACGAGCGTGGCGTCAGAAGGGGTCACGTAGGGCTAACTCGCGGTCCAGCGGGATCGTCACATACGATCTTTGCGGATTCTCTTGCTGAATTTGAACCCCGGATCGGTGGCAGGGATGCCCGAAGTCTATTTCGAGGGGCAGCATATCTCAGTGCTTTGTCGTATCCTGTATGTCCCCCGGCCAGCACGGTCGGCCCCATCCCTCCCGAGGTTTTTGCATGCTGCCAGTTCCCGCCCGCCTGGGCCAAACGGTTCGCCGAACGGCCGTCGCGGTCGCCATGGCCACCCCGGTCACCTTGATCGCTCAGCCGGCCCGCCAAGGTGCGCGTCCTGCGGCATCTGCTCCGGCCGCGCCCATCGCCACGCCGGTCCCGTCCAACGAAGACCCGCGCATTCATGATCTGGTGGCCGCCGTTTCGGCTGCCCGGGTCAAGGCCGATATCACCACGCTCGCCAACTTCGGTACTCGGCATACGCTGTCGGACACGTTGTCGAATACGCGTGGCATTGGTGCAGCGCGTCGGTGGATCTTCGCCGAGTTCCAGAAGATTTCGAAGGAATGCGGTGGCTGCATCGAGGTGCGCTACATCAGCGACATCTGGAAGGGCACGCCGACGGGCCGCATCAAGGAAGATGTGAATGTCGTGAACGTGGTGGCGATTCTGCGCGGCAAGACCGAGCCCAATCGCTACATTGTGCACACGGGCGACATCGATTCGCGTGTGAGTGATGTGATGAACGCGAAAGACGATTCGCCGGGCGCGAACGACAATGCCAGCGGTATTGCCGCCATTCTCGAAGCGGCGCGTGTGATGAGCAAGTATCCGCCCAATGCGTCGGTAGCATTCGTGGCGTTGTCGGCCGAAGAGCAGGGACTCTTTGGTGGTGAGATCGTGGCGCGTGTGGCCAAAGCCGAAGGCTGGCGCATCGATGCGGTGATCAACAACGACATGGTGGGCAATTCTCGCGGCATTGATGGCGTGCACGAGAACACCAAGGCGCGCGTGTTTGCGCCGGGCTTGCCGGCCAACACACCGGCGGCGGAACTGCGTCGCATTCTGACAAACGGTGGTGAGCTCGATACGCCGTCACGTCAGCTGGCGCGTTACATCGATCTCGTGGCCGATCGGTATTTCCCGAATCTCGATGTCGAGATCATCTATCGTCTCGATCGTTATGGACGCGGTGGGCATCACACGCCCTTCTTCAACGAGGGTGCGGCGGCGGTGCGCCTCATGGAAGCGCATGAGGACTACAACAAGCAGCACCAGGATCTTCGCACCGAGAACGGCATCAAGTACGGCGATGTGCTCGAGGGTGTGGACTTCGACTACGCAGCCAAGATGACGGCACTCGATGCGGCGGTGTTGCAGTCACTCGCGTGGGGTCCGGCGTCGCCTGATTCGGCCACGATCACTGGTGCCGTGCGTCCGTCGGCCACGATGCGCTGGAAGGCATCACCGAGCCCGGATGTGATTGGCTATCGCGTGTACTGGCGCAAGCACAGCGATGTGAACTGGACGCGCTCGCGCTTCGTTGGAAACGTCACGCAGTTCACGCTCGAGAATGTCATCATCGACAACTACTTCTTTGGTGTCGCAGCGGTCGGCAAGAACGGACAGGAAAGCCTGGTGGCGTTTCCGCGGTAAGCGTTGAACAAAGGATGCGGTTGCCATCTCAAAGTGTTTCCGCCCAGAGCTGCCAAAGCAACAGCTCTGGGCGGAGAGAAGCGTTAGCTCAATCGCTTCCGTCGCGCATCGGTAGCTTAGCGGCCAGTTCTGCAGCTCGCTTCGGATCCAAGCTAGTCAAGTGCGATAGTGCTTCTTGTACTCGTGAGAGAGTAGCACCAGCTGCGTGTGCGGCTTCAAGTACATCAAATGCGAAGCTAGCCGCCCACATATCTATAGACTGCCTCTCGGCAAGAAGTACTATCAGACTTGCGGCAACATCAGGATGAGTAGCAACGAAATCCTGTCTATGGCTTGCTAAGTCGAATGCAAAGCCACCCAGCTGAGGGATCTGGTCTCTTGGAAGTAACCGCAGGGCTTCAACTACTTCCATGCCTGCCTCGGGCAGTTCTTCGACCCAATGCACCATTCCTGCAATTTCTTCGGATGCAAGCGGAACTGGCATGTTGGTGCGTCGATCTGCCAAATACTGCTTGAGCAGTGTAGTCCAAAGCTCGTGTCGCTCATCAGAGCCGAGCATTTCGAGTTTGCTTGCAAGTGAATGAGCGAAAGTCCGGCGTGCATCCGCGCTGGATCTTTCAATGAATTCGTGGAGCAGCGCAAGCGTGAATCCCGAGTCCTTTCTTAGTGCTACAATGAGCGCCACAAAGTCACCAATCTGCTCGGACCGCTTGGGAAGCAATGTGACTGAGCGTTCGAACAGCCCATTCAGATATGGGCGAAGCCCTTCGAATGTCCCACGAAAGATTCTTCCTTGCATCAGTCGGCCATCCCAGAGCTGTGCCGCCTTCTGGGGATCCTTGGCCATATCAAATGCCGGAAATACAGTAGCCGCAGCCCAGGAAAAGTCCCCGGCGGCAAGGCGATCGGTCGCCATTCCAAGAATGGGCCGGGAGAATGCACCAGCTGCGGTAGCGTCCTCGAGGACGCGCATCCATCGCGTCTTCTCGGTATCGTCGACCGACAGTACCTGCTGGCCTTCAACGCGATCCCGCATATTGGCGACGTTCCACCATATCTGTGCCGCGTTTCCGGCCGGGTGATTGATTGCTCTTTCCGTCCACCCTCCGTCGCTGAGATTGGAATCGAGAAGCCGAGACCGCTCGAAGATCAGATCGGCGGCGGCGTCCAGTCTGTCGAGTCGCTCGTCGTTTGCACCAACTTGCGCAAGATTCCCACTCCAGTGTTCAATGACAGACGAGATCACTGATGTCAGTTCCATGTTCCACCTGCCGCTGTTCACCCGATCGAGAAGAGTGAGTTGGAAGTATGAATCTTCAGTTGTCTCGCGTACACCCCACAGGGCGGCCTTGGCAATAGTCTGCGAGTGCTCGTCTCCGTCCAAAGTCAATTCGAGCAGGTCGCCGGTCCAGGCTGGGTTCTTTCTTGCGACCTGCTGAATGGTGTCTTTCAGTGAAAATTCATAATCGCGTGTTGAGATATTGCTGAGCAGCGAGTGCAGCGCCGAGTAAGCCTCAGCTGCCGACATCCTTCCGAGATCCTCTGCAGTGATAGGCGAAGGCTCGGAGCTTCCCCACTGGACTGTCATGCGTATGAGCAGGCCTTCGGGATCGGATTCCTCCCAGTCCGGATGCGCCTTCCGCTCTTCCTCTGCAAAACTCTGGACTGCGACATCGTCGGGAGACAGCCTGAGTAGAAGAACGGAATAGCTGAAGCGTATGCGTTGATCCGAACTATCCACGTGTTCGCCCCACAGTGCATTGCTGCGAAGCGCAGTGATGAAGGCGGCTTTCGCGCTATCAGATGCCTTGGGGAAGTGGTTGCGAAGCAGGAGGTACAGTTCCGGGCGTAGTCGATAGTCTTGCGGCCACTTGAGGTCCACTACTTGCTTGAGCACAGCATCGGCGTCGAGCATGTCATTCTGAGCGATAGCGTACAACGCAAGGCGCCGCATCAATCCCCGGTCACTCGATACATACTGATCGGAGAACCTGACTAGGCGGGCCGGGTCGTTCTTCCCGAAATGGTCGAGTGGGGTCCGAACGAGTCCAACGAGCACATTCTCCGCATGCGCGAATCGGTTCTGCTCCGATGGTGCGATAGAGGTGTACCAATCACTCAACGTGTCCCCGTCCTCACGAGTGCCTTTGGCCAGATCCAACAGTCCATAGGCTTCCTCGACGCGCTGTTCGCCAAGTGCGAGAAGCAACGAGGCCGAAGTGGTGAGGAGTTCGGTCATGTCTTCGTTCAGGAAGGCAGCGATTTCGGATGCAGAAGTATGAGTGGCGACCCGAATTGCAAGTGGTGGCAGTCCGAGATCCCCTTCATCAGGGTGCAAGAAGGATTGAACTGGTTCAAAACGCTCGCGTGAAACAAGCGAAAGAGCAGTTGCACTTCGAAGTACGGCGATAGCTTCTCTGTGATATCCGTCGTTAGCCAGTCGTTTCATCAGCAAGTGCACAAACTCGTGATGATCGGGTGATGCGTTGCCGTCGGCCACAAGTACCGCGATCAGCTGACGCAGTGTTGTAGGAGGCGGCAGGGGCTTGTCGCCAATGAGAAAAAACAGGAGCTGCGTCCTGAATGCGTTGTTCAGACTGAAAGGGCGGCTTCGTAGCAGCCGCAGTAGCGGGGGGTTCTCGCCACCAGTGAAGTGCTGGAGCGCCCAGCGTGCCCAATCGAATCGGTTCTCAGACTGATTTTCAGGATCGAACAGAGCATTCAGGAAACCGGCATCAACTGTCCAGGAAAACCAGGCGTCAGTCTTCGCCAGCTCCCAGAAGATTCTCTGGCCATGTGGTGTGTTGAGACGGTCTTTCAGGTAGTCCTGATCGATTGGCGAAATTGGCGGACCGGTCTTGATGATCTCACGAATTTGATGGTCATGATCGACAACAGAGGCGCGTGCATGCCAATGCCAGCGCTTCATACCGGCATTCAGGTCTTCATAGGGCGCTTCATCGCCATCGGCGCCGTACACAACAGGGAGAATATCGTGTTCGCTGCCTTGCCCAACTTCTGCTTTTGGCCACAGCGCATACCAGCGGCTCTGCGGGATGGCCTGCAGTAAATAGCGCAGAATGGTATCGCTGAGACTGTATCCCACGAAAAGCACCGTGCGATCCGCCAAAGCGCGAGCCAGGAAGCGGGCTGCCCACGCTTCAGCCATGTAAGCATCGGCAAAATCACGATCGGTCAGAACGAGACGTGACCAAGTGGGATCGAGTGCGCCGTGCAGTTGTACGATGCCTTTGAAATCCTTGCCAGGCGGCAGTGCCGGTCCGATGTACTGCGGGATTGCAGCGTTGGGGAACACCTTGTTCGCGGCGTTGCCGAAGTGGGGATCGAAGTTGGTGGTGATGAGCCGCACTTGACTCGGTTCAGAGAAGATGCCGAGCAGGTATTCATGCAGTGGATTGTGTCCGCTTCTGATGGGAAGATGATCACGAGCCCGTTGCTGCACATCGACGTTCTGCCGGTCCACTCGTCCAAGGTATCTGTCCAATGATGATTCATCACCTTTGGTCAGTGGTACTTTGGGCTCGCCAATACGACGGGCCAATTCCACAAAGCTCGGAAGTAAGGCCGGCGCACCCATGGAGACTCCGGCACCGGCAAACACAATCAGTTCGCCCTTTACTCGTGCCAGTTCGAGTTCGTCGGGCAGATTCAGAAGGCTGGTCAGTTGCACGTGTTCCTCAAAGGCAACGGGCAGAGGGCACCGGTGGTACCCGAAAAATCAGTGCGAGATGAGGTCGACCGTGAACTTCGACCTTGGTGCGATTCTGTCCATCGCCGTGTATCGCAAGACACATGCGAGATGAACGACGCTTTGCTCCGGATCCACAACATGCCCATTCACTGGCTGTCCTTATCTCGCTTTGAGCGCTGAGAAGGGACTATTAGGGCGACTTAGGAATGGGAATTTCCATAGGCATTGAGCACGCGCTTTGTGTGTATGAAACGCACACTGCTACACCAATTGCGCCAATGTCTCAACGACCAACTAGTGCCGCGCGGATCCCCGCTTCCACCAGCGGGCTCATGACCTTATAGCCGTCGAGATTGGGATGCACTCCATCGGCCGCATATTTGAGTGGCAGTCCCTGACGCTCGTCGGCGAGGGGAGTGTGCAGATCGACAAACACGGCATCGTGTGATGCGGCGTAATTACGCAACCACGTGTTGAGTGCGACGATCTTTGGCGCGGGTTCGAGACCACGTCGCCACGGATAGTCGTACACGGGCAACACGGCACACAGCACTACACGAATACCGTGCGCACGCGCACTGTCGGCCATGGCGGCCAGATTGTTCTGCGTGGTTTCGATGGACACGGGTCCGCCATTGCCCGCAATGTCATTGGTGCCACCCAGAATGACGACGGCGCGCGGCGACAGTGCGATCACGTCATCGGCAAAGCGGCCGAGCATCTGTGCTGTGGTTTGCCCGCTGATACCGCG
Organism: Gemmatimonadaceae bacterium; assembly: GCA_016742275.1. Lineage (GTDB taxonomy): Bacteria > Gemmatimonadota > Gemmatimonadetes > Gemmatimonadales > Gemmatimonadaceae > Gemmatimonas. Next base: position 217,642 of record JACVCD010000007.1, read on the forward strand.
CCCGACATACGGTTTGTCGGGAAACAGCGCAGCGAAGTGCGGTGCCCAGGCCTCCGTGATGGAGTTGCCCATGAACACCACACGCGCTTCACCCGCAGCTGGCGGACCCAGTCGACGATTGGCCTCGGCATAGCGGGCGCGATTGGCGGGATCCGCTGCCGCGGTTTGAGCCATGGTCAGCGAAGGGCAAATGAGGGCCACGGCGCAAATGGCCATGAGGGTAGGACGACGCATGCGTCGATTGTGCATCAAGCCCGACGATTGCCACAAGTAGGCGCGTCAGGCTTTCTTGGGCGTATGGCCCGCCCGTTCATTCTCTGGATTGCCCGTCGCGCGATGCGGTGGTTCTACCGCCGTCACGTCACGGTGGTCTCGGGGGGAGTGCCGTCCAGTGGGGCCGTGCTGTTGATCGGGAATCATCCGAACGACCTCCCCGATGTATTGGCCGGTTACCTGTGTACCGAGCGACCGGTGCGCTATCTGGCCACGGTATCGGTCACCGAGTCGTGGGCGGCGCGGAAAACGTACGAGGCGCTGGATGTGATTCCGGTGGTCCGGGTGCGCGACGCCCGAAAACTGCGCCAATCCGGGGTGGACCTGGCCGCCATCAATCGCGGCGCCACGGCGTCCGTGGTCGAGGCTTTTGCGCGCGGCGAAGTAGTTGGTGCCTTCCCACAAGGCGGCGTGCACGATGTACCGCATATCGGGAGATTGCGGACTGGTGTTGCCAGTATGCTTTTAGAATATGCTGATACTGGCGCAGAAAACGATGTCGCAATTGTTCCGTTTGGAATGCAGTACGAAGACCAGGCGCGTCCAGGCTCGGACTTGTTGTGCCACGTGGGACATGCGTTCTCCCTGCAGCAATGGCTCGCGAATCAGCCGGAAGACGCCCGAGGTGTGCCCGAGCTGACCACACGCCTGCGTGACGCGCTCATCGCGGTGAGCCGGAATTCGGCGACCAAGGGAGAAGCGCTGTGGCGCGATCAGCTGGTGGCCGTCGCAAGCGGGTCCCTTTCCGATGCGTCCCGCCTGGTGCCGGATGCGGAGCGGGAAGCGGCTCGGTGGACCGCGCACCCCACTTCGCCAGACGTGGTTCGGACAAGAACGGCGGTGGACACGCTCGTGCATGCCGTGGAGCAGGCTGGCGGATATGGCAGGTCCGTGAGGGATCACGCCTTGATGCGTGGAGCTCTGCTTCCAGTCTCGGGGCATTCCGCAGCACAGCCCCCGTCTCTCGTAAGCCTGGTGTTTCGGTCGGCAGCGGCGCTCGTCGGCGCCATGCTGCATGTGCTTCCGTGGCGCGTGGTGCTCGCGCTCGCTGGTCGTTTGAGTCAGGAACGATGCGACTTCGCGGCGCGCGCCATGGTACCCGGGACATTTGTCATGCTTGCGTGGTACCTGCTGCTCACGCTTATGCCGTTGGTGGTGCTACCCATGGCACTGTGGCCTGTCTGGGCAGTGGTAACGTGGGGGCTCATTCCACGGCTCGGCGATATCGCGCTCGACTGGTGGCGCGATGCCGAACAGGTGGCGTTTGTCGCACGAGTGCGGCGTCTGTCGCCGGCTGAGCGAGCGAAGATCGATGAAGCACTGCGCGAGGTGACCGCTTCGCTTACACTATCGGGTTCACCTCCGGCAGAAGCATGACACTCGCATGACGCTGATTTCGATGGGCAACGTGGGCGTGGAGTTCGGCGCCACGGAAATTTTTCGCGATATCTCGTTCACGGTGGCGGCTGGCGACCGGTGGGCCATTGTCGGTCGCAATGGCACGGGCAAGACAACGCTGGTTCGTCTGCTCAGTGGTGATCTGCAGCCGAGCAAAGGGTCCGTAGCGCGCACGCCGGGGCTGCGGGTGGCGCTGATGGATCAGCATCGCCGATTCCCGGACGATCAATCGTTGTGGGAGATCGTGGCGGATGCCTTTGGTGAGCTGCGAAAGCTCGAGCAATCGTTGGCGTTGCAAGCGGCCAATCTCGAGCACGACCATAGCGAATCGTCAATGGAGAAGTACGGTCGCGATCTCGAGCGATTCGAACGCGACGGTGGCTACGAAATGGCATCGCGTGTGGATGCGGTGCTTATGGGTGTTGGCTTCGATCCGGCGATGGCCAAGGTGACACGCATCGGTACGCTGAGTGGTGGCGAGCGTGGACGCGTAGCACTCGCGCGGCAGTTGGCCACACCCGCCGAACTGCTGGTGCTCGACGAACCGACCAACCACCTCGATCTCGAAACCACGGCGTGGCTTGAGCAGTATCTCGCCACCACCGATCGCACGGTGTTGTGCATCAGTCACGATCGCGCGTTTCTGAATGCGATGGCCAATCATGTGCTGCACTTTGAGGGCGGCACGGCATTCGCGTACAGCGGTGGATATGCGTCGTTTGTGCAACAGCGCGAAGAGAAGCGTCTCACGCAGCAGCGGCAGTTCGACAAGCAGCAGAAGGTGATCGCGGCAGAAAGCGACTACATCGCGCGCAACATTGCCGGTCAGAACACGGCGCAGGCCAAGGGACGACGCAAGCGACTGGAGCGCATGCCGCGTCTGTCGGCGCCCATTGGTGCTGATGGTGTGATGGCGCTACGACTCAATGCCGGCAATCGCAGTGGTGATCGCGTTGTGGAAGCTCAAGAGGTCACGGTTGGTGTGCCGACGCCTGATGGTCCGCGCACGCTGGTGAAGGACGTGAGCGTGGTGCTCGAACGTGGCGAGATGGTGGCACTGGTCGGTCCAAACGGTGCGGGCAAGAGCACGCTCATCAAGACCTTGCTTGGTGAGTTGCCGCCACTGAGCGGCGAAGTGAAGGTGGGCCCCAGTACGTCCGTGGCCTACTACCGTCAGGATCTCGCGCACCTGCCGCTCGACAGCACGATCTACGAGGCCATCGCCACGCAGCGTCCACTGTGGGAGCGGCGTCTGGTGCAGGGGCACCTTGGTCGCTTCGGCTTTAGTGGCGACGAGGCGCAGCGTACGGTGGGCACACTGTCAGGTGGCGAACGAGCGCGTGTCGCCATGGCGCTGCTCACGCTCAGCACCAACAACCTGCTCATTCTCGACGAGCCAACGAATCATCTGGACGTTGAAAGCATCGAGGTGCTGGAAGACGCTGTCAGTGAATTCGAGGGCAGCGTACTGATCGTGAGTCACGACCGCGCGGTGCTGCGTGGATTGGCGACGCAGGTGTGGGAGTTGCGCGATCAGGAGTTGCAAGTGTTTTCCGGCTCCTTTGTGGAGTGGGAAGAGATGCGAGTCGAGCGTGCGGAGCGCGAGGAACGTGACGCGCGCGCCGAAGCGCAGAAAGACGCCGAGCGTGCAGCAAAGCAGCGTGAGCGCGACAAGGAGAAGGAGCGACAGTCGCATAAGGCGACCACGTCGGGCGATACCAGGAAGTTGCTGAGGGCGGCGGAGAAGGCGCTGGCTGACACCGAATTGCGGGTGACCACACTCGAGGCCAAGGTGCAGGAATTGGAAGGACAGCTCGACGATGCGTCGCTCTATGACACACCCGCCGGTGTGCAGAAGGCTGCGCAACTCGGCAAGCAGCTGGACGAGGCACGCGACGAGCTGGAAGTAGCGATGCACGAATGGGGTGCGGCCGAGGAGTATGTGCAGCTGCTGAAGAAAGGCTGACCGTTCGTGCCCCATTTGAGACCGTTCACCCTGGGTATGCAACTTCCCTGAGGCGCGGGGCGTACTAGGCCGCATATGTCGATCACCTTGTTCAATCGCGCCTTTCCCATGACGGCGTCTGTAGCCGTCGCCGCTGCCGTGTGGTGCGCGAGTCCGCGCGTGATGATGGCCCAGGCGTCGGACACTGTAGCGGCCCCTGTTCGCCCCGCACTGCTACGACTGCTGGCCGATGCCAGTGAGCGCAATCGTCTGCCGGACTCACTGATTTCGTACAAGAGCAAGGTGGAGACGGAAATCGCCATCCTGCTCAAACGCGAAGAAGGCACGGAGATCGTAGCGGCCATTGAGCAGATCGCGAGTGATCTGTCGTGGAATCGTGCGGGTCACTACGAACAGCGGGTGGGCGGATATCGCGCGCAGCAGATTGGCGCGAATGTGTCGATGCTGACGCTATTCCAGACCGGCTGGCTCAATCCCGTGCTGTATGGCAATCGGTTGCGCATGCGCACCGGTAGTAACGCACGCAATGCCTCGAATGGTTCTGGCAGTGCGGCGGCGGGTAATCCGCGGAGAAACGCCAGCACCGATACCATGCCGGCGGTGCATCCGTTGGCGACGGATCGCGAGCGTTACTACACGTACAGCGGTGGTGATACCATCGTGACCATGCGGGCGGGCGATCGTACGATTCCCATTGCGCATGTCCGTGTGCAGCCGCGAACGGATGTGGCATCCAAGGTCATTCTGTTCGATGGCGAAATGGATCTCGATGCCTCGCGTGGCACGTTGGTGCGACTGCGTGGGCACTTCATCGTGGCCGGTAGCAGACGCTCGCTGCTGTCGCGCAATCTCGCTGATGCGATTGCCTTCGTAGAATACGAAAACGGCGAGCGACATGGTGAGTATTGGTTGCCGGCTCGTCAGCGCATTGAATTACAGGCCAATCTACCGTTTCTTGGTGATGGCCGAGCCGTCGTACGCATTGCATCGCGATTCCATGACATGCAGGTCAATGACACGGTGCTCGACACCATCACGTTGGCGCGCGCGGATTCGTTGCGCGCAGCGTCACGGCGCCGATTGTTGTATGCGTCCACAGACTCCATGTCGCGATTCAATCAGTGGGCGTTCGGGCTTGGGAGTCTGACAGAAGGTATGCATGCCGACGACTTCAACGACATTGGTCCCGATCGCTGGCGCCCAACAGGTCCCCCGCGTTTTGATCTGGCAGCGACACGTCCAGCTGATGTGGTGCACTACAACCGCGTGGAAGGCTTCTACACCGGTGTAGGTGGAAAACTCTCGTTGCGTGATGCGGCGCCCGGCGTGGTAATGCGCGGCAACATTGGCTACGCCTGGGCCGAGCAGACGGTGCGTGGACGTGCGAGTGTGGAACGCACGCGTGGGCCGTGGACATTCGAAGTGCGTGGTGGGCGTAGTCTCGACATCACCAACGATTTCCGTGTGCCAATGGACTCCGGCAATTCCATTGGAGCGCTGATCGCCTCGATTGACCCGTACGATTACGTGTCGCGCACCAGCGGTACGTTGGCTGCCGTGCGCCGATTTGGTCCGCGCCGGTTGATTCTCCGCACGGAATTGGGCGTTGGTGATGATCGATATCGTGTGGCCAACGAGGATCGCAGTCCGTTCGGTGGTGCACTGTTTCGCGCCAATCGTGGAGTTGACGAAGGCAGCTATGTGCGGTCGGCTGCTCTGCTGGAATGGCGACCGGACAACAGTGCCGAATTCATTAAGCCGGGCGTGAGTGGGCGCATGTCGTACGAGCGCGGAGACGGTACGCTGGCATGGCAACGCGCGGAAGCGCGATTGACTGGGCGTCGCATGGTGGGGCCTGTCGTGTTTCTGGCGCGCGGTGACGTGGGCATCGTGACGGGTTCGCGCATTCCATCGCAGCAATTGTTCGAATTGGGCAAGTATCAGAATCTGCCGGGTTACGAAGACAAGGAGTTTGCCGGTTCACGCGCTGCCGTGCTTCGGGCGTCGGTGCAGTACACCACGCCATTCTTGCGTCAGCCCATTCGTATGGGCCGCAGCATGTGGTTGCCGGCCGTAGCTCCTGGATTCAGCGTCGGTGTGCAGAGTGGGTGGGCCGATGCGCCAACCGCTGCCGCGCGTGCGTCGATCGATCGGCTGGCGGTGATAGACACGACGCTTCTGGCTTCATGGGCGCCGGTATCACGTCCCACCGATGGTGTGCGCGCCAGTGTCACGGCCGGCATGCGATTTTTTGGCAACGCGCTATTCGTGGGTGGCACGCGGCCGGTGGATCATGGGGGGCCCTGGAAGTTTTTGTTTGCTCTTGGGCAGGTCTGGTGATTCTTCGGATCAGAGGGCTTGGAGGATTTGAGGAACAGATGGCGTGAGGATCAGTGGATTTGAGGCTAGGAGGTGCGGGCCTCGGGGGTACCCTGCTTTACCGGGCACCCCCGAGGCCCGCTCTCTTATCCTCAGATCCTCCAATCCTCGTGCCTTCTGTTGCTCACATCCTCCTCAGTTCTCCGATCCGTGAGTCACTACATTCAGGGCATGGACGCCCAAAATCATCTCCTTCCAGCACGTCGCGGATTTGCCGGCGACGACTTGATCTTTACGCTCAACGCGGCGGCCCAGCAGCGCGCGGCGTCTGGAGCGAGTGTCATCAACGCCACCGTGGGCGCTTTGCTCGATGATCAGGGCAAGCTCGTGGTGCTCGACAGCGTGATGTCGCTGTGGAAGCAGCTCACGCCGCCGGAGATTGCGCCATATGCGCCGATTGCCGGTGATCCGGCATTTCTCACGGCACTCACGCAGCGTCATTGGCCGTCGCAGAGCGGACCGGGTGTTGGTGTGGCCACGCCCGGTGGTTCGGGGGCATTGTCGCTCACGCTGCGCAATTTGCTTGAGCCCGGGCAGACGGTGCTGACCATGGCGCCATTCTGGGGGCCGTACAGCACGATTGCGGTGGAAGCGGGTGTGGAGCTCAAAACGGTGCCATATCCCGCTCCCGGTGAAGCGCTCGATGTGGGCGCGTGGGAACAGGCCATGCGCGATATCCTCGATGCGCAGGGACGTTTGCTGTTCTGGCTCAACGATCCCTGCCACAATCCGACCGGACGGAGTCTGTCACGCACCGATCGTGAAACACTGCTGTCTGTGTTGCGCGATATCTCGTATTCGGGGCCGGTGACGTTGCTGCTTGATCTCGCGTATCTCGACTATGCGCGCGATCCGCAGGCGGTCACCGAGGCACTGGCCGACTATGCAGCGTTTGGTGCGGAAGGGCAGGTGTTGGTGGCGGCGAGTCTCAGTCTCAGCAAGGCGTTTACGCTGTATGGCTCGCGTGCCGGTGCGCTGGTGTTTCCGTGGTGCACGGATGCGTCGCTCAAGGCAGCATTGGTGACAAGCTGCCGCGGCACATGGAGCAATTGCGCGCGCGCGCCCATGAGTGTGCTCAATCGCCTCGTCAAAGACGAAGCGGCGCAGGCGGCTCTGGCGGCAGAGCACGCGCATTGGCGCTCGGTGCTTACGGCGCGCGCCGAGGCGCTCGATGCAGCGCTCAAGGCCGAAGGCATGGCAGGCGCACCGTGGGATGGTGGCTTCTTCGTGACGCTGCCGGCGCCGCCCGATCCGGTGAAGGTGAACGACGCCCTGCAGCAGCACGATGTGTTTGTGGTCCCGATGCCCGAGGGACTTCGTGTGGGCATCTGCGGGCTCAAGGTCAGTGATGCGCCGCGTTTTGCGTCGGCGTACAAGACGTCATTGGCTGCGGTTTCGCGCTGAGATTTTACTGACTATCGCGGAGTACCGCGGACAACTACAGAAACAACAGGATGAACAACTTTCTATTGTTCATCCTGTCGTTTTTGCTTTTGTCTGTGTAATTCCGCGATAATCAGTTACGAACTGAATTAGAAAGTGCCGCCAAGCAGCACGGCATTGGCGAACAATGGCAACGTGCCGCGCAGCTGGTCGCGGTACACCGGATCGTGTGCGAAGAGAATGACGCGGCCACGTCCCAGACCCTCGGTCCAGAGATAGGGCGAGCCAGCCAGACGTGCGGCTGATTCCGGCCAGTAGTAGCCGGCCAGGCGCACACGATCGGCCGGTACGAAACGAATCACGGCTTCACCGGCGCGCAGATCCTTGGGCACGGTGAAGACACGATCGCTGTTGGCAAACACCGCGATCTCCTTCTCGAGCACACCAGCGAGCAGCGGTGACAGCGTATCGATGGACGCACGCGCGAGCACGCCGGGGAGACCGGCCGGCAGCGGTGCGCCACCGGCACTGTCGGCTCGCACACTGTCGCGGCGAACACGCGTCCGCACGAGACCAGCACGTTCCTGCGCGGCCCACGCGCTCGCGGCGTCGACGGTGATCAGTACACCACCGTTGCGCACCCAGTCCACGAGACGCTGACGTCCAGCGTCACCGAGCACACGATCGAGCGCGCCCGCCTGCACGCTTGGCACGATGATGGTGGTGAACTGCGAAAGATCACCGCCGCCAACGAAGTTGGCATCGATGAGTGCAGCGGGATAACCGAGACGTTGATCGAGTGCGTACCACAGGAAACCGAACGACGTGCCGTTCACTGGCGCGCCACCAAGCAATGCCACCGACGGACGCGGAACCGGCACGACGCTGTTGCTGCCGAGGTCCGTGCCTTCATCAACGCCGGCCGACGGAATGGACGCGACCTGCGCACCAGTGCGCGCGACGTACTGCACCATGCGCTCATGCACGTCGGCGCGATTGGGATAGACACGCACCACGAACGCACCGTTTGGGAACGCCTGTCCCTTCGATGTGAAGGAGTTCGGGGCATACCACACCTTCACCGAATCACGTAGCAACGTGGAGAGCAAACGGATGCTGGCTTCACTTCCAGGAGCGAACGCGTACGCATACGGTGCGCGCGGCACGCCCATGGTCTGCATACGCGGCAGTTCGGCCTTCTTGAGTCCTGCCGGCATCGCGCCAACCGAATGCGCACTCACGCGATACACGAGCGGCAGTGACCACGCGGTCATGTCATAAAAGCGATTGCGCTGACCGGTGCGGCGGAGTTCGAGCTCGAACTTGAGGAAGGCCGAGTCCAGCGCGGCGTCAGGTTCGAGGAGTGCCTTGGCGAGGTGACCCATCGGCTGCGAGAAGTCGACCGCGTAACTGCCGGCCTTGAACGATGCGGCAGCGGTGACACCCGTGAAGTACGAACGCGCACCGGGCACCGTGGCGTCACCGGTGAGTTGCTGCACTTCGATACCATTGTCGATGAGCTTCTGTGCGAGCGAGTCGGCGCGGCCCTGCTGATCGCGCGCAAACACGAGCCCACGCAATGGACCGCGCGCATGCACCGCGACGGCGTTGGCACGCACGGAGGCATAGTCGTTGAGCAACTCGGTGCGACGACGTGCCGATGTCTTTACGGTGGTCCATTCGGCCGTGTAGTGCTCCCACGCCGCCTGGTGTAGCGTGCGCAGCGTACCGTCGCTGCGGCGCACAGAACCACCACTGCTTGAGGCGCTCTCGAAGAGCATGCCGACAGAGCCCGTGAGCATCGGCCAGCCTTCACCGTAGCCCGGATAGAACGAGTCGTAGCCTTCGCGGCGGAAATACGACCAACCGCGTTCGTCGAACGCACTGCCATGTGCGGCGGCGAAGATATCAAACCACTTGGGCAGGTGCTTTGGGTTGTTCTGATTGTCCGGCTCGCGCGGCGGCGCAAAATAGAATGACGCGCTTGAGCCCTGTTCGTGCAGGTCAACCGCTACGTGCGGCATGTACTTGAGGAACTGCTGCACACGGCCGCGTGACTCAGGGTGCGACTGGGCATACCAGTCGCGATTGAGATCGAAGTAGTAATGCGACGTGCGCGGTCCCGGCCACGAACCGGCGTTGTTGAGCGCGCTGGCGTCGCTTGCCAGTCCCATGGGGCTCCACGTACGCTCGATGTCGTGTGTGTGGCGCTCGCGTCCGTCGGGATTCTGATTCGGATCGATCAGCACGAGCGTGCTGTCGAGGGCCAGACGTGTGTCGGCGTCGGTGCCGGCGGCCAACTGATACAGCAGCGCAATGCCGGCTTCGACACCACTGGCTTCACCACCATGCACGCTGTGGGCAAGCCATACGATGCTTGGCGTGCGGGCAATGGCGGCCTGAATGTCGCTGCTACCCTTACCACGCGGGTCGGCAATGAGCTGCGCATCGCGCTGAATTTCAGCTAGTCGCGCGATATTGCGTTCACTGCTCACGGCAATGAGCAGCAGCTCACGTCCTTCAAATGAACGTGATACGGTGTCGACCTTCACACGCTTGGTGGAAGCAGCAACACGCTCGACATAACGCATCATCTGGCGATGCGTGGTGAAGCGGCTGCCGAGTTCGTGGCCAATGACTGACTGTGGCGTGGGAACGGCCGCGTCGTACGTGGCGCCGGCATGCGTGTAGCTGTGCTGCGCAGAGAGCGGTGTCGCGGTCGTAGCCAGAGCCAGAGCGCCCAGGGCTGCACCGGCGATCATCGCCGGCTTGAATGAGCAAGAGTGTCTGATTCGCACGTGCTGTGGAGAGAGCGTCATGTGGGAACAGTGGGAGCATCAGGGCCATGCAGACATCGGTGCCCCGTGCATGGGTGCCCTATGCACCTCGGGAATACCGCTTCGCATAAAGTCGCGCCCCATGCTCGGCTTGTCACGGTGTCCTTGCGGGTTCGCCCGGCTGGTGGATCATTGAGGGATGACCCCATCCACTCGAATCTCCCGCGTATCCAGCGCCTTGGTGCTCCTGACACTGAGCGCCGGCGTGATGCAGGCGCAGCCCAAGGGCACCATCGTCGCGTCCAATATGGACGCCCATACCGTGACGATCGTGGATGTAGCCAGCGCGCGCACGCTGGCCACGATTCCGGTGGGACAGGGGCCGCATGAAGTGGCGATCTCACCTGATGGAAAACAGGCTGTGGTCGCCATCTATGGGAATCGCAACGCGATCGGCAATTCGCTGGCCGTGTTCGATCTCACGAAGCCTGAAGCCACGCCGCGCAGTGTGGAGCTTGGTGCCGGCAATCAACGGCCGCATGGATTGGCGTATTTGCCCGACGGAAAACACTTGCTGGTAACCGGTGAACGCGCGCAGCGCGTACTAGTCGTGAATCTGGAGACGCAGGCGATCGATTCGTCGATGAGCACCGGACAGGCCACGACGCACATGGTCAGTCTCACCGCTGATGGATCGCACGCGTACACCACCAACATTGCAGCCATGAGCGTGAGCGCGCTCGATGTGAAATCGCGCAAGGTGTCCGCTCCTTACACCATTGGTGTCCGCGTGGAAGGCATTGCCGTCATGCCGAATGGCAAGGAGGTGTGGGTGGGTGGCAATGAATCGCATCTGGTGTATGCACTCGATGCGAATACGGGCGCCATCACTCATCGCATTGAGGGGTTTGGCATGCCCTATCGCATTGGCATGACACCCAACGGGCGCACCGCGGTGATCTCGGATCCGGGCAGCGAAAAAATTCACATTGCCGATGTTGCAACCCACGCCGTGCGCATCACCATTGATGTGCCACCACAGTCGCCTGCTGATGGATCGGCGGCACGTCCAGCGTCGCCGCAGGGTGTCACCATCTCACGTGATGGTGCCTATGCGTTCGTCACACTCAAGGCGGTGGCCAAGGTGGCCGTGGTAGACATTGCACGCGGAGAGATCGTGAAGACGCTCACCGTTGGCGCAGGCTCCGACGGTGTGGGCTATTCGCCGCTCGTATCTGGCCGCTGATCCAACGCTGACTTGACGTCAGCTCGGAACGTGCACACCGGTATAGCGTACGGCGTGTCGCGGTTCGGCCATCATGGACTCCACAGTGTCGCGCCACCGCGCATAGTGTGCGGTGGCTTTGTGCGCCGCAGGAGCCGCCTCGTTGCGATAGGCCTCGATCAGCACGAACCGCGTCGGATCGTCGATCTGCTGAATGACATCAAATCGTGCGACGCCCGGCTCCTGCACGCTGTTGGAGGCGTTGTCATTCGTGGCGACAATGAAAGCGTCCACGAACTCCGGTTTGACGTGCACATGTACGGCCACGACGAGCATGACGCGCTCCAGGAAGAGGTGAAGTGACAGAGCAAAATCGTTCTGTGATGTCAGCGGACTGATCGCCCTGTCCCCGGACTGCACAGGATATCCCGCACGGCAAAGGTCAAGGATTGAACGTGGGACGGACACTGCGCAAGCGTAGGATGGTGCGCGTCGTCGCTTGTGCTTCGTCGCATGTGCGCTGTCGTATGCGTGCCTCCTGACTGCTCCCTCAACCCGTGCAGCCCATGTCGCCTGTGTTTCGTTGGTGTGCCGCGTTCGCCCTGACCCTTCCCGCCGCACTTGGCGCCCAGGCAGGGAATACCCGCGATACGAGTCGCGTTGATCGCGATTCGGCGTTTCTCCAGCGCGTGGAGCGCGCAACGGAATCGCCGAAGGTCTACCATGCGGAACCCATAGCGATCGATCTCATGCGCGACCTGGGCGCGCGAAAGGGCGAAGCCGAGTGGAACATCGGTGTGGCACAAACGGACAAGCTGCGGTACGACGATCTGCTTCTGTTCGTGGAGTACGAATGGGCGCCAATTGATCGCCTGGGGCTCGAAGTCGAGATGCCCGTACGTTTTCATTCGTCGCTTGGCGGCGAAGAGCGCGTGCCTGCCAATCAGGTCGAGAGCTTCAAGGTGGCCGGCATGTACACATTCCAGGTGGACACAGCACGCCACTGGTCTACGGCTCTCGGCTATCTACATGAAGTGCTGTTGAATGAAACGAACAGCACCCTGCTGCGCCGTCCCGTGGATGGGCAGGTCTTCAATCCGTTTCTGGTCACCGCACGGCGCTGGACCGATCATTGGCATACGCTGTTGTATACGGGCCCACGTCTTGTGCGGGGCAGTGGAGGTGGCTGGGGGCGTCCGGGGTTTGAAGCGACCTTCAGCCGCCCCTACATGGACCCCGGCCGCCGGAATTTTGTGGGATTGAAATGCA
>JACVCD010000008.1 GCA_016742275.1 Gemmatimonadaceae bacterium
ACACATGTGTATATTTCAATAATCCCACAGCAATATGACTCACAGCCCGTTAGGTCCGCGGCAACGTACGATGGGTAAAAGAGGCAGCTACAAGGTACCCGGCACGCGAAATTTTGTGGGATTCGAAGTCAATCAATCCGTCGAACACGGACGTAGCAATTTCATCCTTCGTCCGCAGATGCGAGTGAGCATTACCGATCGCTTTCTCGTTGGCATTGCCGGGGGCATACCGGTCAATCGCGAAGAGGAGCGCGTGGGCACATTCCTGCGATTCATCTACGAAACGCGAAGCGGCAACACACGCTGAGCAGGTCTCGTGCCCAGTTCTATTACAAGCCGGGCGCGAGAGTGTACGGTTCGCTGCAAATCAGAACGTGATGCGCACCGACGATACGGGGCCCAATGCGACGTGCACCCGTCCATCGAGTGCGCGTGATGATTGCCGCAGAATACCGCGCGCCGGGCCGGCATCGGGAGCCGGACCAACCAGATTGTCAGCGGCGAGCATGCCCAGTAGCCCGCCAGCTGCTCCTGCAGCGGAAGCGCCGCGCCATTCCGCGTCAGCCATCGTGGCAAAGCCGGCGCCAATGAGTGCGCCAGCAATACCACCAAGTTGTACGAGCGTGCCGTCGGCACTGGTGCGATCCGCCTGTCGCACCATGATGCGATCTGTCAGTACGGCACCAAGCACCACACCTGCGGCCGCGGCTCCATACTGCTGGCCCCTCTTTGAGTTGTCCGACGGAATGGCAGAAAATCCGAGACCGCCAAGCAGCGCGCCGGTAAATGCCACCGTCGCATCACCTGCGGTGACATTGTACGATGCCAGGCGCGCGTATCGGGGACCCAGTGTGTATCCGACGATGGTAGAACCAACCGCAACGCCGAGCGCGACTTTTCCTTCGTCGGTGAGACTGTTGTCCTCCCGTACACCTTGATATCCGTTGGGATACTCGATGGTCTCTCGGCGTGCATCGAAGACGCCTGACGCACCGGCAACACCCAGTGTGGTGAGCGCGGCGAGATCGGCAAAGAGACCAGCGCTTGCAGCTTCACCGTCTGTCAGTCCCCGCGCCTGACGGAATCCGATGATCGTGCCGCCAACCGCTCCAGCGAGTACGGCCCCTCCTCGTTCCGGAGCGCTCTTGAGGCCTGCGACACCCGCAAGCGCGAGCCCCGTCAGTGCGCCGCGCGATCCTCCATGGGATGCACGAATAGACTGCGCGCGCGTGACCGTGCGATTCTTGACCGTACGAGCCGCAATGAAGAAGGAGGCGCCGGCGCCGAGCAGGTAGCCACCGCCAGCTCCCGCACCGCCGCCGTCGCTGAAGAGCGCGGCGGTGGCCGGTCCGTAGGCAACGAGTCCCAGCATTGCCTGGTTACGCACAAACGCATTGCCGGCGGGCTGTGAAACCTCGATGCCGGTGCCGTTGCCGAGGACACGATCACGCGATGACCCAACCGCCAACAGTCCTGTATCGACGGCGCGGCGCAAGTTGGCGACGGCATCGTCGGCCATGGAGAAGCGGGCCACACTGCCATCGCCGCGTAGAACAGCAAGCACGGTAGCCCCGGACTCTGCACGGAACAGGCGTGCTTCGCGGAAATCGCCGGTAACCGGCCATTCGGGTGCACGTAGTCCGATGCGCGATACCGTGGCGGGTGTGAGTACCATCATGCGACCGGCGGCGTCGAATGCAAACTGCGTTTCGATGCTGACACTCTGTCCAACGAGAGTTACAGGTGCGGCCGACAGAAGAAACGCACAGGCGAGAGCAACCAGCGGGGTCCAGCGGCGCTGACCAGGCAAGAGCATCATGGCGAGATCATTGGGTGGGAAATGCGCGCGTGGTGGGACGACGCACGGATAGGGAGGGATACGCGAAGATATCCGGTGTGCATCAATTTCGTGTCGGGTTCTTATGAAGTCGTGTCGTTGATACCTTGGTGTACTGTGCGTTTTGTCACGTTGTTTCCTGTGGTAGTTTCGATCGCATGTTCAACGCGCCCCCCGTCGTGATCACGTCCAGGTGAACACATTCATGCGAACCAGCCTGCTGCTGGTTTCGCTGCTTGGGTGCGCGCAGGCGCTGTTTCTCGCAACAGCCCTCGCCTTTCGTCCCGTCAATCGACGGGCGAGTCGCCTCCTGGCCGTCATGCTGATTGCCATGGCCGTGTATCTCGGCAATGGGGTATATCTGGCGGCGAAGCTTGTTGCACAGTGGCCGGTGTTTTTCGGATGGTCACATCCCACGCCACTATTGTTCGGCCCTCTGCTGTATCTCTATGCCATTCACGCCACAGATGCCGATCGTAAGTGGCATTGGTACGATTGGCTGCATTTCGCGCCTGCACTGGTCGTGCTGCTGTGGTCGATACCGGTGTACACATTGCCGGCGGCAGAGAAGGTGGCGTTGTACGAAGCGATTGGGGACGGTGTCGTCCCGCCGAGTGTGGCGACGAATCTGCAAGTCGCCTATTGGCTTCGGATGATCTCCGGCGTGGTATACACGGCGTGCACGGTGCTGGTGGTTCGGGCGCATCGTGTCGCCATTCGTCGGCAATTTTCGACACTGGATCGTGTTACGCTGGATTGGTTGCTGCTCCTGGCTGGCGCCAGCGTCATTGTCTGGATGGTGGTGGTACTCGCGCGATTGGTCGAACCGGCAGGGTGGGTGCCTGCGGGAACCGGCGACTATATAATCGCGATGGTGCTGGCCGTCTTGACGTATTTGGTGGGATATCGCGGACTCCAGCAGTCCGAGATGCACCGGCCCATGCCGGAGCCGGTGGTGGCGACCACTGATGCCGATGAACCAGCACCGGCAGACGTGCGAACGGACCGCGCACTGATGACGCCGGGCATGGCGAACGCGCTCGAACGGCGTCTGCACGAGATGATGGAGCAGGAGAAGCCTTGGCAGGATCCGGAACTGACGCTGGGCAGTCTGGCTGAACGACTGAACACGTCGACGCACAAGCTGAGCGATGTGCTCAATGGACGTGTGGAGCAGAACTTCCACGACTATGTGAATGCCTTCCGCGTGCGCGAAGTGCAGCGGCAGCTGATACAGCCTGGCAGTGTCAATCGCACCGTGCTGTCCATTGCTCTGGATGCGGGTTTTGCATCCAAGTCGACATTCAATGCCGTGTTTCGCAAGCAAACGGGAATGACGCCTTCGGCCTGGCGGGATGCACAGGGGCAACGCCCTTCCGATTCAGGGTCGATTTCCTGAGCAGATAGGCGCTGGACGTCCGAACGGATCGATTCGGACGTCTCCATTGATCGAGCGGGACGACCATAGAGACAACTCGAGGCATCTGGCGTGCGGATCTGCTGGCGCATTGGGGCGTCAGTGCATCCGTCACTACGGATACTCAAGGAGTTGTTCCCCTGATGGCATCGCAGCAGCTCAGCACGTCCGCCGTGCACGGCCGGTTCGCAAATCGCTGGCGAATGGCGTTCCGAGGTTCGGGCGTCGCAACGGCACTTCTATTGGCCCTTTTGGTTGGCGTCATGGCGGTAGTGCAGTACGCCCGCTACGACCCGCTCACGGACACACGACCGGCCGTCAACTTTTCGCAGCATCCCACGGCCATTGTGTTTCATGCGCTGGGTGCGTCGTTTGCTCCGCTCATTGGACTTCTTCAGTGGTCGACCCGCCTGCGCAAACGCTGGCCTGCGGTGCATCGATGGCTTGGACGCTTCTACGTGATGATCTGCGTGTTGATCGGTGGCATGGCGGGGCTCTGGCTTTCGTTCTTCGCTTACGGTGGGCCGCTGGTTCGAATCGGACTCAATATCGTGGGTGTGCTGTGGCTGTTCACGACATGGAAGGCGTACGCCGCCATTCGCGCCGGACGCGTAAGTGAACATCGTCGGTGGATGATGCGCAGTGTGGCGCTGGCCCTGGGCGGCGTGACGCTGCGTGCCTATCTGCCCATTCTGGTGATCTCGTCGGTGCCGTTTCTGACCGCCTATCGCATCGTAGCGTGGGCATCGTGGGTGCCCAATCTGCTGATTGCCGAATACCTGCTGTATCGGGAGCGGCAGGGAAGGCTGCGTCCGTCCCGATAGCGCGGGGTATCGTCCCGGAGCGCTGGTGAGAAAAGTGGCGAACAGCACCATTCTGTCGCACACTGTTGACCATCGATCCGGTCACCGGATGGTTCTTCTCCGCTTCTCATCTGCCCGATCATGATTCGTCGCGCGCTCTTCGTCGTGGGTTCGTTCGTACCGTTCGTGTTGAACGCGCAGGCTCGGGTTCCGGCCGCACCAACAATTCCTGACACCGCGCGTCTCGCGATTCAGCGCATCCTGGCTCCGCTCAGCAGCAATGACGGACCGGGGTGCGCCGTGGGCATTTCGCGGAATGGCAACCCTGCCTATCTGAACGGATTCGGTTCAGCAAATCTCGAAACCAATACGCCGATCACGCCGGGTAGCATTTTTCACGTGGCGTCGGTGTCCAAACAGTTCACGGCTGCATCCATCATGCTGCTGGTGAGTGACGGCAAGCTTTCGCTCGACGACGATATTCGCAAACACTTGCCGGAGATTCGGAGCTACGGCCCGCCCATCACCATCCGACATCTGTTGCAGCACACGAGTGGTATGCGGGATCAGTGGTCCTTACTGTCGTTGTCGCGCGGACGCTTCAGCGAGAATCGGATTACCGATGACGATGTGATGGAGATTGTTGCGCGTCAGCAGGAGCTCAACTTTCCGACGGGAACGCAGTACGAATACAGCAATACGGGATTCACGCTGGCGTCACAGATCGTGAAGCGGGTGAGTGGTCAGTCGATGCGCGCGTTCGCTGAAGCGCGCATTTTCTCACCGCTTGGCATGCGCAGCACACATTTTCACGACGACTACACGATGCTGGTGCCTGGTCGCACATCGGCCTACGAGCGTCGCGCTGATGGCTGGCACGTGAGCATCCCGAATTTCGACACCTACGGGGCGACGAGTCTGTTCACCACCGCTGGTGATCTGCTTAAGTGGGCCGCCAATCTCGAGAAGCCAGTGGTTGGCACCGCGGCCATGTACGATGAGATGCGACGCAGTGGCGTGTTGACGACTGGAGAAAGCACGGGCTACGGCCTTGGTCTTTCCGTTGGTCGCTATCGTGGGGCGGCGATTTATGGTCATGGCGGCGCCGACGCAGGCTATCGGGCCAACCTCGATATCGTGCCGGAGCACGGACTGGCCGTTGCATTGTTGTGCAATGCGGCAAACGCCAATCCAGCCGCTCTGTCACGCAACATCATCGATGTGGTGTTGCGGTCGCAGTTGACGTCTCCGCCGCTCACGTCACCGCGTGCAATGTATCGACCATCAGCAGCGGCCATGGATCGTGTGGCCGGATTGTGGATTGAAGGTTTGGTGGGTCGTGCGCTGTTGTTCAAGCGACGCGACAGCGTGTTGGTCATGGGTACGGCACCCAACGCGCCGGCGCTCATCGCGCTTGATGACAGCACGTACACCGCAGGACCGGGCGGTACCGAATATCAGTTGCGCACGAATGGCACACTCACCATTCGCAATCCCGGATCGACATTGCCGCCGATTGCTGCGGTGAAGCGTCCCGAGGTCACACTCACCGGTACGGCGCTCGCACCCTTCGCCGGGACGTACTACAGCGAAGAATTGGGCAGCACCTATACGGTGACTGCTAGCGACAGCACACTGGTACTCAAGACGCGATGGGGCAATCCGCTTACGGTTCGCTCAGTCACCACCGATCACTTTATCGGCAACACGATCGTGGTGTTCACTCGCGATGGCCGCGGCCGAATCGATGGTATGCGGATTAGTGATCAGCGGTCGCGTCGTGTGCGGTTTGTGCGTCGGTAGACCTGCTGAGCGCTGCGATCAGTTTTTCGGCCCAGGCGTCGAGATCCTCACGCGCTGGAAGTGTGGGCGGCTCCGGATAGATCTCCAGCAATCGGTCGCCCATCACGCGAGGATGGATGTGTACATGCAGATGGGGCACTTCCTGGTTGCCGCCGGCCCCGATGGAGTGCCAGAGGCTCATGCCATCATTCGGGAAGGTGTCGCCCACCGCTCGTGTGAGCTGCTGCACGAGGGTGAAGACGTCGACCAGCGTGGCCGCATTGGCTTCGCGGAGGTCATTGATGTGCGAGCGGCTGACGACCAGCACATGGCCCGGATGTGCCTGACGAACATCCATGAATGCCACGGCGTGCGCGTTCTGCGCTACAATACTGGCATCGGCCTCGCCGGCCATGATGCGACAGAAAATGCAGGTATGTGTCGTGTCATCCGTCATTCGGAGAACTTACGTCATGCCCAACAGCCTCGACAATCATTCGACGGACACACTGCGGTCCATGCAGTCTCAGTTGATGAAATGGATCATCGGACTGTTGGTGGTCGATGGTCTCATCGTGGCAGCGTTTGTTCTTCTGTTGGTCATGCGCCCCCGAACCAATGTGCTGCCGCTGGTTCCAGTGTTGTTGATTCCTGGGCTGGTTCTGGCGCCGTTTCTGTTGCGATTGACGTCAATCAAGAAAGAACTCGCGCGTAGGGGCGCGTAAACGCGCTGGTCTACTGATCGCACACCTTGCGTCGCATGGGGATATCCATATCACGCGTGCGGCCATTGGTGACGGCCGAAATGCGTGCGACGATGGAGTCCTTGCTGACGCGGCGATAGGCAATGACCTGCGGGAAGTCATGCGCGGGATTCTCGAATACCGCGAGTGTGTCCTGAACGGTGGTGGCGGCGAAAGCCGTTTCTGTCTGTCCGCTCGGAATGGCGATGTAGGACAGACGTCCATTGACCGGCGCAATGCGCAGCCATTCCCAAGCGCGGGTCGATGGGCCCGTTACTGTGCGGCTCGCGCCATGCATGGTACCTCCTTCAGGTGCCATCCACTGTTCTTGAACAGTTCGCGTGGGTGTGCGCTGCTCCCAGCAGCCGGCAAGCCACTTGAGCCGGGCTATGTCGAACGTCGAGGCGCCGGTGCTTTGCGCTTCAACCAGCGTTGGCGTGGCCAGCAGAACGATCAGGCGAAACAGCGAGCGCATATGAACACGTGCGAGAGAAGTATTCCAGGTCCCGCCAAGAATGGCGGAGTACGAACCGGAGAGTAGGATAGAACCATTGCACCTGTCCGCCTTGGATTTTCGCGACAGGTACTATGGGTCATACGCCACGGGGATCGTTCGGAGCATATGGAGTATCAGGAGTGGCCGGCGCCAGCGGGAACGGAGCATCTGATACGGTGCTGCTGGTCGCTGCGTGCGACGGCAGGCCAGTCCGAGGGTGCTGAGTCAGACGCAGCTGAGCCTGATGACGCCGAGCCTACGGGCGCCGAGCCGGCGCTGCCGGACGGATGCCCCGAGTTGATTCTCAATTTCGGGGATCCATGGCGGCACGTGTCCGCGGACGGGAGCGCGCGTGAGCAACCTCGGGCGTTTCTGGTTGGCCAGATCACGGGGCCTTTTGTGGTGCATCCCACAGAGAACGTGGACCTCATGGCCGTGCGATTCGAGCCGCACGGCGCTGCCGCACTGACGCCCGATCTGTCGCTGTTGACCAATCATTGGAAAGCGCTGGACGACTTGCAGCAGGAGGCGTCGTCTCCGCTGTCAGAGGTGCTGGAGTCGTTGCAGGCAGTGTGCCGTGCCATGTCTTCGTTGACGATGGCCGAACGGTTCGAGCGTCTGTCTGTGTGGCTGTGGCAGTACACCAGCGTCGGCAAACACGCGGACTACATGGTGGCAGAGACCGTGCGGGCGATTGTCGGTTCGCGGGGAGCTGTGACCATCGATGATGTGGCGGCTACTATCGGTGTGCATGTGCGCACTCTGCAGCGACGGTTCACGAAGCAGGTCGGGGTATCGCCCAAGCGTCTCGCGCGCACCGTGCGTTTTCATCATGTGTGTCAGGCGTGGCGACGTGATCCGGACACACTGGCCCGTGTTGCGGCGGATTGCGGGTACTGCGACGAATCGCACCTCGTTCGCGACTTCCGGGCGTTTGTCGGTGAACCGCCGGCCACGTTTCTCAAAGCGCTCCCGGCGTTCTCGGCCCATTTCCTCTAGATTTCACCCTGCGTACTCCGCATGCGTGTGCCGGTATCGATTCCGATATCGCTGCACGCGTCCTCTCCCTCTGTTTCGAGACCCTTCCGTGCGCCCTTCTCGCCCGATCGCCGCTTCCGTGCTGGCTGCCACGCTGATCGTCAGCGCTGTCGCCTGCACTGCCTCCGAACAAACGCCCGCAGCGGACAGCGCTGCGGATAGCGCGTCTGCGGCCGCTGTTGCGGCGCCTGCTGGGCCTGCGGTGAGCATTGTGTCGCCGATGGAAGGAGACAGCGTGACGTTGCCGTTCACGGTGCGCCTCGAAGCGACGGGCGTGGAAGTCGTGAAGGCCAGTGGCACGCGTGAAGAGGGCAAGGGACATCATCATCTCATCATCAATGGTGACGTGCCATCGGATACGTTGCCGCTGCCGCCTGCGCCGATTGTCATTCACATGGGTGATGCTTCGACGGAACGTGTGATCGATTCGCTGCCCAAGGGTCCGCATCGCATCATCGCCGTGTTCGCTGACGGCGCGCACGTGCCCTGGACGACGGTGAAGCGCGATACGCTCAACATCATCGTGAAGTAAGGTCGACCGAGTTCTCCTCTCGGGACTTTGATGATGGATCGGCGCCGGGCGTTGGGCGCAATGAGTGGACTGGTGGCGGCGCCGATGATTTCGGCGCCGCTGTTGTCCACTACATCCGCGGCAACGATCACGGCATTGCCGCAGCCTGGCGCTTCGTTTCCGCGTACGATGGATTTTTCCATCGAGCCGGGCGCGACGTATCTCAACGCTGCGTATACGCATCCCATTCCCCGCACGTCGGTGGAGGCGGTGCGTGTCGCTTCGGATTCTCGCGGTTTGATGCGCGGTGCCATGGCCATGCCGGGCAGTACGAATCCCGCTGCTACGCCACGTGCATTGTTTGCGAAACTGATCAACGCGAAGGCGGAAGAAATCGCGTACGTGTCGAGCACCAGCGCTGGTGAGAATCTGGTGGTGCGCGCACTGGAACTCGATACCCGCCGCGAAGGCAATGTTGTGACCGATGGTTTGCACTTCGAAGGTGCGCTCATGCATCTCGATGTGCTCAAGCGGCGCGGGCTCGATGTGCGTATCGCGCGGCCTACGGCCGATGGTCGCATTCTGCTGCGTGATCTCGAACGACTGGTGGACAAGAACACCCGCCTCGTCGAGATCACCGCCACCGCCATGTACAACGGCTTTCAGCATGATCTCAAAGCCGTGGCCGATCTTGCGCACGCGCATGGTGCGTTGGTGTATGTGGACATCGTGCATGCGGCCGGTGCGGAACCACTCGATGTGCGGGCGAACGGTATCGATTTCGCAGCATGCTCGAGCTTCAAATGGCTCATGGGGGATTTCGGATTCGGCTTTCTGTATGCCGCCGAACGCACGTGGGATCGTTTGGTGCGACCGGTGGTGAGCTACAATCAGGCCGCAACGATTGATCAGGCGGTGCCGCCGTCGTGGACGTCTGCGGAACAGGCGGCTGTGACTTACGAATTCGGGCGCAGCGCAGCCGCGATATTCGAAGCGGGTTCGCCGGTGGGCAGTGCGCGGGTGGAAAGCGCGCTGGTGGCGCGGTCACTGGCGTACATCGACGCGCTCGGCGTGGCGCGCATTCAGGCGCATCGCATTCCGCTCATTCGGCGACTGCAGCAGGAAATGCCGCGTTTGGGTTTTGCTCCCATCACGCCGCCCGACGCTACAGGTGGCATCGTGACATTCGTCCGCGAAGGGCTTGGGGCGAGCAATATCCCCAAGCGGCTCGCCGACGCGCGTATCAATGTGCGCGTGGCGGCGTCATGGATGCGAATTTCACCGTCGGTCTACAACGACATGCGCGACATCGAGCGATTGCTCGATGTGTTGTCATAATCGCAGAACGCGTTACTTGTTGCCTGCGGCCTTCCACTCCTCGTACTGCTCGGGCATGCACACGGCGCAGGGGCGGTATCCTGCGGCGATGGCCGTGGTCTCGTCGGCAAAGAACACTCGCTGCTGTTCGTAGCTACGGCCGTGCTCCAGGGCGCGGCGTGCCGCCTTGCAGGTGAGCAGTCCATAAATGCGATTCTTGCGATGGCCACCCAGCGTACCCTTGGTGGGGCTGGCAATGGTGCTGCCGTCGGCAGAAACGAGGCGGTAGATGTGCGGTGAAGTCATCAGTGAACATACTCAAACTGGCAAGCCAAGGTCGACTGTGGACGTCTTACCCGACTGTAGCCCGCGGCCAGATGTGCCTCCTGCGGGTGTGGTCCATTCGATCGCACTATTCAAGTGTGGTCTTGTTATCGGCGCTAATGGGTAGTTCGCAAGAGTGGAACACGCGATTCCAGACTGTAAAGATAGGGAAATTGCCCTATTTACATCTGAATGCTCAGCTGGATTTTGGACATGGTTTAATACGAAATCAGAATTGGGTCGGCTGGTACAGATCAATTGTTTTCAAGATAGTGATGCTTTCGGTGAAGTGTCGAGCCTTAGATATGGAGATCAGAAATGCTCAATCGTTTCACTCTTATGACCAACACCCTGTTTCTGATGGTGTTGGCACCTGCTGCGTCAGCGCAACCCAAAATACAGTGGACGAAAATATCCAAGCTCGATGGTTCTGATAGACTCACCACGCAGCCCACATCGAAAGGTATAGCACCGAAGCTTGGCATGGGTGATACCGTGGCGATTCAAGGGCTTGGCGACAGTCCGATACTTGAGGTTCGCGTAAGCAACACTGTGGTTTTTGAAGGAGTTTGTGCGCACGCCTGTCCATACAATGCTGGCGATGCAATCAAGATTCCATTCAAGGCGTTCTCAGGTACAGGCGGCGAGGCGGACGTAGAGGTCAAAGTAAAAGCAGGAGCAACAGAGTCTGTTGGCTATTTCGTCTTGCATAAGCGGTGGGAACTGACCTCAATGCAGTCGCCGATTCTGTTCTCCTTCAAGAACAGAATCGGTCAATGGCGCTTGGGAGAAGACATTGCACCGTCCTTGTCACCAGTGGGTGTTCGTGTATACCTGCATTCGCTAGGAATATTGAAATATGTAACGCTGGGGACGTTGCTCCAGACAGCGCGTGCTGACGCCGAGTCAGGGCTCGCCGTAAAGATCGGAGGCTATGTAGACGTCGCTGGGTTCTTACAGATCGCTCATATGCCGGCACAGCACGGTGAGAGGCCGCGCGTGCTGCTTGGATTGAGACCTGAGTTGTTGAAAAAAATGGTACCGGAGGGCCCCAAGTGAACTCGCGGAGTGTTTGGTCTCTAACGGTTCTGGTTGGTGCACAGCTCAGCATGACAGGGTGTGCGGCTCCGCTTCGACACGCTTTGGCAAGTGAGTTTGATTCGCACGCGATCTTCGTTGATCGGTTAGGGCAGCCTCATCGCATCGTAAGCAGAGAGTCCAATCATAAACTTGATGCCAATCTGCACCCACTCGAGTACGAAGGTCAGCTCGGGCGTATGATGGACTCAATCGACCATCATTCTAGCGATACCGTAGTCGTCATCCTGCATGGAGGACTAAACAATCTGAGAAATCGGCCCAAGGCAACTGAAGCGATTCTTAGAGCATTTAGGGAGACACCCGGTTACTACCCCATCGTTGTTAACTGGAACTCAGGTGCCGGTTCCACCTACATCGATCAGAGTGTTCGAGTGCGAAGTGGGCAATACGTCCAGTCAGAAAGCTGGCAAAAACCACTGTTTATAACGATGAACTCGGCAAGTGACTTGCTGGTGGGGATCGTTGATGCACCGCGGGCTGCCACGAATCGAGCTTTCGAACTCCTGCATGATCGGAGAATGCCTTCGCCGCCAGCAGACGATGTGTTTG
Source organism: Gemmatimonadaceae bacterium (assembly GCA_016742275.1). Classification (GTDB taxonomy): domain Bacteria; phylum Gemmatimonadota; class Gemmatimonadetes; order Gemmatimonadales; family Gemmatimonadaceae; genus Gemmatimonas. The sequence goes on from JACVCD010000008.1 coordinate 11,919, forward strand.
TAGCAGACCATTTGCTCATCGAAATCGGAAAGTCTCGACGCTATGGCTGGAGATCCTTTGGAGCAGACGCGATTGCAGCTGTAGAGCTTCCGGCCAAGCTGCTAACGGGAATAGTTGTTGAGGGATTCGGCGGTAGGATGTGGCAGAATATGTCCCGCAGAACTCGTCTGGCAGTACGAACCAAGGACGACTACTGCAGTACTTTCCGGCGCGAACCAGTCGCGCACCAGAATCCCTGTGTTAGGTACATGGAGGAATCAGGTGCCGTCGCGACCTTGTTTGATAGCTTGCAGGCGAGAGCGGGGAAGCGAAAAAAGGGGAACGAAATGCATGTGGTTCTTATTGCCCACAGTATGGGAACCATGATTGCGAACAACGTGCTCAGGATGTCTTTGACGGCGCGGGAAGATGGTAGTCGATCTCTCTTCAGAGAGATTGTGTATATGGCCGCTGCTTCCTCCGTTCGTGATATCGAATCAACGATCGTTCCATATATGCAACGCCATGATTCAACGACATTTTCGATGTTGACTCTGCATCCCGGAAATGAATCTCGAGAAGTGAACTATCTCGGATTGATTCCCAGAGGGTCTTTACTTACCTGGATTGATGCAGGTTTCGAGCGTACGCGCTCCTTCGACGATCGTACCGCTGGACGATTTGCTAACATGACAAGCGCTTTGACGATCTTCCCAACCGAACTTCGCTCGCGCGTGTCGCTAAAGATGTTCAGTGAGCGTGGATCGAAAATTCCCCAAAAACACGGGCAGTTTATGGATCCAACTCTCAGGTTCTGGTTGCCCGCGTTTCGAATGGTTCAGAAGAGCAAGGGAAAGGAGCCTCCGAAGAACCTACGGTAGCTCAGACCGCCACCCACAACGCCGGGACGCCGGGAAGATCGTCACGTACGGCGGAAAGTAGTCCCTGTTTTACCAGGGACGTCGCCACTTCGATGTCCGGGGCGAGATAACGATCCTCGCCGACAAACGGCACATGCGCCCGCAGTTCGGCGTGCACCCGCTCGAGCGCCACGGAGCTGGTCAGTGGACGCAGGAAGTCGATGCCCTGCGCGGCGGCCATGAGCTCGATGCCGAGTATGCAGGCGACGTTGTCGATCATGGGTCCCAAGCGCCGCGCAGCAAAGGTGGCCATGGACACATGGTCTTCCTGATTGGCGCTCGTGGGCAGACTGTCGACGCTGGCGGGATGCGCGAGGCTCTTGTTTTCGCTCGCCACGCTGGCGGCCGTGACGTGCGCGATCATGAAACCGCTATTGAGACCCGCATTCGGCGTGAGAAACGCCGGCAAGCGCGAGACCACCGGATCGATCAGCATCGCGATGCGACGTTCAGCAATCGCGCCGACCTCGGCGATGGCCGTGGCCATGGCGTCAGCGGCCAAGGCCACCGGTTCGGCGTGGAAGTTTCCGCCTGAGACGAGGGTACCGTCTTCGAATACGAGTGGGTTGTCGGTCACGGCATTGGCTTCGCGCAGCAGCACAAGCGCGGCGTGGCGCAATTGATCGAGACACGCGCCAACCACCTGCGGCTGGCACCGTAGGCAGTATGGATCCTGTACACGATCGTCGCCATGCAAATGACTTTCGCGAATGGCGCTGCCGGCGAGCAGCCAGCGATAGTACTGCGCCACGTCGATCTGACCAGGCTGTCCACGCACCGCATGAATGCGCGGATCGAATGGTCCATCGCTACCACGTGCGGCATCGACGGTGAGTGCGCCGACTACGAGCGCTGACTCGAGCACGGGTTCAAACGTGAACAGTGCGTGCAGGGCCAATGCGGTACTGGCCTGTGTGCCGTTGATGAGCGCCAGTCCTTCCTTGGCCTCGAGCGTGAGTGGCGTGAGGCCGTGGTGCACGAGCGCCGCTGCAGCGGGCACGCGCTCGCCTGATGGGGACAAGCATTCGCCCTCGCCCATCAATGCCAATGCCAGATGCGACAATGGTGCGAGATCGCCGCTGGCACCGACACTGCCCTGCGACGGGATGTAGGGAATGAATCCGGCGTTGTAAGCCGCCAGAATGCTCTGCACGACCACTGGCCGCACGCCGCTGAATCCGCGACCCAGACTCGCCGCCTTGAGTGCGAGCATGAGTCGCACGACAGCGGCGTCCATTGGTGCACCGACGCCGACACTGTGGCTGCGAATGAGATTGCGCTGCAGCGCCGCAAGATCTGCGGCATCAATACGCGTAGATGCCAGCTTGCCGAAGCCCGTGTTTACGCCATACACCGCGTCTGCGCCGGCCGCGGCGCGTTGCACGACGGCAGCGCTGCGTGCAATGGCTTCATGCGCCGCCTGGTCCAACGACAGCGCGACGTTGCCCGCGTGAATGTCCTGCAGCGCTTCGAGCGTGAGGGCGCCTGGCGAAATCGTGAGTGCAATGCGTGCCATCAGTGGTTCACCATGGGCAGGTTCAAGTGATGCTCATGCGCACATTCGCGCGCGATGTCGTATCCCGCATCGGCGTGTCGCATGACGCCGGTTCCCGGATCGTTCCACAGCACACGCTCGATACGCGCATCGGCTTCGGTGGTGCCATCACACACGATCACGACACCGCTGTGCTGGCTGTATCCCATGCCAACACCGCCGCCATGGTGCAAACTCACCCATGTCGCACCGCTGGCGGTATTGAGCAGCGCATTGAGCAACGGCCAGTCGCTCACGGCATCGCTGCCGTCGATCATGCCTTCCGTTTCGCGATTGGGGCTGGCCACGCTGCCGCTGTCGAGATGGTCGCGGCCGATCACGATGGGCGCTTCGAGTTCACCCGAACGCACCATTTCGTTGAAGGCGAGGCCGGCGCGGTGCCGGTCGCCAAGACCAATCCAACAGATGCGCGCCGGCAATCCCTGAAACGCGATGCGTGAGCCGGCCATGTCGAGCCAGCGATGCAAATGCACGTTGTCGGGGAACAACTCCTTCATCTTTGCGTCGGTCTTGCGAATGTCCTCCGGGTTGCCAGAGAGCGCGACCCAACGAAATGGTCCGACACCGCGACAGAACAGCGGACGCACATAGGCCGGAACGAATCCGGGAATGTCAAATGCGTTCTTCACACCGGCGTCGAACGCCACCTGGCGGATGTTGTTGCCATAGTCGACCGTAGGAATGCCCATGGCCTGAAATGCGAGCATGGCCTGCACATGCGCCGCGCAGCTCTTTGCTGCTTCTGTGCGCAGCTTGGCATGCTGTGTGTCGTCGGCCTGTGCAGCCTTCCACTGTTCCACAGTCCATCCGATCGGCAGATAGCCGTTGACCAGATCATGTGCGCTGGTCTGATCGGTCACGAGATCGGGACGTGCGCCACGAAGGACCAGCTCCGGCAACACTTCGGCGGCGTTCCCGAGCAGCGCCACGCTGACGGCACGTCCTTCGGCAGCATACTGTGCCATGCGCGCGAGGGCGTCATCGAGATCGTGCGCCTGCTCGTCTACATATCGACTGCGCAGACGGAAGTCGATGCGACTCTGCTGGCATTCAATGGTGAGACTCGACGCACCGGCGAATGACGCGGCCAATGGCTGCGCGCCACCCATGCCACCCAGACCTGCGGAGAGAATCCACCGACCGGTGAGTGAACCGCCGAAATGCTGCCGGCCCGCCTCGACAAACGTTTCGTACGTGCCCTGCACGATGCCCTGACTGCCGATGTAGATCCAACTGCCGGCTGTCATCTGGCCATACATCATGAGTCCCTTGCGGTCGAGCTCATGGAAATGCTCCCACGTGGCCCAGCGCGGCACGAGGTTGCTATTGGCGAGCAGCACGCGCGGAGCATCTGCGTGCGTGCGAAATACACCCACCGGCTTTCCACTCTGGACGAGCAGAGTTTCGTCCGGGCGGAGATTGCGCAGCGCGCTGAGCAGCGCATCGAAACTGGCCCAGTTACGGGCCGCCTTGCCAATGCCACCGTACACCACCAGCGCATCCGGATTCTCGGCCACTTCGGCGTCGAGATTGTTTTGGAGCATGCGGTAGGCCGCTTCGATGAGCCAATTGGCGCAGCTGAGGGCCGTGCCGCGAGGCGCGCGGACGGGGCGCGGACCGTCTATTGAACCGACGTCGGCGTTGGCGGAGGAGGTCGCGAGCTGTGTCATGTACGGGAGGGGACGAGGCGAAGAGCTGTCCAATCGTACTTGTCTAGACAAGTGACGGCAAGTAGGATAGGCCCATGCCTCCCGCCACCGCCGCCCCGTACCAGCGCGTCAAGCAATACCTCAAGCAGGGGTTGGCGCGCGGACGCTGGGCGGCCGGTGCGTTGATGCCGTCTGAAGCCGAGCTTGTGGCACGTTTTGAAGTGAGCCGGATGACGGTGAATCGCGCGCTGCGCGAGCTGCAATCCGAGGGATTGGTTGAGCGAGTGCAGGGTGTGGGTACGTTCGCCCGCAGTCTGGATGCGGTGAGCAGCACGCTGACCATTTCCGACGTGCACGAAGAGATCCTGTCGCGTGGTCATAGCCACGAGGCGCGGGTGCATCTGGCGCGTGAAGAAGAAGCCAGCGTGAGCGTGGCGGCTCAGCTCTCACTAACACCAGGCGAGCGCGTGTTTCACACGCGCATCGTACATCTCGAGAATGGTGTGGCGCTGCAGTGTGAGGATCGTTGGGTGAACCCTGCTGAAGCGCCGGACTATCTGCAGCACGATTTCACACAGGTCACTCCGACGCAGATCCTGTTTGCCAGCACGCAGCTCTGGCGTGCGGTGTATCACATCGAGGCTTCCCGTCCCACGCGACTGGAGGCGCGGTTGCTGGGTATTGCAGCAAACGCGCCGTGTCTCGTGGTGGTGCGGCGCACGTTCAGTCGGATTGGCCCGATCACGGCCGTGCGGCTCGTGCATCCGGGTGACCGCTACATGCTGCAGGGAGAGTTTGCCCCATGACACCATCGTCTGTGTCCGCACACACGCCCGCTGTGCGAATCGTTCATTTGGACAACGTCGCTCCTCAGCTGTGGCGCAATGGCGGCGGGATGACGCGGGAGCTAATCGCATGGCCATCAGCTGATGCGTGGCTCGTGCGCGTGAGCGTGGCACGCATTGCACGTGACGGTCCCTTCAGCGCATTTCCCGGCGTGTGGCGATGGTTTACGGTGCTGAATGGAGCCGGTGTGTCACTGGAGTGGCCCGACCGAAAGCGCACGTTGACGCGTGGCGACGAAGGCACCGCTTTTGATGGCAACGATGCACCAGCCTGTCGCCTGCTTGACGGTGAAACCGACGATCTGAATGTCATGTGGGATATGCGCGTGAGCGCACGCGGCGTGTCGCGCGTGGTGCCCGGTAGCGCCTGGTCTTCCTCCGCGACATGGCGCGCGGTCTACACCGATGCGCCCTGCACGCTGCTGATTGGAAATGGCGCGCAGGCACAATCGCATACGCTTGATGCGAGAACGCTGGCCTGGAGCGAAGTTCAGCCAGGTGCGCCCATTCAAGAAGAGGCGTGGCGTATTCACACAGCTGTCCCCGTGCGCGCCTGGTGGTTGTGGGCGACACAAGCATCTGCCCAGGACTGACATCATGACCCGTACGCTCTGGCGTCGCGCCAATATCGCGACGTTTGCTGATGGTGCAGCAACGAGAACCCCCTACGGATTTTCAGAGCACGGCGCGCTGGTCACGGAAGGCGATCGCATTGTGTGGGTAGGCGCTGACGACGCGCTGCCTGCGGATCTGCGCATCGGTGCTGAGCACGACCTGCAGGGGGCATTGCTTACACCGGGATTGATCGACGCCCATACGCACCTGGTGTATGGCGGAGATCGGGCAGCCGAGTTCGAGCAACGTCTGCATGGCGCGACCTATGCGGAGATTGCCAAGGCGGGTGGTGGTATCGCGTCGACGGTGCGTGCCACGCGCGCGGCAGCTACCGAGCAGCTGACCGAGCGTGCTGTCGCTCGCGCTCGTGTGCTCATGGCGGAAGGAGTGACCACACTCGAAATCAAATCGGGATATGGGTTGAGCGCCGATGATGAAAGGCGTTCCCTCAAGGCGGCGCGCGAAGTTGGTTTACGGCTGCCAGTGTCTGTGTGTACGACGTCGCTTGCCCTGCATGCCCTGCCACCAGAGTACGCTGGCCAGGCGGACGCCTATGTCGACGCGGCATGCGATTGGCTCCGTGATCAGCATGCTGCCGGTCTCGTGGATGCTGCCGATGCCTTCTGCGAATCGATTGCGTTCACGACCGATCAGGTCGCGCGCTGGTTCACTGTTGCACGGTCGCTGGGACTACGCGTCAAGCTTCATGCGGAGCAGCTGAGTGACAGCAAAGGCGCCGTACTCGCGGCGTCATTCAATGCGCTCAGCTGCGATCATCTCGAGTACCTTGGTGCAGACGGCGTGCGTGCAATACGCGAGTCGGGAACCGTGGCCATGCTGTTGCCCGGTGCCTACTACTTCCTTCGTGAAACGCAGCTCCCGCCGATCGCTGCACTGCGCGAAGCGGGTGTCCCGATTGCTATTGCCACTGATCACAATCCGGGCTCCTCACCTGCACTGAGTCTACTGCTCATGTTGAATATGGCGTGTACCTTGTTCCGCCTGACGCCAGAGGAGAGCTGGCGTGGTGTGACTGTGAATGCCGCGAAGGCACTTGGGCTGGATGACCGTGGCATGCTGGTCAGCGGAATGCGAGCAGACCTGGCAGTCTGGGACGCTGAGCATCCGCGCGAGCTGGCGTATCGATTCGGTGTCAATCCATGCCGCCGTGTAGTGATTGGTGGCACGGAGTGCGTGGCATGAACACGCCACACATCCTGCACGGCTCGTCGCCGGTCATCATCAGCTTTCCGCATGTGGCGACAGCCATTCCGACGGATCAGCACCATCGATACACCGAGCGAGCGCTCGCATCCGAAGACACTGACTGGTTTCTCGATCGATTGTATGCGTTCTCGCATGCACTTGGTGCGACCTGCGTCGTGCCGCGATGGAGTCGCTATCTCATCGACCTCAATCGTCCACCGGTGGACGCGCCGATGTATCCGGGGCGCAACAATACGGAGCTGTGCCCCACGCGCCACTTCAGTGGTGATGTGATCTACCGTGACGGGATGGCGCCGGATGCATTCGAGGTTGAGCGGCGCATCGATACCTACTGGCGCCCCTATCACGACACGCTACAGGAACTGATTGCCTCCCGTCGGGCAGAACATGGTTACGTCGTTCTCTTTGATGCCCATAGCATCATGAGTGAATTGCCATGGCTGTTCGAGGGCGTACTGCCAAACTTCAGTCTCGGCACGGCCGACGGCGCCAGTTGTGCGCCGGATCTGCGGGTTGCACTGACCGAGGTGTTCGAGATTCAGGATCGCTTCTCGCATGTGGTGGATGATCGCTTCAAGGGCGGCTACATCACGAGACACTATGGCCGCCCGTCGGAAGGGGTGCACACCGTGCAGCTCGAGATGGCATGCCGTACGTACATGTCGGAACATGCACCGTTTGTGTGGAGTGATGCGTTGTCCAGCCATGCCGCACCGGTACTGGATCGGTTTGTACGGACACTGCTCGCATGGAAGCCCGACTGATGTCTGATGCGCATACCTCACCGCTGTGGGCGCCGCTTGCTTTCATAGGTGGACATTGGACGCGAGATGTTCTGCTCTCCATCGACGCGTCTGGCAACTGGGAAACCGTGGAAGCTGGTGTTGCGTGTCCGGCACAGGCGCGGCGGCTCGCAGGCCCGGTGCTCCCCGGAGTCGTGAATGCGCACAGTCATGCGTTCCAGCGTGCCTTTGCTGGTCTGACAGAACGACGTGACTCCGCGCTAGACGATTTCTGGAGCTGGCGTGATCGGATGTATCAGGTGGCGCTTCGTGTGTCACCGGAACAGCTGCATGCCATTGCGCGGCATTTGTACGCCGAACTGTTGGCCGGTGGGTTCACGCACACCTGCGAGTTTCACTACCTGCATCATGATACCGATGGTCGGCACTATGCCGATCAAGCCACCATGATGCAGGTACTGGCAGCGGCTGCCGCCGATGTGGGCATGACGCTGACCATGCTGCCGGTGCTCTATGAGCGCGCGGGTTTCGCGCAGACCGCGCTCCGTGAGGATCAACGGCGGTTTGCAACATCTGTAGAGCGGGTGCTTTCATTCCGTGATACGGTGCGGTCGTGGCGCTTGCCCCATGTCACGGCAGGAGTGGCCATTCACTCACTCCGGGCCGCTCATGCAGACAGTATTCGCGAACTTGTCACTGCTGTGCGCGATGACGCTGCACCGATCCACATTCATGTGGCGGAACAGGTCGCCGAGGTGGAGCAGTGTCTCGCTGCGACCGGTATGCGGCCAGTGGAGTGGCTGGTGCGATCAGGATGGCTGGATGCACGCTGGCACTTGGTGCATGCCACCCATACAACGCCAGATGAAGTGCGTTCAGCAGCGGCAGCGGGAGCAGGTGTTGTGCTCTGTCCCAGCACTGAGGCCAATCTCGGCGACGGAACCTGCGATCTCGATGGCTGGCTATCGAGCGCGTCCGCGTTGAGTGTTGGCACGGACAGTCATATCACACGCGCCTGGCCAGCGGAATTGCAATTGGTGGAGTATGGCCAGCGATTGGTGCAGCGTCGGCGCAATGTGTCGGCCGATCCGGAGCGGATGTCTTCAACCGCGCATCGACTGTTCCAGCGATTCGTCGCTGGTGGTGCAGCCGCGGCAGGATGGAACAACATCGGAATTCAGGTGGGCGCGCGCGCCGACTTTGTGGTGCTCAACACAGAGACCGATGCACTCCTTGGCGTACCCGACGACTTCCTGCTCGATGCGTTGGTCTTCAGCGGAAGCGCTGATGCCTTCCGCGAAACCTGGATGCGTGGCCAACGATGCCATGAGCCTGAAGACACACGGCGCGCCGCACGGGAAGCCATGCGACGCGCCATGAAGGAGATCTGGAGCTGAGACGCGATCAGGACTTCGGTCCGTACTCCCAGCTCCAAGGAAAATTGAGCGGGCCCAATACCGCCGCGACAAGCTCCGGGTACACTCGTTCGGCGCGTACATCGTTGCCAAGGAGCACCAGGCAACGCTGCTCGGCTTCGATGCACACGACGATGTTGCCAGTGGAGTCGTTGTGCCCGCCCTTCCAGAACACGAGGCCGCGCGGATCCTGGTACGTCACCACGCCGACACCCGCGGCCAGGTGATGCGTGGTATGAAACTGACCTTCCGGTGCAGTAAGCGTCGGAAACTGTTGCGCTGAAGTGATGGCGACTTGTGGCTTGACCAGTTCCGCGCGCGAGGCGGGACTCAATCCGTCACCGCGAAGGATAGAAGCCCAGAGCCGTGCCTGATCGGCAATGTCGGTATCCATCGATCCCGCAGCACGTGGGGCGCTGCGTTCATCGTGAGGTTCGTGCGTTCCATCGAGGGTAAATCCATCGGCAAGATTCTCGCGGAAGTCCGGTCGCCACATCATGCTGGTGCGCGGCATGCCGATACGATCGAAGATGCGTGTTTGCATGGCGGAACCAAGCTCGATTCCAAGACCTTCCTCGATGGCGAGTTGCAGAAGATAGAAGCCCTCACCGGAATAGCCGTATCGTTTGCCGGGCTCGTGATGAAAACGCAAACGTTCATCGGGTTCGAGCCAGCGGAAGTTGGCAAAGCCGGTGGTATGTGACAGCACCATGCGTGCGGTGACGCGATTGATGCGCGCGTCACTCGAGATATCCTGGTAGTCCTCGTACGCCGAGATGGGCTTCGGCAGATAGCGCACCAGTGGGGTGTCGAGCGCCATGCGACCCTCATCGACGAGCTGCAACACCAGCACCGCGGCAGCGGTCTTGGTGAGTGAGGCCCCGTACATGATGGTGTTGGTATCGAGCGGCCCATCAGACTTGGCGCTACGTCGACCGTACGCCGCGACATGTGAGACCTGACCACGGTCGATTACGGCCAGCGCCATGCCCTGCACATCGTACTGTTGCATTAGCGCCTTGGCGGTCGAGTCTATAGACGACGCTGTGGGCATTACCCATGCAGCTGATGTGGCGGACGTCCTCGCGGTATCAGTGTCGCTGGTATTACAGGCAACCATGGACGACATAACAAGACCGCAGGCACCGAGTGTCAGGTGTGCACGCATCGGATGGTGTGAGAAGTGTGGTGTTCCCTACGGACGTGCACGGTGGGAGTTTCCCGATGCGTGTTGCTGTCGTGACTTGTGAAGAGATGGTAGCTTGAATACATGCCGCTCTTTCGCCCGATGTTCGTTCAGCGCTCGCGAAATTTCTTGCTGTGTGCCGCTCTGGGCATACCAGTAGCGCTTGGTGTTTCGGCATGCGGAGGAAGCGACTCCCGTCCGGCGGCACAGCAAGCGGCGGCCGACACGGTGCCTGATATTCCCGGTCCTGCAGCTACACCCTTACGTGCGCCGGATCGATACCGTGTGCGCATGGAAACCGGTAAGGGCGCATTCGTGATTGAGGTGACACGCGCGCTTGCACCACATGGTGCGGATCGGTTCTACGAGCTCGTCACCATTGGATTTTTTCGCGATGTGAGTTTCTATCGCATGGTGCCGGGCTTCATTGCGCAGTTCGGCATGCATGGCACGCCTACAGTTCACGACAAATGGCGTGATGCGACCATTCCGGACGATCCCATGCGTACCGGCAATGTGAAAGGCACTGTGACATTTGCCGCGAACGGGCCGAACTCCCGAAGCACGCAGTTGTTTATCAGCCTCGAGGACAACCGTCGCAAGCTCGATGGGCAAAAAGTGTTCGCACCCATCGGCAAGGTGGTGGAAGGCATGGATGTCGTGGAGCGGCTCAACATGGAGTATGGCGAGGAACCGAACTACGTACGCATTGCGCGTCAGGGCAATGCGTATCTTGTGCGCTGGTTCCCCGCCATCGAGTACATCAAGACAGCGACCGTCGTTCCGGACGCCTGATCAGCGTGCGGGTCCTGTTTCGACAGGCGTGTCCGGCTGGCTGCCCCATTCGGTCCAGCTTCCGTCGTAGATCGCGGTGTTTGGCGCACCGACGACATGCAGTGCCAGGAGGACGGCGCTTGCTGTAATGCCGCTTCCGCAGCTTGCCACGATTGGCGCAGTGAGATCCACGCCCTGATTCGCGAAGCGGGAGCGCAATGCTTCAGCATCAAGCATGGTGCCGTCGGCATTCACGAGTGAAGCGTAGTGCACATTGCGTGCGCCGGGGATGTGGCCGCCGCGTACACCGGCGCGTGGCTCTGCTTCTTCTGCGGTGAACCGGCCGGCACTGCGGGCATCGACAACCTGCTCCGCATGCGACGACAGATTGGCACGCATGTTCTCGAGATTGCGCCACCGCGATGCATCGAGCTGCGGGACAAAGGTGGCCGGCGCAATCGGTGAAATGTCCGCCGTGACCGGTCGTCCTTCGCGTTGCCACTTGGGAAATCCACCATCAAGTACCGTGACTCGTGTATGTCCCAGCGTGTGCAGCATCCACCACACACGCGGCGCACTGAAGTGCTGGCCGGAGCCATCGTACACGACGACGGCATGGTCACTGCCAACGCCAAGCGCGCCGAGACGTGCGGCGAGTGTGTCGGGTGAGGGCCGTGTGTGGGGGAAGGGTGAGGTTTCGTCGCTCAAACCATCGATATCGGCAAACACCGCACCCGGAATATGCGCCGCTGCGTATTCCGCCTTGGCCGAACGATTGGCTGAAGGCAGGTAGGTGCTGGCATCCAGTACACGCAGTTCTGGATTGGTGAGATTGGCCGCGAGCCATTCCGTCGAAACAAGCGGCGCGGGAAGTGCGAGTGTCATGGCAGGACCGTTGGCAAATGACGTGAGCTTACGGCAGCGCGCGTTCAAAACCCCATGGCGCCGGCGGTGCAGCGACGGGACGCGTCAGATCGAAATCCACACGGAATCGGCGATCTGTACCCTCGCGGCGCAACTGATAGCTGAAACGCGTGGGAGAAACTTCAACGGTCCAAACATTGGTGCGCGCTGCCGGGATGAGCGCTGCAGTCGCCGCATCAGCCGCAAACTCCATGCGAGCGGCGGTGCCCGACGCGAGCGCGTCGCCACCGTACTGCGTCACCTTGTCCTCGCTGCCGTCTTCATGCCGATGATCGTGCTTGAGACGCACACTGCTGGCGGTTTGCGTGAACACCCAGGTGCGCGACCGGTTGTCGCCCACGTGAAATGGCACACGCACCGTGTCACCGCAGCCACGTACGTGCATCACGAGACGCTGACCGCGCATGGCGCTGTCGGCGGCCTGCGGGTTCACGATCTGTCCTTCAAAGGCTTTGCCGCAGTGTGCGCGGAGTGCGGTGAGAAACGAGGCCGATGCACTGGTTGAAGCGCTGGTTGAAGCGCTGGCGGCCTCTCCACCACTCGGCACGGTGCGACCCGTGCGCGGCAAACCATCACGAATGATGGGTTCCACCTGCGCCACCGAACCCGAAAGCAGAATGCCGCGATAGCCTCGCGTGATGCGATCGCCCAGTGTCGCAGGCGTCGCCGTCATCATGCTTGGCATTCCGGCGGCTTCGCTGAGGTCCCGCGCTTGCTGACAGGCGGCTTCGGCGCCCGGTGCGTCTCCGCCCATGTCACGCGTGAGACTGCCAATGCCGCATGAAAGCAGGCTGTAGCCGGGAACGGCAGCAATGTCGCGCATGGTGGCAACGGCGCCCTTGTCCTCGATCATGAGCATCGCGACCACATTGCCTGATGGATTGCGGGGCGACCACACGTTGGCGCGAACAGCCGTGAAGAAACTCACGGCGAGACGGGCTTCATCGGCGCTGCGCACGTGCGGAATGACGACACCATCCGCACCCAGCGCGAGCGCCTGGGCCACGCGTGCCTTGGTGCTGTCGGCTCCGGCGGCTTCGATAGTCGGAATGCGAACGAGCAGCGTGGGCTTTCTGGCGCCCGGTGTCGCACGAACACCTGCGACCATGGCTCGCACGGCGTCGGCGTCGTAGCGGGCTTCGAGATTGAGGAAGAGGTAGTCGAGCAGCGGGTTGGCAGCGAGCGCGCGCGCACCAGCCTCCGTATACAATGGGGGCAGCCGGTTTCCCTGAGCGTCGGTTGCACCTGGCGCGCGCTCACTGGGCACGAACATGCCAAACGCCGACTGCTTGTTCTTCCACAGCGCTACGGCAGCACTGGGTGTTGACTGCAGCGTTCCAGTCGTGCGAAGATCGGGGTGAGCCGATGGTGACCGATCCCCGTTGTGGCCGGGTAAGGCCAACGAGATGAGTGATGCCAGCCACAGTGGCGATAGCGCTTGCTGAAGCACTAGCTGAAGCATTCGTGCGCCTCTCGTGTCGCAACAGCGTTGCAACGTTCAGGTGAGAACTCCCCGCGGTTGAAGCGATACAAACGACCTTGGCCAAGATGCACCTCTCCTACCCCTGTCGCCAATGTTCGCCACTCTGATGTCCGTCAGACTTTCGAGCGCATGGTCAGCGACGGCGCTGCGTATCATCACATGTGCCTTGATCGGCGTTGTGGTGAGTTGCACATCGCCGACCGAAGCGTGTGGATGTTCTCCCACTCCACCGAGCACGCTGGTGGTGAAGGGCGTGGTGCTGAACGCGAGTCAGACTCCAGTCGCCGGGTTGATTGTGCGAGCGACGGTGTTTGAGCGCTCATGCACATCACTGCCTCCGTTGGACGACAATGGCGTGCGGATCGGACAAACGGATACCAACGGACGATTTCGTCTGGAGTTGATGCCTGTGCTCAGCAGCGGCGTAGCGCTGGACAGTGCCTGCGTGCGGGTCAGTGCCTTTGCTGCACCGGAGACCAGTGCGGAGCTTGGAAGCACTACGAAGGCCAATGTGCGTGTGCCTCTGCTTGGTCAGCCGCGGGACTCCGCCGAGTTTGTGGTGCTTGTTGGCGGTGCCCGGTGATGACAACTGACGACTCATCCATGCCTATTTCTCGGGTCGATCGACTGGCGAGCATACTGAGAACGGAAGCAGCCACCACGCGTCGGCATCTCGAACGTGTGCCTGATGAGCAGTTTGGCTGGCGACCGCACGCGAAGTCGTCGGCACTCGGTCAGTTATCTGCGCATTTCATTGACTGCCTGAACTTTGCACACGCCATCTTTCGTGAAGATGTGACGGCGATCGATATGGCCACCTGGCGACCAACCAAAGTGGCCAGTCTGGCAGAACTGCTTGCGATGTTCGATGGCGCACTCGAGACTGCGCTGACCGCCATGGCTACGCATCCGGATCGTGATGCGTCGGGTACATGGCAAATGTCGGTAAATGGTATGGTCCGGATTTCCCGCGACCGTGAGGCCGCGTTCAATGACATGACCCTGCATCATCTCATCCATCATCGCGGACAGCTTACGGTGTATTTGCGATTGCTGGACGTACCCGTGGCGCCGACATACGGCCCAACGGCCGACGAACGGATGTAAACACCGGCGTTGCTACCGGCGCTGGAGCACATGGCGCAGTAGGTTGTAGCGGTTCCCGTCGGGTATTCCGCCCTCTGCCGCTTCTGATGTCGCTCCGTCCCCGATCCGCCTGGGGCACGCATGCCGTGCCACCTACTACCTATGGTCGTTCCGTACTTGGGCTCCCGCTCGAGGTGTGGCGACCCACCGGACGCTGCGAGATGCTGATCTTCGCCGCCATTCACGGCGAAGAACCGGAAACTACGTGGGCATTGTCCCGTGCTTTGCGGCAGTTGCCGGGCGCTCCTGCGCATGCGGCCGTGGTGTTGGCGGCCAACCCTGACGGGCTTATTCGCGGAACGCGAGCCAACGCCAACGGCGTCGATCTCAATCGTAATTTTCCGACGCGTACCTGGCGTAGTGATCCGGTGACGTGCCGAGCGACGATTGATCTGCCCAGCGATGTTGTGTTGAGTCCGGGTACGGTGCCGGCGTCGGAGCCAGAAACGCAGGCGCTGCTGGCGCTGATTGCAGAACTCAAGCCGGACGTGGTGATTGCATTGCACGCGCCGCTGGCGTGTATTGACGACGTCAATGCGAGTCCACTTGGTCAGCGGCTCGCCGCGCGGACCGGTATGCCGTTGGTGCGAGATGTTGGTTATCCCACTCCCGGATCGTTCGGCTCGTGGGGCGGTGAAAATGGTGTAGCGGTGATCACGTACGAATACCCGGTGATCGGAAACGAGGATCTCATGGCGATGCATGTGCCGGTGCTGGTCGAACTGCTGACAGGAACACTGCCATGACACTCAACTACATCTGGCTCGGATTCTTTATCTCTGCGCTGCTTATCGGCGTGGTCAAGCTGATTGGCGGCGACGCCACCGTGTTTGGCGCCATGACGCAGGCCACATTCGACTCGGCAAAAACCGGATTCGAAATTTCCATTGGTCTGACGGGTGTGCTCACGCTGTGGCTCGGGCTCATGAAAGTTGGTGAAGCCGGTGGAGCGATCGCCGTGGTGTCACGCATTGTGAGTCCGTTCTTCCGTCGACTATTTCCCGAGGTGCCTGCGGATCATCCGGCGCTCGGGTCCATTATCATGAATTTCTCGGCCAATATGCTGGGGCTCGACAATGCGGCCACGCCGCTCGGGCTCAAGGCCATGAATGAGTTGCAGTCGCTCAATCCGGAAAAAGATACGGCGACCAATGCGCAGATCATGTTCCTCGTGCTGAACACCTCGGGGCTGACCATCATCCCGATCAGCATCATGGTGTATCGTGCAGAGTTGGGTGCCGCCAATCCGGCCGATGTGTTTCTGCCGATTCTAATCACCACGTATTTCGCGACACTGGCTGCACTCATTGGTGTGGCAATCGTTCAGCGTATCAATTTGTTCGACAAGGTGTTGCTGGGGTGGCTCATTGGCGTGACGGCGCTGGTGAGCGGCGTGGTGTGGATTTTCAGTGGTATGGAGCGTGAGCGTGTACAGACTATCTCGAACACGGTGGCTAACGTCACCCTGATAGGTGTGATCTGCACGTTCATGATCATGGCGCTCGTGAAGCGCGTGAATGCCTACGAGGCGTTCATTGAGGGCGCCAAGGAAGGCTTTCAGGTTGCCATTCGCATCATTCCCTACCTCGTGGCGCTGCTGGTCGCCATCGGCGTGTTCCGGGCCTCGGGTGCGCTCGATCTGCTCACGCAGGGGCTGGCAAAGTTGTTCGCTGTTTTCGGATTTGATGACCGCATCATACCGGCCTTGCCAACGGCGCTCATGAAGCCGCTGTCCGGCAGTGGTGCGCGCAGCATGATGGTGGATGCCATGAAGACTCACGGCGCCGACTCGTTTGCCGGTCGCTTGTCGGCCACGTTCCAGGGTGCCACTGACACCACGTTCTACATTCTGGCGCTCTATTTCGGGTCGGTCGGCGTCAAGAAGACACGGCATGCCGTGTCCATGGGGCTGTTTGCCGATATTGTGGGCGTGATCGTGGCCATTATCATGGCGTACTTGTATTGGGGATGATGCGAAAGCGTACGGCAGTTCAGGTGGAGGCGCTGTCCACCTCCACCTGAAAGCACAGTTCTTATTGGAACGGCAGCAGAAAACTCGCTGACGTGGTCGAGAACCAGATAATTCCGTCGTAGTCCGCCGGTAGCAGCACGTCTTCGAAGTAGATGCTGGGTACGGCGTTGTTGTACAGTGCGCCAATGGTGCGCATGCGCAGCGCGCCATTGCGCAGTGGTGCCGTTGCAGCCCCGCCATCAAGAATCTTTCGCGTATCAAGCAGCAGGCGCGGACGATTCACCTGCTGAAAGAGATACTCGATGGCGGTTGTGTCGATGGATGTAATCGTGTGCGCCTTGAGCGACGTGACAGTCGTACCAACCTGTTCGTAGGCATTGAACTGCCCCGTGCCAAAGGTGAATCCGAACACACGGTAGTCGTTGCCGAATTGCCGTCCGAGATGATAGCCCATCGTGTTGGGACGACGACTCACGTGGTAGTTGTGCGCCCAGGCAAAGTGTTTGCTGCCCGGGGCTCGGTTGACTGCCCATGCAAGATTGTCAGCCATGGCCTGGTCCCGGATCAGCGACGATGCGCTGGTGTTAGGAGCACCGGCCATCTGTGTCCATTGAATGAGTTGGGTGGTGTACTGCTGCAACCAATCCACTGTTTCCGCGTCACTGCGCGCCAACAACGCGGTGCGTGATGATTGAATGGCGGTACGCAGTGCGGTCACCGAATCCTGGCACAGTGTACGGGTGGCCACCGACAGCGAGCTGAGATACAGTGTCGAGGAGATACGGCGGGTGCGCGGGTCGCGTGCGGCATCGAAGCAGCCGACGATGCGAATGGCACGTTCTGCCAATGGACCGTCGATACGCGTGGTGATCGAGCGAACACTGTCCACCGACACGTCGGCCGATTGCATGTCGAATCCGAAGAATCGCAAACGCGGACTGCCAACTCGCACATTGTAGTCGCGCATCCATCGAATCAGGTCCAGTACTTCCTGCGTGTTCCATGTCCAGAACTGTAGGCGAGATAGCAGCGCTCGAGGATCGCCAACGCCGTGCGTGATGTAGTGGTCGACATCGCGCGACTCGGACATGGTGGCTTCGATGGTGAACCAGTTCACACCATGCCGTTCGACGAGATACTCGAACGCCCGATGCTTCATGCGAAAGAACTCGCGGGTGCCGTGTGTCGCTTCGCCAAAGCCAATGATGCGGGCCGATCCAACAATGCGGCCAAGTTCCGCCAGGTCATCCAAGCCACTGCCTGCCGCATCGGTGTTGAAGGGCACGGCGTTGGCGGCAAGCCAGGCCGCTGTGGTAGCGGGCATGGACGACACACCTTCAAAGTCCGCATTGCTAATAGTTACCGGATAGCGCAACGCAGTGGTGACGGCGGCAGAACTGTCGCGATCGTATGGGATGAGTGACGGACCCGCAGTGACCGGAGTCGTCAACGCCACCGTATCGAGGGTCACGTCGTCGACGCGCAGTGTGCCGCGTCCGGTGATCAACGCACCCAACGTGAGGCTGATGGCCTCCTGCGGCACGTCGAGAACTACTGAGACCTGGTGCCACGTCGCCGTCCCGACAATTGGGCGGCGGCTGATCAGCATGTTGTCGAACCCAACCTGCCGGGTCGCCCCGTCGATGCGCATCCACAAGCCGGCGCCGCTGATAATGCTGTCCGCCTGGACCCAACCGGAGAACCGCACGCGTTTGCCGCGATAGGGCGCGGCATTGAGTGCCTGATTGACCGCAGCAAACGATTCGGTACCCTGCGTGGTAGTGCGACTTCGCAGGTAGGCAGCCCCATTGCCTTGTCTTTTCACTCCGACATCAAGCCCGATCTCGTACTGATCCGCGCGCGCGGTTCCGCCAGTCCAACCCTGAGGAATCCCTGGACGAAAATCCGCGCGTGCTTCTGATGGCGGCTCGGGGGTGGTGCCAGTGGACTCATCGGCAGAACAACCAGCCAACGCAGCGGCCATGAGGCCAGCTGCCAACGTGCGCGAGCTCGTGCCACGAAGTCGTAGCACAACAAAAGCACCGCTCATTGCAACACACTCCATGATTCGTTCTGGTGCTGTCACTGCAACAGCATCGAACGTGGCACGGGAAGAGGGGCCCCGGCATGCCAGGGAACGCATTAGTGGGAGGGATGCGTCGCGCGATCGTACCTCCATTGCTCCGCTGAAGTTCCCTTGCGGCCCTTTGTCCCAGACCAACGGAAGGAATCGGCCGATCGTGCTACAGTCGGTCGCGCCCGTCCATCAGTTGAATGATCGCATCGGCGACATGGCTTTCATCGATATGGTGATCACCACGCGCGAGACGAATACGATGTGCGGCCATCAGCACATCGGCATCGCGGAAGCCTTCGGGGGTGACAAACTTGTAGCACGCCAACTCCACCTTGAGTCCATTGGGATCCTGGAGGTAGATGCTATCCATGAAGCCCCGGTCGCGTTGGATAAAGCGCATACCGCGCGTTTCGAGACGAGCCGGTACCTGAAGAAACACTGCGCGTGATACGGCAAGTGCGATGTGTTCCACGCATCCCACGTCGCGAGGTGCTGGCCGACCTGCATCGTTACGTGTTTCGTCGGTGAACACGGTGAGCAGACGGCCATCACCCGGGTCGAAGTACAGGTGGTTCTCTTCGGGACGACCCAGGTTGGGCTGCTCGAAGATGAACGGCATGCCGAGTACGCCCTGCCAGAAATCGATGGCGCTCTGGCGCGTAGAGCCGACAAGGGTGATGTGGTGCAGCCCTTGAACCTGAATGCGCGACATGGACGGAGTGGTCAGAGCGTGAGGGCATACCTGAGAGCGCACGTGGGTGCGACGCCTTCGGGCGACGCCTTCGGGCGACGCCTTCGGCGCAACAAGCTGCTCCATTCTATCGGGCTTTGGCGTCGGGCGTGAGAGAACGGGTGGGAGCGCGTGACGTTCCAGAACCGTGATGGAGTAGGGTCGAATACCTGATCGCAATCGTCCCTTTTGCGAATCAGCCGCAAAGCAGTTGTGAATCGGCAATCGTGTTCATCGGTGTTCATCTGCCTCAGTCGAGTCAACCATGCTCCGCTCTCTCCTGGCCGTCCCTCAGCATCTCCGTGTCCGGTTCGCTCGCACGACGCCCACACGGCGACGGGCCTGGGCCGCTACGCTACTGGTTGTTCCGCTGGCAACAGGAGCGTGGACACTGCAGCGCAGCAGCGAACGTCGTGGTCCGCAGCTGCTCGAACAGGTCATGACCCTGGTCATGCTGCGATTCAGTGACACGGTGGGTGTGAACGCGTTGTATGAGAAGGCCGCGCGAGGCCTGGTGCGTGAACTCAATGATCCTTATGCGGATCTGCTCACACCGGCAGATCTCGCGGATTTTGAACTGACAACGAATGGCAACTACAGCGGACTTGGTGTGTTGCTCACACCGCCGGTCAATGGCGCGGTGACGATCGAAAAGGTCTACGATGAAACGCCGGCCGCTGAAGCTGGTGTGCAGCCGGGTGATCGAGTGGTTCGCATCAACGACACCAGTACGGTGGGGTGGAGCACGGAGCGCGTGCATACCCGGCTTGTGGGTGTAGATGGAACGCCAGTCACGGTGGCCTTTGAACGTGCAGGCTACGCGGCACCGCTCGTCCATCGATTCATACGCCGACGTGTGCACGTTTCATCGGTGCCGTTTCATCTCATGCTGACACCTGGTGTTGGCTATTTGCCGCTCAGCCGGTTCAGCGATGCCACATCGCGAGAGTTGACCCAGGCCGTGAGGTCATTGCGTGCTGCCGGCAGCAAGGGACTGGTGCTTGATCTGCGCGGCAACCCGGGTGGAGTCGTGGAGGAGGCTCTGGCGACCGCCAATCTGTTCCTGCCGCTTGGCGCGCCCGTGCTGAGCGTGCGTTCCCGTGAGGGCACGCAGATGTATCGCGCGGAGCTCGAGCCGGTGTTGCGCGATGTACCCATGGTGGTACTGGTGGACGGCGGTTCGGCATCGTCTGCTGAAATCGTCGCCGGTGCGTTGCAGGACAATCATCGCGCGCTGCTGATGGGATCGCGGTCGTTCGGCAAGGGATTGGTGCAGACGGTGTACAGCCTCGATGGTGGCTATGCGCTCAAGATGACGACGGGTCGGTGGTATACACCCGCTGGTCGTTCCATTCACAAGCAGCCCGATGGAACGGGAGCCATCATGCCGGATGTCGTCGTGGCTGATGATACCGTGACATCTGGCGAGCGTGCGCTGCGCGAAGTGCTCGCGCCCCACGCCACCACCGTGTTCGCACATGTCACGAGCATCGCGCAGGCCCATGTGCAGAAGCTGCGCAGTCAGAGTGCGGGAGCTCTGCGTCCTGGATTTGCCGTCGACTCGGCGTGGGGCAACGAGCTTTTCACACGTCTCCGCGCGGATCGGGTGCCCGTGACACGTGAACAGTTCGACGCGGGTCGTACCGACATTGATCGCACGCTGGCGCTACGAGTCGCCACGCTGGCCCATGGCGATACACTGGCCTTCCGCGTTGGCCTTGATTGGGACCTGCCGCTCAAGCGTGCCGTGACGCTGCTCGAGCAGTCCGGTTCAACACCGGCATTGCTTCGCGCGGCGTCGCGTGACACGGTGTCCTGATGGCGCTACATGAACTTCTGTTGTTTGAATATGGTGCAACAACCGACAGTCTAGATCCTACGGCCACTCAGCGCGCACAGGGGACGACGGACGCAAGCACCGGAAGATGATCCGACAGAAAGCGTCCGTCCCAGCGATCACTCAGAATACCGTGGCGTAGCACCTGGACACCGTCCGCCACGAACACGAAATCAATTCGCTGTCCGTCTTCGATTTCCTTGAAGGCGTTCCAGGTGGAAAGCGGCCCATAATGTTTGGTGGCACTCGCCATCATTGCATCACGCAATGGCGGCGCGGCGCCGGCAACCGTAGCGCTGGTCAGCGTCACATAGGCAGGGTGTGACGGGTTAGCGTTGAAGTCGCCCGTCATGGTGAGCGGACGCCCGCCGGCCAGCGCGCCAAGTCGACGACGAATGAGTCGAGCGCTTTCCACGCGCGCACTGTCTCCTACATGATCGAAGTGCGTGTTCACATGCACCCATGTGCAGCCTGTGCGTTTGTCACGCACCCGCGCCCAGGTGGCGATGCGTTCGAGCGCAGCATCCCATCCGCGGCTACCCACGACATCCGGGGTGGGGGATAGCCAGAAGGTACCACTCTCCTGAACAGTGAGTCGTGTGGTATCGAAGAGAATGGCGCTGTACTCACCACGGGTGGCGCCATCCGTGCGTCCAACGCCTACACGACGATAGCCCGGCAGCAGACTATCGAGATCGGTGAGCATGGGCGCCAATGCCTCCTGTACACCAATCAGCTCAGCGCCATGAAACCGGATGGCCGCTGCTACGCGTTCCTTGCGCAGTGGCCAGGCGTTTGGTCCGTCGGCCGGATTGTTGTAGCGCAGGTTGAAGGACATGATCTCAACCGGCGCTGTCTGAGCAATTGCGACGGCGTTGCCGACGCTGGTTCCCGATCGGTTGACTTGCACGCTGCAGGCAGCGCCTGCCAAACCGAGTCCGATGGTGAGCGCCTGCGTGGTCAGGCGCAAAATTGAATACCGGGGTGCAATGTGCATGGGCATCAAGTTCGCGCGTGGGCGCCCATTGTGCGAATTCCTGTCGGATTTTCGAGAATCCCGCTGATCACGGGAGCAGTCCCGGCTGGCACGTCGTACTTGGCTTTGATTGCCGATATGCCAAGAATCCACCGATCCTCAACCCCGATGGGCCATTTCATGCATCGAATGTTGGTCATACCAGTGGTACTGGCCGCGGCAAGCGTTTCGGTCGCGCCGCGCTTGCAGGCACAGTCGACGCAGTCATCTGCGCGAACGGAATGGCCCGTTTATGGTGGCGATGCGGCCGGACAGCGCTACTCACCGCTCACACAGATCAATCGTACAACGGTTGCCGGTCTGACCCTGGCGTGGACGTATCGTACCGGCGAGGCGGAGACCAAGGTCGAACGCGGATCACCGCCATCGCTTGAAGTCACCCCGCTCATGGTCGATGGCAGCGTGTATGTCAGCACCCCGCTCGGTCGTGTAATGGCCCTTGATCCGGCAACCGGTCGTGAACGCTGGCGCTTCGACGCCAAGGTGCCGGTGAATGCGGGATATGGTGACTTCACCAATCGTGGTGTGGCGTACTGGCGCGACTCACGCGCGAATGCATCGACCAACTGCGCGCGTCGTGTACTGGCGGTCAGCATCGATGCTCGTCTGTTTGCGCTGGATGCAGGGACTGGCGCTCTGTGCCGCGATTTCGGGGCGAATGGCGAACTCGATTTGCGCCGCGGTCTACGGTTGCCGCCATTCGAATTTCAGGCATATCAGCAGACATCACCGCCAGCCGTCATTGGTGATGTCATGGTGATAGGCTCCTCCATTGCCGACAACTCGCGTATCAATCCGGCCAGCGGTGAAGTACGTGCGTTCGATGTGCGCACAGGAAAACAGTTGTGGCAGTTCGATCCGATTCCACAGGACCCGCGCGATCCGCAGTACGCGTCGTGGGGTGGTCGCGAGCGTACGACCGGTGGTGCCAATGCCTGGTCGGTCATCGTGGGTGATGCCGCGTTGGGATTGGTGTACGTCCCTACCTCAAGCCCTGCACCGGACTACGTGGGCACCATGCGACCCGGCGACAATCGCTATGCCAACTCCGTAGTCGCCTTGCGCATCCGCGATGGCTCCGTCGCCTGGCACTTCCAGACGGTGCATCATGACCTGTGGGACTACGACAATGCATCGCCGCCCGCACTGACCACGGTGCGGGTGAATGGCGCCGATGTGCCAGCGGTGGTGCAGGCCACAAAAACCGGTCAGCTGTTTGTGCTTGATCGACGCACCGGTGTGCCTCTCGCGCCGGTTGAGGAGCGGCGTGTTCCCGCGTCAGATATTCCCGGCGAACACGCATCACCCACACAACCGTTCAGCAGCATCAGAGTTTCACCGCACACCTTTGTGCTCGACAGCGTGTGGGGCGCGACAGAAGCGGATCGCGTGGCGTGCCGCGAAATGATTGCACCACTGCGCAACGAAGGAATTTTCACTCCGCCAAGTCTTCAGGGAACGTTGGCCGTGCCATCCAATATTGGTGGCGCGCACTGGGGTGGAGTGGCCATAGACGTCGCATCACGCACAGCGTATGTCCCGGTGAATCGCGTGCTGGCAATGGTACAGCTCATTCCCGATTCGCTCTTTGATGCGCAAGCCGCGCGTACCATGAGCAGTCGAACAGATGATCAGTTCACGCGCATGCGTGGTACCGGCTATGTCATGCGTCGGAGAATCTTATTGGGACCGAGTGGACTACCGTGTTCGCCGCCGCCCTTTGGATCTCTGGTGGCGGTCAGTCTCGACGACGGGCACATTCGGTGGGATGTGCCACTAGGTACCGTGCAACGTGACGATGCCAAAACACTCACATCACCCGCGTCGTTTGGCTCGCCCAATCTTGGAGGACCGCTGGCGACTGCTGGTGGATTGGTATTTATGGGCGGATCCATTGATCGTTCACTACGTGCCTTCGACAGTTCCAGCGGTGCCGTATTGTGGCGGGGCGCACTTCCCGCCGGGGGGAAGGCGACACCAATGACATATGAGCATGAGGGACGGCAGTATGTTCTCATCGCCGCCGGCGGCGGTGGCGCGTGGGGTGCGGGAGACGCCATCATGGCGTTTGCTCTTCCCACGAACGCACGCTGAAGACACCGGAGATTCGTGAGCAGCAACACCGCGGCGCAGCTACTGCATGGAGAATCCAGGTCGTCGCGCCGACAGACGTTTGTCTACGGCGCGATGTTCTGGACGTTGCTGGGTCTTCTGTCGTTCAGCTATCGGTATCTCGATACGGTGGTGCGGCATCGTCAGGAACCGTTCCAGATCAAGTTCATCGAAGAGATGACGGGAACGTGGGGAGCTGGGCTCCTGGCAGTCGGTGTGGCGTATCTGGTGCGCCGTTGGCGCGGTCAGGGGTGGAAGCGCATCCTGCATGTACCTGCGGTGCTGACGTTCTCCGCGCTGCATACCACCTGGAACTGGGGCACACGCACCGTGGCGTTCCCCTTGGCAGGGCAGGGCGCCTACGACTACGGTGACATGCCGTGGCGCTATCTCATGGAGCTCGGCAATGACTGCGTAGGTTATAGTATGGTCGCCTTGGCCGTCACGTTCTTCGATCAGCAGCGTGAGCGACAGCGACAAGCGGTTCGTGTGGTGGCACTCGAGTCGGAGGTTGCACAGGCGAAATTGTCTGCGCTCGAGATGCGTTTGCAACCGCATTTTTTGTACAATGCGCTGAATACCATTTCCAGCGTGATGTACGAGGACGTGCGTGTTGCCGATCGTATGCTGCAACGCCTGTCGCAGTTGCTGCGCCGAACGCTCGAAACATCCACCGGCCTGGTCACGCTGCGTGAAGAGCTCGAGACGTCGGCACTGTGGAGCAGCATTATGACGGCGAGGTTTGGCGACACCCTGTCCTTCGCGCAGGAAATACCGGAGGACCTCAAGTCTGCCATGGTGCCGACGCTGCTGCTCCAGCCGTTGCTCGAGAACGCGGTTCGGCATGGCGCGCGATCACCAGAACTGCTTACCGTGACCATCGCTGCGCGGTGTGAACTCAGCACGCTGATTCTCGAAGTGCGTGACAATGGTGTGGGATGGCAGGGCGGTGAAACACAGGCACTGGCCAATGGTGTTGGCCTCAGTACCACCGCGCGTCGTTTACAGACCCTTCATGGTGACGATGCTCGGCTTTCGTTGCACACCACACCCGGCGGTGGGGCAACGGTTCGCGTGGAACTGCCGTGGGTGACCGCGAATGCCTGACATGTCGAGTCGCGCAGCAGGGAGTGGCGGTTGGCGAGTGCTCGTCGTGGACGACGAGGCACCGGCGCGAGCCAAGTTGCGGCGATTCCTTGAAGCCGTGCCTGAGGTGGATACCATTCTTGAAGCGCGCGACGGACACACGGCACTGAGTGTGCTGCGCGACGATGTTGTGCATGTGGTATTCCTCGACATCCAGATGCCCGGTGTCGATGGTGTGCGTGTGGCGCAGTCGATGGCGCAACTGCCACAGGCGGCACACACACACGTCGTATTTGTCACGGCCTTTGCACAGCACGCGGTCGATGCCTTTGCCTTTGCCGCGCTGGATTATCTGCTCAAGCCGTGGGACGGCGACCGATTCGCTGCGGCCATCGAGCGCATTCGTCAGGCACAGCAGACACGCGCAGATACCGCGGAGCTGGCATGGCACCGAAGAAACGCCAGCGACGATGAGACACGATCACCGCTCCCGGACAAGTTGGTGATCATCGAACGCGGTATGCAGGTGGTGATTCCGACCAACGCCATCGTGTGGCTGGAGGCGGATCGCAACCATGTCGTGTTGCATGGCGTCGACCGAGCCTGGCGCACACGCGGACCGCTGGCGGCGCTTGCCGACGCAGCGGACCTTCGCCGGTTCCGGCAGGTCTCGCGCAGTGCTTTCGTCAATCTCGACGCGGTAATGCAGCTGGAACCCATTGGGCACGGCGATCAACTGGCGCACCTGCTTGGCGATCATCGTGTGCGTGTCAGTCGGCGCTATCCGCTGCGACTCGACACCTAACGACCTATCGCGCTACGTAGCGGCGATGCCGGCGTGTTGTTCATACTTCGGTATGGCACTGCATGTCGTACTCGTACATCCGGAAATTCACTGGAATACTGGCAACGCCGGCCGGACCTGCGTGGCCACAGGCGCCACCTTGCATCTGATCAAACCACTGGGGTTCTCACTCGATGATCGCGCGGTCAAACGCGCAGGGCTCGACTACTGGGACCACGTGGACCTGCGCGTTTGGGAGAGCTGGGAGGACTTCGAAGCGGAATTGCCCTCACTTGGCACTCCGTGGTTTTTCAGCACCAAGGGCACGCGTACCTATTGGGATGCGCCGCTTGGTGCTGACACCAACACCGTGCTGATTTTCGGTCGGGAAACCGCCGGCTTGCCATCGACACTGCACGAACGTTACACCTCGCAGTTCGTAACCATGCCGATGGTTGCCGGTCCTATTCGCTCGCTGAATCTGTCTACGAGTGTGGCGATCGCGGTGTACGAAACACTCCGTCAGCGGGCGACCAACGAGTAGGCTCACTCATTCCACGGACGTGTCTCGAGCCGCAGCGTCGCACGCAATCCCGGACGTGAATTTTGTACGACGGGTATTTCGAATACCCAATTGCCCGGCATGGGCTGTGTTGCTTCAGCCATCTGCGATACACCGTTTGGGGTCTTGCTGTCCCAGCCGTAACGCACCACCCAATTTCCGTCCGCTGAGCGTTCGGCTTCCAGATTGATCTTGTCGCGAAACAGGTGAGCACCGTCATGGAAATCGTCGAGACGGAGCTTCTTGTCGACCTGATACTCGGGCACATGCACGCGGATATCGAGACTGAATCCGAGTGACGGACGACTGGTGTTCTGGCGCGCGTCATTGCTCAAAAAGACACTGGCCAGGTGAAGCGGCTGATGCTCTTTGACATGACGATCATAGTCGATCACCACCGCTGATCCTTCGGCGGTCGTACGACGGTGCAGATCCCATCGCGTCCCGCGCACTCGGCCGATGATATCTACCAGATAGTCTGCGCGAATGGCCCGTCCCTGATCCTTCTCTTTCTGAATGGCATCGGGCAAAGTGATGGCCTCGATGTCGAGATAGGCATCCACCCGGACATTACCAAAGAGAAAACGGCGGAGATTCTGATAGCCGTCTTCGGAGTTCACGATACCGTAGTGCCCAGAATGCGAGCGATGCACGAACGCGCGTGGCGTATCGAGGGCGTATGCGTTGTTGATGCGCACCAGCCCGTCGCTCATGCCACCTACGGCGAAACGCGCCATGCCGTAGTCGTCGTTGTTCGTTCCGACGAGACAAAAGAATCGTTCCTCATCGAACGCACCATCGAGCGATCGCACATCGGCGTCGGCAGGCAGTTTCAGATACTCCCGCATTCGCGATTCGCTGAACGTGTCGGCCTTGGCGATACCCACGAATCCCGGGACGTTGCCCACGCCGCGCAGATCAATGCCACCGTGGGGCGTGGCGTAGGTGAACACCTTGTCGATCCGCGGATCGTTGCGGGAGAATTGCTGCAATAGGCAACGGCAGATGAGCCCACCCATCGAGTGCGCCACCAGATACACACGAAAGGCTTCCGTATCGCGACCCCTGGCTGCCCTGTCACCCGGCACATAGTGATCATGCAGCGCATTGATCAGATCGAGCAACCCCTTGGCGTAATGCTCGATATCACTCGCATCTCCTGTGCCGAGTTCACGTGAGGCGGATTCGTAGTAACGATAGATCCAAACCGCGCGATCGGGCGGTGGTGCATTGGTTCCCGTATCACTCGCCAGTTCACTGCCATCGAGGAACGTATCCCGATACTCCTCGTCCTTCATGAGGCGTACAAGTGGAGACTCGAAGATGTGGCGAGCCACCCCCTTGGGATACTGATGCCGAAGTTTGGTGGAGCCGATGTTGAATCCCATATATGGGTCGGCCACTGTTTCCTCGATCGCTCCATTGGTCATTGCATAGCCGCGAACGTAAATGATCGGGTAGTGCGGTCGCTTCATGATTCACTCCACTGATGTCAACTCGGTTTGATCCCCGGTGGAGGGGTAAACCGACGGGATTGCTGCTCGTAAGCGTAGGCCATGGCGAGCAGGTGGGCATCGTCGCCCGGTAGTCCAACAAACGAGAGGTTGCCGATGGGCAGACCATTGGCGTCGTAGCCCGATGGCACGGACACCTCAGGTAGACCCATCCAGTTGCCGTAGCCGAGTGGTGTGCGCACATCCGGCCACGCATCACGCGCGGCTGGTGCGGGGAATGGCATTGTGGGATACACCAGTGCATCGATGCGCTCGGCCTCCATCGCTTTACGGAGACGTGCTACAGCGCTTTCGCGCGAGCGGGCAAAGGATACGCCTGCCGGATCGCGTTCATACGGTTGAGTGAGCAGTGCCTCCATGGCTGGCCAATCAGTCGGCAAGACATCGTAAAATGCGCGGAATGCCGCATGGCCTCGTTGCACGGCCATCGTGGGATTGATTCCCTGCCGCATGAAATAGCGATAAAGTGCGTTGGCCGTGGCAGCGGGACTGTTGGCATTGGGACGTACGTCACCACGCGCCGTCGCGTCGGCCGCGAACAACTCCCGCACATTGACACGCGTGACCGGTGCCTCGAACGCGTCCACCGTCGCACCCGCTGTGCGGCAATCGGCCAGTGCGCGATCGAGTACCCGCAGTGAGTCTTCACTCATCTGCGCGCGCGGTGCGTGAATGCTCACGAATCCCAATCGGCATCCGCGCAGCGCATCGGGAGACAACGTGGTGCGGCCATCTGGTGAAAACATCGCTCGCATGCGTGTTGCGCCAATGTCCTGTGACAAGGCGTCACTCGGGTCAGGGCCCACGAGTGTCCACATCATGCAGGCGGCGTCGGTCACCGAGCGCGCCAACGGACCATGCGTGTCGAGGTAGGGCCATGTCGGAATCACCCCTGTACGCGGCACCAATCCGAAGGTGGGCTTCATTCCCACGACGCCGCTGAACTGCGCGGGAATGCGATTGGAGCCGCCGTCATCGGTGCCGAGCGCACTGAAGGCCATGCCACCGGCAACCGTAACCGCAGCACCGGCGCTTGAACCGCCCGGTGTCTTGAGGTCTGACGCGTCGTATGGATTGAGGACCTGGCCTGTGTGTGAGCTGGTGCCGTTGCCGCGGTAGGCAAAGTCGTCGGCAGCGGTCTTTCCCATGATGACGGCGCCCGCTGCACGCAGGCGTGCGACCTCAATGGCGTCGTGCACAACGTTGTGCGGAAACAAGCGGGCCCACTCGGCGCTCGACGCCGTGGTGGGCATGCCGCGCACATCGTAGATGGACTTCGCGAACACCGGCACACCATCGAGTGGTCCGCGCAGTGTCCTGGCCTTGAGACGGGCATCCGATGCGGCGGCGTCGGCGACCGCATTGATGTTGAGTTGATCGATGGCCCGCCACCTGGTGCCCTGCCCGCTGCAGCGGTCGAGCGCCCGTTTCACGATTTCGGCGGCGGTGAATTCACCGCGCAGCCGACCGGCCTGATACTCGAGTGCCGTGCCGAGGAGAGGGTCGGGAGCCGAGAAGGCATCCGCGAATCGAGGGGACCACACGGGGAGTGCGGCCAGGGCAGACAGACGGACAATGGCGTCGCGGCGGGAGCAGGACATGGCGCAAAGGTGGGGGGCGGCACGGCGCTCAGCAACGCAATGGGCGGGCGGCGGCTGTATGGAACCGCCCCACCCAATCGAGTAGCTTCCACGGCTGTTCCCTGACCGCTTCTGAACCGTTCCAGCGAGCCTATCGTGGCCAACATTCTGCAGTCCCTCCCCGTCGGCGAGAAGGTCGGCATTGCCTTCTCAGGCGGACTCGACACCAGCGCGGCGTTGCATTGGATGCGCGCCAAGGGCGCCGTGCCGTTTGCCTACACCGCGAACCTCGGGCAGCCGGACGAGTCGGACTACGAGGAGATTCCTCGCAAGGCCATGGCCTACGGTGCTGAAAAGGCGCGGCTCATTGAGTGCCGCGCCCAGCTGGTGGCTGAAGGGTTGGCGGCGCTGCAGTGCGGCGCGTTCCACATCTCCACGGGTGGCCAGACGTACTTCAACACCACGCCGCTTGGCCGCGCCGTGACGGGCACGATGCTCGTGGCCGCGATGCGTGAAGATGGTGTCGACATCTGGGGCGATGGCAGCACGTTCAAGGGCAATGACATCGAGCGCTTCTACCGCTACGGTCTGCTCACGAACCCCAATTTGCGTGTGTACAAGCCATGGCTCGATCAGCAGTTCATCGACGAGCTGGGCGGGCGCACCGAGATGGCAGAGTATCTCATCGCCAGTGGCTTCGAGTACAAGATGTCAGTGGAGAAAGCGTACTCCACCGACTCCAATATCCTCGGCGCTACGCACGAAGCGAAGGATCTCGAATTCCTGAACAAGGGCATGCACATCGTGCAGCCCATCATGGGTGTGGCGTTCTGGAAAGACGAGGTGAAGGTCGACCGTGAGACGGTGACGATCCGCTTCGAAGAAGGCTATCCGGTAGCGATCAACGGTCAGGAATTTGGCAGCGCGCTCGAGCTGTTCACCGAAGCCAATGTCATCGGTGGACGTCATGGACTCGGCATGACCGACCAGATCGAGAATCGCATCATCGAAGCGAAGAGCCGCGGTATCTACGAAGCGCCCGGACTTGCGCTGCTGTTCATCGCGTATGAGCGCCTGGTGACGGGCATTCACAACGAAGACACGATCGAGCAGTATCGCATCAATGGCCGGAAGCTCGGCCGGTTGTTGTATCAGGGACGCTGGCTCGACCCGCAGTCGCTCATGCTGCGCGAAAGCGCGCAGCGCTGGGTGGCCAAGGCCGTGACGGGCGAAGTCACGATCGAACTGCGTCGCGGCAACGACTACTCGATCATGGACACGTCGAGCCCGAATCTCACGTACAAGCCCGAGCGTCTCACGATGGAGAAGGGACAGGAATACTTCTCGCCGCTCGATCGCATCGGTCAGCTCACGATGCGGAACCTCGACATCATCGACACGCGCGACAAGCTTGCTGTGTACTCGGCGGCGGGGCTGCTGCGTTCGACGGAGAGCGCTGGAGTACCACAACTCCCGGCGTCTACTGACAACTGACACTCTCAACTTCTCACGGTCTCAACTATCTGAGAGTATCGGACTCTCGGAGGCCGGGACGGTGAGAGGATCAGCTGGAAATAGACATTGAGAGGGTCAGCAACTCAGGACCTGAGAACCCGGAAGCTCGGCCGAAAGAACTGCGGTTCCTTCGGCATGCACCTCTGGTACTCAACTCCTGAGTTGCTGACCCTCTCATTGTCTATGTCCATCTCGGTCTTTGATAGTCCGACTCTCTGGAAGTCTCAGAGTCTGAGATGTTGAGATGTTGAGAGTGTCAGCCTTCAGACATGTAGCACAGGTACGCTCCTTGTGGGTCCTGCACCGCCATGATGTTCCCGTACGGCGACGCAATCGGACCCGCCATGATCTTGCCGCCGTGTTTCTCCCAAATGGCGTTGGCCTGATCGAGATTGTTGACGTAGAAGTACGGCATCCAATTGGGTGGAATGCCTTCCGACTTTGTGTCCAGCTGCATCACCCCGCATACCGCGGGATTGCCGTCGTGCAGTGTGTAGTACTCCCCGTCGGGCATCTCCAGCGCGTGTGCGACGAGATTGAACACACCGGCATAGAACTTCGCGTTGGCTTCGGCGTGGCGTGAATTCACTTCGCTCCAGCACATCGCGCCGTGCTCGCTCTCCACGCCGGCGCCGGGGAAAGGCTCGGCCTGCCACAATCCAAATACGGCGCCGTCGGGATCGACGGCGATGGCCATGTGTCCGTTCTCTGGAATGTGCATGGGCGGCACCATGATCGATCCGCCTTGTGTCGTGATGCGCCGCACACTCTCCTGCATGTCAGCGGTGCCGAAGTACACCGTCCACACGGTCGGCATCTCACCCTGGTCCGGCATCTTCGGCGCAATGGCCGCCGCAGCATGTCCTCCGGGCGTGAACGCCATGGTGTAGTGGCCCATCGCGGGACCGCCATCCATGAAGCTCCACCCGAACAGTTCGCCATAGAGACGTTTGGCCGCCTCGAGGTCCGATGTCGAAAGGTCGAACCACACGGGGCGGTTGATGTGCGTGGTATCAATCGTGGGCACGAGACGGCCCTCCAGATGCGGGGAAGAGTGATCGCACGTTCTGACCTGCACATCCGATCTATCGCTCGCCGGGTACTTTCGCAAAGATTCAGATCTCACCCGTTCCGAGGAATTTTGCGATGAAGCGCATGATGCAGCAGGCGGCGGTGTTCGCCGCGCTCTCCCTCGTTCCGCAGTTGCTCACCGCCCAGGAAGACAAGTCCACAGCCGTGAAGGGCGGTATTCAGGTATCCGGCTGGAAGGGCGTAGTCGATGCCAAGGAACTCGCCGCTGGTCTCACCGTCGATAGTGCCAAGTTCGTGACGATGGGTCAGGGCTTGCACGCCACGACCGGTCCCGCGATCACGTACTGGAATCCGACCATGTCCGGCAAGGGCGACTACACGGTCAAGGCCACCTTCAGTGAACGCGAGTACATGGGCCTCAACAATCACCCGCATCCCTACGGCATCGTGATGGCCGGCAACGATATGGGTACCGACAACGCCAGCTATCTCTACTGCGCGGCGTACGGAGACGGCAAGTTTATCGTGCGTGGTTTCGGCCCAACACCGTTCCAGATGAACGGCCGCGGTACTCCTCACGAAGCCGTCAACAAGGCTGAAGCGAAGGGCAAGCCGGTCACGCAGGAAATCGCGATGTCGGTGAAGGGTGACAAGGTGTCGTGCAGCATCAACGGCAAGGAAGTCGCCACGTATACCAAGGCAGAGGTCACGGGCGCCGGAAAGCTCAAGAGCACCGATGGCGCCGTGGGTTTCCGCATGGGACACAACACCGACGCGCACGTCGGTGGCTTCTCCCTCACCAAGAACTGACCACGAAAGAGTTCAGATCGTGATGACAGGTCCAGTCGGACCGTCCACCACATCCGATGCAACGGCCACGCGTGATCGCTTGCGCGTGGCCGTTGTTGGTGTCGGGGGGGTGGGCGGCGTATTCGGTGCACGTCTCGCACAACATGGGCACGATGTAGGATTTGTGGCGCGCGGTGCCACGTTGGCTGCGTTGCGTGAGAATGGTCTGCGCCTCGACAGTGTTGACGGTGATGTGCATTTGCCTTCCGTGCATGCCACGGAAGACGCAGCATCACTCGGCACAGTTGATGTCGTATTCGTTGCCGTGAAGGCCACGCAGATCGTGCGTGTTGCACCATCACTGCACGCGCTGATCGGCGAGCACACACTCGTTGTGCCACTGCAGAATGGTGTGGAGGCCGCCACGCTACTCACTGATGTACTGCCGCCCGAAGCGGTACTCGAAGGGTTGTGTCGCGTGATGGCCATGCAGGCAGGGCCGGGGCACATCAAGCACACCGCCGTGACGCCCGTGCTCGAAATCGGTCCACGCGCGGGTGCAACACTTACCGATGCGCGCAAACAAACACTTGAGCGATTTGTTGCCGCCATTCGTGATGCCGGCATGCATCCCATCGTGCCACCAGATATGGCCGTTGCCATCTGGGAAAAGTTTTTGTTTATCGAACCGCTCGGTGCGGTGTGTGCTGCGGCGCACTTCACGATTGGTCCGGTGCGCAGCACGCCAGAAACGCGTGCATTGGTGGATCAGGCGCTCGACGAAGTAGTCGCCGTCGGGCGGGCGGCCGGGGTCAATTGGCCGGCCGAAGCCAAGGCTCAGGTCTGGCAGCGGTACGACGCGCTGCCCGCCGAGGGGTCCACCTCCATGGCCCGGGACCTCATGGCGCGCCGGCCGAGCGAGTTCGACGCCCAGACCGGGGCCGTTATACGGCTGGCAAGACGATATGCCGTGCCTGTTCCGGTGCATGACGTACTGCACGCGGTGTTGCTGCCGGCCTCAACGCCGGCCACCTGATCCGGCTGGGCCCTGATCTTCCACCGCTGGACCACCAAAACTGGTTTGGAATCACGAAGTTTTTGGTCTGATCCGAACCGTGACGAAACCCCCCAACGCCTTGTCAATTCACAAGATTGCAGCGCGATTGGGGGGTTGTTCGTATCTTAGAAGATTGAGATTGTAGTCCGCGGTTCTGCAGCAGGGTTTCTGCAGCATGCAGTTGCACTCGCCCGGCCTCCTCCCTGCCGCTCGAGTGTCGTAGTCCCGATGGCAGCCTGACCTCGTCGTGATGCGCAGCGCGCCTTCCTGCTGACGCAAACGACAGCACACTCGTGGAGTGGCCGTATGAAGGTTTTGCTCGCATGGTCCGGTCTCACGGCAACAGTGACGCTTGTTACGTCGATGCTTTCGACGTCCGACGCGTCCACGTCTGCCCGTGCGTCCGTTGGTGCCACGCACGCGGTTCTCACCAACCGCATATCCTCTGATCTCGTCGCCGCGCCGACATCGCGCGCCGGCACGGCTCTGCATGCGCCGATTCGTTTGCCGCGCGCGCCCATGAAGTACGGAGCGCGTGGTATCGAAGTCGCGGCACTCGACAGCACGGTGCAGCGCTATTGCGGCTCGTGTCACAACCCGACGAGGCCGCGAGGCAATCTCAGCTTGCGCGGCTACACGATCGCGAACGCTGTGGATTCGTCGGCGCTAACGGAAAAGATTATCCGCAAGCTGCGTGCGGAGATGATGCCGCCCCCAGGTTCGAGACGCCCGGCGGGCGACACGCTCCTGGCTTTGGCGGAGACGCTCGAGGATCTGCGCGATGCGGAGCCGATCAATCCCGGTACACGCACGTTCCAGCGCCTCAATCGCGCGGAATACGAGCGCGTGATTCGCGACCTGCTCGGTCTCAAGGTTGATGCCGGCAATTGGCTGCCGCTCGACACCAAGAGCGCGAACTTCGACAACATCTCCGATGTGCAGTCGATGTCGCCGACTTTGCTTGAGGGTTACCTCAACGCCGCCTCGGCGGTGAGTCGTATCGCGATCGGTGACCGCAAGGCAGTGAACGGGCAGATCACGTACAAGACTTCTCCGTTTGCCTCGCAGCACCCCTGGTATCGCGCCGAAGGTACGCCATACGGCACGCGCGGTGGCATGGTCATTCTGCACAACTTCCCGGCCGATGGCATCTACCAGCTCCGCGTGAATGTGGGTGGCGGTGTGGGTCGTCCGGTTGAAGACGTGGATGTCAGCATCGATGGCGAACGCGTGGCGCTGTTGCACTACGATCGTGGCGTCAACCGCAACGGTGAGTCGGCCGACTTGCCGCTCGGCGCCGACTATCTGCTGACCGAGCCCATCGCCATCAAGGGCGGACAGCGCAACATCTCCGTGGCCTTCGTGCGCAACGCCGAAGGACCGTACGAAGATCTCATCAAGCCTCATGAGTGGTCGCGTGCGTCAAGCGGTAACGGCGCTGCCGGTACCACCGAGCCCGCGTATCTCATGGACGTGATGGTGACGGGACCGAGCAAGGTCACTGGCATCTCGGACACACCGGCGCGTCGTGCGGTGTTCACGTGCTCGCCGAAGGCCGCAGCGGCGCAGCGGACGTGCGCTGACTCGATCCTCACGCGACTGGCCACGCGCGCGTATCGCCGCCCGATCAACGCTACGGACCGCACGGCGCTGATGAGGTTCTACGATCAGGGTGTGAAGGCCAACAGCGACAACGCCTTTGAAGAAGGTGTGCGACTGGGTGTGCAGGCCGTTCTTGCCAGTCCGCACTTCATCTTCCGTTTCGAGCGGACGCCGAGCACGGTCGCCAGCGGCCGTGACTACAAGATTGATGATCTGGAGTTGGCCACGCGTCTTTCGTTCTTCCTGTGGAGCACGATCCCGGACGAACGTCTGCTGACGCTGGCGCGTCAGAAGCGCCTGTCGCAGCCGGCGGTCTTCCAGGCTGAAGTCAAGCGCATGATGCGGGATGAGCGCGCTGAGGCGCTGGCTACGCGATTCGCCGCGCAGTGGCTGCGGTTGTCGGACCTTGAGAAGGTGCACCCCGATGCCTTCCTGTTCCCCGACTTCGATCAGCAGCTTGGCAACGCCATGGTCAAGGAAACGGAGCTCTTCTTCGAAGATCTCGTGCGCAAGGATCGCAGTGTGGTTTCGCTGTTCACCGCGGACTCGACCTTTGTGAATGAGCGTTTGGCCAAGCACTACAGCATTCCCGGAGTCACCGGTACGCACTTCCGAAAGGTGGCGTATGCTGATGATCAGCGTCGCGGTGTGCTGGGTCATGGCAGCGTGCTCGTGCAGACCTCGCTCGGCAATCGCACCTCGCCAGTGTTGCGTGGCAAGTGGGTGATGGAAGTGCTTCTGGGCGCTCCACCGCCACCGCCGCCGCCAAACGTGCCGGATCTCGAGCAGACTGCCGGCGTCAAGGAAGGCAAGGCACTCACCACGCGTGAGCGCATGGAGATGCACCGAGCGAATCCCGACTGCCGGTCGTGCCACAACTTCATCGACCCGATCGGTCTCGCGCTCGACAACTTCGACGTAACGGGCAAGCTGCGGTATCGCGAAAATGGTGCGCAGCTCGATACACGCGGCAACCTGTACGACGGTACCCCGCTGGTTCAGCCTACGGATCTGACGAAGGCGCTGCTCAAGCGTCCGATCCCGTTGATGCGGAACTTCACGGAAAACCTGATGGCCTACGCCCTCGGTCGCCGTGTTGAGGATTACGACATGCCCACCGTGCGCGCGATCGTGAACACGGCGGCCAAGCAGGATTACCGCATGTCGGCGTTTGTGATGGGTGTAGTGAACAGCAAGGCGTTCCAGACCAAGCGTGCGGAAGCCGTTTCCGCTGACGCATCCCACTGAAGTTGCACTGACCAACCGACAAGAACCGGAGCATCCCATGCAATTCCTCACGCAGAAGACGCTGGAGCGCCGCACGTTCCTCAAGGGACTCAGTGCGACGATTGCCCTTCCCTATCTCGACGCCATGGCGCCGGCGGGTCGTTTCCTGCCGGGTAATGGCAATGCCGCAGCGGCGGGTCACACCCGTCTCGTGTGCATCGAGTCCGTACACGGCGCGGCCGGCAGCAATGCGTGGGGCGCCTCGAAGTACCTCTGGGCGCCAGAAGGTGTGGGTCGGCAGTTCGAGTTCAACGCCGACAGTGCACTCTCGCCGCTCCAGAACTGGCGCGACTATCTCACGATCGTAAGTAACACCGACACGCGCATGGCCGAGCCGTTTGACGCGCCGGAAATCGGTGGTGACCACTTCCGCTCGAGCGCGGTGTTCCTCACGCAGTCGCACCCGAAGCAGACGCAGGGCTCCGATCTGTATGTCGGCACGAGCTTCGATCAGATCGTGGCGCGCAAGATCGGTCAGGACACGCCGATTCCGTCGATGCAGCTCTGCATCGAGAATCTCGACCAGGCCGGCGGTTGCCACTACAACTATGCGTGCGCCTACACCGACACGATCAGCTGGGCGTCGCCCAATGATCCGCTGCCGATGATTCGTAATCCGCGCGCGGCGTTCGACCTGCTGTTTGGTGCTGGCGCGAACAACGCCGATCGTTCGGCGCGTCGCAAGGACAACGGCAGCATCCTTGACTGGGTGGTCGGTGAAATGTCGTCGCTGAAGCGTCAGCTCGGCCCGACCGATCGTCGCCGCGTTGATCAGTATCTCGAAAACGTGCGCGAACTCGAGCGTCGTATTCAGATGGTCGAAGCCAAGAACTCGAGTGGTGAAGAGCGCGCCATTCCTGAGGCGCCGACGGGTGTGCCCGATTCGTTCGAGGAGCACATGCGCCTGATGTTCGACATTCAGGTGCTGGCGTTCCAGTCCGACATGACGCGCGTGTTCTCATTCAAGACGGGCCGCGACGCCTCAAGCCGCGTGTATGCCGAGAGCGGCACGAACAAGGGCTTCCACCCCTCGTCGCACCATGGCGGACGCGAAGCGGCCATCATGGAGTTCAACCTCATCAACAAGTATCACGTCGCGATGCTGCCGTACTTCTTCGAGAAGCTCAAGGCAACGCAGGACGGCGACAGCAACCTGCTCGACAACACGCTCATCGTGTACGGTTCGCCGATGGCCGATGGCAACATTCACAACCACCGTCGTTGCCCGCTGCTGCTCATGGGTGGCGCCAACGGCATGATCCCGCGCAACTCGCACCTCAAGGCGCCGGATGGCACGCCGATGGCCGACGTGTTCCTCTCGCTGCTGCACAAGTTCGGTGTGGAAACACCGACGTTCGGCGACAGCGTGGCGCCGTTTGCCCTTTACACCAACGCCTGAGGTCTCGGTGGATACTCGAGGCAAAACGGACTGGACGCGGCGACTGACCGGAGCCGCCGCGCTCCTGGTCGGCGTCACGTCGGTCGTGACGGCGCAGGACACCAAGCCGGTGGTGCGTGTTTCCACATCGGCCGCGACGGCGGCGCCAAGCGCCACCTCGCTGGCCAATGCGGCCATGCGCGGTGATCTCGCATCGGTGCGCGCATTGCTTGCACAGCGCGCCGATGTGAACAGCGCAACAGGCGATGGCATGACGGCGTTGCATTGGGCCGCTGAGCGTGGTGATGTGGCCATGGTGCAGGCGCTGATCAAGGCTGGCGCAAACATCAAGGCGACTACGCGCAACGGTGGACACACGGCGCTCCATGTGGCGGCGAAGTCCGGCAACAGCGAAGTCGTGAAGGCGTTGCTCGCGGGCGGCGCGGATGCGCGTGCGGTCACAAGCAGTGGTGCAACTTCGTTGCACCTTGCGGCCCAGGCTGGTGATGCGGCATCGATCACGGCGCTCGTGGCTGGCAAGGCCGATGTAAACGCGAAGGAAACATCGTGGGGCCAGACGCCACTGATGTTTGCCGCCGCACTCGATCGTTCAGCAGCGGTCACTGCGCTGCTCAAGGCCGGTGCCAATCCCGCGGTCAAGACCAGCACGCAGGATCTCACGGAAGAACTCGCGCGTCAGCAGGCTGCAGCGCGAAAGCGCAACGAAGTGTTGTTCGATGCGCTGCCGCAGACGGTGAAGGACTCCATCATCAAGGCGGCGGAGAAGGCGGCGTTGGCAGCCATTCCCGCTGGTCGTGGAGGTCCGCCGGGAGCGCCTGGTGCGGCTCCAGGTGCACCAGCCGGCGCCCCTGCGGGAGCACAGGCTGCACAGCAGCGTCAGATGGCCACACCCGCGACGGCGGCGCCCGCAACCGCCGCTGCTGCAGGAGCGGCGGCCAAGCCCGACAGTGCCAAGAAGCCGGCGTACAAGGTTGGTCTCGCGGCTCCGCCGGTGAACGATCTCACGCCGGCACAGATCCAGGCCGCTATTATGGCCGGACGCACGGTCTACACGTCAGAGCTCAAGGACAAGAGCACTGAACAAGTCATTCCGCTCGACACCACCAACGGCTTTCAGGCGGGCTATGAAGGCACGGTGGGCAGTGTCGGTGGACTGACGGCACTGCTGCACGCTGCGCGTCAGGGCAATGTGGCGGCCTCGATGGCATTGATCGATGGAGGAGCCAACATCAACGAACCGTCGTTGAGTGACAGCACCACGCCATTGCTCATGGCCACGATCAACGGCCACTTCGATCTGGCCATGCAGTTGGTGAAGCGTGGAGCCAATGTGAAGGCCGAGAGCATTCATGGGCTCACGCCGTTGTATGCGGCGCTCAACATCGTGTGGCATCCGACGTCGCGCTATCCGCAGCCGCAGGCCGTGCAGAATCAGAAGACCACGCACATCGAACTGATGGATGCGATGATCAAGGCTGGTGCGGATGTGAACGTGCGTCTGCGCAAGAACATCTGGTTCTTCGGCTTCAGCAACTGTGGTAACGCCAACTGCGGCCTCGAACTGCTGGACGGCACGTCGCCGTTCTGGCGCGCGGCGTACGCGGTAGACCTCGATGCGATGAAGCTGCTCAAGGCTGCCGGTGCCAACGACACCATGCCGTCGTATCGTCCGCCGCAGGCGAATCGTCGTCGCGGTGGTGGTGAAGGTTTTGGTGGCCCGCCGGCCACGGCCATCGACGCGTCGGTCGATTCAGCTGCCAAGGCGGTTCCGCCGGGTATCGGCACGTATCCTGTGCATGCTGCCGCTGGTGTGGGTTACGGCAACGGCTTTGCCGGCAACGCGCATCGTCATGCGCCGGACGGCTGGATGCCGGCCATGAAGTATCTCGTGGAAGAACTCCATCACGACGTGAACAAGCGTGATTTGGGTGGCTACACCCCGCTGCATCACGCGGCCGCGCGTGGTGACAACGAGATGATTCTGTATCTCGTGAGCAAGGGTGCCGATCCCAAGGCCGTAGCTCGCGACTTCAAGACCACGGTCGACATGGCCAACGGACCGGTGCAGCGTCTGCGTCCCTTCCCAGAAACGATTCAGTTGCTCGAGAAGCTCGGCGCCAAGAACAGCCATCGCTGCGTCGGCTGCTGATCACGAAGCCTGAAAACAAAAGCGGCGCGCTTCCTCATCGGGAGCGCGCCGCTTTCGTTGTAAAGACCGCGAGTTTACTTCTTCTCGCCTGCGAGCAGCAGCTTGAGATGTTCGTCCGCCTGCTGCAAACCGCCTTCGTCCTTGTCCCAGCCAATCCGACCGTCGGCGTTGCTGTCCACACCAGCCGCGAGCTGTGCACACACTGACGCGAGTTGCGCTGTCAGCGTGGCCGCCGCTGCCGCATCCTTGGCTTCGCGAATTTGCTTGGCGAGCGCGACGGCCTGTTCTGCGCGTTTCATCGCACTGCGTGAAGCCGTAGCAACGTGTTGCGCGTGAGTCTTCACGTTGGGCGACGCGGTGGACTCTTTGGCCGCCAATTCGACGTGCTGCGCCACTCCACCGGCTGCGCGAACAAAGCCAAAGCCCTTGCCCGGTCCTGTCTTCTCGATGTTTGGATCGAGCGCGTGCAGCACGTGGCCCGCGTGTAACTGCATCGCGGCCAAGTCCGTTGGTGTGCGCGTGGCCAGCGTGGCATGCTGCGCGGCAATCTGCGCCTCGGCAAAGGCCATGGGCAGGAAGCCCGACTTGTC
This sequence comes from Gemmatimonadaceae bacterium, assembly GCA_016742275.1. Taxonomy (GTDB): domain Bacteria; phylum Gemmatimonadota; class Gemmatimonadetes; order Gemmatimonadales; family Gemmatimonadaceae; genus Gemmatimonas. Next base: position 53,090 of record JACVCD010000008.1, read on the forward strand.
GGGCGTATCCACGAAGCTCGTGGTGACGTGACCGATGTGCGTTCCGACCATGCCGGCCGGCAACGCGCTCGCTGCCACGAACCCACGCACCACGGGTGGGGCGATTCGTCCAGGCAATGGCGCACCGGTCATGCGAGCGACCACGCTGTCGAACTGCGCGCGATATTCGGCGTTGGTGCTGATCAGGAAACGCCGACGGAGGTACTCGTCTTCATCGAGGCCCTTGGTCTTGAGCACGGCGACAAATTGCTCGCGCTTTTTGACGGAAAGCTCGTGCTGCGCTTCCTTGGTCTTGTTTTTCGTCTGTGCTGACAAGGCATCGGCCGAGTCATGCACGGCACCGATGGCCAGATGCGCTTCTGCCAATGCGCGGATGTCTGCCAGTGTGAGTGGCGTACGCGCTGCTGCGGGCGCGGATTGTGTGCCTGACTGCGTCCCACCCTGCGCCATGGCGGCGGACGGTGTGATGAGCGTGGCAAACAGGAGTGCGCCCGCAAGGCGGGAAGCCACCGCATGCAACTTCGGTGACCGGAGGGCGCGGGTTGCGTCGGGAGCGACGCACTTCGGGAGGGAGGAAGGCATGCCCTATGCTCGTGCAAAGTTGTTCACTGCGCAATTCACCAGAAGCGAAACATCGACTCTGGCACTCCGGACTGGTGTTTCGATCTGGCGTTTCGGCGCGCTGTAGCCCATCGTAGCGCCGATCCCCTAAATCCCACCTCCCGGAGTCTGTCATGATTACGCGACGCCCGCGTCGTTCGTTCGTACCCGCGTTCGGGTACACCAGTCTGTACGCCGCCGTGGCCATGACCGCCATCAGCTCCATTGCGCATGCGCAGGCACGCCCAGCGCAGGATCCGCGCAGCATGGGTGGCGGCAATTGTGCAAACAACACATACAATTGCCGGGACACGCCGAACCCGCTTCCCGCACCCAACACGGTGTGGATGGAAGAGATGACCTGGATGGACATCCGCGATGCCATCAAGGCCGGGAAAACCACCGTCATCATTACCACCGGTGGTATGGAGCCGAACGGACCATGGTTGGTGACCGGCAAGCACAATTACGTGCTCCATACCAACTGCGAAGCCATCGCTCGCAAGCTTGGCAACGCCCTCTGTGCACCCATTGTGAAGTTCGTTCCGGAAGGCGGAGTGGAGCCGCCGACTGGGCACATGACCTCACCGGGGACGATCAGCATGCGTGAAGGCACCTTCCGCGCGCTGCTCACCGACATCGTGACCAGTCTCAAGACGCACGGATTTGAAAAGATCATCCTGATCGGCGACAGCGGCGGCAATCAGAACGGTCAACGCGGCGTGGCAGACTCTCTGACCGCCATCTGGAAGGGCTCCCCGATCGTGGCGCATGTGCAGGAGTACTACGACTACAACAAGGCCACGGAGTACATGAAGACCAAAGGCCTTGCCGAGGGCGCGTCGGACAATCTGCACGACGATGTGATCATCACGCTCAACATGATGATCGACGATCCCAAGAGCGTGCGCTATGACGAACGTGTGAAGGCCGGCAAGGCCACGATCAATGGCGTGTCGATCGCTGATCGCAAGAAGGCGCTCGACTGGGCAAAGTTGATTGTCGATCACCGCGCCACGATCACCGTCGAAGCCATCAACAAGGCCATCGCCAACAAGGGCACGTTGCCTGCACCGGCGCGTCGTCCGGCAGGAAACTGATCACTCCCGCATGCACAGAAGCCTCGGGCGCGATCATGCGTCCGAGGCTTCGTGCTTTTACATCAATAGCGAATTGCGCTCAGCGAGTGGCCCACCACGCTGATGTGGTGTTGGGTTGTCCAATCGTCACGGCTTCACCGGGCTTGGGTGTGGTGAGCGCCACCTGATGTGTTGCGGCAGCGGCTGTGAGTCGGGCAATGGGCGCATCCCACGCATGGTACGCGAGATTGAACAATCCCCAGTGCACCGGCAGCAGCGCATTGCCGCGAAGCAACGCATGTGCTTCCACCGCCTGCTCCGGTGTGAGATGCCAATCCGGCCATGCCGGATCGAACGCACCGACCTGCATGAGTGTCACGTCGAACGGACCGAGTCGCTCTCCGATATCACGGAATGCTGGCATCATCCCCGTGTCGCCGGAATAGTAGATGCGCTGAGTTGATGAAGTGACAGCCCATCCGGCCCACAATGTCGCATCGCGATCAAGCAACGTGCGCCCGGAAGCATGACGAGCTGGCGTGGCTGTGAAGGTCACGCGACCGACGGACTGCGATTCCCACCAGTCGAGTTCCGTGATGCGTTCGGGTGCAATGCCCCAGTGTTCGAGGTGCGCACCGACACCGAGTGGCACGAGAAAGCGCGTGCGTGCATTGGCTGGCTGATTCGCGATGGCAACAATGCTCGGTTGATCGAGATGGTCGTAGTGATCATGCGAGATGAGCACGACATCCACGGCGCCAAGTGATTCGATGGCAACCGGCGGAGCATACCAGCGCTCGGGTCCAAGCCAGGAAATAGGCGACGGCTTGGCGCTCCACATTGGATCGATCAGCACCTGCAGACCATCGATTTCGAGACGCATCGATGAATGCCCATACCACGTGAGACGTGCATGTGTGCTGTCGGACGTGACGTCGGTCGCCGAAACAACGGGCAATGCGTAATTAGGCACCATGCGCGCACTACGTCGAAACAATCCTTTCACCATGCCGGCATAGTCGTCGTGCATGGGATCGGCGTTCACGAATCGTCCATCACGCGCCTGGGGCGACGCCGCGATGCGCGACGCGCGCAACATGGCACTCGGTGATGAACCAATACGGGGACCGAAACGATGAGCGCCAAAGGCGCTCCAACCGGAGATGATGGCAGTAGACATGATCAGGAGGAGAAGCAGCGGGACAGTCAGCAGGAGCCGGCGGAGGACACGCATAGAACCCGGGTGGCAATGACCAGTTGTTCGCGGAATTGCTCGCGCGATGACACGGAGTGTTTGGTGCCGCGAGCGACCGCATGCAGTACGGCAGCGACGTGCTGTGGTGTGACCTGTCCGCGTTCAAAGAGCTCGCGCATCTCGCTGCTTTCGAGACACGCGGCCACAGCGGCATCGAACTGCTTCTCGAACGTGGCCACGTCGGGACCGATCAGCGCATGCCCGACTTCCGCCAGATCGGAGGCATCGGTGTTGCCGAGTCCGACGAAGCGTCCGACCCAGGCGTCGAAGGCGTTGGGGATGCGCTCGGTGAGCGGACCATCAGCGGCCAGCGCGGTACGGGCTTCATCCAATCCGCGGGACAGCGCATGCACGGCGACGGCGCGGAACAGCTGCTCCTTGCCGGGGAAGTGGAGATAGAGTCCCTGACGCGAGATGCGGGCGGCATCGGCCACGTCCTGCATGGATGTCTTTCGAAACCCGAAACGCAGGAAAAGGAGTAGCGCTGCCTCGAGAATTGGTTCGAGACGTGGGCTCTCCGACGGATCAACCGTGAGTTCTGTGGTTTGAGATACAGACGACATGGAATGAACTTTACAAAAGCGATCTATTATGTCAAGTCAGTAAAATTCTGTTTTTTGAATTTCGCTAGATTTCACGGATGCCCATCCGCCCGTTTGCGCCGTTTGTCCGTCGCCTAACCACCGTACTGGTGGTCACTTCGGCTGTGCTGGGGAGTGCCTGCCGCAGTTCCAGCGATGAGGGGGCTGCCCAGCCGGGAGAACAGACTGAACGCGGCGCCGGTGATGGGGCTGCTAACTCGGCCATCCCCAAGCTTCCACGATTTGGTGATGCCGCGGATCGCGACAGCGGCCCACCGCTGGTGGTGGAACGTGCGGGCGGCGCTCTCCTGCTCACGGTGAATGCACGGTCCGGCGATCAGATCAACGCGCTTTTGCCGCCGTTCATCAAAACGACAAACGGCCGACGCCTCGATTTCGGAGGCTCGGCCGTCACGGCGGATAGCGCCTATTTCATTGGTGCTGTTACTGCACGCGTCGCGGACTCGCTGCTTCCGCTCACCGGCACGTTGCACACGAGCTATTGCCGTGCCGGTGAGAATCTTTGTCGCAGCGCGCAACGCGCGGTGCAGATCAATCAGTAATTCGCACCAGCGCGAACTACTCGGCACTACTCAACACTACTTGATGCGCGCCGTTTCCAGGGTCACACCATCGGTGGTGCGTGCGAGCAAGTACACGAGTCCACCAGGACCAAAGCCTACAATGGTGCGACCTTCGGGAATGTGCACGCGCTCGATGGCGTCGCCCTGAGGATTGATCACGTCGTACACGCCACCGGCGGGTTGTGGCTTCGTGGGAATGGTCAGCACCCACAGATTGCCGTCTGCGTCGGCGCGCAGTGAGTTGGCAAAAAACGCTGGCTGATAGTCTGGGAGATCGCTCGGGCTCACATACGTGAACTGCGGTGCAATGATCTGCGGTGCGCGCACCGGACCGCCAGGTGCTCCACCGCCATCACGCATTTCGAAACGCATCACGACCTGCGGTGCTCCACCGCCGCCGCCTGCGCCACCAGCCGCACCGCCGCCCATGGCCGAACCAAAGGCGCGTGCCAGGTCCTGGCCCTGTCCCGGGTTGGCAGCTGCCTGACGTTCACGGATGGCCTTCACCGAGTCGATGAGTTTGGTCTTGTCCTCATCGGTCATGCGCTTCCAGTCGAACGCGATCTTGTTGGACGCGCGACGCGCGCCGTCGGCGCTCACCCAATCCACGTGATAGTCGCGGCCGCGCAGAATGGCGATGTCGCCATTGGATGTCACGGCCCACTCATCGACCACGGGGAGCGGATTGATTTCGATAGACGGCTGCATCTTGCCGTCTTCCGTGCGATTCATCGTGGTGCGCGTGTTTGGCACCTTCATGTACGCCACCGTATCAACGGCTCGCGTCTGCAGATTCACACGGATGACTGGCATGGTGTCAGGAATGGCCGGCATCTGCGGTGCAGTGCCGGATCCACCGGTCTGACGAAACTGCAGGGCCGGACGACCACGATACACGAGATGTCCATTGCTGTAGAACGCACTATTGGTACCTGCAAGCGTGGCGGCGTCCTGCGAGCGAGGCACCGACATCACGCGCGCCACTTCACCTGATGGTGCAATGACCAGCATCGACAACGACTGCGCATCCACGAACAGCGTGGAGTCGCCGCGGAACGGGATCAGACTGCCGATGCTCGATCCGTACGCGTTGGCCGTGGCGGCGGTGGTATCGGCCACCACTTTGACGATGGAGAGCGTCGAGTCGAGTAACACGACTCGACGATTCACCATGTCGTTCACCAACACGCGTCCGCCTGGCAACGCACGAATGTTGTTGATGACGGGGCCGAACGACTCCTTGCTCGTGGCAACAGTCGTACCGAGCGGGCGAATGGCCGGACGCGATGCTGTCGCAGATGGCGGAGACTGCGCCTCCATCTGCGTTGGTGTGATACCCAACAATCCGGCGGCGCATGCTGATGCGCATGCCGACAGCCACGTCGGCACATTGAATGGAGAAACTCGCAAAGAACGCATGGTGAATGACCGTATCGAGTGAAGGGAGGGTGAATATCGAGAGGAGGTCTATCGCATGATGATGGTCTGGCTGCTTCCCATCGCCGCACCGCCGGCTCCCATGAACATCGGGCCGCCGCCGCCCATAAATGCATTGCCACCGCCGCCTGCTGTTCCCGAGCGAATGCTCTTGAGATAGCGGTCATCGAGTGCCGTGGTGATGAACGGCGGCAGCTTGCGACGCTGTTCAACGGACAGGAGATGCTTCACCGATGGCGCATAGCCGCGCAGAATGTCGATGCTGGCTTCGCGCGCCTTGACGTACTGCCAGTACACACGATCGCGGTCGTATCCATCGGGCAGTCCGGCAAACTGCTTGGCAATCGGCGCCCAGATGGAATCGAGTCGGATGATGAACCGGCGATTCATGCTGGCGAGGCTGTCGGCCTGATCGGCAGAAAGACGCAGCGTGTCCTGATCGCGCAGGATCGTGGCCAATGGATTCGGTACGCCACCGTTTCCGAACTGGGCCTTGATGAGCGCCTCCGGTGCCTTGGTACCCTCAGTGCTGCGGCCACGATCCAGTGCTTGCGTCAGCATCTGCCGCTCGCGTGTGGGGCCGATGTCGTAGCGCAGCATCATGCTGACCGTGACCGGTGCACGGAACTGCTGAAATTGCGGATTCGTGGCGCCGAAGCGCTGATTCACCTCGTACTTGTACTGCCGCGTGACCGGATCGAATCCGCGCACATAGAGCAGCGTCGGATCGGCAAAGATCTGCTGACCCCAACCCTTCAGGTTGTCTTCGCCGTTGATGAGCAGGTCAGCCGCTCCCAACGGATTCGACACGTTGAACGAAAGGTTCGCGCGCTGCGGCAAGCGCAGCTTGAGCGGGTTGAATGAGATGCTCAGGTTGGCAGAGCTCACCCACGGTCCCTGGCAGCTGTTGCGACCGGCCAATTTACCGAGCTGCTGAGTGAGACAATTGCGCGCCACATCGCTGCCTCCAGCAAGCAATGTGCTCATCTGCGATGCGAGTGCCTGATCCGTCGTACCCTGCGGATTGAAGATGAACGCGCGATCGTTGGCGAACCCGTCGCCATTGACGTCGCCGCCAATGCCAGGCGTGAACGGCGATCCTGAGCGGAACTGTCCAAACCAGCTCAGGCGAATCAGGTCGAACGCGTTCCAGTTAAGACTGTATGTGATCTGGTGGCGCGAATCGAAGCTCGCACGTGACGACTGCACATCGAACGGATTGCCCACCGTGCTCTGGAAGCCGCGGAATTCTTCGCGCACGTTGCCATACGTGTAGCTCGCATTCCAGCTGAACTTGCTGTTGAACTGGATGGGCGACAGGCGCACGGAGAACTGCGCACTGCGTGACTGAAGATCGCTCATTTGCTCTGTGACGCGCTGATAGTCAGCCACCTTGCGACCATCGCCTGCGGCAATGCCACCGGTGAGCGGCACGATGCTGCTGGGCAGCACATACACCGGGCGACCGCCTTCAGCGTCGAGCGTGAAGCGCTGCGTGCCGGCAAAGTTGCGGTCAATCACACTCGCCTGGTTGAGATTGAGCGAGTACGTGGCGTCGAACGATCCGTTCAGGCGATTGAACAACACCGGACCTGACCAGCTGAGGTTCGACCGCACACTCCGCGTAGGCATGAACGCATTGCTGAACAGATTCACGTTCGGCACGGCGTTGTTGAACACGGTGCCGGTGCTGCCGTCGGCGCAACGCGTGGGGATGTTGTTCGGATTGCTGAACGCAGACCAGTTGGGCATGGGCACCGCTGCGCCTACGCAGGCCAACTGCTGAATGGCGCTTGGCAGTCCGGTGTTGTCGATGGCGCCACCGACCAGTGTGGCCTGCGGCATGTTCTGAAACACACCAATGCCGCCGCGCACCACTGCGCGCGGGCCGCGGAAAGCGCCTTCAAAGGCACCGATCTGCGGGGCCGTGCCATACTGCCAGGAGAAGCCAACGCGCGGGCTGAAGTACACACCATTGGGCACACGATCGTTGCGTACATCCAGCTTCTCTTCGAGCGCGGAATTGAATGTGGGCAGATCGAGGAAGCGATTCGCGTCGACACGAAGACCATACTGGATCTGCAGTGTCGGCGAATAGCGGTAGGAATCGCCGAGCGACATGGCGCCAATGAGCATGCCGGCGTCACGCTCACGCGGCGAGAGGGTGCGAGTGTAGGCGACCGGCACACCAGCCTGAAGATCGGCCAGCGAATTGTACGTGTAGGTGCCCAGGCGATTCACCGTCTGGTCCTGCATGGAACCGTCGCGGCGCACTTCCGATGTGAGCTTGATTCGATGCTTGTTGTCGGCACTGAACCATGACAGTGTGTTCATTGCCATCAAGCTGTTCGATGCCTGCGATGTCGCCATCACCTGATTGCCGCCAAAGGCAAGATTCTGCAGGCCGAATGTGCCATCCGCGAACGTGCTGTTCACACGCACGCGTCCACCCGGTAGATCGAGATAGGGCGTGCCTTCGTTGTTGCTGGCATTGAAGCCCACCGATGTCTCGGTGAGCATGCTGATGTCGCCGAACGTGAGATACGCACTGTGACGACCCTGCACACCGCCGTTCCATCCCGTACGCTCGCCACCGGCATTGGGAAGCGATGTGGTGAGCGCACCAGCCGGATTTTGCTTCGTCCAGGCACCATTGAACGTGAGATTGTACGCCACGCCCGATGTGCTGGTCGGCGGTGCAAAGTCGAACGCACCCACCACCGATCCCTGATCGGCCAAACGGCTGCCGGGAATACCACCGGCATCGAGTGGCACAGCATTGCTGCCAAGAATGCTCATGAGCCGCTGCACGGAATCGCGGGCCACGCCGCTTGCCTGCAGACCTGTGGGGCTCATGTTGAGCAGCGTCTGCAAATCATTGCTGCGACGTCCGACCTGAAACGCCACGTTGTAGAACGCCTTGTCGAACACCAGTGGACCTGAGACGCTACCGCCGAGCGATCCATTGGCGTACTGCTGACCGGTAGCGCGTGCGGCCGCGTCCATCCATTGCAACTGTGGCGCGTCGCCAAGGAAGCTGAGATTGCGGTTGCGGAAGTTGGTGCCGGAGCGTGTGCGCAGACTGAATTGTCCGCCGCTGAATCCACCGCGCGCCACGTCATATGGGCTGGTGATGAGTGAGCTCGATACACCGGCATCACGTGGCAGACCGGCGCCGCCGAAGTTCATGCCATTCAGCGTGGTGTTGTTCTGATCAGCGCCAAGACCCATTACCGAGTAGCCGTTGGTGCCATCCTGACCCGGCACGAGTTGCACACCCGGCAGCGTGGCGGCCATGGCAGCGAGATCGCCGAGTTGATCGGGCGGCAGCGCGGCCATGTTGTTGATGATGCGTTCGGTGCCGCCAACATCCTGCTGCGTTTCATTGCGCGACACGCGCTGACGATCGGCGGTCACGCGCATGGGATCGAGCACGGTGCCAACGGGGGTGAGCTTGGCATCGGCCAGCAACACATCTTCGTCGGCCACGCGCTTCACTTCGAAGCGCTTGAGGGCATAGCCCACCGCCGTGACGGTAACCATGTAGTCACCATCGCCATTGGGGAAAGTGACGGTGAATCGACCTTGGCGATCAGTGCGGGCCGGTCGGTTGACGTTGCCGGAGATGGACGTGACCAGAATGGATACGCCTTCCAACGGCTCGTTCGTGGCGCCAGTGATGCGGCCGCGAATGACGTCTACTGTCTGCGCGAAGGCGGGAGGGGCCGCTGCCGCAAACAGGAAGAGCGTCAAAACCTGCAGAAAGAGTCGACGAAGCACGACTGTGTGGGTCGAGGGAATTGGGAGTGACTTCCGACTTCGACACACGCCGTTGCAACTGGGTTTCCCGTTGCAAGCGACTTCGCGGAACTTTTTTCGCGGCGCACTGGAGCGCCTCAGTGGTTTGCCTGGAATCCCGAGGGGCCCCGGGTCAGAACTCCCCAATCATGCCAATTTCGGTTTCCAGGTGATATCCGAACTTCTCAGCTACTGCCTGTTGTGCATACGCGATGAGAGCGCGGACATCAGCCGCCGTAGCATGCCCCAGATTCACCAGAATGTTGGCATGGATGTGCGAGATCTGTGCATCGCCAACACGGTACCCCTTGAGGCCACACTGATCGATGAGTCGACCGGCACCAATGCCTTCAATCTTCTTGAACACGGACCCAGCGCTCGGATGCACCTGAAGCCACGGATGCCGTGAGCCGCGCCAGGACAGATTCTCCTGGAGCACACGATGGAGGCGCGCCGAATCATCAGCTGTGAGCTGGAATCGGGCACTCAGTACAATGTCGCGCCGGTGATGAAAGACGGTGTCGTCGTATCCGAAGTTGATATACGACGCATCCACGGTACGCCGCGTGCCGTCTTCAGCGAGGATCTCGCAGTCCGAGAACACCTCACTGATGAACATTGTGCGCTCGCGCTCAGGGGCCGGCGAAAGAAAGTGCAGATTCTGCCAGAGGGCTCCGCCAATGGTGCTCGGGATACCAATGTAGTGCTCAAGTCCTGACCAGCCGGCACGCACGGTGTCGAGGACCACATCCTGTACGACAGCACCACTCTCGGTCCACAGCACGCCATTGGCATCCAGCGTGTGTGCCGAAGCGGAATTGCGAATGACCAGGCCGCGTACGCCGCGGTCACTCACCAGGATGTTGGCACCCAGGCCGAGCACGAACCAGGGAACGCCGGCTGCCCGGGCTGCCGTGATGGCATTGGCCAGGTCATCAGCGCTGGTGGCCTCATAGAACCATTCGGCGGGTCCACCGATTCGAAAGGTGGTGTACGGCGCGAGCGGCACCTGGGCACGCAGCCGGCTGGCATCGAGCGTGCCGAAGGGATGAACGGCGGGGACCATGGTCATGCGGGGAATCTAGCTCAGCGGCGGATCCCGATTCGGATCCCGATTCGGGACCCGGTTATCGTATGGTGGGGTATCGGTCGCACCATTCTCTCCTTCAGCCGCTTGTCCATGTCCCAGACGTCCTCCATCCAGACGTCCGCAGGCCGCCTCGCGCCATGGGGGCGCCGGACCTTCGTCTGGATCGCGCTAATACTGCTTGCTCCGACTGTTCTGCAGCCCTCCTGGCTGTCTGCGCAGTCGCGTGCGGAATTGCAGAAGGTGATCCGTCGCAAGGTGCTGACCAACGGTCTCGAAGTAATCGTCGTGGAAAATCACGGTGTGCCGATCGCCACGCTCGAGATCAATGTGCGAAATGGCGCGTTTACGCAGACGCCCGAGTACGCCGGTCTCGCGCACATGTACGAGCACATGTTCTTCAAGGCCAACAAGGATCTGCCATCGGCCGAAGCCTTCACTGATCGCGCCGGCGAATTGGGTGCCGTGTTCAACGGCACAACGCAGGAAGAACGCGTCAATTACTATCTCACGCTGCCAGCAGATTCCGTGGCCGGTGGTCTCAGATTCCTTGCCAGCGCGCTCATCAACCCGCTCTTCCTCGAAGAAGAGCTCAAGCGCGAAAAGGAAGTTGTCCTCGGCGAATACGATCGCAATGAAGCGCAACCCGGTTTTCATTGGCAGCAGAAGGCCAATGCGTTGCTGTATCCGGGACAGACGAGTCGCAAGAACACGATCGGTGATCGCACGGTGCTCGCGAATGTTACGCCAGCGCAGATGCGGGAGATTCAGCGCAAGTATTACGTGCCGAACAACTGCGCGCTCATTGTCACGGGTGATGTGAATCCCGAGCAGGTTTTTGCGCTGGCCGAACAGATCTATGGCAGCTGGCCGCGCGGCGCCGATCCGTTTGTCGCTGATCCCATCCCACCGATTCCTGCGCTCGACGGCAACAAGTCACAGATCGCGGAAGAGCCGATTGGTGTGGTGGCTGTGCTGATCCAGTGGCAGGGGCCGAGTGTCGGAAAGGATCCCGCTGCGACATTTGTCGCTGACGTGTTCAGTGACGTGCTCAACACACCGGGCAGCACGTTCCAGAAGAATCTGGTGGACTCGGGCCTCTGGCAGGGTATCGGCGTCAACTACTACACGCTCAATCAGGTGGGGCCGATCTCCATCAGTGGTCAGACCACGCCGGACAAGTTTCGCGCGGCCATGGCCGCGCTGGAAAAGGAACTCGCGCGATTCACCGATCCTACGTACATCACGACGCGCGAACTCGAAGCGGTAAAGGCGCAGCGCGCAGTATCGAGTGCGTTCGGTATCGAGAAAGCATCAGAGATTGCGCACACGATTGGCTTCTGGTGGAGTGTCGCCAGTCTTGACTACTTCATGGGTTACACGGACACCATGGCGCAGCAACGCATCACGGATCTCATGCGCTACACGCGCACGTACATCGCGGGTAAGCCGCGTGTGGTGAACGTGCTGTTGTCGAATCAGGCTCGGCGCATCATTGGCCTGACCGAGCAGGAACTGCTTTCACCGATCAAGGCGGAGATCAAGCCATGAGTATCCGCCCGGGAATTCGTGTGTGGAGTGTGGTGCGTGGTGCCGCTCTGGCAACGACGCTGCTGGCACTGAAGCTCGATGCGCAGGCAACGGGCACGCGTCCTCCGGTACGTCGGCCCGCTGCTCCCGCCGCTGCTCGGCCTGTTGAGCCGCCACCGTCGCCTGCCATCATGGGCGACGATTCACTCACGATGAAGTTCGAAGTGAGTGGTATCCCCGTGATTCTCAGGCAGGTCACGGCCAACAACGTGGTGGCGGCCAACCTGTACCTGATGGGTGGTGTGCGGCAGCTCACGCCCACGACGCAGGGCATCGAGTTGATGCTGCTGGAAGCCAGCGAGCGTGGCACGCGCAAGTATCCACGCGATGTCCTACGCACCAAGATGGCGCAGTTGGGTAGCGCCATTGGTGTGAGTCCTGGCGTGGACTGGACCTCTGTTGGACTGCGAGCAACAACCACCGGATTGGATAGCACGTGGGCCATTTTCGCTGATCGCATCATGGCGCCGCGTCTCGATGCTGCTGATGTGGACTTGCTGCGAGAGCAGTTCGTGACGGCTGTTGGTCAGCGCAAGGACAGTCCGGATGCTCTGCTCGACTTTCTCGCCGACAGTATTGCATTCGCCGGACATGCCTATGGCCTTGAGCCTACCGGCACGGAAGAAACACTGAAGCAGATGTCGGTGGCGGATTTGCGTGCCTATCACACATCGCAGATGGTGACGTCGCGCATGATGCTGGTGGTGGTCGGCAATGTGTCGCGCAGCAAGGTAGAGCGATTGGTACGTGAGACATTGGGTCGGTTGCCGCGTGGCACGTATGCGTGGTCGTTGCCCGACCCGCCCATGGATCTGCCGGCCGCCTATACGGTGGCGCAGCGACAGCTTCCTACGAACTACCTGCAGGGCTACTTCCATGGCCCCAAGGCCACAAGCGCCGACTACAACGCGCTGCGGCTGGCATGCGCCGTACTGTCGGGTCGACTGTTCGGTGAAGTGCGACAGCGTCGCAATCTCACGTATTCGGTCAACGCGCCATTCGTGGAGCGTGCCTTTTCACTCGGCGGGCTCTACGTGACCACGACACAACCCGATGAAGTGCTGGCCATCATGCAGCAGCAGATCCGCGCGCTGCAGGAAGGTGTGATCACGCAGGACGGACTCGAGCTGCTGCGGCAGCAGTTCATTGTCACGTACTTCCTGGACAATGAGACGAATGCCGACCAGGCCAACATGCTGGCGCGCGCCGAGCTGTATCAGGGGGACTTCCGTCGTGCGTCACGATTCGTGCAGGAGCTCCGCGCGGTGACGCCAGAGGATATTCAGCGGGCGGCCCGGACGTACATGACACGCATTCGCTGGGCCTACGTGGGCGATCCCAAACTCGTGACACCCGCGCGACTATTGCGATTCTGACGGATCGCGCGTTTCTGTAATAAATTGGGCGGACTGCTTGTCCCTTGGGACGTGCGGTCCGCTGCGTTGTTTCATCCCCTCCACACCCCTCCCCAGCCATGTCCCAACCGTTCTCCCGCCGCGATTTCGTCGCGACGACATCCACTCTGGCGATGGGCGCGATGGTCGTGCCGCGTCACGTGCTGGGTGGCCAGGGCTATCGTGCGCCGAGTGCGAAGCTCAACATCGCCTGCGTCGGTATCGGCGGCATGGGCATGAACAACATGTCGCAGATGCTCACGGAGAATATTGTGGCCGTGTGCGACGTGGACTTTGCGTACGTCGATCGCAACATCGAGGGACGTCTCAAGCCGCGAGAGGGCCAGCCTACTCCGCGCAACGTGGAATTGGCAGAGGCCTACAAGGCAGCCACGAAGTACACGGACTTCCGTGAGATGCTTTCCAAGCAGAAAGACATCGACGCGGTGCTGATTGCCACGCCCGATCACCTGCACGCCACCATTGCCCTGGCAGCCATGCAATTGGGCAAGCATGTGTACGTGCAGAAGCCGCTGGCGTACTCCGTGTACGAAACACGTCTACTGGCCAAGGCCGCTGCTGCGAACCCCAAGGTGGTCACGCAGATGGGCAATCAGGGTCACTCGATGGATGGATCCCATCGTGTGACGGAGATCGTGCGCAGTGGGGTGCTGGGCAAGATCAAGCAGGTGCATGTGTGGACCGATCGCCCCGTGCGCTACTGGGCGCAGGGCATTCCGCGCGCCCGCGCGGCGGGTGCTCAGGTGCCGGCGCCGAACACACGTCCCACCTGGAACATGGGTACGGTCGACAATGCCGTGCGCGCTGCGATGGCCGCCAACGAACAGACGCCGCCGCCGGGCATGAACTGGGATCTCTATCTCGGACCCGCGCCGGAGATTCCGTATCATCCGTCGTATCACCCGTTCGCGTGGCGTGGATGGATCGACTTTGGTGTCGGCGCCATTGGCGACATGGGCGCCCACTTGATCGATCAGTCGTTTACTGCACTCGAACTCACGCATCCTACCAGCATCGTGGCGTCGTCGAGTCCGTGGGGTGGTGGTGCGCAGAATCCGGCCACGTATCCGTTGGCCACGATGGCGCAGTTTGAGTTCCCGGCCGTCGGCAAGCGTGGTCCGGTGGATCTCTTCTGGTACGACGGTGGTCTGTTGCCGCCACGGCCCGAGATGATGCCTGAGGATGCGCCATTCTCGGCGCCAGGATCTGATGGTGGTGGTGGTATGCTCGTCGGTGAGAAGGGCATTCTGATTCACGAGACGTACGGCAATCGTCCGCGCATCTATCCCGAGTCGGTGGCCAAGAAGGCCGAAGCCGTGAAGCAGACGATTCCGCGCATCACGGTGTCGCATGAGCAGAACTGGATTCAGGCGTGCAAGGGTGAGGCGCAGGCCAGTTCTCCGTTTGCCCAGGCGGCGCCTCTTACCGAGACCATGCTGCTTGGCATGGCTGCGTTGCGTGCTGGTCAGGGTCGCAAGGTGTTGTACGATGCGGCCAAGATGGAGTTCACGAACGCACCGGACGCGAACAAGTTCCTCACGCGTGAGTATCGGAAGGGATGGGAGCTTTGAGTCGTCGGTTTTCGCTTCGCGTAGTGGGACGTGCGCTGTCGCTCGGTGTGTTGGTCGCACCGGGCGCAGCGTTGGCACAGGGCGCAACTCAGGGCGCGTCACCGTGGACGGTTACGACGGCCGCGCCGGCAGGTTTTGATCGTGCGCTCGCGCAGCGTATGTCGCAGGTGCATCTCACGCGCCTGATCGGACTCAACACACAGAATCCGCCGGGCAATGAATTGCTCACGGCGCAGTATTTCGATTCGGTGTTTGCCACGGTGCCGGGTGTCGAGCGTCATGTGCTGCCAGCTGCTGAAGGACGTGCCAATTTCTTGGCGCGTCTCAAGGCACCCAATGCCACCAAGCGTCCCGTGATCATCATGGGGCACATGGATGTGGTGGGTGTGGATAGCACCAAGTGGAAGACGCCGCCATTCACGGCCACGGTCGTGAAGGAAGGGAGCGTTGAATATCTGTATGGCCGCGGCGCGATCGACGACAAGGGCATGTTGGCCACGGCGCTGGCCGCCATGCAGCAACTCGCCACACGTCGGGATCAGCTCGATCGCGATGTGATCTTCATGGCGACGGCCGCCGAGGAAGGTGGGCCAGGTATCGGCGTCGAACACATGGTCACGCAGCATTGGCGGTTGATCGAAGACGCCGAGTTCGCGCTCAATGAGGGCGGACGCATCCGGGTGTCGGATGGTTTCGTGAAGTCGGTAAACATTCAGACTACGGAAAAGGTGTCGTACAGCGTGGTCGCGAGAGCGACGGGACCCAGCGGGCACGCTTCGGTGCCTCTGCCCGACAATGTGCTGGCAGCGCTCGCGCGCGCAGTGCAGCGGGTACATGCGTGGAAAGCACCGGTCAAGCTCAACGAGACTACCCGCCTCTATTTCTCCCGACTCGCCCGTATCGAGAAGGATCCGGTACTCAAGTCGGCCATGCAGCGTCTTACCGCTGCCAATGCCACGCCGGCGCAGATCGATGCGGCCGCCGCTGTGCTGTCGAAGGAGCCGCTGCACAACGCGGTATTGCGCACCGGTCAGTCGCTCACACTCATGCAGGGTGGCATTCGGAGCAACGTGATTCCCAGCGATGCCTCGGCCACTTTCAATGTGCGTGTGCTGCCCAACGATGATGTGCGCGGCATTGTGGAAGCGTTCAACCGCGTGGGCGCCGAAAAGCAGGTCACGTTTACACTGAGCGGCCAGCCTCGGACTTCGCCTCCAGTGTCGCCGGTGACTACGGCGTTATATCAGGCCATGGAGAGTTCGGCGTTGGCCATGGTGCCCAGTACCACTGTTATTCCGTTCATGAGCACGGGTGCCACCGATGGTGCGGCGCTACGCGCCAAGGGTATCCCCACGTATGGCATTCTGCCGTTGCCGCTGCCCATGGAAGACGAGCTGCGCATGCATGGCGACAACGAGCGAACGCCGGTGCAGGCAATCGGATGGGCAACGGAATTTTTGTATCGTACGCTCGAACGAGTAACTGCCAAGTGAGCGCGAGTGACTGACGTCGCGGCTGCAGTCACGCAAAAAACAGACGCGCCGTTTGTGGAGCTACTTGCTCCCGACGGCGCGTTTGCGCGTGTGTACCTGGATGGTGCGCAGGTGGCGTCGTGGATACCGGTCGGTGGTGAAGAGCAATTGTTCGTGAGCGAGCGGGCGCTATATGGGCCGGGTGTGAGCATCCGTGGTGGAGTGCCCGTCTGCTTTCCGCAGTTCGGGCCATTTGGCGCGTTGCCGCAGCATGGATTTGCGCGGAACTGTCGGTGGCGATTGCTCAAGTCTTCCGTGCCCGATCAGGGGCGTGTGGTGTTCGAGCTCACGCCGAGCGACATGTCGCACGAGCTGCGCGAGCGCATGGCGGCGTGGCCGCATGACTTCGCGGCGCGTCTGCTGGTGTCGGTGCAGGCGGCGGAGTTGTCGATCACGCTCGAGGTGGAGAACACCGGAACTGATGCTTTCTCATTTACCGCTGCCTTGCATCCGTACTTCCGTGTCTCCGATTCAGCAGTCGCACTCGTTGTCGGGCTTGATGGATGCACGTATCGCGATGCGCTGCGCGGTGGCCACGAGTTTGTGGAGCAGGCGTCCGAAGTACGGTTCCCGGGCAATGTGGATCGGGTGTACTACGATGCGCCGGATGTTCTGGAGTTACACGATGGTGGCCGATTCCTCCGCATCGCAAAGAGTGGCTTTGCCGATGCGGTCGTATGGAATCCCGGCGCCGAAGGCACGGCATCAAAGACAGACTTTGCACCGGGCGACGAGCGCCACATGGTGTGTGTGGAGGCAGGGGCTGTTCGAGATCCGGTGTGTCTTGAACCTCGGAGTTTTTGGCGCGGTACCCAGCGCATGACGTATGGCGATTAGGACTGTTCTCATTGCTTGCGTGGCGCTGTTTGCGCGGACCGCCGAGGCGCAGGACTCGCTGCAAGTACCTCTGCCTGTCGACAGCATGTCGTTCGCGCTGCACGTCCGACTCACAAGAGAGCAGCGAAAGGTTCGGGTGGTGCGTCGCGGTCGGAATCCGCTCAAAGGGGAACTCGCCAGTGTAGACTCCGCCTTTCTCAGCGTACGAACACAAACGGGCGTTCAAGTCATCGAGCTGGCCTCGGTGGATTCGGTGTGGGTGTACCGGGGAAACAAGGCGAAGGCTCTCGGAGGAACAGTCGCCGTTTTTTGTGGCGGAATTGGAGCATTCACCGGTGCCCTGTTGCTGAGTGCTCTGGCGGATTCGTACGCGGCCGCGCCGCGCGGGGGACTTATCGGCGGAGTCCTCGGGGCCGTGGTCTGTGGGCTGACTGGTGCATTCGCCGGCGCGATGGCCGAGCAATGGCAGCTCGTCTTTGTGCGGGAATCGCTTCCTGCGTCGTTGCCTGCTACTTCGCTCTCCCCGCCAGCACCGCCCGCACATCATCAAGCGATCCACCAACCGCGCGCAGAGCAACCAGCGCGTGATACAGAAGATCCGCTGTTTCTTCAGCTGCGCGCGCGCGATCACCATCGACACACGCCGTGGCCAGCTCAACTGCCTCCTCACCAAGCTTCTTGAGCCGAAGATTGCGATCGGCCAACAGCTTCTGTGTGTAGCTCGGCCTGGCATCGTCAGGTGCGGACGCTTGTCGTGCCGCGATTGTTCGATCCAGAGCGCTGAACACGTCAGCACTCAGTGCATCATCGCGAAAGCAGGATGTAGTGCCGTTGTGACACGCCGGCCCCGCGGGCACAACCCGCGCCAACACGGCATCGGCATCGCAGTCGGCGGTGAGTGACACGACACGCTGCACATTCCCGCTCGTGCCACCCTTATGCCACAGGCCGCGACTGCGCGAGCGATAGTGCATCTCGCCAGTACGCAGCGTGTGCTCCAATGCCTCGCGGTCCGCGTGTGCCACCATCAGCACCACACCGCTGTGCGCATCCTGCGTCACGACCGTCACCAGGCCATTGCCTTTGGTGAAGTCGAGTGTGTCGAGATCAAGCGTTTCACTCATGTAGATGCCGGTGCAGTATCAAGCAGCATACGACGTACAACGCCATCGAGCGCGCCATTGGTGACAATTACATCACCACCAAACGCGGTATTCACACCACGCCAGTCGGTAAACACACCGCCGGCTTCCGTGATGATGGGATGTACCGCTGCCGAGTCCCACGGGTTCATGATGTCATCCGCCATGATCTCAGCGCGTCCGGTGGCCACCAGCAGATAGCCATAGCAGTCGCCCCACGTGCGACTCACGCCACACTGTGCAGATAAATCGCGCCACGCGACGCGGCGTTCCGGATGCTGAGGAAATCGTTCGTCGGTGATCAGCGCGGTAGCTTGGTCCAGCGTAGAAACGTTCGAGACACGCGCCCGCGATCCGTTGGACCAGCAGCCTTCACCAGGCGCTGCGGCGATGATCTCATCCACGACGGGATAACACGCCGCGCCAGCCAACACCGTATCACCTTCACAGCAGGCCACCAGTGTGCCCCACAGCGGCACACCACGCACAAAGGCCTTGGTGCCATCGATAGGATCGAGAATCCAACGACGTTTGGCGTCCGGACGCACGGTGTCGAATTCTTCTCCGACCAGACCATACGCGGGGAAGCGCGCTTCAAGCCATTCACGCGCCTGGCGTTCAGCTTCACGATCAGCAATCGTGACGGGAGATCCATCGCCTTTGGCTTCCACGGCAAAATCGGATCGATACCAACGCATGGCGACCGACGAGGCAAAGCGGGCAACATCAGCCGCTGCCTGCATGAGCTGTTCAGGTGTATCGGTCATGCCGCTGCTCCAAGAGTCGATGAGTCGCGCACGACGAGACCGGCATCGCGCATTACACGTTTGAGTTGCTGCACGGTGGTCAAGCCATCGTGCAGGATGCCCGCTACCAGCACCGCATCTGCGTGCGCCTGCTGAACCGCGTCTACTAAATGCTGCGCTGTTCCCGCACCTCCTGAAGCAATCACCGGCACGTTCACGGCACTCGCCACGGCTCGTGTGATTTCCAGATCGTATCCCGTGCGAGCACCATCACGATCAATACTGGTGAGCAGAATTTCACCGGCACCCCGCTCCACGCATTCCTGCGCCCACGCCACGGCTTCGAGCGGCGTTTCTTCGCGTCCGCCTTTCACCCACACCTTGTATACGCCGGCGGCGTTCTTCTTGGCATCGATGCTGGCAACCACGCATTGTGCGCCAAATCGATCAGCCGCTGCTGTAAGCACCGAAGGATCAGAAACCGCCGCCGAGTTGAGTGACACCTTGTCTGCGCCAGCGCGCAGCGCACGAGCCACATCTTCGGCCGTACGCACGCCCCCACCAATGGTGAGCGGAATGAACAGACGTTCGGCCGTGCGACGCGCGACATCCAGCAGCGTCGCGCGCTCTTCGCTGCTGGCCGAGATATCGAGAAAAGTGATTTCGTCGGCGCCCTCCAATTCATAGCGAGTTGCCAGCGCCACGGGGTCACCTACATCACGCAGGCCAACGAAGTTCACGCCCTTCACCACTCGCCCGCCTTTCACATCCAGGCACACGATGACACGACGCGTCAACATCAGCGTGCGCCGCCGGTGATGTCGAGTTTCACGGCACCCTTCGTGCTGAACACGGCACCTGTTTCCACGAGCGCCTCACGCAAGGCAAAGCCCAGTGCCTTGAACGCCGCTTCGATGATGTGGTGCCGATCCGTTCCGCGCAGCACCCGTACGTGTATGGTGGCACGCGCATTGTCTGCAAACGATCGGAAGAAGTGATCGTACAGCTTGGCCGGCAGCGGTCCGCGATAGTACGGGCGTCCACCCATATCCACCACGACTTGTACGAGGGCGTCATCCATGGGCACTGTGCGCTCACCATAGCGGGCGCATGTGGCGGGAATGTGCGCCGCAAACGCCTGACCAAGTGCGATGGCAACATCCTCGATGAGGTGATGACGCAGATCGCCACGCGCCTGAATGTTGAATGGCACACCACTGTACCGCGACAGGGCGACCAGCATGTGATCCAGGAATGGCTCGGTGGTGGCGATGGAAGCTTCCACGTTTGGCTCCGCAAGACCGATGCGGATTTGTGTTTCGTTGCTCTCGCGAACCACGACAGTACCGGTACTCATGCGCCAAACTCCTCTGCGAGACGGCGTGCATCAATCACGCCTGTGTAAAGCGCCATGCCCAGTACCGCCCCCGCGAGTCCGCGGTGTTCGAGGGCACGCATGTCGTCCAACGAAGTCACGCCACCGGATGCCAGCACCGGCCAACGACTGGCTGCCGCCACATCGTCCATGAGCGGCAAATCGGTGCCCTGCATCTGTCCCTCCAGATGCACGGCAGTAACCAGCACACCGGCCAACGGCAGGTTGTTGAGTTCTTCCACAAAGTCCAGCACATCGACGCGTGATGTCTCCGCCCAACCCTTGGTGACCACACGACGCTCCCGCACATCGGCTGCAATGATGAGCTGACCGGGAAACTGCGACGCCATTTCCTCGCGCCATGACTCGTCCTCAACGGCACGTGTGCCCACCACGACGTAGGTAGCACCATCGTCGAGCAACCGTTCGATGCGGCTTTCATCGCGTACACCACCACCCACTTGCACGGGCACCTGGGCGTCGCGCAGCAGATCGCGAATAACCTCGTGGTTGTTGCCGCGACCAGTGGCCGCGTCGAGATCGACCACATGCAGGCGCGGGAAACCGGTGCGTGCCCATTCGCGCGCGACACCGAGTGGGTCTTCGAGGCGCACGCGCTCTGCGTCGTAGTCACCACCCACCAACTGCACACAGTGACCACCGCGCAGATCCACGGCAGGTATCGCGATCATGAGGCTCTCCGCTGCGCTGCAGCGAACTGAAGAAAGGCGCGCACGAAGTTCACGCCGGGAGTGCTGGACTTTTCAGGATGGAACTGTGTGCCGATGACATTGCCACGTCGCACACTGGCGGGGAAGCGATCCCCCTCATGTGTGCTCCATGCCGATACGGATGACATGGCCTCAATCGTTGGACGGCACACGTAGCTGTTGGCGTAGTAGGCCGTACGCAGATCTGCCTCGTGAAGGAGTGGTTCCTGCACGTCATCCAACGCATTCCATCCGATCTGCGGAACACGAACAGCCTCGAGTCGCTGCACGCGGCCCGGTACGATGCCCAGGCCATCGCCTTCGCCTTCGTCGCTGGCATCAAACAGCAACTGCATCCCGAGGCAGATACCAAGTGCCGGGAGACCATTCAGCAGCGCGTCGCGCATGGCGATGCGTCCACCGGCCAGTCGTTCGGCCGCTGGTGCGAATGCTCCAACACCGGGCAGCACGACGGCCTGCGTGTCTTGCACAGCACGAGCCGCATCGGTTTCCACACGAACCACCGCGCCACCAGCTTCGAGCGCCTTGATAAGTGAATGGAGATTGCCGGCGCCGTAGTCGAACAATGCGACCTGCACCGGTTCTTCACGCGTGATCGAGCTGCTCATGACTGCCTCGCCGTAGACTCTGCGACCACCGAATCAATGGCCGAATCAAAGGCTGTCAGGAACTGCTCGAGCAATTCCCATGGTCCCACGCTGATACGCAGCGCATCGCCAATGTGCGGCAACGCCGGAAATGGCCGTGCGGCCACGCCACGTGCGCGCAGCGCCTGACCGATATCCACCGCATTAGGCACGGGAACACAGAGGTAGTTGGCCGACGAAGCGAGTGGTGCAAATCCACGCTCACGCATCGCGACGGCGAGGCGTTCGCGATTGGCTACGGCGAGTGCCACGTGTTCGTCCACCCAGACACGGTCTTCGCGAAGCGCGGACAGTGCCACCTGTTCGGCCATGGCATTCAACTTGTACGGTCCGCGTGACTTCTCCACGTCGCGCACGAGCGCTGGCGACCCAATGCCATAGCCCACGCGAAGGCCCGCCAATCCGAACGCCTTGGACATGGTGCGAATGACCAGCAGATTGTCGACCCGATTGGCGAGATCCACCGCCGACACTCCGGCAAACTCGGCGTAGGCCTCGTCGAGGAATACCACACCCGGCGCTTCGCGAATCACACGCTCAATCGTTTCGCGGGCAACCAAAGCGCCGGTGGGATTGTTGGGTGTGCACAGATACAGAATGCGCGGATTGGCGGCCAGCAGCGCGTCGACATCCGGTTGATGATCCGCGAGCTCGGTGACTCCCACGTAACGCAGCCCATTCATCTGCGCAAAGATCGGGATCATGGCAAATGACGGTTCGCTCGAGGCCACGACACTGCCCGGCTCCCCGAATGCCCGCATGGCGCTGTCGAGAATGTCGTCCGAACCACAACCGGTTACGATGCGATCGGCTGTGGTGCCGACAAAGCGCGCCAACTCCTCCTTGAGTTCCGCGGCATACAGCGAGGGGTATCGCGTGACGCGCGCAGCAGGCGACTCGCGCAGTGTACGTTCCGCTTCCGGTGGCAGGCCCCAGAGATTGGTGTTGTCGGTCAGGTCGAGTGCAACGGGGGATCTCTTGGGATCATAGAGTGGCACCGCGTCATACAGACGACGCGCGAAGGATGTGCGGCTTTCCGTTTTGACCGAATCCTTCATGCTGCCGGATGCGCCACTCCACGCCCGCGCCGCCGCGGCGTGGGCCGGCAAACTTTCAGAGTCTGCAAATCGCCCCACATCTGCCGACAAGCGGTCAGCGGCAGACGGCGAGACTTCCTGCCACGTCGTCCATCGCACGAAATCGAGTGTGGACAGGCCCGAATAGCTGCGCCCTGCACCCGCGGTAGGCAGTACATGATTGGCACCCGTCATGTAGTCGCCGAAGGCCACCGAGCTCGACGCACCGACAAACACTGTGCCCGCGTTACGCAGTGTGGCCAGCGTGCCCTGGCGTTCGGTGTCTCCAACCAGAAGCAGCAGATGTTCTGCCGCCCATTCGTTGGCCAACGCAACGGCTTCTTCACGTGTCGCACACCAGACAATGGCGCCACGTGCGGCAAGTGACTGTCGCACAATTTCGCCGCGTGGTGTCGATGAGACTTCCACGTCCAGTGCGAGTCGAATACGCTCGGAGAGCGCCCGCGCTTCATCACTGCTGCCGAACAACACGGCCAGCACCGCCGCATCCGGATCGTGTTCAGCCTGCGCGGTCATCTCCCGCGCAATTACGTTGGCGTCGGCGTTCGCCATCGTACTCGTGTCAGCCAGCACCAGTAGTTCACTCGGACCAGCAGGCGCGTCGATGGCCACGCTGTTCACCAACTGCAGCTTGGCCTCCGCCACATACGCATTGCCCGGTCCCACGATGCGATCGACACGGGGAACGGATGTCGTCCCAAGTGCCATGGCCGCCACAGCTCCCGCACCGCCGATGGCAAACACACGATCGACGTTGGCGAGTGCCGCTGCTGCCAACACCACGGGCGATGGCAGTCCATCCTTCCCCGGCGGTGTGCACACAATCACTTCGCGAACACCAGCCACGCGCGCGGGAATGGCACCCATGAGCAATGAACTCGGGTAGGCGGCACGTCCGCCGGGAGCATATATGCCGACGCGTTGCAGTGGGTCGGGACGGCGACCCACCGTGATACCCGGCTCCGGAGTGGACACGATTTCTGTGGGGCGCAATGCTTCATGGACCGACGCAATGTTTCGCGCAGCACGTTCGAGTGCGGTGCGCAACGACGTGTCGAGCGCATCAAGTGCCGCATCCCACAGAGCGCGAGGCACTTCGAATGCGGGCAAGGCAACGCCATCGAACGCCAGGGCAAATTCGCGCAACGCATCATCGCCGCGCGCGCGCACTTGTTCGATCATGTCGCGCGTCCGGGCACGCACGTCAGCGTTGGTGCTGCTCGCGCGATCCATCAGGACGCGGCGCGTCTCCGCGTCCAGGGAAGACAACGGCCCAACGGCGCGAAGCTCAACCGGAGTAGTGACTCGTGTCATGAGATCACGGCACCAGGCGTTCGATGCGCGTGACGAGAATGCCTTCGGCGCCCAAGCCTCGCAGTTGCGCAATGGTGCGATAAATCGTGTCGGCGCTCACAACCGCGTGTACGGCTACATACTTGCCGTGATTGGCGATGTCGATCACGGTCGGACCATTGAGCCCGGGTAGCACACCGCGCACCTGCGGCAACACATCGCGCGGCACATTGGCCATGAGGTAGCGCTGACCGCGCGCACGAATGACCGAACCCAGCGCGGTGGCCAGTTCTTCAAGCGCACGAAGTCGCTCTTCGGCTTCACTGGCAGTCCCGCGGCGTGGTCCATCGACCGCCGTGATGAGGTGGGCGCTCGAGCGCAGCACCGTGTCGATTTCGCGGAGGCCATTCACCCGAAGCGTGGAGCCGGTGGAGGTGAGGTCGACCACGATGTCGGCGATGCCCAGGTGCGGGGCGATCTCAGCCGCACCCGACACCGGCACGATGTCGACCGGACGACCCCGTTCGGCAAAAAAGCGCCGGGCGATGTTGGGGAACACCGTGGCTACCCGTACCGGTGCACCGTCCTGCCCAATGTCCTCCACCGACCGAACGCCCGAGTCCTCGCGGGCGGCTACGACCAGCCGGCAGCGGCCAAACCCGAGATCGAGGTGCGAGGTGAGCTCCCGTCCGGACTCGTTCACCAGATCCCATCCCGTCACGCCGACATCCGCGGCGCCGTCGGCCACAAATTCGGGGATGTCCTGGGCGCGAACAAAAATCGCCTCGAACTCACCGCCCAGTGAGGCAGTGAGGGCGCGTTCGCCGGACGACCGGACTTCGAGACCGGCGTCGTTGAACAGTTCGCGGGTGTCTTCGCTGAGACGCCCTTTGTTGGGCAGTGCGATGCGGAGCATGGGACCGGGTACGGGAGCTGGAGCGGGGAAATCGGTCGGGCAAAACAAAAAAGGCCCGTCCGAAGGGACGGGCCTGAGGTCGCTTGTGTTCCGGGGATCGGAATGCCGCTGTTTCTTACCCCATAACGCACAAGGCGCCCCGACCCGTCGGGCCGTGGCCATGATGCGTATGATGGTGGGCGGAGCAGAAACGGCGCATAGTCTTGGGACGGTAGTGCTCGACCGTAAGGTCGTCAAGGGGATTGGGGAGGGGGACTTGGATTGTGGCCAGCTTGTGAATAACTTCACAAGGCTCGCAGGGCCCTGCGAGCACAGGACAATCCTGTAGAAAGAACTCTCGAATAGGCTCTGGAGGCCTCTCGACATGCGGTTTCTCGGCTTTGCGGTTGTGACGGGCGCGGCGATCCTGCTCGGCGCGTGTGGTGGTGGCGACAAGGCGGCGACGGATACGGCGGCTGCGCCTGCGGCTGATTCGGCTGCGCCCGCTGCGGCGGCGCCGGCTGGTGCGATGGCCCCGATCACGGGCACCACGCACACGATCAACATGGTGGGCGATGGTCAGGGTTACCGCTTCGAGCCGGCTGACCTCACGATCAAGGCCGGCGACGGCATCAAGTTCGTGTTCGTGAGCGGCGGCCCGCACAACGTGGCGTTTGATCCCGCCACGCTGTCGCCGGAAGCCAAGTCGGCCCTCATCGCCAACATGCCGGAGCAGGCGGGTGAGCTGACGGGCAAGATGATGCTGAACGCCAACGAAGAGTACACGGTGTCGTTCGCCAACGTCCCGGCTGGTGTGTATGACTACTTCTGCACGCCGCACCTTGCGATGAACATGAAGGGCAAGATCACCGTTCAGTAAGCCGAACGGAGTTCTGCAGGACTGCGGGGGCTGGCGATAAATCGCCAGTCCCCGTTTTGCATTTCACCGCCCAATGACGCTTGTCTGCTAGTATTCGCACATGACGCGAGCGGATCGCGCGCCTTCGCGCGCCACCTGGTTACGGGGCCGCACCCGCAATGCTGCTCGTCGTGGTTTGTTGATCGCGGCAGTTGGCAGTCTGGTCATGATCGCCGCGCTCATTCTGTTCGTGCTCATTCCGCGGCGCGTGGATCAGGTCCTCACGGCGGCGCTGCGTGCGGTCCCGCCGGATCGCGATACGGTCGTGTGGCAGCGCACCATGGCGAATGCCATGCGCACAGAGCGGCGCGCATCCGCCATGCTGGATTCGTTGGCACAGGACGCGGTGGCGCGGGACGCGTTGGGATTGCTGATTGCCCGTGCACGCGCGGCGCCACTGATAGAAAGTTATCGGGCATTGGCCGCCGCACCTGCGTTGCAGAACGATGCGCGCACTCAGGCACTGCGTGACGCGATTGAACGTGTGCATGTGGCGCGCGAAGCGAGTGTGGCGCTCAGTGGTCCGGATGCACGCTATGCCACACTGACGCGCGATCTGACGACGCTCGGACAACAGCTGGTCGCTCACGCGGATTCACTGCGGCCGGCCATCCTTGCTGCGTCCGCTTCACTCGCCATACCAACAGCCGTCGATAGCGTGTTGCGTGAGGAGGTACGCCGGGCATCGCGGGCTGCTGCGACAGCCGATTCCACATTGCGTGCGGTGAGGCAGACCAATGATTCGTTGCATGACGCGCGCGAATCGCTGCGTCGCAGTCATGCGCTGGTGTTGCCGCCGTGGGCGATGCTTGGTGCGGCGGCCATCATGGGACTGGCTGTTGGATTCGTGGTCGCGTTGTGGCGGGAAATGCGTCGCCCGACAGTTGCTGATGCTGCCGAGCTCTCCGCACTGGTTGGCGTGCGTGTGCTGGAAGCGGAAACCACTCGACTCGAAGCGTGGCCGTTGTTGCATCTGACGCTGTCGAACATCGGAGATGTCGTTTCGCAGGTGCAGTTGCTGGCGCCTGAGGCTTCACTCGTTGCCCATGCGGGTGTGCAGTTGGCCTCGGTAGCCGCCCGGGAGAGTCGTGCCACGGTTCTCGTGGATGGTACGCGCCGTGGCCGCACGCTCGAGCCGTGGTTGGCACACGGGCTACTCGCAACGGCGGAACCACCGGCGGGGGTCGACTCGGTGCATGACCATCAATGGGAAGGCACGCGCGCGCTCCGTGTAGGACGAGACCAGGCAGTGGATCTGTTGTGGCCTGATCGCGGCGCGAGACTGTCGTCAGTTGCCGAACCCTTACGTCGACGACTCGGCGGCTATGACTTCGTGGTCATCATCGCCGATCAGGTGGAGCCGCGTACGGTCCCCACCGTTTCCGATGTGGTGCTGTGTGTACGATTGGCGTCCACGCCGTTGCCGTGGATACGAAGCACGATGGCCTCGCTGCATTCCAATGGCCGACGTGTTCGCGCGGTCGTGCTGTGGACCGGTGCCACGCCATTGGCGTCGGCATAGCGAACGGTATTGTGTCGGTGGCACTACGCCGCTGGTCGCCTGACGGTCCTTCGGCTAGTCTCCGCTGCATGTGGGCTGATACGCTGATGTCATTGGAGCAGGGGCACCTGCTGCGCCTGGGGGCGTGGGCGGTGCTGTGCATCGTGGGTGGAACGGCCGTATTGGCAATTCTTGCCGTGCGGCGACTCGATGCTCCGATGGCGCGACATTTTGCCATCCAGACGGCGGCGTGGGGCGCAATCTGCGGCGCTCTCGCGCTGTGGGCCTCTCGTGGACTGGCCTATCGCGACTTCGCCGGCGTGCAGAAGCTCGTGAACATGCTCTGGCTGAATACGGGGCTGGACATCGGGTACGCTGCCGTTGGCGCCACCATGATGATTACCGGTTGGCGATTGGGGCGGCGCCTTGGTGTCGTGGGCGCGGGTCTCGCTATCGTCATTCAAGGTGTGGTGCTCGCGTTGCTGGACTATCGCGTGCTGGTTCTCATCGGACCTCTTCGCTGATCACTTCCGATCTCTCGTCGCTTTCTCAATCGCCGTCATGGAACCCGTCATTCCCGATCTTCGTGATGTTCCGCGGGACGAAGCCTACGCTCGATTGCTCGAGATGCAGTCACTCGTGCTGGAAGGCAGCACGGATGTGATTGCCGGAATGGCGACGACAAGCGCGTTGCTGCATCACGCCTTCGGTCATTTGTGGACAGGGTTCTATCGGGTGGTGGAGCCCGGCCGGTTGCTGCGTGTGGGGCCCTATCAGGGATCACTTGGCTGTCAGGATATCGCCTTTGGTCGCGGCGTTTGTGGTACATCAGCCGCTGAACGGCGGACCGTGGTGGTGCCCGATGTGCATGCATTCCCGGGGCATATTGCCTGCGATGCCCGATCCGCCAGCGAGATCGTTGTTCCGGTGACCAACGTGCATGGGGAGCTCATCGCCGTGCTCGATATCGATTCACCCGTGCGCAACGCCTTCGGTGACGCGGATGTTGCAGGCCTCGAGCAGCTGGTGGCCTGGTTCGCGCGCGCGGCGTAAGTTCGACACACGTTCCGGACGTGTCGTCACGCCTTCGCCACTGCGCAGGCCGCGATACGCTCCCGCACCCCTGCCCAGACGACAGGATCCATGACCGGGTACTCCGATCGGATCAACCATGCGTTCGCGTTCGCCGCGAAGCATCACGATCAGCAGGTTCGCAAAGGCACGCGCCTGCCATATCTCACGCATCCCGCTAACGTGGCGATCATCCTCACCCGCTACGGGTGCAGTGAAGACGCGGTCGTGGCCGGTGTGTTGCACGATGTCGTCGAGGACTGTGTTCGCGATGGCATGACACGCGATATGCTCGAAGAGCGCATCGGTCGAAAGTTTGGCGCCTCGGTGCTGGCTTCCGTACTGGCGGTGACGCAGCGCAAGACCGACGATGATGGCATCGAGTTGTCGTCAGATGATCGCAAGGCGGACTATCTCGATCGACTCGCGCTGGCGGACACCGACGCGCTGTGGGTGTGTGCGGCTGACAAGGTGCACAACGCGAATTCGATTCTGTCCGATCTTCGCCGCACGGCGTTTCCGGAAACCGTGTGGGGACGCTTCTCTGCCGGACGCGAAGGCACGGTGCGCTGGTATCGGCGCGTCGTCGTGCGTTTGCGGGAGCTTGGGTTCACGGCGCCCATCGTGGATGAGCTTGAAGCGGCGGCGGCGGGGCTTGAACAGGCGTGATTTGTTGGTGCGGCTAGACCGTTAACTGCGCACGCAGAGCCGCGGAGGACTGCAGAGTCGCAGAGATGTGCTTCGGTGCATGCCTGCGCAGAAACAAGATTCGAAATTCTTTATTCTTTGTAGTTCATCCTGGCCTGAGCACGAAACCTCTGCGACTCCGCGGCTCTCTGCGCCTCTGCGTGCGCAGTTGAGCCAACTGTCCCTCGAGCAATCGTCAGTCGTATCGCACTACCGCAACTTTGCAACACACCCAATGAGGAGAACCCCGATGCTGTTGATGCTGCTGTCCGCCACGATGCTGCAGGCCCAACCGCCCGCCTCGGGGGCTCGTCTTGAAGTGAGCCCCGCAGATCCCGTCGTCATTGCCCAGGATACACTGCGTTTGCGCGCACGGGTGGTTGGTGCGGATGGCCAGCCGATCGCGAATGCGCAGGTGCGGTTCGTTGCTGCCGGCGGCCGATTCGAGGGTGGTGTATCGCCGGATGGTCTGATCTCGTCAGGATCGACCGGTACGCTGCCGGTTACAGTATTGGCGCAGGTTCCGGGGCAGCCGAACATCACGCAGCGCGTCGAAGTGCGCATGGTGCCGGGGCCGGCGGCGTCGATCACACTCGACAATGCACCAACTCGATTGGTTGGTGGACAGCGCATCGCGCTCGCGCCTCAGGTGTTCAGCGCCGCTGGTGATGCGCGCGTCGATCGTGTCACGTGGACCAGCAGCAACCCGGCCGTTGCTGTCGTTAACGCCGATGGCCTGCTTGAAGCCAAGACCGTTGGTCGTGCGGTGCTCACAGCGCGCGCCGATCGTGCGGTGCTGTCGCATCCAGTGCAGGTGGTGGCCGCTCGCGTTGGTGCCTTCAGCATTATGCCCAGCGCCAAGGATGCACGCACGGGTGACGTGATCCGCTTCACTGTGAATGCGCGTGATGCAGCCGGCAAGGCGATCACCGGTGTGACGCCAAGTTGGAGTTTCAGCCCCGGTCAGGGTGTGATTGATCGCGATGGTGCGTTCACTGGGTACGAAGGTGGCACGTATGTCGTGACCGCCACGCTCGGCACGCAGAGCGCGCAGACCATCATTCGTCTTTCGCCGCGCGATGTGCGTCGTCCGGCCACGGTGGTGGGTCGTTTGCCGCGCACCGGTTTCACGACCGAAGAAGTGTGGCTGCATCCGACGCGCGAGATCGCGTACCTGGGCACCGGTTCCGGTGGCGATCGCATGTTCACGATCGATATCACCGACAAGGCCAATCCGGTCGTGACGGACAGCATCGTCGAGAATACACGTCGTGTGAATGACATCATGACGTCGCCCGATGGCAAGCACCTCGTGTTCACACGCGAAGGAGCAAGTGATCGCAAGAACGGCATCGTGATAGCGTCGCTCGAGGATCCGCTGCACCCCAAGAAGTGCGCCGACTTTACCGAAGGACTGACGGGCGGCGTGCATAGCACGTACGTGTACAAGCAGGACAAGTTCGGCACGCACATCTATCTCACGAATGATGGCACGGGTGCCATTCACATCATCGATTGGAACGACCCGTGCAATCCGAAGACCGCCGCCGTGTGGAAGACGCCGCGCCCCGATGCCGGTCGTTCGCTGCATGACATCGATGTGCAGGATGGTCTGGCGTATCTGAGCTACTGGAACGACGGTCTCGTCATTCTCGACATCGGCAATGGCGCGAAGGGCGGTTCGCCGAGCAATCCGCAGGTGGTGAGCCAGTACAAGTACGATCTGAACGACATGTATCGTCAGGTCGAAGCGTCAGGTGGTCCTGGGTTCATTCGTGGTACGCACACGGCGTGGCGGCACAAGAACTACGTCTTCATTGCCGACGAAGTGTTTCCTGCGGCGGGTGTGAAGGGCGCCAAGGATGCGTCGGCTGGTCGTGCCTACGGTCGTTTGCAGGTGATTGACGTGTCGGACATCGCCAAGCCGAAGAGTGTGGCGTTCTATGAGCCCGAGTTCGGCGGCGTGCACAATGTGTGGGTGGCCGGTGACACGCTGTACATGGGCGCGTACAACGCCGGTTTCCGCGCGTTCGACATCAGCGGTGAGTTGCGTGGCGATCTGCGCGCGCAGCAGCGCGAAATGGTGCATGTGCACACGGCGGACATGAACGGCTACGTGAAGAACGCCGCCATGACCTGGGGTGTGGTGGTACGCAATGGGTTGGCGTACGTGAACGACATGTACAACGG
Organism: Gemmatimonadaceae bacterium; assembly: GCA_016742275.1. Lineage (GTDB taxonomy): Bacteria > Gemmatimonadota > Gemmatimonadetes > Gemmatimonadales > Gemmatimonadaceae > Gemmatimonas. The sequence continues at coordinate 84,750 of JACVCD010000008.1, forward strand.
GTTGTGGATTGTGCGCATGGATCCCAAGCCCGAGCCCAAGAAGGCGGTCATCGTTCCGTGATGTCCCGCATGACGTGGTCGGCGGCAGCACTCGGTGCACTCGGCATTCTTGGTCTGAGTGGTGCACTGCATGCGCAGACGAGTGCGCCCGCATCGGCGCCTGCACCGGCGCTGCCGACCACGACATACACGGCGCTCGTGGCAAGTGAGTCAGTCGATCGTGTTGCGGTGGTGGAGTTTGGTCCGCAGGGTGCGCGCGTGGCGAGTCAGCACGAAGTCGGAGTGATGCTGGCCGATCCCGATGGGCCGCATGGTGTGGCAATCGATCCGGCGGGCCGTTGGTACTATGTGACCACGGCCCATGGTACGCCCTATGGTGTGCTGTGGCGATTTGATGCGCGCACCAACACGTACGATAGCCAGGTGATGCTGGGCAACTTTCCTGCCACGGCGCAGGTGAGTCCCGACGGCAAGTTGGTGGTGGTGGTGAATTTCAACCTGCACGGTGACATGGTGCCCAGCGATGTGAGCATCGTGCGCACCGACAGTCTGCAGGAGATCGCGCGCATTCCCACGTGCACGATGCCGCATGGTTCACGCATCAATCGCACGAGCACGCGCCACTACTCGGCGTGCATGATGGACGACATGCTGGTCGAGATCGATCTCGATGGTCTGCAGGTATCGCGCCATTTTGTACTCACGAAGGGCAGTGAGCATGGCATGTCCGGTGCGCCGGCTCCGCGCGCAGCGGTTCATGCCGGTCATGGTGCAGCGGCGGCCGCTTCTGCGCATGACATGGGGCACGGACTCGCGCAGCCGGCGGCTGGCAGCACCACCTGCTCACCCACGTGGGCCCAGCCAAGCGCCGATGATCGAACGATCTGGGTGGCCTGCAATGGCACGAGTGATCTGGTAGAGATCGATGTGGCGTCATGGGCCATGCGGCGGCGCATTCCCGCGGGGAACGGCGTGTACAATCTCGCCGTGACGCGAAACGGTCAGACGCTCGTCGCCACGAACAAGCGTGGGCAGAGTGTATCACTCATCGATACCCAAAGTGGTGCGGTGCTGGCTACGCTGCCGACGCAGCGCCGGGTCGTGCACGGTGTCGCGATTACCCACGATGATCGTTATGCGTTCATCTCCGTCGAGGGCGTGGGCAGTGAGCCGGGGACGGTGGAGATCATTGATCTCGCCGCACGAAAGACCGTGGCGCGCGTAGATGTGGGGCAGCAGGCGGGCGGTATTGATGTGATGCCGGGGCGCTGAGTTGTTGTGCCTCTAGACCGTTAACTGCGCACGCAGAGCCGCGGAGAGTCATAGAGACGCAGAGGACCAGCTTCTGACAATTGAGAAGCTGGTCCTCTTCTTTTCTTTGCTTCGCGAACCTCTGCGACTCTGCGTTTCTCTGCGCCTCTGCGTGCGCAGTTCAACGGACTGTCAGCCTACGCTGTACGTCCTAGTCACGTACTCATCAAGAATCCCAAGAAACTCCGGCACGATACCCTCACCCTTGAGCGTCGTGAACAACTTGCCGTCCACATAGACCGGCGCCTTGGGTTCCTCGAATGTACCGGGCAATGAAATCCCGATATTGGCGTGCTTGGACTCACCGGGCCCATTCACCACGCACCCCATGACGGCCACCTTCATGTCCACAACGCCAGGCCGCGATTCGCGCCACACGGGCATCTGCTCACGGAGATAGCCTTGGATATCCTCGGCCATCTTCTGAAAGAACGTGCTCGTCGTGCGCCCGCAGCCCGGGCATGCGGTGACCTGCGGTGCGAATGATCGCAAACCAAGCGACTGCAGGATCTGCTGCGCCACGTAGACCTCTTCGCGGCGATCCCCACCGGGCTTTGGGGTCAATGAAACACGAATGGTGTCACCGATGCCTTCGCTGAGCAGAATGGCGAGCGCGGCACTGGAGGCGATCACACCCTTGTTGCCCATGCCGGCTTCGGTGAGACCCAAGTGCAATGGATAGTCACAGCGCTTCGCGAGACGCCGATAGCACTCCACCAGATCGGGCACCACCGAAATCTTGGCACTCACGATGATGTGATCGTGCGGTAAACCCACCTCTTCGGCCAACGCAGCAGAACGCAGCGCGCTTTCAAGCATGGCGTCCATGTAGACGTCTTTCGCATCGCGCGGTGTAGCGGCCGATGCGTTGGCGTCCATCATCTGCGTGAGGAGATCCTGGTCGAGCGAACCCCAGTTTACGCCGATACGGACAGGCTTGCCGTGATCGATGGCCGCCTGCACGATGGTCGTAAAGTTGGTATCGCGATGCCGCGTCCCGACGTTGCCGGGGTTGATGCGATACTTGTCCAGTGCCGCAGCGGCCTTGGGGTGCTTCGTGAGCAGCAGATGCCCGTTGTAGTGAAAGTCGCCGATCAGAGGAACATCGAGACCCCGATCCTCGAGCCGCTGGCGAATTTCCGGAACTGCCTGCGCCGCTTCGTCGTTGTTGACCGTGATGCGCACCTTCTGCGACCCGGCCTCGAACAGGGCGGCGACTTGCTCTGCCGTTGCGGCTGCATCCGCCGTATCGGTGTTGGTCATGGACTGCACCACGACTGGGGCCGATGAGCCAACGGCTACGCCACGGACCTTCGTGGTAACGGTTGAACGACGATGGCCGAAGCCTGCAGCGGCAAGTGACACGGGAACAGTTCCAGGTAAGAGTGACTCCCGTAAGCTAGCGCGTCCCGGTGGAGTCCCCCAAGTTCTAGTCATATGGTTCCCCCTCCCGAAGTGCCTGAAGAACCGGCAATGGGCAGTGACGCCGACCCGATCCCGACGGATCGAGGACCGCAAGCCACACCGATACCGCCCCGCAAGTCATTCCTTCGCCGTCATTGGCTTGCTGTCACACTGCTCATCCTGATTGGCCTGCCCGCACTCGGCATGACGATCTGGTCATATGCTGCGCTGTCGATTTCCTATTCCAGCGGAAAGCGCGCAGGCTATGTGCAGAAGATCTCCAGTAAGGGATGGCTATGCAAAACGTGGGAAGGCACGCTCTATACGGATATTGCACAGGGTTTCCGCTCTGACAGCTTTTCGTTCTCCGTTCGGAGCGATTCTGTAGCACATGCCATCGAAGCATTGAGTGGACGTCGGGTTGCTGTGGACTACGAGCAACATGTCGGCGTTCCCACATCGTGCTTCGGTGAGACCGAGTATTTCGTGGTTGGCGTCACAGCTATACCTGAATAAGCGCGGTATATAGGTGATGTTGTAACAAAGAGGTGGTGTGCGGGGTAACGCCCGCATTCGCGGCGTGTCAGCCGCAACTGAGCAGGACCCAGCATTCCCAAACACTCAGGAGGTACACGATGAAGCGTACACTGCGAGCCCTTGGCCTTGTTGCAGCTCTTGCTGCACCCGCTGCTCTCACCGCGCAGGCTGCCGAAAAGACGGTCGGTATTGGTGTCTCGGGCGGTCTTTCACTCCCCATGGGTGACTTGGGAGAGGGAGCAGAATCTGGGTTCAACGTGACCGGTCACCTGTATCTCAAGCCGGCGGCGCTCAAGGCGTTCCGTCTGCGCGGTGACGTGAGCTACGACAAGTGGAACGCCAAGGGTGTCGATGGTGCGAGCGTCAGCGCGCTCGGCTTCGTGGCCAATGCCGTGTTCGATCTTGGCACCTCCAGCACATCCTCCGTGAAGCCGTATGTGCTTGGTGGCGTTGGCATGTTCAACTCGAAGTACAAGTTTGAGAGTTCTGTCGTTGAGGTGAACGAAAGCAGCACGGATGTCGGCATTCAGGCCGGTGCAGGAATCAACTTCCAGCTCTCCGGTTTCTCGACATTTGCAGAAGCGCGGTTTGTGAACGTCTTCGGCGATAACAGCAGTTCGAACTGGATTCCAATCACGTTTGGCATCCGCTTCTAATTCCTCGACCCAGAGTGAAAACACAAACGCCCGGACATCGTCCGGGCGTTTGTGCTTTGGTTACTGCACAGGTCAGCGTGTGAAGTAACTGAGGCCGATCAAGAGATGGAAACGATCCTGGTCTGGCAAGGGACCACTCTCGAGCGCGCGCTGATATTCGAGCCCGGTGCGAAATGCCATGCGATTGTTGCCATGAACCTTGAGACCACCGCCCAATCCGAAATAGGGTTGGCTGCGGGATTCATTGGCGTTGTAACCGGTGAATCCAACCAGTGGTTTGAAAAACAGCTGCGGTGCATTGCGCACCTTCCGCGTGTGAATCAGCAGACCGGTGTTGATATCGTATGAAGTAGTGCCGTCGCCGTCTCCAAACTTGCCCCACGTCAATCGCATCGATGGCTCGATGGAAACGCGATCGCTGACAAAGAAACCCACGCGGAAAAATTCCAACGGAATTGCAAGCCGCGTGAAGGAGTCGCCGTCAGAGCTGATGCGGGAGAACGCTGCATCCGCACCAAGCTCGATGGGATTGGAGGACGAACGCTGCGCGTGCACTGGTGAGACCGTCAACGCCGCGAGTGCAGTAATCGCGGCGATATGAATCAAACGAATTGGTTTACGGGTAAGAGACATGTGTGCGCTCCGTTACGGGAATCAGAAGTGGAAACCCGACTTTTGAGGGATTCCGTACCAGTCGTATTGCGGCATACTTCGTCATGTGGTCCAGCGTTCCCTCTCGAACCGAAATCTCCATGCTATCGAGACTTCTTCGTCATCAGCGACAGATCGTGTTGACGGCAACGTTGCTCGGTCTCACTACTCTTCCTTCCCATGCAGAGGCGCAGTCGCTTGCACAGCAGACGCGCGATGCGGGCTCATCATCCACGCACATCCTGGCCATCAATCCGTTTCTTCCCCTGTTTGGATACTTCCAGGGAGAATACGAACGTCGATTACAGGACAATCTCAGTCTGGCCATTGCTGGTTCGCATGTCCGATATGATGAGTACTACACAAACTTCGATGTGAAACTACGGCTTTATCCGCAGGACAAGGCGCTCGATGGTTTTGGTATCGCGGGTGGGATAGGCGTGGGGTCTGCGAAACCGACCAGTCCTGTCTACTACTGCGATGCAGATGAATGCGGAGATCGAGAGGCGCGCCGTGTGACAGCACCCACGTTCTCAGTGGAAGCCCAGTATCAGTGGTTGCTGGGGCGTACACGCCGCACAGCCGTCTCGTTCGGAGGTGGTGCCAAGCGCTACTTCTTCACCAAGGAAGACACGCAGGATCGATTGCAGCGTGTGTTGCCTACAGCGCGCTTTACCATTGGCTACGTGTTTCGCTGAACGCGTGCCAGTCATGCAGAAATAGGCAAAACACAAACGGGCGACATCATGCGATGTCGCCCGTTTGTTATTTACGACTCAGAAATGAGATCAGCGTGCGGCCAGCGCCGATGCCTGCAACTGCTGGACGCGGGCGGCGGCGGCATCAACTTCTGAAGCGGTCAGCGTGCGCGGCGCGCGACCTGCGGTGGCAATGGTCAATGCACCAGCTTCATCAGCCGAAAGTGTCCGCGTTTCCTTGCGGCCATCGGCAAATTCGGTCTCAGCGGTGACGACCTTGGCGCCAGCCGCTTGATGCATGATGGTGCGGCTTCTGAACTGACCAGCAACGGTCTCCTCGAGGACCATCGTGCGCGCGCCCGATGCAAGACGCGTCATCGTCTGCTTCACCGTGACATCACCGCGAACAAGGGTCTTGGTCTTCGTCTCAGGGCCAGACGCCAGAGCCGGTTCGCCTGTCCAGAACTCCATCGAGTTCAGAATCACGACGTCGATGAGTGCCGCGACGCCGTACACGGGTACCAGCACGGCGGTCGCCAGGAAGAACAGCTCCTGCACAAACTTGTCGGACGAGATGCCCTTGTTGAACGCGTAAAACTTACGCGTGAGCGGGAAGCTGCCGAAGCAAGCCGTATTGCTTGCCACCGTGGTCAACAGGATGCCGGCCACAACGGCGCGGCGCATCGAGACATGTCGCACGGGTACCTCTCCTGAAAATGGTGAACAGAAAAAGTACGCGCGGGGACGGCCACTGGCCTCCCCCGCGCGTCACCAACTTCAGTAAAACGTATTACTTGAGCTTGAACGTCACGCCAACGTTGATCGTGGCATCGCCAGCACCAAGGTCAGCGTAGGCCGACATGTTCGGCTTGAAGAAGTAGCGGCCACCGGCGCGGCCGATGAAGTACACCGCGCTGTTGTCGCAGAGGTCGACCGAGCCACCAGCACCGCTGTAGTCGCAATTGATGACCTGGTAGCCGAGACCCAGACCAAGGAACGCGTCCAGCTTCTTGTTGGAGAGCTTGAAGTGGTAGTTGCCCGTTGCGCCGATCGGCATGTAGGACACATCCCAGCTCGAGCCGAGGAATCGATCGCTCCAGGAGTAGTAACCCACGCCAACGCCAATGCCGAGCGTGCCGCCGCCGAGGTCGGGCAAGTCCTTGATGATGCGCTCAAAACGGAAACCAGGGGCGATACCGGCATCGCCGATGTTGCCGAGACCGGCAACGACACCGATGTCCGTGTAGCCCTTCGGGAGCTGCGCTTCGGACTGGCTGGGGGCAAATGCAACAAGCGCGGAAAGCGCGGCGGTGAACCAGAGCTTCTTCATCGAATCTCCAAGTGAAAGTGACCTCGACCGTCGCCTGGCGGCCGGATACAGGCGGTAGACGGTGGAGTAGAACGGCCGACTGGGTGAACACACTCAGGAAGTGTGGGCCTACGACGACTGGAACAGCGGGGTTTCAGCTTCGACGACCCACGTTCATCACAGCCGGATGGAAACACCGGCCTGAATCAATGGGAGGTCGACCAACCCGACCTGACCCATAAGCGACAAACGCGACGCGATTTTATATCGGCCACCGACCTGAATGCCAACCGCCGCTCTGGTCTCGGATTCCTTGACTGAACCCAACGAGCTTTCGGTTGATTCGGCCGATGCCCTCACAAAGCCGAAACTTGCTCCACCGTACAGATCCAGTCGCGGCTGATTTCCGAGTGGGAAATGCAGGTTGGCCACCGCGAGCACAGGCACTGCGCTCGCCGTGACTTCCAGCGCACGGACCTGGGAGGTTTTGCGCTGAATGCCAGCGAATGCGCCGAGCGACAAAGTGGCTTTGCCGAGCGATGCGACGCCCCATTCCATCTGCGCCGCAGCACCGGTCCCCCCATCATCACCACCGGCTATCACGCCAAGCGACACCAGCTTCGTGCCTTTGGCGAACCCGCTGTTGGTCGCGGGGGCCGTTTGGGCTGCGCTGACAGAGGAAAGGCCCATGCATAGGACCCCTGTCAGTGCAAGCACCGTCGCCTGCATCCGTGCCATCCTGCACCTCCATACTTGATGAAGCAAACTTCCTGCAACGGCAGAAGCTGGCCTCGTGGGAACGCGGCGTCAATCACCATTTGCTGCAAATGCGGAATCCTCGGGACTATTCGCATGCAGCGGGTGATAACGCGTGGATTACAGCCTACGGCATACTCCACATGGTTAGCAGCTGTGATAGCTCTGCTACAGTAGAGGTAGCACCAGCGGCATGAAGACGCTCGGCTGACACGAGTTCGGCATATCCTATAACGGTCATGCCTGCTGCATGTGCACCCTGCACACCAAGCGGGCTGTCTTCCACGACGATGGTGCGCTGTGGCAGCACATCAAGCGCGCGGGCCGCGTGCAGGAAGAGATCGGGTGCCGGCTTGGGGCGGGCAACTTCCACGGCGGAGAAGCGGCGCCCCTCGAATCGCGATAGCAGTCCCGTGGTACCAAGAGTGGTCTGCATCTTCTCGTGTTCGCCATTGCTGGCGACGGCGTACGGCACACCTGCCGCATCGAGTGCATCAAGGACTGAGACGATGCCGTGTACCGGGACGACATCACGTGCCAATGCGACCTTGGCGTCCGCATGAAATCGCGGCAGCAGATCTGATGGCGGGGCGTGTCCCAGTTTTTCTTCGACTATTTCAAGGCACCGCGCCATCGTATTGCCGAGATACGTGGCCAACGATTGTTCGGTGGTGGTGGGAAGGCCGATTTCCGTGAGAAGACCGGCCCACACCCGATTGGTGATGCGCTCGCTGTCTACGAGCACACCATCACAATCAAAGATCACCGCATCGAACGTCTCTCCGCGAAACGTCAGATTTGCGGAAGCCTTCACGCGAGCGCCGCTCGTGCCTGTGCCAGCTGCGCCTTCACCGCTTCGGGACCCGTGCCGCCGGCAATGTTGCGCGCCGCCAGTGAAGCCTCTGCACCCAGTGCATCACTCGCATCACTGCCAAACAATGCGTGTGCCTTGGAGAAGGCATCGGCGGGCAGCTCGGTCATCTCGATACCAGCTTCTTCGGCCTGACGCACAAGCGAGCCTACGGCGCCGTGGGCCTCGCGGAAAGTGGCGCCCTTCTTGACCAGATAGTCCGCAAGGTCGGTGGCCATCATCGCACTCGAGACGGCCGCGCGCATACGTGTGCGATCGAAGCGCAGTTCGCTGATCGCTCCGGCCATGGCCGGAAGCACCAGGTGCATGAGATCCACCGCATTGAACAACGCCCGCTTGTCGTCCTGCAGATCCTTGCTATAACCACTCGGCAGGCCCTTGATGGTGCCAAGAATGGATACGAGGTCGCCGAGCACACGTGCTCCTCCACCACGCGCCAGCTCGAACACATCGGGATTGCGCTTCTGCGGCATCATGCTGCTGCCCGTGCTGAAGCCATCGCCGAACTTCACGAAACCGAATTCGCTCGAGCCATACACGATGAGATCTTCGGCAATGCGCGAGCAATGCACGGCCGTCATGGTGCACACGAACATTGTTTCGGCCACGAAGTCGCGATCACCAGTGGCATCGATGCTGTTGGGCGAAATGGCGTTGAAGCCCAACTCCTCCTTAATGAGCGTACGCGACACCGGAAACGCCGAGCCGGCGATGGCACCGGAGCCCAGCGGTAGCGTGGAGGTGTTGTTCAGCGCATTGGCGAGTCGTGTGCGATCGCGCTCGAGCGGCCAGAAGTGCGACAGCAGCCAATGCGCGCCACTCACCGGCTGTGCGCGCTGCAGGTGCGTGTAGGCCGGGAGAATCGCGTCGGCGATCGATGCGGCCTGCGTGAGCAGAGCTTCCTGGAGTTCGCGAATGGCTGCGTCGAGTTTACGGCACGCGTCCATGGTCCAGAGGCGCGACGCCGTGGCCACCTGATCATTGCGCGACCGGCCCGTGTGCAACTTCGACGCGACGGTACCGGCTTCCTCGTGCAATAGCCGGTCAATCATGGTGTGAATGTCTTCGTCGGTGGCGATCGGTTGCGCCCCGTCAGCAATGCGCATTCCCACGCGATCCAGTCCGCTGCGCAGCTGCTCCGCTTCCTCATGGGTCAGGACACCCGCTTGGCCAAGCGCCAGAGCCCAAGCGCGCGACAGGCGAATGTCGTGCGGCCACAAACGAAAATCAGTTCCGATGGAACGATTGATGGCGTCAAGCAGCGGTGAAGGGCCGCCGGCAAAGCGACCGCCCCAGAGTTTATGCGTCGAGTCGGAAGTAGACATGGATCGGAAATGCGTCGTCAGGGAAGAACTCGGTACTCGGAACTCTAACTACCGGATGTACGCCCGCAGTTTCTTGAGCACCCGTTCACGGCCATCGGTGCTGCGGCAGATGATGAGGACCGTATCGTCGCCGGCAATCGTGCCGGCCACATCGGGCCACTCGAGCTGATCGAGGGCCTCGGCTACCGGTTGAGCCCCCGATTTCATCGTACGGGCCACTACCAGCACCTGCACGCCCTCCACACCCACCAGCAACTCCGGGAGCATGCGTTCAAGTCGCGCGAGCGCGATGTCGCCATTGCCATTTTCAGGGAACGTGTAGCGCGCCTGCCCCTGATTGTCGGGGATTCGCGCCAGTCGCAATTCGCGGAGATCGCGGGAAAGGGTCGACTGCGTGACCTCCCATCCTCGTCGCGCGAGCTGTTTTCGCAGCTCCTCCTGACTGGCCACGACATGCGACGAGACGATGTCGCGGATGGCGTGATGACGTGCGGTTTTATCAGACACGGGAACCCCGGGAATTGACAGCAGGCTTATGCAAAATTATGCATTCAATATGCATACTCTACCGGTTGGTTCGCAACCGTCCTATCGCATCGGCGTCCTTGGCGCGTCCGGATATTCCGGGCGCGAATTGTGTGCGCTCATTCTCGGGCATCCGCAGTTTTCCCTGCACTTTGCCACCGCACATTCCCAGAAGGGCAGCACGCTGCGCGTGCGCGCGGCCGGTCGTGTGCACGATGTGCCATTGATCGGACCGGACGAAGCCGATCTCGCAGGTGCCGATCTCGTATTCGCGGCGCTCCCGCATGGTGCGAGCGCCGAATGGGTGGCCAAGGCCATCGCGGCCGGTACGCGTGTGGTGGACCTGTCGAGCGATCTACGTCCCGGACACGGTGGTGTGACCCACGCGCTGCCGGATGGCGTACCGCATGACGCCCCGTATGGTATGCCGGAACTGTTTCGGAGCAGCGTGCAGGGCGCGCGCGTGGTGGCGAATCCCGGTTGTTATGCAACCAGCATTCTCGTTGCACTGGCTCCGCTCGCCAAGGCCGGTCTCATCGCACCCGGAAGCACGGTGAGCATTGCCAGTGCGAGTGGCGTGAGCGGCGCCGGTGTCACGCCGAAGTTCGAATACATGTTTGCCGAAGTCGCCGAGAATTTCCGCGCGTACGGTGTGGGAAATTCGCATCGTCACCTGTTCGAGATGCGCGACACCATGCAGAAGCTTGGCAGCGACTGCGACCTGCTGTTCACACCGCATTTGCTGGCGGTAGATCGTGGCATTCTCAGCACGATCACCGTGCCGCTGTCACGCCCGCTGACGGATGCGCTGGAGCCGTTCCGCGCGGCCTACGCCAACGAACCATTTGTGGAACTCACGACGTCGTTGCCAGCGCTCGCCGACGTACAGCATCGGAATGTGGTGCGCATCGGCGCCGTGCTGCCATCCGGTATGCGTCAGCCCACGCTGCTCGTGTTCAGCGCCATCGACAACCTGGTGAAGGGTGCGGCTGGACAGGCCGTGCAGAATGCCAATCTCATGCTCGGTCTCGACGAAATCGCGGGGCTGCAGCAGTGAGCGCAGCCAGCGGTTCAGTGAGTACAGGCGAGCTGATCGTGGTCAAGCTGGGTGGACGCACGCAGAACGATGCGGCGTTGCCGTCGGCGTTGGCTGCGCTCTGGAAGGCGAGCAGCGGGCGTGTCGTTGTTGTGCACGGTGGTGGAGACCAGATCAGCGCGTTGCAGCGACTGCGCGGTGAAGAGCCGGTGTTTATCGGCGGCCGGCGTGTCACCACTGATACGGCGCTTGAACTGGTGCGCATGGTGCTGTCCGGGCTGGCCAACAAGCAGATGGTAAGCGCGTTGGTTGCTGCAGGGGCGCCGGCCGTTGGTATCAGCGGTGAAGATGCCGGGTTGCTGCGTGCGACGCCCATTGATGTCGAACAGTTCGGACATAGCGGGACACCGGCAACGGTGGACGCGGGTGTGGTGCAGGCTTTGTTGACGGCCGGTTACCTGCCTGTGATCTCGCCGGTGGCTGCGCGCGCATCACATTCGGAGAGTGGTGCGTACAACGTGAATGGGGACGATGCGGCCGCAGCAATCGCCGCTGCACTCGGCGCGGCCGAGTTGTTCCTGATGGCCGATGTCCCGGGTGTGCTCGATGGCGACAAGCAGCGTCTCGCGCTGCTTACCCTGGATGACGCGCGCGCCCTTGTGGCGAGCGGCGTCGCTGGAGGCGGCATGGCCGCCAAGTTGGATGCCTGCGCGATGGCGCTGGCCGGAGGTGTTTCCCGAGTGCGGATCGGTGATCTGGCCGCGCTCACAGTCCCCGAGGCGGGGACCGCGATCGTTGCGCGCGATCACGCAACGGCTGTCGAATCTTCCAGGTAGCTGCCCATGACGTCGACGATGATTCCGCCGCAGTCCGCTCCGTTCACGCCCGCTGTGGCGAGCGCGGGTACGAACACGGACACCGCTCCGTTGCCCGCGATTCTGGGCACGTACAAGCGACAGGCGCCGCTCTTCGTGCGAGGCGAGGGCGTCTACATGTTCGACGAAACCGGGAAGCGCTATCTCGACTTCGTGGCCGGCATTGCCGTGACGTCACTTGGTCACAACGATGCTGGTGTGAATGGTGCCATGCAGGAGGCGCTGGCCACCGGTCTCATTCACACGTCGAATCTGTACCGCACGGCGCCGGGCGAAGCGCTCGCGCAGTGGTTCGTGGACAATTCGTTTGCGAGCAGCGTGTTCTTTGCGAATTCGGGCGCCGAAGCCAACGAAGGAGCCTTCAAGTTCGCGCGGCGCTGGGCCAAGAGTACTGGCGCACCGGCCAAGCATGAGATCATCGCCGTGCGCGGATCATTTCATGGCCGTATGCCCGGCACGCTGGCGGCGACGGATCGGCCCAACTATCGGATGCCGTTCCGTCCGCTGATGGGTGGCGTGTCCATCGTGGAGCGCGATCTCACCGAGCTCTCGGTAGCGCTTGATCCGGAAACGGCAGCGGCCGTGATCGTGGAGCCCATCCAGGGTGAAGGCGGAGTGCGCGTGCTCGACACGGCCTTCCTGCAGGGGCTGCGCAAGCTCACGGAAGAGCGGAACGTCCTGCTCATTCTCGACGAAATTCAGTGCGGTCTCGGTCGCACGGGCACGCTGTTCGCGCATGAGCAGTTGGGCTTCACTCCGGACATGCTCACCATTGCCAAGCCGATTGCCAACGGGTTGCCGATGGGTGCGATTCTCGTGACGGACGAGGTGGCGCGTGTCATGCAGCCGGGCGACCATGGCACCACGTTTGGCGGCGGTCCGCTGCTCGCTCACGTTGCACACCATGTGGTGCAGCGTCTCTCCGATCCTGCGCTGCTCACGCATGTGCGAGAGACGGGCGAATGGTTTGGTGAGCAGCTGCAGGGTATCGCGCAGCGTACCGGCGCCGTGCGCGCGGTGCGCGGCAAGGGACTCATGTGGGGCATGGATGTGCATGAGCCGGCGTCGGCGGTGATTGCGCGCGCGTTCGAGCAGGGTTTGCTGCTCGTGAGTGCCGGTGAACACACGCTGCGTTTCCTGCCGCCGCTCGTCATCACGCGTGACGAACTGACAGCTGGCCTCACCATCCTCGAGTCAGCGCTCAAGAGCTGATCGCACGCGGATCGCAAGCAAATCACAGATGTGTGGGCGCACGAAATCGTCGTGCGCCCAATGCACACAACACATTTCTGCGCGCTTGCGCGGCACCCAAAAAAACTCGCCCTAGTGCATTTGCATAAAATGCACAATATTGACGTCGCCTTCGCGTGCCTCCGTGAACGGTGCGGGACTCTCACGCGGTGCGTTCGCGTGGACGCAACCGCGCAGCGCATCACCCGCGTGGCGAGAATCACCGGCGGAGTTGGCCCTGTCCTGGCGCGTCGATCCGGCGACGCGCACGAGGCCGGACGGGGCCGCCGGAGATGCCGTTACGGCGATGTGATACGGCTGTGTGATGCGTGGTGGCTGTGTGCGCTATTTTATTGGTATGACCACACACCGACCCCTCCGCGTGCCGTGCCTTCGCACCACGCTGCTCGGCGTGGCCGGCGCGTTTGTTCTCAGCGCGCCCGCTCCCAGACTCGCGGCGCAGTCCACGACTGCCACACCGCCTCCGCCGCCCGTTCTGATCGTACAGATCACGGTCGATCAGTTGCGCCCAGACTATCTCGACAAGTGGTCGTCGCAATTCACCGGCGGATTTGCGCGACTGCTCAAGCAGGGTGCGTTCTTCACGCAGGCGTTTCATGATCACGCCGCCACGGAAACGGCACCGGGCCACGCAACACTGTGGTCCGGCCGTACGCCCGCACATACGGGCGTCGTTCTCAATGAAATCGGTGTGGCCGATCCACAGTCGCCACTGCTGTTCGGACGTGGCGGTGGTGCATCGCCGTACCGGTTCCGCGGTTCCGCGTTCTTTGACTGGCTCCGCACGCGCGATCAGTTCAGTCGTGCGCTTTCCGTCAGCCGCAAGGATCGCGGCGCCATCCTGCCGCTCGGTCGGGCCAAGCAGCAAGTGTACTGGTATTCACTCGAAGGACGCTTCACCACCAGCCGCTACTACGCCGACACGATTCCCAGCTGGGTGAAGACCTTCAACGATCGCGATCCGGTGGCGCCGTACCTGGGTGCAGAGTGGACGACATTGCTGCCGGCCTCCGCGTATCCGGAAGTGGATTCCATTCCATACGAGCATGGCGGGAAGGATTTCACCTTCCCGCATCGCGTCCCCACCGATCGACGCACCGGCACGTACCAGTTCACCGACTATCCGTGGATGGACGAGATCACGGTGGACTTTGCACTCGCTGGCGTGCAGGCGCTGGATCTGGGCAAGGGACCCAGCACGGACGTCTTGTCGGTGTCACTCTCCTCGACGGACGCGATCGGGCATGCGTATGGCCCCGAGTCGCGCGAATTGCACGACCAGGTACTGCGTGTGGATCGTGCGCTTGGCCGACTCATCGATTCACTGTACAAGCTTCGGGATTCGACGCGAATCGTTTTTGCGCTTGGCGCTGATCACGGCGTGGCACCGTATCCCGAGTCGTTCTTCAAGGGTGACGATCCCAATCGCGGGCGCGTGGATACCCGTCCCGTGATGGACAAGGCGCGAAGCTCGCTCGCCGCTCGGGGCATTGAGGGAGATGCGCTGCTGTTGCAGTCGGGTATCGTGTCGCTCGATCGCCGCCGCCTGGCCGCCAAGGGTGTGAACGCTGACTCCGTCATCACGGCGCTGCAGAAGCAGCTTCTGGCTATTCCAGGTATGGCGCGCGTGGATCGTGTCTCCCAACTGGCTGCCAAGGCGGCCACCGGAGACAAGATTGCGCGGCGATGGTTGAACGCCGTGCCTTCGGACCTGCTGGCGGTGCTAACGCTGACCTACAAGCCGAATCACTACTCGTTCACGACGCGCTATGCCACGCACGGCACCCCCTACGACTATGATGCGCACATTCCGGTGCTCTTCATGGGATCGGGGATCGTGCCGGGACGTCGCACCATGATGGTGCGTTCAGTGGATATCGCGCCGACGCTCGCCGAAATCTCCGGTGTCGAACCCATCGAGCCGGTGGATGGGCGTTCATTGTGGCCACTGCTGCGTGTCGCACCGTCGGCGCCGAAACGTCCGGCTGCGGCAACTGGTCGTTGATCTGAGCCTACTCTGATGCGTGCCGTAGACCGCGCTTTCGACGAATTGCGATTCGGCAACGCTCGCACGCTCAACTTGCGAGCGTTGCAGCCCACGGCATTGCAGGCGGCTGAGCTCACGGAGCGATGGCTCCGTGAGCAGCAGGTTCGCGGCGTCGACGAAGTGTTGGTGATCACCGGTCGTGGCAACAGCAGTGTGGATGGATACTCACCGGTTCGTGAAGCCATTGTGCGACTGCTGCCTTCGCTGCGTCGCCGGAACGTGCTCGCGACATACGCTGAGCACACGCCGGGTTCATTTGTGGTGAGTTTTGCGCCGGTGACCGCCTTGTTCGAGGTGCCGCGTCGGCGTCGTGAAAAGCCGGTGCCTCCGCCCCGTCCGGCGACGCTCAAGGCGCTCGATGAGGAAACTGTGCGGCAATTGCGCGACCTCGCCGTCATGTCGCTGTCGGTACTGGGTATCAACAGCCCCACCCGTCCTCAGCTTGAGGATGAAATGCTGCGGCACTACGCCGCGCTGTCGGCGGCTCTCCCGGAAAACGGCGACAAGGAAGCATTGCTGCAGCAGGCCATGCTGCGCGCCGCCGAGGAGTACGAAGCGGGAATGTAGGCTGGGCGAGACTTCGCACGGTTTTCCCCTTGCCCTCATGCGGGGGATTGGGCATGGTCAGGATTCTTCCCGTGTTCGAAGCGTCCGTGATTGGAGAATCCGCCGTGAACTCACGTCGTAGGCCGCACGCTGTCGCGGCACTGGCCGTGCCCGCGCTGCTCGCCGCTGCTCACGCTGCATGGCCTACAGTGGCCGCGGCGCAGCAACTCCCCACTATGCCGGGTTTCTCGCCAGCGCAGTCACTGGCGCAGCGCCAGCTGGAGCAAATGGCCATCGGTGGTCCATTGCCCACACGCGCCAAGACCCATTCGTTTGAGCTTTCCAAGGAGCCGCACATTGCCGGTACACCCGCGCAGCGTCGAACGGCCGACTATGTGATCGCGCAGATGAAGACCATGGGGTTGCAGACGGAGCTCCGCACCTACGATGTGTGGCTCCCGCACGCGACCTCGGTTTCTGTCACGATCATGGGACGCGATTCGGTGTCGCTGCCATTGGCGGAACAGCCGATTCCCGGTGACCCGGTCACGGCGATGCCGCAGTATCTCACGGTGAACGGTTCGAGTGCGGCCGGTGTGGGCGAGGGCGAACTGGTGTTCGTCAACTTCGGTCTCATTGAAGACTACGCCACGCTCGACTCACTTGGTGTGTCGGTGAAGGGTAAGGTGGTGCTGGCGCGTTATGGTCGCAGCTTCCGTGGCATCAAGGCACGTGAAGCGGAGAAGCGTGGTGCGGTGGCGTTGCTCATTTACACCGATCCACTCGATGACGGATTTGTGCAGGGCGATGTGTATCCTGAAGGCCCGATGCGTCCGATGTTTGGTGTGCAGCGCGGCAGTGTGTTCAATGGACAGGGCGATCCGCTGACGCCGGGATATGCCAGCAAGCCTGGTGCGCCGCGCCTGCAACCGTCGGAAACAGTGCTGCCGAAGATTCCGGTGGTGCCCATCGGTGGTGCCAATGCGCAGCGTCTTCTGGCCGGAGTGCGCGGCACCGACATCCCACGCAACTGGCAGGGTGGACTCGCACTGCGTTATCACGTGGGTCCGGGTCCTGTGCGTGTGAAGGTGCAGGTCACCACCGACGCCGCAACGGCCGGTACCAAACAGATTCACAACACACTGGGATACCTGCGCGGCAGCGAGTATCCCGAGCAGTATGTGTATATCGGCGCGCATCGCGATTCGTGGGGTGCGGGCGCCGGCGACAACATCAGCGGTACGGTGAGTGTGTTGGAAGCGGCGCAGGCGCTGTCAGATATGGCCAAGCGCGGCGAACGACCCAAGCGCACGATCGTGTTTGCCACGTGGGACGCCGAAGAATGGGGCCTGATGGGCAGCACCGAATACGTGGAAGACGATTCGCTGCGACTCAAGAAGGGCGCGGTGGCCTATCTCAATCAGGACGTATCCGCGCAGGGTAGTCAGTTTGGTGGTGGTGGTACGCCCAGCATGCGCGCGCTGCTGCGTGATGTGGTGAAGAGCGTGCCTGACCCACGTGGACGCGGGACCGTGTATGAAGCGTGGCGTCTCACGAGTGGTACGCGCGCCGATACGCTGGAGCCGCCCATGGGTGATCCGGGTGGCGGAAGTGATTTCGCCGGTTTCTACAATCACTTCGGCATCCCCACCGCTGACTGGGGTTTTGGTGGACCGTCCGGCATCTATCACTCGGCGTATGACACACATGCGTGGATGGAGAAGTTCGGTGATCCCGGTTTTCTCTATCACGCCACGGCGGCGCGTATTGGCGCGGCCATGGCATTGCGTCTCGCCAATGCCGAAGTGCTGCCCTACGACTACGCGGAGTTCGCACGCACCATGTCGCGGTACCTCACGCCGGTGGAGCGTGGGCTTTCGCAGAAAGGATGGAGCACGGCGCCGGTTGGCCAATTGGCTGCCGCCATCACGCGACTCGAGCAGGCGGCAACGGCGTTCAATACCGCCCGGGACGGTGCTCTCAGCAAGAATGTGAGCAAGGCGCAGCGCGATGCGGCCAACAATCAGCTGCTGCTGGTAGAACGAGCCTTTGCGCGTGACAAGGGGCTCAAGAGTCGTCCGTGGTATCGCACGCTCATTTACGCTGCGGACGTCGACAACGGTTATTCGAGCATGGTCTTTCCAGGTGTGAACGAAGCCATCCGCTACGGAACGCAGGCGGACACGCAGGCCGAAGTCACGGATCTGGTGGCACGGTTCGATGCGGCGGCCGCTTCGCTCAAGGCGGCGCAGGGTGCGTTGACGCAGGCACCGGGGAAGTGATTCACTCGTGACGGATTCCGCAGCGCCCGCAGGCGCGGTGTTCGACGCACGCTACGCGCGCCAAATCGTACTCAAGGGATTTGGCGCGTCCGCGCAGTCACGTCTTCTGACATCGCGCGTGTTGATTGTTGGTGCCGGTGGGCTGGGTTCACCGGCTGCGATGTATCTCGCTGCGGCTGGAGTTGGTCAGATCACGCTAGTCGATCACGATGTGGTCGATGAAACCAACCTGCATCGGCAGTTGCTGTACGGAACGCCGGATATTGGTCGGTCCAAGATCGAAGCGGCTGCGGAGCGATTGCGGACCATCAATCCGGGGGTCCAGGTCATTGCGCACGAAATGAAGCTGTCGGCGCAGAACGCTGAAGCCTTGGTGCGAGATCACAATGTCGTGCTCGATGCGACTGACAACTTCCCCACACGCTACGCACTGAATGACGCCTGTCTTTCACATGGCGTGCCGCTCGTGTACGGCAGTGTGGCGCGATTTGAAGGGCAGGTCAGTGTGTTCGCAGCGCCGGATGGGCCGTGCTATCGCTGTCTTTTTCCCGAAGCGCCAGCGCCAGGTACAGTGCCGACATGCGCTGAAGAGGGTGTGCTTGGTGTCGTGCCGGGCATTGTCGGGATGCTGCAGGCAACAGAAGTGATCAAGCTGCTCGCGCAGATCGGTACACCACTGATCGGTGAGCTGCTGCTCCTCGATCTTCTTACGCACGATCAGCAGCGCATCACCATTTCTCGTAGACCGGACTGCGCTGCCTGCCGCACACAGGTACGTGCCAGGAACTCCAGTGCGTCCTCCGGCCCATCACCCTCCGCATCACGCTCCATGAACGACGTGCAGCATCTCTCCGCAATCGAGGTCGCCGCGCTTCTCGCGAGTGACACTCCACCGGTTCTTCTTGATGTTCGCGAGCCGTGGGAGTTCGATACGGCGCATGTGGCTGGCAGTACACTCGTTCCGCTCAATACACTGCCGTCAGCCATCAGTGCGCTCAATCCGCAGCAGTCCTATGCGGTGCTGTGTCATCATGGCATGCGCAGTGAGATGGCAGCCAATTGGCTCGCGCAGCAGGGTTTTGTTTCGCTGATCAATGTTGCTGGGGGCATCGACGCGTGGAGTCGCACCGTCGACCCGTCCGTGCCGCGCTACTAGTTCTGCTTCAGCAGCGTACGCGATGAAATCACGATTGGCAGGCGTGGCGTTGACTGCTGCGGCGTCAACGGCAGCCACGGCCGTGTGGCGCTGGCGTTCCCGTGTTGCGGAGCGGTTCGAAGCCGGGGACACGTCCCGTCGTCCGCGTGATGCGCAGGGCATCGTGATCGGTGCCGAGGAAATTCGGCTGGAGGGCACGTCGGGTCATGCGGTGCTGGTGCTGCATGGGTTCAACGACACACCGCAGTCGATGGCATATCTGAGTGCGCGACTGCATGACGCCGGGTATTCCGTGCATGCACCGCGCCTCCCAGGACATGGGCGCGGACTTCGCGATATGGCGCGCGAAGCAAATGCCGATGCATGGATGGAGCATGTGCAGCAGTGTTATTCAGCGCTGCGCCAGTCGCACCACCATGTGTACCTCTGTGGGCAGAGCATGGGTGGTGCTTTGGCGGTGCTGCAGGCGCAGGCGTTCCCTCGCACACCCGCCCTTGCGCTACTCGCACCGTTCCTCGGCATGCCGGATGCGCTGCAGTGGCAGGCGCGATTGTCGACATTCATGCCGGCGCCGTACTTCCGAAGTACAGGCGGCGAGCGGTCCATTCATGACGCCGAAGCACGACGGGCGGCGCTGGGACCTGGCATCGTGACGTCCACCATGTTGCGCGGATTGCGACGTGTGGCGCTGGCGGCCGAACAAGCGTTGCCTGGGTTGTCGGTGCCGACGTGCTACATCCAGTCGGTGCACGACAATCGCATCGCGAAGGAGCGCGCGGAGCAGAGTTATGCCGCGCTTGGTGTGCGGGACAAGGAGCAACATTGGCTCACGGGGTCCGGGCACATCATTTCGGCGGACTATGAGAAGGATCGAGTCGCGGAGACGGTGCTGAGGTGGTTTGAGAGGCACCCGTAGAGGGGGCCGATGCTACGAGCAGTGGTGCTGTCTCGAGACCGCTAACTGAATTTCATGGAGAACTGCGGAGGACGCGGAGCCGCAGAGGTTTGCGTACTGCAGGTTCAATTCATTCGGCTGGTGACTCTCATTGACCTGTCGGTCCCGCACCTCTGCGGCTCTGCGTCCTCTGCAGTTCTCCATGAAAGCAGTTAGACCAAGCCAGTAGAACACTCGAGTCCCTGGGGAATCGTCTCGAATGAGGATGTCCATATCCTGAACAGAGCCTCCTCGGCGCCTGTTCTCCAGGCCCCCGGGTAGCGCAGGGGGGTGTGGTGGCTAGCTTTCCATAGCTGGCCCGGACGATGACGATGTACGGGCGGCGTTTGTCCACGTACTGGAGTTTGCATGCCCGAGTTTGGAAGCTGGGGAGCCGACTGGTGGAAGCCGGTTGTGTTCGTGCTGGTGGCTGGTCATCTCACCAACATCTGCGTCACACTGTTCCTGCACCGCGCGCAGACGCATCGCGGCGTGCAATTCCATGGGCTGATCGAGATGCCCATGCGCGTGTGGTTGTGGCTCACCACCGCGATCAAAACCAAGGAATGGGTGGCGTGTCATCGCAAACATCACGCCTACGCCGATCGCGAAGGCGATCCGCACAGCCCCGTGGTGGAAGGCCTGCGCAACATCCTGCTCAAGGGCGCCTTCTACTATCGCAACGCCGTGCGTCAGCCGGGCATGCTCGACAAGTACGGCAAGGGAACGCCGGATGACTGGATGGAGCGCCATCTGCTCGACAAGCGTTCGAACATCGGCATTTTCTTCATGCTAGCCATCAATATCTGGTTGTTTGGCTGGTTCATCGGTCCCGTCGTGTGGGGCATTCAGATGATCTGGATTCCCTTCTGGGCGGCCGGCGTCATCAATGGCATTGGCCACGCGTTGGGCTATCGCAACCACGACGTGAAGGACGAAAGCCGCAATATCTCACCGCTCGGCATCATCATCGCCGGCGAGGAGCTGCACAACAATCATCACGCCGATCCGCACAGCGCCAAGTTTGCGCACCGCTGGTTCGAATTCGATATCGGCTGGATGTACATCAAGCTGTTGTCACTGTTCGGGCTCGCTGAAGTGAAGTACGCACGCCAGGGCGTGCACGTGCGCATCACGGAGTAATCATGGCCGATGTGACCTGTACCCGCTGCAGCACCACGCGCGAAGGTTTTGAGCGACCGCCATTTCCTGGCGCAATCGGCACGCGCATCGTTGCCGAGATCTGCAAGGATTGCTGGGGCCAGTGGCTCAAGCAGCAAACCATGCTCATCAATCACTACGGGCTCAACGTGATGGACCCGCAGGCCCGCACGTTTCTGACTCGCAACATGGACGCCTTCCTGTTCAAGGCCGGACAGCAGGAAGACGTGGATACCACAAAGCAGGGCACCATCAATTGGTGAGTACTGAGGGATTTAACGAGATCTGACGAGATCGTCACTCCAAAGACAAACGCCCCGGCCATGATGACCGGGGCGTTTTGCGTTAGGGGCGTGGAGGGTCGTAAGACCGTCAGTTGACGCCGGCGATGTAACGGGCCAACCGACCACAATCCGTGCATTTCAGCGTCACGTGTGAGTTCGGTGGCGGCGGATGAGCCATGGGGTCGCGGTCGACTTGACCGGAGCAGGAGGGACAGCTCAAGGGAAGTCCAGTGCGGTCGGCGGCAATCAAATGCAGCGCCTGCGCTGGATTGTACGTGTTCGGTCGTGGCTTTCGCATCACGCCTCCTCGCTTTGAGTGCGTCGGCCAGGTGGGGAAAACGGCCAACCACCGCAACTTAGTCCCCCCTTGCGCAATTGTGTACCGCTCTTCGTAAAAATCCGACTACTGGATAACCTGTTATATTGCTGTCACAGGTTATTGTTGCTGATCTCCAGATATCTCAATGAGTTGGCTATTTGGACCCGAACCATTTCTGGCGAAGCTTGCCGGTCGCTCTTGCGTACGGCGAGCAAACCTTCGACTGTTGGAATTATGGCCACAACCTCCCGTCCCCAATCTGTGTCCCAGCCACACCCGGAAGCACACGAACCAGACCTTGATACCACGACAGCTGCGGCGCTGCGGCTGTGGGTGATCATGTCTCGTGCGCATGCCGCTGTGTCCAACCACGCCGCCGCCGATATTGCTCGGCACGGTCTCACGTTGGCCGAATTCGGCATTCTGGAAGCGCTGTATCACCGCGGTCCCATGCTGCTCGGAGAAGTCCAGAAGCGCATTCTGGTCTCGAGTGGCGGTATCACCTTCCTGGTCGATCGACTGGCCGCGAAGGGACTGGTCGAGCGGCGCACCTGCGAAACGGACCGGCGCGCGCGCTATGCGGCGCTGACGGCGAAAGGTGAGGAAGTCCTTCGCGAGATTTTCCCGGTGCATGCAGCCGTCATTGCCAAGGCTGTGAGCGGTATCTCGATCGAAGACCAGCAGTCCGTGGCTGATCTGCTTCGCGAGATGGGGCGCCATGCGGCCAGCCTGCCGACTCCGGACGACAGTCGAGGCTGAGTCGCAACGATTGGTGTGACGAGGGGATCAATCGGGCCTTGACGGGCCCTTTGATTTGAGTATACTACTCACTAGTGAGATACTGTTTCTCCAACCAAACAATTTCCGGGTAATAGCCATGCAGTGGACCATCGACCTCGCACACAGCCAGATCCAGTTCTCCGTCAAGCACATGGGGATTTCCACCGTGCGCGGAACGTTTGGACAGTTTGCTGGCACGATCGACGAAGACAACGGCAATGTGAAGCAGTTGACCGTGGACATTGACGTCGCATCACTCAACACCGGCAATGGCCAGCGTGATGGGCACCTCAAGAGCGCGGACTTCTTCGACGTGGAAAATCATCCGTCGGCCAAGTTCGTCCTCACGAACTTCTCGCGCTCCGGCGATGACATCACGGCCACGGGTGACTTGACCATCCGCGGTGTGACCAAGTCCGTCACGCTCAAGGGTGATGTGGCTGGTCCGGCCAAGGATCCCTGGGGCAACGACAAGGTGTCGGCCACGCTCGAAACCAAGATCAACCGCAAGGACTGGGGGCTCACCTGGAACGTGGCGCTCGAGGCGGGCGGTGTGCTGGTGAGTGAAGACGTGAAGCTTCACATCGACGTGCAGGCACAGCCGGCCGCTGCGGCCTGATCGTCGCGAACAAACGAAAGCGGGCTGCGTGAACAACGCAGCCCGCTTTGCATTTCATATGGCCGAAGACCGCGTGATTACGGCTTCCACTCGGCAACAAAAAGATTCGTTTCGCCTTCCTTGGTTGCACCACGATTGCTGGCGAAGATGAGCTTCGTGCCATCGGGGCTGAACATCGGGAAGCCATCGAACTCCGGATTGAACGTGATCTGCTCGAGGCCTGAGCCATCGAGCTTCACGGTATAGAGATCGAAGTTGCGGCTGCGCGGATTCTTGTGATTGCTCGAGAAAATGATGCGCTGTCCATCAGGGGTCCACGAGGGACCGAAATTGGCGCCACCGAGCTGCGTGATCTGCTTCTGATCGCTGCCATCGGCGTTCATGACCCACAGCTCCATCTTGTTTGGGCGAATCATGTTCTTGCCAAGCAAGTCCTTGTAGGCCTGCAGATCCTTGTCGTTGTCGTAGTGCCACGCGCGGTACACAATCTTCGTGCCATCAGGTGACCACCACGGGCCGCCATCGTAGCCAGGCGTCGTCGTAAGACGCTTCACATCGGTGCCGTCGACATTCATGGTGTAGATGTCGAGGTCTCCGTCCTTGAGGCTGGTGAACACGATGCGCTTGCCATCGGGCGACAGCACACCTTCGGCTGTGTACACATCGTAGTTGGTCAGTCGCTTGAGATCGGTGCCATCACGATTGACGGTGTAGATGTCGTACTTGTCGATGCCCCACACATAGCCAGCCGACGGATCGGGGCGCGGCGGGCACGCGCTGTCGGCGTGATGCGTGGCCGCGAAGAACAGACGATTGCCGCCGGGCAGGAACCAGCCACAGGTGGTCTTGCCGCCCACGCTCACCTTGGTGAGCTGCGAGCCGTCGGCCTTCATGGTGTACTGCTGATCGCAGCTCCGACCGTCGCGCGTGCTCTGGAACGTGATCCACTGACCGTCGGCACTCCAATAGGCCTCGGCGTTTTCACCACCATCGGTCAGCTGGGTCAATCCACCGAAATGCATTTCGCCGGAATCGGCGGTGATGACCTTGTTCACGTTGCTCGCCGAGGCGGTTGCCGCAGCCGAGTCAGCAGGCGGGGCAGCCTTATCGCCACAGGCGGCGAGGGCGGAAAGAGCAGCCAGCGTGATTGCGGTGGCTACTCGGGAGCGAATAATCAGGGAGGGAGTCATGGCGCGAAGGCTAGGTCGGGCGCCACGGGCGGGCCATTGGGGTTAATACCGAGAATGAGGAGAGATTCTGTCGGGTTGCTGTGCGACGGGTGATGGTGCATTCGGCGAGCTCCGTTGAACTGCGCACGCAGAGGCGCAGAGAACCGCGGAGTCGCAGAGAAACTGCTCAGAAAGGAAAACAAAAAAGAGAGGGTCGCTCCGGATTTTCCGAAGCGACCCTCTGCGACTCTGTGGTTCTCTGCGCCTCTGCGTGCGCAGTTTAAAGCAACCAGAGGCTACTTACTGTCCTGACCGCCGCGCCACACCCGGCTTGCTGGTGCTCGGCTCTGCGGCTGCCGCCGCAAAGATCTCGCGCTGGGTCGTGCCCTTCCGCATCAGCTCCATCGCACGGCGGAGCTGATTGTCGTCCTTGAGACGGCGACGGAGCACGAGCGTGTCACCGAACGAGATCTTGGCTACGCGCTCCTCCACCGTGCGATCCACGTCCGTCGCACCGGCATCCCACACGGCCTTGTCGATCTTCACCGTGTCGGCCACGAGGCGCTTGTACACCTCATCACGCCACGTCGGGCTGAGCACGAAGTCCGGCTTCACCTTGCCCTTCTGTTCTTCGGCCACGGAGTTCACGTGCGCGAAGTACTTGGCCATATGCGGCAGCAGTGCGCGGCGGAGTGACTGTTCGGCACTCGACAGCGTGTCTGGCGACACGATCACATCAGGCGTGATGGCACCACCACCATATACCGTGCGGCCACTGGCTGACTTGAACACCGGGCGCGCCTTGCGCACCGAGTCCGTCTCCATGCTGTCAGGCAGCACTTCGACATACTGACCCTCGGCGTTCATCTTGCGATCCTTCTGAATAGAGCGACCCGACGGCGTATACCACTTGCCGGTCGTGATCTTGAGCGCATAACCGCCGTCGAGATTGTACACGCTCTGCACGAGGCCCTTGCCGAAGCTCGTGGTGCCGAGCACCAGGGCGCGATCGTAGTCCTGCAGCGCGCCGGCCACGATTTCCGAAGCGGACGCCGAACCACCGTCGACCATCACGACGAGCGGAATTTCCGGAGCGAGCGGATCCTGCTGCGACACGAACTTCTGGAATTCGCCACGTCCACGCACCGAGAGCAATTCCTTGCCCTTGGGGAGGAAGAGGTTCGACATCGAGAAGGCTTCCTCGAGAATGCCGCCTGGATTGCCGCGCAAATCGATGATGACGCCCTTCGCGCCCTGCTTGCGGAGTGCGAGCACCGAGTTGGCGATGTCTTCCGTGGTCTGCTCGGAGAAACGCTGCAGCGGCACGTACCCCGTGCGCTCGTCGAGCATCATGGCATACGGCACGGCCGGCACATGAATTTCGGCGCGCTTGAAGCTCAGCTTGACCGGCTGCGCCACACCAACACGCAGGAACTGCACGGTGACCGGTGAGCCGATCGGGCCGAGCAACTTGTTCTGAACCTGCTGCGTGTTGAAGCCACGCGAATTGACCGTGTCGATGACGGCGATCTTGTCGCCTTCCAGCACACCGCCCTGCTCGGCCGGTGAATTGGGGAAGACTTTGTTGACGGTGACGTAATCACCGATCTTCGAGATCTCCATGCCGATACCGGCATAGCGTCCATTCGTGTTACGCGAAAACTCTTCCAGCTGCTTGGGCGTGAAGAGTTCGGTGTACGGATCGTTGAGTTCCTTCACGAGGCCGCGCGCGGCGCGCTCGTAAAGCTGCTGTGCATCGAGCGTGTCCACGTACCGAAGGGCCACGAATGTGAGCACCTGGTCGAGGAGCTGCGCTCCACCCCGTGTCGCGCGAGCCTGAAGGGCAAAGCCCGAGGCGATCAGGGGGACGAGCACGAGGCTGGCCAATACGGCCTTGCGGTTCCGGGTCATGCGGGTCTCGCTAAGGAAGGACCGAAAAAGGTACTGCATATACGTACGCATCGGATGGGCCGCTGTTCCTGCGAACCAGTGCGGTCCTGTGACACCGGGGTCAGGCCCCGTGGTTGCGACTGGACTCCCGTCTCAGGCTTCGTCCTTGGGGCGGGACCCGATGACATAGTCCACGTGCCAGTTCTTGTCGTACTGGCGAATGGCAATGTCACGAACCAGGCCGGCGCTCAGGAGCATTTCATGCGCTGGTTGTAAGACGCGCTGGAGGTGGCTCGGGTATCGCTGGGTGAGCGGCAGCTGTTCGGCCAGCCGCTCAAGCGGCACGCGCCAGGACAGACGCCCATCGGAGCGGGCGACCTCAAGGATGCGATACAGCCGGCGGGCGACCGGGCTCGTGAGGGCTGAATAGCGCGAAGCTGACAGCGTAACCGTATGCCGGGCCGCGAGATTGGCTCGCAGGGTGGCGGAGAGGGTCACGCGGGCATCGCCCGGTTCGCCGGCGGCAAGGTTGCCGAAGAGGTGCAGCTGCTCGCGGTCGGCCACGCGGCGGCGCTGCACCGACACGGTGCTCAGCACGGTGAAGCTGATGTCGGCCTGGCCGGATTGGGCCGACCAGTAGGCCCCTTCGTTGCTCTCGAGGGTGGTGCGTTCAAGGCGGGTGAGCGCCGCACGCAGCTGTTCATACGTGCGTCCATCGGCTCGGCGTCCCATGGACCGCAGAAACGCGTGCAGCGTGAAGGTCACCGCACCGTCCGTTGGCGAACCCGCTTCGTGGTAGCGGTGCAGCAGTTCGACGTAAACGTCCTGGTCGAATGTGCCGGGCAGGCGGTCGCCGGGTGCAGGGATGACGCGCCAGCGCCCCCCGTTTTCCGTAGTGAACGAAACGGGGGCGTCGTCGGCGGAATCACTCAGCCGGAAGAGCGGGAGTTCCTCAAGTGCACGATCGAGGACTACACCCCGGACGGCCGGACGTCGGCGGGCGGCGAGGGTCATCGTCGTGTAAGCTGGGTCACCGAAGGAGCGGGCGCCAGTGCGTACCTACTTGCCGAGCGTCTCTGCCCACGTTGCTGCCTTGAATCCGAGCAGCAGTTGGTCGCCCGTGTCGAGTACCGGACGCTTGATGAGATTGGTTTCGGCCAGAATCATGCGCTTGGCCTTCTTCTCGGTGATGTCGGTCTTCTCGCTCTCGGGCAATTCCTTAAACGTGGTCGAGTTGCGATTGAAGACCTTCTCCCATCCGGCGCGCGCGAACCAGTCGTCGACCACCTTGGCGTCGAGATCGTCTTTGCGATAGTCGAAGAACTCGTACGCCACGCTGTTGGCATCGAGCCACTTCATGGCGTTGCGCACCATGTCACAGGACTTGAAGCCGTACAGCGTGGCCTTCTTTGCGGCATGCTTGCTGGCCGGCATTCAGATCATCTCCGGCTGCATGACACGCTCTTCGACTTTGCCATTCACCACGCTCACGTAGTAGCACTTCGCTTCGGCGCGTGTGTGTACTACGCGCTTGACGGTGTTGTCTTCGAAATAGATACCGGCGTCGTTATCACAGGCGTAACCCGCCTGCATTTCGCCTGAGCCGATGAGCTTGTGATACAGCGGGCGACGACCAGCTTCGGCGTCATAGTGTGGCGAGTGACTGCCCTTGATGAAGCCCAGGCACTTCACGATGGACAGAGCCTTGGGGCGCGAATCGGTGGTGCCTTCATCGAACCAGCAGAGTGAACCTGCGCTGGCGCCGCCGAGCACGATGCCCTTGTCCCACGCCTGGCGGAGGATGACGTCAACACCCTGCGCCTTCCAGATGGCCTGCTGATTGAGTGTGTTGCCGCCGCTCACCACGATGGCGTCCATAGACAGCAGCACTTCATCGAAGCCCTGCGTTTGCGACAAGCTTTCGATGTACATGTTCTGCACGAACGGTTCGACGTTGAGTGGTGCACACGCCTGATAGAAGCCGAGCGCCGACTGTGGACTATCCGCGCTGGCTGTTGGCAGATAGCAGATGCGCGGACGTGTCTTGCCCGTGAGCTGCGCCATGTAGCCGATGAACTTTGTGCGGAAGCCACCACCGGCAATGAGGATTTTGCGTGTGGCGCGCGGCGTGTTGGTGTCGGTCATGTGCGATGATGAGTCCGAGGCGAGATGCGTAGGCGAATCTGCGTGCGCGACGTTCGGGAGAGCAAACGAAGCAACGGCCAGCGTGGATGAGGCGACAAAATCACGGCGGTTCATGTCTGCTCCGGATCAGGTTGACCGAGGACGCCATGATCGGCGGCGTTTTGTTCGTGATCGTGCTCAAGTGCGTCCCAGTAGCCGGTGGCGTGCTCGTGCCACGCATTGCGCATGGGGATGTGATGGCGATGGTCGCTCAGGTAGGCCTTGGGAACGACGCCTGTTGTCACGCCGGCTTGTTCGCGAATGATGTTGGCGACCAACTGCGCTTCTTCCACGGGCAGAAGATCGAGATGCCCACCAGTGGCAATTTGCAGGTCGTCTACTGTGCAGACATAGCCAAGAAAGACGTCGTCGGGTTGCTCGCCAAGTGCGCCGGTGTCGTCGTGCACGAAGGCCGCAGTATTGGTGAGCAGGTCGTGCAGCGTATAGCCAACGCCGGGTTCAACACCCTGCACGCGCCACAGGCCAACACGCGATTCTGCTTGCGCGACAACGAGGGCATCGACATCCGGATCCATGCGTGCGCCGTGTCGAGCACGCTGTGCTTCGAGCCACTGCATGGCCGGTGTGCGCTCATTCGCTTTTACCGGGCGATGATGCAGCAACCAATGCACGTAGTACTGCTCGTCGTACTCGGTGAGGTCCGTGTCCTTGCTGCCCGCGAACTCGGTGAGCGCCGCGTTGGCCCACTCGGAGCCGAGCTTACGATCGCACCAGTCGTTCAACTCGGTGTGCACGCGGCGATCCCGCTCAAGCAACTGCATGGCGCGCATGAGTTTTTCGCGCTCGGGTGCCGGCAGTGCCGCAGCTTCAGGTGGTACGGCCGCGCCATGACACTTCTTGTATTTGCGGCCGGAGCCGCAGGGGCAGGGAGCGTTGCGATCCATCGAGTAAGTCGAGCGTTACGTGGGTCGAGCGTCAGGTCGCGAGATGCGTGCTGAATGTAGCTGCATCAATATTGCCGCCGCAGATCACCAAGCCCACTGTCTTGCCGGCTAATTGTTCGCGCAGCGGATGGAGCAGGGCGGCCATGCTGGCGGCGGCGGCGGGTTCGGTCACGAGCTTGGCGCTGCGGAACAGCAGCCGCATGGCGTCGCGAATCTGATCATCGGAGACCAACACCACTTCGTCCACGAACTGACGATTGAGCGCGAATGAGTACGGTTCACACCGCGGCGCGCCGAGTGAGTCGGCAATGGTGCGAACCTTGTCGATGGACTGCGGAGAGCCGGCTGCGAAGCTGCGATGCATGGTATCGGCGCCTTCCGGTTCCACCACGATGACCCGTGTATTGGGCGCGAGTTGTTTCATGGCACAGGCCACACCGCCGGTCAGCCCACCGCCGCCAGCGGCGACGATGACAGCGTCCGGCGTGACGTGATGTGCGGCGAGTTGTTCGATGAACTCGAGGCCAACGGTGGCGGTACCGAGTGCGGTGCGCGGACCTTCGTAGGGATGCACAAAGGTGCGCTGCTGCGTGGATTCAATTTCGCGTACACGTGTGAAAGCATCGTGTACGGTGTCCACGAGTTCGATGGTCGCGCCGAGTTCCTGGCACAGCTGAATGCGAAACGGGCTGGCGGTGCGCGGCATGACCACGGTGGCGGTGGTGCCAAGTTCTTTCGCCGCATACGCGAGCGAGATGGCGTGATTGCCGGCCGATACGCCGGTCACGCCTTTCGCGAGTTGCTCGGCGGTGAGGTCGAACATCACGGTGAGCGCGCCACGGG
The DNA here is from genome assembly GCA_016742275.1 of Gemmatimonadaceae bacterium. Classification (GTDB taxonomy): domain Bacteria; phylum Gemmatimonadota; class Gemmatimonadetes; order Gemmatimonadales; family Gemmatimonadaceae; genus Gemmatimonas. The sequence goes on from JACVCD010000008.1 coordinate 115,074, forward strand.
GTTTGAAGGAGCCGGTACGCTGGAAGAGTTCTTCTTTCAGCCAGACTTTCGTGCCTGGTGGCACGCGTTCGGCAACGGCGTGGTCGACGAGTTCCCGTACGGGAGTTGTGACGACGCGAGTGCCGAGGCGAGAGCGGGCGGCGCGGATTTCTTCGAGGGTGGGAAAGGACATTCGTGGGGACAGCAGAAAGCGGAAGCGTTGGGCGGAAGCGAAGAGGCGGAAGCTCGTGAGCGGATGCGAGGTGGCGGTGCTGCGTGTTAAGAGAGCTTGAGGACTTGACCCGTCACGTTGCGTGCGGCGGTGCTGAGGAGGAATGCGATCACCTCGGCGACGGATTCGCGCTCCACGTAGTCGGTTTTGTCACCCATGTCGGCCATGTTGGTGGCGGTGCGAATGGATGTGGGTGCGACGGCGTTGGCGCGCACACCGTTCTTGCGTTCATCCACGGCCACGGTGCGCATGAGGGTGAGGACACCACTTTTGGCGGCGGCGTAGGCGGCCATGCCTTTGGGACTGCCGTCGGGGAGCGCGGCGGCGCTGCCGAAGTACACGAGACTGCCCTTGCCGTCGCGCAGCGCGGGGAGAAACGCGCGCGTGGTGGCGAAGGCGGTGTCGAGATTGATGATGAACTGCTTGTGCCACGCATCCGGATCGGCGTCGGCGAGTGGGCCGGTCATGCCAAAGCCGCCGGCGGTGCAGATCACGCCGTGTACTGCGGTGGTTTGATGCTGCGCGAGCACCTCGGCTGCGGTGCGCTGCGCTTCGGCGGCGTCGGCGAGGTTGGCGGCGTGCGCGGTGAAGCATTGGCCGTCGCGCACTGGAGTGAGATCGGCAGCGCGGGCCTTGGCTTCATCGCCGTTCAGATCAAGCAGGGCGAGTGAGGCGCCAAGCTGCGCGAAATGTCTGGCCAGGGCCTCACCGACCTGACCGGCGCGGCCGACGCCGGTGATGACGATGAGGTGGGAGGCGATTGGCGGGTGCGTTTGGGAGTGCATTGCAGACCTCAGCGGCTGGTGACGCGGACCAAGAAGGGGGTTTGCCAGTCAATGCGTTGCGTTCGAATTCTGCCAGGTGCCCAGCTGTCCTGCCAAGTCAACGGCCGGCTCAAACACAAACGCCTTGCTCACCTTGAATTGCCGGAGCAAGCCCAGTTCGGCCATGCGCAACAGGTCTGTTCGCGCCGTCTGGTAGCTGGTGCCATGTGATCGCTGATGCGATGCCACGGTGTAACGCGCGTCGGGTGTGTTGAGTGCATGGCGCAACAGTGCAAGCTGCCGCGGGTTGAGATCGCTTTGCGCAATGGATGTCTGCCGAACCAGTCGTTCGATATCCCGCATTTGCCGTGTCTTGCGTGCGAGATACTCGTGCAGGTCGTCTATGGCTCGTGCGAGTGTGCGTAGCTGATGCAGTACGAAGTACGTGGTGTCGTTGCTGTCGCTCTCCGTATACAGATAGGAGCGGGCGTAGGCACCACGCGCTTTGCGGAGGATGCGTGAAATGGACACGTACTCGCACAACCAGTAGCCGGAGCGCGCCATCGACCAGTAGAACAGCGCACGGGCGGTGCGTCCGTTGCCGTCTACAAATGGGTGATCGTAGGCCAACCAGAAATGCAGCAGGATGGCACGAATGACGGGGTGCAGAAATTCGGTGTCGGATGTGCCATTCGCAAAGTCACACATCGCAGCGAGCCGCTGCGGCAATTCGTCGGCATGCGGCGGATGGTGAAGAATGGTTCCCGTTTCGTCTTCGATTACGATGTGTTCTTCGGTTCGACGAAAACGTCCCGCCCCCGATGGATCGTCCATCGTGTCTTCGGTCAGCGTGCGCTGCAGCGCAAACACCAGCTCCGGTGTGAGCGCCTCCAGGCCGTGCTCCCGTACCAGCAACATGCCCCGATAGTTGTTGAGGATCATGCGCTCACTGCGTGTCGATGCAGGCCTTCCTTCCTGGATCATGGCCTTGGCTACCCGGCGAGTGGTCGATGCGCCCTCCAGTTGGCTGGAGGTGATGGCCTCTTCCACGATCGACTTGAACAGGTAGGTATCGCGTGTGGCCGCATTGGTGATGGGCTCGGCGCCGACAAAGCCCCCGCCCACGTTGCCACTGGCATCCCGATCGATCCGGTGGAGGAACTCCAACACGGGTGCCGGCATGGCCACAGTGAACGGACGTGACCTGATATCCAGCAACGGGAGTGGCCGTACCAGCGCATCACGGGATGTGCGTACTGCCAACCACTGCTCTTCGGCGGAGTAGTCGGCAAGGGGCGGGGCGTGCCTGAAGTTGTCCCAGTGGCGATACTTGCCGCCGGGAGCGGGCCCAAGGCCACTCTGCAACAGTGCCTGGAAACGAGCCGGTCCTCCTTCCTTGGCAAGGAGGGTGCTCAGAATACTTGAGGTGGTTGGTGGACTGACCGGCAGTTTCATGGTGACCGCGTTGGTGTCAATTTTCTACTAATTTGTACAAAATTAGTAGAAACCCGCGCGACTGTCAGTGGTGAAAGCACGTGAAATGTCAATTTTCTACTAATTCATGTCAAATTAGTAGAAAACTACATCGATCACCCCACAAACCGCTCCACCGCTGCGTCCACCACATCGAACAGACGTCCATCGTCATCGCCGGTGATGCGGCCGAGCAGCTGTTCGGTCCACGGCGCGGGCATCCAGGCCGTGCCGTGCGCGGCACCCATGGCGGCGCCTACAATGGCGGCAATGGTGTCGTTGTCGCGGGTGTCGTTGACGGCCACGAGCATGGCCTCGTGCGGATCATGACCATGCTGCGACACGATGTGCATGACCGCCGGCACGGTCTCCAGTAGAAACGCGCCGCTATTCCATTCGGCGCCGGTATCGCGCACGGTCCGTTTTCGCTTGAGTGCGTCGCGCACATGGATGTCGAGAAAACCGGACAGGCTGCCGCGCCAATGTTCGAGGGGCCCATGATCGACCTGCGACTCGTAGGCCTGGCCATGATCGAGAATGCGCAGCACTTCGGTGTAGGTCTCGAGCCACTCGCCCGGTGAGTCGGGCACATCACCATTCAGCAGACGCCATAACAGCGCGACCCATGCCACGCTGCTGGATATGGCCATGGGGTCGTTGTGGGTCACCGCGGCACTCAACGCGGTGTCATACCACAACTGGGTGCCGCCCTCCTTGAGATGCGGCAGCACCATGGGCGCCATGCGCATGAGCGCACCATTGCCGGCACTCAACTGTGTGGCTTCCCACCACGGGGCACCGGTGCGCAGCGCGTTGCAGAAGTCGCGCGTGGCGCGGCCAATGCCGAAGATGCGGTCGTTGGCGATGCGGAAGGCGAGTTCGTCTGGATCGAGCGCGCCATCGTTGAGCAGCTGTTCGACGGCTCGGAATGTGAGCTGGGTGTCGTCGCTCGGTGTGCCTGCCTCTTTGCCGCCTGCAAACTTGCTCGGCAGATAGCCCGTGATGCGACCGAACTCGGCTTCGCGCTCGGCGGGATTCATGCTTTCGGTGCGGTTGCCCAGTGCGTCACCGATGGCCACACCCAGAAGCATGCCGCGAACCCGGTCGGCCAGATCGGGAGCGTCGACCGGCGGTGCGGGGGGCAGGATCGCGAGGCGTTCGCGATCCAGGCGGGGGATCCAGGTGTTCTGAGGCATGGGGGAGAAAACTAGCTGGGGTTCGAGAGCAAGCTGGTCCAACTGCTCACGCAGAGGCGCAGAGAAAAGAGTCGCAGAGGGAGAATCTGAGTGATCTGGATCACTGATCCTCAAGAAAATCCTGGGTCAGGGACGAATCTGGCGGGTATGTGATGCAGGACCCAAATCCCCTCACAGGACTTTCCGATGATCCGTTCCCTTCGAGTTCTTCCGATGCTTGCCTTGGCTGCGGTGGTCGCGTCCACCAGCGCCTGTTTTGTCGTGGCGGCCGGTGCCGGCGCTGGCGCGGCGATTGCCTACACCAATCGCGGCGCGAGTGCGTCAGTGCCGGGCACCATTGATGCGGTGTTCGACCGCTCGGTGTCGGCGTTTGGTGCGCTGTCGGTGAACGAAACGGGACGCGCCACCGAAAACAGTGGCGCGCTGCGTCGACTGGAAGGCAAGCAGGGCGATCGTGAGATCATCGTGGAGCTCAAGCGCAACACGGATGACGTGACGGCCGTGGAAGTGATCGCCAAGAAGAGTGTCGTGGAATACGACAAGGAACTGGCGAAGAAGGTGCTGGATCGCATCGTGGCCAACTGATCAACAGGTTGGCCCGATGCAATCGGGTCACAGGTCCAGTACTTCCTCAATCGTTTCGGCCGTTGCTTCGAGCACCGCATCCAGGCCTTCCATGGTGTGATCTCCCATGTGGCCGATACGGAACGTGTTGGCTTTGAGTTTGCCGTAGCCACCACCAATCACGAAGCCGCGCCTCGCCACGCCCTTCACGATGGCGTCGGATGACACGCCGATGGGTACGGTCACCGCGGTGACCGTGGACGTGCAGGCGTCGAACGGGGCATACACACCAAACTCTGCACCCACCCGCTGACGGAGTTCATGCACCCAGCTGTGCGTGTGCTCCATCATGCGCGTATGTCGGTCCCAGCGGCGCTCGATGGATTCCTTCGCTATGCGCTCGCCCTGCACAGCGGTGGCATACAACAATGACAGCGCCGGTGTGTTGGGCGTTTGATTCTTGTGCACGTACTGCTCGAACTCGACGAGATCGTAGTACAGTCCGCGGCCTTCGGCCTGACCCGCTTCGGCAATGAACTTCTCGCTCGCCACGCCAAACGCGAGACCCGGCGGTAATGCGAGCGCCTTCTGCGAACCGGTGAGAACAAAGTCGAGATTCCATGCATCAGTTTCGACCGGCACGCCGGCCAGCCCCGTCACGCTGTCCACCAGTACGGCACAGTCATAGCGATGTGCGAGCTCGGTGAGCGCCTGAATATCCGTGAGCACACCGGTGCTGGTTTCGCTATGCACGACGGTAAGCGCCGCATACGGCCTGGCCTTGAGGGCTTGCTCGACGGCATCGAGCGAGACCGGAGCGCTCCATTCACCGCCAACCACCGTGGCATCACGTCCGCATGATTGCGCGATGTTGGCAAAGCGCTCACTGAACGCGCCATTCACCAGACAGAGAATGGCGCCGGGGCGCGCGCAGCGAATGGCCGCTTCCATGAGCCCCGTGGCGCTCGAACTGCTCACATACACCGGGCGCTGCGTACGGAAGATGGGCTTAAGACCGCGCTGAATGCGTGCAAACAACTCTTCAAACGCGGCACCACGATGCGGCAGCATGGGCTGCAGCATGGACTGCAACACTTCCGGGCGCACTTCGGTGGGGCCGGGCAGAAAAAATGTGCCGAACGGTGAGTTGCCAGACATCAGGGAGCCTCGAAGAGCAACGGATAGAGTGCGTCCACGCTGGATGCTTCTGCGTCGGCGACCTTCACGACATTCTCGCGTCTTGCGACGGCGGTGAAGGCAAAAAAAGCATCGACCACACCGCGTACTGCCGCGTCCGTGCTACCATCACCCACCATGGCCACGGCTTTACGGAGCTGCAAACGTTGCACGATGAGGGGTTTGCCGCGCTGTGTCGCCAACGGCTGCTCGCCATCGAGCATACTGAATGTGCCATCTTCGCTGCGCGCGAGTGAGACGGCATGCACACGGTCTACCGGTACACCCAAATGCAGCGCCATGGGCACGATGCTGGCGCGCAAACCGCCGCTTAGGAGATGCACGTGCACGCGCGCACGATGTAGCGTGGAAATGAGATCACGCATGCCGGGCAGTACGGACTGCTGGTATGCATCGGCAAGCATCATGAGCTCCGATGCCGCCGGGCGAATACGCTCGAGGCGACGGAGATAGGCCGCTTCGATAGGAATCTCACCGGCCATGGCCTGCGCCGTGAGACGTTCACTCTCCTCAGCCACCTCGGCGTCGCGTAATGTGGCCAGCCAGTCGATGCCTTCGATCGACGCAACCGTGCTGTCGACATCGAACACCACTGTCTTGAACTTCGGATCACCCACGGCCGCCGCGGTTGCGGATGCGGTCATTGCATTCCTCACAACGGGTTTCCGGATAACACGTTTCCTGGTGCCAAGAGCCCGAGCGGATCGAATTCCTGCTTGAGTGCGCGCATGACTCGTTGCTGCGCGACAGATGCCTGAAGTGGCAGCCATTTGCGCTTGATCTTGCCGATGCCGTGTTCGGCTGCGACGGTGCCACCCATGCCAATAACTTCCTTGAGCGTGGCATAGACGACCTGCTCGATACGCTGCAGTTCGTCGGCATCCTGGGCGATGAAATTCTGATGCGGATGACCGTTGCCCGCGTGCCCATAGGCAATACCTCGGGCAATGCCGGCTTCGTCAGCGAATCGACGCGCCAGCGTGAGCGCGTCACCAAGTCGCGGGTACGGGACTGCCCAGTCGGTGCTCACCTTGCGGCCACCAAACGCGCGCCGTGCAGCTCCACGTTCGTTCATGGTCGCGGGAACGGCATGGCGCATACGACGCGCTTCCGTCTGGGAAGCCGGTGAATCGTAGACGCGAATGTCTTCGGTCAGCGCCCCATGATGCTCCGCGAGTGCGAGCCACTCATCGAGCGGCAATTCACCGTCACTCGATGCTTCATCGGCTCCGGTCTCTTCGACATACACCATCGCCACCGCGCTCGTAGCCCATCCACTGCTGCCTTCGGCGGCCCGCGCTATGTCCATGGCGCCGGCATCGAAGTACTCGAGGCACCGCGGGTGCACCGAACGGCTGCGACGCGCGCTGACCACAAACGCCAGGGCATCAGCATCCGACGCAAATGGAATGACAAGTCCCAGCAACTGCGTTGGCAGCGGATGCAAGGCCAGCTCCGCCTCTACCACCACACCCAGTGTGCCTTCGCTGCCGATGAACCAATCGACGGGGTCATGCGCGATGGGGTAACCCACCGTGTTCTTCTCGAGCTGCGGTCGTTGCAGGTCGAGTCGCTCACCATTGGCCAGCAATACGGTGAGTGCACGCACATGCGGACGTGTGGCACCATATCGCAGTGATCGTGCGCCACTGGCATTGCAGGCAATGGCGCCGCCAATGGTGCTTTCTTCTTCGCTGGTGGGATCGGGCGTGAACAGCAACCCTGCTGCCTCCGCTGCGCGACGCACATCAGCTACGATGGCGCCCACGCCAACACGAATGCTGCGTGTGTCGGTATCTACTGCACTGATGTGCGACAGATTGCGAAGAGACAGCAAAACACCCTGGTCCACGATGGATGCGCCGGTCGTGCTGCTTTGCAGTCCCGCTGGCGTGACAGCCGTTCGCGTAGCGGTGGCTTCGCGCAACAGCTCCGCTACTTCCTCGATACTGGTGGGTCGTGCCACTGCCTCGGGGATCAGCTCCAGTCCGGACACATCACGAGCAAACGCAAAGCGAACGTCTGCGTCTGTCGTGACTGTTGGCAGCGTGAATACCGTCATGCGTTCTGCGCCGAGCTGGGAGACTATTCGTCGCGAAAGTGCACGACACTGGCCGACAGTATATCGGGCAGTTCGAGCAACGCGCGACGGGTCTCTTCGCTCACGGCGCCGTCGACCGAAATCGCGGCCAACGCATCGCCACCCTGCGCCAGTCGCGCCTGATGATACTCGGCGATGTTGACCTTCTGCTCACCAAGCAGCGTGCCGACACGCCCGATGACACCTGGCACGTCGTGGTTGCTGAGAATGAGCAGCGTCTGCCGCGGATTGACATCGATGTGGAACGATCCGATACGTGTGAGGCGCGGCGTACCCACCTCAGGAGCGTGTCCAGTCACCGCCAGCTGCTGCATGCCTCCGGAGAGCGCGACCTCGATACCGCGCGCACCGAGTTCGTGCGACTCGCCGACGCTGAGCTCGAGTCCGCGGGCTTCAGCGAGTGAGCGTGCGTTGATGAGATTGAGACGTTCCGTCTCGATCACACCCTCCAACACACCTGCAGCAGCGGCCGACAGCAAGGGGCCGGTGCTGTGTGCGAATTCAGGACTCACGCGCAACGCGACACGACGCACTGCGCGCATGCCCTGATCGGCAAGCACGGCACGCGCCACAGCTGCTGCACGACGCGCGACCAGCATGGCCGAGTGCAGATTCTCCCACTCACCCGTGCCACTGGCCACGTTGATGGAGCGCGACAGGTCGTTTCGCAGCAGCGCATCACGCACCGCGAGACACACATCACGCGACACATTGCGCTGCGCCTCGACGGTGTTGGCGCCGAGGTGCGGCGTGAGCAGCAGGTTTGGAGCCTTGCGGAGCGGCGAGTCTACAGCAAGAGGTTCGGCGCTGAACACATCGAGCACAGCGCCACGCAGCTGATCGGTTTCGAGCGCCGCCAGCATTGCCGCTTCATCCACGATACCGCCACGCGCGAGATTCACCACCACCGAACGCGAGGGCAGGCGGCCAAGTTCACGCTTGCCGATCATGCCCTTCGTTTCCTCAGTGAGAGGCACGTGCAGCGTGAGAATGTTGGATTCAGCCAGCAGTGCATCAAGCGAAGGTGCGCGCCGCACACGCAACGCGTTGAAGCGTTCGTCGCTGATGAAGGGGTCGTGCGCCACCACCGTCATGCCGAAGGCGTGCGCACGCGTGGCCACTTCGCTGCCGATGCGGCCGAGACCCACGATACCCAGGGTCTTGCCCTTGAGTTCACGGCCCATGAACGACGCACGATCCCAGCGACCATTGCCCATGACTTCGGATGCGCGCGGAATTTGCCGCAGCAGCGAGAGCACGGTGCCGAAGAATAGTTCCGCTACGGCAACCGTGTTGCCGGCCGGCGCATTGATGACGGCAATGCCGAGGGATGTAGCAACATCGAGTGCGATGTTGTCGATACCAACACCAGCGCGACCAACCACCTTGAGTCGCGTACCCGCCTGCAGCAGCTCCGCTGAAATACGCGTGGCGCTGCGCCCGACGATGGCATCGTAGTCGCCGATGCGCTGCAGCAGTTCGTCCTTGGGGAGCGTCGGGACCTCGTCGACCTGCAGACTGGGTTCTGCGGCGAGAAGGGCCAGGCCCTCCTGGTCGACATCATCGGTGACGAGGACTCGGTGCATTGCAGCGATCAGGGGGACGTGAGATGAGTTCGTGCGGCGCTATGAAACAGACTACCACAGATGAACCCGCAGACCAACGGAAGGGGCACGGAATTCATGAAATCCGTGCCCTCGTCATGGTCCCTGTTGTGGTTTCCACGGTTTTCCAGATTGGCCCCGCGGAAGTCCGGTTTTCTGCGGCTAAGCCGGCGCGATCAGAGCCCGAGTTGGCGACGCAATGAGTCGCGCAGGCTGACGAGTGTCTCGTCGGTGACGGCCGGTGTGTCTTCGCGTATCGACAGTTCGATGCCATCGGCAATGCTGACCCGTCGCCAGCTCATGACCGGATTGCCGCTGCGCGGCGAAGCTGACTCGAGCTGCAAGGACAGCGCAGGGGCCAGCGAACCCGCGACTCGACGTTCGAGTGCGTCGCCGGTGACTTCCCGCATCTCGGCCTTGATGGCGTCGAGCGTCTGTCCTTCACGCTGACGGATCTTGATGGCGAGCAACTGCAGGAGATGACGATAGCCATACGTGGCTGCCGTACCGGCTCCCTCGGGGCGATCGAGCAGGCCGTTGGCCACATAGAAGCGCACCGCACGAGCACTGGGCATGGCCCGGGCACTCGCATTGGTGGGCTTCACGCCAGCGGAATCCACGAGTGCCGCGGCATGAGCCGCGAGCCCGCGGGCGTTCCACGGGGCATGACGCGCATGAGCGCGCAGGAGTTGAACGGGAGACTCGGCCATGGGATCGGCAAATATACGCGCGTTCCCGGCTGCGTGCCGCGAGAACGCATTGCCAGTACAAATCGCGTTATACAGCGCGCCCCTGTTGTGAGATCACCTACTTGAACGCGGTATGCACGCCGATGCTCGAAGCGTGCATCGCCAATGTGCCGAGATCGACGGGTTTTTCGAGGAAGTGCAGTGCGCCGAGCCGCTGCGACGCCTGACGACTGGCGTCGTCGGGGAATGCGGTCAGCACGAGGACGAGGGCATCTGGAGACAGCATCCCGGCCAGTGCGATCACTTGCAAACCGCCTTCGCGCTTGGGGCCGAGGCGCAGGTCGGTGACGATGAGATCGAAACGACGGCGGCGCATGAAGTCGATGGCTTCTGTGAGCTCAGCTGCCGCAGTGACCTGATTGCCCTCCATCTCGAAAAACTCGACGAGGGTGTCCCGGATGGAGGTCTCATCTTCGACGATGAGAATCTGATGGGGTGTTGAGGTCGGCATGGCGTTCGGCAAAGCGAAAGTCATGCCGGAAAACGAAAAGCATGTAATATGTTCCAGTTAAACAACTTACTAGTTGTTAAGTCACAAAAATGACATTTTCTGACGCTCGGATTTCGGTCAGCTTTCATGGCATCGACCGATTTTCGCTCAGTCATCCACGGCGCGGCCTACTCCAGGGAATACTTTCGGAGCTTTTCCAGGAGTGTCGACCGGGCAATTCCGAGCAGCCGAGCCGCCTGCGAGCGATTGCCATTGGCCGAACGGAGCGCGCTCCGAATGGCATCGCGTTCTGTTTCCTCCAACGTGCGGACTGGCGTATTGCCGCGGGTCGCCAGCGCTCCGGCATCCGATGGCAACCCAAGATGCACGACGTTGATTGGTTCGCCGCGAGCCAGAATTGAGGCTCGCCACAGGGTGTTCTTGAGTTCACGGATATTGCCGGGCCACTTGTACTCGACCAGCGCGTCCTGCGCTGCACGCGTGAGTGTGTGATCGTCGGCGTGACCACTCGCCAGGAACACCTGTGCCAGTGGGAGAATTTCTTCCGGGCGTGCGCGAAGCGGCGGCAGGGTGAGGGTCAGCACTTGCAGCCGATAGTAGAGATCCGCGCGGAACTTTCGGTCGGCTACTGCATCGGCCAATGGCAGATGGGTCGCGCCAATGACTCGCGCACGACTCCGCAGCACGGTCGTGCCGCCCAGTCGACGAAAGGCGTGTTCCTCCAGCACCTTGAGCAGACGCGGTTGTACATCGGCGCCAAGTTCGGCGATTTCGTCGAGGAAGACGGTGCCATCACCCGCGACTTCGAGGAGACCACGTTTGGCCTGTCGTGCGTCGGTGAATGCACCGCGTTCGTGCCCGAACAACTCACTCTCGAAGAACGTGCTCGAAAGCGAAGCGCAATTGATCTCCACGAACGGTTCATGTCGCCGCGCGGAGCGCTCGTGAATCTGCCGCGCAACAAATCCTTTGCCGGTGCCCGTCTCACCCTGCAGCAGGACCGGCGCATCGGCGTTCTGCGCCGCGAGGGTGATGAGTTCATCGAGAGTGGGCGCGAGTCGCACGGCGCTGGGTTCGTCAGCACGTACGCGTGCGCGCAGTACCTCCAGCTCACGTGATGCACGTCCGCGTGCAGCGGCGCGCTCGACCGCCTGCGTGAGTACGTCGAGATCGACAGGTTTTTCGAGCAAGTCGACGGCGCCATGTTGCATGGCGCTCACGGCCGTTCGGACATCGGCGAAGCCTGTGAGAACGATCACGGCAATTTCGGGATCGTCAGCCCGCAGGGCATCGAGTGTACGAATGCCATCTGCATCGGGCAGCCTGAGATCGAGCAGGACGACGTTGGGCGCATGTTCTGCTGCGAGTTGCCGACCTGCCGTTGCCGATCCGGCTCCACGCACGGTCCACTCGAATGTTTCGAAGTACTCGATCAGCGTGTCGCGTACGGACGCATCATCGTCCACGATGAGCAGAGAGACCGTCATGTACCGGAGATGGGAGGCAGGGTCAATGTGACCGTCGTGCCGGCATCGGCCGAACTTTCCATGGTGATACTCCCCGCGTGTTCATCCATGATGCGCTGACAGAGTGCGAGTCCGATGCCCGTGCCTCCCGGCTTGGCAGAATAGAAGAACTCGAACACGTGTGGCAATACATCAGCGGGAACAACGGGACCAGCGTTTGTGAGACGACACCGCCACCCACCATGTGGAGCACGCACACTGGTCAGCTGAAGTGTACTGCCTTCCGGCGCATGATCGCACGCGTTTACCAGTACGTTGCGTAGTACCTGACCGAACTGTTCGCTGTCGAGCTGCGCATGCAACGTGTCGGGCAATCGCGTACGGTGCATGGTGAGTGACCGTTCGGCGAGTCGGGCGCGCTCCCCTTCCAGAATGTCATCCCAAACCTGTTCGGGGTCTGCCGGCATCAATCGCACGACACTCGGGCGACCGAATTCGAGCAATGAGGTGACCATGCGATTGAGACGTTCGACTTCGCGCAGGATGCGTCCCACGTTGCGATCGACGACCGGGTCTTCGCGGCCGCGCACTTGCAGGAGTTGCGCCGCGCTGGAAATGCCGAAGAGTGGATTGCGGAGTTCATGTGCAACGCCAGCTGCCACTTCACCAATGGCCTCGAGACGCCGTTTTTGCTCGACGCGGCGGACCAGTCGTGCCCGTTCAATGGCTACGGCCGTCTGCGCGGCAATCACCGTCAGCACACGGCGCGACTCTTCACGCAGCTGATCGGAGGCGATCGGTTGTGCACGCAGCGTGATGGCGCCAAGTGCGCCGTCGGCGCCGAGCAGTGGTGCGGTGAGCTCGAGCCCCGCTGCCGTTTCGGTCACATGCGCCGAAGGAGTGGCCAACGCCGTGCGCCAGCGAGGGGCGTGCGCGCGTTCCAACTGCTCGCTGGATTGTCCATCGAAGCCCTGACGATGCGCCACACGAAACTCGGCGTCGTCAACATCGATCAATGCGATGACAAAGCCGGTGGAAGGAATGGCGCGTCGTAACTGCGATGACACTTCCTCATAGACCTGATCAAGCGCGATGGCTTCCGCGAGCGCGATACCCGTGTTGATCAGCGCTTCGCGGCTTCGGTGGCTCGGCGTGATGTCGACGGTGGCAAAAACAAAACCGGTGACACGGTCCGCCTCACGGAGTGCCGTGACCTGCATGAGGAACACTCGCTCCTCATCAGGTGAGTTGCAGGGAAACTCCCAGCGCACGAGCGACGTGCGCCCTTCCCGCAGCCACTGCATGGCGCGTTCGATCTGTTCGCGCGCGCCGTCATCGGCCATGCTGGAAAACACAGAGCACCCGACCACGGCCGTTTCCGGTGCGATGGCGGGTGCTCCGTTACTCTGGGCGAACTGCGCCCACGTACTGTTGATCGCGGTGATACGTCCATCGAGATCGATGGACCAGATGGTGAACGGAAGCGCGTCGAGCAGCCGTCGCGCAAATGGCGGCTGCTCGGTGGTGATGTTCACCAGGTCATCACCGGTGAAACACTCACCGGCGCTTGCCGCCCTTCTTCACTGCCTTCTTTGCCGGCTTGGCGGCCTTCTTTGGAGCGGGCTTCTTGGCAACCGCTTTCTTGATGGCCTTCTTGGCTGGCTTGGCGGCCTTTTTCGGTGCTGCCTTCTTGGGAGCCGCTTTCTTCACCGCCTTGCTGGGGGCGGCCTTCTTCGGAGCGGGCTTACCTGCGGCCTTCTTGGGCGCTGCCTTCTTGGCCGGATTGGCCGCGGTCTTTGGAGCCGCCTTCTTGGCTGTCGCCTTTTTCGGAGCCGCCTTCTTTGGCTCTGCCTTGGTGGCCGGAGCCTTGGCCGGAGCTTTCGCAGGAGTCTTCGTTGCCGGCGCTTTTGCAACCGGCGCCTTGGCAGGTGCTTTCGCAGGCGCCTTTGCCGGAGCCTTTGGTGCAGCAGCGGGCTTGGGCGCCGCAGCCTTTGGAGCCGCCGCCTTGGGTTCAGGTTTGGCTTCGACCACCGCCGGAGCCTCCACCTTCTTCTCGGCCTTCGGTGCCTTCGGCTTGCTGGCCTTCGGCTTGCTGGCCTTCGGGGCCTTGGGCGCCGGAGCGGGCGCTTCGGCGATCATGTCGTCATCCGAACCGCCGATGTCGTCCAGATCACCCAGGCCATCGTCCAGTCCATCATCCACGCCGTCGTCGAGATCGTCGACCTCATCGAGGTCGTCCATCACCGGTTCCGGCGTTGGCTCCGGCTTCGGGCTCTTGGACTTGGGAGCTGGCTTGGGCGCACCGGGATTCTTGGGCGGACGACCGGGACCACGACGCACGACGGGGCGACCAAACAGGTCATCCTCATCATCTTCGTCGTCGATCAGGCCATCATCCTCGTAGCCGTCGTCACCGTCTTCGTCGTCGTCATCCTCGTCGTCATCGTCGGCGCTGTCCCAGAGGGAATCGCCGTCGTCGGACGAGCTGCCGTACCCATCATCATCGTCATCATCGTCGTACGACGAGCGGCCATAGCCCCCCAGATCATCGTCGTCGTCGATCAGATGGAGCTTCTCCAACTCGTCGCCACGCGGCATGACGGCCTCCCGCTCAGGTCTTTGGACAGTGGGTTTGCGGCCTCTGGAAGGAGGACGCGGAATAGGACTCGCTCCTAATACCCAAGCGGACGGGGAAGGTCAAGGGCAAAGCCCAAAGGGGCGTAAAGAAACGGCGAACGTAAAGCGACGGCAATCGTAAAGGTGTTGCACGTGAGAAGGCGCAATTACGACTGCGGGAGCGTGGGCAAATCCCCGCGTTCGACCACTCGGCGCAGCGCTTCATAGACCTGCGGCTGTACCAGCTTGCCAGCCTGGGTGTGGAGATAGTCCAACGTGGCCGCGGCCGACATTGGGTCGCGATAGGCCCGCTTTGATGTCAGTGCATCAAACGCATCGGCGGCCGTGAGTACGCGGCCTCCAATGGTGATGTCCTCACCCGATCGTCCATGGGGGTAGCCCATGCCGTTCCAGTGCTCGTGGTGGTCACGGATGAACAGCAGCGCATCGCCCAGATGACCAAGCGGCTGCAAGATCTCGAGGCCGATCTTCACGTGATCCTTCACGTGGGAGAACTCGTCGGCTGTCAGCGGACCGTTCTTGTTCAGCACTGATTCACGAATACCGATCTTGCCCACGTCGTGCAGGCGGCCTGCCGTGTGCACCAGCTCGACAACGTGGTCCGACTCGCCCAGCTCCGCGGCAATGGCGGCGCCCAATTCGGCAACACGCTGTGAATGACCGCGCAAATAGAGGTCCTTGGCTTCCATCGCGTTGATCAGCGTTTCGGCCACACTCACCGTGAGTTCGCGCAGCGCGCCCTTCTCGCGCTCAAGCTGTACGGTGCGTAGTGCGACTTCTTCACGAATGAGACGATCGACCGCACGGCGCTCCATGGTGCGCATGCGGCGCAGCATGGCACGTTCCACGGCGGCTTGCAGGTCGGGCAGTTCGACGGGCTTTGTGAGATAGTCGAACGCCCCGCTGTTCAATGCTTCCGTGGCGCTCGAGGCGTCGTTCACCGCCGTGAGCATGATGATGCCAAGGTCGGCGTCACGCTGCAGAGCTTGCGGCACCACTTCGAGTCCAGTCATGCCCGGCATGCGCAGATCACACAGCATGAGCGCAAAGCGCTGGCGCTCGATGGCCTCGAGGGCGGCGGATCCGGAATCGGCCGCTTCCACTTCGAAACCACGGGTACGCAGGAAACGACTCAAGGCGAGTCGGATGGTGGTCTCGTCGTCCACGACGAGAATGCGGCGCAGCGTATCCTCCACCATCGCGGCGCCGGCCACTTCAATGGCACGGACCGGATCGATGGGAGAACGAATGGCAGTCATGCTGCTGGCGGGTGTAGTCATGCAGCGTTCTTCGAGAGTGACGGCAGGGTGATGGTCACGAGTGTCCCGACATCGGGTTCGGAGTCCACAGTGATGGTTCCACCATGAGCGCTGATGATACCATAGCTGACGCTGAGCCCGAGTCCGGTGCCGACGCCAGCGGGTTTCGTACTATAGAACGGCTCGAAGATGCGCCGGCGCACGTCCGGTGTCATCCCCCGGCCACTATCACGCACGGTGATGTACACCTGCTCGTCTTCGCAACGCGTGCCAAGGATCAGTGTGCGAACCTCGCGTTCGTGCATCGCGTGTTCCGCGTTACCGATGAGGTTGAGCAGTACCTGCTGGAGCTTCTGACTGTCGCCCCGTACCTGCGGTTGGCAGTCATCGAGCTGCAGGCGCACCTCCACCTTGCCACTTCGTAGCGGGTAGGCGCGCAGTCGCACGGTGTGCTCAAGAATGGCGTTGACATCCACCGGACCCGTGCCGCGTTCGCCTTTGCGCGCGAACAGCAGCAGGTCGTTGATGACATGTTTGGCCCGGTCGCTTTCCTGCTTGATGAGACCAATCGACTCGCGCTGGTCGTCTGACAGCTCTTCCTCCAGCAAGAGCTGGGCGAAAGCACTGATGCCGGTGAGCGGATTGTTGATCTCGTGCGCCACACCAGCCACCAGTTCGCCAAGCGCCACCATTTTTTCGGTGTGACGCAGCTGCTCTTCGAGTCGGCGATCCTGACTGACGTTCCGCACACTCACGACCTGTCCCAACAGGTCGCCGTCATGCCCCAGCAATGGGCTCACCGTCACTGCGGCCGGGAATTCGGTGGCATCACGGCGACGATGCGTGTCGTTGGTGAGTCGCACGCCTGGTTCCACCACACCGGAGCGTGTGTCGTGACCCTCGCGTGCATCTTCGCCAACGACGAGCTGCTCGA
This sequence comes from Gemmatimonadaceae bacterium, assembly GCA_016742275.1. GTDB lineage: Bacteria > Gemmatimonadota > Gemmatimonadetes > Gemmatimonadales > Gemmatimonadaceae > Gemmatimonas. The sequence goes on from JACVCD010000008.1 coordinate 131,680, forward strand.
ACTGCATTTCCATGAGCTCGGCCTGTGACCAGCCGTACTCACGTGCTGCGGCCGGATTGGCATAACGCACGCCGACCCGATCGAGAATGAAGATCGGGTGATTGATGGTGGTGAGTGCGGTCGCCAGCAGATGTTCTCGTTCACGCGCCAGTCGTTCTTCTTCGTCGAGGAGCAGCGCATCGAGCGCAAGCGCGAGAGACGCCGACAATCGCTCAAGAGTGATGCGGTCGCGGCGCAGCAGTGGTGCCTGCTGCGGTGTGGTGACAAGCAGCACACCGAGTGTGCGCTCGCGTGCGACGAGCGGAATGGCCAAGGCCCAATCGTCTGGCGCGTCGCTGGCGAGTTCTGTCGGCGCCGCATCACGCAACGATGGAAATACGACGGGCTGTCCGTCGGGTGCGAGGTGATTCATGGAGAGGCGTGTGGCGCCATCCCCACTGCGCAGACTATCGAGCGTGCCGCCGGCTGCGACGAACTCCACACGGCCATCGCGACCTCGCGCTACACCGATGGCCTTACCGATGGACGGCACGTAACGATCGAGTACGTGCAGCAATTCGGTGGCGCCTTCGGCTACACTGGTCGCTGACAGTGTGGCGCGCGCAAGATCCGCCGCACCTTCCGCGCGCTGGCGCTGCAGATCCTGCAACGTGAACAGGCGTGCTGTCTCGAGCGCCGTTCCTGCATGACGCGAGAGAATGGTGATGAGATCGAGATCCTGTGCTTCAAACGGATTGTCGTCGGTGTTGAAGAGGCGAATGACACCGGCGCTGCGCAATCCGAATCGAACCGCCGCACACAACTCAGTCGTACCACGCACGACATCAGCCGCTGCGCTCAAGTGCGTGGCAAGACGTGAGACACCCGTGTCGGCCGTGTCGCGCGCGATGGTGAGGTCGGCGAGTGGTGCCAGATCGGTACTGACAAGCTGTCCCTTCTCGAGTCGTACGACGCGTATCAGATCGTTGCCCTGTACCACCAACAGTTCACACACGGCACTCGGCAGCACCTGATACACGGCTTCGGCAATGCCATTGGGCAGCGCGTCTTCGGACGACAGTTGCGTGAGCTGCTGCTGCGAACGCGCCAACAGAGCCAGACGCTGCGCACGCTCCTCGAGCGCATCGACATAGCCCAGGTTGCCATGCGCGAGTGCAAACTGATTGACCAGATCGATCAGCAGTTGGCGCTCGTCATCATCGAAGTGGTGCGGCTCGGCGTACCGCACGGACACGAGCCCACGCACGCGATCATCACTGCGCAGCGGAAGCAAAGCGATTGCCCGCACACCGACACGCCTTAGGTCCATGGTCGATGAGAACTCACCGATCATCGGTATTGGGCTCACATCGTCGATGAACACGGGCTCTCCGCGAACCACGGCGTTGCCGGGCTGCGTCTGCCAGAACTCGCGAATGACATCTTCGCGGTCGAGCATGAAGGCGCCGATCTGATATTCTAGGCGCACGGTGCGCAGCACCGGATTCGCTTCGTACACTGCGAATCCGGCTGAGCGGAATTCCGTGCGCAGCAGATCTCCGAGGGCCGCGAGCAACCCTTCACGACTCTCGGTCGTTGTGAAAGTCTGCGCGCCTCGCGCCAGGATGGCATTGGCATGGGCGGCGCGTGCGGCATCTTCAGCGCGCCAGCGGGCCTCTCCTGCCGCACGTTCGGCGGCATCGACCAACTGCAGACTGCGTATCACCAATGAACCGTGCGCGGCCAGATGCTCGAGCCATGCTACATGCTCGCTGCGAATCTCACCGGTTTCCGGATTGATGATTGCGAGCAGTCCCACCACATCGTCGTTTAGCGAAATGGGCGCGACGACGAGTTGCCGAACATTGATGGGCTGTGCAATTGCCGGATTGACCCGTGGATCGTTTGGCGCGTCGTTGGTGAATTGCGACTGACGCGACTGGACGACATCGCGAAAGATCGATCGATCCTTCATGAGGGGAAAAGCGAGCCCGTCAAAGCGGCTCACGGATCCGCTCGGTGCGATGATCCGGAACTGCTCCTCTCCCTCCATTTCGATTACGGCACTGCCTTCGGCGCGTGTGAGATCACGCGCTGTGTCGGCCAGGCGCGCAAACAACGCCCGCTTGGTGACGACACCAGATGCGAGTTCCTGCACCAGGTGGGTGAGGGCCGGCGGGACAGCGCCTTCGAGGCGCGCGGCATCGCCGGAAACCGGTGCCGTCATGCGATTGCTTTCATGCGGGAGTCATCAGTTCATTGCCCACCCGAACTGCGGTGTGCCGGGGCGGGCATACTGCTTCGCATGGCCCGATCATGACCCTACCACCGAACTCGCGAGTCGGCAATCGGGTTTCCACTAGTCGCGGGGCCTGCATGTGACACCGGGTGCCCACTGGAGCACCCGGTTGAGTAATGCGCAGGGATGGAACGATGGCGACGCCTACTTGCGCGCCTCGGTTTCCGCGCGTGCGATTTCGGCCCGATGCATTTCGTAGTCTTCCCGACCGGTGGCCAACTCCGTCTGCATCACCTTGAGGAGGCGGTCGTTGAATGTCTTTTCGCCAGCGACATCCTTGGACATGCGCGCTGCGCGTGCGCCGAGCAGCAAGCCGAGCAGGTTGTTGGGCTCCTGCTGAAGGATGGTATCGGCCTGCGCGCGGGCTACCGGCGCGTCGCCGGTGATTTCAGCAATACGGCCATAGTGGTAGCGCTCGTCTGCCGTGGGACGTTCCAGCATTTCGTGCGATGCCATGGCCATGGGCGCGAAGAAGGCGACCGAGTCGACCTTTCCGAACTCTGCGTACTGCATGATGCGCGTGTACAGCCGATTCGCGCGCTCGCTCGGCGACAGGTTGTTGATGTCGGGGGCCGGTCCATTCCCCCCGCCCTGTGCGAATGGCGCGCCGCCAGCGGCTGGCCCGTCGATCGCCTGGGTAGGGAGAGAGTTGGATGAGCCATCGACACTGGAGCCCTTGGCTGCGCCGAAATTCTTGCCGGCGAACATGGCCACCAGCGCCAACAGGGCGACGAAGGCGACGCCCCAGGGGAGCACCGAGGCCGCACCGCCGGACTGCTGCGATGGCGTGGCGGGCGCGCCCTGACCCATCGGTGTACCGCAGCGATGGCAGAATCGGGCACCTGCAGAAAGCGCGGCGCCACAGGCCGCGCAAAAGCCGGCACCCGAATTGGGGCGGCTGGAAGCGTTCGGAGAGGTCATGAGATTCCAAAGTTAGTAGAATTGGTCAGCGAAGTAATGTCGTTCACTGTCGTTCCTCCTTCCGAGCGCTCCTGCGTGGCAACAACCAGCCGTTCTCTCGTCCCCGCGAATCTCACGGGGGCCACTGCTGCCGACATCCTCGAACTGGCCGAAGCGCAGCAGGTGCGGTTTCTCCGCCTGCAGTTCACGGACATTCTCGGTGTCATCAAGAACGTGGAGATTCCGAGCTCTCAATTCCGGAAGGCGCTCAAGGGCGACATCATGTTCGACGGTTCGAGCATTGCCGGTTTTGTACGGGTGGAAGAGTCGGATATGCTACTCGCCCCTGATCTGACGAGCTTTCAGATCTTTCCGTGGGGTGATCCGTCGGCGCGCGTGGGGCGGTTGATCTGCGACGTCACCATGCCGGACGGTTCCCCGTTTGCCGGTGATCCGCGCACCGTGCTCAAGCGCCAGCTGGCCCGGGCCGCCGAACAGGGGTTCGTAATGAATGCCGGCATGGAAGCGGAGTTCTTCCTCTTCAAGTCGACATCCGACGGTCGACCCGGCACTGATACGCATGATGTGGGCGGCTACTTCGATCTGGCGCCAATGGACCTCGGCGAAGATGCGCGTCGCGCGATCGTGGACGCGCTTGAGCAACTCGGCTTCGAAGTGGAGGGCGCGCACCACGAAGTGGCGCACGGGCAGCACGAGATCGATTTCCGCTACGCGGATGCACTGCGCACGGCGGACAACATCGCCACGTTCCGTTTTGTCGTGAAGCAGGTGGCGCGTCAGTTCGGTCTCACCGCGTCGTTCATGCCGAAGCCGGTGCACGGGCAGAATGGCAGCGGCATGCACACGCATCAGAGTCTGTTCAAGGGCGGCCAGAATGCGTTCTGGGATCCGCAGCGGGAATGGTCACTCAGCATTACGGCGCTGCATTACATCGGTGGTCTGCTCAAGCACGCGCGGGCGATGACTGCAGTGACGAACCCGTTGGTGAACAGCTACAAGCGACTGGTGCCTGGATTCGAAGCCCCGGTGAACGTGGCGTGGAGCATGCGGAATCGCTCACCGATGATTCGTGTGCCAGAGCGCCGTGGGTCGGGCACACGTCTCGAGCTGCGCACACCGGATCCGTCGGCCAATCCGTATCTGGCGTTGACGGTGATGCTGGCAGCCGGTCTCGATGGCCTGGCAACGCAGGCGGATTGGCGTGAGCCGGTCAACACAAACATCTGGGAGATGTCGTATCGCGAGCGGCGTCGGCTTCGTGTGGACGATTTGCCGACGTCTCTCTCCGAGGCGTGTGATGAGCTTGAGAAAGACGATGTGATTCAGGCCGCACTGGGTGAGCACATCACGCAGCAGTTCCTGGCCGCCAAGCGGGCGGAGTGGCGGGAGTACAGTGAGCAGGTGACGGCGTGGGAACTTGGGCAGTACTTGGCTAGGTATTGAACTGCGTAAAGGAACAGCGGGCGTAAAGGAGGGGTGGGCGTAAAGAGAATGCGGGCGGGACGAGCGTAAGCTGAACTGCGACGGAGGGTGTGTGATCAAGAGAACCATGATTGCGTTGCTGGTGGGGTTCGCGCCGGCGTTGGGTGCGCAGCAGTCGGTGGGGGCGCCGAATACAGCGCCGGCGCCGTCACGGGCGGACGTGACCAAGGCGCGCGAAGCGACGGCCATGAAGTGTCTGACGTGGCAGGCGATTGCGGCGCAGACACTCAATGCGCCGGGGGAGGCGCGCTTGGTGCAGGCGGCTCCGGAGGCGAAGCGTCCGACGCGTGGCGGGATGGGGCTTGGTACGATGGACGCATCCGAGGGCATGTCGCGGCCGCCGCTCAATCCACAGCTGCATGAAGTTCCCGGGTTCGATCGTACGCAACGCGGGACGCAAAGTCTTTCTGGCGCGATGGCTGCCCGAAACGGTGTGGTGGCTCATTGCACTCCCGTTCCCGTCAAGACCACTGGCGACTCATCAACCGGTGGAAAATCACACGTGAAGCCTGACAGCGTCCGAATCAAACCGTAGCGCGCGGCTACATTTCCGTTCCCCTCCTCCTTCCCCTCCGCGCAGAGCCCTGGTGATGGCGCACTGGAACGGTCCCTTTGGCGACGGTACACATCTCGCCCGCGTTGCTCCCGATGTCGTGTTGCAGCAGAAGTATCCATTCACGCTGCCGCCACTCGGCTATGCCAATACGGCTGTTGTCCCTGCTGCCGACGCTTCGACACTCGCCGCGCACCACGACAAGCTGCATGCCGCGCACGTCACCGCATTGAATGCGGCGATGGAAAAGTTTCCGGCGTTGCAGGAATACTCGCTCGGACAATTGTTGATGGGATTGCGTCGCTGGCCTGCAGAAGCGCGTCCTCTCATTAGAGAGCACGGCAGTGCGCATGCGAGTCACGCGCTGTACTGGAAGTTGATTGCGCCCGGTGCGCCGACGGCCGCAACGCCGAGTGGTCGATTGGGCGGCATGCTCACGCGCGAATTCGAGACTCTTGAAAAGTGTCTGGCCGAACTCAAGGCCACCGCACTCGGCATCGAAGGCAACGGGTGGGCGTGGATGGTAAAGACGGCAACGAATCGTTTGGCTCTTCGTGTAATGACCAACGAGGATTCGCCGCTTATTGAAGCGGAGCTTCCCATCCTCGGTATCGACATGTGGGAGCACGCATACAGCCGACTGTACCAGACGAAGCGCGAAGCGTATGTCGATGCGGTGTTGTCTCGCATCAATTGGGATGTTGCTGGCGCACAAGTCGAATGAAGAAATGGTGACAACAGAGAGCGTCGCGTGGTAAGGCCCGAAACTCCCCGGTCTACCACGCGACGCTCTTGTTGTTCATGCACCACCGATGTGCACGTCGGTGATGCGTGTAATGATGCGAGCAAAGATTCGATCGATGATGTGATCGAATATCCGAGTGCCGCGTGAAACGCGCGGGGAGTGCCTCGCGCTACCAAAGGCACATCCTCTTTCGGAGTTCGATCCCATGTACAATGCCTCTCCGGGCCGCCGCTTGGCCCGTTCGCTCGTTTCGTTGTGTGTTGCTTCATCGTTTGCGTTCGCATTCACTGCGTGCAGCAGTGATTCCACCGCGCCAGGGACCAATCCGCCGCCTCCTGTGACGGTTGCGTCGATTGCGATTACGCCCAGCACTGCATCTATCGTCGTTGGTGCGACGACGACGCTTGCTGCGGAAGCTCGTAGTGCGCAGGGCGCCGTGTTGTCAGGTCGCACGATCACGTGGGCATCGTCGGCAACGACCATCGCCACGGTGAGTGCGTCGGGCGTCGTGACAGGTGTTGCTGCAGGCTCGGCGCGTATTTCCGCGACGAGCGAAGGTCGCAGCGCCGACGTCGAAGTAACGGTGACCGCGCCGGTGATTCCGGTTGCGGCAGTTGCTGTGACGCCAACGACGGCGTCGATTGCCATTGGTGCGACTACGACGTTGGCTGCTGAAGCGCGTGATGCGCAGGGCGCCGTATTGCAGGGTCGCGCGATCACATGGACGACATCGTCGGCCGCAACGGCCACGGTTAGTGCGACGGGTGTTGTCACCGGCGTGGCAGCAGGTACTGCGCGCATCACAGCAACGAGCGAAGGCCGTTCGGCCGAGGTGCAGCTCACGGTCACGCCGCCGGTGAATCCGGTGGTGTCGATCAACATCTCGCCGGTGCTCGACACGATCGAAGCGTACGAACTGCGCAACCTGACGGCGGTGCTCAAGGATTCGGCCGGTCGTGTGCTGACCAACATTCCCGTCACGTGGACGTCATCGAATGCGGCGGTGGCCACGGTCGGCGCGCAGACTGGTGCACTTACCGGTGTGGATCGCGGTACGGTGACGATTACGGCGACGGTCGGCAATTTGTCGGCGACGGCGCAGCGTGTCGTGGTCATCAAGTATCGTTCGCTCGTGCTTGGCACGCAGCACGCCTGCGACATTGCGAGTGGCGGTATTGCCTGGTGCTGGGGCATGAATGGTACGGATGCGCGATTGGGTGATGCGCAGGTTGGTGATCAGGTGCATCGCACATCACCGTTCCAGGTGCCTGGTGGACATCGCTTCGTGCAGCTCGCGGCCTTCTCGCGCTATACCTGCGGTCTGCGCATTGATGGTGCGGCGCTGTGCTGGGGCAACAATGGCTGGGGTACGCTTGGTGGCGCCAACACCGCTGGTTATTCGGCCACGCCAATCGAAGTGAGTGGCAATCTGCGCTTCAAGTATTTGTCGGCTGGTATCGAGCATGCGTGCGGTATCACGACGGCCAATGCATCGGTGTGCTGGGGCTATAACGCGTGGGGGCAGTTTGGCGCGGGGCACAATCGCTATGTGACAGGCCCGCAGGCTGCGGCAGCTGGTGTCACGCTCAGTGCCATCGAAGCTGGTGATTCGTTCTCGTGTGGTCTCACCAACACCGGTGCGGCGCACTGCTGGGGTTCCAACGGTCTTGGTCAGCTTGGTGATGGTCTGCGTCCGTCGTACGGCAACACGTACACCATGTCGTCGGCGCCGGTGGCGGGTGGCATTCAATTCCATTCACTCTCGCTTGGTTCGCAGTATGCCTGCGGTGTGGCGTACGACGGAACCGGCTACTGCTGGGGGCGCAATGGTGGACGCTTCGGCAATGGCAACACGACTGACATTTCGTCGCCAACCGCTGTCACCGGTGGTGCGAAGTTCCGTCAGATCTCAGCTGGTTTCAATCACACGTGCGGTGTGAACACGAACGATGAAGTGATGTGCTGGGGCAACAACGCGAATGGACAGATGGGCGCGGGCGGTGCCTTCTCGTACACGCCGGTTGTGGCGATCAGTGCCGCCAAGGCGAGCGATGTGCGTGTGTCGGGTATCGGCACGGGTTCGTCGAGCTTCACCTGCGCCATTTCGCGTGATCGTCTCACCACGTGGTGCTGGGGACGCAATGACTTCGGTCAGCTTGGCAATGGCGCCCGCACGACCGCTGAAGCCGTGAATTCGACCGCCGCCATCGTGGTGGGTCAGCGTCCACTGTAAGAGTCCGCTGTAAGCTGCGGTGATGCGGGTGTAGGTTTGCGGGGATCGCATGATGTCGTGCGATCCCCGCTTTGCATTTTTCGGTCGATTCGTTCGCCTCCGCACTTTTTGTCAGAGCATGATCATGTCCCGTTCGCAACGCGCCACGATTCTCGCTGCTGGTATTGCCGCGCTCCTCTGTGCTCCTCTGCAACTCAATGCGTGGGGTGATCACGGACATCGCCTCATTGGATTGACCGCGGCGCAGGCACTGCCCAACGACATGCCAGCATTCTTCCGCCGATCGGCGCAGCAACTGTCGTATCTCAATCCGGAACCAGATCGTTGGAAGAGTCGCGATGAGAGCCGACAGGACTATGCGCTTAATGGCGGGACATCGCCGGATCACTTCATGAACATGGACCTGCTCACGTCAGCGCAGCAGCAGACTATGTTGGCCGCACCGGATCGCATGGCCTTTGCGGATTCCGTGCGAGCCGCAGGTTTTGCGCCGGGAACCATGGGATTCCTGCCATTCACCGTGCTCGAATACGCTCAGAAGCTGCGCAACGATTTCCGGTTGTGGCGTATTGCTCCCGATTCCACGGTTCGGTCGTGGATCGAACAGCGCATCATTGAAGACGCAGGCATCCTCGGTCATTTCGTGGCTGACGGTAGCAATCCGCATCACACCACGAAGCACTACAATGGTTGGGTTGGCGATAATCCCAAAGGTTATCCGACAGACAACCGATTTCACAGTCGCTTTGAGTCGCAGTTCGTGCAGGCGCACATCAAGGAAGCCGATGTGCGTGGCGCCATGACGCATGCACCGCAGGTGTTTCCGAATTTGCGCAGCGCGATCATTGCATTTCTGCAAACATCGAATGCGCAGCTGGAGCCCTTGTACGAGCTCGACAAGCAGAAGCCGTTTCAGCCGGAAACCACAACACCGGAACAAAAGGCCTTTGCGGTTGCGCGACTCAGTGCCGGTGCCGAAATGCTGCGAGACATCTGGTACACGGCATGGATGACCAGCGCACCAACGGCCGGCGGAGCGCCGCGAGACTAGGCTACGGGAGTCAGTGCGGCGCGGGTACGCTCAGCGCGCGATCAATGGCTTCGAGTAGCGCCTGAGAACTGAACGGCTTCTCGAGCACGACGGTGTGCGGAGAATCCACGAGATCTGTCGGCCAACCTTCGCTGGTGAAGCCGGACATGAGCACAAGCGGCAAATCGTGATGCAGTTGTCGAATGGCATGTGCCACCGCATCGCCGCGATGGTGCGGCATGTCGTAATCGGTGACCAGGATGTCGAGTCGGTCACCAAGCGCCTTTGCCATGGAGAGTGCTTCGGCACCGTCAGAGGCGAGGGTCACCACATAGCCGGCGCGTACAAGTACACGTTCCACGAGCGAGCGCACTTCCGGTTGATCCTCGGCCACCAGGATCCGAAACGGGCGATCCGCAGGTGATGCGCGATGCACTGGTGTCACGACGTGCGCTTCGGCAGCCGGTGCGGCGGGAAACCACATCGTAATTGTGGTACCGACACCGGGCGTGCTCTCCACTTGCACGTGACCACCGTGATGCTGCACGGTGCCATACACCATCGACAGACCAAGCCCCGTACCCTGACCCACAGGCTTGGTGGTGAAGAACGGTTCGAACACCCGTCGGCGTACATCGGCTGGCATGCCGTGTCCCGTGTCCGTGACCGCGAGTCGGACCCAGGCGCCCGGTGGGGCGGCGCTCGATGCTGCGCGCGGAGTCGTGATGTCCTCGATGGGGTCATCACTCGATGTGGCGATATCCACATCGTCGAGCGCGATGGTGAGCGTGCCACCATTCGGCATGGCGTCACGCGCATTGACCGCGAGATTGAGCAGCGCCTGTTCGATGCGACCAGCATCGGTACGCACCAGTCGGGTACTTTGTGCGCTCACGACAAAAGCTACATTCGCGGGCACGACGCGGCCGAGCAGAGCGGCTGCGTCATGTACAATGGGCTCGAGTGACTGCGGTGCGGTGACGAGCGGCGAACGACGCGAGAAATCGAGCAACTGCCGTGTCAGCGTGCTGGATCGACTGGCAGAAGACTTGATGGTGGCCAGATCGGCGCGAGCTGGATGCTCCGCCGGAAGTTCTTCGAGCGCGAGATCTGCGCTGCCAACGATCGCGGTGAGCAGATTGTTGAAATCATGCGCCACACCGCCTGCAAGACGACCGAGCGACTCCATGCGTTCGGCGTGTCGCATGCGGTCCTGCCGCAACTCGAGCTGCGACGCCATGGCGTCAAACGACTCGGCAAGCTGCGCAATTTCTCCGCGGCGATGACGGACGCCCGTACGTGCCGTGAGATCGCCGGCCCCCAACCGCCGGGTCGCGTCGAGCACGGCGTTCACGTCGCGCAGCAAGATGATCTCGGCGCCAAACCAGGCAATGAGCAGTGCAATGACGGCGGTTACCACGAGCAGTGTCAGTCGAACGCGGCTCCGCTCATTCGGTGCGGCGAATGCGGCATCGGGTGGCACGGCGATGGCCAGTCTGGCGAATGTGCCGGGCGCCGATGTCAGCGCGCGATGTGCGACCAGTCGTTCCAGATTGCTGGTGGTTCGCCGAATGATGGCTCCCTCGCCGGACGTTCCGCGTGCCCGATCAACGGCGAAGATCTGCGCCAGTCCAGGTACACGGCGCCCGATGTTGGCGTTGATGGGTAGTGCGGCGACCAGCAGTCCACTGGAATCTGCGATGGAAACCGCTGTCCCCTCCGGCAGCATCTGTTCTCGCGCCAGTGTTACCAGCCATTCGAGACGTATCCCGATGGAGAGTGCACCTCTGACGGCGCCCAAAGAATCGCGAAGTGCGATGGTGAGTGGCACCAATGCTTCGAGTGTGCTGTCGGCGGGAACGTATGGCGCGAGCACCGTCGAGTCGGTGGCGATGACGGCGCGATACGTGGGGTTGTCCCCGAGATACTGACCAACCTTGATGTCGCCGTGACCTCCACAGTCCACGCGTCCAGTGGAGTCGATGCGCGTCGGCGCCGCGACGGAAGGAGCGAGGCGGGTAAGCGCGGCCAATCGCGCTTCGCATGTCTCGCGGTCGCCGTAGACGACTTCAGGCACCTGCGACCAAGTGCCGACGATGCGTCGTCCCGAGCGAATGGCGGCGTCATTGTCGCTCGACGCTTCGTTCAGCAGATGCAGCAAGCGGTCTTCGATATCGACAAGCGCGTCCTCCCGATCGCGCTGAACCGCCCACAGTGTCATGCCAACTGCGGGGAGGTAGGCAGCGACGACCAGCAAAAGAAGCCTGGCCCGGAGACTCGAAAACAGATGACGCACGTCGACCAAGGGAGACATTACAGACGGAAAGGCGGGAGACGGCGTCGTCGGGGGCCCAACCAACACTGAGTTTCAGGAACATGAGTGCCTGCGCGAGGGTGCGCCAGAACCCTGAGCTGCATATGGCGCACAGGCGTCATGACGGCAAGGCGTGTCATTAAGTTGCGGGAGTGGCGCATCAACCCGATCGCGCTGCATTTCGGAATGACGCCCGAGGGAACATGTCCTGGCTCTCACGTCTGCTCGGCCGATCTTCGCCGCTTCGTCTCCACGGTGTTGTGGTGGAGCTGCGCAACACGCGCGCTGATATTCGCGATGACGATGTGTTGGCACGCCTCGACGAGGCGTTAACACTGATCGCCACATACGCACCACAGCGTCTTCGCCATTTTCAGCGCGATGTGCGCGCCATTCGTGTGGAGCGTTTTCCCACGCGCGGTGCATTTTTCCCCGACGATCGCACGGTACTGACCGAGCTCACGTTCCTGGCACGGCGCGACATTTCAGCGTCGCCTATTGCCGCGAGCATTCTGCACGAAGGTGTGCACGCCCGTGTGCATGCGTTTCGCGCGCGTGTGGGTGGTCAGGGTTCTCCGCCCGAAGCCATGGCACGTGAGGAGCGGCTATGCCGACGGGCCGAGCTGGCATTCGGGTACGCGCTTCCCGAGGCCTTGGGGGCTCCGGTCATCGAACGTGCTCAGGCTACCCTGACAATGGCCGATCGGGATGTCGCGCCGGTTGTCGACTGGTCACTGGCCATGGACCGTCAGCGCTCGGCTGATCAAGGCTGATCAGGGGCGAGGTGGAGTAAGGTCGGGTCTGTCGGTGTGATACAACCGTGACCTGATACCGACGTGGTTGTGATCGTTCGGTCGTGAACTCGTGTTGCAAGACGTGAAATGTGGGCAGTTGAGTGGCGCAGGGGCGCCACGTCCACCCTCTGCCCATCAGGCTTCATGTCCCGTCGTCTTGCTCTTGCTGCGGCCACGCTGGCGTTGGCCGCCTGCGCTCCGGAACAGTCGTCCGTGGCGCCTGTGTATCTCGACAATTCCCTCGATGCGCGCGCCAACACGGTGGTCGAGAGCGCGTCGCATGCTGTCGTGCGCAACACCGACAACGACGGTGCCGGTTCGCTCCGTGCGGCCATCGCGCGTGCCAACACCTCCTCTGCGGTCCGTGTCATCCAGTTCGTGGAAGGCCTGGGCACGATTCGCCTCTCGAGCCCGATCGAATACACGGGAACGCAGCCGCTCGAGATCAATGGCGTGGACGCCGTGATCGACGCGGCCGGTGTGGGCGCCAATGGTGACGGCATTCGCGTGACGGCGGGCGCCAGCCTCACGGTGACTCAGCTGACCGTGCAGAACTCGCCGCAGGAAGGCATCGACATCTCCGTGCCGGCAACGGCCACGGGTGTGGTGCACCTCGTGCTTGATGGCGTGACCATTCGCGGCAACAAGGGTCATGGCGTGCTGCTCAACGACCAGGTCACACCGGATGTCGGTGAAGGTGAGCCGGACCCCCGCGGTTCGGATGCCAGCGTACACGTGCAGCTTCGTCGCACGCGGTTCCTGGACAATGGCTACAGCGTGTCCGATCGCGATGGTCTGCGCGTGAACGAAGGTGGCAACGGGTATCTGCAGCTGGTGGCCGATGACGTGTGGGCCAATGACAACGCGGCCGACGGCATCGAACTGGACGAGCGCGGCAACGGCAACGTGTTCGTGCAGGTGACCAACACGCAGATTCTGCGCAACGGCAAGCTCGATCCGAATGACCTCGATGATGGCTTCGATATCGACGAAACGAACGACGGCGACATCGTCGGCTTCCTTCGCAACGTGAACGCCAGCGACAACTACGAGGAAGGTCTCGACTTCAACGAGAATCACGCCGGCGATCTGCGCGTGGATCTCTACAGCGTCGTCGCGAACAACAACGGCGAAGAAGGCATCGACTACGAAGAGGACGATGACTTTGCCGGCGGTGGCGAACTGGTGTCGGCGATGGTAGACATCACGGCCAACGGCAACGGCAAGAACGGTGGCGACGGTGGCCTCAAGATCCGCGAGAAGGGTGTGGGCTCGCTGTCGGTGGACCTCACGCGCGTGCGCGCCGACAACAACAAGGTGACTGGCGTCGACATCCGTGAGACGGAAGCGGGCAACCTGCTGGCGCGTCTCGAGACGGTCTTTGCCTCGACGAACGCCGGACGTGGTGTGCGTGTGCGTCAGGAATCGACGGGCTTCGGACAGGTGAGCTCGCTCAACGTCTTTGGCACGGGCAACACCAATCCGCTCATCGAAACGAGCGGTGTGAACTGATAAACGTTCCCAACTAAAAGCGGTTGTTCAGCACACTGCTCGAACACCGCTTGCTTCGGCCGGGGCATGACGTAGACTGCGAGGAGTACGTAGTCCGTCACCCCGGCCGAAGGAGTTTTTATGCTGATTAGCACCGCGCTTGCCCAGGCCATCAACACCCAGATCGGCAACGAGTTTGGGGCAAGCCTGCAGTACTACGCCATTGGCGCGCATTTCCATCGCCAGCATCTCGCGCAGATGGCCAAGTTGTTTTTCAAGCAGGCGGATGAGGAGCGCGAACACGCGCAGAAGCTCATTCACTATGTCGTGGATACTGGCGGTGAATTGCGTTTGCCTGCGATCAAGGAACCTGTTCACACGTTTGCCAGCGCGGAGGAAGCGTTGAAGGCTGCGCTGAACTGGGAAGTCGAAGTCACCGGACAGATCAAGCGTCTCATGGATCTGGCGGCGAGCGAGAGCGACTATCTCGCGCAGAACTTCCTGCAGTGGTTTGTCGACGAGCAGCTCGAAGAAGTCACGAAGATGCAGCGACTGCTTGGTGTCGTGCGCATGGCAGGTGAGCGCAATCTGATCTCAGCCGAAGCGTATCTCGTGCACGGCGGCTGATACGTATTTCTGCGCGGTCTCGCGCTTTCAGATCATGAGGAGCGCGAGACCGGAAGGATGACACGTTCGCTAATTGCGTGCTGCAATTCGGCACTGGTGAATGGCTTCGGTAGCACGGCACACACGCCCGGGCGCAGAGAAAGATCTTCGTCGTGGGCGTCCATGTGTCCCGTCATCACGATAACCGGCACGTCCGGGCAGGCCGCGTGTGTGGCGGCTGCAACTTCCCATCCAGTCATGTCCGGCATGGCAAGGTCAGTGAGCACCAGTGCTGGGCACTCGGCTGCTATCGCAGCCACGGCGTGCTCTGGTGCTGAGAAGGCATGGACGTTGAAGCCGAAGCGCTCCATGAGCCGCGTCGTTCCCGCAAGCACTGCGGGTTCGTCATCGACCACGAACACGAGGACTGGCGAGGGGGATGCGACCTTCGTGTCCTCCCGGTGTGGTGTGATAACAGGAATGGCCTCTTTAGGTGTAGCGCGTACGGACATGATGGGAGCCGGCATGGCAGGAAGAAGGACTTCCATGCGGGTGCCATGCCCGAGTGTGCTGCGGGCTCGCACGAGACCGCCGAGCGCGGTGACGGTGGCATGCACCGTGGCCAACCCCAGCCCCGATCCACGTTGTGGACCCTTGGTGGTATAAAAGGGCTCGAAGATGCGTGAGATCGTGGCGCCGTCCATGCCAATGCCCGTGTCACACACGAGAAGTCGTGCAATGGATGGCATTCCTGCGAGCGGCGTGCCAGCGAGGTCTTCTCGCATGTGCAGGTGCACCTGCTCGTAGCTATCGACTCGCAGCGTCACCACACCGCCCTTCGGCATGGCCTGCGCAGCATTGTTCACGAGATTGAGCAGGACCTGCTGCAATTCACTGGCTTCGGCAGCCACGAACACCGAGTCCGCGAGTTCTACCGCAAGCGTGATGTGTCCCGGCAGGAGCGCGGGCAGCAGGCGCTCGCTTTCGGTGACTACCGCACCAAGTTCGATGACATCACGCACGCCCTGAGGCGGACGGGCGAAACCGAGGATGCGACGAACCAGTGCGCGGGCGCGATCACTGGTCTGCAGAATGTCTATCAGCTGCTGTGAGGGATCGCCCCCATCGGCCAGCACCCGCTGCGCATGCTCGGTATCGCTGACGATCGGCTGCAGCAGATTATTGAAATCATGTGCGATCCCTCCGGTAATCGTGCCCAGAGCGGCCAATCGCTGACGCCGGTCGGCTTCCATTTCGGCCGCCCGACGGGCGACGACTTCGTTGCCGAGCCCCTCAAACAGGTAGCCCACGCTGAGGGCCAGCAGGAGGTCGATCATGAGTACACTGCTGGCGCTCACAGCCCACATCAGCCCCGGATTCGTAACTCCGGCCGTCCACGGGAGAAGTCCTGATGGAATGGCGAGACCGATTCCCAGGAGCACAAGGGCCGTGAGGGCCAGCGCCGCGACACTGGCTCGCACGCCGAAGAGCACACTGGCAAGTACCGGAAACGTGAGCAACCAAGGGAATCCGGCGGCCATAAAACCGAAGAACCAGAGGAAATACACTCCGAGAATGAGGGGAATCAGTGCGACCAGGCCTGCGCGCACACGGTACGACAGTGATGGGCGCAGTGTCAGAGTCAGGACGCCAACGTAGATGATGGTGTCGAGCACCACCACTTTTCTTTGTCCCGAGATCCAGGCGATCGAACCGCCAACGGCGTAGGCGAGACCGCCAAAGACGCAGCATCCGAGAAGGACGGCCGCGAGAATACGGCGGCGCCAGGCATCGATGGGCGCTCCGCCTGGTTGGCCTACCCAATCAACTGTTGCCCGCAGGCGCTGCCTGAACGGGCTTATCGGTTCGCCAGACGCCACAAGCGGGAGTCTCGTTTCCCCGGCACGGGTTGGATTGTGAACTCTGGAGGGATATGCGGCGTACGATAGCGCAAAATTCTGTTTCCCACGACTGGATTCGGCTTTGCGGGGCCGGTTAGGGTGTCTGGATTGATTGCCCTCACCGCCTCATTTCAGTAGCGTTCAAGGATCCTTTCAGGCGAACCGTCAGGGATCCACGATTCTGTGACGCATGCGTCATGCCAACCTTGCGTGGGTCGGTGTCTGTCAGATGGCATGTCGCCGCCCGCCTCCAGTGTTCAGCTCATGACTTTTCGATCACGATACGGAAAATCCGCCACCCTGTTGACTGGGTTGTTGCCCCTGGTGCTGCTCGGCGCCTGTGCCAGCGCGAGTGGTGGTGGCATGCGGCCTCCCAATGAGCCGCGCTTTCAGATGGGCGATAATGCCGCGGTGGCGCGCGCGCGCGCCGACAGCCTGCGCTACCCCTACACGAAGGCCGACATCGACTTCATGTCGGGCATGATTCATCACCATGCGCAGGCTATCTACATCTCGCGTTGGGCCGTGTCGCACGGTGCGGATCCGGCGGTGCAGCGTCTGACGGCGCGCATCATCAATGCGCAGCAGGACGAAATCACGCTCATGCAGACGTGGCTCAAGGACCGGCTGCAGCCGGTACCGATGGTGGATACGGCCGGTCGGGTGACGGTGGCGGGTGGTGGTCACGATGCGCACGGTGCGCATGCGGGTCACGACATGAGCGCCATGGGCGGTGCGATGATGCCCGGCATGCTCTCGGATGCACAGCTCAAGGAGCTCGATGCGGCGCGCGGTGCGGATTACGATCGCCTGTTCCTTACCTACATGATCATGCATCATCGTGGCGCAGTGACGATGGTGACGCAGTTGTTCACATCCGACGGCGCCGGGCAGGACGAAACGGTGTTCAAGTTCGCCAATGATGTCGAGGTGGATCAGAGCACCGAGATCAAGCGCATGTTCACGATGATGCTGGAACGTGGATGGGTGCCGCCGCAGTAACCGGGTTGTCAGGCAGCATGCGGTATGTTGTGCAGTTCGTTCGGTTTTCACACTTCAACTCACGTGGGTAGCATGTCCCAGATCACTACACGCGCGGCCCTGGCAGCAGCGCTCGTCGCGTTCAGTGCGTGCGCGTCGGGCTCCAAGCCGTCACCGGCAGCGTCGCCGGCGTCGGATCCGCGCAACAATCTGAAGGCCGGATTGTTCGACGCGGCCGAATACCAGTCCAACCTCAAGGTTGTGGCGAAGGCCGTGTCGCCGAAGGGCTTCCTCGGCATCACGAACTCGGACCTCGCGTTCACGGGCAACTACGTCATCCAGGGCAACTACAACGGCCCGGTGGTGTGGGACATCTCCAATCCGTCGAATCCGCAGCTCGTGGTGGCGTACGAATGCCCCGCGTCGCAGAACGACGTATCCGTCTACAAGAACCTGATGTTCATGTCGGCCGAAGCGCAGAACGGCCGCGTGGACTGCAAGCCGGGCGGCGTGCGTGAAGCGGTGAGCAAGGAGCGCATGCGCGGTGTGCGCGTGTTCGACATCAGCAACATCAAGGAGCCCAAGCTCGTCGCCAATGTGCAGACGTGCCGTGGCTCGCATACGCACACGGTGCTCGAGCACCCGTCGGACCGCGACAACATCTACATCTACGTCTCGGGTTCGTCAGGCATCCGTTCGGCGCAGGAACTTGAAGGCTGCGCGGGTGATGTGGCCGGTTCGGAAGCGAATTCGTCGCGCCTCCGCATCGAGATCATCAAGGTGCCGCTTGCTGATCCGAGCAAGGCAGCCGTGGTGGGTCGTGCCAACATCTTCGCTGGTCTGAAGGAACCGCCGCGTCACGGTCTGTCGGATGCCGACAAGGCCGCGGCCGAACAGCAGCTTGCGGCTGCGCGTCGCAGCGGCGGCTTCATCGCGAAGAATCCGCAGAGCGGCGTGGACATGATCGTGCCGTTCCAGGTCGTGCGTCCGATGCTCGACAGCATTGCGAAGGCGCGTGGTGCAACGACGGCGAATGCGGCCGACAGTGCGGCTGCGCGTCCGCTGCTCCAGGCAGCCGTGAACCGCATGTTCGCCAATGCGCCGACCGGCGCCACTAACGCAGCGCCGGGTGCCGTGAGCGAGCGCTCGCAGTGCCACGACATCACGGTGTATCCGTCGCTGGGTTTGGCCGGCGGCGCGTGTGAAGGTCACGGCATTCTCCTCGACATCAGCAACCCGGTCGCGCCGACGCGTCTCGACGCGGTGGCTGACTCGAACTTCGCCTACTGGCACTCGGCCACGTTCAACAACGATGGCACGCAGATGCTGTTCAGCGACGAGTGGGGCGGTGGTGGCGCGCCCAAGTGCCGCGCTGGCGACAAGCCGGAGTGGGGCGCGAATGCGATCTTCGAAATCGTGAACAAGAAGCTCGTGTTCAAGAGCTACTACAAGATCCCGACGTATCAGTCGTCGAACGAAAACTGCGTGGCGCACAACGGTTCGCTGATTCCGATCCCGGGCCGCGACGTGATGGTGCAGTCGTGGTATCAGGGTGGCATCTCGGTGTTCGATTGGACGGATGCATCGAAGCCGTTCGAAATCGCGAGCTTTGACCGTGGCCCGGTGGACAGCACGCGCATGCAGATGGGCGGTTCGTGGTCAGTGTACTGGTACAACGGCAAGATCGTGAGCTCAGAAATCGCGCGCGGTCTGGACGTGGCGGAGCTCGTGCCGAGCCAGTTCGTGACGCAGAACGAAATCGACGCCGCGAACACGGTGAAGTGGGACCAGCTCAACGCCCAGGGTCAGCCCAAGATCGTGTGGCCGCCCAGCTTCCCGTTGGCCAAGGCATACACGGATCAGCTGGAGCGGAAGGGCTGCGCAAGTGGTGCCGTGAACACGTTGCGCACGCAGATTGCTGCTGCCGAGAAGGCGAACGGTGCGGCGCGCAACACGGCGCTGCAGGCGGCCGTCACGGCGGCGGAAGGCGCGCGTGGCTGCGACAGCAAGAAGGTGGATCTGCTCAAGAAGGCACTGCAGGATCTGCAGGGCGCGATGATGTAATCGCGGTTCCCGCATGAGCAAATCGCCCCCCGGTGCATGGCATCGGGGGGCGATTTGTTTCAGGGTGTCTTGTCGATCACACTGATGGGATTCACCGTGATCTGCCCATATCGCGCAATGAAATGCAAATGTGGTCCGGTCACACGACCGGTGGCGCCCACATCGCCAATGCGTTGACCGCGTGATACGGTGTCTCCTACGGCAACGCGCGTCTTGCTCAAATGCAGATATGCGGTGATGAGACCATTGCCGTGGTCGATGTAAACGACGTTCCCGCCGAGATAGAAACGATCCACGAGACGTACGACGCCGCGATTGGCCGCAAGTACCGGTGCTCCGGTGGCACCGGCATAGTCAGTGCCCATGTGGCGGCTGGTCACGGAGTCGTTAAAGGTGCGCCCGCTGCCAAATCCGCTGGTGATGCGACTGGCGCGCGGCGCGCGAAATGGTGTGGTGTAGAGTCGCGGCGTGTCATGTGCCGCACGGGAGACCGCGGCCGCACGCGATGCTTCGTTGGCCATGCGTGCTGCGAGTGCTGAATCCGGCGCAGAGGTAAATCGCGGCGCGACCTTGAGACGTTCGAGTCGATAGTTTCCTGCGCTGGTCGCGATGCGCAGGGAATCCGCGAACGACGCGTTGAAAGATGCGTTGCTGGATGCACCGGCCGAGCGACATTGCCATTGCAACGTGAGCCCGTTGGACGAATCGATCGGTGCGGCAGCAATGGCGATGAGTGAATCGCCTGCAATGCGAAACCGCAGTGGTTCACCGGCCAGTGTTCCCGTGAGATCGATACGCGTGGATGGCAGCGGTACCGCCAATCGAAACAGGGTGCCGGCAACGGGCACCTTGGGTGAGACCTGCACGCGGATAGGTGGACACGGTTGTGCAGAAGAAGGCAACGACGCGGACAGAGTGGCCGAGAGAAGCAAACCTGCATGCAGTTCCAAATGTCTCATATCGCAGGATACACCGTTGGGCATGCGATGACACCGAAACCCGCCTCTTCGGTGTGACGTACTTTGAGATGTGTCTCCCCTCCTTCATCTGATCGGACTATCCATGTCTTCGAAGACTTCGCGTCGATTGCTTGCCCTTTGTGTTGCAGTCCTTGGGCTGCCCATCGATATGCATGGTCAGGACGGAGACGGGGTGAAGCACGGCATTGTATTCGGCAATGCGCCCAGTGTTGCCGGTATCCGATTCACCTTCCGGGACACTGAGCGTGTTCGGCGCACCGCGGGCGTGCATGTCAGTGTGTGGTCGCCGAAGGAAGGCGTCACTGGAGCCAATGTGACCGGTCTGACGCTTGGGCTTCCTGTGGCAGGTGGCAATGAACTGCACGGGCTTACGCTCGGTGTGTTTGGTGCCGGAGCCAATCATGAGGTGACGGGGATCAGCGTGGGCGGTCTCGGCATCGGTGCCGGAGGCAATGTCGGGGGTATCGCTATTGGTGGTCTGGGCATTGGTTCGGGCGGTGGATTGCGCGGCATCGCGATTGGCGGACTTGGTGCCGCTACGGGAGGCGATGTGCGTGGTCTGGCCATTGGTGGCCTCGGCGTGGGTGCCGGCGGCGATGCGCGTGGAATTCTCGTCGGAGGTCTTGGGGCCGGCGCTGGCGGCAGCGTGCGCGGCCTGGCTGTTGGTGGCCTTGGAGTCGGAGCTGGTGGTGGCCTGCACGGCATTGCGATTGGCGGTCTCGGCGTAGGCACCGGGGGCGACCTGTCCGGCATTGCCATTGGCGGACTTGGCGTAGGCAGTGGTGGCGAACTGCGCGGTCTTGCCATTGGTGGTCTTGGGGTTGGTGCCCCGAAAATTCACGGCACCGCAATCGCCCCAATGGTTGGCGCCAAGGACATGTGGACGCCCGTTTCGGTGTCAGCGTTGATGCGCCAGAACGTGGACGGTCACTTCCGTGGGTTCAGCGTGTCCGGTGTGCACGCCATGCGCGGAACGCAGCACGGGCTAGTGCTGGGCATCGTGAACTACGCTCACACACTAGACGGCGTGCAGGTCGGCGTGATCAACATTGCCCGCAATGCGCGGATGAAAGTGATGCCGGTGATGAACGTAGCGCGGGCGAAGTAGGATCGGCGCGGCTTGGTTTAGTCGCTCTTCGATTCCCTGAGCTGCAGAGAATTCTGCACACCGTGTTTCGCGAGGTTCCAGGCGAGAGCAGAACGAGTTCTCACTCCGAGCTTCCGAAAGATGCTTTCGGTATGTCGCCTGACCGTGTGAACGGTGACATTGAGCTCACGCGCAATGACTGGAGACGATAGTCCGGCTGCAACGCGCTCGGCAACTTGCCACTCTCTTCCAGTCAGTCCGTAGCCACCGCGGACGCCGGGCTTTGGCTTCGCATCAATCTTGAGATTCGCCAGGGTCTCGAAGACCAGAATGATCCCTGCGCCGCCTTTGACGTGAGGTACTCGCGCCGCGCGAATGATGAGATTCACGCCATCGAGCGCAATGACCTGTGTTTGAGGCCGCTGATTGCTCAGGACACGTATGCTGCCGACATGCGGAGCCAATGCCTGCTTGGCAAACGCGTCGATCGCAAGCCGAATGGTGTCCGGTTGACGATCGAGCATTGCGCGTGCGCTGGATGAATACTCGAGCGGATGCCCGAGGCCTGCCGAGTAAGCCACCGGCAGATCCAGTGCGAAGAGCAGTTCGGGGGTCAGCATGGGGCATGTCTCCGTCGATGTGCCGTGACGTGTTGGACGGACACCCCGAAGAAATTCCCTGCGAAATTTGACGATACTTGTTGTACTGCCGTAGAATCCCGTGCATGAGTCCGCCGCTGCGGGATGCGCTTGAAACGCAATTTCTAGAATTGTTGCCGACCATCGACAAACTGGCGGGCCAATGGGCTCGCCGTCGTCGACTTGCAGCCGATGAGCAGGAAGAATTCGTGGCCACTGTGAGGGCCCGATTCGTGGAGAACGACTATCGGGCGCTCGCCGAGTTTCGCGGTGGGTCGAGTATTACCACATACCTGACCGTTGTCATTGGGCGCTGGCTGCAGGATCAGCAGGTGGCGCGCGACGGTCGGTGGCGGCCGTCCGCAGCGGCGATGCGGCTTGGTGTTGAAGCGGTGCTGCTCGAGCGTCTTACGTCGCGTCAGGGGTGGACCATGGAGGAAGCCATTGCCCATGTGCTGCAGCGCGACGGACTGCTGCACGATGAGCGCTCCTTGCGCGCGATCGCACGCAGTCTTCCAAGGCGAGAGCCCATGCGTCCTCGTGCTGTCGAAGTGGACGGTTCGCATGAGCCGCAGCTGGAAGACAGTGATACGCCGGAGTTGCATGTCATTGAAGCCGAATCTGCCGCTGAGCGTGCCGAGGCAGAGGCGAGCCTCACGCAGGCCATGGCATCGTTGTCATCGGAAGATCAGCTGCTGGTGGCGCTTCGGTACTATGATGGTCACTCCGTCGCCGACATCGCCACACGTATGGGACTTTCTCCGAAGGTGTTGTATCGTCGGTTCGAGCAGTGTGTGCGAAAACTCCGTGCCCAGATGACCGGAGTGGCAACGTCAGGAACAACGCCAGTGGCAACGTCGCGCAAGACGAAGGGGGTAAGGTGACTGGGCGTCGTGGGTCCTGTGCGTCTTTGCGTATCGAGGTGGGAATTTTCGATCGTTGTCCGTCCAATCTTGCAAGGTCCGTGAGTCGGGCCGGGAGGCTGGACAATGAGTGATGCGCAAGTAACGGCAGAGAGTGTGGCGGCGCTGCTCGACGGTCGATTGACCGGAGAGGAACGTGCGCGCGTGTTGCGTCTGCTGGCCGAAGATCCCGAATGGCGCGATGTGGCGCTCGAAGCGATGGCGATGTCGGCGGAGAGCGATCGTTCACTGACTGGCTTGTCTGCAGTGTACGATGCAGCTGTTGTTCCTGCCGTTGGGTCTCGCACGTGGTCGCGAACGGGCTGGGCGTTGGCTGCCAGCCTGTTCGCGGCTGTCGCATTGGGTGGGGTGTGGTGGCAGACGTCTCAGCGCGCGCCTGCGCTGGCGCCGCTGATGGAGGTGGCGATGATCGAGCGCTCTTCAGTGCGATCATTTGAAGAACCCTTGCTCGGGCTGCGTGGTGGTCGTGCGTTGTCCGCCGGTGTGATCAGTGATCGTGCGCGCAGTGTGGCCATTGGTGCCATGAGTGCGGCGCTCGTTTCTGCGCGCGCGCAATCGGCCGTTGCCGGAGAGGCTGCCAACGATGTCACGCTTGGTGACTTGTTGGCTGCGTTGCGCGATGTGCCAGGGACGGCGCCGCAGAGTGCCGCGCTACGGCAGGCGCGAACGGCTGAAGAGGTGGCGGTTGTCGCGACGGCCATTCGTCTGCAGACAGACAGCGCGGCGTTCGATGTGGGCGCGTATCTGCACTTGCGTCGATCTGGTGTTGCTTTGTCGAGTCCGGGTCCCGTGCTGGTGGAGTCTTGGCTCAGAGCGCGGGCGAGTGAGGATATCTCACTCGCCGCGATGATCGAACGGGTGTTGGTCGCTCCCGCACCAGCGTTGGCGGATTCAGTGTTGCAGGTGCTGGTGCGGGTGCGGTAGGGTCTTGTTGTCTAAGTGCAGGTTGGGTCAGTAGCCGGGTCGCAGCCATAGGCACCGCTGCAAAGGTGGTCATCGGTGGCCGCCTTTTCGCGGATCTTCTTATGGAAAATTTCCGGCAGATCATCTGTCGCCACCTGCGCTGGTGTGCCAGTTGCAACAAGGTGGTTTGCCGAAAAGTCAGAGTCCACATCCGTAGGATCCCGCAGCTTCGGAATGCGATCAATCGGCGACATGACTTTTAACTCGACCTTAACGTCTCCTAGGTCATCATCAGCTGCAATTGGATAACGCACTTCAGTACCGGTACCAATGTCTTTTACGATCAGGACTAGTGGTTGATCCTTGGCACGGAAGCAGTTGAACGACATCGCCGACCATCTCTTGTGATACTCTTTCTTTCTGTACTTGACCTTGATCATGTGATTGCCAGGGTGCCAGTCAATGTGTGATCGGGGAATCGTCATCAGGCCCCAGATATACTGGTGTAGGTGAGCCGTATCTCGGTCACGAGTCGGCGATGTAGGCGTTGTCTTGATTGGGAGGAGATACTCACCCGCGGTGAGCTTGGCGTTCGGGATTTCCTGCAGCCCTTCAAAACTTACAATTGCGTTTGATAGTGATACTTCGAATCGTTCCGAAAACTTATTCGAATCGATATAGTGCCGGGCCGTAAAGTGCAGCGTTGGGACGTGCGGAAACGGGGGGAACTTGGACGGTTGCGGCGCAAGCTGCTTTTCTGCGACAGGGAAGTACACAGTCCAATCCGTTTTGTGATCAATCCAAAGCCCAATACCCCGATGGATCAACTTGAAGTTCGCCATCGATCACCAACCCTCTTGTGAAAGTTGAAATGCCGCCCAGTGCTCCACACGGCGGCGAACGGGATCACCGCTGCGCAAGGCGAGCAGCTGTGCATGCTGCAAGGCGCTGACGGGAGATTTCCCCGACGCGAGTGCACGATGCAGGTCCTCCATAAACAGCTGTGTCGAGCGGTCGTCTACGGGCCAGGCTGCGCCGAGCACCGCCTGTGCGCCAGCGGTGTGCAACACACCTGCCAGACTTTCCAGACCACCGAGCGACTGACCGCCCGTGTTTTGCGATTCACAGGCCGCCACAATCAGTAGACGGACACGTTGCAGATTCCACCGCTGCAGTGTGCTCGCGGGAATCCACCGTACTTCGGCGGAGTCGGCCACAAACAAGGCCGAACGCTCCGGATGACCAGCATCAAGTCGCGCATGGGATGCCACGTGCACCAATTGTGCCCCGGCATTTTCGCGGAGCGCGGCAGGCGTGACTGCCGAATCCGTATCGCCAGGATTTGCGCTCAACGTCGCGCGTCGCGCGCGGTCGTGCCATATCGCCGAAATACGCCGATTCTCTTCTTCTGCAAACGCGAGACGATTGGCTCCGGTTCGCGGCGCGGCATCGAGCAGCAGCACACTGGACCACTTGGCATCAGACTGTCCACCGGCAGATGCGGTAGACCGCCTGGATGTTGCGCCGGCAGGTGAGGCGTACACAACGACCATCGATTCCACCACCAACTCACCGCTGGGCATGGGGAGTGCCGCCCAGGATATCTGGCGCGTGGAGCCCTGCAGATCGAGTACGAGAATGGAATCCCGTGCCGTGTTGCGAGACCAGCTGCCCAACAGCAGGGCCGCGAGTGTATCGCGTGATGCATTGGTTCCCTGATTGGCCAACGCACGGATACGAGTGGGTGTCACCGGCAGCGGGTGCGCCACAAAGGAATCGCGCGAGACGGACTGAAACTCCACGACCCGGCTACCGATGTCGCGAAGAACAATGCGTCGCACACCAGGTGCCGGATTTCGCGTAGCGCGATGTCCATCCAGAACGGACAAGGCGCGTGTCGGCTGTTGGCGCAGGATCAACGCATGTGCCACACGCTGGCGTGTATGCTGAAGCTCCCGCGCCAGTCGAGCGCCATCAAACGTTGTGGAACTCCATGCGGTGGGTTCGCGCGCGCGGTCCTGTTCGAGATCGGTCAGCATGATCAGTGCGGTGTCCAGTGATCCGAACTGGACATGCGACAATGTGTGCGACAGCGCCACGGAACGTGTGAGTACCCGATTGCCTGACGCCCGAACCTGCTCCCATGCACGTCGTGTCTTGTGAATGGCCTCCGGATTGTTGGCCATGCGCGCCTGTTCACCTTCCAGCCACAGAACATCGGTGCCGAATTCCTTGCGACTCGCTTCGGTCGGGAGAGCATGCCACGCCTGTGTGACCGCATCTACCGCTCGTTTGAGTGCGTCTCCTGCTGATGCGGTGTGTGCGCGGGAGAGAGCTCCTTTTGGCTCCCAGTAGTCGAGTGACGACTCGGCGTTGCTCAACGCCGCGCGCGCGGCACGCTGTCGCTCGAGGAAAACCAGATCGGGACGCCGCAGTTGTCCCGCGAGTGCTTCCAGTTCCCTGCCCAATACTTCTCCTGCTCCGTGAAGATCACTGCGCCACGCCGCATCACGCAGCGCGTTCAACACGCTCCAGCGTCGTTGCAAGTGTGGAGATTGCGCCGTACGGCGCGCCGCGTCGCTGAGTACTGTCAGCGCATCCGCTTCGTTGCCCAACTGCAATCGAATGCTGCCAGCCATCGCCAGCGATGCGGCTTCGCATTCTGTATCACCTGCCAGGCGACACGTACGAGCCAATGCATCGAGTGAATCACGTGCGGTCTGCCGCTTCAGCATCCGCATATCCGCAAGCCCGCGTAGCCAGCGCACGCGGCGAAAGCCCGCCGCATCGCGAGGGTCAAGCAAGCGCACGACCGCATCCGCTTCCCGGTGCACGGATGGCACATCCAGAAAGAGACGTGTGTTGAGCATGGTCAATGCAAATCGACTTTCGAGTGGCGTTCCCCTCACCGCCGATCGCGATATCTCCAATAGGCTGGCCGCATTGCCGGCCGCGTTGCCATCGATCAAGACCGCTGCCGAGTCGATGGCGAGGATCAGTTGAGATTGTGCCCGACGCTGACTGGAATCCGCTGTCAACAGCGCCGACACCTGCGGAAGCCCGAGTTCGTCAGGATCGTGCGACGGAGCGGCGAGCAGTGCACGGAGTTCGTGTTCGCTACGTTCAATCGCCTGCTGATCGTGTTGTAACACGGCGCGCGCCCATCTCGGCAGCGTTGTGCGCCACAAGTGCTGACGCACCATGGCCAGGTCCTGATGGCGCAGCGTGTCCTGTGCCGAGGGGACGACCCTCTCATCACGCACAGGCAGGGAAAGACTCGCTTCCCGATCATGAATCAGCCCGAGCGCCATGGCGGCAACTGTGCGATTCCAAAGCGCCGCAGGATGTGTGCTGTCGAGCGCGAGCGCGATTTCGGCGTGGTTCAGTGCACGCAGAATGTCATCTGATAGTCCCGTGAGCCTGGCACGAAGGAGGTGCGCGGCCGCGGCATCGGCTGCCCAATCACTCTGCGCATACGGTGATTGACTCAGTGCCGTCAGTCCATCGAGTGTTGCGTTGAGCCGCTCAGACTGGATCGTGTCTGCGCGATGTTCCGGCGTGGCTTCCGCCGAATGTTCGGCGTCGAGTAGCGCATCCAGTGCCGCGTCGAGGTCGATACGCAATGCGCGATGTCGCGCAATGGATGCGTCGGACAATGTGTCGAGTGACGCATCCGTGGATCTCGAAGGACGGTGCCAAGAACGGCATCGTCCTTCGAGCGTACCAGAAACGAAGTCGGAACACTCGTCTGGTATGCGGTCCGAGGTGGCAATCGGAACAACTGCACTCCCATGCGTCGATGATCGCTCCTGCGCACCTGTACAGGCGGTCAGCAGAGCGACAAGACACAATCGGAAACGCGGTCCTCCAAGGCGCATGGCGACCCGAGTATGCGACCCGGGTCGCCCAATCGCCAGCAATCCATTCACTTGCTTCTGCTGCCATTGATGTCGCGCGCATTTCACGCGACGCGGGGGTCCCGCAACATCCGTCGTCCGCATACCCGACACCATTGGCCACCTTACCAGTGCTCCCGTCGAGGTGAGGGACCCACAAAGAATTCCGGGCCGATGTGGATCAAGTCCACATCGGCCCGGGTGCTGTCACTGAGATAGTGTCATGCAGGAACACTGCAATCCATGGGGGAGGCCAAGGTCCGTGAACGACCGAAGAATCCGACGGTGCTCACGGTTGACCACATTGTGATACTCGACACATCGTGCCTCAAAAACGCGCAATCATACCGCGACGTCACATATTGGTTCCCGACCGGTTCACTGGTGGCCCGCATGACGAGTGTCCGGGTGGTTCCGAAGGACAGGGGCGTATATCTCTTCAGCGTGAATTCCGCCGAGATTTTTCCGACCACATCGCCCTGCATCAAAGTCTGTCAGCTGGATGCAGCGCAGCGATGCTATGGGTGCGGTCGCACGCTGGATGAAATTGCCGCCTGGAGTCGCATGACCCCTGAGGAGCGCCAGGCGGTCAATGCACGACTCAAATTTCGCGGACACGGCGAGAACCGATAGATCGCCGACTTCGCCATGGGACCCTCCGGGGGACCCGGGCTGATTGGGTCAGAGACCCCGGAGCAGTGCCACCATACCGCGCTCCATCGCGTCGGCACCGCTACTGCCGTTGGCCAGCGGTCCACGAGCGAGCAGCACGTGGCCATGAAGGAAGCTCCAGACCGCGAGAGCGGCACCATCGTCGTTCGGTCTGCCGGTAGCCAATCCAATCTCTTCCCGGATAAGCATCCATAGCGGATTGGCCGCGGTCTGACCAACCGGAATCGTGTCGTACAAACCGGGGTTTTCCTCGGCCCACAACGCGTATGACCACATGAGGGCTGCCAAACGGGCTGATCCTGCATTGAGCCGCGTTTGGGAAATGCCAAAGGTGAGCTGCTCGGTCAGATGGCGAACAGCGTAATCGGCGACCAGTGCTCTGAGCGATTCGAGTGAATCACAGTGTTTGTAGAGGGATGCGGCCTTCACGCCCAGTCGTTCAGCGACCGGTCTCATTCCAAGCGCGCTAACACCATACTTTTCAACAATTTCAATTGCTGCTCGCAGAACGGAGTCAGCGGAAATTCGGGATGGGTATGCCATGGCGAACAGTGTAAGTGTTTCGTGAAAATGTCCAGAAATCTATAAAACAAACACCGTTAGTTTATGTGCATCGAAATGCCTGACCAGGTTTTGCGCTTCCATTGTGACGGAGGGATCCCGGTCCGGGTACTAACTGTCACAATCGCAGAAACCCTTGGGCAATGGGCCCGTACGGGAAGCTGTCACCCGCACTCTCAATGAGAACCGATCCATGTCTCGCGCTCCAAACTCTTCGTCTTCGTCACACCGCCCGGATCTGCGTCCGCTCATGCGGCCGCTCCCGGATGTGGGTCGCGCGGCGCTGAGAAAGGGCGCTCGACTGCTGGAACGGCCCAGTGCGATGCGCCGGCGTCGCCGCCGTCAGGCCCTGATGCGTCGTGCGCTCCAGGTGGTTGCGGTCCTCGCGCTGACGGCAGCGGCCTCGCTGCTGACTGCGCGCGGGCTCGATGAAGTCCGCCACCCGGCCATTCGCGCCATGTATGGAATGTCGACCCACTGAACTTGATCGTCTGAGCAGGCCGAGCGGTCTAATTGACCGCGTCCAATATCCAGTAACATTGTAGGGTGGTCCCAGCTCATCTGTGGGACCACCCTTTTTGCTTTCTCGAGCCCAGATCGGCCATGCCGTCCCCTGCCGCGAGTTCCCTCGACTGGCTGTCCACGCTTCAGCTCGTGGATGTCGGCGTGGTGGTGCAGGACCACACACATCGCATCCTGTTTGCAAACGCCAAGGCCACCGAGCTGTTGGGTCTGTCGGCGGATGAGTTCGTCGCGCGCCATACCAACGACGTACGCTGGGATGTGGTCAATGAACGCGGGCTCCCAATTGCGGCTGACGAGCATCCGGGACCGGAGGCGGTTCGCACCGGGCAGGCGGTGCGCAGTCGAATTCTTGGCGTGCGGCGCGGCGATGGTGCGGCAAGGGCGTGGATTCTGGTGTCGGCCATACCTGAGTTGGATGGTGCCGGAGCGGTGCGACGGGTCAACATCACCTTCAGTGATGTCAGCGATACCCAGCGCGCACTGCTCGAACAGGAAGCCGAATACCAGTCGGTCTTCCGGGCCATGTCGGAAGGGGTGGTGATCCACGAAGTCGACGGACGTATCCGGTCGGCCAATCCATCCGCGGAACTGGTGCTGGGGTTGTCGCTGGATGAGATGACCGGCCGCACGCCCATGACGCCTGGGTGGCAGCTCACCGACGAACAGGGTGAACCGATCGATCCAGCCCAGGTGCCAAGTGAAATCGCCGCACGCACCGGTGTACCAGCGCAACGCATTCTGGGTGTGCGAAGAGCAAACGGAGAACGTGCGTGGCTCGAAGTGCGCGCCGATCCGTTGCGTCATCCCGGAGCACAAGCGTTGGCCGGTGTGGTCGCAACCTTCACCGACATCACGACCGAAAGAGAAGCCACGCTGGCGCTCGCCGCATCGCGTCAGCAGATCCAGCGCGTCCTCGATGCCGTGCCAGGTGTCGTCTATCAATATCTCGCGGACGATACCCCGCTCGGTCGCATGACGTTTGTTGCTGGACGGGCGCGCGAACTACTTGGCGTTGACGAAGGTGCACTGATCGGGAGTCTGCAGCACATCCCGGCCGTGTTCGATGACGAAGAGATGGGTCGCTTGCATCGCAGCATCCGGCACGCGGTTGAAGTACAGGGGCCCGTTGATATCGAACTACGCATGATGCATCCCGAGAACGGGAAGCAGTGGATTCGTATCTACGGCGTGCCAACGCAAACGCCCGATGGACTGTTGTTCACGGGTGTGATGCTTGATGTCACCGCGCAGCATCGCATGGCCGATGCGTTGCGGCGTACGCAACGTCGCGAAGCCATGGCCGATATGGCGGGCGGCATTGCGCACAATTTCAATAACATGCTGGCGGTGATTCTCCCGAACATCCAGCTCGCGCGGGATGAATCGAACGGAGTCACCGAACAACATCTGGCAGACGCCGAACGTGCCGCGTTGAGTGCGGCCGATCTCGTGCGACGCATGCTGGCGCTGGGCCGAGCGGAATATGGACAGCAGATTGCGGCGATCGATTTGGTGGCCGTGGCGCGTGAGGCGCTTCATATCTGCCGGCAAACATTCGATCGCGGTATCACGTTCGAAGAAGATGTGCAGCTCACCAGCGCACCGGTTCACGGAACAGTGAGCACGCTGCAGCAGCTGATACTCAATCTGCTGCTGAATGCGCGCGACGCTGTTTATGGTGTAAAGGCGCCTACGCTCTCAGTCTCTCTGCATGCGGTAGACGATGAGCATGTAGAACTGGTGGTGCGAGACAATGGTGCTGGTATGAGTGAAGAGGTGCAGCGGCGCATTGGTGAGCCATTCTTCACCACCAAGCCGCCAGGGCGCGGGACGGGGCTTGGTCTTGCATCGGCATTTCATGCAGTGGCCGAAGCGAACGGAACGTGGCGTGTGGAGTCGGCGCCCGGACAAGGGACTGCCTTCCATATCACCCTGCCGCGTCGCGCAGCCGTCACGGTGCCCGCAAAGGTTGAGGAGCCGAAGCTGGCATCACTCGAGGGTACTGTGCTCATCGTCGATGACGAGCCTATGGTGCGCACGGCGTTGGCGCGTCAGCTCACGCAGTGCGGAATGCGTGCTGTTCTGGCAACCGGTGGCGCCGATGCCTTGGCGCAGGTGCGTGCGGGCATCGACAATCTGCAGGTCATCATGCTCGATCTGTCGATGCCCGGAATGTCCGGCATGGAAACATTACCGTTGCTTCGTGCCGCCGCGCCGCATGTGCCGGTGGTTGCGATGTCCGGACACGTACCACACGACGCCGTGCTGGATGGCGCAGCGGCAATTCTGGAGAAGCCCATGGGGCGACGCGAACTCTACGACACCCTCGAGGCGGTGCTGCGAAACTGAACGTCCGCGGCAGTCGCGTGGTCGTCGTACAGTCGCCGCGCGAATCAGGACGTCGGGTGCACGTACGTGGGATCCATGAAAAACGGCTCCCAGTGATTGCCGTCGAGATCGTAGAAGCTTCGCTGATACATGAAGCCATGATCCTGCGGGGGGTTCACTTCAGATCCGCCGTTGGCCAGTACCGTGGCCATCATGGCGTCGACTGCCTCGCGATCGCCGAGTTCGATGGCAATCATGCAACCACTGTGCGTCGCGTTGTCGATGATCTGCTTCTTGGTGAACGTGGAGTAGAACTCGCGCTTGAGCAACATCACACTCGCGAGATCATTCACGACCATGCAGGCTGCATTGTGATCGGTGAACTGTGCGTTGAACGAAAAGCCCAGTGCGCCGAAGAACTGCTTGGCGCGTTCGACATCCTGGACCGGCAAGTTGGGGAAAATCATGCGTGGCATGGAGACGCTCCTTGAGGGTATGGATCGATGTATGCCTTTGACTGCATGACCCCTGTGGAATCATCGGTGGTCATGCGGCTGGGTTTGCGGTGACCGGATCCACCGACATCGGCAGACCAAATCGCGGGAACAGGGTGGCGGTATCGAGAAAGTAGGACATCCCGGTGATGCGTTCGTCATCGAGTTCGAGCACCACCAGGGCCCATGGCTCCGCGCCGCCATTGCGGTATTGTCCGAATGCGACCTGACCACAGGCATTGGTCGGCACGAGCACCGATCCCTTGCAGCCGATGCCTCGACCGGACAGCCAATCGCCCACGTCGCGGTGCCCTTGCAGCCAGAAGTCGACAGGCGGCATGCACAGTGTCACGTCATCCCGCAGCAACGTGATGATTCGCGGCACGTCATAGGCCTCGAAGGCCGAAACGAAGGACTCGACCAGTGTCTGCTGCGTCGCCGTCAGTCCGGTGACACCTGCGCCGTCTCCCGCCGCGAGAGCCACGATGCGATCGAGTTGCTGTTCGGCACGTCGTTCAGTGAGTGTAGCACGTGCACGTTGCACAGCACTGTTCACGCCGGCGACTGACATCTCGAGCGTTTCGGCGACTTCAGCGGCCGACCAGTTGAGCACCTGCATCAGGAGCAAGGCGGCCCGTTGACGCGGCGGAAGAAATTGCAGTGCGGCCACAAACGCGAGACGGATGGCTTCGCGCTGGACCGCTTGTTCGTGCGGGTCGTCGTCTGCGGGAATAGCCGCAAGGTCTGGCACCGGCTCCAGCCAATGGGTGCGATCGCGCAGACGCAGTTCTTCCTGTGTATTGCCAACCGGACGCGAGTCGATGGGGCGCCAGCGCGGCGAACGGCCGGACAGCGCATCGAGACACACATTGGTGGCAATGCGGTGCAACCACGTACCAACCGCGGCACGGCCGTCAAATGCATCTCGCGCCTTCCATGCGCGGAGCAGAGTTTCCTGCACCGCATCTTCGGCATCGGTGAGGGAGCCGAGCATGCGGTAGCAGTGTGCCGTGAGGCGAGGCCGGTGCGGTTCGAGATCGGGAGCCATGGCCGACAGGTGGGGGCGATCGATTGTACGACTTGACAGCAACCCCAGTATCAGCGAGTTAAGCAGTCGTGGATAACGTTACTCATGCACTCGCCGGATTGCTGCTGGCCGACGCGACTACGTCGTGGGTGGCTCGTCGCAGCAACGTACCGGTTCCGAATCGGTTTGCCAGCGCGGCCGCCGTCCTTGGTGTGATTGCTGCCGAGTTCCCCGATAGTGATCTCGTATACTCCGGATCCGTACTGGGCATGGGGAAGCTTGGATACCTCATGCATCACCGCGGTCATACACATACCATCGTGTGGGCGGTGCTGAGCGCGTTGTTTCTATGGTATGTCACGTGCTGGTTGTTGCGCCGTCGATCCAGTGATTCAGAGCACGTGTGGCTGCGCGATCATGGGCGGTGGCCATTGTTGGCACTGGCGTTGATCGGGACGCTGTCCCACATCGTGCTGGACTGGACCAATAGCTACGGTGTGCACCCCTTCTGGCCACTCGACAATCGTTGGTACTACGGCGATGCCGTATTCATTGTCGAGCCATGGTTGTGGGTCATTGGCATTCCGGCGGTGATTTTTTCGCGGCACACGCGGTGGGCGAAGGCTGTGCTTGGTGTATTGCTGCTGCTGATTCTTGCTGCGAGCTGGGGGCTGGGACAGGTGGCGCGTCCGGTGGCGGTGTTGATTTCCGCGTTTGTTGTGGTGTGGCTGTCCCTGCAGTGGCGACTCACCCCCAAATGGCGCGCAGTGAGTGGCATCGGGGTATGGGCTGCAGCCACGGTGACATTCTTCACAGCTTCAGCGCGTGCGAAGGTGCTTGTTCGGGAGAGCGCGAGACTCAGTGCCAATCTGAGTGCTGGAGCAGAAGCACCTCTTCGAACGTCTGTGTTCTCCGTGCGGGATGTCGTGCTCAACCCGGCACCGGGTGATCCCACCTGTTGGGCTGCTCTCGCCATCACATCGGATGGTGCAGTGTATCGGTTGGCGTCAGCACAGGTAGCCCCCTTTGGCGAACTTGCGTCGTGCCGTTCGCGTTACCCGCAGTCCCATCGTGTGGGAGGCGATGCGCTTGCAGCGTTACCTGATGCCACACCAGTCGTGCCATTCGGATCCACGCCACACGTACAGTGGCGTACCAGTTGGGCCAGACCGATGAGTGAGTTGGTCGGACTGGCGAATGAGCGCTGTGAGTTTGCCGTTTCCTTGCGTTTTATGCGGGCGCCTGTATGGCAGCGCAATACAAACGGTACCGTCATGTTGAGCGACGTGCGTTTCGGTGTGGGTGGCGGATTTGCGGAAATGGAGATTCCATTCTCTCCCACCCGCGATTGTTCGCTGCGCAATGCCTGGGTTCCGGGCTGGACACCACCGGTGCTGTAGCGCGCTCACTTGGCGGGATCCACTTCCAACACCACTGACGCATGTCCTGGAAGCGTACCGCCACTTTGTTTCTTGTCAGTCAGGCGCTGTCGTTGTTTGGCACGGCCCTCGTGCAGTACGCGTTGCTGTGGCACGTCACCCTCACGACCAAGTCCGGCGTGGTGATGACGGTCTACATCCTGTGCGGTTTCGTGCCGGCCTTTTTTGTGTCGCCGTTTGCGGGCGTGTGGGCCGATCGCATGGATCGCAAACGATTAATGATTCTTTCTGATGGCACGATTGCCCTAGTCACTCTGCTGTTGGCGCTGGTCATGCAGCGCGGCGGACAGGGTGGGCAGGCCATGTGGCTGATCATGCTCACAGCCGCCGTACGCGCCGTAGGGCAGGCGGTTCAGATGCCAGCTGTAGGTGCGTTCCTTCCGCAGTTTGTGCCGCCGGATCAGCTGACGCGCATCAACGGCATCCAGAGCACCATTCAATCCGCCACGTTCTTTGGTGCGCCGGTGCTGGCCGGTTTCCTGATGTCGGTGTGGCCGTTGGCCTGGGTGTTTCTGCTCGACGTCGTCACTGCGGCGGTGGCCATCGCCATGCTGGCGTTTCTTGTGCACGTGCCACCACATGAGCGCGCCGCGAAAGCCGAGCATGTGTCGTACTTCGAAGATCTCGCGGCGGGGTTTGTCTACGTCAGAGGCCATCGATTCTTTCTGGCCTATTTTGCGTTTGTTGGTGGGTTGTTAATTCTTGTGGCGCCGGCCGCGTTTCTCACCCCGCTGCAAGTCACACGCACCTATGGCTCCGATGTGTGGCGCCTGACGGCCATCGAAATGGTGTTTTCGGTTGGCATGATGATCGGCGGTGCGTTGATGGCGGCGTGGGGTGGGTTTCGCAATCGCATCCATACCATGTTCCTGTCCACAGGCATCATGGGTGCGTGCACCGTGCTGCTTGGTGTCATGCCGAACTTCTGGGTGTACCTCGTACCGATGGGTGTGTTTGGGTTGGCACTACCGCTCTACAACGCGGCGGCCATGGTGTTGGTACAGGAGCAATCCGAACCGGAGCTGCTCGGTCGTGTGATGGGTGTGTTCACCATGCTCTCCATGTCCATGATGCCGCTGGGCATGCTGATCTTTGGTCCGTTGGCGGAAGTCGTGCGCATTGAATGGCTGCTGATCGCTACCGGTGCCGCCATGCTGTTGCAGTTGCTGTGGGTTTCCCGCAATCGCACTCTGGTGGAAGGCGGTTTGGCACCAGCTACTCCGGCGGGGACTGGTGATGCCAACGATGCGAAAACCGAAGACGCCACTACGGACGTGGCGACAGACGCGACCACAGACGCGACCACCGCATAACGAGGGAACACATGTACGGACTCATTGGAAAATTCAAAGCCAAGCCGGGTGAACGCGACGCATTGCTGGCATTGTTGCTCGAAGCGTCGGCCGACATGCCAGGTTGCCGTAGCTACATCGTGGGGCGTGATCTGACCGACGCGGAAGGGATCTGGGTGACGGAGGTGTGGGTCTCAAGTCCCCACCGGCATAAACCTGCCGCTCGCCACTACTGTCGACAGGCCGGTGCCAAACGCACCTGCTCGTTGACCGGCATCGGCATCACGACGAATTGCTGCACGCGCGCGGGTGTGGTTGGAGCCAGCGTGATGCCGATACGCAGTGCACCCGTTCGGCACTTGAGCTTCCACAGACCACGCAGCGCGTTTTCTGCTACGAGCGGACCATCGGGCGCGCATTCACCACCGGCAGCGTCCACGAGTTTCTGAATGGCCGCCGCGCGCCGCGGTGCACTTTCGTCGAGATAGAGATTCATGGCGGCGATGCTGTCGGCCAACGCTCTATCCCAGCGTTGCACGAGGCGCGTCACCTGCTGCTGTGTGGATACCAACACCGGCGCCGGTTGAATCACACGCGGCTCGAGTGCCCCAGCGCGTTGCAGTACATCGAAGGCCTGATCGATAGGACCGCCCCATCCCGTGTAGGTGAGATTGCCCAGCGCGATGATGCCGACACCGTATTCGGGAAGCCATCGCATTTGCGAGCCGTAACCCGGAAGGCCGCCTGAGTGCGCCACGATGTGATTGAACATGCAGTTTTGCGACACACGCAGACCATATGCATAGCCGCCACTGTTGAGCGAGACGGCTCCGTTGGCGAACGATGCCGTTGCACCCGCACCGCGCCAGACCTGCTGCATCTCACGCAGCGACGAGCGCTTGAGCACGGGATGCTCCGCACCGTCGCGTGCGGGCCATGCGCCAAGCAGCAGGGCTACCCAACGCGAAAGATCGGCGCTCGATGTGAGCATACCACCCATGGCGCCAAACGAACCATCAGCGAGTGCCGGTTCTTCCAACCACTGTCCATCCTGCAACCTGTAACCACGTGCCCGGCGGATCTCCGGAACCTGTGCCGTCTCCATCGTGGTGGAGGTCATGCCAAGCGGCAGCAGAACCTTCTCCCTGATGTACCGCGCGTAGGGCATACCGCCCACATTCACCACGATACGACCCAGAATCGCAAAGCCGAAGTTGCTGTATTCATATGCGACACCTGGCACATTCGAGAACGGAATGCCTTCGCGCATGAGTCGCGACAGGTCCGCTTCACTCGCTGACAACTGCTGGTCGCCCCACGGATTGTCCTCAGGGAACCCAGCCGCGTGTGACATGAGATGTCGCACGGTGATGCGCGGCGCATCGCTGGTGGAATAGCGGAGTGTCTTGAGCTCCGGCACATACTTCTCCGCCGGATCATCCAGAGACAGCTTGCCCGCATCACGGAGTTGGAGAATGGCAAGCGCCGTGAAGCTCTTGGTCATGCTGGCAATGCGAAATACGGTGCTGGTATCCGCCGGTGCATTGCGCGGCACATCACGCACACCGTGGGCCGCAACATGCAGCAGCTTGCCATCCACAATCACGCCGTAGGCAATGCCAGGGACGCGGCTGCGTGTCATGAATGTGCGCATGACACTGTCCACGGCCGGCATGGCGCGAGTGAGCTTGGCCAGGCGATCGGGATCACGGAATGTGCCTGGCGGAGCAATGCTCGACTGGGCTCCGCTTTCGGCAACAGGAGCTGAAAGCATCGCAGTCAACACGGCGATGGCGACGGGAGTGGCCATGCCCCCGAAGGCGGCCCGGAAGGTGGTATGGGCAGAAGTCATGGCATGGATCTGCGTCCTCTTTCCCAAGTGCGCAAGAATCGGAGCGCGTTCAGAGCACTGGGCGCATTGGTTTGAGGGCATCGGCCCTGCACATTTCCGGAGCACTCCATGACTGGCATCATCACGGGTACCATGACTTCGTCCCGCTCGCGTTCAACTGATCCCACGACGGCTCCCTCCGCGGACATGGTGGCCCGCATCGAGCGCGTGGCGACCTATATCGCGGCGCATGCCGATGAGCCGTTGCCGCTGGCTCGTCTCGCAGGTGAGGCATCGATGAGTCCCACGCATCTGCAGCGGGTATTCACGCGAGTGATGGGCGTGAGTCCCAAGGCGTACCAGAGCGCCCAGCGACTTGAACGATTCAAGACGAATCTTCGCGACGGTCATTCGGTGCTCGATGCGACCTTCGATGCGGGCTACGGCAGTACGAGTCGCATCTACGAACAGGTGACTGGCGGACTCGGCATGACACCGCAGGCGTATCGCGCGGGTGGCGCTGGTGAAGTCATCACATTCGCTGTACGCGATACCGACTTTGGTGCGCTGCTTATGGCCGCAACGGAGCGTGGTGTCTGCCAGGTCGAGTTTGGAGATGCTGCGAGTGAATTGATCGCGCGACTGCAGGCGCAGTTTCCGAATGCCACACATCTGCCGGCATCAGAGGCGGCGCGTGAACCGCTTGATGCCTGGATGGATGCATTGCAGGCGCATGTGCTCTCGAAGGCCCCGAGTCCGGAGTTGCCGCTCGATCTGCGTGGTACGGCGTTTCAGATCAAGGTGTGGCGGTTTCTTCTCAGTGTGAAACCGGGTCGGGTTGTCAGCTATGGCGAGATCGCTGAGGCAATCGGCCATCCCGATGCGGTGCGGGCGGTGGGCAGCGCGTGCGGCGCCAATCGCATTGCGGTACTGGTGCCTTGCCATCGAGCGCTGCGGGCGGATGGGGGGCTTGGGGGGTACCGGTGGGGGATCGAGCGGAAGCTGGTGCTGCTTGGGAATGAGAGAACTGCGTAAAGAAACGGCGGGCGTAAAGCACACGCAGGCGTAAAGGAACCGCACACGAGACGGCGTAAAGAAACTGCGGGCGGGATTGGGTGGTACATTCTTCTCAACGCAGTGACTCAATCGAACAACTGAGAGGGGTTTCCGATGTCCGTATTTTCTGCCCGTTTCATCAAGACTGTTGCTGGCGCGGCGGCGTTCTGTGCGTCACTGGTTTCCTTTGCGTCGACACGTGTCGAAGCGCAGCCGACCTTGGTGATTGTGGTGCGTCATGGTGAGAAGCAGCCGACGCCGAATGACCCGTCGCTCAGTGAGGCGGGTGTGGCACGGTCGCTGGCGCTCGACAGTGCGATCGCACACAGCACACCGGGCACCATTGTGGTTTCGGCTACCAAGCGCACAGCGGAGACGGCCGCTGCCGTCGCCAAGCGGACCGGTGTCACCCCCACCGTCATTGCGCTTCAAGGCGCCCATGTGAAGAACGTTGCCGACGCGGTCATGAAGGCGAGTGGTGTGGTGCTCGTGGTGGGACACTCCAACACCGTCCCTGCCATCGTGACGGCGCTCGGCGGCCCCAAGCTGCCTGACATCTGCGATGCGAGCTACGATACGATGTTCATCGTCACGCCAGCGCGTGATGGCAAGCCGGTACAGGTCGTGCAATCGTCGTATGGAAAGGCCGATGCGGTTGGTGCCGATCAGTGCGCTCCGCCGCGCTGAACAGGCGTCACTGACGCAGGCGACTGAAGCAGGCGCAGGTAAGGCCATGATGTGACAATTCCAGCCCCGGACGTGTGGCCGTTTGCCACGCTGCCGGGGCTGTTGGTCACGGCTCCCTTTTCGTGGTGAATGGCGAAGCGTGAATTGGGCGGCCATGCTGCCCCCACTGTCGCCCGACTCGTCTCAGGAGTTGTCGCTCGAGCGCGTGCGTGCCGCGCTCGAAGGTCGCTACGCCGTGCAGCGTGTACTCGGCGAAGGTGGCATGGGCACCGTGTTCCTCGGGCACGATGACGCACTGCAGCGCGATGTCGCCATCAAGGTCATTCGCGGTGATCAGGTAGGTGGACGTGCGGCGCGTGATCGTTTTCTGCAGGAAGCCCGAGTGGTGGCGTCGCTGCACCATCCCAACATCGTAGCGGTTTTCGCCGCAGGTGAGGCCGATGGTATTCTGTGGTTCGCCATGGAATACGTTCGTGGGGAGTCACTGCGCGAACTGCTAACGCGCGAAGGAGCATTGGATGTTTCGCGGGCCATCGAGATTGTCGGTGATCTCGCGAGTGCGCTCGATACAGCGCATCGCCGTGGTGTCGTGCACCGCGATGTAAAACCCGAGAATGTGCTGGTCGAACAGGAAACCGGTCGGGTACTGCTGGCCGATTTTGGTGTGGCACGTGCGCTCGAGCAACCCAGCAATCACACGGGGACCGGATTCATTGTCGGCTCTCCGCGGTACATGAGCCCCGAGCAGATTGACGGCGTGGGCACATTGGATGGCCGGAGTGATCTCTATTCGCTCGCGCTCGTGGGCTACGAGCTGGTAACCGGTGCACCGGTCGTTAAGGCCGCGCATCCGGCGGCCATGCTGGTCGAGCAATTGACGGTGAAAGCGCCACTCCTTCGGGAACAGCGAGGAGATATTAGTGATGCATACGCCGACGCAATCGACGGGGCACTGATCAAGGATGTGTCGTCGCGGTGGGCAGATGCACGCACCATGCTGCAGGTGCTGCGCCGTGATGCGAGTGGCGCTGGCGCGAATTCCGGTAGCCTCCGTAGCACGGGAAACCACCGACTGCGCAATCGTGTGCGTCGGCGTTGGCAGTGGGGGCTACTGGCGGCGGGTGCTGCGCTAGCCGGGTTGGCGGCCACCGTGCAGTGGCGACGGAGCGCTGACGCTGACGCGCATGGGATCCTCGTTCTGCCATTCGAGGTGCCGGCGGGTCAGCCTGATGTCGCATGGATGCGCGACGGCGCAGTCAATATGCTGACGCTCACGTTGGGGCAGTGGCGCGACTTGGCTGTCACGGACTACGATCGCACACTCGACCTGATGGCAGAACATCAGGTCGGCGAAACGCGTGTCAGTCTGTCGATGGCGCGTGATCTCGCGCGAAGTGCCAAGGTCGATGCGTTCATACTCGGTCAGATCACTCCGGCAAACGATTCCCTGGTCATTGTCGCTCGGCACTTTGGTCGTGATGGGACTCTGCGTCACACCACGCAGGTTACGATGCCCAGAACTGCTGATCCTCGTGTCACGTTCGATCGTCTTGCCGCTGATCTGTTGTCGTTGCCGGCGAATATGGGCACGGTCGCACTTACGGCTGCCACGACATCGAGTGTCGAGGCTTACCGTGCGTATCTCGATGGGCTCAAGGAGCTGAATAGATGGGAGCTGCAGTCGGCGGATAGTGCGTTTACTCGTGCCGTTCGACTGGATAGCACCTTCGCGCTGGCATGGTACAAACGGGGTATCACTCGCGGTTGGAATGGGCTGGGCGATGATTCGCCCTCAAGTGCCGAAGTTGCCGTGCAGCACGCGGCCCGTCTGCCGGCTCGTGATCGATTGTTGGTCAGCGCACATCGCTGGCTCTGGCTCGGACTGAAAGGCGCCGAACAGGTTGGCAATCGGCGTGATTTTCTCGAGGCGATTCGTGCGTATCAGGCCGCACTCGCGCTGGACTCTACGTCGGCAGAAGCGTGGTATGGGCTTGCCGACGGCTACTGGCATGCCGCGTCGCAGGGTGCAGATACGTCAGCTTATTCGGAATGGATGACGCGGGCGCGCGAGGGATTCGAACGCTCGCTGCAGCTCGATCCGTCATTGCATTTGGCCTACTCCCATCTGGTCGACTACTGGAAACAATTCAGTCAGCGACCTTCGCTGCGCCTGATCTCAAAGGGGCAGATCGTGCTCGCGTCAACACTGACCGATACACTGCAGTTCGATGCGGCGCTACGTGAAAGTCAAGCCATGCAGGTGCGGATTGCATCGCAGTGGGTTTCTGTGGATCGTCACACGGCCAAGTCGTGGGCTGCACTGGCGAATGCGCTTTCGATGGCGGATCAGCCGGACTCGGCTGCGAAGGTCATGCGCTATGCATCGACGCAGCTGACTCCGTCCGATCGGGAAGGGTTGACGTTGCGAGCGATCGTACACGACTATCTCGCCATTGCACCAAATGCGGCGGCAAATCTGCGGAATGCGCTGCACGGTGATGGTATGGCCTGGTACGGACCCGTCGGCAGTTCCCGGGATTGGATCACAGGGTTGGCGGTTTCCGTTGCCGCTGGCGTCGGTGACAGCAAAACACTGGACGCGTTGTTCGCCGCGTGGGAGCGTGAGCAGGCCGATCTCCAGCGTTCGGCGCCCGAGTTCTATCGACCCAAGCCTTTGCCCTTTCTTACACTGGCCAAGTGGTGGAGGCGCATTCTGCGTGCGAGCATGGGAGAGCCTGTCACGGCGGCGCAG
This sequence comes from Gemmatimonadaceae bacterium, assembly GCA_016742275.1. Lineage (GTDB taxonomy): Bacteria > Gemmatimonadota > Gemmatimonadetes > Gemmatimonadales > Gemmatimonadaceae > Gemmatimonas. The sequence goes on from JACVCD010000008.1 coordinate 174,164, forward strand.
CGTCAGGAACTGGCCGCGGTCTCTCGTTCCCTGCTTGGCGTCGAAAATCGCAACGATTGGGGGATGTATACCGCTGCGGCCTATGCGGCGTGGATGCTGACGGGCGACACGGTGCATGCATCCGTCGTGTTGTATGCACAGGGTGCAGCCGCCTATCCGGAATTGCGCGCAGCGCTCGCGCTACAGCGTGGTGATACGGCGACCGTGCGAAAAATTCGCGGCGAATTTACAACCGTGGCTCGCCTGCGCTCGTCTGGATTGGGGTTTGCTGGACTTCGCACGCTGCAGCGTATTGAAGTCCTGTTGGCACTTGGTGAGACGTCCGAAGCGTTGGCGCATTGGCAAGCCATTCGCACATCGGCATTCATCCTGGGGTCCGTGGAACCTGGTCTGGCGATGTATGTGCAGTCTCTCGCGCGCCGTGCCGCGCTCGAAGAACAGCTTGGGCAGCATGCAGCAGCGCGAGCGACCAGGCAGCAGGTTCTGGCATATTGGAATATCGATGACCCGGTGACTGCCCCTACGCGTACGGCAGTCCGGATGGCCCTCGACCGGGCACGGTAGGCGCTACATTTCGGGGATGCTTCCCATCGGAATCGTCACCGTTTCTGACCGCGCGTCCTCGGGTGTCTACGAAGATCTGAGCGGTCCTGCCATTCGTGAGGTGTTCACCGAATGGTTGGCGACCCCCTGGCAGGCGGTTCATCGTCTGGTGCCGGATGATCAGCCGCGGATTGAAGCGGCGCTGCGCGAGTTGGCGGATGAGGTAAAGTGTCCGATCATTGTTACCACCGGTGGTACGGGGCCTGCTCCGCGCGATGTGACACCGGAGGCCACGATGGCCGTGTGTGATCGCATCCTGCCCGGATTTGGCGAACAGATGCGCGCGGTGTCGCTGCGTTCTGTTCCAACAGCAATTCTTTCGCGACAGCTGGCTGGATCACGTGGTGCCTCGCTCATCATCAATCTTCCGGGCAAGCCCGGGGCGATTGCGGAGTGCCTTGGCGCCATCTGGTCTGCGATGCCGTACTGTGTCGAATTACTGGGCGGACCACGCCTGGCCTTCACCGACGCGGCGCCACGCTATCATCGCCCCTCAGCCTGACTTCTTTTCTTTCGTCGCCATGAGCCTCGCCCCTGAACTGCTCGCGATACTCGTCTGTCCCAAGTGCAAGTCCAAGCTCGAGCACTATCCCGGTCCGCCGGAGGTGCTGGTGTGCCGCGAAAGCCAGCTGGTCTATCGTGTGGAAGATGGTATTCCTGTCATGCTCATCGATGAGGCGGCACCACTCGATGAGGCGATCTACCCACCGGTTTCGCCGTGAAGAACAACACGGTGAATCACAATACATGGCAGAGCGCTACGCGTGTCGTTCGCGCGGGATTGCCGGAGAAGGCGCCTGGCACGCCGTATCTGCCGGGGCCAGTGTTTGCCGCGCCATTTCATGCGCCGGGTGATCCGGCAACCTCGCCGTTCACCTATGGGCGTTTCGACAACCCCACTTGGGCAGCCTATGAGCGTGCGCTCGGCGAACTCGAAGGTGGAACGGCGTTGCTGTTTCCCAGTGGCATGGCGGCGAGTGCGGCGGTGCTGTCGACGCTGCTCCCTGCTGGGAGTACGCTCATCATGCCGACCGAGTCCTACTACACCACGCGTGTGCTGGCCACGCAGGAGTTCAGTGGGGCATTCGTGGCGGCGCACGGTGTGAAGGTCGTGCAGGCGCCGACCACCGGCACGGCGTTGCGCGATGCCATTCGCGCACATGCTGCGGCAGGTGTGGCCATGGTCTGGCTTGAATCGCCGACCAATCCCGGGCTCGATGTCTGCGACATCGCCGCGTTGTGTGAGGAGGCGCATGCTGCAGGGGCCATTGTCGTGGTGGACAACACCACTGCCACGCCGTTGCTGCAGCAGCCGCTCGCGCTTGGCGCTGACGTATGTGTCGTGAGTGATACCAAGGCCATGACCGGTCACGCCGATCTCGTGCTCGGCCACGTTGCCGTGCGCGATGCGGCGCACGCGGAAGTGTTGCGTGTGTGGCGTACGCGCCTCGGTGTGATTCCGGGTCCCATGGAAGCGTGGCTCGCACATCGGTCACTGGGAACGCTGCATGTGCGAATGGCGCAGCAGAACCGCAATGCGCTGGCCGTGGCGACCATGTTGCAAGCTCATTCGCGTGTGACGGATGTGCGATATCCCGGACTGCCAAGTGATCCGTCGCACGAGATTGCGTCGCGACAGATGCAGGGCTTTGGCGGCGTAGTGAGTTTCACCTTGCCAAGCGCGGCAGCGGTCGAGCGGTTCTTCGCGGCATCCGCTCTGGTGTATGAAGCCACGAGTTTTGGTGGCCTGCATACGAGCGCGGAGCGACGTGCGCGCTGGGGAGGTGACATCGTGGCTGAAGGATTTGTGCGCATGAGCCTCGGGCTCGAAGACACGAACGATCTGCTGGCTGATATTGCCGCGGCACTCGAGGCGATCTGATGGCGGACGACAAAAAGGTGCCTGATCAACCGCCGAGGGCCGCCGCCTTGGCGACTGTCGGTCTTGCGGCAGCGGTTGGAATCGGCGCGTGGTTCTGGTTTGGACGCGCAACGGAGGTTGGGGTCGAGCGCCTGGAACGTATCGACAAGATGCGATCACTGTGCACGGGCTACTACGCGCAGGCGCGCGATCGTTCGGATTCGATGCGAGTGGATCGTTTGCCTCTTCCGGATACGATCGATCCATCGTCAAGTGACGCGATGGATCGCTGTGGCGACATGCGCGGTCCGGAACAGCCGACGTCGCTTCCCAACCCGCGCGAACTTGGTGAGCAAATCCCCCGAGGACTGCGGTGAGCGCATCGCCTAAAGCGTCGCAGGCACCGCGCTGGCGCAAATGGGCTATTGGTGTTGGCCTGTTTCTCGTTGCCGCGATCGTCGTGTTCCATACGGTTGTTCCGGTGTTCGTGGATGCCAGCATGAATACGGTCGTGAGCGCGGATGTGCCGACGGTCACGCCTGAAGCGCAGGCGCTGCACAATCGCATGTTTATCGCCGACCTCCACGCCGATGAACTGCTGTGGGGCCGCGATCTGCTGACGCGCGTGAATCGCGGGCATGTGGATTTGCCGCGTTTGCAGGAAGGCCATGTAGCGCTGCAGGTGTTTGGTGTGGTGACCAAGACACCGCGCGGCATGAACTACGATCACAACACCGGCGAGACCGACAACATTCGTCTGCTGGCCATGGCGCAGCGGTGGCCACGCGAAGCGCAGACCAGTTTGCGCGCACGGGCTACCTATCAGGCCGAGCGACTGGCCGATGCGGCCATGCGTTCAGGTGGCGCCCTCACGCTCATTACTTCGCGTGATTCATTGGCCGCGTTTCTTGCGCGTCGCAATGGCGACCCCGTGCAGGTGGGTGCGTTACTCGGACTGGAAGGGCTGCATGCACTCGATGGGCAGCTGTCCAATGTGGACGTGTTGTTTCAATACGGGTTCCGCATGGCCGGGCTCACGCACTTCTTCGACAACGAAGTCGCGGGCAGCGCGCACGGTGTGACGCATGGTGGTCTCACGCCGCTGGGCCGGCAGGTCGTGCAGCGCATGGAACAGTTGGGGATGCTGGTCGATCTGGCGCACGCGTCGTCCAAGGCCGTTGACGAAGTGCTGGCCATGGCGACACGTCCGGTGGTGGTCTCGCACACTGGCGTGGCCGCCACGTGCCCGGGCCCGCGCAACCTCACGGACGAACAGTTGCGCGCCATCGCTACAAATGGCGGTCTGGTTGGGATAGGTTACTGGGATGGCGCCGTATGCGAGCCAACTGTGCCGCAAATCGTGCGCGCCATCCGCCACGCTGTGCAGATCATGGGTGTGGAACATGTGGCCCTCGGGAGTGATTTCGATGGTGCTACCAAGACCCCGTGGGACACCCGTGGCGTAGTGGCCCTCACCGATGCGCTCCTCAAGTCCGGTATGCCGACTGAGGACGTAGCACGCGTGATGGGCGGCAACACGCGCGATTTCCTCTTGCAGTGGTTACCAGGAGCGGAAGTCCGATGAGCATCGAAACCCGTGCATGGGTGTGGCTGGCAGTGGCCGGCGTTCTCGAAGTGATCTGGGCCATTGGCCTCAAGCAGAGCGATGGTTTTCGTCGCCCCGGAGTGGCGGCATTCACCGTGGTGGCGATGATCGCGAGTTTCTATGGACTCGCACAGGCACTCAAGGTGCTGCCGGTGGGAACCGGCTATGCCGTATGGACCGGTATTGGGGCCGTCGGCACAGCCATCGTCGGTGTCGTGTACTTCGGCGAGTCGCGTGATTTCGGACGTGTACTCAGCATTCTGCTCATCGTGAGCGGCATTGTTGGTCTCAAGCTCGCGTCGCGCGCGTAAGCCGCGAAACCGTTCACAATTCCATTCGCGCCCAACGCGTATACCATGTCCATCGAAGCTGCCGTTGCAGTACTGCGTGTCACGGACGTCTCCCGCAGCATGGAATGGTACGCAACGCTGTTGGGTTTTGACATCGACCCATTTCCCGCTGCGCCGCCGTACGAATTCTGCATACTGCGGCGCAGTGGAGTCGAACTCATGTTGCGACGGGTGAGCACGCTATCACCGCGTATCACTCGCGCGCATGACTGGGACGTGTATATCCGTCTGACCGACGAGACGCTTCCGGAAGTGCTCGAGTTCGCGAAGCGCCTCACCACCGTCGTACGCGGACCCCACCTCATGCCGTACGGCCAGGTGGAGTTCGAAGTGGAAGACCCCGACGGCTATCGCATCTGCATCGCCGAAGCGCTCAGCGATACGCGGGCCTATCCGCCGGTGACCGAGTAATCACCATGGTTCGTGTGGCCGCGGCCGCACGAATCATCTCGCGGTACCATTCGGCGCTTTGCTTGAGCGTGCGACGCTGCGACTTGTAGTCCACGTGCACGATACCAAAGCGCGGACGATACCCGCTCGCCCACTCGAAGTTGTCGTACAGACTCCACGCGTGGTAACTGCGGACATTAGCGCCCGCGCCGATGGCGTCAGCCACCGATGAGAGATGCGCGCGATGATACGCAATGCGTGATTCATCGTGCACGATGCCATCATCACCCGGCTTATCGGCGAATGCGCATCCGCTCTCGCAGACATGGAGCGGCAACCCGGGATACTGGATGTTGAGAGACACCAGCACATCATGCAGGGCCCGCGGCCAGATCTCCCAGCCCATTTCCGTACGCTCCCCTTCACTGCGTCCAAACGCCGACAGCAATGAGGTGACGGTGTCCTGCGTGACCGTGAAGTCTGCATGGCCACCGGTGCCGCGCGTATCGGCACGAATGCCGAAGAAGAGCAAGGGGAGATCATCCGGTAATTGCTCACCGGCGCTGATGATGAGACGGTAGTAGCAATTCACGCCGATGAAATCGAGCGGCGTGTGTATTGCGGCCATGTCGCCTTCCTGAATATCCAGCGCACGAATGGGAACCCCATCCAGGAAGGCCTGTGGATACGCGCCCTGCATCAGCGGATCGATAAAAATGCGATTGAAGAGCGCGTCGCCGTAGCGAGCGGCTTCAATGTCGGCGTCCGAAGTGGTCGCCGGCTCCACCGGCGCCATGGCGAATACAGAGCCAACCTTGAGATGCGGCTGTACAGCCTTGATTGCGCGATAGCCGAGTGCATGGGCGCGTACGACTGTGTGCACCGACCTGAGAAACCCCCGAAGACTTCGCTTGCCCGGTGCGTAGCGTCCAAGCAAGTATCCACGCGATGTGAAGATGTATGGCTCGTTGAACAACGACCATTCACCTACACGGTCGCCCAGACGATCGGCTACCAGTGCCGCATACTCGGCGTAGCGTTCAGCCGTGTCGCGCGTCGCCCATCCGCCTTCATCCTCGAGCGCCTGCGGTAGATCCCAATGATAGAGCGTCGGAAATGGACGAATGCCCTTGGCGAGCAGACCGTCAACGAGACGATCATAGAATGCCAGACCTGCTTCATTGACCGGACCACGACCGGTAGGCTGAATGCGGGGCCACGCGATGGAGAAGCGATAGCTGTCCACGCCAAGTGAGGCGATGAGTTCGATGTCATCGCGCCAGCGGCGGTAGTGGTCGCATGCGATCGCGGCGGTTTCGCCACGCTCGATGGCGTTGGCGCGCGACGCAAACGTGTCCCAGATCGAGGGGCCGCGCCCATCGGCGTCGAGGGAACCTTCAATCTGATAGGCCGAAGTGGCCACGCCGAACCGAAAGTCGGCAGGAAAACGCGCCGCCAGTAGTGCGTGTGGATCAGTCACTCTTTCTCATATGCGAGTGAGGGACGAGTGTTCCACACACGAGCACAGCAATGTTCACACTCAGGGCAAGCACGCCGACGTTGATGTCCTGGAGCGTAGCGGGCCATGTGGGAAACAGCGAAGCCACCGTGTTACCAGGCATGGCAAATACAGCAACAACCGTCTCGCCGAGCAGAATGCCGCTGACGATGAATGCGGGTCGTATCCGAGATGGGGCGAGTAGTGCGAGCGCGAGGGCTGGTGCCAGCTGAGCTACGATGGCATAGGCGAGCAGCAGCATGGTGACCAGTGTGTCCTGCGCGCGCCATGACCAGATCAGCGCGACAACTGCCAGAATCGGCACGAGCCATCGGGCGTTGCGAGCGTCCGACTCGGCCCCCGTTTCAGTCGTCCGCTGCTGTGTGCGCAAGCGCACAATGATGGTGGCCATCGTCATGAGAATGATGGCCGATGGCACGAGTGCCGTGAGTAGTCCGGCCGCACCCACGAGCGCCATCATGAGTGGGCCAAAGAGCGTGCGCGTGGTGCGCAGCAGCGCGAGATCGATATCAGGGCCGGTGAGCCCCGGAACTACATCCCTGGCGGCAAAGCCCACAAAGAACACAAACAGCAGAACTAACTGGTACAGCGGCATGTATACCGCACTGCGCCGAAAGCCACTGGCGCTACGGGCGGCAAACAATGAAGCAAAGGTGTGTGGCCAGAGATAGAACCCCGCCACTGACACGAGAACGGTGGAGATGAACCAGCTCGGTGAGCTGCCTCGTTCGGGCAACACAAAGAACGCTGGTTCGCGTGCCATGAGCGTGTCGAACATGGGACCAATGCCGCCGAACACCATGTTGGGTACGAGAATACCCAATGCAACAACGGCCGCGAGTATCAGGGCGTCCTTTGCAACTGCTGCGTAGGCCGATCCGCGCATGCCACTGTTTACGACATACAGCACCATGATCACGGTTCCAAGAATCATGGCCATTCCCGGCGTCACTGTGTGGTATGCGCTCTCGTGTACAAGAATGCCGAGTCCGCGCAGTTGCAGGACGAGATAGGGAAACAGTGCCAGCACGCCGATCACGGCAACGAATCGACCAAAAGCCGGACTGCCAAACGCATGCGAGAAAAACTCCGGCTGCGTCATGACACGCCATTCGCGGCCTCGTCGCCACACGGCGGGCAACAGCCAGTACGACAACAGATAGCCGAGGGCGCCGTACCCAATGATGTAGAACGTCGGCGCACCACGACCATACGCCCATCCACTGGCCCCGAGCAGCGTGAATGTGGTGTAGATCTCGCCGGCGAGCAGTACGAATACCAGCCAGGGGCCGAATCGTCGTCCACCCAGTGCCCATTGCTCGAGTGGTGACGTCGCCGAATTGTGCGCAGAGGCCGTATCGCTGAATCCTGTTTCGTCAGGATCGATCAATCCGCGGCGTTTGTCCAACTGCAGAATGATCGCGAGAATGGCCGATGTCGCTACGAGCCAGACCACCAACCAGCCAAGCAGTCGCGGCATGCCCAGCAACTGGGTGCCTGGAGTGTTGGCGACCCAGGGTGAAGCCAGGACGGCCAGTACCGGAGCGAGCGCCAACCACCAGTGGCCTGTCCGACGCATGCGATGCGCCACGCTGCGCATTGCGCCGCTCATTACACCGTCATGCCCAGCAGGTCGAACGTTGCTGCGGCGAGATACTGCAATCCGATATCCAGCGAACGCTCATCGATATCGAAACGCGGATGATGATGAGGATGGATGATGCCGGCCTCCTCGTTTCGCGCACCGACAAACGCGAACACTCCAGGCGCCTGTTGCTGATAAGCGGAGAAATCCTCGCCACCCATGGTGGGACGCAAATCCAGGAGCGTTTCCGCACCGAAGGTGCGTTCAACGACTGCCGCCAATCGTTCAGTGAGTGCCGGATCGTTCACCACCGGCCGATAGCCGGGTTCATAGGTCCATTCGTATTTGGCGCCAAATGCTTCGGTCACACCACGAATGATGCGCTCCATGCGCTGCGGCACGTCGGCACGAAGCACAGGATCGAATGTGCGAATGGTGCCCGCGATGTAGGCGCTGTTGGGGATCACATTGAACGTGGTACCAGCCACGAACTGTGTAATGGAAACCACGACGGGATCCAGTGGATCAACCGAACGTGAGACAACCTGATGCAGCGCGGTCACCACCTGTGCACCAATGGCAATGGGATCAACCGTCTGTTGCGGTGCCGCAGCGTGACCGCCAGCACCGATGATGGTGCACTGAAATGTGTCCGGCGCCGCCATGGCTGGACCGCTGATGAGACCAATACGACCGCACGGAACAGGTGACCAGAGATGAAGCCCGATGACCTGATCAATGCCTTCCATTACCCCATGTTCCACCAACTCCTCTGCACCACCCGGTGACAATTCCTCCGCGTGCTGGAAGATGAAGCGCACGCACCCCGTGAGATCTGCCTGTCGCGATGCGAGCAGTGTGGCGAGCCCCAGTACGATGGCTGTGTGTCCATCGTGACCGCAGGCATGCATGGCTCCATCAACGGTGGATCGATATTCGACCGCGTTTTCCTCGTGGATCGGGAGGGCGTCGATATCTGCGCGTACAGCGATGGTCGGACCGGGAAGCGCGCCACGTAATTCTGCTACCACACTGGTGGCGGTGGGCCGAATAACAGCAAGTCCTGGGATGGCCGCCAAGGTGTCGGCAATAAACTTCGACGTCGCGACCTCCTGGAACGCCACCTCTGGATGCTGGTGAAGGTGGCGGCGCCAGGCAATGACCTGGGGCTTGAGGGCGGATGTGGCGCCGGCGAGGGATTCGGTCAATGATTCCGGTGTAACCACCACCGTCTCCTGAGCGTAGGTTCTGGTATGCCTCTTCTGCAAGCTACTCAGGCGCCCCCAGCGGCGCCCGAATCTCCGGCCGCACCATCGCCCGCGCAGGGCGCACCGGTTGGCGTCAAAGTTGGCGGTACGACGATCTCTGTGGATCCGTCTCGCATGACGGCGGCGGATCTGGCGGCGCTAAAGACACGCCGCTCCGAGTTGTCGGACCAACTGACCAGCGCAACTCGTCGGCGCGATGACCTCGTGCGCAAGATCGAGCGCGCCGACGATTCACAGGCCGAAGGCATGCAGCCGCAGCTCGCGGTGCTGAACAATCGCATTGTCGAACTCGAGCAGGCCATTTCGCTGAACGGACAGATGCTGGCGGCGGCACCGTTGTCACTCGCGACGGAAACCGCCCGTCGTCCGGCAGAGCGTTATGGTCCCTTCACGTCAGGACAGCTCACGGCCATCTCGATTGTCGGCACGGTGACCGTGCTGATGCCGCTGGCGCTTGCGGCAGCACGGGCCATGATGGTGCGGGCGCGGCACCCCAAGCCATCACCGCAGATTCTCGAAAGCACGGCGCGACTCGAGCGAATGGAGCAGGCGATCGATGCCGTCGCCGTGGAAGTCGAGCGTATCAGTGAAGGGCAGCGGTTCGTGACGCAGTTGATGGCGTCGCGAGAAAAAGAGGCGTTGCCGGAGGGGCGCTAAGCTGGCAAGTCATCCACACTCCTGTCAGCGAGCAGTGTGGCATTCGGAAAGACGGGCGCTGACGGCGACTTGACCGTCGCGCCCGTCAACCGATCGTAATTGAGACGGAAGAGTTCGACGGCGGCTGGTACATCGTGTTCGCTGCGAAGGCGAAAACTGATCCATCCGGAATGTGGCAATGTGCGATGTGCCATGGCGCGACCAGCGGCGACGAGATCGCGCCGCATGCGCACCGACACCAGCAGATCCGCTACGCCACCAACATGGACGTGGCCGATTTCGCGGCGGCCAACGCGAAACTCTACTCCGCCAAAACGGTGCGGAAGAACTTCCACGCCGTCCCATTCACGAATGACATTCGCGATGAGTGCGCCAAAGTCGATGGTGCCCATATTGATGACTCCGATTACCTGCGCCGAAGTGCACAAGAAGACGTGAACTTCCACGAGCTTGCACCGGATCTCGCACATCGGCAAGGGAAATGCATTTTCCAAACACGTATCGCATGTGCGGTTCATAGCATGTCACAAAAAACAGAACCCCCGAGGCAAAGCCCCGGGGGTTCTGTTTTCATGCAACATGATCAAACAGGGAACAGCATCTCGCGGTAGCGCGGCAACGGCCAGAATTCGTCGCCGATCGTCATTTCGAGTGCATCCGATGCTTCACGCACATCGGCCATGATCTCGGCGCCTGTGCTGGTGATGTACACGGCCTGCGCGTGCGGATCGTCGTGCAGATTTTCGGCCTTGGTGATCACCTTGGCCAGCTCCGCACGCTTCTTCTGCAGCGTGGCGACCACCTTGCTCGCTGCATTCGCGGCGTCCACGATGGGCTGCATGTTGATTCCTGCGGCCGCACCCTGACCAGCCGTACCAGCGAGCTGACCAATGTAACCGTAGGCCGCAGGAAGCACCTGCGTGTCCACCATCTGCTGCAGCGTGTGCAGTTCGATGAGCATGTCCTTGATGTAGCGCTCGAGACGGATGTGATAGCGGCTCTCGAGTTCGATCTCAGTCAGAATACCAGTGCCCTTGAACAGCGCCTTGGCATCCTTGGTCGTGAGCTGCTCCAACGCTTCCGGCGTACGACGCAGGTTGAGAAGACCACGCTTCTTGGCTTCGACCACCCACTCTTCCGAGTAGTTGTTTCCTTCGAAGCGCACTGCCGACGTTTCCTTGAACGACTTGCGCACAACCTTGAGCACCGCGTCATCCGTGCTCTTGGCGCCGGCGATTTCCTTCTTGAGTTCGGCCGTCAGTTCAGCCAGCCCTTCCGCCACGGCCGCCTGCAGCAGCATGACCGGGAAGGCGATGCTCTGCGACGAACCCACGGCGCGGAATTCGAACTTGGCGCCGGTGAAGGCAAACGGCGACGTGCGGTTACGGTCGGTGTTGTCTTGCTCGACTTCGGGCAGCTTGTCGACGCCGAGCTTGAGCAGCGCCTGCTCCGCGCTCGAAGCCGACGCCTTGCCGGCAGCGATGTCTTCAACAACCTGCGTGAGACCCTTGCCAAGGAACGCCGAGATGATGGCCGGCGGCGCTTCGTTCGCGCCGAGGCGGTGTTCGTTACCCGTAACCGCGATACCCGCGCGCAAGAGACCAGCGTGCTTGTGCACACCCTTCAGTACCGCTGCCAAGAATAGCAGGAAGCGGAGGTTCTGGTGCGGCGTCTTGCCCGGCTTGAGCAGGTTGGTGCCATCGAGCGCGTTGTCAGACACGATCGCCATGGACCAGTTGCAGTGCTTGCCCGAGCCGTTGATGCCAGCAAACGGCTTCTCGTGCAACAGCGCCTGCAGACCATGACGCAATGCGACCTTACGCAGCGTGGCCATGGTCAGGTGGTTGTGATCCACCGCGATTTCGGAATCTTCGAAGATCGGCGCCATTTCGAACTGCGACGGCGCAACTTCGTTGTGCCGCGTGCAGAGCGGCACGCCGAGCTTGTAGAGCTCCTGTTCAACTTCGGCGATGCAGGCCTGCACACGCTCGGGGATACCACCGAAGTAGTGATCTTCGAGCTGCTGGCCACGTGGCGGCGGCGCGCCCACGAGCGAGCGACCAGCCATGACGAGGTCGGGGCGCAGCGCGAAGTGGCCGCGATCGATGATGAAAAATTCCTGCTCCACGCCGAGCGTCGTGATTACGCGCAGCACACCGGCATCACCGATGAGGCCAAGCAATTCCGTGGCGCGCGCCGACAGCACGTCGCAGCTACGGAGCAGCGGCGTCATTTCGTCGAGTGCTTCACCGTTGTAGCCGATGAACACCGACGGAATGCAGAGATACTTGACGCCACCCGTCTCGCTGATGAACACGGGCGAAGCCGGGTTCCACGCGGTGTAACCACGCGCTTCCCACGTCGCACGCAGACCACCTGACGGGAACGACGATGCGTCGGGCTCCGACTGAATCAGCTGCTCACCCGTGAACGTCTCGATGGGCATGCCGTTCTCATCGAAATTGAGGAACGCGTCATGCTTTTCGGCCGTGAGACCCGTCTGCGGCTGGAACCAGTGCGTGAAGTGCGTGACACCACGCGACGTCGCCCACTCCTTGATGACCTGCGCCACAACAGGCGCGATGTCGGAGTCGAGCTTTTTGCCGAGGCGGATGGAGGCCGCGAGCTTCTTGTACACGTCCTTGGGCAACTTCGCGCGCATCTGGCGAATGCCGAAGGTGTTCATGCCGAACCAGGCGCTCGTTGGGAGCTGAACGCCATTCTCCTCCGGACGCGACGTGACGCGCACCGGACGGGCAGTGATCTCACGCATGGCAGCCATACGCGAGGAGTTGTTGTTGGCCATGGACGGGACGGGAAGTGTGTTCAGGTGCCTGAACGGGTCAGGCGCCGATTTGATGCGAAGTGTGCATCAATATCGTTGACACGATCGCCCAATCCAAGATGTCACACGCTTGGTGCAGGATATTTCGTGCAGAACACGCACAAATTCCTGTACAGAGAAGGTTTTTGATTGGTTTTACCGTATAAAAGCCGAACATTTCACTTCATGGAGACAATATCTACTGTCCATGATGCCAACATCTCCTGAAGTGTGGGCCCCGCGATGCATCCGAGTGTTGTGGATGACCGCCGCCATCCCGGTTGCGGTCTTGTTTGGGTGCTCCGACAAGCCGGCCGAAGAGGCCAAGGCGGTGGTCGCGACCCAGACTCCGGTTCCGCGTCCGCTTACGCCTTCGGACTCGGCGTGTCCGCGTGACGGGACCTGGAGGCCATGTCACCTCGAGGACCGCATCAACAAGGCGGGCATGGGCATCAAGGTGATGGATACCATTGGGGTGCCGTATTTCCCGGAGCGAGGCACGCGCTATCGCATTGGTCGTACGGCCACGATGGCGGCGTTCTACTTTGCCGATTCCATGGCCGGAGTGAAGGCCACACGATCGCTTGATCGCTTTCGTTTGCTGCCCGAGCGGGACTCGATCGGCGCCTGGCCAGAACCACCGCTCGATGTCGTGCGTTCGGTGAATCTCATTCTCGTGCTGTTTGGCGTGAATGCCACGCAGTCGGAGCGCGTGCGACTCGCCATCACGGCTGGTGCACCGCAGCCGTCTGCTCCGGCGCCGGATTCATCCGCGCCTGCCAGACCACAGACGCTTCCTCCGGCCCCGCCTGCGCGATGATGTGGCGCACGCTGGTGTTGTGTGGGGCGACAGCGATGGTTGTGCATGCGGGTACGGCACCCAGTGCACACGCGCAGTCAGAGGACAGTACACAGACCGGTACGCAGATCGGTTCACACGCCACGCGCAATCATTTCCTGGTGATCGGCGCTGGCGCGCTTGGTGCGGCGACGTTCAATCAGGCGACGGCCATGCCTGCCAAGTGGAAACGCACATGGGCGGGTTACGGTGCGCGTGTTGGAGATCAGGTCGGATTCGCGGTGGTGGAGGAATCACTGCGTGCGGGTCTTGGTGCGGTCATGCCGTGGACTGCGCCGGCGATGGAGTGCCGTGGTGCGCGAGCCAGCAGCGGACGTGGTGTGTGGTCCCGTATCGGTGCGGCGACGACCTGCGGGATCATGAATACGCTGGTGGTGCGAAATGCTGATGGAGCGCGGCGCCCGAATGTGCCACTGCTCGGCGCCATCGTTGGTGCGAGCGCAGTGAGTCTAGCGTGGCGGCCGGAACGCGCCGATGCGGCGAAGGGGCGATCGTTTGTGCAGACGCGAATCAGCGCAGTGACTGGAGGGGCGATGGGTTCGGCTGCGTACTCGGCGTTCAAAGACCGGCGGCCGTAGATCGCGACTCTGGCGATTGAACTGCTAACTGCCTTGACGCGGATTACGCGGAAACCAACGGAAACAACACGGATCAAAATTTCTATTGTTCAATCCGTGTTGTTTCCGCCTTCTTCCGTGTGATCCGCGTCAAAGTAGTTCCCGCTGTTGTACTTGCGACTGCACTACATGCGCCGCGTGATACGCCGACCGAAAGCGCGCGATTGGCTCTCGGTACGCTGCGACCGCAGCTGAATCAGGCACGCTCGGTGGCGTACGCTGCAATGTTTGCGCGGCCGCTTCGGAGAGATCGGCAAATGCTCCGACACCTACAGCGGCCATGAGAGCGGCACCATAAGCAGGACCTTCCTCACGATCGACTGTGCTGACGGGCACGCCAAAAATCTCGGACTGCAGTTGTCGGATCAGCGCGCTCTTTGCACCACCACCCGTCAGCAGCAACTCACGTGGTGACATGCCAAGTTCTCGCAGAATCGATACCGAATCATTGAGAGCAAAACACACACCCTCGAGTACGGCGCGTGTCATGTGCGCGCGGGTATGTGCCAGACTGAGTCCAAGCAGCGCACCACGCGCCGACGCATCACGATGCGGTGTACGCTCTCCCTGCAGGTACGGAAGAAACACCACACCATCTGCGCCAGGATGAATTGCCGCTGCTTCCGCATCGAGCGCCCGCAACGCCTCGACCTCCGGCAACTCGCGCGCACACTGTTCACGGTACCAACTGAACGCACCGCCGGCCGACAGCACGACTCCCATGAGATACCAGGTGTCGGGTGCGACATGACAGAATGTGTGAGCACGCAGCCCAGGGTCGACCAGCGGCTGTGAGGTAGGAGCGAGCACCGTACCCGAAGTGCCCCAGCTCGCCACCGCTTCACCGGGGGCGATGACACCAACACCCGCAGCGCCACACGCATTGTCGGCGCCACCACCAACTACTGGCGTGCCTTCGCGCAGACCCGTCAATGTCGCAGCATGCGCATGCACCGCTCCATGAACGGCCATGGATGGTGCGACATCAGGAAGCAACGTGCGCGAGATGTTCACAGCCGACAGCAGGTCAGTACTCCACCGCAGCGTGGCCGGATCAAACATCAGGGTGCCAGACGCATCCGACGGCTCAGTGGAAACAGCACCTGTCAACCGATAGCGAATGAAATCCTTGGCCAGCAGCACCGTCGCAAGACGCGTAAAGGCTTCGGGCTCGTGACGTCTCAACCACAGCACCTTCGGAAGCGTGAATCCTTCGAGCGCGGGATTACGCACCCAATCGCGCAGATGTGATTCGCCACCTGCTGATTGGGTGATCTCCTGACACTCCTGAGTGGTGCGACCATCACACCACAGCAGCGCCGGGCGTATGACTTCACCAGTACGATCGAGAAACACCGACGAGTGCATCTGCCCGGAAATGCCGATCGACGACACGACGGCGTCCGGATGCTTGGCCAACACATCGCGAATGGATGCGATCGTCGCCTGCCACCACGTTTCCGGATCCTGTTCCGCCCAACCTGGAAATGGCGTACTGAGCGCAAGTGGTGTCAGTGCCGATGCGGTCACGCGACCCGAGCCTTCCACAAGAATGGCCTTCACCCCACTCGTGCCGATATCGAGACCGAGAAATACGCTGACACCACTCGCAGTCATCTCAGCGCACTCCGAGCAAGACTTCCATCGTCAGCTGATCGAGACGCTCGTAACCAAATCCCTGCGCGCGCGCCGATACGACATCGATGGTTTCCGATTTGAGCGCGGCGGCGTGTGATGCGGAGAAGCGCGGGAATGGCTCGGAGCCCTCCGCGCGCGCGCGAATGTCCGCCAGTCGCTGCTGGATTTCCGTGTCGGCGTTGTAGCGTGCCACCTTGTCCAGCAAAATGAGATACGTGCGCATGCTGCCCGCAGCAAATTCCCACACACCGGCTTCGTCTTCGGCGCGATATGCGTGGCTGTCGAAGTGCCGCATGCCGGTGTAGCCCGCGTCTTCCAGCAGCTTGACGAGGAAAAACGCCTGCTTGGGATCTTCGCTGCCAAACCGATGATCCTGATCGTAACGACCAGGCTTCTGTCCGTTGAGATCGATATGGAACAGTTTGCCCGCATCGAGCGCCTGGGCCACGCCATGCGCAAAGTCGAGTCCGGCCATGGTGTCGTGCGCCACTTCCGGATTCACACCCACCATATCCGGATGATCAAGTGTGGTGATGAACGCCAAGGCGTGACCAATTGTGGGAAGGAAGATGTCACCACGCGGTTCGTTGGGCTTTGGTTCGAGCGCGAACTTGTAGTTGTATCCCTGCGCGATGTTGTACTCGCACAGATAGTTCATGGCTTCGCGATACCAGGCGATGCCCGTGCGCGGATCCTTGGCGGCATTGGTTTCCACGCCTTCGCGTCCGCCCCAGAACACATAGGTGCTGGCACCAAGCTCGATGCCAAGGTCCATCGAACGCATGGTCTTCTGAATGGCGTACTTGCGTACGCGGGCATCGTTGCTGGTGAACGCGCCATCGCGGAACGCCGGGTCGGTGAAGAGGTTGGTCGTGGCCATTGGCACCTTCATACCGGTGGCCGATAACGCGGCCTTGAACTCACGCACGATACGATCACGCTCTGCCGTCGAGGCGTCGCGCGGGATCAGATCTTCGTCATGGAGATTCACACCATACGCACCGAGCGTGGCCAGCTTTTCGACGATATACGTCGGAGCAAGCGGAGCACGAACCGGTTCACCAAACGGATCGCGTCCAATGTTGCCGACGGTCCACAAGCCGAAGGTGAAACGATGTTCTGGGCGCGGGAGAAAGCGATCGGAATCGGCAGTCATTGGCGTGAGGGAGTGGGAGGGGTCGTGAGGTCTGGGCAACGCGGCTTGTCGCGATCAGGCGGACAGCGTAGCCGGCGATAAAGGTCGAACGAGTGTGCCGGTGTCTCGACGCCACGGGGCAGTGGTTGTCTCGAGAACTGGCTGAAGTAGAGCAGGGAGGCATCACGCCACCAGCGCGCTTCCTGTTCCTGAATGGCGAGAAATTCTGCGACCTGCTTGTGACGCGGCGCATCGATATGCGAGCGAACGCTGGTCCATGCGCGCTGCATGGCGCGGACACTGTCCACACCTTCCTGGTAGCGCAGCGCCAGGTCGTTCCACAGCGTGCGACCACTCTTTGTGCGCTCGTTCCAGCCAACACGGTGGAACCACAGCAGCACATTGTCGGGCACTGTGCTGCGCTGTGCGAACTGTTGCGCTACCGGTGGTGCGTACTGCGCAATGGCATTGCTGCCGCGTGCGGTGCGATCAAATCCTATCGCGGTGGTGTCTGCGCGATGGTAGTAAGATGGCGTCCAGTCAGCGCGTCCACCGTTGGCCCATGCGCCAGGTCCATAGTGGTGGTTGGTGGCCATGATGTGCGCGAGACCGAGTGGTGTCATGTAATTCACCACGGCTTCACGCGAGACCAGCATGAGGTGCCGGATTACAGGAATCGCGCGCGCATCCGTCGTGAGTGTCTGACGAATCCACTCGTCGGCAATTGTGGACGACGACAGCGAAGGGTCCCATGCCAGTCGCCCGTATGCGTACCAATTGGCCTGGTTGAAGTGCGAACCCGTCCAGTCACGGTCGTTGCCAATGTTGGCAACACCGGCGATGGCGGACAGCGTGTGCCGATCAACCGAACCATCGATGATGCGCGCGACCGTGGTTCCACGACCCTTGGACCAGGTGTCCGCGTCGAGCACTTCCTTGAAGTACGGAGCCATGAACACGAGGTGTGTGTCCTGGCCGAGGTACTCCTTGGTGATCTGGAACTCCATCACCAATGGAGTGCGCGGCATGGCACCGAACAGCGGATGAAAGGGCTCGCGCGGCTGAAAGTCGAGCGCACCATTCTTCACCTGCACCATCACATTGCTGCGGAATGTCCCGTCGAGTGGCTTGAACTCATCCCACGCCTGCCGCACGCGATCCACCGGAACATCATTGCTGTATACGAACGCGCGCCACATGACCACACCGCCATGCGGTTGCAAGGCATCCGCGAGCATGTTGGCGCCATCTGCATGTGAGCGCTTGTAGTCCTGCGGTCCCGGCTGGCCCTCCGAATTCGCCTTTACGACCACACCACCGAAATCGGGGATAGAATCGTAAATCTCGGCGATCTTGCTGTTCCACCATGCGCGCACTGCCGGATCCAGCGGATCGGCTGTGCGAAGTCCACCGATCTCGATGGGTGCGCTGAATCGCGCGGTGAGATAGGTGCGAAGGCCATACGGCCGAAAGATCCGCGCGAGGGCCGCCACTTTACTCAGATAGGCGGATGTGAGCACGGTGGCGTTGGCATTCACATTGGTGAGCACCGTCCCATTGATGCCAAGGGAGGCGTTGGCGCGGGCGTAATCGCGATAGCGTGTAAGGAGTGAGTCGGGAAGCGGACCAGGGAGCGCCTGCCAGTCCCATAGCGACTTGCCGGCGTATCCACGTTCCACCGATCGATCGAGATTATCCCAATGATTGAGGATGCGTCGCTGAATGCGCGGTCTGCTGGTGATCTGCAGTGTGGTGATGGATTCGCGCGTCTGCAGCAATCGCAGCAGATGGAAGACGCCGTGGAGCGTTCCAACGTCAGTGTTTGCGACGATGTAGATGGCGCTTTGCGCTGCGCCCTTCCCGGGAATGGGCAAAGTGCGCACAACGAATCCTTCGTTGCCCGTGCGCGCGAGTTCAGCGCGCAGCGGAGCCGGGAATGTCGTACGGTGTTCAGCAAAGGCGCTGGTCAACGTTGCTGTGGTGGCAACAATGACGGCGCCGCTGTTGGCGTCTTTCAGTGCATCGATGCGCTCCGGCGCTGATCCCAGCATGCCGGAGACTCCGCGATGCAATTCATCGCGGGCGATGTCGAGTGTTGGTGTTGCACCCAATACCACCAGCTGCTTCAGGCGTGATCGATAGGCCGTTGAAGTAGCCGCGTCCGTGATGGGACGATAGCGGAGCCAGAGATCGTAACCGTCTTCGATTGCTGGTGCAGCAGTGGGCGCAATATTCCGTGTCGCCATGGCCGGTGCGTGCGCCATGCCTGATACGGCCAGCAGACCGATAGCAACAGGCAACGACTTCATAACAAGTCGACGGGACCGCCGACGCACAGTACGGAACATGGACGTTCGAGTCAGGACTGTTTTGGCGGGGCCGTCGTGCCACGCACAACCAGGCGCGGCGGGATGAGCACGTGACTGGCGCTTTCGCGTTTGCCGGTGAGACGCTCGAGCAGCAGACGCACCGCTGTGCGCCCCATATCGGGACGTGGTTGATCCACCGTGGTGAGATGGATCTGACTGACGGCAGCAAGTGATGTATTGTCGTAGCCCACGACCGATACGTCTTCGGGCACGCGCAATCCGCGTTCGGCCAGCGCGCTCAATGCACCCAACGCTGCCAGGTCGTTGGCAACAAACACGGCGGTTGGCGGTGTGGGGCTGTCGAATAGCACCGCAATACCCTGCCGTCCACCTTCATCGGAGTACGCGCCAGGCACGATCTGCACGAACTCCGTGAGTTCGCGTTTTTGCATGGAGCGCTCGTAGCCACGCCGACGTTCCGCCGCACCGGCCGCATTGCCACCATCGATGTGGGCAATGCGACGATGCCCGAGTTCGGCGAGATGTTGCACGATGAGCGAAGCACCGCGCGGGTCATCATTCGCTACGCTATCCACACTGGCGATGCGTGCATGACGCGCGACGAGCACCACTGGCACTTCCTTGCTGCTCGATGTGATACCACCCGTCTCGATCATCGGCGACGCGAGAATGAGCCCGTCGATGCGAAGTTCGAGCAGTGTATCGAGTGCGCGACGTTCGGCGTTCTCGCGCTGATCGACCACACTCATGATGGTGCTGTAGCCGCGCTCTCCCGCCTCGGCCTGCAAACCGTCGATCACTTCCGCAAAGAACGGATTGTGCAAGTCGGAGAGCAGTACGCCAATGAGATGCGAACGGCGTTGCACGAGCGTTCGTGCGACTGCATTGGGGCGATATCCCAATGCCGCTGCAGATGCGAGCACGAGCTCGCGTTTTTCGAGACTGACGTTTTTTGCGCCCCGCATGACGAGAGACACCAGCGATTTCGACACGCCGGCAGCGGCAGCGACATCGATGATGGTAGGGCGACCAGACTTGGGTGCAGACATCAGTAGAAGCGTCGCGGGTGTTGGAACGCGATTGGAAACGCGGTTGGAACGAACGTGGAATGATGCGGAGTGCGCGTCCACGCCGGCGGGAAGGAGTTCCGGCGAAGAATTTGATGCAGCGGCTGTTGACACGTTCAAAATGAACGCACATGTTGGTCGCCGCTGGAACGTTCCATGGAACGTTCCACTGCTTGATGGAACGTTCCATGATTGTCGCTCGGTGTCAAGAGAGTCCCGCCGACCCCCGCTCTCGCTGCTGTCAGTCCCGCCCCTCCCGCCTCCGCTGTCCTGTAGCTCCCGCCTCCGCAGCTCCCGCCCCTCGAAGCTCCCGCTGTTCGCAGTTCCTCCCCGTAGTTCCCTCCCGCCGTCCCCACCCCTGTGGCGCTCTGTGCCCACCCCCCTACCTATGTCCATCCTCTGGAGGGTCCGTTGATGCGATGCTGGATCGTGCTCCTGGGCCTCACCCTGCTTGCGGCCGGAGACGCCGCCGCGCAGGCGACGGGTCGCATCACCGGCACCGTCACGGTCGATTCCGGCAAGCCGTTGCCGAATGTGACTGTTGCAGTCTCCGGTAGTACCGTCAGCGCCATCACTGACGCCAATGGTCGCTACAATCTCGTAAACGCACCCGTCGGAACGCAGACGATCGTTGCGCGATTGCTTGGCTACACACGTGACAGTGCTGTCGTCACTGTTGCCGCCGGTCAGACCGTCACGCGCAACTTCAGCCTCACCACCGCTCCGACGAATCTCACGGGCATGGTGGTGGTGGGATACGGCACGCAAGAACGCCGCAACGTGACGAGCGCGCTCACGACGGTGACCGCCGAAAAAATGAAAGACATCCCCACCAGCGATCCGATGAAGGCGCTGCAAGGACGCATACCCGGTGTCGAAATCGTCACCAACAGCAATGAGCCGGGCGCGAACATGCAGGTGCGCATTCGTGGTGTGCGCTCCATGTCGAGTGAGCGCAACGAACCGCTCTATGTCGTGGACGGTATCCCGATCAATGGTGGCATCGGTGATTTCAATCCGGCCATCATCGACAACATCACCGTGCTCAAGGACGCATCAGCGACAGCCATCTATGGCAGCCGCGGTGCAAACGGCGTGGTGCTCGTCACGACCAAGAAAGGTTCGACCGATGGTCGTCTGCGCACGTCGTACAGCGTGGACAGCTACTACGGATCGCAGACACCGCTGCAGATCATCCCGATGATGAACATGCAGCAGTTCGTGAAGTATCTGCAGGACGCTGCGGCCATCAATGGCCAGGACACATCACTGGCTCGTGTACTCGCCGGACAAACATTCGTGCCGGGCACCACGACGTCGAAGCGTCTCTATGCCTATCAGAACGGCATCGAAACTGACTGGCAGCGTGCCGTGCTGCGCGATGGATTGCAGCGAAACTTCCAGGCCAATGTGAGTGGTTCCGCCGCCGGCACCCGCTTCTCACTCTCCGGCAACTACTTCAATCAGGAAGGCGTGATCCCCGGTCAGGCCAGCACACGCGGCAATGCGTTCGCCACCGTAGACCACGTATCGAAGTACATGCAGCTCGGTGCGAGCATCTCACTCTCACGTTCACTGCAGGAAATCGGTGAAGGACAGGGCGCGTTCGGATACGCCACTGCTATGACGCCTTTTGGCCGACCGACGAACTATACCACGCCCGATTCAGCAGGATTGCTCGATCCGCGGCCGGATGATGACCCACTCAATATCAATCCGCTGCTCGAAGCGCAGAGCATGATTCGTGATCAGACAACGACACGCGCCTTTGCTTCGCTGTACGGCACGCTGCAGCTCAGGCCCTGGCTCAGCTATCGCGTGAATTTCGGTCCCGACTACACCAATAGCAGTCTCGGTTGCTACAACGATCCGTGGACACATGGTCCGTGCTCCAATCCTGGTGCCAACAGCGCCAATCAGGGTCAGCCGCCGCAGGCCATGCTGCGCAATCAGACGGACTTTGCCTACACGCTCGACAATCTGCTGCAGTTCAACAAGGTGATTGGCGATCACAACTTCGACGCCACCGCACTGTACAGCATTCAGAAGGATCGTTTCACGAAGGACTCGATGTACGCCACGCAGCTCCCGTATAACACGCAGCTCTGGTACGATCTGGGCTCTGGTACGGCTGGAAACAATCTCAGTCTCATTTCCGAATGGGCGCTGCAGTCGTACATGGGGCGCGTGAACTACACGTTTAAGGATCGCTACACGCTGTCGGCCACTGGCCGAAGCGACGGATCGAGCCGTCTGGCACCGGGAAACCAGTGGGCGTTCTTCCCCTCGTTCTCCGCCGCATGGCAGATCGGTGATGAATCCTTCGTGCGGAATCTTGGCTGGTTTGATCAGCTCAAGCTGCGTGCGAGCTATGGTACCACGGGCAATACGTCCATCAGCCCGTACCAGACGCAGGGTACACTGACCTCCAAGCTCTACACATTCGGCACGACGCGCGTACGCGGCTATCGCCCGGGCACCATTGCGAACCCTGGGCTCACGTGGGAAAAGACGGACGCCACCAACTACGCGGTGGACTTTGCGGTTCTGCGAAGCCGTCTCTCCGGCAGCGTGGACGTCTATTCGCAGAACACACGTGATCTGCTGCTGTCGCGTCTTCTGCCAGTCACGTCCGGATTCACGTCGACGCTGCAGAACATTGGATCGACGAAGAACTCGGGCGTCGAAGTGCTGCTGTCGACGATCAATCTGCAGAACTGGCACGGTCTCACATGGACCAGTGACATCAACTGGTCGACAAACAAGAACAAGATCACCGCGCTGCAGACAGGTTCTGCGCAGGATGTGAACAACGTCTGGTTCGTGGGGCAGCCCATCAACCTGACCGGCGATCCGCAGCGTCGTGTGTTCTACGACTGGAAGTGGGATGGCATCTGGCAGTACGGCGACTCCGTTGCCATGCGGGCGTTCAACGCCAACGGTGCCACGTTCCGTCCGGGCGATCCGCGTGTGAAGGACATCAATGGTGACGGCCGCATCAACGCTGATGACCGCATGATCGTGGGCACCAGCTATCCCAAGTGGATCGCCAGCTTGTACAACCGGTTCGAGTACAAGGGCTTCGATATCTCGGGTCTGCTCACGTGGAAACACGGCTACACGTTCATTGACGGCACGCCGCGCAGCTACACAGGTCGTCTCGGTGTGATGGCGGATATGGACTATTGGACGCCAACCAATCCATCGACGCGCAACCCGGCACCGAATCTCGGACAGGTTGAGCGTCTCTACGCCACCACGCGCCTCTACACCGATGGTTCGCACTGGCGTATCCGCAACATCACGCTGGGCTACACCATGCCTGCCAGTCTCACCAGCCGCATTGGCGCGCAGAGCATCCGCTTCTACGGCACCGCCCAGGATCCATACGTGCACACCAACTATCTCGGCGCAGATCCCGAGGTAGCGGGCGCCGCTCCGGCGCTGCGCACGTTGTTGATCGGCAGCAACATCACGTGGTGAGGGAGCCTACTTCCATGACCAGACTTCAGATGAAGCGCCTCATCCCCGTCGTTGCATCTTTTGGACTCGCAGCCGTAGCTGCTGCTTGTGTCGACCTCGACGAAAAGCTGATCACCGGTGTCAGCGCTGACTATTACAGCACACCGGATGGTCTCAACTCGGCCGTGATTGCCAGTTACAGTCAACTGCGTAGCTACTACGGAAGGGAGCAGCTGATTTCGCTGACGCAAGCGGGGACCGATACCTGGTCGGACGCCGACCAGGCTGGATCCAACAATCGCGAATTCGGCGCCTATAACGCTGGTTTGAACAGCAGCGTCGCGCCGTTGGCCAATACGTGGAATCCTGCATATCAGATGATCAACACGCTCAATGCGGCATTGGAGCGTGGTCCAAACGCCGTGGGTCTCACACCCACGGTCAAGAATTCGCTGCTGGGTGAAGCGCATTTCCTGCGAGCGTTCGAATACTTCATGCTGGTGCAGACATTCGGCAGCGTGACGCTTTCGCTCAAGGAGAACAAGGGTGTGGTGGATCAGGCGGTGCGCGATACCGCACCGCTCATCTACCAGGCCATTCTTTCGGATCTCGACAGTGCGATCGCCAAGTTGCCGGTTACGCAAGCCGAGCGCGGTCGTGCGACACGCGGAGCCGCGCGCGCGTTGCGATCGAAAGTGTATCTCACGCGGGCGTACAAGGCGTACTCGCCCAATCGTCAGTCGGACTTCCAGGCCGCACTGGCTGATGCCAAGGCCGTGATCTCCTCTGGTGCGTATTCGCTGACACCGGTCTATGCGGATCTCTGGTGCGCGGCACGCGCAGCAGATCCGGGACGTGCCAACTACTGCGAGAACACCGGCTATAACTCCGGTCAGTCGGAATTCATCTTCACGGTGAACTTCTCGTATGATCAGACACACTATGATGGTGCCGATCAGTACAACTATCTGCACCTCGTCTATCTGGGGCAGTATGACAACGCGGCTTTTGGTGTTGGCATTCCGCGTGACCTGAATAATGGGCGTCCGTTCCGTCGTCTGATGCCCACACAATACGGGCTCAAGGTGTTCGACACACGTTGGTCCGGCACGCCGGGCGCGAGCGACGTGATGGACACGCGTTTTGATGGATCGTATCAGACCGTGTGGACGGCCACCGTTGGTGGTCAGCGCAATCCCACCACCAACTGCCCGTTCTGCAGCAGCGGTGAAGTGGTGAACGTGGGTGACACGACTGGCATCTTCTTGCCGCACCCAGTGACAACTGCGTACCGGCAGGCGCGGAAGTACATGATTCGCACGATCTGCCCGACCGGCTACGCGGATCCCTCGGTGTACTGCGGCGATCGGACCGGTTCTACGGACGGCTACATCAGCTGGGATCGTTATCCGGCGCTCAAGAAGTTCCAGGACAATCTCCGCGCCAATCTCACCGCGCAGGAAGGCGGCAAGATTCAGGTGCTGCTGCGTCTTGGTGAAGTGTACCTGCTGGCGGCGGAAGCAGCACTTGGACTTGGCGACCTCAACGAAGCGGCTGCGAACATCAATGTGTTGCGGGTCCGCGCAGCAACGCCGGCTTACAAGAACGATCCACGGCAGATGGTGACTCCAGCGCAGATCACGCTCGACTTCATCATGGATGAGCGGGAGCGCGAATTGGCGGGTGAGTTCAACCGCTGGTATGATCTGGTGCGTCCGGGTGCCCAGTTCTTTGTGGACCGTGTGAAGAAGTACAACCCACACGCCAGCGCGAACGTGCAACTGCGTCATGCATTGCGTCCAATTCCGCAAACACAGATCGACGGTGTGGTGGTGGGTCCCAAGTATCCGCAGAATCCGGGGTACTGAGCACGTGATTGGTAGTGCTCGGCGAGTGCTCGCGACGGTGCCGCTGCTGGTATTGCTCGGCGCGAGCCTCACCGCAGCGGTTCCCGCGTCAGGCGCCAACCGCAGATCGATCGATGATCTGCGGTTGGCGCGCATACTGAGTGATGGAGCCGTGTTGCAACGCCGGACCTCGGTGCCTGTGTGGGGGTGGGCCGCGCCAGGTGCCGAGGTCTCGGTGTTGCTGCATGGTACGCGCATCAATGTCACGCGCCGCGCGGTAGCAGATTCATCGGGCGCGTGGCGCGTGGAATTCTCCCCGATGGAGGCCGGTGGTCCGTACAATGTGCGGGCATCCAGTGGTGCGCAGGTCGCAGAAGCGCGCCGCCTCTATATCGGTGATGTGTGGGTGGCCTCGGGACAGTCGAATATGGAGTGGAGACTGGCTGATGCTGCGGGTGGTGCAAATGATGTGGCGCAAGCGCGCGATACACTGATTCGCGAGTTCGCTGTACCGCACAAATGGTCGTGGATGCAGGAGCGTGATGTCAGCGGTGGTCAATGGTTGCCCGCAACGCCAGCGCATGCCGGTCAGTTCAGCGCGGTGGCATATCACTTTGCCCGCGAAGTTCGGAAGGCCACCGGTGTGCCGATCGGTATTGTGCATGCCTCCTGGGGCGGCAGTGCGCTTACACCGTGGATGAGTCGATCTGCGCTCGGTCTCGACAGTGCGTCGTGGTTACGTGTGCAGCAAAGTGAGCAGCAGTATCAGCAACGCCTTCGCGATTCGCTGCGTGTGCGATTGGGTGGCGTGTTGCCCGATCGCGATGGCGGTCTGGTGGATGGACGCGCGTTGTGGGCGAACCCGGATTTCGATGACGCGGTTTGGCAACAGATCACCGTGCCGTCCCCATGGGAACGCGCTGGTCTGGCAGGTCTCGATGGTGTGGCGTGGTATCGCACGCAGGTCGAGCTTACGACTGCGGACCTCGAGCAGTCGATAGCGCTGTCGCTTGGGGCAATCGATGACGAGGACGTGACCTGGGTGAATGGCGTGGAAGTTGGCCGGACGTCCGGATACAATGTGCCGCGTCGTTACGTCATTCCGAAGCAAGTACTTCGTGCAGGAAAGAATGTGATTGCCGTGCGTGTGCGCGACGGTGGAGGTGATGGTGGTATCACCGGTCCCGCGCGCGGCATGGGTTTGCAGATCGGAAATACAACTCGTGCGCTACCGACATCGTGGCGATTCCGTGTTGGTGAAGTGTCGCTCGGCGAAGATGGACAGCATGTCAATAAGATTCCCTCGGTGTTGCATCAGGCGATGATTCGCCCGCTGCTCAATCAGCCAATCACCGGTGTGATCTGGTATCAGGGTGAATCCAACGCCAACTCCGACGCGCAGGCGCGGGAGTACGCACCGGAGTTTGCCGCATTGATTCGCAGCTGGCGTCAGGAGTGGCGGAGCGGCCGAAAAGATTTCCCGTTTTTCTGGGTGCAACTCGCCAACTTTGGTGCGCCGGATACACTGCCGCCGCGTTCAGGTGGATGGGCGTTGCTCAGGGAATCACAGCAGCAGGCGCTGATGCTGCCAAACACCGGGCAAGCGGTGAGCATCGACATTGGTGATGCGTGGGATATTCATCCGCGCAACAAGCGCGATGTTGGTCATCGATTGGCGTTGTTGGCGCGCAAGGTGGCGTACGGCGAATCGGCCGTGGTGACGACGGGTCCACAGTATCAATTGCACACGGTACGTGGTTCGCAGGTTGATGTGCAATTTGGTGCGGTTGGCGCCGGGCTTTCTCTGCGCGGCGATGCAACACGCGCATTTGCGCTGGCCGGTGCGGACGGACAGTGGCATTGGGCCAGCGCCACGGCCAAGGGCAATACGGTCACGCTCACGAGTGCTGCGGTTCGCGAGCCACAGTTCATTCGTTATGCGTGGGCCAACAGTCCGGCAGGTGCGATGCTATTTGGAAGTCATGGGCTGCCGACCGCGCCCTTTCGCACGGATACCGAACGTTGGGTGAGTACGTGGCAGGCCGCGCCGCAGTTGGTTGAGCCGCGCAATATGCCGCCGGCGCCCGGTCTCGCCGGAAGTACACTGCGGCAAGTCATTCATTTGTCGGTTGGTGGGGAGCGGTTTCGTTTCCGCTTCTCCAATGCATTTGGCAACGGACCGGTGGAGATTGCGGGCACACAAGTGGCGTTGAGCGCCGGAGCGCACGCCACGTCCGCCGGCACGTCACGCGCGGTGCTGTTCAACGGAAAGCCTGGTGTCACCATTCCGGTTGGCGCGGTGGTGGAATCGGATCCGGTTGCGTTGACGGCCGCGGCCATGGCCGATCTCACCATCACGAGCTTCATCGCGCAGGCGCCGTCCGAACTCACGGGACATCCCGGGTCGCGCACGACATCGTTCTTGCAGAGCGGTGATCATACCGCCGACGCGAGTATGCCAGACGCCGTGCGCACGGAGCATTGGTATCTGCTGTCGGGCATTGATGTAGTGGCCGGCCCTCAGGTGGCATCGGTAGCCATCATTGGCAATTCCATCACCGATGGTCGCGGCTCAACCACCGACAAGAACAATCGGTGGCCGGATCAGCTCTCGAAGCGATTGCAGGCTGCGGCGGATCTCAAGCACGTGGCCGTGCTCAACGCCGGCATCGGTGGCAACTGCGTATTGCGCGCCTGCCTCGGTCCGTCGGCACTGGATCGCATCGAGCGTGACGTGTTTGCCCAGCATGGTCTGCAATGGGCCGTGGTATTTGAAGGGGTAAACGATTTGGGTGGTGCGCGTGATGCTGCCGAATCTCAACAGGTCGCTCGCGATCTCATCGCGGCCTATCAGGTGTTCATCGCACGAGCTCGTGCACGCGGTGTGCGTATCTATGGCGCGACCATTCTGCCCTTTGGTGGCTCGCAGTACGACACACCCGATCACGAAGCCGCACGACAGACGGTGAATCAGTGGGTTCGCACCAGCAACGCATTTGATGGTGTGATCGATTTTGATGCCGCACTGCGTGATCCTGCCAAACCCACGTGGCTCGTGTCATGGGCCGACAGTGGTGATCATCTCCATCCCGGTGAGGCCGGGCATCGCGCCATGGGTGACGCGGTGGATCTCGCTCTCTTCAAGCACGTCAAACAACAGGCGCGATAGAACGGCAACACGCGCTTAGTACTTCGCTCCAGTCTTTCCCACCTCGAGTCATGTCCAGCCCCACCAAGGAAGCAACTGCCCCCTATCGTGACGCCGATCTCCCGGTAGAGATCCGTGTGGCCGATCTGCTGTCTCGCATGACGCTGGCCGAAAAGGCGGCGCAGATGATGTGCGTGTGGAACGAGAAAGCACAGAAGCTGGTGGATGCCAGCGGTGCGTTTGATCCGGAGAAGGCCCGCGCCGCGTTCGGTCATGGTAACGGTCTGGGTCAGGTCGGCCGGCCCAGTGATGCGGGGGGCGGCATCGGACCGCGCGCCAGCGCGGAACTCACCAACGCCATTCAGCGCTTCTTCATCGAAGAGAGCCGCCTCGGCATTCCTGTGGTGTTTCACGAGGAGTGCCTGCACGGTCAGGCGTCGCGCGGTGCAACCAGCTTTCCGCAGCCCATCGGATTGGCCGCCACGTTCAATCCGGCGTTGGTCGAAAAGTTGTACGCCATGACGGCTCATGAGGCGCGTGTGCGTGGCACGCACCTCGCGCTGACGCCGGTGGTGGATGTGGCACGTGATGCGCGCTGGGGGCGTGTAGAGGAAACATTTGGTGAAGACACATTCCTTGTGTCTACCATGGGGCAGAGCGCGGTGCGCGGATTTCAGGGCGACGCGAGTTTCCGCGATCACACCCGCGTGATGGCTACGCTCAAACACTTCGCGGCCCATGGTCAGCCCGAGTCGGGCCAAAATTGTGCGCCGGTGAATGTGTCGGAGCGGGTGTTGCGCGAAACATTCCTCGCGCCATTTGAAGACGCCATTCGCAAAGCCGGCGCCATTGGTGTTATGGCTTCGTACAACGAAATCGACGGTGTGCCATCACACGCCAGCAAGTGGCTGCTGCGTGATGTGCTGCGTGATGAATGGCAGTTCCAGGGTTTTGTGGTGTCCGACTACTACGCCATATGGGAGTTGGGCTACCGCCCTGACACACACGGGCATTTCGTGGCACACGATCGCAAGGAGTCGGCGGCGCTGTCGATCAAGGCCGGTGTGAATATCGAGTTGCCGGAGCCCGATTGTTATCTGCACATCGAGGAGCTAGTACGCGAGGGCACGCTCCGCGAAGTGGATCTCGATGCGCTTGTGGCGCCCATGTTGTACTGGAAGTTCCGCATGGGCTTGTTCGACCATCCGTATGTGAGTCTTGATGAGGCGGAACGGGTCGCGGAACAGCCGTCGCACCGGGCGCTGGCACTCGATGCGGCACGCGAGACGATCACGTTGCTCAAGAATGATGGTGATGTGTTGCCGCTCGATGTCGCAGCGCTCAAGACCATTGCGGTGGTCGGACCCAATGCTCACCGCGCCATGTTGGGTGGGTACAGCGGAACCCCTACCTATCAGACGTCCATTCTCGACGGCATTCGCGAGTTTGTTGGCGATCGGGCGCGGGTCGTGCACGCGGAAGGTTGCCGCATCACCGAAGGCGGATCGTGGCAGCAGGATGAGGTGGTCAAGGCCGATCCTGCCGACAACCAGCGTTTGATCGAGGAAGCGGTTCGGGTCGCTGCAGACGCTGATGTCATCGTGCTCGCCGTGGGTGGAAATGAACAGACCTCCCGCGAAGCCTGGTCGCGTGTACATCTGGGCGATCGCACCGATCTCGAGTTGGTCGGTGAGCAGAACGATCTGCTGCGTGCCCTGACGGCCACGGGCAAGCCAGTGGTGGCGGTGCTCATCAACGGGCGCCCGTTGGCTGCGGTGGCGTTGCACGAAGAGGCGCGTGCCATTCTCGAGTGCTGGTATCTCGGGCAGGAAGGCGGTCGCGCCGTGGCCGAGGTGCTGTTTGGTGCGTTCAATCCCGGCGGCAAGTTGCCGATCAGTGTGCCGCGACATGTGGGGCAGTTGCCGATTTTTTACAACTACAAGCCGTCGGCGCGTCGTGGTTATCTGTTCGACGATACCACACCGCTCTATCCGTTTGGGTTCGGACTGAGCTACACCAGTTTTGCGCTCACGAATGCACGTGTTGCCGCGAGTGAGATATCACGCGACGGTCACACCACCGTGCAGGTGGATGTGACCAACACCGGTACTCGTGCCGGAACGGAAGTAGTGCAGCTCTACATCCGTGATGTGGTGAGCTCGGTGACACGTCCGGTGAAAGAGCTCAAGGGTTTCGCCAAGGTGCACCTCAAGCCCGGTGAAACGACCACGGTAACGCTGCCCGTGACACCGGAATCGCTCTGGTTCTACAACATCGACATGGAACGCGTGGTGGAACCCGGTGAGTTCCACCTGCTCGTTGGCACGTCGTCGCAGGATGCTGATCTCACCCGCCTCACGCTGCGCGTGACGGCCTGAACTCCACTTATCGCACTCAGCGCCTACATGGACGACGTACGTCTTTCAGTCAAAGAGAAGCTTGGCTACGGCCTCGGTGATGCCGCAGCGAATTTCATCTTCCAGACCATGCTGGTGTTCCAGCTGGCCTTCTACACCGACACGTTTGGCATCACCGCCGCGGCGGCCGGCACGCTGTTCCTGGTGGTGCGTGTGTTTGATGCGGTGTTCGATCCGTTCATGGGCATCATTGCCGACCGGACGAACACCAAGTGGGGCAAGTTCCGGCCATGGATTCTGTGGACGGCGGTGCCGTTTGGTATTGCCGGCTACCTGACATTCTCCACACCGGATCTCGGCGCGGACGGCAAGCTCGTATATGCGTACGTCACGTACATCCTGCTCATGGTGGTGTATTCGGCCAACAATCTGCCGTACTCCGCTCTGAGTGGTGTGATGACGGGCGATCTGGGTGAACGCACCAGTCTTTCGTCGTACCGGTTTGTGTGCGCCATGCTGGCCACGGTAGTAGTGCAGGGTCTCGCGCTCCCGATGGTGAAGATGTTTGGCGGTGGTGATGATGCAGCAGGCTACCGCGCGACCATTGGCATCTTCTCCGTGCTGGCCGTGCTGTTCTTCCTGGTCACGTTCAGCACGACCAAGGAACGCATCGCGCCCGATCCCAAGCAGCAGTCATCGATAGCGCAGGACTTCAAGGATCTGTTCAGCAACGGTCCCTGGATCGCGATGTTCGTGCTCACGATCATTCTGTTCATCACGCTGTCGCTGCGTGGTGGCGCGATGCTCTACTACTTCAAGTACTATCTGCAGCGCGAAGACCTGTTCAGCATGTTCAATGTGGCAGGCACGGGATGCACGATCATTGGTGTTGTCCTGTCCAAGCCGCTGGCCATGAAGTACGGCAAGCGCAATCTGTTCATCATGGGATTGGCGGCCACGGTGGTATTCACGGCCGTGTTCTACCTGCTCGCACCTGCTTCGGTACCGCTGATTGTCGGTACGGAGATGCTGCGTCAGTTCGCCTACGGATTCACGATTCCGTTGCTGTGGGCCATGATGGCCGATGTGGCCGACTTCTCGGAGTGGAAGACCGGGCGTCGCGCGACCGCCGTGGTGTTTTCGGCCATTGTGTTCGGACTCAAGGCCGGTCTTGGTGTTGGCGGCGCGATGGGTGGTTATGTGCTCGCTGCGTATGGCTACGTGCCCAACGTGGCGCAAACCGCCGAAGCGCTCGAAGGCATCAAGCTCAGTGTGAGTTTGCTGCCGGCGTTGGGCTTTGCACTGTGCATCGTGTGTCTCTACTTCTATCGCATCTCGCGTACCACAGAGGTCGAGATGACCACCACCCTCACGGAGCGCCGCCGTGTGTTGGCGGCGGCATCGGCATGAAGCGTCATCGCGTCGTTCCACTTGGTCTCGCCATGCTGGTGTGCGGCGCGTCGGGTTGCCGCGCGAAGTCGTCCGGCGGCGAAGCGACCGCTTCTTCAGTACCCGCTGCGTCGACAACGCAGCCGGCCCTCAAGACGGCCTTCCGTGAAGACTTCCTGATTGGCGGAGCCCTCAATCCCGAGCAGTTCAACGGACGGGATACCAAGGGCGGCGAGGTCATCACGCAGCATTTCAACACCATCACGCCGGAGAATGTGCTCAAGTGGGAGCACGTGCATCCGGAGCGCGGTCGCTACGACTTTGTGCCAGCCGATGCCTATGTGGCATACGGTGAGCGCCACAAGATGTTCATCGTCGGGCACACGCTGGTGTGGCATAGCCAGACGCCGCGCTGGGTGTTCCAGGATGCGGCCGGAGCTCCAGTGAGTCGTGATACGCTGCTTGCACGCATGCGGGATCATATCCACACCGTCGCCGGCCGGTACAAGGGGCGCATTCACGGGTGGGATGTCGTGAATGAGGCGCTCAATGAAGATGGCACACTGCGACAGTCGCCGTGGCTCACCATCATTGGCCCAGACTACATCGCCAAGGCATTCGAATACGCACGCGAAGCCGATCCCAATGCGCAGCTCTACTACAACGACTACTCGCTGGAGAATCCAGCCAAGCGTGCCGGTGCGATTCGCATCATTCGTGAACTTCAGGCGCGGCGCATTCCCATTCAGGGTGTCGGTATGCAGGGGCACCTGAAGATGGACTGGCCAAGTGTGGCACTCGAAGACTCCACCATCACGGAGTTTGCCGCCACCGGTGTGAAGGTGCACATCACCGAACTCGATATCGATGTGCTGCCGCAGCCTACGCGCAATCGTGGCGCGGACGTTTCCATGCGGGCGCAGGCTGCTGCAGGTCTCGATCCCTACAAGGCAGCACTTCCTGATTCGATGCAGCAGGCGTTGGCGGCCCGATATGCGGCGATCTTTGCGGTGTATCTCCGGCATCGCGATGTGATTGATCGCGTAACGTTCTGGGGTGTGGCTGACGGGGATTCGTGGCTCAATGGTTGGCCCATTCCGGGGCGCACGAGCTATCCGCTGTTGTTTGATCGAGCGCATCAGGGCAAACCGGCGCTGGATTCGGTGTTGGCCAAGGCGCGTGGACCGCGTGAAACGACACCTTCGCGTCCGCGGGGCGAACAGTGATGGGACGTCGTTTGTTGGCGGTAGCAACGGTCATGACCCTTGCTGCCTGTGGTGGTGATTCGTCGCCGACGCCCACGTCACCGGAAGCTGGCACGCCGAACACTCCGCCTCCCACAACACCTATGGTGACACCGCTTCGGCGCATCGTGGAAAATCGTGGTCTGCGTGTAAAGATCGGCGCGGCAGCGGGTGCGCTGTTCAATTCCACCGACGCGGCGAGTGCGCAGTACATGACGGTGTTGGCGCGTGAGTTCAACGTGCTCACGCCAGAGAACGAAATGAAGTTCTCCTCGCTTCGGCCATCGCGCACTGAGTATCGCTACGCGCGGCCGGACTCCATGGTGACATGGGCGGCCTCCAACAACATGCTGGTGCGTGGTCATGTGTTGGTGTGGCATAGTCAGTTGCCCAACTGGCTGACCAGCGGTTCGTGGACCACCGCCGAAACACGCACGCTCATGCTGGAGCACATCGCCGCTGTGGCCGGGCGCTACAAAGGCAAACTGGCGGCGTGGGATGTGGTGAATGAGGCCTACACCGACGGCACACCAACACTGCGCCCTGGCTTCTGGGCCGATCGATTGGGTCGTTCCTACATCGAGGATGCCTTCCGCGCGGCCTATGCAGCGGATTCCGCCACACCGCTCTACTACAACGACTACAACATCGAAGGACTCGGAGCCAAGTCCGACTCGGTGTACAACCTGCTGCGTGATCTCAAGGCGCGCGGTGTACCGGTGCACGGTATCGGTATGCAGATGCACCTCATTGCCGGGCAGATTCCCACCGTGGAGTCGCTGACGGCGAACTTTGCGCGATTTGCGGCGCTGGGTCTCAAGATCCAGATCACCGAGATGGATGTGCGTGTTCCTACGCCCGGTACAGCGGCAATGTTTGCGACCCAGGCGGACAACTACCGGGATGTGCTGAATGTGTGTCTGCAGACCACGGCCTGCGACATGTTCGTGGTGTGGGGAGTGACGGATCGGGCGTCGTGGATTCCGTCCACATTCCCCGGTCAGGGTGATGCATTGCTGTTCGATCGCGATTTCGTGGCCAAACCGGCCTACACCGCCATCAATACTTTGCTCTCCACGCGATGACTTCCTCTCCTGCGCGTCGGCGTTGGCTGCTTCCGGTCATGCTCTTGCTGAGTGTGGCATTGGTGGACGCGTGCGCGCGGAGTGGACCACGAGGTGACCGTGTCGATCCCAATGTGATCTCACGCGAACAGATCGTCCGGCACGGATTCATCAATGCGTATCTGGCCGTGGAAGCACTGCATGCCAACTGGCTGCAGTCGCGCGGAACCAATTCGTTCTCCACTCCCAGCACCATCTGGGTGTACCTCGACAATGTGAAGCTCGGTGGCATCGAGTCGTTACGCGCGCTCACGTTGCAGCAGGTGCGCTATATCCGGCACTACAATCCCGTTGAAGCCACGGCGCGCTGGGGGCTCGACCATGGCGCCGGTGTGATTTTCATCGCTACGCTGCCAGCTCCGCCGCCGACTGGTGCCAATCCGACCACTCCACCGACCGGTCCGCCGGACACAACCACCGGATTCGTGATCAGTGAATCCGGTCGAAGCATTCCGCTGGTGGTGAGCGATGCTGACCATGCCGGTGTGCAACGCGCCGTGCGCAGCCTGGCACAGGATATTGGTGCCGTCAGTGGTTCGGCACCTTCAGTTGCACGGGCGACTGGTAGTGCTAGTCGAGTCGTGATTGTTGGCACTATTGGCAAGAGCCCACTCATCGACAGTCTGTTGACCCGTGGTCTGCTCGATGTGAGTGGTGTGCGTGGCAAGTGGGAGGCGTTTGCCCGTCAGGTGGTGCAGCGCCCCATTCCAGGAGTTGATGAGGCGCTGGTGATCGCAGGCAGTGACAAGCGTGGCACCATATACGGTGTGTATGACCTGTCGTCGGCCATTGGTGTAGCGCCGCTCTACTGGTGGGCCGACGTGCCGATCGAGAAGCGCGCACGCGTGGTGGTCTCGAACGCCCGTCACACGCTGGGTGAACCGGCGGTGCGCTATCGCGGCATCTTCATTAATGATGAAGCGCCGGCACTATCTCGGTGGACACACGAAAAGTTTGGTGGCTTCAATCATGGCCTGTATGAGCGGGTGTTTGAGCTCATCCTGCGCATGAAGGGCAACTATCTGTGGCCCGCTATGTGGGGCAATGCCTTTGCCGACGACGATTCACTGAATGCCGTGCTTGCCGAGGAGTACGGCATCGTGATGGGGACATCGCACCATGAACCGCTGACACGGGCGCAGGCCGAGTGGCGGAAGTACGGCAAGGGCGAGTGGAACTACGAGCACAATGCGCCAGTGCTGCAGGAGTTCTGGCGTGGTGGCATTGCCCGCATGGGCACTCGCGAGAATATCGTAACCGTTGGCATGCGTGGTGATGGTGATGAGCCCATGACCGAGAGCGCCAATATTGCGTTGCTCGAGCGTATTGTGACCGATCAGCGCGGCATCATTGCCAAGGCCACCGGCAAGCCCGCGTCGGCCACACCGCAGCTCTGGGCGCTCTACAAGGAAGTGCAGGAGTACTACGACCGCGGCATGCGGGTGCCCGACGATATCACGTTGCTGTTTGCCGATGACAACTGGGGCAATATTCGTCGCTTGCCCGAGCTGTCGCAGCGCAACCGACCCGGCGGGTTTGGTGTGTACTACCACTTCGACTATGTGGGCGGGCCGCGCAACTACAAGTGGCTGAATACCAACCCCATTGCCCGTGTCTGGGAGCAGATGCGGGTGGCGCACGCCTATGGTGCCAATCGGATCTGGATCGTGAATGTGGGCGACATCAAGCCCATGGAATATCCCATTCAGTTTTTCCTCGACTATGCGTGGAATCCGGAAGCGTATCCGGTGGAACGGTTGGTCGAGTATCCGATGCAGTGGGCCACGCAGCAGTTCGGAAGCACGAACGCGCGTGAGATTGGTGATCTGGTCACCGCCTATCTGCGTTACAGCAGTCGCCGAAAGCCCGAGATGCTGGATCCGGACAGCTATCATCTCACGAACTTCCGAGAGGCGGAGCAGGTACTGGCGGAGTGGGCGGCGCTGCGGGATAGGGCAGTGGCGCTTCGTGCGAAGATTCCGCAGAACCAGCAGGATGCGTACTACCAGCTCGTGTTGCATCCGATCGAAGCCAACGCCAATCAGCACGAGCTCTACATCACGACCGGGCTCAATCGGTTGTACGCGCTGCAGGGGCGCGCCAGCACCAACCTGCTCGCCGACAAGGTGAAGCAGTTGTTCGAGCGCGACGCCGAGATCAGCGCGTTCTACAATACGAAGCTGGCCGGTGGCAAATGGTCACACATGATGGATCAGACGCACATCGGTTACACGTATTGGCAGGAGCCGCCACGCAACGTGATGCCGCGGGTGGATGTCATTCATATGCCGGTGGCAGCTGAGATGGGCGTGAGTGTGGTGGAGCAGAATATTCCCGCTCCGCCGCCTGGTGCTCGTCCGTTTCCCCCTGGCGTGCCACCATTTGGTGGGCGTCGTCCGCTACTTCCGCCGTTCAATGCGCTCACGCGCCCGACGTGGCATGTGGATGTGTACAATCGTGGCCGCACGCCCTTCACATACACCGCGCGTTCATCGGCCGCGTGGCTCACCATATCGCCGGCCAGTGGTACCGTTACGACGGAGCAGCGACTGGCGGTATCGGTGGACTGGACGCGTGCGCCGGTTGGTGTGACCACCGCGCCAATCGTGATCACTGGACCCAATGGGGCGACCAGTGAAGTCACGGCCGTGCTGCACAACGACTACGGTACCAGGGCTGACGGCTTCAGCGGCTTTGTGCAGAGCGAAGGGTTTGTGTCGATGGAAGCGGAGCATTTCACCAGCTCAACTACATCGAGTGCAGTGAGCTGGCTTCGCATTCCGGGACTCGGACGCACGTTGTCCGGCATGACGGCCACGCCGCCCACGGCGGTGTCAGTGACTCCAGGTGGCTCGTCACCACGCTTGTCGTACAATGTGTTTCTGCGCGACAGCGGCAGCGTGAAGATGCATGCCTACTTCTCGCCCACACTCAATGTGCTGGGTCGCGCCACCGGTGTGCGTTACGCCATGTCGGTCGATGATGAACCGCCGGTGATCGTGGACATCGCGGCCGATACCACGCTCCGCACGTGGGAACGTATGGTGGGAGACAATGTGCGCATCATGACCACCACACATCGTGTGGCGGGACCGGGTGCGCATGTGGTGCACTTCTGGTTTGTCGATCCGGGTGTGGTACTGCAGAAGCTGGTGCTCGAGGGCAGTGGTTTGCCCGCCAGCTATCTCGGTCCGCCGGAGAGTGTGCGTCGTACGGGTGGTACACGGTGAAGTGGTGCGCTGGAGCGGTACTGTGTGTGCTGATCGGATGCGCCGGTGCGGATACCGGTCTTCCACCCGCCACGCACGACCCGCAATTCGACTGGTTCTCGTACGAGGGCCGCGATGCGGTGCATGACGAAACAGCCGCCAAGGCCAACGAGTATCGCAATCCCATTCTGCAGGGGTTCTATCCCGATCCCAGTGTCACGCGGGTGGGAAGTGATTTTTATCTCGTCAACTCCACCTTTGCGTACTACCCGGGCATTCCGGTGCATCACAGTACGGACCTGGTGCACTGGCGGCTCATTGGGCATGTGATCGATCGACCGTCGCAGCTGTCCTTTGACAGCATTGGTGTGTCGCGTGGTGTATTCGCGCCCACTATCAGTCATCACAAGGGCACGTACTATGTGCTCAATACGTGCGTGGATTGTGGTGGCAATTTTCTGGTCACGGCCAGCAAGCCAAGCGGTCCCTGGTCGGATCCGATCTGGCTGCGCGATATCGATGGAATCGATCCGGCGCTGTTCTTCGACGAAGACGGCCGCGCTTACCTGCTGAACAACGGTCCGCCGGTTGGTACGCCACTGTACGAAGGGCACCGCGCCATCTGGATGCAGGAGTTTGATCTCGCCACCAATCAGCCCGTCGGCAAGCGCACGGTGTTGGTGAATGGTGGTGTGGATCTCTCCACCAAACCGATCTGGATTGAGGGGCCACACATCTTCCGCAAGGATGGCTGGTACTACCTGTCGGCGGCGGAAGGCGGAACAGCGGAAGGTCATTCGCAGGTGATTCTCCGTAGCAAGGATGTGTGGGGCCCCTATGTGCCGTATGCGGGCAACCCCATTCTCACGCAACGCGACCTGCACTCCGATCGGCCGCATCCGGTCACTTCGGCGGGTCATGCGGAGCTGGTGGAAACACCCAGTGGTGAGTGGTGGGCCACTTTCCTGGCCACGCGTCCGTACGAGGGCGACTACTACAACACCGGCCGAGAGACGTTTCTGTTGCCGGTGACGTGGAAGGATGGTTGGCCGGTGATTCTTGCGCCGCAGACCGCCATTCCGATGGTGCATGCGCGTCCGTCGCTGACGCCGGACACCACGGGTGGTT
Source organism: Gemmatimonadaceae bacterium (assembly GCA_016742275.1). GTDB lineage: Bacteria > Gemmatimonadota > Gemmatimonadetes > Gemmatimonadales > Gemmatimonadaceae > Gemmatimonas. Next base: position 213,381 of record JACVCD010000008.1, read on the forward strand.
TTGTGCCATCCGGCAACTACACGTCGCGTGATGAATTCACGGATTCCACACTTGCCGGCACATGGATGCGGCTTCGCACGCCGCGCAGCACCTGGCACGATCTTACCAGCGCGCCCGGTTGGCTAACTCTACGCGCGCGCTCGGCGAGCATTGCCACGTTGTCGCAACCGATTTTTCTCGCGCAGCGTCAACAGCATGCCACGGCTACGGTGCAAGCACGCATGCGGTATCGACCGACATCGGATGGTGACAAGGCCGGACTGGTTGCGTTTCAGAATGAGAAGTTCTACTGCGCGATCATCTCCACTCGCGTGGATGGCAGATCGGTACTACGGCTCGAAGCACGCACCGCTGCCGACTCGGCGGTGCGTGTGTTGGCGACACGGTCACTGGAAGCGTCCAAGGCAGATGACCTGATACTTCGCATCGACGCCCGTGGTGCGCTGTATGACTTCGCATTTGCCTACAGCGCTAATACGAAGGGTGATACGGTCACCTGGACAACACTCATTGCCAATGTGGATGGTCGCGCGTTGAGCACCCGGTCGGCCGGCGGTTTTGTTGGCGCGGTGTTTGGTATGTACGCTTACACGGCCACACCATGAGTGCCGCTGAGAGCCGTGTAGAACGTGCGGTTGCGGTGCACGATGAAACCGCCGTCGACCGCTATGTGCTGCGCAATACCAATGGCATGGAGTTGGCGTGTCTGTCGTTCGGCGGCATCTTTGAGCGGCTGCTGGTGCCCAATGCGCAAGGTGAACTGGCAGACGTGGTACTGGGCTTTGATCGGGTGGAGGACTATCTCACCGATCGCTGCTACTTTGGCGCCCTGATTGGCCGATTTGCCAATCGCATCGATCATGCGCGATTCGTGCTTGATGGCTCCATGTATCTGCTGGAGCCAAACGAAGGCGCGCACCATCTGCATGGTGGCGTGATGGGTTTTCATGCGCATCACTGGACGTGCGCCATGGCAGAAACGTCGGAAGGGCAGGCAGTAGTGTTGCGCCTGGTGAGTCCACATGGAGATGCCGGTTACCCCGGTACGGTGCAGGTGCAGGTGACGTACACACTCACGAATGACAATGCGTTGATCGTGGACTATCACGCGGACACCGACAAGGCCACGCCATTCAGCATGACGCAGCACGCCTATTTCAATCTTTCGGGCGGAGCCTGCGACATTCTGGGGCATGAACTCACTCTAGCAGCGTCATCGTTCCTTCCTGTCAACACTGATCTCATCCCGACGGGAGAAGTGCGGCGCGTCTCAGGCACGCCATTCGATTTTCGCACGCCGCAGGTGATTGGTTCGCGCATCGACACGGCCGACGAGCAACTCGCGCATGGCGATGGCTACGATCACAACTTTGTGCTCGATCGCTTGCCGGGTACACCGGCGTCACTCGTGGCCACGCTGGTGGACCAGTACAATGGCCGTCAGCTGGATGTACTGACCACGGCGCCCGGGCTGCAGCTCTGCACCGGCAACAACTTGCATCGTGGTGTGCGTGGCAAAGGTGGCAAGGAGTACACACGCTGCCGCGGTGTGGCGCTCGAAACGCAGCATTTCCCCAACAGCCCCAATCGCCCGGACTTTCCGTCGTCCATTCTTCGCCCGGGCGAGCCGCTGCACTCGCGTACCATGTTTCAGTTCACCGCGCTGCGCACACCTTCCCAGAGACCCTGAAGGTACATCGCGCCAAGTGCGCGATCGTAGAGCCCATATCCGGGCCTGCCACCTTCACCCCATATATCGCGTCCGTGATCAGGGCGCATGGGGCCATCGAAGTGCACATCAGCCAGCGCCTGCATCACGGCGCGCATGTCCACACTGCCAAAGGCTGATGGATGCGCGACCTCATGAAAGTTGCGGGCGGCGGTACGCTTCACATTCCGCGCGTGCATGAAGTGAATGCGCTGACGCGCTCCCAGCGAACGAATCATGGCGGGCAGGTCGTTGTCGGCCGCTGCACCCAGTGAACCCGTACAGAAGGTCACCCCATTGGCCGGGTGATCTACCAGTCCAACAAAGCGCTCGAGTGCGGAGGCATCGGTGATGATGCGTGGCAGTCCAAACACCGGCCAGGGTGGATCATCCGGATGGATGGCGAGTCTCACACCCAACTCACTGGCCACGGGCACCACCCGCTCCAGAAACCACGCGAGATTCTCCCACAGCTGCTCGGCGCCCACCGCACTCCACCGCGAGAGCAACTCCTGTAGCGTATCGCGATCATATGCCGCGCCCCAACCGGGGAGACCGGCGGTTCCCTGCGAGAGATCGATGCGCCGCAACGCCTCATCGTCGTATGCCAATGAGGTGCTGCCATCGGCCATGGGACGCGCGAGATCGGTGCGCATCCAGTCGAATACGGGCATGAAGTTGTAACACACCACAGTGACACCGGCGCGTGCGACATGCTGCAGACTGGTGTACCACGCTTCGATGTGCCGTTCGCGAAGTGGTGCGCCGAGCTTGACTTCTTCGGACACGGGGATGCTTTCGACGACGTCCCACCTGAGGCCGGCCTGTGCAATGCGCGCAGCATGGGCGTCGACTGAATCCCGTGTCCACGGCACGGCCGGTGTGTTCATGGCCAGCGCACTCACCACGCCGGTGACACCAGGAATCTGCCGAATGTTGGCGAGTGATACGGCATCATCAGGGCCATACCACCGGAGTGTCATGCGCATCAGCGCACTCCCGCTGGTACGGATGCCGGCACAGGAGCAAACCGCTCCACCGCCTGCATGGCCGCACGGATGTAGCCCAGCGCGTAGGCCATGCCGGCATGCCAGGGGGCGTTGCAACTCATCTCGGGCGTGTGATCGGGAATGAGCACACCATCGTATCCCACATCACGCAGCGCCTGCACGGCGCGAATCATGTCGATGTCGCCTTCATCGACAAATACTTCCTGATAGTGCGGCACCTTGCCCCGCACATTGCGGAAGTGCACGTAGCCAATCTTGCCCTGTCGGCCGTAACGCTCGATGGCATCATACACATCGGCGTCCGGCATTTCGGCAATCGAGCCAAGGCAGAACTCAAGCGCACTGGCCGAACTCGGAACGAGGTCGAGCATGCGCTGATACTTCTCAGCCCGATTCACGAGACGCGCGGTGCGACGCAGTACTTCGGTTGGTGGATCGTCGGGGTGCAGCGCCATGCGCACACCGTTCTCTTCGGCAACGGGAAGAATTTCCTGCAGGAACCAGGCAAAGCGTTCCCACAGTTCGTCGCTGCTCACGGGAGCCACGATGCCTTCGGGTGCAGTCGGGTCGTACACCATGTTCCACACCATGCCATTGGGCATAGGCACGGTGATGTCGACGGCTGATTCGTCGTACACCAGTGCTTTGGCGCCACCACGACCAAACGGACCCTTGGTCCATCCCCACACACCGGCAATGCTGAAGTTGTAACCCATGATAGGAATGCCGACGCGCCCGATCATCTGGATGGTGCGTTTGATCTGCTCCATCTGCGCGGCCTTCTTTGGGCCATCGAGCAGAATGTCGTGCCAATGTGAGGGATCGAAATTCTCAATCGCTTCCCAGGTGAGACCGTGCGATTCGATCTCGTGCTTGATGGCGAGCAGATCGTCGTACTCCCAGGGCTTGTCCTGATTCTGCGTGACACCCCACCCCAATCGATTGGGCCCGCTGGTGAGATTGGGCGACGCACCCGCGAAGTAGTTCACGAGATGCACAACCAGGTGTGACACGCCAGCCTGCTTGGCGAACTGGAAGTTCTCCGTGGTGAGCAGGCTGCGATACAGACCGAGACCTAGCTTCATATGGAGGCTGTGTTGAATGCTCTATTGTTGTTTGGGCGGACGAATTGACGAAACTCAAACGCCACTGAACGCACTGAATCCACCATCCACGGGAATCACGGTACCGGTGATGAATGAGGCGGCGTCGCTGCAGAGGAACTGCATGATGCCATCGACTTCGTGGGCTTCACCGAAGCGGCCCATTGGGGTTTGCTCGAGAATGGTGCGCGCACGCTCGGTGGGTGAGCCATCGGGTTCGATGAGCACGGCGCGATTCTGCGTGGACACAAAGAAGCCAGGGGCAATGGCGTTGACGCGCAGTCCCGGTCCGCAACGCTTCGCGAGATCCACCGCCATCCAGCGCGTGAAGTTGTCGATGGCGGCCTTGGCCACACTGTAGGCCATCACCCCACTGATCGCCTGCAGCGCAGCCATTGACGAGATGTTCACGATGCTGCCGCGTGCCTCTGCACCCGGACGTGCCATCGCCTCACCAAATATCAGTGAGGGATACACGGTGCCGTGCAGATTGAGTCGCACCGCTTCATCAAACGCGTCGAATGGCAGTGCAAACACGGTTGTGCGATCGGTGCGCGCGCGGGCTACGTTGCCGCCGGCAGTGTTGAGCAGAATGTCCACACGACCCCACGCCGCGAGCAGTTGCTCTCGCGCGGCGGTGAGCGAGTCGACATCAAGCACATCGGCCACGAGCGTCATGGCGTCATGCCCGGCGTTCCTGAGCTCCAGAACCTTGGCTTCGGCATGCGCCGCATTGCGCCCGAGAATGGCGACCCGCGCACCCGCGCGTGCAAGGCCATTGGCCATGCTGCCACCGAGTACGCCATAACCACCGGTGACCACGGCTACGCGACCGGCAAGACTGAAGGAATTGGACATGGGTGTGGTCAGCCGGCGAGTGGCAGCGGTGTGCGCGACGGATTCCAGCGCGACAGCACCTTCTGCACATGTGTGAGATGCGCCTGCATGCGCTTGCCGGCCAGCGCCGACTTGCGTTGCTCGAGCGCATCGAGAATACCCACATGTTGCGCGTGGTCCTTGGCGCGCTCGTTTTGGATGTCGAGAATGAGGCGCTGCTCACGCGTGAACAGATTGGTCAGCACATCGAGCAACTGCTGCACGACAGTGTTGCCGGAGGCCACGGCAATGGTGCGATGAAACGCGAGGTTCGTTTCATTGAGCACGGCATCATCCTCGAGATGGGCTTCGGCGTGATTGAGCAATCGCCGCATCTCGATGAGTTGTGATTTCGTGGCGTGGCGCGCGGCCAACTGCGCACTCAGCACTTCAATCGGCAGACGCGCCTCGATGAGATCGAGCAGCAGCGCCTTGGACGCCGGCGTGTGTGTCATGGGATTGCCCACGATCAGTGAACCCTGCGGCCTGTTTACGTACACACCAGAACCGTGGCGGATGGTGACCACACCAACGGTTTCGAGTGTGCGCAGCGCCTCGCGCACACTCGGAGCCCCGACACCAAAGTCGGCCGCCATGGTGGCAATGGCCGGGAGACGGGCTCCCGGCGGAATAGCCTGCTCGCGAATGCGCTCCTGAATGCGCTGGGCGAGGGCTTCGGTGAGGGTGGGGCGAAGAACGGTGGGCATGCTGGTAGGGGTAGGGTCAAGTCATAATATGACTTTATGACCCATCCCCTGCCAGACCCTTGGGCTATGGCTTCGGCGCCGTTGCCCGATTGTTGGAACGCTCACGATCGATCATGAAGCGTCGCGGATCGATCTCGACCGACTGAATGGCGCTCGGCAGCACCGTGTCCACCATGACCTGGCCATCACGTGCGATGGCGGCAAAGCGGTGCATAACTCCGGCCGCATCGCGGGCCCCGATTTCGATGACCGTTCCATTGAGCGGTGTGATCACCTCATGCGCGGCTGCGCCGGTGTCGGCCACGGCCACACGTTTGGCCGAAAACTGTGCGGTGATGCGGGTGCCACTGCCGGCAGGGGCAAACGTGGCTGTATCGGCAACCAAGTCATAGATGACCCGCTCACCCAGCCATTCCTGCACGGCGGCACGCGCTTCCGGCGTGGTCGAGGCCTCCAGCATGAGTTGCTGAAACAGCCGCGCTGTGGCCGCGCCCTTACTGCCACCCTCAGTAGCGAGGATCTGCCGGAACACATTGCGCACCACTGCGTCACCCAGCGTGTGCCGCAATGTGTACATGGCCAGCGTGCCCTTGCTGTAGTAGAGCGACGGCTCGTCGTGCATGGTGAGGAGCGTGGCTTCCTGCAGATACCGCGAGCTCAGATAGCGGTCTTCATCGACTGCCAGCATGTCCAGCAATCGCTCCTGACCCTGTTCACCTTCCAGCAATACCTGTTCGGCGTACTTGGCCGCGGTTTCTACAAGCAGCAGACGGCCATCGGTATCGAGCGGATTGACCGCATGCCCCCACCACTGATGTCCCACTTCATGACCCACGCGGCGCAGCAGCAAATCAATGTCACCGGTGTGGGCATCGGACAACACACCGCGTGTTTCAGTGAGATAGATGTTGCCTGGCATGGCGTAGGCGCCAAAACGATGCGGACGCGCAACTTCGATGATGCGCAGCACATCGTGCGGGTATGCGCCGAACTCCTGCTCCAACCGTTCGAGTGAACGGGTGGTGATCGTGAGCAGTCGCGTGGCCGGATCGGCGTGTACCGGGTTGTGCCACACTTCAACCGGCGTTGGCCCACGCGCCGTCATGACCGTATCGCGGTACACGGCGTAGCGCCCGCTGGTGATGACAAATGCCGCCGATGTGGGACGCGTGGTTTGGTAGTGCCAATGACTGGCATTGGCCGACGTCGTTTGACTCACCAGTTTGCCTGGGCCATGGGCCACCTGATCGGGAGCCGTGGCGATGAACACATTGGCAGTGAACCACGCCGGCGTCTGCCCGTGTTCGTGGGCCCAGGCGCGTAGCGAGTCTTCAGCTGCGATGGGGAAGAGCAGCGGACTTGGGTTGCCGGTGAGTCCATGCTTCGCACGCTGCACACTGTCGCGGAGTTCACGCCCACGTGAGTAGCCCATCGCCGGTAAGAAGTCCGATGAGTGCAGCAGCGTGCCATTCTCCACCACATCGATGGCATTGCCACCGGCGCGTATGCCACCGCGCTCGATGAGCAGATCGTATGGCAACGGCATGGAGTCGCCGGGCGCGAGTGGCGAGGACAGCGTCACGCCAATCATGCCATGGGTGCTGTCGTGCAAGAATTCGGTGGCCACATACTGCGCCCCGCGTCGCTGCATGTCGGGCGACAGTGCCTCGCTTTCCCGCGACGCCACCGCATCGGCCTGCTGACCTACGACTACCGCGTTCAACCCATTCGGGAAATCCAGCCACAGGGTGTCCACCGCCGCCGTGGTGTTGTTCACCAGATGCAGTCGCCCACGAATAGTGGCGCGCTGACTGGACGGCTCGAGCACCACATGTGCTTCCACATGTTGCACCGATGGCTGCGGCAGGCCATCGAGACGCCGGTATTGCTGTTCGTACTGCACACGACGTGCGATGGCCTCATCCGAAGTAACGAACGATGTAAGAATGTTGGTCTGCCAATACATGCCGGCCATGGCCACCACGAACAGCAGGGCGCAGGCAACGAGCCCGGCCCGTCCGGCGGCACCCAACGACTGCGACATCAATCGCGGTGCGGTGCGGAGTCGTGCGCCGAGTGACAGCATTTCGCCGCGTGGCCAGAGTGCAGCGGCAATCCACAGCAACACCACGGTGCCCAGCAGCCACAGCCACTGAAACGCCAACCAGCTTTGCAGTGTGGTGCCAAACCCGCTGAGGTCCGACCACTCGATTTCCGGCGCGGCGCCAAAGCGCCACAGGGGATGCTCCACGCCCAACGCACTGCCCTGTGAGGCGAACAGCACTACGGCCAATCCCACCACCAGTGCGAGCCAGCGATTGCCGAGCAGCACCTGCAATGCCGCTGCCATCCCGGTGGTGACCACCAAAGGCAGCAGGGATGCACCCATGTGTGCGGCGAGTACGCCCCACTCAATGGGCAGTCCACCGTGCATGAGATGCATGACCACCGTGGTGCCGTAACCAGTCACCGTGAGTAGCACGGGTACCGTGAGCAACGCGAGTGTCTTGCCAGTCAGAATTGCCGTGTTGGCGGCCGGCGTGGCATCACGAATACCATCCACACGCTGCACACGCTCCCGGCCAAACACCTCGGCGGCGAAATACAGCACACACAGCGCGCCCAGCATGGCGAGCGCCATGGGCACGGCATCGGCCAACTGCGCCGTGCTCGCCAACACACGTGTGCCGTAGTCACCACCCTTGAGCTGACCATCGGCTTCAATGGCAATGACCGGAATCCACATCACCAGCAGTGCGAGCAGTGGCCAGCTGCGCAGCAACAAACGCGATTCGAGCTTGGCCACCGCCGTCATGGTGTGGCGCCAAGCCGCACTGCCGAGTACCGGTTCAACCGAAACCATCGCGCGCGATGCCGAACGCGTGGCGTCACGCGAAGCAGTGGCAGCGCGCAGTCCTGACCACCACGATGTCTTGTGCGGTGCCGTAGAACCCAGTGAACGACGACGATCAATCCAGCCAAGCGGTGCCAGACACACAACAGCAAACAGACCAACAATGATCCGGTTTTGCAGAAAGTGCCCGTTCAACGCAAAGGCAAACGTGTTGCGCTCGGTCGGCGTGAGATAACGCGTCTGCTCAAAGAACGCCGACAGACCGAATGGATCGAGTACGGCACTGCGCGCCAGCAGTTCAGGCGATGGCGGACGGGTGCCGGCCATGATGGGGCTGTCCACCATCATGGCGGTGACCATGTAACCCGCGTAGATGGCAATGCTGGCCACGAATGTGGCGAGTGTACTGCGAGTGGAAGCCGCCACGGCAAACAGCAGCGCGGCGCACCACACGGCATTGGGCAACGCCAGCAACACGAATGCCCGCACATACGGCTCGGCGCGGAATCCAATCAAACGATCGGCAGGTACCGGCAATACAAACGGTGCAACAGCCAACACGGTGTAGCTGATGGCCAATGCCACAAGCACCAGTGTGAGCACGCCAATGAAACGCACACACAACACCGTGCCACGCGAAATCGGACGCGATTCGATGAGCGATCGCATGCCATGATCGTCATCGCGAAGTGCTGCGTGTACACACAGCATGGGCAGCGCGAACACCGCAAACAGCGATATCAGCGCCATGGTCTGCGTGATCACATAGGCGCCATTCACCGCATCACCGGCTGGTCCAAATCCCGTGGCAACAGCAGCCAGAGGTGTGAGGCCCAGCAACAGCACGGTGGCGGCGAATGTGAATCGCAGTGCCTGGTAGCGCAGTTCAAACGCCAGCAGTCCGGGCCAGCGAGCGAGCGCAGAGGGCTGCGTGCTCATGCCGCAGCACCCTGAGTACTGCCGTCGCCGGTCGATTCAATGGCGCGGAAGTACACATCTTCGAGTGTGGGCAACGAGGGCACACACTCCTTGTCCGGTGCACTACCTGCCTGCGGGACCAGCACACGCACACGTGAACGACCGGCGTGCAGTGTGCGTGACAACACGGTGGTGTTTGCCGCACTCCATGCATCGTGACGATCAACGGTGCGTGTGTACACCCGTCCATCGAGTTCGCGCACGAGATCGTCCGGCACACCATCGCACACTACCTGTCCTGAAACGACAATGGCCATGCGCGTGCACAACTGGCGCACGTCTTCCACGATGTGTGTGGAGAGCAGCACCACGACCTGCTCGCCCACTTCACTGAGCAAGTTGTAGAAGCGACCACGTTCCACTGGATCGAGACCGGCCGTGGGTTCGTCCACAATGAGCAAGCGCGGATTGCCGAGCAGTGCCTGCGCGATACCAAAACGCTGACGCATGCCGCCCGAGTAGCCGCTCACCGCGCGATGACGATGCTCCCAGAGATTGACCTGGTGGAGCAGCGCATCCACCTGATCGCGACGTTCGCCACGATTGACGAGACCCTTGAGCAGCGCGAGATGATCGAGCAACACGCGTGCGCTGAGCCCCGGATACACACCAAAGTCCTGCGGCAGATAACCGAGTGCCGCGCGATGGGCGGTGACATCGGCAAAGACATCGCGGCCATCGAAGGTGATGGTTCCGCCGTCCATGGCCTGCAGTGTGGCAATGGTGCGCATGAGCGACGACTTGCCGGCGCCATTGGGGCCAAGCAGACCGAACAGGCCGGCCCCGATCTCGAGCGAGATGCCGCGGAGGGCGCGGACCCCGTTCGGGTAGGTGCGGGTGACGTTGCGAAGGACGAGGCGGGCCGTGGAGGGCGCCGAAGCCGTGGCGGAGGCATTGGGGAGGGTCATGAAAGGCACCACGGAGCACCCGGCATGAAGTTTCGAAACAGCAATTCCGAATTGAGCGTACAGTTTGGACTTAATGTTCTCGCCCCGGAGCGTTCTCCATGCTGTCCCCGACTGACCTCGAATTCTTTGCCGTCGTGGCCCAGACCCCGTCGCTGGCCGCGGCGGCGCGCGCGCTCGACGTGACGCCCTCGGCTGTCACGCAACGCCTTCAGGAATTGGAACGGCGGGTTGGTGTGCGGTTGGTTGAACGTCGTGGACGACGGCCCACACTCACGGCTGAAGGTGAGCTGCTATTGGCCGAAGGGGCGCAGATCACTGAAGCCCTGGCGTTGTTGCATGAACAACTCGCCGCGCGGCGCGGTGAAGTGGCGGGACCACTGCGTGTGCTGGCGCCATTCGGATTCGGCCGGCGCTATGTGGGGCCGGTGGCGGCGGAGTTTCGCGCCATACATCCGCAGGTGACCATCGAACTCACATTGTCGGACCGACTCGCGCGCGTGCCCGACGCGAGTTGGGATGTGGCCATACACATTGGTGATGAACCATCGCATCGCCTTCGCGCGGAAATGCTCGCGCCCAATGCGCGTGTGTTGTGTGCGGCGCCATCATTGATTGCAATGCATGGTGAGCCCACGTCACCCGATGATGTGCGCGCGATGCCGTGTCTCGCGCTCCGCGAAAACGATGAAGACGTAACGCTGTGGCGACTGCGCGATGCGAGTGGACGGGTACGTCAGGTGCGCATTACGCCCGTGTTGGCCAGCAATGATGGCGATGTGGTGCGCGACTGGGCGCTGGCCGGACTCGGCGTGATGGTGCGGTCGCTGTGGTCGGTAGCCGATGATCTGCGCGACGGGCGACTGGTGTCGATGTTGCCAGATTGGCAATTGCCCGCGGCCGATGTGGTGGCGTATGCGGGGGCGAAGCGAGGTCGCTCGGCGCGGACGACGGCGTTTGTGGCGTACCTCAAAGAGCGACTGACGCCCGCGCCGTGGGCATGAGACTGCTCCACTGCGACTACTCAAACAGCACGTGCATCCCTCCGTTTGACTCGTATACGATGGGGCGCACGCCGAATCCCGCCTCCACATGGTCCGGCGTCAGCACTTCCCGCGGTGGACCGGCCTGCAGTACCTGGCCCTCCGCCATCAGCACCACCTGATCCGCGTGTCGGGCCGCGAGATTGAGGTCATGCACCACCGCCACCACGACCAGATCACCAGTGCTGGCGAAGAATCGGAGCTGACGCAGAAAGTCGAACTGGTGCCGGATGTCCAGATACGTGAGCGGTTCATCGAGCAGCAGGTAGCGCGACGCATCTGGCCTGGACTCCCAGATCTGCGCCATGACGCGGGCAAAGTGCACGCGTTGGCGCTCACCGCCACTCAGTGTCAGGTAGTCCCGATCAGCCCATGGCAGCACTTCGAAATGCTGCATGGCCTGCCTGCACACCGCTTCATCGTGTGACGTCGGCATGCCCGTATAGTGCGGATTGCGGCCCATCATGACGACATCGCGCACACGGAGCGGAAACGGCAGCTCGAGATTCTGCGATAGCACTCCCCGAACTCTGGCCAGCTCGCCATCGCGCCAATCGGCCAGTGCGCGGGCTCCGTACCACACGTCGCCCTGTTGTGGTGCAATGCTCCGGCAGAGCGCACGCATGAGCGTGGTCTTGCCTGCACCATTGGCCCCGACCACCATGCTTACGGTACCCGGCGCAAAATCCACCGAAACGGCATTGAGCAGACGGCGGCCACCGACGGTGTACGTCAACGCGCGTGCCTTCAGCATGACATTGCCTCAGTAGTGCACATGCGCACGCCGCAGCAGCGCGAGAAAAGCCGGTACGCCGACCACGCTGGTCACGATGCCAATGGGCAGCTCGGCTGGCGCCACCGCGAGACGCGCGGTCAGGTCGGCAAGACCCAGCAGGATGGCACCACCAAGCGCGCTGGTACCCATGAGATGCCGGGTGTCACCACCGCGCCACAGGCGCATGACATGCGGCACCACCAGCCCGACAAACGCGATGACTCCAGTGAATGCCGTCGCCACGGCGACCATGATCACATTGCCGACCAGCACCATCAATCGCAGACGGCGTACGTCGACACCGAGATAGCGCGCTTCCTCATCGCCGAGCATCAGCGCATTGAGTGACTGCGCATGCCGCAAGCCAATCCAGAGACCGAGCGCCAGCCCTGCAGAGACCATGCAGACCACCGGCCAACTCGCGCCGGCGAGTGTGCCAAGCGTCCAGAATGTGATCGAACGCGCCTGCGGATCACGCGCGATGTAGGAGAGGAAGCCTACGCCGCTGGCACAGAGCGCGTTCACGGCAATGCCCGTGAGCAGCAGTGACACCACCGCACCGCGTCCTCCACCTGCTGCACGAGCCAGTGTGATCACCGCCCAGGTGCACGCGCCTGCACCCAGACTGGCTGCGATGGGCAATGTCCAGATTCCGGCGCTCCATTTCCAGTAGGCACCCATGACGAAGTACAGTGCCGCGCCGAGTGCGGCCCCACTGGACGTGCCAATGAGACCGGGTTCGACGATGGGATTCCGGAACAGCGCCTGCATCAGTACACCGCCCACGGCGAGACTGGCACCAACCAGCGCGGCCAGCAGCGCACGCGGCAATCGGATCTCGAGAAAAATGCGCTCGTTCAACGTGGGTGTCGCTGAAGGTGACGCGGCACCGGCTGCATCAAGCGCGCGACGGACTGCGTGCCACATCTCCTCCGGTGCGATGGGTACGGCACCCCATCGCGCCGACGCCAGGACCACCACCAGCAACATGCCCGCCAGCAAGAGGTGGTCCCGGTGCCAACGAACCATCACGATCCGGGTGCCGGGTGGAGCAGCGCGCGCAACGCTTCCACATTGCGGCCCGTGCGAGGTCCGAAGTACACCAGATCGTTCTCTTCCACGCGATAGATGCGACCATTGCGCGCGGCCTTGGTGGACCCGACGCCCGGCAACGCCAGAACATCGCTGAGACCGGCCAGACGGTCGTAGCCGAAATCCGTCAGCAGAATGACGTCAGGATCGGCCTTGGCAATGATTTCCGGCGACGTGAGTTGTCGCATGCCGGCGGAATCGGGCAACGCCATACGGCCACCCGCCCATCGCACCATCTGTCCCGCCACGCTCTTGCCGAGAATGGTGAGATAGGTGTTGTTGGCTCGGCCGTAGTGAATGATGACCACGGATGGCGTGTCCACCGGCGCCGACTCGCGCGAGAGGGCTCGCGCCATGTCGGCTTCAAGCGTCTTCACCACCGAATCAGCACGCGACTCCTGCTGGAAGTACGTGCCCATCTCGCGGATCAGCGCCTTGGTGCTTTCGAGATCCGAGCCCGAAGCCGCAAACTCCGCGGTCGGAATCTTGAGCGCCTCGATCTGCTGTACGACGGGCTCCGGTCCCATGTTGTTCCGCCCACCGGTGATGAGCAGGGTGGGTTTGGCGGCCAGCATGCCCTCGAGACTCAGCGCCCGGTGATAGCCCACGGTGGGCAACTGCCTGGTGGCCGGCGGATACACGCTCGACACGTCCACCGCGACGAGGTCCTTCTCGGCGCCAATGGCATACAGAATTTCCGTATGCTGCTTGGAGACCGACACCAGACGACGGCCTTCCTTGGTGTTGTCGGCGTTGCCGAATCGGCCGCAGGCAACCGGAGCGGACACCAAGCCGATCAGCAGCAGTGCATACGTGCCGCGCACGGCTCGCACGTGGCGCCTCATCGACGCCACCCCAGCTTGACTCCACCGATATAGCGGGCCTGATACGGACCGGGCAGATAGATGGCTGGCGACGCACCGGCGTAGCTGGGGTTCAGGAAGACCATCGTGTAGTAGCGACTTCCCGTCAGGTTGGTGCCACCAACGTACGCGTCCACCGCGAGATGGCGACCCACATTGCGAGCCATGCCGAGGCGCGCGTTCAGCACGCCGTAGCCCGGCGCCTTATGCACATTGTCGTACGTGATGGGCATGTCGCCGCGATGCTCGTACGACACACTGACATAACCGCCGTTCTGCACAGCGGCATCGAATCCAGCGGCCAGCACATGACGTGGCACACCTACCACGTCGCGGCCCGAGTAGTTCACCGTTGCCGCATTGTTGTTGTTGTCGCTGCGGAAATCGGTGTAGGTGTAGTCGGCGAAGGTGTAGTTGATGAAGGGCCGCAGTGTGGTGAAGAGTCCCTGGCCATCAACGCTCGCGGGACGGGCATCCAGACTCAACGCGACTTCCATGCCCCGGTTCGACTGATCACCCGCATTCACGGTGTAGGCGTACTGC